>NZ_LMNR01000001.1:1387731-1426472 GCF_001423045.1 Rathayibacter sp. Leaf296
CGAGCTCCACTCCGAGACGCTCTACCACCCGGAATGGCCGTGCGACATCGACGTGCACTGGCGGTACCCCGGCTTCTTCTCGGCGCCGGAGGTGGTCTTCGATGCGCTCTGGGCCGAGTCGGAGTTCGCCGTCATCGCCGGCCGCCGCGCCAGGATCACCGGTGTCGTGGGCACGGCCCTCGTCCTCGCCGTTCACGCTCTCCGCGATCCCCAGCGGGCACGGAGCGAAGCGGACTTGACGTCTGTCGGGGAGAGGCTCACCGACGACGACCTCGCGAGCCGCTTCCTCGCCACAGCGATCGTGTTGCGAGCGCAGTACCCGCTGCGGGACCTGCTCGAGAGGACGGGTGCTCAGTCGGTCGAGGACGATCTCACGTCCGAGGAGAGAGCGGCGTGGGACCTCGAGGTCGAGAGCTCCGGGTCGACGACCCTCCACTGGTACATCGCCTTCACGAGCGCGCCCTGGAGTCGTCGGCCGGCTGTCGCGCTGTCCGCGGCGAGGGCGCTCGCGCTGTCCGCAAGAGGCTCCTCGATCGGAGTGGCCACCCGAGCGGACAGCACGTCGCGCAAGCTACGGGAGGCCGTGGTGGAGATCCGCCGCCTCCACCGGAGGCGCCGCTCCCGCCGCGAGTGATCTCCCGCGTTCACGACCCGCCAAGAGGGGCCGTCGAATGCGCCGAGTCAAGAATCGACCTTCGGGCCGTGCGGTAATGTGACCGGAAGGGCGACAGCAGCGTGTCCGGCATCTGCGGAGACTCCCCTGGCCGCCTTCACTTCGCTCGCCCGGTGCACGTATCTCATGGCACAGACAACGAAGGAATCAGCTTGGTCTTCTCGGCGCGTCGAGCTCGTGAGCGGTCGCACTCCTCCGGCTCTCCGGCGGTCGTGCACATCGCCGAGAGCTTCGGCGGAGGTGTGGCCGCGGCGATCCGCGACTACGTCCGGAACCTCCCCGAGGCGGATCACCACCTCCTCTACTGCCCCCGGGAGGACGCCCCTCTCGCGCCGACCGACCTGACGGGCTTCGCGAGCGTCACCGCGCTCCCGAACGGTCTCGGCGGCCGCATCAGAGCGATCCGGCAGCATGTCGCGGACGTCGCTCCGGATGTGGTCCACGCGCATTCCAGCTTCGGCGGTGCGTACGCGAGGGTCGCCCTCCGGTCCACGCGATTCCGTCCGATCGTCTACACCCCGCACTGCTACTCGTTCGAACGCCGCGATCTGGGTCCGAGGGCTCGGAACATCTACTGGATGATCGAGCGGGTCCTGTCCTTCAACACGGCCGTCTACGCCGGCTGCTCCCAGCGCGAAGTCCGCCTGTCGCGGTGGGCGAGGAGCGGTGCGTCGGCACAGCTGCTCCCCAACGTCCCTCCGCGAGATCTCCCTACCCGGCGCCCGGCCGACACGGAGGGAGCATCGCTGCGACTCGTCGCAGCCGGACGGTTCGGTCCTCAGAAGGACCCCGCCTTCTTCGCAGACGCGGTCCGTGCCGTGCGCTCTGAGGGCCACGACGTCGACGCCGTCTGGATTGGGGGAGGGGACGAGGCTCATGCCACCGCACTGCGCGACGCCGGAGTGCGGATCACCGGCTGGCTCGGGCGCCAGGACGCGCTCTCCGAGCTCCGCGATGCCGACGTGTACGTCCACGTCGCAAGGTGGGAGGGGTTCCCCATCGCCCTGCTCGAATCGAACGCCCTCGGCATCCCTACCGTCGTGCGCGACATCCCGGCATTCGAGGACGTGGATGTGCCGGTGCGGATCAGCGAGCCCGCCGAGCTCGTCGGGCTCTGGGCGGACCTGGTGGACCCGGTCTTCCGTCAGCGGATGGTCGAGCGTCTCGCCGACGCACTGGAGCCGTACGACGACCGATCGCAGCAGTCGGCTCTCCGGCGCATCTACGGGCTCGGTGCCCTCACTCTGAATGGAGAAGCCGCTTGACTCGTGTGCTGGTTTCCGCCCGTGTCCTCGACAAGCAGGTGGGTGGCAACACCCGCTATGCGCGGACCATCTACGCCGGACTCTCCCGTTTCGGCGTCGAGCACGTTCTCGCACGGCCCCCGCTGGCGCGTGGACGTGCTCGCAGCGCGGTCTACGCCGGCTGGGAAGGAGTCGCGTGGCCGCTGGCCCCGGGCAAGGGCATCGACGTTCTGCATTACCCGGCGGACACGGGGGCGATGATCCCGGCCAGGGTGCCCATCGTCTCCACGGTGCACGGCCTCGCGACCCTGCACATGGAGGGCGTGCGCTCCCGCCGGTCGGACCAGCTCTGGCGCGCACGCGTCTCGCGGCTCGTCGAAGTGAGCGACTCGGTCATCACCATCTCGAACTCCTCGGCGAGGGACATCGACACCATCGCCCCCGGATCGCTCTCGAAGATCACCGTGATCCCACACGGCATCGACCACTCGACTTTCACTCCGGTCGTCGGCGCCGACGACGAGGCTGAGCGCGCGCGTTTCGACATCGCGGGTCCGTACTTCCTCTACCTCGGCAACATCGATCCGCGGAAGAACGTCGTCGAGCTGTGCCGGGCGGCCGAGAAGGTGTTCGCCGCGACCGGCATCCCCCTCCTCGTGTCCGGTGCGCCCGCATGGGAGAGCGCGTCGATCATGCAGGTCGTCGAGAGCACCCCCGGGGTCCGGTACCTCGGCCGCGTCTCCGACTCGGCCCTCGTCCCTCTGATCCGCGGAGCTCTCGCCTTCGTCTTCCCCTCCAAGTACGAGGGCTTCGGCTTTCCGGTTGCGGAGGCGATGGCGTGCGGCACGCCTGTCGTCTGCTCTGATCGCGGCTCGCTCGGAGAGGTCGCCGGCGACGCCGCGCTCATCGTCCCGGGTCTGGACGCGGACTCGATCGCGGGTGAGATGCTCCGGGTCGCCGAGAGCGAGAGTCTCCGGGAGGACCTGAGAGCTCGTGGGCTCCGGAACGTCCAGCGGTTCCAGTGGGATCGCTCGATTCACGAGCACGCACGCGTGCTGACCGAGGCGGCGTCGCACCGATGAAGGTCACTTTGATCCACGCCTACAGCACGACCAACTCCGGTGATGGGCTGCTCGTGACCGAGGCTGTGGACATCGTGCGCGAAGCCCACCCCGACGCCGAGTTCACCCTCGTCGCGATCGACCCGGACAGTTTCGACGCGGCGGACTTCGCCGCGGTGATCCATCCGCTCACCGGGCGATCGGGAAGCATCGGCAGCATCCCGACTCTGGCGCGAGGGGCCCTCGCGTTCACGCTCCGCCGGCGAGCCCTCGGGTTCCAGCAGGCGGTCACGGACGCGGATCTCGTGGTCGCCGTCGGCGGCGGCTACCTGCGGGGCAAGAACCCCGTCGAAGCGATGAAGATGGTGCTCGCCCACGTCACCCAGATGCCCGTCCGGTCCGACCGCGTCCCCTACGTCTATCTGCCGCAGAGCATCGGGCCGCTGAACGTCGGCACGCTTCCGATCGTCGCACGTCGACTCGCCGACGCGTCCGCCGTCGTGGTGCGCGATGACCGGTCGGTGCGGGAGCTCTCGCGGCTCGACAACGTCCGCCGCGCTCCAGACATGGCGCTCCTGGGCCTGCCGACCGAATGGGACCCTTCGACCACGGTCCCTGCGGAGCAGGGGGGGCCCATCGGGCTCGTGGCGCGTGAACTGGCCACCACGCGGGCCAGGACCTCGCTCTACCGGGATCGGATCTCCGCTCTCGCCGCCTTCGACGGTGTCGAGCTCCTCGCTCAGGCGACCGCCCGTGGAAACAACGACCCGGAGTTCTACCATTCGCTCGGGCTGTCCGGTCCGTTCCGGACGCTCCGCGACGTCGTCCACGCCAATTCGCCCAGGCGGCCGGACGTCGTGATCTCAGTTCGACTCCACGGATCCCTCCAGACGATCAGGAGCGGCGTGCCCAGCGTGCACTTGAGCTACGAGCGCAAGGGCTTCGGGGCGTACTCCGACCTGGGTATCGATCGCTTCGTCCACAACGTCTTCGACTTCGATCCCGATCTGGTCCTCTCGCAGGTGGCCGAGCTCCGCGCCGATCCTGCTCCCTACTGGAACGCGGTAGGGGAGGCGGTGGCAGCTCTGAGGCGTCATCGCGCGGACCTCGTGGCCGTCCTGCGCGAGCAGAGGCGCTGAGGCGCTCCGGCGGCGATCGAGTCCCATTCAGCACGGAGGGCGGAGGATCTCCTTCGCCGTCGCCGCTATCTGGTAGACGTACGCGAAGCCCCAGTCGCTGGGTGATGTGGGCGCATCCGCTGCAACGACCAGGACGTCCGGGGACGTGCACCGCTCCATCACGCGTCGCACGCGGCTCACGTGCGGAACCGATGTCACGTATGCAACCTCGGTCCAGTGATGACTCTCCGCGAGGCGTTCGACCGCGGACGCCTCGCCCGCGGTGGTGAAAGGGGTCGCGGCGAAGCAGAGGACTGGATGGACGTCCGACTCGTTGCACTCCGCATCCGTGAATCCACCTCTCTTCGACGTCGAGGAGATCACCAGTGGCGTGCCCGGCCGGGCGAGCGCGACCCTCCGAGCGAGCTCGACTCGTGCGGGCTCGGCCGGTCCGAGAACGACGACCGCGTCGGCCCCCAAAGCGTCGGTAGGGCTTTCGCGCGGGCTGAAGACGAAGAGCGGCGATCCGAGCACCGCGACGAGGATCCCTCCCGCGCATGTCACCGCGATGACCCGGGTGTGGAAGCGGGCGAGAACGCGGCTCACGTCAGGCCGACGCTGCCCGAGTGCGCGCCGCAGACTCGCCCACCACGCTCCGGCCGCGTGGCCGATCGCGACGCCTGCGCATCCGGGGACGAGACCGCCGGAGGGCGTGTCCCAGATCGATGCCAGGCCGAGAGCGACGGAGCAGAGCGCTACGGCGGAGACCGCGGCGGGCAGTGCGCCGCCTGCCTTTCTCCCCAGGACGATGAGGACGCCGAGGGGAAGGCAGAGGAAGCCCAGCAGCGAGATCTGGAGAGCTCCTGGAGTCAGCGCATCGGACCCGAGGACCGGGAGCACTGACCCTGCAAGTGCTCGGAACTGGGTGACACGGGAGACGTCGAACGGATCCAGGAAGAGCAGAACGAGAGCGACGAGCACGTACTGGGCGACCAGAGCGCCTCGCAGCTCGGATCGCGCTGAGGGGTCCCCACTCGGATCCACCGTCGGAATCAGGCGCTCGTCTGCGCCGCGTACTTCGCCTCGGTCGCCGCTTTGTGCGGGCGCCACCAGGACTCGTTCTCGCGGTACCACTTCACGGTCGCGGCCAGCCCCGACCGGAAGTCGGTGTAGCGCGGCTCCCAACCCAGCTCGGTGCGCAGACGGGTCGAGTCGATCGCGTAACGGAGGTCGTGACCCGGACGGTCGGTGACGTGGTCGAAGGCGTTCTCGGCCAGGTCGAACTCATCGAGGATCAGTTTCAGGACCTCGAGGTTGCTCTTCTCGCCCTCCGCGCCGATCAGGTAGGTCTCGCCTATCGCACCGCGCTCGATGATGGTCCACACGCCCGAGTTGTGATCCTCGACGTGGATCCAGTCGCGCACGTTCTCGCCGGAGCCGTACAGCTTCGGTCGGGCACCGTCGAGGATGTTCGTGATCTGGCGCGGGATGAACTTCTCGACGTGCTGGTAAGGCCCGTAGTTGTTGGAGCAGTTGGACAGGGTCGCCCGCACGCCGAAGGACCGCACCCAAGCGCGCACGAGCAGATCGCTGCCTGCCTTGGTAGCCGAGTACGGGCTGGACGGGTTGTAAGGGGTGTGCTCGGTGAACGTGGCCGGGTCGTCGAGCTCGAGGTCGCCGTAGACCTCGTCCGTGGAGATGTGATGGAAGCGGACGTCGTGCTTCCGGACCGCCTCGAGCAGGGTGAACGTCCCGACGATGTTGGTCTGCACGAACGGTGACGGATCGGCCAGCGAGTTGTCGTTGTGGGACTCCGCCGCGAAGTGCACGACGAGATCGGCGTCCGCCACGAGCCGATCGACGAGCCCGGCGTCCGCGACGTCGCCCTCGACGAGCCGGACGCGGTCGGCGACGGGACCGAGCGAGGCGCGGTCGCCCGCGTAGGTGAGCTTGTCGAGGACTGTGATCCGAGCTTCAGGGCGCTCGCGCGCCGTGAAGTGGACGAAGTTGCTGCCGATGAACCCGGCGCCGCCGGTGACGAGGATGTGCACGGAGCTCCCGCGTGTCGATGGAGCAGGACAGAAGGGGACGGCAGGACCGATCCCGCTGAGACGGTACCGCATGGCTTCCGCGGGTGCCGTCCGGCCGTCCGAGTATCATTGCCGCGTTATGGCACGCATCTACGACTGCTCCGTCGACACGGACCTCCTCACCGGCACTCGTCTCGCGCGGACGGCGATCGGGCGGGGTGAGCTGGTCGTCCTGCCGACCGACACGGTCTACGGAGTCGCCGCGAACGCCTTCGACGCCGCGGCCGTGCAGCGCCTGCTCGACGCCAAGGGGCGCACGAGGCAGTCGCCTCCGCCCGTGCTGATCGGGGACGTGGCCGCACTCGACGCCCTCGCCGAGAACGTGCCCGATGCCGTGCGCGAGCTCGCCAAGGCGTTCTGGCCGGGCGGTCTGACGATCGTGCTGCACGCGCAGCCGTCGCTCATCTGGGACCTGGGGGAGACCCGGGGGACCGTCGCGCTGCGGATGCCCGACAACCCCGTGACGCTCGAACTCCTCGCCGAGACGGGCCCGCTGGCGGTGTCCTCCGCCAATCGGACGGGCCGTCCCTCCGCCACCACCGCCCAGGAGGCGTTCGAGCAGCTGGGCGACGCGGTCGACGTGTACCTCGACGCGGGGACTGCGGGGACCGGATACGGCGACCGTCCCGCAGGAGCGAGCGAGTCGTCGACGATCGTCGACGCCACGGCGCTCAGCTTCGACGGCGGCACCTTGCGCATCCTTCGCCAGGGCGTTGTGTCAGCCGAGCGGATCCGAGAGGTGGTCGGCGCGCTGCTGCCCGACGAGACCGTCGGTGCGCCGACGTCCGACGACACGACCGAGGCGTCGGACGACTCCGTCTCCACGGAGACGGCGGAGGCGCGGAACGAGCCCGCTCCCTCCGCTCGACCTGACTGGGCCTCCGGAGCGCGCCTGCAGGACGAGCCGAGCGGCACCGCGCGCCCCGACTCCGCCCCGGGTGAGTAGCCCGTGATCGCCTTCGTCCTCGTCTCGCTCGCCTGCGCGGTCGTCACGTTCGTCCTGTCCTTCGCGATCTGGCGGCTGGCTCTGCGGTACCGGCTCTACCCGAAGATCCGCAATCGCGACGTGCACACGCGGCCCACGCCCCGTCTCGGCGGGATCGCCATGTTCCTCGGGATGGTGGCGTCGTTCGGCATCGCGTCGCAGGTCCCGTACTTCCGGCTCGTGTTCGCGAACCCCGAGCCGATCCTCGCGATCCTCGGGGCGAGCCTCCTCATCGTCCTGATCGGGGTCGCCGACGACATCTGGGACCTCGACTGGACCACGAAGCTCGCCGGCCAGCTGATAGCAGCCGGACTGATCGCCTGGAAAGGCGTGCAGATCGTGTCGCTGCCCATCGGCGGGCTCACGGTCGGATCGCCGTGGATGTCGCTGATCATCACGGTCCTCGCGATCGTCCTGGTGACCAACGCGCTGAACTTCATCGACGGCCTCGACGGCCTGGTCGCCGGCGTCGCGCTGATCGCCAACGGAGTGTTCTTCCTCTACAGCTACCTGCTCGTCCAGCGGACGTCGCCGACGGACTACTTCAACCTCGCCTCGCTGATCGCGGTCGTGCTGGTCGGGGCGTGCGCGGGCTTCCTGCCGATCAATTGGCGCCCCGCGCGCATGTTCATGGGCGACGGGGGAGCGCTGCTCGTCGGCATGCTGATGGCCACGGCCGCGATCGCCGTGACCGGGCAGATCGACCCCGCGCAGCTGAAGGCGAAGGAGCTCCTGCCGGCGTTCATCCCGATCATCCTGCCGTTCGCGGTGCTGATCGTGCCGCTGATGGACTTCGGCCTCGCCGTGATCCGGAGGCTCCGAGCGGGGAAGTCGCCGTTCAGCGCCGACCGCAAGCACCTGCACCACCGGCTCCTCGACATGGGGCATTCGCACCTGCACGCGGTCCTGATCTTCTACTCCTGGACAGCGGTCGTTGCTTTCGGCTGCCTCCTGATCTTCGTCGTCGACGTGATCTGGATCCCGCTCGCGTTCCTCGGCGTCGGGCTGCTCGCCTGCACGGTCGTCACCCTCGCGCCCCTCAGTCGGCGCAAGCGGCTCGAGGCAGCGGCGCAGTCGGCGGAGGCGTCCCCCGTCCTCGATCCCCTCGACCGGGCCTCCGCAGCGGAGCCCGTCGCACCCCCGGTCGGCTCGCCGTTCGTCCGGGATACCCAGGCGCCTGCCCCGGCGCGGAAAGAAGCATCATGACCGGAGACACCCCGGCCGTCCACCGTCCCCAGCCCGCCTCCGTGCCGATCCTGCGGCGGACCCTCGTGCTGGGGGGCGTTTTCATCGCCGCTCTCGCCGTGGTCGGCGCGATCGTCGGAGCCCTGGTCGCCGGAGGAGAAGGCGCGATCGGCGCGCTCGTCGGAGCGGTCATCGGCGGAGTGATGGTCGCGCTCACAGCGGTGAGCATCCTGGTCGCGAACCGGCTCGACATCGGCGGCTTCTTCGCCGTCGTACTCGGCATGTGGCTGGCGAAGTTCGTGCTCTTCGTCATCGCGGCCCTGGTCCTCCGCGACCAGCCTTGGCTGAACAGCACGGCCATGTTCGTGACGATCATCGTCGCGGTGCTCGGCTCCCTCGCGATCGATGTCCTCGTGGTGTCGCGCTCGCGGATGCCGAACGTGAGCGACATCGCCAGGTGAGCGCCACCCGTGCACTGTCTGAGAACGACACGATTCGGCTCTCAGGCCGTTCTGTTGCTACAGTAGGGACGAATCCGCAGGCGAACGTGTGCCCGTCCTCAGGTCGTCTCATCGTTGATGTCGGTCGTCGAGTACGAGCGTCGTCCGAGCGGAAAGACCCCCACCTTTCGTCGTCGCGAGAGCGTTGTGTCCGAATGATGAAGATCATCCGGCTGCCGCGTGCCACGCCCCGAATTCCAGGAGCTAGCGCTGTTTGCTAACGCTGTGACCCTGTTGGTCTCTGCCTCGACCGGTGAGAGTGACTTCCACACCCCGTCGATCTCGGAGTTCTTCCCGCCCGGTTTCCTCTTCGTCGGCACTCCCTTCGAGATCAACCGCGTCATGATGGTCCGCTTCATCGCGGTCATCGCGCTGATGCTGTTCTTCTGGCTCGGGACGCGCAAGATGCGCATCGTGCCCGGACGCTTCCAGAGCGTCGTCGAGATGGCCTTCGACTTCGTGCGCGTCACGATCGCCAAGGACATCCTCGGCGAGAAGGACGCACGCCGCTTCCTGCCGATCCTGGTGACGATCTTCTTCGCGATCATCGCGATGAACCTCACCGGCATCGTGCCGTTCCTCAACATCGCGGGAACGTCCGTCGTCGGCATGCCGCTCTTCCTCGGTCTGGTGGCCTACGTCACCTTCATCTACGCCGGCATCAAGGACCGCGGGATGGGCTTCTTCAAGAACGCCCTGTTCCCGCCCGGAGCCCCGTTCCTCATCTACTTCATCCTCACGCCGATCGAGCTGCTGCAGACGTTCATCATCCGTCCGCTCTCGCTCGCCCTGCGACTGGTCATGAACATGATCGTCGGGCATCTCCTGCTGGTCCTCTGCTTCTCGGCCACGCAGTTCTTCCTCTTCAGCTCGCAGGTCGACCCGGGCTTCAAGCTCTTCGGTGTCGTGACCTTCGCCTTCGGAGGCGCCTTCACGCTCTTCGAGCTGCTCGTCGCCGTCCTCCAGGCGTACATCTTCACTCTTCTCGCTGCGGTCTACATCCAGTTGGCCGTCGCCGAGGAGCACTGACACCTCAACTCACGGGCTCCCACCCGTTCATACGATCACCCCACTGAAAGGACCCACTCGTGGACTCAGTCACCGTTCTCGCCGAACTCACCGGCAACATCGCGACGGTCGGTTACGGCCTCGCAGCGATCGGCCCCGGTATCGGTGTCGGCATCGTCGCGGGCAAGACCGTCGAGGCGATGGCGCGCCAGCCCGAGATGGCCGGCCGCCTCCAGACCACGATGTTCCTCGGCATCGCGTTCACCGAGGTGCTCGCGCTCATCGGCCTCGCCACCTACTTCATCTTCGCGGCGTAGTCGTGTTCAGCACCGCTGTGAACATCGCTGCGGAAGAAGGTGACGTCCCCGCGGTCATTCTGATCCCGGAGTTCTACGACTTCTTCTGGTCGGGGGTGATCTTCCTCATCCTCCTGTTCTTCTTCTGGAAGCTGGTCCTGCCGCGCATCCAGAAGCTGCTCGACGCGCGGTCCGCCGCCATCGAGGGGAACATCGCCAAGGCCGACGAGGCTCAGCGCCAGGCGGAAGCCGCTCTCGAGAAGTACACCGCTCAGCTCGCGGAAGCGCGCGCCGAAGCCGGAGTCATCCGCGAGAAGGCGAACGCCGACGGCAACGCGATCGTGGCGGCGAAGAAGGAGCAGGCTCAGGCCGAGGCGGAGCGCATCCTGCACAACGCGCACGCCCAGATCGAGGCGGACCGTCAAGCCGCTGTCGTCGCCCTGCGCTCCGAAGTCGGAACCCTCGCGATCGACCTCGCCTCCGGCGTGATCGGCGAGAGCCTCAACGACGACGCGAAGGCGTCCGCGATCGTGGACCGCTTCCTCGCCGACCTCGAGGCCTCGGAGAAGGCGAACAGCTGATGGGAAGCGCGTCACGACAGGCCCTGGCCGCCGCGAAGGCGGAGTTGTCCGCATTCCACGGTCACGTGTCACTCGAGGACGCTCAGCAGCTCTTCGAAGCGGCCCGGGTCATCGACTCGCAGGCCCAGTTGCGTTCGGCCCTCTCGGACCCGAGCGTGGACGCGGCGAGCAAGCGGGCTCTCGTGGCCCGCGTGTTCGCTCCGTTCGGGGTCAACGCGAAGCGCCTGCTGACCGTGATCGCCGGCCACCGCTGGTCGAGCCCGAGCGACCTCGTCGCCGGGATCGAGGAGGTCGGGGTCCGCGCGATCGCGACATCCGCTCCGGAGGGCGTCTCGATCGAGCGCGAGCTGCAGATGTTCGGCGCGGTCGTCTCGTCCGACGCCGAGCTCGAGCTGGCTCTCGGCAGCAAGCTGGCCGCGTCCGATTCGAAGGTCTCGCTCGTTCAGCGCCTCCTCGAGGGCAAGGCCTCGGCCGAGACCCTCGCGATCCTCCGGCAGCTGATCGCGCACCCGCGCGGTCGTCGCATCCCGGAGCTCGTGCGATTCGCCGCCGGCGTCGTCGCCGACCAGGGCGGTTTCACCATCGCCACGGTCTCAGTCGCGTCCCCGCTCCCGCCGCACCAGCTCGACCGCCTCCGGTCCGCGCTCTCGCGGCAGTACGACCGGCCCGTCTCCGTCAACATGCTCGTCGTTCCCTCCCTCCTGGGCGGCATGCGACTGCAGGTCGGCGACGAGGTCATCGACGGGACCGTGTCCGCACGGCTCTCCGACCTGAAGCTCCAGCTCGCGTCCTGACGGACGCACGTATCCTCAGGAAGCGGCTCGCGCCGCCTCCGACCTCCGCACCACCAGGTCAGGCCCCGACGACCGCTTCGGCTCGCACGGACCCAACGAATAGGAATTCCCATGGCAGATATCACCATCAGCCCGGATGAGATCCGCGACGCGCTGAAGGACTTCGTCTCGTCGTACGAGCCGGGCAAGGCCTCCACCACCGAGGTCGGCTACGTCATCGACGCCGCCGACGGCATCGCCCACGTCGAGGGACTCCCCGGCGTCATGGCCAACGAGCTCATCCGCTTCTCGAACGGCGTCTTGGGCCTCGCCCAGAACCTCGACGAGAACGAGATCGGCGTCGTCGTCCTCGGCGAGTTCTCCGGCATCGAGGAGGGAATGGAGGTGACCCGCACGGGCGAGGTCCTCTCCGTCCCCGTCGGCGACGGCTACCTCGGCCGCGTGGTCGACCCGCTCGGCAACCCGATCGACGGCCTCGGCGACATCGCGTCCGAGGGTCTCCGCGCTCTCGAGCTGCAGGCGCCCGGCGTCATGTCGCGCAAGTCGGTCCACGAGCCGCTGCAGACCGGCATCAAGGCCATCGACGCGATGATCCCCGTCGGCCGCGGTCAGCGTCAGCTGATCATCGGCGACCGCCAGACCGGCAAGACGGCCATCGCGATCGACACGATCATCAACCAGAAGGCCAACTGGGAGTCGGGCGACACGAACAAGCAGGTCCGCTGCATCTACGTCGCCATCGGCCAGAAGGGCTCGACCATCGCCTCGGTGAAGGGTGCGCTCGAGGACGCCGGAGCCATGGAGTACACGACCATCGTCGCGTCCCCGGCCTCCGACCCCGCCGGCTTCAAGTACCTCGCGCCCTACACCGGCTCGGCCATCGGCCAGCACTGGATGTACGGCGGCAAGCACGTCCTGATCATCTTCGACGACCTGTCCAAGCAGGCCGAGGCCTACCGCGCCGTGTCGCTCCTCCTGCGCCGCCCGCCGGGACGCGAGGCGTACCCGGGTGACGTCTTCTACCTGCACTCCCGCCTGCTGGAGCGTTGCGCGAAGCTGTCCGACGAGCTCGGCGCCGGATCGATGACGGGCCTCCCGATCATCGAGACCAAGGCGAACGACGTCTCGGCGTACATCCCGACCAACGTGATCTCGATCACCGACGGCCAGATCTTCCTCCAGTCCGACCTCTTCAACGCGAACCAGCGTCCGGCGGTCGACGTGGGCATCTCGGTGTCGCGAGTCGGCGGCGACGCCCAGGTCAAGTCGATCAAGAAGGTCTCGGGAACGCTGAAGCTCGAGCTGGCGCAGTACCGCTCGCTCGAGGCCTTCGCGATGTTCGCGTCCGACCTCGACGCGGCCTCGCGCCGCCAGCTCGCTCGTGGCGCGCGCCTGACCGAGCTGCTCAAGCAGCCGCAGTACTCGCCGTACCCCGTGGAGGAGCAGGTCGTCTCGATCTGGGCCGGCACGAACGGCAAGCTCGACGAGGTGCCCGTCCCCGACGTGCTGCGCTTCGAGCGCGAGCTGCTCGACTACCTGGGCCGCAACACGCAGGTCCTCTCCACGCTGCGCGACACCAACGTGCTCTCGGACGACGTCGTCGCCGAGCTGTCCCGTGCCGTCGACGGTTTCAAGCTCGAGTTCCAGACCGGTGAGGGCAAGCCCCTCGCCTCAGTCGGGCGCGAGGAGCACCAGGCGATCTCGGCCGACGAGGTCGGCCAGGAGAAGATCGTCAAGGGCCGTCGCTAGAAGCGGCACCCCGGCGATTCGTCACACAAGGACTACAGGAGACACATGGGAGCGCAACTTCGGGTCTACCGGTCGAAGATCCGTTCGGCCCAGACGACCAAGAAGATCACTCGGGCCATGGAGCTGATCTCGGCCTCGCGCATCCAGAAGGCGCAGAACCGCGTCGCCGCCGCGGCTCCGTACTCGAACGCGATCACGCGGGCCGTGTCGGCCGTCGCGACCTACTCGAACGTCGAGCACCCGCTCACGACCGAGCGCGAGAAGCTCGACACGGCCGCGATCGTCATCTTCACCTCCGACCGCGGACTCGCCGGAGCCTTCTCCTCGAGCGTGCTCAAGGAGGCGGAGGAGCTGGCGTCGCTGCTGCGCAGCGAGGGCAAGGAGGTCGTCTTCTACCTGGTCGGCCGCAAGGCGAACGCGTACTTCTCGTTCCGGAAGCGCCCGAGTGTGCGCGTCTGGACCGGAGGCACCGACCAGCCCGTCTTCGAGACGGCGAAGGAGATCGCGGACGCGGTCGTCGAGTCGTACAACCTCGATGACGAAGAGGGCGGCGTGGACGAGATCCACCTCGTGTACAACCGCTTCGTCAGCATGGTGACGCAGCAGCCGACTGTCGTCCGTCTGCTGCCGCTCGAGGTCGTCGAGGGTGCGGAGGACCAGAACAGCGAGCTGTACCCGCTGTACGAGTTCGAGCCCGACCCCGAGACGGTGCTCGACCGCCTCCTCCCGGTCTACGTCGAGAGCCGCATCTTCAACGCGATGCTGCAGTCGGCGGCGTCGGAGCACGCAGCGCGTCAGAAGGCGATGAAGTCGGCGAGCGACAACGCCGACACGCTGATCAAGACCTACACGCGACTGGCCAACAACGCGCGCCAGACCGAGATCACGCAGCAGATCGCCGAGATCGTCGGCGGCGCCGACGCCCTGTCGTCCGCCAAGTAGACGGCTCACCTCCCAGACACGAAGACTCCGCGCCCCTGGTGCGGTGAGACCAAGAAGGAAGAAGCAATGACACTGACCGCACCTGAGGCGGCGACCGGGACTTCGGGCGGGGCCATCGGCCGCATCGCCCGCGTCACCGGCCCCGTCGTTGACATCGAGTTCCCCCACGACGCGATCCCCGAGGTCTACAACGCGCTGTACACGCACGTCGAGGTCGAGGGCGTCTCGAGCAAGCTGACCTTCGAGGTCGCGCAGCACCTGGGCGACGACCTCGTCCGCGCCATCTCGCTCAACCCGACCGACGGACTCGTCCGCGGCCAGGAGGTCCACGACACCGGCCTGCCGATCTCGGTCCCCGTCGGCGACGTGACCAAGGGCAAGGTCTTCAACGTGATCGGCGAGGTGCTCAACGCCGACGCCGACGGCAAGATCAACGGCGAGTCGTTCGAGATCACCGAGCGCTGGCCCATCCACCGCAAGCCCCCGGCGTTCGACCAGCTCGAGTCGAAGACCGAGCTGTTCGAGACCGGCATCAAGGTCATCGACCTCCTCACCCCGTACGTGCAGGGCGGCAAGATCGGCCTGTTCGGCGGAGCGGGCGTCGGCAAGACCGTCCTCATCCAGGAGATGATCCAGCGCGTTGCGCAGGACCACGGTGGAGTGTCCGTGTTCGCCGGTGTCGGCGAGCGCACCCGCGAGGGCAACGACCTCATCGCCGAGATGGAGGAGGCGGGCGTCTTCGACAAGACCGCGCTCGTCTTCGGCCAGATGGACGAGCCGCCGGGAACCCGCCTCCGTGTCGCGCTGTCGGCGCTCACGATGGCGGAGTACTTCCGCGACGTGCAGAAGCAGGACGTGCTGCTCTTCATCGACAACATCTTCCGCTTCACGCAGGCCGGCTCGGAGGTGTCGACCCTCCTGGGCCGCATGCCCTCCGCGGTGGGCTACCAGCCGAACCTGGCCGACGAGATGGGCGTGCTCCAGGAGCGCATCACGTCGACCCGCGGTCACTCGATCACCTCGCTCCAGGCGATCTACGTCCCTGCGGACGACTACACCGACCCGGCGCCGGCGACCACGTTCGCGCACCTCGACGCCACCACCGAGCTCTCGCGTGAGATCGCGTCGAAGGGCCTGTACCCGGCCGTCGACCCGCTCACCTCGACCTCGCGGATCCTCGACCCCCGCTACCTGGGCGCCGACCACTACCGCGTGGCGACGAACGTGAAGCAGATCCTGCAGAAGAACAAGGAGCTGCAGGAGATCATCGCGATCCTCGGTGTCGACGAGCTCTCCGAAGAGGACAAGATCACGGTGTCGCGCGCGCGCCGCATCCAGCAGTTCCTCTCGCAGAACACCTACATGGCGAAGAAGTTCACCGGTGTCGAGGGATCGACCGTGCCGCTCAAGGACACGATCGAGTCGTTCGACGCGATCACCAAGGGCGAGTTCGACCACGTGGCCGAGCAGGCGTTCTTCAACGTCGGTTCGATCTCGGACGTCGAGGAGAAGTGGGTCCAGATCCAGAAGGAGAACGGCTGATCATGGCCGGGACCCTGAAGGTCAGCGTCGTCTCCGCCAACGCGGAGGTGTGGTCGGGAGAGGCGAAGCAGCTCACGGCCCGCACCGTCGAGGGTGAGATCGGTATCCTCGCCGGCCACGAGCCGCTGCTCGCGATCCTCGCCACAGGAGAGGTTCGCGTCACCGCGGTCGACGGAACGCGAATCACGGCCCAGGCCGACGACGGATTCCTGTCCGTCGAGAACGACGTCGTCACGGTCGTCGCCCGCGAGGCGGCGCTCGTCTGAGACACCCGCCGCATTCCGCGGCACCGGAGGGGCCGGGCGATCATCACGATCGCCCGGCCCCTCCGTCGTGCGCCGCCCGCGGCGCGAGAACCCGCGAGGAGATCCGTGCACATCCTGCTGCCGCCGTCCGAGACGAAGCGCACGGGCGGCTCCTCCGTCTTCGAGCTCGAGGACCTGGCGTTCCCGGAGCTGACGGGGCGCCGACGAGAGCTGCGGGACGCGCTGGTGCGACTCGCTCGCGATAGTGACGCCTCGGCGCGTGCACTCAAGCTCGGGCCGAGGCAGCTCTCCGAGATCGATCGCAACGCGGCGCTGATGACGGCACCCGCGATGCCCGCGGTCGATCGTTTCGACGGGGTCCTCTACGACTCGCTGGACGCGGTCGGTCTGGGGGCGGAAGGGCGGGCGTTCCTCGGTCGAACCGTCCTCGTCCAGTCCGCCCTCTGGGGGCCGGTACGGGCATCCGATCCGATCCCGGCATACCGGCTCTCGCACGACTCCCGAGTTCCGGGTATGCCGTTGAAGCGCTGGTGGGCGGCGGAAGCGGGCCGGGCTCTGGCGTCGCTGGGTGGTCTCGTGCTGGATCTGCGCAGCGAGGCCTACGCGGCGCTCGGGCCGCTGTCTGGGGAGTCGCGGCGTTTCGTGCGCGTACGATCCCGGGGAGTCGACGGGTCGCTCCGCAATCTGAACCACTTCAACAAGCAGAGCAAGGGGCTCTTCGTCCGAGCGCTCGCGGAGGACGGCTTCGCGACCGACTCGATCGAGGAACTCGTGGAGTGGTCCGCGGGCCGGGGCTTCGAGCTCGGAGTCAACGCGCAGTCAGGGGAGCTCGACCTGGTCGTTCCCGAGGCGTGACGCTCAGTCGGCGGCTCGGAAGCATCCCTCGAGGTGATCGTCGACGATGCCGGCGGACTGCTGCAGGGCGTACATCGTGGTGGGGCCGACGAAGTGGAAGCCGGCCGCGCGGAGGGCGCGGGACAGGGCCAGAGACGAGGCTGTTCTGGTCGGCACCTGCTCGCGGCTCACCGGCCTGCCTCCCGACCGGTCGTCGTGGAACGACCAGACCAGGCGGTCGAGGGCGCCGTCTCCGTTTCTGTCGCGCAAGGCGAGCGTGGCCCGGGCGTTCTCGATCGTCGCCCTGATCTTCGGGCGGTTGCGGATGATCCCCGGATCGGCCATGAGGCGCTCGACGTCGTCCTCACCGAACCGCGCCACCGACTCGACGTCGAAGTCGTGGAAGACCTCTCGGAAGCGGGGGCGCTTCCGGAGGATCGTGAGCCAGGAGAGGCCGGACTGGAAACCCTCCAGGCAGATCTTCTCGAGGAGCGGGCTGTCGCCGTGCAGGGGAACACCCCACTCCTCGTCGTGGTATCGGCGGTACTCCGGATCCCGGCCGGCCCACGCGCAGCGGGCCGTGCCGTCCTCGTCGACGAGTATCCCCTCGTCGTCCGTCATCGGTGCGCGATCCCCTCGTGGTCCAGGAGCCACTTCTTCGTCGCGATCCCCTCACCACCGCTGTACCCGGTGATCCGCCCGTCTCCCGCGAGGACACGGTGGCATCCGACGATGATCGGAACGGGGTTGCGGCCGACGGCCCCGCCGATCGGGCGCCCGGAGCGGAGCCGTCCCGTCGCCTGGCCGAGTGCGCCGTAGGACGTGATCTCGCCCCAACGGAGGGACTGCAGCGCCGTCCAGATCTCGATCTGGAAGGCGGTGCCGGTGAGGCTCACCGGCAGGTCGAAGGAGCGGCGCGCTCCGGCGAAGTACTCGTCGAGCTGGTCGACTGCCGCATCGAGCACCGGATCGGTGCTCTCCTCGAGATGGTCGTGGGGGAGGACGTCGGCTCGCGCGATCGCGAGCGACACGATCGCGCGGCCGTCGCTGCCGATCTCGATCCGGCCGAGCGGGCTCGCCGTGCGGCGCAGGTGGAGGGGAGTCGTTCTCATGCCCCGAGGGTATCCGCCGGCCGCGAGACCGACCGGCGGGAAACGGACATCGGTGGACCGATCGACGCTACCGCGTCTGGGGAGGAGGCAGCCGTTCGGTCCTCCACAGCGGCGGGCCGGACGCGGCTCTCCTCCACTGCGGAAGGAGCGCCGCCCGAACGTCGCACCGGAGCACCACTGTGCTCCCATGACTCCTCTCGACACGTCCTCGCCCCTCCAGCACGGAGCGCTCCTGTCCCGTATTCCTCAGCTCGTCGGCTTCCACCCGCGGGAGAGCGTCGTGCTCGTCCCGGTGCGCGACGGTGCGGCGACCGGTGCGCTCCGATTCGACCTGCCCGGAGGAGATCCGGAGCTCTCCGCCCGGGCTTTCCTCGGTGCGCTGGGCCGCTTCGGTCGCGCCGATTCCGTCATCGCGGTGCTGTACGCCGACGATCCTGTGAGATCCGGCGCGGTCGCATCGGCACTGCGGGCTCGCGCTCGTGAGACGTCGCTCACCTCCTTCGAGGCGATCGGCGCCGGGCCCGAGCCTGCACGGATCGACGACGCGGGCGGAGGAACGCTCCGTCAGGTGCGGAAGGCGGTGGCGGAGCAGGTCGACCTGCTGCTCGATCGGCATCCGCGGGCCGAGCTGCCAGGAGCGGACCGCGCGAGGGTGGACGCGCTGCTCCGGCGGACGGCGGACGGTCGGGTGATCCCGTCCGGACCGGAGCTCACCGCGGCACTGATCGTGAGCGCGCAGCGTCCGGGCTGGATCGAGCACGCCCTGGCGATCCTCCTGGCACCACGGGCGCGAGCGCACCAGGATCACGTGGTCGAGGCGATCGCGCGCGTGGCGGACCTCGCTCCGCGGACCGAGCGGGCGCGCGTCCTCGTGCTCCTCGCGGCGGTGCACTGGTCGTCCGGCGACTCCGGGTCGGCACTGCAGTGCGCTCGGGAAGCCGGGCGCACCGACCCGCACGAGGAGGGTGCGCGCCGACTCGTCGCCGCACTCGAGTACGGCGAACGTTCGCCCTGGCGGTTCGCGCACGAGCGCGCCGCCTGAGTCGGCGACGCTCGTGCCCTCAGAGACGGGCCGAGGCCTCCGTCAGAACGCCTCGCAGGATCTGCTCGATCTCGTCGAACTCCTTCGGACCCGTCGTCAGGGGCGGAGCGAGCTGGACGACCGGATCGCCGCGATCATCCGCTCGGCAGTAGAGACCCGCGTCGAACAGCGCCTTCGACAGGAACCCCCTCAGGAGGCGCTCGGACTCGTCGTCGTCGAAGGTCTCCTTCGTCGCCTTGTCCTTCACGAGTTCGATTCCGAAGAAGTACCCGGCCCCGCGTACGTCTCCGACGATCGGGAGATCGAGCAGCTTCTCGAGGGTCGAGCGGAAGACCGGCGAGTTCTCGCGGACGCGCTCGTTCAGCTTCTCCTCCTCGAAGATGTCGAGGTTCTCGAGGGCGACGGCGGCCGAGACCGGGTGGCCGCCGAAGGTGTAGCCGTGGGGGAAGGAGACCTCGCCGTGGCGGAAGGGCTCGTACACGCGGTCGCTGACGATCGTCGCGCCGATGGGGGAGTACCCGCTCGTCATGCCCTTCGCGCAGGTGATCATGTCGGGGACGTAGCCGAACTCGTCGCAGGCGAACATATGGCCGATGCGGCCGAAGGCGCAGATGACCTCGTCCGAGACGAGGAGGACGTCGTGGCGGTCGCAGATCTCGCGGACGCGCTGGAAGTAGCCGGGCGGGGGCGGGAAGCATCCACCGGAGTTCTGGACCGGCTCCAGGAACACGGCGGCCACGGTGTCCGGCCCCTCGAACTCGATCATCTCCTCGATCCGATCGGCGGCCCAGACCCCGAAGGCCTCGAGGTCGTCGCCGTGCTGTGGAGCGCGGTAGAAGTTCGTATTGGGCACCCGGAAGCCACCCGGGACCAGCGGCTCGAACATCGATTTCATCGCCGGGATCCCCGTGATGGCGAGCGCGCCCTGCGGAGTCCCGTGGTAGGCGACGGACCGGGAGATGACCTTGTGCTTCCCCGGCTTCCCCTGGAGCTTCCAGAAGTGCTTCGCGAGCTTGAATGCGGTCTCGACCGCCTCGCCTCCGCCGGTGGAGAAGAAGACCCTGTTGAGATCGCCCGGGGCGTGGTCGGCGAGACGGTCGGCGAGCTCGATGGCGCTCGGCGTGGCGTACGACCACAGCGGGAAGAAGGACAGCTCCGACGCCTGCTTCGCCGCGGCCTCGGCGAGTCGACGGCGACCGTGGCCGGCGTTCACGACGAACAGGCCGGAGAGGCCGTCGATGTACTTCCGGCCCGTGCTGTCCCAGATGTGGTGGCCCTCGCCGCGCGTGATGATCGGCACCCCTGCACCGGAGTCCATGACGGACTGCCGGGTGAAGTGCATCCAGAGGTGGTCCTTCGCCTTCTTCTGGAGGTCGGCGTCGTCGATCGGGGCGGGCGCATCGTCGGCTCGGAACGTCTCTCCGGCGTCGACCGCGTCGGTCGAAAAGGCTGTGTCAGTCATGGCTTACCGCGTTCCCCAGTTGTAGAACTGCTTGTGGAGTTTGAGATAGACGAAGGTCTCGGTCGAGAGGACGCCCGGCAGCGAGCGGATCTCCTGATTGAGCAGTGCGATGAGGTCGTCGTCGTTCTCGCAGACGACCTCGGCGAGGATGTCGAACGTTCCCGCCGTCAGGACCACGTAGTCCACGGCGGGGATGGCGGCGAGGCGATCCGCGACCTCGCGGGTGTCGCCCGTGACGCGCACCCCGATCATCGCCTGGCGGTAGAAGCCCAACTGCATCGGATCCGTCACGGCGACGATCTGCATGACGCCGGACTCCGTGAGCTTCTGGACGCGCTGGCGCACCGCCGCCTCGCTCAGGCCGACCGCCTTGCCGATCTCGGCGTAGGAGCGCCGCCCGTCGGCCTGCAGCTGTTCGATGATCGCCTTCGACACGTCGTCGAGCTGGACCGGGCGCTGCGCAGGAGGGCGGTTGGGACTCATGCGACGATCCTGGCAGTGCGGAAGGCGCGCAGCAAGTGATTCCGCACGCAGCAGGGGTGCGGAATCACGGATTCCCCCGTCATTGCCGCGCGCTCTCCCCGTCCGCGCCTGTCAGGGCCGTACCTCGGAAGGGAGGGGAGGTCGTGCGAACGGGGCGGAGCACGGGCAGCAAGTAGCATCGGAGGGTTCCCCGCGCCCGGACGGCTGCGGGGGAGCTCAGACGAGGAGTCGCGATGACGCAGATCGGCCGTAGCCGCGCCAGCGTCACCGTGCCCGTCTCGGCCTGGAGCTCGGACACCCCGGCCGCCGAGGTGACCCTGGGCTGGGCGGCCCGCACGGACACCGGTCGGGTCCGCAGCGCGAACCAGGACAGCTACCTCGCGAAGACACCGCTCTTCGCTGTGGCCGACGGCATGGGCGGGCACGCGGCCGGAGAGATCGCCAGCGAGGCGGTCGTCTCGCGGCTGTCGGTCGCCGCAACGGGGACGACCGTGGGGGCCGAGGAGATCGACCGTGCTCTCCGCGACGCGGTCAGCGACATCGCGCGCCACTCCGATGCCGCCGACCGTGGAACCGGCACCACGGTGACCGGCGCCGCGCTCACCGCCGTCGGGGGAGAGCCCTACTGGTCGATCTTCAACATCGGCGACTCCCGGGTCTACCTGTGGGTGCAGGGATCGCTCGTACAGCTCACGGTGGACCACTCCGTGGTGCAGGAGCTGGTGGACGCGGGGCTGATCTCCCGGGACGAGGCGGACGTCCACCCCCACAGCAATGTCATCACCCGGGCGGTCGGCTTCCACGAGGCGCCGGTTCCGGACTACCGGCTCGTCCCGGTGATCGCTCCGTCACGCCTCCTGCTGTGCTCGGACGGGTTGACCAAGGAGCTGACGGACGCGGGGCTCGAGCACCTGCTGTCCTCGACCACGAGTGCCCAGGACGCCGTCGACGCGCTCGTGGATGCGGCGCTGGAGAACGGCGGGCGCGACAACGTGACGGCGATCGTCGTCGACGTGCTCGACGTGGTGGGCGACCCCGGCTGATCGCGGCCACCCGGCCGGTGCCGCGCCGTCGCCGGATAGCATGGACGGAGGAAAGGGCGTTCTCGGTGATCTGCAGCACGTGTGGCTCCACCCTCGCCCCGGGGGCGATCCTCTGCGGTGAGTGCGGTTCCCCGGTGGCGACGCACGCGACCCGCGGGACGTCCGGTCCGACCGCGTCCGGGGACACGACGGTCCTCGATCCGTCACGGCGCGCGTGGCTGCCGGGCCTGGCGCCCGGGCGGCACCGACGGCCGGCCCCGGGAGCACCTCTCGCACCGCCGGCGCAGGGGCTCGTCCGGCTGAGCTTCGCCACCGGGCACCACGCCATCGTCACCGGTACGGGTCTCGTCGGCCGGCAGCCGCTGCCGGATCCGGGTGAGACCGTCCGTCACATCCTCGCGATCCCCGACGAGACGAGGTCGCTGTCGAAGACCCACCTCGAGTTCGGCTTCGACGAGGTCGGGCTCTGGGTGAGGGACCGCTGGTCGGCGAACGGCACGGTCCTCGTCGCTCCGGCCCAGGCACCGCTGCCGTTGGAGGCGGGGCGCCGCTACCGCGCCAAGATCGGCAGCCGACTGCTGCTCTCCTCCGTCGAGATGGCGGTCGAGCGGGTGGACGGCTCCTCCACAGGCTCCGGGCGACCGCCGATCCTCCGCTGACGCTCCACGGGCGTGCGTCCTCCGTTCTGATGGGGGGATGAACCACCTCCCCGAGCTCTCCGCGCCCCGACCGCCCGCTCCCGCGCCGCGTCCGCCGTTCCCGTGGATCGCTGCTCTCGCCCCGGTCCTGTCGGCGGCGGTCCTGTTCGCGGTGACGCGGTCGCCGACGGTGCTGGCGTTCGCCGCGCTGGGGCCGGTCGTCGTCATCGCCTCCTCCCTCGACGCGAAGCGCGTGCGACGCAGGACCGAGCGCGCCGAGGACGAGCGCTACGCGCGGGAGTCCGCCGCCTACGAGGAGGCGCTTGCGCAGCGGGAGAGGAACCGGCTCGCCGAGCTGCGGGCGGAGGCACCGGACGCGCGGGAGATCCTCCGAGGAGGGCTTCCCGCCGACACCAGGTGGCGGCGACGCGCGGAGGGATTCGCCGTGGTGCTCGGGAGGGGCGTGCTTTCGTCCGGGACCGGTGCGCCGATGGCGGAGGCGCCGCTGCGCGCGCCGACGACCGTGGGGATCGGAGTGGCGGGTCCTCCGGTGCTGACCCGCGCCTTCGCCCGGGGGCTCCTGATCCAGGCGCTGGAGCTCGTCCCACCGGAGGAGCTCGCCGTGGTCCTCCCTCCGGGTCCGGAGTGGGACTGCCTGCGCAGTGCACCCCACGCGCGCGGCGACGCCCCGGGTGCGGTCTGGCGCGTGGTCGAGGCCGACGACGGCGGCGTGGGAAGCGAGAGCGAGCGGCTCGTCGTCCTGGCGAGCCGTTCCTCGGACCTGCCGCCTGCGTGCCGGTGCGTCGTCGAACTCGGCGGGCCGGGCGGTGATCGGGTGATCGGAAGGGAGGCCGTGGGCAGGACGGAGGAGCTGTCGGTCGGCTACGTCTCGACGGAGGAGGCGCGCCGCTACTCCGACGCTCTCGCCGGCGCGAGCTCACCCGTGAGCGCACGCACTGTTCCGGACACCGTGAGCCTGGTCGAGCTCGGGGCAGTCCGCCGAGTCGGCGCCGGACCCGGTCTGCCGGTCGTCCTCGGCATCGGCGCGGACGGTCCTGTCGAGGTCGATCTCGTCGCCGACGGGCCCCACGCGATCGTCGGAGGGACGACCGGCAGCGGGAAGAGCGAGCTGCTCGTGGCCTGGGTGCTGGCGCTCGCCGCCCGGCACGACCCGGCGGCCGTGACGTTCCTGCTGGCCGACTTCAAGGGCGGCGCGGGATTCGCTCCGCTCGCCGGGCTGCCGCACGTCACCGGAGTCATCACCGACCTCGATCCGCACGGTGCCGACCGCGCCTTCGCGAGCGTCGCCGCGGAGCTGCGGAGGCGGGAGGTCGTTCTGGCCGGACACGGCGTGCCGGACATCGCACGTCTGCCGCGAGGTGCGCTGGCCCGCCTCGTCGTCGTGGTCGACGAGTGCGCGGTCGTCCTCGAGCGGTCACCGGACCTGCACCGAGCCTTCGCCGACATCGCGGCACGGGGCCGATCGCTCGGTGTCCACCTCGTGCTGTGCACGCAGCGTCCCGTCGGTGTCGTGCGCGACGCCGTGGCGGCGAACTGCGGGCTCCGGATCGCGTTGCGCGTGCAGGACGCCGCCGACTCGCGCGCCCTGCTCGGCACCGATGCGGCCGCGAGGATCCCGCACGCCGCTCCCGGGCGCTGCGTGGTGTCCGCCGGTGGACGACGGACGCTCGTGCAGACCGCGCTCGCGGGGCCGGAAGACATCCCGGCGGCGATCGCGGTCGGGGACGCCGAGGTGCCGGTCCACCGGCCGTGGCTCGATCCTCTTCCCTCGCGTCTCGGCGTCCCGCCCGACGACCGCGCCGGTCTGCTGCTGGGCGTCGTCGACCGGCCGACCGAGCAGGCCCAGGAGGCGGTCGTCCTGGCTCGTCCCTCCCTTCTGGTGCTCGGCGCGGCCGGAACGGGCCGCACGAGCACTCTGCGGATGCTCGCCGAGCAGCTCGGTGCTCCTCCGGTGCTCGGTGCCGAGGACGCCGAGGAGATCTGGGACGAGGTGGTGTCCGATCGAGGGGGAGAGACGCCTCTGCTGCTCGACGACCTGGACCTGCTGCTGCGTCGATGCTCGGACGAGGAGCGGCGCCGTCTGCTCGATTCGCTGCAGACAGCCGTGCGATCAGGGCGGCGTCGGATCGTCGTCTCCGCGAGACGGACCACCGACGGGATCGCCGCGCTCCGCGACGGAGTCGACGACGTGCTGCTGCTGAGGGCCGCGAGCAGACAGGACCATCAGCTGCTCGCCGTCGACGGGGAGCCGTTCCGCGCCGAGCTCCCTCCGGGCGGGGGATGGTGGCACGGCGACAGGCTGCAGGTCTTCGAGTGCGCCCGGCCGGCTCTCGCTCGCGAGCGGCGCCTCCCTCCTCCGGTGCCGGTCGGTGACGCCCCGGTGGCGGTCCTCACGAACTCGGCGAGAGCGCTCCGCACGCTGCTGGCCGGTGCGGCTCCCGTGCTGTCCGTCGAGGAGGCGCTCGCCGCGGACGGCGGGGAGCCCGCCGCAGTGATCCTCGGGACGGTCGCCGAGTGGGCGACCGCCCGGGGACTGCTCGCCGGGATCCGCAGGGACGGGGCCGTCGTGCTGGACGTGCCGTCGCTCGAGGCGCGGATCGTCCTCGGCCCCCTGCCGGTCGCTCCGCTGTGCGCGCCCGGCAGCCTCGTGCTCGAGGAGGGCGGACGGTTATGGCGGGCACGGTGGCCGGACAGCTCGGTGAACGAGGCGTCGACTTCGGGAATCCGTGGTCTGAAGGGCGTATGAGCGCGGAATTCGTGACGATCATGTTTCCGAATGCCCGATTCCGTCCGTCGCGCGTCGACAGGCCGATCGGTGCTGTGCCAGTATTTCCCCACGTTCACGCCGGTGAGCACGCGCACCGACGAAGTCAGGAGCCGCAGCCATGACCCGTCCCCTCCCGAGGGATCCCGTCCTCCGCGAGGCGATCGCCGTCGCCCGCTCCCGAGAGCGCGAGCGGCGCGCGATGCTGTCACGGCGTGCCGTCCTCGGCGGACTGGGGCTCGGAGCGGGTGCTCTCGCGCTCGCCGCCTGCGCGCCGGTCAGCCGGCCGGCTCCCACGGCGGCCGCCGACGGGTCGGCCGCCGACCCGCGGCTGGTCTGGGACAACTGGCCCGCGTACCTCGACGAGGACGACGACGGCGCCTACCCGACGCTGCTGGCCTTCGAGGAGCAGTCCGGTATCTCGGTCACCTACAACGTGGCGGTCGACGACAACAACTCCTACTACGGCAAGGTCAAGGACCAGCTCGCCCTGGGGCAGTACATCGGCGCCGACACGGTGTGCCTGACCGAGTGGATGGTCTCGCGGCTCGTCCGGCGCGGCTTCGTCCAAGAGCTCGACCACGCCAACATCCCGAACATCGCCAATCTGACCGCCTCGCTCGCCAACCCGGACTTCGATCCGGGCCGTCGGCTCTCGCTGCCGTGGCAGGCGGGCTTCGCGGGGATCTGCTGGAACAAGGAGAAGCTGCCGGACGGCCTGCGCAGCGTCGACGACCTGTGGGACCCGGAGCTGCGCGGTCGCGTCGGGGTGCTGAGCGAGATGCGGGACACGATCGGACTCATCATGCAGGCGCAGGGCACGGACATCGCCGGGACCTGGGGCGACGACGAGTTCATGAACGCGATCGACGTCTTCCGCAAGCAGGTGGACGACGGCCAGATCCGCAACATCAAGGGCAACGCCTACCTCAACGACCTGCAGAACGAGGACACCCTGGCGGCGATCTGCTGGTCGGGCGACATCACGCTGATCAACGCGGAGGCGGGCGACAAGTGGGAGTTCGCGCTCCCCGACTCCGGCGGCACCCTGTGGAACGACACCTTCGTGGTGCCGATGGGCTCGAAGCGGAAGGCCAATGCGGAAGCCCTCATGAACTACTACTACGAGCCGGAGGTCGCCGCCGAGGTGGCCGCCTGGGTCAACTACATCACCCCCGTCGACGGAGCGAAGGACGCCATGGAGAGCATCGACCCGGAGCTGGCCGAGAACCAGCTGATCTTCCCCGACGAGCAGACGCTGTCGCAGGCGCACGTGTTCCGGACGCTCACGGCGTCGGAGGAGAAGGACTACCAGGCGGAGTTCCAGAAAGTGCTGCTGGGCATCTGATGGCGACGGGAACCTTCGCCGAGAGCGGCGCCGACCTCCAGCTGGTCGGGATCAGCAAGCAGTACCCCGGATTCACCGCCATCGACTCGCTCGATCTCACCATCCCCGCCGGCTCGTTCTTCGCGCTGCTCGGCCCCTCGGGCTGCGGGAAGACCACGACGCTCCGACTCGTCGCGGGGCTCGAGGAGCCCTCCGCCGGCCGCATCCTCATCGGAGGGGAGGACGTCACGGCGACGAAGACCTATCAGCGCCCGGTCAACACCGTGTTCCAGTCGTACGCGCTGTTCCCGCACATGTCGATCCTCGAGAACGTCGCGTTCGGGCTCAAGCGCCGGAGGATCGACGACCCGGTCGGCAAGGCGCACGAGGCGCTGCGCCTGGTCGAGCTCGACCACCTCGCCCAGCGCCGCCCCGCCTCCCTCTCGGGCGGGCAGCAGCAGCGGGTCGCCCTCGCCCGGGCCATCGTCAACCGGCCGGCGCTCCTCCTGCTCGACGAACCGCTCGGAGCCCTCGACCTCAAGCTCCGCCGGCAGATGCAGCTCGAGCTCAAGTCGATCCAGGAGGAGGTCGGTCTGACCTTCCTCCACGTCACGCACGACCAGGAGGAGGCCATGACCATGGCCGACACCGTCGCGGTGATGAACAAGGGCCGCATCGAGCAGATGGGCGCTCCGGAGGAGCTGTACGAGCTGCCGCGCACGGCGTTCGTCGCGAACTTCCTCGGCCAGTCCAACCTGTTCACCGGCGAGGTGGTGGGCTCGACCGATCGCGCCCTCACGGTCGAGGCGGGCGGCCACCGCATCACCGTCCCGGCGGCCCGGTCCGCGCGCACGAGCGGCGAGATCACGATCGGCGTCCGTCCCGAGAAGCTGCTGCTGCTCACCGAGGCGCCGGAGGACCTCCCCGACCGGAACGTGCTCGGGCCCGGTGTCGTGGTCGACGTGTCCTTCAGCGGGGTCAGCACGCAGTACACCCTCCAGATCCCGGGACTGGGTCCCGTCGTCGTCTTCGCGCAGAACATGGTGTTCGGCCCGGTCGTGGGGGAGGGAGCGCAGGTCTGGGTGAGCTGGAGCACCGAGCACGGCTTCGGCCTCGCCGACGAGCCCGGCTCCGTGCCGCGCTTCGACGCCGACGACTCGACCCGCGCGATCGCGCTGCAGAAGCGCGGCCTGCTCGCCGGGCGAGCGGGAGCGTAGGGATGGCCTTCGCCGCGTTCGCGTCCGGACCCGCGAATCCGCTGGACGCGCCGGTCCGCAAGCGCTCGACCCTCGCGCTGGTCCTGCTGCTGCCGGGCATCGCGTACATGCTGCTGTTCTTCCTCGCGCCCCTGATCTCGCTGGTGCTCACGTCGTTCCAGGCCGAGATCCCGGACGGCGACATCGGCGAGTACGCCCCCGGGTTCGCCTGGCAGAACTACCTCGTGGTGATGGCCGACTACTGGCCCCACGCTCTGCGCTCCTTCGGATACGCCTTGATCGCGACGGTCCTCGCCCTCGTCATCAGCTACCCGCTCGCGTACTTCATCGGCGTCAAGGCGCGGCCGTGGCCTCTGCTGCAGAACCTGCTGCTGACCCTGGTGATCGCCCCGTTCTTCATCAGCTTCCTGCTGCGGACCCTCGCGTGGAAGCAGATCCTGGCGGACGAGAGCCCGCTCGTGCAGGGGCTCAAAGCCGTCGCGATCCTCCCGGCCGACGGCCATCTGACCGGGACGCCGATCGCGGTGATCTTCGGCATCACCTACAACTTCATCCCGTTCATGACGCTGCCGCTCTACACCTCGCTCGAGCGGCTGGACGTGCGGTTCCTCGAGGCGGGCTCCGACTTGTACGCCCATCCCGCGTCCGTCTTCTGGAAGGTCACCGTGCCGCTCTCGATGCCGGGCATCGTCTCGGGCACCCTGCTGACCTTCATCCCGGCGGCCGGCGACTACATCAACGCCAGCCGCGACTTCCTCGGATCCTCGCAGACGTCCATGGTGGGCAACGCGATCGAGGCCAACTTCCTCACGCTCGAGAACTACCCCGCTGCCGCGGCGCTCTCGATCGTGCTGATGGCCGTGATCCTCGTCATCGTCGGCTTCTACGTGAAGCGCAGTGGAACGGAGGACCTGCTGTGACCGCCACCGCCGATCGGCCCGTCGCCAGCGCGCAGGAGGCCCTCGGGGCCCCGGCGCCGGCTCCCGTACGAGGCCCGCGCCGCTTCACGGGACTGGGCCTGGGCGTCTACACCGCCCTCGCGCTGATCTTCCTGCTCATCCCCATCGGCTACACCTTCGTGTTCTCGTTCAACGACTCCGTGAAGAGCAACATCGCCTGGCGCGGGTTCACGTTCGACAAGTGGATCTCGGCGTGGACGAGCGAGGAGGTGATGACCGCCTTCGGCAACAGCCTGCTCGTGGGAGCGGTCGCGACCGTGCTCGCGACGGCGCTGGGCACGATGATCGCCATCGCTCTCGTGCGCTTCCGTTTCCGGTACCGCTCGGCGATCAGCCTGCTCCTGTTCCTGCCGATGGCGACCCCGGAGGTCGTGCTCGGTGCAGGACTCGCCGCCCAGTTCCTCACCGTGGGGGCGGAGAAGGGCCTCGTCACGATCATCCTGGCGCACACGATGTTCTGCATCAGCTTCGTCGTGGTGACGGTGAAGGCCCGCGTCGCGAGCCTCGACCCCAAGCTCGAGGAGGCGGGCCGCGATCTCTACGCGTCGCCCGGCCAGGTGTTCTGGCGGATCACGTTCCCGCTGCTGCTCCCCGGGATCCTCGCTGCAGCGCTGCTGTCCTTCGCGCTCAGCTTCGACGACTTCATCATCACGAACTTCAACTCCGGCTCGGTCACGACGTTCCCGAAGTACATCTACATCGCCGCAGCCCGCGGGATCCCGGCGGAGGCGAACGTCATCGCCTCCGCCGTGTTCCTGCTGGCCATCGTGATCGTCGTCGTCACGCAGGTGTCGTCGGCGGCGCGCGCCAAGCGGCTCGCGAAGGAGCAGTGAGAAGCGGGGAGGACGGGCGGCTCAGACGTCGGAGGCGCGGATCGCGCCGACCGGACGACCGCCGCCCGTGACGACCGGGTTCAGGCGGACGAGCACCTCGTTCGCCGCAGCTCGCTCGACCGTGCCCGCCTCGACGAGGAGCTTCAGTGCGACGACCGTCGCCGCGCGGAGGCTGCCGTCCAGGATCTTCAGCGCCACTGTCGTACCGTCCGGTGAGGCCATGATCAGCACGCCCTCGGCCCCCAGCTTGGCCACGAGTCCGAGCCGCTCGATCACGACCGTGTTGTCGCGACCCGGGCCGTCGAGCGCCCAGGCGTTCTCGAGGATCGCGTTCGTCAGCACCCCCGCCTGCCGGTAGAGGCCGAACGGCGACGAGGGGGAGGAGGAGACGATCCGAGAGATGCCCTTCGCGAGTGCGGTCAGCGGCAGCGCGTGCACGGGTGCGCCGCAGCCGTCGATCGCCGTCCCCGCGATCCGCTCGCCGGTCAGCCGCTCGATCGTGTCGACGATGTGCTGCTGCAGCGGGTGGGTGCGCTCGAGGTAGTCGTCCGTGCTCCAGCCGTTCTGGACGCAGGCGAGCAGCATCGCCGCGTGCTTGCCCGAGCAGTTCATGTAGAGCGGGTCCTTCGCCGCACCGGCCCGGAGGAGCTGCGCTCGGCTCGCCGAGTCGCTCGGCCAGTCGGCGGGGCACTGCAGCGCCGTGTGGTCGAGCCCCGCGCGGAAGAGCAGGTTCTGCACCAGGGCGACGTGCTGCGACAGGCCGGCGTGACTCGCCGTCGCGATCACCGCCTCCGCGGCGTTCAGCTCGACTCCGGCCGTCATCACGGCGAGGGCCTGGAAGGGCTTGAGGCAGGAGCGGGGGAGGATCGGCGCCGCCGGGTTCCCGAGGGTCCGGGCGACCCGGCCGTCGCTGTCGAGGAGGACGGCCGAGCCCGCGTGACGGGATTCGACGAATCCCGAGCGCTCGACGACGGCGAGCTCGACGGACTCCGCGACGGTGAAGGTTCCTGCAGACATCCCCCCATCTTGCCCGACGGCCCGACACCCCTCGCGCGGGGTCCGGGCCGTCGAGTGCGGAGGAGTCCCGTCAGAGAGTGGCGAAGGCGTCGCGGAGGACCGACACCGCGTCGTCGAGCAGCTCGTCGGTGAGGGCGAGGCTGGGCAGGAAGCGGACCACGTTGCCGTAGGTGCCCGCGCTGAGCACGAGGACGCCGTGCGAGGCCGCGTACTCGGTGATCGCGGTCACGGCGGCGGCGTTCGGGATCTTCGTGGTCGTGGCGGTGCCGGGGAGGACGAGCTCGATCGCCATCATCGCGCCGATCCCGCGCACGTCGCCGATGATGTCGTACTGCTCCTGCAGCTCGCGCAGAGCGGCACCGAGACGGGCGCCGATCCGGTCGGCCTCGGCGAGCAGTCCCTCGCGCTCGATGCGCTCGAAGACGGCGACGGAGGCCGCAGCGGCGACCGGGTTGCCGCCGAAGGTGCCGCCGAGCCCGCCCGCCTGTGCGGAGTCCATGATCTCGGCGCGACCCGTCACTCCGGCCAGCGGCAGCCCGCCCGCGATGCCCTTGGCCGAGAGGACGAGGTCGGGGACCAGACCGAAGTGCTCGCTCGCGAACCAGGCTCCGGTGCGGGCCATGCCCGACTGGATCTCGTCGGCGACGAAGACGATTCCGTTCGCGGTGCACCACTCCTGCAGGGCGGGAAGGTAGCCCGCGGCGGGCACCATGAATCCGCCCTCGCCCTGCACCGGCTCGACGACGAGGCAGGCCAGAGCGGAGGCTCCGACCGTCTTCTCGAGGTAGGAGATCGTGCGCTCGGCCGCCTCGGCGCCGCAGAGACCGTCGTGGTAGGGGTAGGAGCTCGGCGCGCGGTGGATGTCGCTCGCGAAGGGGCCGAAGCCGAGGCCGTAGGGCAGGGCCTTGAAGTTCATGGCCATCGTCAGGTTCGTGCGGCCGTGGTACGCGTGGTCGAGGACCGCCACACCGGGGCGCCCGGTGTGCTTGCGCGCGATCTTGACCGCGTTCTCGACCGCCTCGGCGCCCGAGTTGACCAGGACGGTCTTCTTGGCGAAGTCGCCGGGGGTGTGCTCGCCGAGCAGCTCGGCGACCCGGATGTAGGGCTCGTAGGGCGTGACGGTGAAGAGGGTGTGCGTGAGGCGACCGAGCTGCTCGGTCGCGGCGGCGACGACCGCGTCGTCCGTGTGGCCGATGGTGGTCACTCCGATGCCTGCTCCGAGATCGATGAAGCGGTTGCCGTCGACGTCGACCAGGATCGCGCCGTGCGCGCGGTCGATGTAGACGGGCAGGGCGGTGCCGACTCCCGTGGGCACCACGGCCAGGCGTCGCTCGTGCAGGGCCCTCGAGCGCGGTCCGGGGATCTCGGTCGAGACGAGCCTCTCCTGGGGGACTGCCGACGTGGGAACCTGGGGGGCGAGCGTGTCTGTCATGGTCCTGCGATCCTACCCGCGGCACCCACCGGGGCAGGGGTCCAGACCGACGAGACCGGCCCGATCCAGCCAGGGGAAGAAGGAATCCGATGCAGATCGATCACCACTACGCGGTTTCCGTCGTCTGGGACGGCAATCGAGGCACCGGCACCAGCGGGTACCGCGACTACGGGCGCCAGAACACAATGCGGGCGGAGGGCCGCGAGGCGATCGCGGGGTCGGCCGACAAGCCGTTCCGCGGCGACCCCGACCGCTGGAACCCCGAGCAGATGCTGCTCGCCGCCCTGGCGCAGTGCCACCTGCTCTCCTACCTCCACGTGGCGGTGAAGAACGGAGTGGTCGTCACCGACTACGCCGACGACGCGGTGGGCCGGATGGTGCAGGAGGGCGACGGAGGGCGGTTCGCGTCGGCGACCCTGCGCCCCCGGGTGACGGTCGCGGATGCATCGATGATCGAGCTCGCGCAGTCGCTGCACGGCGAGGCCGCACGACTGTGCTTCATCGCGAACTCCGTCGCCTTCCCGGTGGCGCACGAGCCCGAGACGGTCGCCGCCGGCTGACCCGTTCCCTCGAGGCTCAGCGCCGCTCGTGCGGCAGCGCGCGCCGGATGCGCTCGGCCGTGGTCGTCGGCGGCGACTCGTTGTAGACGCCCGCCGCCTCCTGCCCCGAGAGCGCATGGATCGCGGTCATGACCTCGTCGGTGGCGTGACGGCGGGCGCGGCCGGAATCGGCGGAGCCGTGCCGCGAGAGGTCGAGGGCGTCGCCGAAGCGCACCGTGATGCGGTGCAGGCGCGGGATCACCGAGCCGACGGGCTGCAGCTCCTGAGTGCCGATCAGCCCGACCGGGACCACGGGGGCGCCGGTCGTCAGCGCGAGCCACGCCACTCCGGTCCTGCCCCGGTAGAGCCGGCCGTCGCGCGAGCGCGTGCCCTCGGGGTAGACCGCGAACGCCTCGTCGCGCTCGAGGATCGCGCGACCGAGGTCGAGCGCCTCCTGCGCCGCCTGACCGGCCCCGCGCTCGACCGGCACGGCGCCGACCGCGGTGAAGAAGGACCGCGAGAGGGCGCCCTTGGGTCCGGTGCCGGTGAAGTAGTCGGCCTTCGCCAGGAACTGCACCGGGCGCGGCGCGAGGAGCGTCAGCACGGGGGAGTCGATGAACGACAGGTGGTTGGCGGCGAGGATCACGCGGCCCGTCAGCGGAACGTTGTCGCGCCCCTCGACGATCGGGCGATAGACCACGCGGCCGACGCCGCCGATCGCGAAGCGGGCGAACCTCGCCGAGAGGCCGATGCCGGGTGGGGTCGGCGCGTCGTGGTCGTCGTCGGTCCGCATCCGCCCGACAGTACCGGCGGTCGCATGCCCCGCCGGTCATGCGCGCGACCGGCGGGAGGGGAGGCTCAGCCGAGCTGCGCGAGCGCCTCCTCGATGACCGACATCGCGTCGTCGATGAGCTCCTCGCTGATGACGACGCTGGGCATGATGCGCAGGACGCTGTCCCAGCTGCCCGCATCGAGCGGGATGACGCCGTTCGAGGTCGCGTGCTTCAGGACCGCGGTGAGCGCCTCCGGATTCTGCTTCTTGGTGCCGGGGTGGACGAGCTCGACGCCGAACATCGCGCCCTTGCCGCGCACTTCGCCGACGACCGGGAAGCGCTCGGCCCAGTCGCCGATGCGCGCCCAGAGCGCCCGCTCGACGCGCTGCGCCTCCTCGAGGAGCCCCTCGGTCTCGATGGCCTCGAAGGTCGCGAGGGCCGCCGCCGTCGAGACGGGGTTGCCGCCGAAGGTGCCGCCGATGCCACCGGGCTGCACGGCGTCCATGATCTCGGCGCGACCGGTGACGGCCGCGAGCGGGAAGCCGCCCGCGATGCCCTTGGCGGTCGTGATCAGGTCAGGGACGACTCCGTGGTGCTCGATGGAGTACCACGCGCCGGTGCGGGCGATGCCGGCCTGGATCTCGTCGGCGACGAAGACGATGCCGTTCTCGGTGCAGAACTCGGAGAGGCGCTGGAAGTAGCCGGGAGCCGGGATGATGATGCCGCCGTCACCCTGGACGGGCTCGACGAACAGGGCCGCGAGCTCCTGCGCGCCGATGTGCGTGCGGATGTAGTCGATCGAGCGCTCGGCCGCCTCCTCGCCCGTCATGCCCTCGGGGTCGCGGAACGGGTAGCTGATCGGGAGGCTGTAGATCTCGCCGGGGAAGGGACCCATGCCGGCGCGCTCGGGCCAGGGGCGGTAAGTCATCGCCATGGTGAGGTTCGTGCGGCCGTGGAAGGCGTGGTCAAGCGAGGCGATCGCGCGGCGGCCCGTGTACTTGCGGGCGATCTTCACGGCGTTCTCGACCGCCTCGGCGCCCGAGTTCACGAGGATCGAGCGCTTCTCGAAGTCGCCGGGGGTGATCTCGGCGAGCTTCTCGGCGACCCGGACGTAGTTCTCGTAGGGGGTCACCGTGAAGAGCGTGTGGGTGAGCTTCTCGGCCTGGGCGGCGGCCGCGGCGGCCACCGCCGGGTGCGCGTGGCCGATGGTCGTGACTCCGATGCCGCAGCCGAGGTCGATGAGGCGGTTGCCGTCGACGTCGACCAGGACGGCGCCCGAGGCGTGGTCCATGTAGATGTTCGCCAGGGTGCCCGCACCGCGCGAGACGCTCGCGACGCGACGCTCCTGCAGGGCGATCGAGCGCGGGCCGGGGAGCTCGGTGACGAGCGCGCGGGACTGGGGGACCGAGAATTCACGCATGCCCCAATCGTAGGCGGCGCTCCTGCCGGGGTGCTCCGACGCTCCGCGCCCAGGTCGTCCAGAGGCGAGTGACGGACCATGGACGCGTCCCCGAACGTCGTCCGGCAGCACCGGACAGGAAAGGCACCCCGTGCGCAGAGCATTCGCGATCCTCGCCGTCGTCGGCGCGACCCTGGGCCTGACGGCCTGCACCGGCGGTGCGGAGGAGGCGGCGCCGAGCGCGTCGCCCACTCCGCTGACCTGCGTGTCGGAGGGGGACGCCTCGGCGGCCGTCGAGACCAGCGGTGACTTCGCGACGAAGCCGGTCACCGTCTTCCCCTCGCCGATGAGCGTCGACGAGACCGAGCGCTCGACCGCGATCGAGGGCACCGGCGACGAGGTCGAGGAGGGCGACACCGTCCTGGTCGACTACACCCTCTACAACGCGACGAGCGGAGCCGAGTTCTCGGCGAGCACCTACGCCTCCGGTGGACGCGCCGCGTTCGCTGTCGACACCGACCAGTACCTCTCGGGCCTCGTGAAGGCCGTGAACTGCGCGACCGTCGGCTCGCGCGTCGTGGCCGTGGTGCCTCCCGCGGACGCCTTCGGCGACGCGGGCAGCGCCGACTTCGGCGTCGGGGCCGACGACTCGATCGTCATGGTGATCGACGTCGAGGCGATCGTGCCGACCACCGCGACCGGGGCCCCGCAGCCGCCGGTCGACGGACTGCCCACCGTCGAGCTCGCCGAGGACGGCACGCCGACCGTCACGATCCCCGAGACCGACCCGCCGGCCGAGCTGCAGCTGGGCGTCCTGAAGAAGGGCGACGGCCAGGTGGTCGCCGACGGCGACAGCCTGATCGTGCAGTACCAGGGCACCGTGTGGGGCACCGGCGAGGTGTTCGACCAGAGCTGGGGCACCGGCACGCCCGCCTCCTTCGGCACCGGCGACGTGATCGAGGGCTTCAAGGCGGCGCTCGTCGGCCAGACCGTCGGCTCGCAGGTGCTCGTCGTGATCCCGCCCGCCCAGGGCTACGGAGAAGCGGGCAACGCGAACGCCGGCATCTCGGGCACCGACACCCTCGTCTTCGTGATCGACATCCTCGCCGTGAGCTGACCGGGAGCGGCTCTGCGCGCCGTGCCAGGATGGGCGGATGCGCAGGGTCATCATCCTCGGCTCGACCGGGTCCATCGGCACACAGGCCCTCGACGTCATCGGGGCGAACCGCGACCGCTTCGAGGTGGTCGGCCTCGCCGCCGGCTCCAACCGGGAGGCGGTGGCCGAGCAGGCCCGGGCGTTCGGCGTCGAGCACGCCGCTTTCGGCGCGGACGAGGCGGAGCAGCTCGTCCGGAGCGTCGACGCCGACGTCGTGCTGAACGGCATCACCGGATCGGTCGGGCTCGGTCCGACCCTCGCCGCGCTCGAGGAGGGGAGGAGCCTCGCCCTGGCCAACAAGGAGTCGCTGATCGTCGGCGGCGAGCTGGTCACCTCGCTCGCGGCCCCCGGTCAGATCGTGCCGGTCGACTCCGAGCACTCCGCGATCGCGCAGGCCCTTCTGGCGGGCGAGCACCGGGAGGTCCGCCGCCTGGTCCTCACCGCATCCGGCGGGCCGTTCCGCGGGCGCGACCGCTCCTCCCTCCGGGACGTGACCCCCGCCGAGGCGCTCGCGCACCCGACCTGGGACATGGGACTCGTCGTCACGACGAACTCGTCGACGCTCGTCAACAAGGGCCTCGAGGTCATCGAGGCGCACCTGCTCTTCGACATCCCCTACGAGCGGATCGACGTGACCGTGCATCCGCAGTCGGTCGTGCACTCGATGGTCGAGTACGTCGACGGCTCGACGCTCGCCCAGGCGTCGCCGCCGGACATGCGGCTGCCGATCTCCCTCGGCCTCGACTGGCCGCACCGCGTCGCGGGTGTCGGAGTGCCGCTGGACTGGACCCGCGCGCACTCCTGGACCTTCGAGCCGCTGGACGAGGAGGCGTTCCCCTCCGTCCGCCTCGCGAAGAAGGTCGGCGTCGCCGGGGCGTCGTACCCGGCCGTCTTCAACGCGGCGAACGAGCAGGCGGTGCAGGCGTTCCACGCGGGCCGGATCGGCTACCTCGACATCCTCGCGACGGTGGAGGCCGTCGTCGACGCGCACTCCGTCGACGGAGCCCTGACCCGGGAGTCGCTCGCCGCGGCGGAGACCTGGGCGCGGCGAGCGGCCGACGCGAGGATCGCCGCCGCCTGAGCCCTGCCCGACTCATCGGGATCGTGCAGGCTCGCCCCAGCGTGCACGCGTCGCCCAGGCCTACAGTGATGCGGTGGAATCCGTGCTGCTCTTCGTCCTCGGCGTCGTCATCATCGCCGTGGGCGTCGCCCTCTCGATCGCCCTGCACGAGGTGGGGCACCTCGTCCCGGCCAAGCTCTTCGGGGTGAAGGTCACGCAGTACATGATCGGCTTCGGCAGGACGATCTACTCGCGCCGCCGCGGCGAGACCGAGTACGGGATCAAGGCGCTGCCGCTCGGCGGCTACATCGCGATGATCGGCATGTACCCGCCGAAGCACCCGGGCGACCGGGTCGCAGAATCGAGCACAGGCTTCTTCAACGGGCTGAACGGCAACGAGTCCGCCCCCGAACCGCGCCGCGGCGCCTACTCGACGATGATCGACGAGGCGCGCGCCGCCAGTGCCGAGACCATCGGCGAAGGGGAGGAGCACCGCGCCTTCTACCGCCTCCCGGTCTGGAAGCGGGTGATCGTGATGTTCGGCGGCCCCTTCATGAACCTCCTCATCGCGACCGTCCTCTTCACCGTGCTGCTGTGCGGCATCGGAGTGGCCCAGAACACCTCGACGATCTCCACCGTCTCGCAGTGCGTCGTCCCCGCCTCCCAGTCCAGCGCGGAGACCTGCTCTCCCGACGACCCGCTGGCTCCGGGCGCCGCAGCGGGTCTCCTCCCCGGCGACCGGATCGTCTCGATCGACGGCACCGCCGTCTCCTCCTGGGACGACCTGACCCCGATCATCCGCGAGTCGGCCGGCACGCCCCTCGCCGTGGAGATCGACCGGGACGGCACGAGTCTCACCCTCTCGATCACCCCGGCCGAGAACGAGGTGGCGGTGGTGGACGACGCGGGCAGCCCGGTGCTCGACTCCTCCGGAGCCGCCCGGACCCAGACCGTCGGCTTCATCGGCATCTCGCCCGCGCAGGCGCTGGTCCAGCAGCCGATCACCGCCGTGCCGGAGACCGTCGGGCAGAACGTCGCGAGTGTCGCCGGCGTGATCCTCAACCTTCCGCAGCGGCTGCTCGACGTGGCGCAGGCGGCCTTCGGCCCGGAGGAGCGCGACGCGAACGGGCCGATCAGCGTCGTCGGCGTCGGCCGCATCGCCGGCGAGATCGCCGCCTCCGACCAGCTGCCCGTCGTGTCGAAGGTTCAGACCATGGTGGGCGTGCTCGCCTCGCTCAACGTGGCGCTGTTCGTCTTCAACCTGGTCCCGCTGCTCCCGATGGACGGCGGTCACATCGCTGGAGCCCTCTGGGAGGGGCTGCGTCGCCGCATCGCGAAGCTCTTCGGGAAGCGAGACCCGGGCCCGGTCGACATCGCGAAGCTCCTGCCGCTGACCTACGCCGTCGTGCTTCTGCTGGGCGGGATGAGCGCCCTGCTGATCTACGCGGACATCGTCAAGCCGATACGGCTGTTCTGATTCGCACGCCGGTCCCCGCCCGGCGTGCCGCGGTCGGCTTGTCGGGGTGGTTGCGCTCTCGGGAGCGTCTTGCGTACGGCTAGGACGGATCGCTGGGACGCGATCCGTCCGTTCGCCTG
>NZ_LMNR01000001.1:1426567-1426648 GCF_001423045.1 Rathayibacter sp. Leaf296
ACTCCGAGGTGGGTGGGTTCTCGGGAGCGTCTTGCGTACGGCTAGGACGGATCGCTGGGACGCGATCCGTCCGTTCGCCTG
>NZ_LMNR01000001.1:1426795-1426879 GCF_001423045.1 Rathayibacter sp. Leaf296
TCTCCGAGGTGGGTGGGTTCTCGGGAGCGTCCTGCGGTCGGCTAGGGCGGATCGCTGGCACGCGATCCGTCCGTTCGCCTCGCC
>NZ_LMNR01000001.1:1426998-1427111 GCF_001423045.1 Rathayibacter sp. Leaf296
AGGTCTCTGCCCGGCGTGCCGCGGTCGGCTCTTCGAGGTGGGTGGGTTCACGGGAGCGTCCTGCGGTCGGCTAGGGCGGATCGCTGGCACGCGATCCGTCCGTTCGCCTCGCC
>NZ_LMNR01000001.1:1427176-1466079 GCF_001423045.1 Rathayibacter sp. Leaf296
TCGCCGCGGGCTGCTCTGTCCGCTGAGTGCCTCGGGAGTCGGGCGGCGGCTGGGAAGACGCGGCGAGCGGACGGAGGGTCGGGCGGCGCGCGTACGATGGGCGGGTGCCAGCAGTGAATCTGGGTCTTCCCAAGGTGCCCATGACCCTCGCCCCCCGCCGCAAGTCCCGCCAGATCAAGGTCGGGAAGGTGCTCGTGGGTGGTGACGCCCAGGTCAGTGTGCAGTCGATGTGCACGACCCCGACGACGAACATCAACGCGACTCTCCAGCAGATCGCCGAGCTCACGGCCTCCGGCTGCGACATCGTGCGGGTCGCCGTGCCGAGCCGCGACGATGCGGAGGCGCTTCCGATCATCGCGAAGAAGAGCCAGATCCCGGTGATCGCCGACATCCACTTCCAGCCCAACTACGTCTACGCGGCGATCGACGCCGGGTGCGCCGCGGTCCGCGTGAACCCGGGCAACATCCGCAAGTTCGACGACCAGGTCGGCAAGATCGCCGCCGCCGCGAAGGCCGCGGGCGTCTCGATCCGCATCGGCGTCAACGCCGGCTCGCTCGAGCCGAGCCTGCTGCAGAAGTACGGCAAGCCCACCCCGGAGGCCCTCGTCGAGAGCGCCGTCTGGGAGGCGAGCCTCTTCGAGGAGCACGACTTCCACGACTTCAAGATCTCGGTCAAGCACAACGACCCCGTCGTGATGGTGAAGGCCTACCGCCTGCTGGCCGAGCGCGGCGACTGGCCGCTGCACCTCGGCGTGACGGAGGCGGGCCCCGAGTTCCAGGGCACGATCAAGTCGGCGACGGCGTTCGGCATCCTCCTCGGCGAGGGCATCGGCGACACGATCCGCGTGTCGCTGTCCGCGCCGCCCGCGCAGGAGGTCAAGGTCGGTCTGCAGATCCTGCAGTCGCTCAACCTCCGCGAGCGCAAGCTCGAGATCGTGTCGTGCCCGAGCTGCGGTCGCGCCCAGGTCGACGTCTACACGCTCGCGAACGACGTCACGGCCGGCCTCGAGGGCATGAGCGTGCCGCTGCGCGTCGCCGTGATGGGCTGCGTCGTGAACGGGCCCGGGGAGGCCCGCGAGGCCGACCTCGGCGTCGCCTCCGGCAACGGCAAGGGCCAGATCTTCGTCAAGGGCGAGGTCATCAAGACCGTCCCCGAGGCCGAGATCGTGAAGACGCTCATCGAGGAGGCCAACCGCCTGGCCGCCGAGATGCCCGCGGACGACACCTCGACCGGCGCTCCGGTCGTCACCGTCGGCGCCAACTGAGGCGGAGCGGGGCGCGATCGTCGTGGTCCGCCCCGTCCTGCGCCTCGCCCTGACCATCGTCGTCGCGACCCTCGCCGCGGCCGGCGTCGCCTCGCTCCGTCCGGCCGCTGCGGCGGGCATCGACGGCTGCACCGATCGCCGCACCGCCGCGGATCCGTTCGGCTGCGATCGCTGGGTGCTGACGGCCGCGTCGGGGGAGGGGCCCTACTCCGCCTGGGTGGAGGACGCGCGGGTCCGCCTGCGCACCGAGCGGGTGGACGGCTACGAGACCCTCGTGATCGGCACCGAGTGCTCGAGCGTCGTCGCGCCGTTCACGATCGACGCGGGCGTGCTGGCGCCGCAGGAGCCGCCCGTCTGGACGGACGACTGCGGCGAGCAGCCCGGCCCCGCCGAGAACCGGCTGCTGGCCCTTCTGTCGGCCCCGGTCGTGCTCGGCGGGACCTCGGAGGACGTCGTCCTGGACGGGGTCGGCGGGAGCCTGGTGTTCTCGCGCATCCCCGACTGACGGCGCCCCCGGCCGCGCGGGCTCCGGATAGGATCGTCCCTCGTGGTTACCCGTCTGTCGCACCTGTTCGTCCGCACCCTCCGAGAGGATCCCTCGGACGCCGAGGTCGCGAGCCACCGCCTCCTCGTGCGCGCGGGCTACATCCGCCGCCAGGCCCCGGGCGTGTTCGCCTGGCTGCCGCTCGGCCTCCGCGTGAAGCGCCGCATCGAGCGGATCATCCACGAGGAGATGGAGGCGGCCGGCGCCCAGGAGGTGCACTTCCCCGCTCTCCTGCCGCGCGAGCCCTACGAGGCGAGCGGACGCTGGACCGAGTACGGCGACGGAGTGTTCCGCCTCAAGGACCGCAAGGACGCGGACTACATGCTGGCGCCCACCCACGAGGAGTTCTTCACCCTCCTGGTCAAGGACCTCTACTCCTCCTACAAGGACCTGCCCCTGTCGATCTACCAGATCCAGGACAAGTACCGCGACGAGGCGCGTCCCCGTGCCGGCCTCCTGCGCGGACGCGAGTTCACCATGAAGGACGCGTACTCCTTCGACCACACCGACGCGGGCCTCGACGCGAGCTACCAGCTGCAGCGCGACGCCTACGAGCGGATCTTCGCCCGCCTCGGACTCGAGTACGTGATCGTGCAGGCCGACGCGGGAGCCATGGGCGGGTCGCGGAGCGAGGAGTTCCTGCACCCGACCCCCGTGGGCGAGGACACCTTCGTCCGCTCCGCCGGCGGCTACGCCGCGAATGTCGAGGCGTACCGCACCCCCGTGCCCGAGGCCCGTCCCCTCGAGGGACTGCCGGAGGCGCGCGTCTTCGACTCGCCCGACACCCCCACGATCCAGACGCTGGTCGACCTGGCGAACGATCGCGAGCCCCGCGCCGACGGCCGGGCCTGGACCGCGGCCGACACGCTGAAGAACGTCGTACTCGCGCTCACCGCCCTCGACGGGACCCGCGAGCTCGTCGTCGTGGGCCTGCCGGGCGACCGCGACATCGACCTCAAGCGCGCGGAGGTCGCCTTCGCGCCGGCCGAGGTCGAGGCGGCCACCGAGGCCGACTTCGCGAAGCACCCCGGTCTGGTCAAGGGCTACATCGGCCCCTGGTCGCCCGAGGGCGCGGTGCTCGGCGAGGAGTCGGCCACCGGCGTGCGCTACCTGCTCGACCCCCGCGTGGTCGACGGCACGGCCTGGATCACCGGGGCGAACATCCCGGGGAAGCACGTCCTCGACCTCGTCGCCGGGCGCGACTTCACCGCCGACGGCGTCGTCGAGGTCGCGGACGTCCGCGCCGGCGATCCCGCTCCGGACGGCTCCGGCCCGATCGAGACGGCGCGCGGCATGGAGATCGGCCACGTGTTCCAGCTCGGACGCAAGTACGCCGAGGTCCTGGGCCTGAAGGTCCTGGACGAGAACGGCAAGCTCGTCACCGTGACTATGGGGTCGTACGGCATCGGCGTCACGCGGATCCTCGCCGTCATCGCCGAGAGCAACCACGACGACCGCGGCCTGATCTGGCCCGAGAACGTCGCTCCGTTCGACGTGCACGTCATCGCCACCGGCAAGGACGCGGCGGCCCTCGCCCTCGCGGAGTCGGTCGGCGCCTCGCTCGAGATCGCAGGTCGCGACGTGCTGATCGACGACCGGCCCAAGGTGTCGCCGGGAGTGAAGTTCGGCGACGCCGAGCTGATCGGCGTGCCCGTCATCGTGATCGCCGGTCGCGGTGCGGCCGAGGGGATCGTCGAGCTCTGGGACCGCCGGACCGGTGAGCGCGAGCAGCTCCCCGTCGCCGAGGCGCTCGCGCGCCTGGGAGCCTGACGGGTCACCCCCTCCGGTCCCGGGTGCTCGGCACCGGGGTCCGCTAAGATCAATGGTCCCGACGCGCGGACCGGCTCCCGACGGAGCCGGCGCACCGCCGGCGTCGGGCGAGACTTCGACGTGGTCGCACTGTGCGACGCCAAGTGAATAGAGAGAAAGGCCCGCCGTGGACATCGACCTGAGCGTTCTGCGCCTCCTGGAGCGCGAGCGCGAGATCCCCTTCGAGGAACTCGTGCAGATCATCGAGCAGGCGATCCTCACCGCCTACCTCAAGCACATCGGGCAGGCGGACGACGCCGACAAGGCCACCGCCGTGGACGCCCGCGTGCACCTCGACCGCAAGACCGGCCACGTGTCGGTCTTCGTCCCCGAGATCGACGAGGAGGGGGCCGTCATCGGCGAGTCCGAGGACTCGCCGCGCGACTTCGGCCGCATCGCCGCCTTCGCCGCGAAGCAGGTCATCAACCAGCGCCTGCGCGACATCGGGGACGAGAAGGTCCTCGGCGAGTTCAAGGGCCGCGAGGGCGACATCGTCGCGGGCGTCATCCAGCAGGGCCCGAACCCCAAGATGATCCACGTCGACCTCGGCTCGATCGAGGCGATCCTCGCTCCCGAGGAGCAGGTCCCCGGGGAGGACTACAGCCACGGGCGCCGGATCCGCGTCTACGTCACCAGCGTCAGCCGCGGCCAGAAGGGCCCCTCGGTCCAGGTCTCGCGCACGCACCCCTCGCTCGTGCGCAAGCTCTTCGCGCTCGAGGTGCCCGAGATCGCCTCCGGCGTCGTCGAGATCGTGTCGCTCGCCCGGGAGGCGGGGCACCGCACCAAGATCGCGGTCCGCGCCACCGAGCCCGGAGTGAACGCCAAGGGCGCCTGCATCGGCGAGCTCGGACAGCGCGTCCGCGCCGTCACCGCCGAGCTGAACAACGAGAAGATCGACATCGTCGACTACTCCTCCGACCTGCCCACCTTCGTCGCCAGCGCGCTGTCGCCGGCGAAGGTGACCAGCGCGTTCGTGATCGACCAGAGCCTCAAGGCCGTGCGCGCGCTCGTCCCCGACTACCAGCTCTCGCTCGCCATCGGCAAGGAGGGTCAGAACGCGCGACTCGCCGCGAAGCTGACCGGAGCGAAGATCGACATCCAGCCCGATTCGGTGATGGACGGGGAGTGATCCCCGAGCATCGGCCGTGCGGGGAAGCGCTCCCGCGGACGAGGGAGTAGAGTGGAACCCGTCAGAACGTGCGTCGGCTGCCGTCTGCGCGCCCCCCGGGCCTCTCTTCTGAGGTTCGTCCTCCACTCGAACTCCCTCGCGGTCGATCCGCGCGCGGTCCGTGCTGGGCGGGGAGCGTGGCTGCACGACACGTACGACTGCTACGAACGCGCGGTGAAGCGCCACGCGTTCCCCAGGGCGTTCAAGACGCGCGAGAGCGTGGATCCGAGCGAGCTGGAGCAGTACATCACCCGCGGTTCGACCGGCCCGGTTCCTCCCCACGAGGAGCCGACACAGGGCGCGGTCGCATCGCAGAGAGAACAGGCAGAACGGCCCGTGAACTGATCATGAGCAACGACTGATGAGCGGCTCGAAATGAGATCCGTCCGTTTGTGATGGCCTGCCCCGTCTTGGGCGCAGGCCCAAGACAGGAGAGAAGTGGCAAAACCACGCGTACACGAGATCGCAGCCGAACTCGGCGTCGATAGCAAGGTCGCACTTGCGAAACTGAAAGAACTGGGCGAGTTCGTCAAGGGACCGTCCTCGAGCATCGAGCCCCCCGTGGCCCGCAAGCTCCGCCAGGCGCTCCAGGGCAGCGCGGGAACCTCCGCGCCGGCCCCGACCGCCACCAGCAGCGCCCGCCCCGGCGCGCCGCGCCCGTCCGGTGCGCGTCCCTCCGCCCCGGTCCCCGGCCCGGCCAAGCCGCCCGCTCCGGCGCCGGCTCCGCCGATGTCGGTCGCCGAGCGCCAGGCTCAGGCCCAGGCCGCACAGGAGGCCGCTGCCGCTGCCCGCGCGCAGGCCGCCGCCGACGCTCCGGCCGAGGCTCCCGCTGCTGCGGCTCCCGAGGCGAAGGCGCCCAGCGCCCCCGCCGAGAAGCCCGCTGCGAGCCCCGCCGCCGGTGGACCCAAGCCCGTCACCCCGCGTCCGGCTCCCGCCGCCAACCCCCCGCGCCCCAGTGGCTCCGGTGGTGCAGCGGGCGGTCCCGGTCGTCCCGGCGCGCCGCGTCCCGGCAACAACCCGTTCGCCAGCAACCAGGGCATGGGACAGCGTCCCGCCGCCCCGCGTCCCGGCAACAACCCGTTCGCCAGCTCGCAGGGCATGGGCTCGCGCCCGACCCCGAGCAGCATCCCCCGTCCCGCAGCCCCCCGCCCCGGCGCCCCGCGCCCCGGTGGGCCCGGCATGGGCCAGCGTCCCGCGGGCTTCGGCCAGCGTCCCGGCGGTCCCGGCGGCGGAGCAGGACGTCCCGGCGGTGCCGGTCGTCCCGCAGGCGGCGGCTTCCAGCGTCCCGGCGGCGGCGCCCCCGGTGCCGGTGGCGGCTTCGCCCCGCGTCCCGGTGGCGGCGGCGGTCGCGGTCGCGGCCCCGGCGGTGGCACCGCAGGTGCCTTCGGTCGCGGTGGCGGCAAGAGCAAGGCCCGGAAGTCCAAGCGCACGAAGCGTCAGGAGTTCGAGCTCAGGGAGGCTCCGTCGCTCGGCGGCGTCAGCGTCCCCCGCGGCGACGGCAAGACGGTCATCCGTCTGCGCCGCGGCGCGTCGATCTCGGACTTCGCCGACAAGATCGAGGCCATGACCGGCGTGCCGGTGCCCCCCGGCAACCTGGTCACCGTCCTCTTCGCCCTCGGCGAGATGGCGACGGCGACCGAGTCGCTCGACGAGGCCACCTTCGAGGTGCTCGGCGGGGAGCTCGGCTTCAAGATCCAGGTCGTCTCGCCCGAGGACGAGGACAAGGAGCTCCTCGAGGGCTTCGGTCTCGACCTCGAGCAGGAGCTCGACGACGAGACGGACGAGGATCTCGAGATCCGTCCCCCCGTCGTCACCGTCATGGGTCACGTCGACCACGGAAAGACGCGCCTGCTCGACGCGATCCGCAACGCCAACGTCGTCGCAGGCGAGGCGGGCGGCATCACGCAGCACATCGGTGCGTACCAGGTCGTCGCGGAGCACGAGGGCATCGAGCGCCCGATCACCTTCATCGACACCCCGGGTCACGAGGCGTTCACCGCCATGCGAGCCCGCGGTGCCCAGGTCACGGACATCGCGATCCTCGTGGTCGCGGCGGACGACGGCATCATGCCGCAGACCATCGAGGCGCTGAACCACGCCCAGGCGGCCAACGTGCCGATCGTGGTCGCGGTCAACAAGGTGGACAAGCCCGACGCCAACCCGGCCAAGGTGCGCCAGCAGCTCACCGAGTTCGGTCTGGTCGCCGAGGAGTACGGCGGAGACGTCATGTTCGTCGACGTGTCGGCCCGCGCCGGCACCGGCATCCAGGACCTCCTGGACGCCGTGCTGCTCACCGCGGACGCCGGTCTCGACCTGCGCGCCAACCCCAACAAGGAGGCACGCGGAGTCGCGATCGAGGCGAAGCTCGACAAGGGACGCGGTGCGGTCGCGACCGTCCTCATCCAGTCGGGAACGCTGCGCGTCGGAGACGCGATCGTCGCCGGAACGGCCTACGGCCGCGTTCGTGCGATGGCGGACGAGAACGGCAACGCCGTCCTCGAGGCCGTGCCGTCGCGTCCGGTGCAGGTGCAGGGACTCTCGTCCGTGCCCCGCGCCGGCGACACCTTCCTCGTCACCGAGGAGGACCGCACCGCCCGCCAGATCGCCGAGAAGCGCGAAGCCGCTCAGCGCAACGCCCTGCTGGCCAAGGCCCGCAAGCGCATCTCGCTCGAGGACTTCACCCGTGCTCTCGAAGAGGGCAAGGTCGAGTCGCTCAACCTCATCATCAAGGGCGACGTGTCCGGTGCCGTCGAGGCGCTGGAGGAGTCGCTCGTCAAGATCGAGGTCGACGACTCGGTGCAACTGCGCATCATCCACCGCGGTGTCGGTGCGATCACGGAGTCGGACGTCAACCTCGCGACGATCGACAACGCGATCATCGTGGGCTTCAACGTCCGCCCCGACCCGAAGGCCCGCGAGCGCGCTGCTCGAGAAGGAGTGGACATCCGCTTCTACTCGGTCATCTACAACGCGATCGAAGAGGTCGAGAACTCGCTCAAGGGCATGCTCAAGCCCGAGTTCGAAGAGGTCCAGTCGGGTGTCGCCGAGATCCGCGAGGTGTTCCGCTCCTCGAAGTTCGGCAACATCGCGGGTGTCATCGTCCGCTCCGGCACGATCACCCGCAACTCCAAGGCGCGCGTCATCCGCGACGGCGTCGTGGTGGGCGACAACCTCGCCATCGAGTCGCTGCGTCGCTTCAAGGACGACGTCACGGAGGTCCGTACGGACTTCGAGGCCGGTATCGGTCTCGGCAAGTACAACGACATCCAGATCGGCGATGAGATCGAGACGATCGAGATGAAGGAGAAGCCGCGAGGCTGATCCGACGCTCACGAGGAGGCCCGGGGTTCGCCCCGGGCCTCCTCGTCGTTGGAGGGGGGTCCTTCCGGTCGGCCTCGGGCCGGTCGGGACGGCGGCGTCCTCTTCGCGGGCCCTTCCCGCGCCCTGCGGGCGCCCGCCAGACCCGAGCCGGGCACGCGAAGAGGACGCCGCCGCCCCTCCACTCCGGTGGGGTGCACTCCTCCAGGTCGGCTCCGGGGCGAGCGGTCGTGCGAGGCGGTGCACCCACTCCGGACGGAGGAGCGGGCGGAACGCCTCGTCGCGCCTCGCGGCTCGGGTCTGGCGGGCGCACCGCAGGTGCGCGGGAAAGAGGCGTCGCGAGGCGTTCCGTCGGCGACGTCCCCTTCCCAGCCTCCTGGCCGGCGGACGTCAAGGCGGGGAGCCGTCCCACGGCGCGGGAGAATAATCAGAGGACGGGCCCGACGGCCCGTCGAGAGAGAGAAGAGGACCGGCTATGGCAGATCCGGCACGGGCGAGGAAGCTCGCCGACAGGATCAAGGTGATCGTCGCCAAGCGGCTCGAGCGCGGCATCCGCGACCCGCGGCTCGGCTTCGTCACCATCACGGACGTCCAGGTGACCGGCGACCTGCAGCACGCCTCGGTGTTCTACACCGTGTACGGCACGGACGAGGAGCGCACGGACTCGGCGGCGGCACTGAAGGCGGCCACGGGCATGCTGCGGACCGAGGTGGGCAAGAACATCACGTCGCGCCTGACCCCGTCGCTCGAGTTCATCCTCGACGCGGTCCCCGAGAACGCGAAGCACATCGAGGATCTGCTCGCCGCGGCGCGCAACCAGGACTCGCAGGTGCAGACGCTGGCGGCCGGCGCGAGCTACGCCGGCGACGAGGACCCCTACGTCAAGCCGCGCGAGGACGACGACGAGGACTGATCCACCGCACGGAGCACCGCGGAGCCCGTGGCGACATCGACCGATTCCAGGACGACGTCGACACGGGCTCCCGGCGTGAGCGGGGACCGCACGTCGACCGTGATCTCGGGGTCGAGGAGCTGGACGGAGGAGCGCGTCCGCGCGGACGAGACCACGACGCCCGAGAAGGTCGAGCCCTCGCGGCCGCGGAGGATCGCGGCCTCGACGACGGCGGTGGCGGCTCGTGACGCGGCTCCGGAGCGGCGGTCACCGGCGGCCATGAGCGCGGGGATCCCGGGCAGCGCGTCACGGAGGCCCGTCGGCAGCTCCTCCCGACGGCTGATCGCGAGGCAGACGGCCAGTCCGAAGCGGTCGACGAGGCGGCGCAGCGGGGCGGTGACGTGGGCGTACGGAGCGGCGAGCGCGGCCTGCTCCGGATCCTCCGGGCGCACGCCGTCGAAGGCCGTGTAGCCGGCGCCGCGGAAGAGCGAGGCGGCCGCGTGCATGACGGCGAGCTGGGCGGGGTCGGTCGTGTCGAGGCGGCGGAGGTACGCCCCGTACGGCTCGTCGGCGGGCCACGGCGCGCCGAGCACCTCGGTGCGCGCGCGGAACGCGGCGACGGTCTCGTCGTCGGCGGGCGGCATGGTGCGCAGGATCCCGACGCCGGCGTCGAGCATCATCGCGGCCGCGGCCATCCCGGTCAGGAGCGACACCTGCGCGTTCCAGTCCTCGGACTCGAGCGGGGCGCGGCGCTCGACGCGGTAGGCGCCGTCCTCGGCGACGATCTCCTCCTCGGGCAGGGTGAGGCTCGCTCCGCCCCGCTCGGCCTCGCGGGCGCGGCGCTCCCGGCCGAACCAGGGCAGCAGCGCGATCGAGGGGTGCAGGGTGCCGGAGTCGGCATCGTGCTGCACGCCCTCGTAGTCGAGCCGGGCGACGCTGCGGACGAGGGCCCGGTCGAGGCGCACGGAGCGGGGCTCAGCGTCGGGGCCGAGCTTGATCGTCCAGACGAGGGCGCGGCGCCGCTCGTCGGGGAGGAGCGAGGCCGTGCCCTCGGAGAGCACCGCCGGGTGCAGCGGGACGCGGCCGTCGGGCAGGTAGTAGGTCTGGGTGCGGCGGCGGGTCTCGGCGTCGAGCGCGCCTCCGGGGCGGATCACGGCGGGGACGTCGGCGATCGCGTAGCGGAGGACGGCGGCGGACGGGGAGCCCTCGAGGTGCACCGCCTGGTCGAGATCGAGGGAGCCCGGCGGATCGATCGTGACGAACGGGACGTGCGTCAAGTCGATCCGGCCCGCATCGTCGGCGTTCGCGTCCACGATCTCCGCCTCCGCCAGGGCGTCGGCGGGGAAGCCGCCCGGCAGATCGTTCTCAGCGCGGACCGCGGCCAGCGCGGCGTCGAGCTCGGAGTCGGGGCGGGGGAGGCGGAGACGACGTCGGGTCACGGCGCCACGCTACCGGCCTCCTCCGACCCGCTGGAGGCGATCAGGAGTGGGGGAGGAGGTAGCCCTCGTCCGGGGACCCCGTGGCGAGGCCGTCGGACAGCAGCCCGGCGAGCGCCCGGTCGAGCTGCTCGGCGTCGGGCCACAGCGAGCGCACCTCGGCCGCCGTCACGGGGCGGTGGGCCGCACGGAGCTCGGCGAGCACCAGGCCGCGCACCTGCCGATCGGAGCCCTCGAACCTCTTCTGCCGCGTCTTGACCGGTCCGTCGTAGGCCGGGTAGCCCTCGGCGCGCCAGCGGCAGGAGTCGCGGATCGGGCAGACGTCGCAGCGCGGGGAGCGCGCGGTGCAGACGATCGCGCCGAGCTCCATCATCCCGGCGTTGAAGACCGTGGACTCCTCGACGTCGACGGGGAGGAGTGCGTCCATCGCCGCGAGGTCGGGCTTCGTGCGGGGCGGCCCGGGCTCGGCGACGCCGGCGACGGCCCGGGCGATGACCCGGCGCACGTTGGTGTCGACGACCGGAGCCCGGCGCCCGTAGGCGAAGACCGCGATGGCGCGGGCCGTGTAGTCGCCGACTCCGGGGAGGGCGAGCAGGGCGTCGACGTCGTCGGGCACGACGTTGCCGTGCTGGTCGGCGATCGCGACGGCGCAGGCGTGCAGGCGCAGGGCGCGGCGCGGGTAGCCCAGGGACTGCCAGGCGCGGACCGCCTCCCCGGAGGGCACGGCCGCGAGATCGGCGGGAGTGGGCCAGCGGCGCAGCCACTCCTCGAGTCGGGGGACGACGCGGACGACCGGGGTCTGCTGCAGCATGAACTCGCTCACGAGCGTGCCCCAGGCGGGGAACCCTTCGCGGCGCCACGGCAGATCGCGGGCGTCGGAGCGGAACCAGTCGACGATCGCGGGGGCGAAGGCGGCGGGCATCCGTCCAGCGTACGTGCTGCCGCGTATCGTGGACGGATGACGAAGTGGGCTCCGCAGAAGGCCGATGTGCTCGACGCGCTCGCGGCGGAGGTGCTGCACAACTACTCGCGCGGCAGGGTCGCGGTGGCGATCGACGGCGACGACCCGGCGGTGTCGTCGGCGTTCGCGGAGGACCTGGCGGCGGCGGTCCGCCGGGCCGGCCACGGGGTCTTCGTCGCTCACCTGACCGACTTCCAGCGGCCCCGCGCGGAGCGCGACGACGTGTCGATCGCCGCGGAGGAGCGCGCCTACCGCCTGCGCTACGACTACGAGCTGCTGCGGCGCGTGCTGCTCGACCCCTTCAAGCTCGGCGGGAGCACGGGCTTCGTCCTGGCGGCCTTCGACGCCGTGCGGGAGGAGCAGCGGCAGCCGCGCTGGCGGACCGCCGGCCGCGACGCCGTGCTGCTGGTCGACGGCGAGTTCGCCCTCCGCCCGGAGCTGCGCGGCACGTGGAACCTCAGCATCCGGCTCGACACCCAGGAGCCGCCGGTCGACGCGGCCTACAGAGCGACCACCGATCCGCGCCGGCTCGCCCCGGTGCTGATCGACATCCGCGACCCGGAGCATCCGCGTCGCGTCTTCGCCGACTCCTGCTGAGCGGATCCGCGCTCAGAGGGCGGCGGCGCGACGCACGACCTCGTCCGCACCGAGGAACGCACCGGATCGCTCGACCTCGTGCACGAGGTCGACGAGCAGCTGGTTGACGGGCGCCTCGCGGCCGAGTCGGTGGGCCGTGCGCACGACGGCTCCGGCGAGATGATCGATCTCGGTCCGCACGCCGCGCCGGACGCTCTGCAGCGTCGATCCGGGGTTCGGCACCTCGCCCATGCCCTTGGCCATCCGCCGGGGCAGCAGCTCGACGACCGGCAGCGGTGCCGCGGCGAGCGCTCGGACCGCCGGGTCGGTCAGCCCCTGCAGGGCACCGAAGCGGACGCCGGCGGCGAGCCCCGTTCGGGCCGCCTCCTTCATCGCCCGGGCGAGCAGACGGCGCAGGCGCGGATCTGCGATGGTCGCCTGGACGGACAGACCGGTGATCGCGGGCAGCGCGTTGACCTCGTTGATCAGGAGCTTGGTCCACTGCGCACCCAGGAAGTCGTCGGTGACCGCGACGGGCACCGCCTCGCCCAGGACGGCGGCCGCCCGGCGGACCTCGTCGTCGGCGGGGCGGCCGGGGACGCCGAGCGTGGTGGTCGCGGACGCCGTGACCGTGACACGGCCGGGCTCGAGGTGGCTGGCCGCGAAGAGGGCGAGCGCTCCGACGAGCGAGGCGTCGCGGACCTGGCGGGACGCCGCCTGCAGCCCGTCGAGCCCGTTCTGCACGACCACGATCAGAGTGCCGTCGACGGTGCGGCGGTTCGCGCGGAGGGCGTCCTCGGCGTCCTGCGCCTTGGTGCAGAGGAAGGCGACGTCGGGGACCAGGTCGAGGGTCTCGCCGGTCCTGACCCAGGCGGTGTGCTCGCCCCACGCGCCGTCGAGGCGGATGCCCGACCGGCGGATCGCGGTGAGGTTCGCGCCGCGCGCGGTCGCCTCGACGTCGTGCCCGGCCCGGTCCAGGAGGGCGGCGATCGTTCCGCCGACGGCGCCCGTCCCGAGTACTGCGATCCTCATCCGACCAGCCTAGGACGGAGCCGCCCGGCGGCCGGTCTGCGCGGGGAGCTCCCGATCGGCGCGTGTATCCTCGCACCCGTGTTCGCGACCCCCACTCCTCCGGTGACGGCCCCGAACGGGATCCTCCTGCTGGACAAGCCCGGCGGCATCACCAGCCACGATCTCGTGTCGCGGACCCGGCGCCGCGCCGGGACGCGCAAGGTCGGGCACGCCGGGACGCTCGATCCGATGGCGACCGGGCTGATGATCCTGGGGCTCGGCCCGTCGACCCGACTGCTCACCTACCTGGTCGGACTCGACAAGCAGTACGAGGCGACGATCCGCCTCGGCGCCTCGACCAGCACCGACGACCGCGAGGGCGAGGTCCTCGAGACGGCCGACGCCGCCGCGGTCGCCGCGATCCTCCCGGAGCAGGTCGACGCCGCGGTCTCGGATCTCACGGGAGCGATCGAGCAGGTTCCGAGCTCGGTGAGCGCGATCAAGATCGACGGTCGCCGCGCCTACGCCCGCGCCCGCGACGGCGAGGAGGTGGTGATCCCCGCGCGACCTGTGACGGTGAGCGCTTTCGACGTGCTCGCGCGCCGCGAAGTCGACGGCTTCCTCGACCTGGACGTGAGCGTCTCGTGCTCGTCCGGCACCTACATCCGGGCACTCGCCCGCGACCTCGGAGCGGCCATCGGCGTCGGCGGGCACCTCACCGCGCTCCGCCGCAGCGCTGTCGGCCCGTTCACCGTCGCGCAGGCGGGCGTCATCGACGAGCTCGACGTCGCATCGGCACTGCTGTCGCCGACCGCCGTGGCGGGCGAGCTGTTCCCCCTCCTCCGCCTGGACGCGCAGGCGTCGGCGGACCTGGCGAACGGCAAGCGGATCCCGGTTCCGGAGTCGCTCCGCGAGTCGTCGGGGCTCCTCGCCGCGGTCGCCCCGGGGGAGCGGCTGATCGGCCTCGCCGAGCGGCGCGGCGCGGTGCTCAAGAGCGTCGTCAACTTCCCGACCGAGGACGTGCGGGCGGTCGCGCCGTGATCGAGTGGTTCACGATCGTCCAGGTCGCGGTCGCCGTCGCGGCCGGGCTCCTCTGCCTGATCCTCGGCCTGTTCGATCGCAGGCCGTCGGACGTGTCGGTCGGCGCGACCGCGATCGTCGAGCTGCTGCTGATCGTGCAGCTCGCGGTGGCCATCGTGTCGCCGCTCGTCGGCAACGACCCCTCCGGCAGCCTGCCGGAGTACTACATCTACCTGATCTCGGCGCTGCTGCTGCCGCTCGCGGCCGGGTTCTGGGCGCTGATCGAGCGCACCCGGTGGAGCACCGTGATCCTCGGAGTCGTCTGCCTCTCGATCGCGGTCATGGTGTACCGCATGCACCAGATCTGGTTCGTCCAGGTCGCCTGATGCCGCCGGGCCGGCTCCCGGCTCCGAGCGCCTACCATTGACCCTGCGATGTCCACACACTCCAGCGAGGCCGAGGATCGGGGCGCCTCCACCCCGACTCAGCCGTCCCGACCCGTCCGCTCCGCACGCTCGAGGGGGGTCGGCAGCCTCCTCGTGGTCGTCTACGGGATCCTCGCGCTCGCCGCGACCGGCCGCTCGGTGTTCCAGATCATCGACCGCTTCGACGAGGCGCCGCTCGCCTTCTCGCTCTCGGCCCTCTCGGCCGTCGTCTACATCCTCGCCACCGTCGCGCTCGTCGCCCGCGGTGCCTTCTGGCAGCGGGTCGCCTTCGTCACCATCACGTTCGAGCTGGTGGGCGTGCTCGTCGTCGGGGCGATCAGCGTGCTGGCCCCCGGGCTGCTCGGGCTGACGAGCGTCGATCCCTTCGGCCGCCAGTCGACGGTCTGGTCGGCGTTCGGCGCCGGCTACCTGCTCATCCCGCTCGTCCTGCCCGTGCTCGGGCTCTGGTGGCTGCGCGTGCAGGGCCGACGGGCGGCGCGGTGATGCGGATCGAGACGCGACCGGAGGACCTCGCCGGCATCGGCCCCTCCGCGGTGACGATCGGGAAGTTCGACGGCGTCCACTCCGGTCACAGGGCCGTCATCGGCACGCTGCACGAGCGGGCGCGCGAGCGCGGACTCGCCGCCGTCGTGGTGACCTTCGATCGCAACCCGTTGAGTGTCATCGCACCCGAGAAGTGCCCGCCCGCGCTCGTCGGCAACGAGCAGAAGCTCGAGCTCCTCGCCGGGACCGGAGTGGACGCGACGCTGCTGCTGACGTTCGACGAGGAGTTCCGCTCGTGGACGCCGCACGAGTTCGTGCAGCGGATCCTGGTGGACGCGCTGGAGGCGCGAGTCGTCCTCGTCGGCTCCGACTTCCGATTCGGGGCGCGCGGCGCCGGCGACATCGACCTGCTCCGTGCGCTCGGCGCCGAGCACGGCTTCGAGGTCGAGCTGATCGACGACGTCCGTCCGGAGCACGGCCGGCGGGTCTCGTCCACCTGGATCCGGGAGCTCCTCGCCGACGGCGACGTGGAGCACGCGACGCGCCTGCTCGGGCACGAGCCGGTCGTCCGCGGCGTGGTCGTCCACGGGGCGAAACGGGGTCGCGAGCTGGGCTTCCCGACCGCGAATCTGTCCCCGGAGTCGCAGGGCCTGATCCCGGCCGACGGCGTGTACGCCGGTCGGCTCACCGTCGAGGGGCGCACCTACCCGGCGGCGATCTCGGTGGGGAGCAACCCCACCTTCGTCGGAGTGCCACCCAAGCAGGTCGAGGCGTTCGTGCTCGATCAGACCCTGGATCTCTACGACCGCGTCGTCGACGTGGCCTTCGTCTCGAGGATCCGCGGCATGGTCGCGTACGAGGGCGTCGAGCCGCTCATCCGCCAGATGAACGACGACGTGAGCCGGGTCCGCGTCGTCCTCGGCGAGTCCTAGCAGCGCGGGCACATCCCACCACCCTGCGCGTCCTAGCAGCGCAGGACGGACCGCACCAGCGGGGGAGCCTGCCAGGGCATCGGCGTACCGTGGCCGACATGAGCGAATCCTCCTCCGATCCGTCGCGCCCGCTGGCGCTCGTCACCGGCGCGACCGGCTACATCGGCGGCCGGCTCACCCCGCGACTGCTCGAGGCCGGCTTCCGCGTCCGCGTGCTGGTCCGCGACCCGCGCAAGCTCGCCGAGGTGCCGTGGGCCGAGCAGGTCGAGGTGGCGCAGGGCGACCTGGGCGATCCGGAGTCGCTGACCGCCGCGTTCGAGGGCGTCTCGGTGCTGTACTACCTGGTGCACTCGATGGGCTCAGGGGCCGACCACGCGAAGTTCGAGGAAGTCGAGAGCCGGGCGGCGACGAACGTCGCCGAGGCCGCGCTCGCGGCCGGCATCGACCGGATCGTGTACCTCGGCGGGCTGCACCCCGACGGCCAGAAGCTCTCGAAGCACCTGCGCTCCCGCGCCGAGGTCGGCCGGATCCTGATGGAGTCGGGCGTTCCGACGATCGCCCTGCAGGCCGGAGTGATCATCGGCTCCGGCTCCACCTCGTTCGAGATGGTGCGGCACCTCACCGACGTGCTGCCCTACATGCCCGCTCCGCAGTGGGTGCGCAACTTCATCCAGCCGATCGCCGTGCGCGACGTGCTGCACTACCTCATCGGCTCCGCCTCGCTCGAGGACCGCACGCTCAACCGCACGTTCGACATCGGCGGCCCGGACGTGCTGCGCTACGGCCAGATGATGAACGGCTACGCGGTCGAGGCCGGTCTGCCGCAGCGGCCCATCGCCTCCCTCCCGGTCTTCACACCCTGGCTCGCCTCGCAGTGGGTCAACCTCGTCACGCCGATCCCGCGCTCGCTCGCGGTGCCGATCATCGCCTCGCTGCAGTACGACTGCGTGGTGCGCGAGCAGGACATCCGCTCGCTCATCCCGGATCCCGAGGGCGGCCTCACCCCCTACCGCCGCTCGGTGCGGTTGGCGCTGGGCAAGATGCAGGCCGGCGAGATCGAGACGAGCTGGCAGAACGCCGAGGTCTCGGGCGCCCCGAGCGATCCGCTGCCGAGCGACCCGGAGTGGGCGGGCCACACCGTCTACGTCGACCTCAAGGTCCGCCGGACCGACGCCGACGCGGCGAAGCTGTGGCGGGTCATCGAGGGGATCGGCGGGACGAACGGCTGGTACTCGTTCCCGCTCGCGTGGGCGATCCGCGGCTGGATGGACAAGCTGGTCGGGGGAGTGGGCCTGCAGCGCGGGCGCCGCGACTCCGAGCGGCTGCACGCCGGCGACGCGCTCGACTTCTGGCGCGTCGAGGCGATCGAGCGGCCGACGCTGCTGCGCCTGCGCGCCGAGATGAAGGTGCCGGGCGGAGCGTGGCTCGAGATGCACGCGGAGCCGGACGAGGGCGGCGGATCCGTCTACACGCAGCGTGCCGTCTTCTTCCCGCAGGGGCTCGCCGGACGCCTCTACTGGTTCGCGGTCCTGCCCTTCCACGGCATCGTCTTCAACGGCATGGCGAACCGGATCACGGCCACCGCGCTCGACCTGCCGGACTCGGGCGACGAGCGCTCCTCTGGCGGGCGCGGAGCGCAGCGGTGACAATGGAACGGCCGGAGAGCAGCGACACCGCTCCCGGCATCGATGAGAGGAGCACGATGAGCGATCTGTCGGACACGGACGCGGGGCGCGATCTCCAGCTGGGCAGGGTCCTCTTCGTCGGGGACAGCATCATCCAGGCGGGCGCCTGGGAGGAGTGGCTGACGGCGTCGACGGTCGTCGACGAGGGCCACGGGGGAGCGACCACCGCCGACGTCGTGGCGCGCCTCCCCGAACTGGTCGAGCAGGCCCCGGACACGGTGGTGCTGCTGGTCGGCACCAACGACCTCGCCTGGCACCGCACGACCGAGCACATCGTGCGCAACATCGAGACGATCGTCGCGACGCTGCGCCGCGACCTCCCGGACGTGCGGCTGCTGGTCAACTCGGTCCTGCCGCGCGGGCACGAGTTCGCACCGCAGATCCGCGACGTGAACCGCCACCTGTGGCAGTTCGCACCCACGGCTCACGCGGCCTACCTCGACCTGTGGCCCGTCTTCGCCACCGAGGACGGCGCGATGGACGACCGCTACAGCCCGGATCGGCTGCACCTGAACGAGGACGGCTACCGTGCCTGGCGCGAGGCGCTGGGCCCCGCGCTGGACGCCCTGCTGCGGATGCCTCCGCGCACGCGCCCGATCACGCTGCCGTTCGACGAGTTCGCGCGGCCGAAGACGGCGTAGCGGCGGCTCGAGGCTCAGCCCAGCGCCGCGGTGAACTCCTCGAGGGCGTCGTCCGAGAAGAGCACGAAGCGCACCTCCTCGATCGGGTCGTCGTCGGCGGTCGCTCCTCGGGCGGCCGCCACGGCGACCCGGGCGGCGTCGTCCATCGGCCAGCCGTAGACGCCGGCCGAGATCGCGGGGAACGCGACCGTCCGCGCACCGAGCCCGCGGGCCACGGCGATCGACTCGGTGTACGCGGAGGAGAGGATCGCGGTGCGGTCCTCGCTGCGGGAGTGCACCGGCCCGACGGTGTGCACGACCCAGCGGGCGGGCAGCCGCCCGGCCGTCGTGGCCACCGCCGACCCCGCGGGGAGCCCGTCGCGGAGTGATCCCGCGCGCAGGCGACGGCACTCCTCGAGGATCTCGGGACCGCCCGCCCGGTGGATCGCTCCGTCGACGCCGCCCCCGCCGAGGAGGGAGGAGTTCGCCGCGTTCACCACGACGTCGACCCGTTCGCGGGTGATGTCCCCGCGGAGCGCGACGAGCCGGGTCACGAGCGGTTGTTCGAGAGCTCGAAGATCTTCACGAGCTCGGCGATCGCCGCCTCGCGCGACTCGCCGCCCTCGTCGAACATCGTCGTCACGTGGGTGCGCAGGTGGTTCTCGACGATCAGCTTGTTCAGCGAGCCGAGCGACTTCTGGATCGCGAGGGACTGCGTGACGATGTCGACGCAGTAGTCCTCGTTCTCGATCATCTTCGCGAGCCCGCGCATCTGCCCCTCGAGGATGCGCGCGCGGTGGAGGGACCTCTTCTTCAGATCGTCGATCACTCCGCCAGCCTACGCCGCTCCACGGATACCCGGCGGGGGTATCCGGTCGGCCGCCCCGTACGATCGAGGAGTGAACGCTGCTCCGTCCTCCCGCGGCCCCGCCGGCCGGTACCCCTCCCGTTCCACGTCGAAGATGGCGCTGGCTCCCGGGGTGCTCGCGGCGATCGTCCTCCTCGCCGGACTCGCCCTCGTCGGCGGCGACGCGTACGACTTCGTGCGGTACCCGGTCGCGATCCTCGCCGCCGTGATCGGCTGGTTCGCGATCCAGGCGCGGGCGCCGCTCTGGCTGATCGGGCTCGTGCCGATCCTGGTGCTCTGGAACCCCGTGCTGCCGTTCGCGTTCCCGGACCAGGTCTGGTCCTCGCTCCACCTGGCGGCCGTCGGCGTCGTCGTCGCGGCCGGGCTGATCATCAAGGTGCCCGTCGCGGAGTGATCCGCCGCGCCTCCTCGGGTGGGCCGCACCCGGTCGGGGTGTGCCGCACCTCCTCGGGGTATGATGAGGGCGCACCCGCGCGCCGGGGATGCTGCGACCGGGTCTCAGATCCGTTGCTCGGAGCTCCCGACGGCCACCGGGTGCACCGACGCACGACCGCCTCCACGGAGGCGACGCGGCGGCGGCAATGCCGACGGTAGAGCCCGGGAACCCCTCCTGCGCCCCCGTCGAACGTCGAGGAGGAGCATGGCTCGCAGCGGCCAGCGTCAGTCCGGTGGTCAGACGCGTCGTACGAACGCGGCCGGGAGCAGGCCGCGCTCGCGGCCCCGCGGAGGCGACAACGCCGGGATCATCCCGATCCTCGCGCGACGCGTCCGCGAGGTGGAGGCGAAGGCGCAGAGCGGCAAGGTCGGCCCGACCAACCGCACGAAGTTCCTGGTCATCGCCCTGCTCATGCGCGAGGAGCGCAAGCGGGTCAAGGTCGACACGGAGCTGAGCGACGCGCAGCGGGCCGAGGAGATGAAGCGCCTGGACGGCATCGCGACGATCCTCGCGAAGACCGCCGCACGCGACACGAGCCTGATCAGCCTCCTCGAATCGGAGGCGGGATACACGGCCGCCGCGCAGAAGCTGCGCCGCGACTGGCTGCTCGAGGCCGGCGCCGAGCTCACTCCCGACGAGCTGCTCATCGTGACCGAGCCGGAGCCCAAGCCCGAAGCGCCCGTGAACCAGGTCGTTCCGCCGTCGGTCCGCGCGCGTCAGCTCGCCAACCCGTTCCTCCCGCCGGACTTCTCGATCGCAGCGGCTCCGGCGCCGACCCGCCGTCGACTCGACGACTGGGAGCTGCTCGGACCGCTCTTCAAGGCGTTCGAGTACGGCGCCGGGGGACGCGCCGCGAGCATGGAGCTTCCCGAGCCGCCGACCCTCGACCGGGTCTCCCCGCGCGGCCGCGAGCTGATGGAGCACCAGGCGCGCTTCATCGAGAGCGCCCGGGAGGGGCACCGCAGCTTCCTGCTCGCCGACGAGCCGGGCCTGGGCAAGACCGCGCAGAGCCTGCTCGCCGCCTCCGTCACCGGGTCCTACCCGCTGCTCGCCGTGGTGCCGAACGTCGTCAAGATGAACTGGGCGCGCGAGGTCGAGCACTGGACGCCGCAGCGCCGCGCGACCGTGATCCACGGCGACGGCACGACGCTCGACGCGTTCGCCGACGTGGTGATCGTGAACTACGACATCCTCGACCGCCACCTGGGCTGGCTCGGGAGCATGGGCTTCCGCGGCATGGTCGTCGACGAGGCGCACTTCATCAAGAACCTGCGCTCGCAGCGGTCGCAGAGCGTGCTCGCGCTCGCCTCGAAGATCCGCGAGACCACTCCGGGTCACGATCCGCTGATGATCGCCCTGACGGGCACGCCGCTGATCAACGACGTCGACGACTTCCGCGCCATCTGGCGCTTCCTCGGCTGGATCGACGAGACGAAGCCCGGGACCGAGCTGATGAGCCGCCTCGAGGACACGGGTCTCACTCCGGCCGACACGGCCTTCTACCCGGAGGCGCGCGAGGCGGTCATCGACCTCGGCATCGTCCGGCGCAAGAAGATCGACGTCGCCGCCGACCTGCCGTCGAAGCGGATCGTCGACCTGCCCGTCGAGCTCGACGACGACCTCGGCCGCTCCATCCAGAAGGCCGAGCGCGAGCTGGGCGCCCGGATGCTGCAGCGGTACAAGGCCGTCACGGCCTCGATCACGCACGAGCTCGACACCGACGAGAGCGAGCGGTTCATCCGCATCGTCGCGCAGAGCGAGCTCGAGGAGTCGAAGTCGGCGAAGACCGGCGAGAACGTGTTCACGATGGTGCGGCGGATCGGCCAGGCGAAGGCCGCGCTCGCCGCGGACTACGCCTCGCAGCTGGCGCGCTCGGTCGGCAAGGTCGTCTTCTTCGCGAAGCACGTCGACGTGATGGACCAGGCCGAGGACACCTTCGAGAAGCGCGAGCTCGCCTCCGTCTCGATCCGCGGCGACCAGACGGCGACCTTCCGCCAGTCGCAGATCGACGCGTTCAACACCGACCCCGACGTCTCGGTCGCGGTCTGCTCGCTGACGGCGGCCGGAGTGGGCGTGAACCTGCAGGCCTCCTCGAACGTGGTCCTCGCGGAGCTGTCCTGGACGTCCGCGGAGCAGACGCAGGCCATCGACCGCGTGCACCGCATCGGTCAGGAGGAGCCGGTCACGGCGTGGCGCATCATCGCCGCGCACACGATCGACGCCAAGATCGCCGAGCTGATCGACGCCAAGGCGGGCCTCGCCGCCCGCGCCCTCGACGGGGCGGACGCCGAGACCGCCTCGGCGGACACCGTTCAGCTGGACGCGCTCATGCACGTCCTCCGTGAGGCGATCGGCTGAGCGGAGCCGCGAAGAAGTCTCGCTCGAACAGGCTGGAGCGCAGGAACGCGTCGCGCATCGCGGCGCGTTCCGCGTGTCCGGCGCGGGCGGACGCCGCCTCGGTGATCGCGATCGCCCGCTCGGTCGCCGCCGCGAAACCGGGGTCGGCGTAGGTCGAGAGCCAGTCCTCGTAGGGGTGACCCGGCCGGTTCGCGGCCGCCAGTCGCTCGCCGATGTCGGCGTAGAGCCAGAAGCACGGGAGCAGCGCCGCGACGACCTCGCCGTAGCCGCCCCTGGCCCCCACGGCCGTCAGGTGGTCGACGTAGCCTCGCGTGGTGTCGGACGGGCTCTCGGAGCGCCGGCCGAGGCGGTCGCGGTGCAGCTGCGCCTCCGTCGCGATCGCCTGCGCGGAGCTCTCGGCCCAGAAGACCTGCTCCTGGGCGGTGGGAGCCTTCTGCGCCGCGACGGCGAGCACACGCGCGTACTCCGAGAGGTAGAGCGCGTCCTGAGCGAGGTACCACTCGAAGTCGTCGCGCTCCAGAGTTCCGTCGCCCAGCGCCGTCACGAAGGGCAGCGCGTCGATCGCGCGGCGCAGCGGCTCCGTCTCCTCCCAGACGGTGCTGCAGAACGGCGGTGTCCTGAGCCGGTGGAAGTGGTCGATCGGGCCGTTGCCGGTGCCGACCTCGAGAGCGTCGGCCGCGCGCAGGGCGCCGGTCAGCCACTCCTTCGCCTGTGTCAGCGCCTCGGCGAGATCGTCGGCCGAGGTGGAGCGTCCGGCGAGCAGCACGGCCAGGGCGGAGGAGAGCGAGCAGCCGGTGCCGTGCGTGTTCGCAGTGGCGACGCGCTCGCCGGGGACCTCGCGCACGTCGCCCTCGGGCGTGACGACCGCATCCGGGGTCGAGGGGCCGTCGAGGTGACCGCCCTTCACCAGCACGGCGGTGCCGAGGCTGCGGGCGAGCTGCGCGCCCTGCTGCAGCGCCTCGCCCCAGTCCTCGGCGGGCGCTGTCCCCGCCAGCACCGCCAGCTCGGGGAGGTTGGGGGTGACGAGGTGGGCCCGGCGAACGAGCTCGCGGACGCACTCCTCGGCCTCGGGGTCGAGCAGGCGGTGTCCGCTGGTCGCGATCATCACCGGGTCGACGACGATCAGCGGCGGCTGCACCGTCTCGAGCCAGTCGAGGATCTCGGCGCCGATCGCGGCGGTCGCGATCATCCCGATCTTCACCGCGTCGATCTCGACGTCGTCGCTGACGGCGTCGAGCTGCTCGCGCAGGAAGGAGGTCGGGGGCAGATGGACGGAGCGCACACCGTGCGTGTTCTGCGCGACGAGCGCGGTGACGACCGCCATCCCGTAGCCGCCGAGCGCCCCGATCGACTTGAGGTCGGCCTGGATGCCCGCGCCGCCCGTCGGGTCGGTGCCCGCGATGCTGAGCACAAGGGGGATCCGCGCGGTCATCGGTCCCACTCCGAGCGCAGAATCCGAGCGGCGTCGGCGGGGTCGGCCGCCGTGCAGATCGCGGAGACGACGGCGAGCCCCGCCGCGCCCGCCGCCCGCAGGGGAGCTGCGTCGCGAGCGTCCACGCCGCCGATGGCGACGCAGGGGAGCGCAGTCGTGGCGGCGAGAGCGGCGAAGCCGTCGATTCCGAGTGGCGCCGGGTGGTCCGGCTTCGTGGTGGTGGGGCGGATCACTCCGACTCCGAGGTAGTCGACGGTGCCCGCGGGCAGGGCGTGGACGGCGTCGAGGTGGGCGGTCGTGTTCGCCGTCAGCCCGACGACCGCGTCGGGTCCCAGCAGCGCGCGTGCCGCGGCGACGGGCAGATCGGACTGCCCGACGTGCACGCCGTGCACCCGGCCGCCGGCGAGCCGGGCGGCGAGGGCGACGTCGACCCGGTCGTCGACCAGGAGGGTCGTGCTCTCGTCGAGCACGTCCGAGACGGCCAGGACGAGAGCGAGCAGCTCGGCCGCGGAGGCCTCGTGGTCGCGGATCTGCACGGTGCGGACACCGCCGGCGACGGCCGCCGCGACCACCGCGGGCACGCCGCGTGCTCCGCACTGCCGGGTGTCCGTGACGAGGTAGACGGAGAGGTCGAGGGGCCTCATGCGATCCGCGCCTCCTCCGCGACGACCGCCGCGTCGAGGGCCGAGACCGCGTCGAGCAGCGCCACCGCGAAGGATCCGGGGCCGGCGGACACGGAGGCGGCGTGCTCGGCCGCGAGGCCCCACACGACCGAGCCCGCGACGGCGGCCCGCAGCGCCGGTCCCGGAGTGCCGTCCGACGCCCCGAGGAAGGCGGCCATCACCGCGCCGAGGGCGCAGCCTCCGCCGGTCACGCGGGTGAGGAGGGGGTGACCGCCCGTGACGCGCACGACCGTGACTCCGTCGGTCACGAGGTCGACCGGGCCCGAGACGGCGACAGCGGCGCCGGTGCGCAGCGCGAGCTCCTTCGCGGCGTCGAGCGCGTCCTCGGCGCCGTCGACCGCGTCCACTCCGCGCCCGCCCGCTCCGAGGCCCGCGAGCGCGAGGATCTCGGAGGCGTTGCCGCGGATGATCGAGGGCCGCAACGCGACGATCTCGGCCGCGAAGGCGGTGCGCACCGGGAGCGGGCCGACGGCGACCGGATCGAGCACCCACCGGCCCCCGGCGGCGATCGCCTCGCGGGCGCCGTCGCGCTGCTCCGCCCCGGGAGTGCCGAGGTTCACGAGCGTCGCGGAGGCGATCGCGGCGAAGACGCCGGCCTCTCCGGGCAGGTCCGCCATCGCCGGACTGGCGCCCAGCGCGAGGAGGCTGTTGGCCGTGAATCCGGTCACCACCGCGTTGGTGATGCACTGGACGAGCGGCGCCCTGCGGCGCAGCTCCTCGAGATCGCGGCCGACGGCGGCCCCGTCGAGGTCGTGGAGGGTCGGGTGGGCAGGCGTGCGAATGCTCATTCGCGACATCCCTTCGCTAGTACGAACTAGATCAGGTTCAACGGGTCTTCTCTCAGCCCTGGCGGGCACCCCGTGTCACTGCGCACGACCCTAGCAGCGGCTCAGACCCTCCCTGGAGGACACGAGCACGGCGGGCGCGAGCGGGAGGAGCTCGATCTCGCGCGCCCCGCAGGGGCACTGGAGGTAGCTGAGGATCCCCTCGCTGGTCGGGTGGCGGGAGAGTCGTGTCCATCGGTGCTCGTGCATGCGCCGATCCTCACGTAATGACTGGACCACGTTCAACCATTACAGTCGGCGGATGAGCTTCGACCACCGCCATCAGGTCGGCCCGCGACTCGCGGCCGCGCTCGTGAACGCGGCGCCCGACGACGCGATCGAGCCGCTGCTGCGCGAGCAGGGCGTCCGCGAGCCGGCACTCGCTCCCTCCGAGACGCTCGCGCTGCGGTGGTGGGCGAGGCGGATGCGGGCGGTCTTCGCCGCGATCTCCGTCCAGGCCCGCTGCGACGAGGTGAACGCCCTGCTCGCCGAGGTCGCCGGGTCGCTGTTCGTCGCGACCCACGACGGCATGCCGCCGCACCTGCACCTCGTGCCGGACGACAGCGACGTCGTCACCCGGGTCCGTTCCGTGACCGCGGGCGGTCTCGCGTTCTTCGTGTCCTCCTCCGTCGGGCTCCGGATGGGCGTCTGCGCACGCGAGGGCTGCGACCGGGTCTTCGTCGACGAGTCCCGGGCCGGTCGGCAGCGCTACTGCTCCGCGCGCTGCGGGAACACGGACGCGGTCGCGCGGCACCGCCGATCGGCGCGGTAGCGCTCAGTCCGTGCGGAGCGTGCTGTCGCCGCGATCGCCGACCACGACGCGGAGCCCGATCGGCAGCCGCTCGCGCATCGCGTCGACGTGGCTGATGAGCCCGATCGTGCGACCACCGGACCGCAGTGCGTCGAGAGTGCCCAGCGCGGTCTCGAGGGTCTCGGCGTCGAGCGAGCCGAAGCCCTCGTCGATGAACATCGTCTCGAGCGTGATGCCGCCCGACTGGGCCGTGACGACGTCGGCGAGCCCGAGGGCGAGCGCGAGCGACGCGAGGAACGTCTCGCCTCCCGAGAGCGAGGCGGGCTGGCGGCGCACGCCGGTGAACGCGTCGAGCACCTCGATCCCGAGGCCGGAGGAGGCGTTGCGGTAGCCGAGGGAGTCGTCGTGGAGCAGCGAGTAGCGGCCGCTCGTCATCGCACCGAGGCGGAGGTTCGCTGCGCCCACGATCTCCTCGAGACGGCCCGCGAGCGCGAAGGCCTCGAGATCCATGCGGCGGGTGTTCTGGCCCCGGCCGTCGATCGTCTCGGCGAGAGCGCGCAGCTCCTCGTGCCGACGGAGCCGGCCCTCGAGCGAGCGCAGCCTGCTCTCGGCGAGGACGGCCAGCTCGGCCAGTCGTGCGGCGCGGTGCTCGAGCACCGAGAGCCGCGAGCGTGCCTCGTCGCGGCGGGCGGAGGCGAGCCGGGCCCTCTCCTCGGCGCCGGCGAGGTCGACGGGGGTCGTGGGCAGCCCCTGCAGCTCGGGCTCCGCGAGCACCGCGTCGACGGCGCTCCTGCGCCGCTCGTGCTCGGCGACGACGGCCTCGGCCCGCGCGCGCTCGCCCGCGGTGAGCGCCGCCGCCTCGGCGGAGGCCGCGCTCGCGAAACCGCGCTCGGCGAGCACCGACTCGAGGTGCTCCTGCGCCTCGTCGGCGGCGCGGCTGCGCGCGACCAGGAGGTCCTCCGCGGCGACGAGGGCGTCGGCGACGCGGCGCCGCTCGGTCAGCTCGGCGACGCGGGCAGCGATGCTGTCGGCACCGTCGCGCTGCGCCCCGACCCTCTCGAGGAGGGTCCGCAGCGCCTCGGCGGCGATCGTCGCCTCCCGGGTCAGCCGGTCGTTCTCGGCGCGGGCGCTCTCGCGGAGCGCGGTCAGCTCGTCGAGCCGGCGGCGCAGCGTGCCGCGCTCGCTCCGCAGGGCCTCGCAGCGCGACGCGGCGGCGCGGGCGGCGGCCAGCCGCTCGTGCGCCTCGATCAGCGCGAGGTCGAGAGACTCCGGGGTGTCCACTCCCGCCCGCTCCTCGAGCGCGGCGAGCGCGAGCGCCGCGGTGCTCTCGCGATCGCGGGCGCGGTCCATGGCCCGAGCGGCCGCGTCGACCGCCGACCGGGCCCGGTCGAGGTCCTCGGTCGAGACCGGGGCGAGGTCGCCGTGCTCGGCGGGGCGCGGGTGCTCGTGAGCGCCGCAGACGGGGCAGGGCTCCCCGGGGACCAGCGCCGTGGCGAGCTCCCCGGCGAAGCCGGCGAACCGGCGGGAGACGAGGGCCGAGTGCTCGGCCGCGAGGTCGCCGTGCCGGCGTCCGGCCTCGGCATAGGCCGAGCGGAGGGACGCGAGCGACGACGCGGCGGCCTCGCGCTCGGCGGCGGCCGCGATGCGTCGCTCCAGCGCGGCGAGCTCGTCGGTGCGCGAGGGGACGGTCGCCGCCTCGGGAGTGAGCGACTCCTCCTCGGCGGCGAGGGCGTCGAGCCGGACCGGCAGCCCCTTCAGCTCGTCATCGAGCCGCTCGAGCGAGGCACGAGCCTTCGCACGAGCCCGTTCGGCCCGCTCCACCGCCTTCTCGGCGTCGGGGATCCGGCGCTCCTCGGCGAGGGCCTCCGCCAGTGCTCCCAGCCGGCGCCCGAGAGCCTCCGACCGCTCGGCGGCCCCGGCCCGGTCGGCGGGCTCCGCGAGCACGGCGCCGAACAGCTCGGCCGCACCGTCGCGCTCGGCGGCCGCCCTCTCGGCCGCGGTCCGGGCGGACCCCGCCGACCGGAGCACCGGGAGCACGCCGTCGGCCCGACGCGCGAGCTCGACGCGCTCGCGCTGGGCGACGACGACGGCCTCGGCGACCGCCAGCTCCTCGCTCTCGCGCAGGGCTCGGGAGCGGCGATCCTGGGCGCGACGGAGGAGCGACGCGGCGTCGAGGGCCGCCCGCGCCTCGATCTGCGCGTCGTCGGCCCGATCGACCTCCGACCGCGCCTCGAGCAGCGCCGGCCCGAGGGAGGCGACGAGGCCCGCGAACCACGCCGCATCGATCGTCTCGGCCTCCTCCGTCCCGCCCAGTCGGCGCGCCTCGTCGGCGAGGGCGGCGACGGCGGCCCGCTCCTCCTCCAGCGAGGCGGCGCTCTCCTGGCGCTGGTCGAGGAGTCGTCGGCGGAGCAGCTCGTAGCGCTCGGTCGCGAAGAGGGTGCGCAGCAGCTTCTGCCGGTCGTCGTTCTTCGCGAGCAGGAACTCGTGGAAGCGGTTCTGGGCCAGCAGGATCACCTGCAGGAACTGGTCCTTCGTCAGGCCGACGATGCGGCCGATCTCGACCCCCGTCTCCTTCGCGCTCGACGAGACGCCGCTCCAGGCGCCGCCGACGCATTCGAGCAGCGAGACCTTGGCGGCCTGCCTCGTCGTGCCGCCGCCGCGCTTGGCCGGGCGCTCGTACTCGGGGGAGCGGCGGATCCGGTAGAGCCGTCCGGCCGCCTCGAAGTCCAGCTCGGCGAAGGTCTCGTCCTCGGGGGCGCTGTGATCGCTCCGGAGCCGCGCGGACGTGCCGTCGAAGCGGGGCACGGATCCGTAGAGCGCGAAGCTGATCGCATCGAGGATCGTCGACTTGCCCGCACCGGTCCGGCCGGCGATCAGGTAGATGCCGACGTCCTCGAGCCGGTCGAAGTCGATCTCCTGCGGGTCGCGGAACGGGCCGAGTCCGGCGAAGGCGAGGCGCCGGATCCTCACCGCAGGGCCTCGGCGTCGACCGCGGCGAGAGCGTCGAGGACCGTCTCGCGCTCGGCGTCCGACGCACCCCGCCCCCGCACGTGGGCGAGGAAGTCGTCGATGATCTCGACGTCGCTGCGCCCGCGGACCCGCTCAGCGTAGGCGGTCGGCCCGGCCCCGGGAGCACTCGGCGGCCGGTGCTCGAGCGTCACGCAGCCCGGGAAGCGCGACTGCAGCCGCGCCATCGCGTCCAGGGGCCGCACCTCGTCGGTCAGCACGGCCGAGACCCAGTCGGGCTCCTTCCCGGCGAGCGAGGGGTCGACCAGCAGCTCGTCGAGCCGCCCCTCGATCAGGCTGAGGCGGCGGGGGACCGGCAGCGGCGACCAGCGCACCTCCTCGAGCCCCTCGGCTCCGAGCTCGACGAGCCAGGCGCCGCGGGGCTTCGCGGCCTCGCCGAAGGAGTAGTGCAGGGGCGCCCCGGAGTAGCGGACGTTCGGCAGCAGCTGGGCCCGCCCGTGGATGTGGCCGAGCGCCGCGTAGTCGGCGTCGGCGAAGTGGTCGACCGAGACGTAGTCGATGCCCCCTGCGGTGATGTCGCGCTCGACGGTGCCCGCGGGCGCTCCGACCGCGAAGCAGTGCGAGAGGACGATCCAGCGGCGTCCGGCGGCCTCGGCGGAGGCGCGGATCCGGCGCATCGCGAACGCGAGCACGTCCTCGTGGCGGCGCAGCGCCTCCTCCGGGTGCCGGTGACGGTAGAGGGCCGGCTCGAGGTAGGGGATGCCGTAGATGCCGACCTCCCCGTGCTCGTCGTGGAGGACGACCGGCTCGGCGTACGCCTCGGGATCGGTGAGGACGTGCACGCCCGAGGTGCGCAGCAGCCCCGCCTGGAAGCCGAGGCGCGCGGGGGAGTCGTGATTGCCGCTGGTGAGGACGACCTCGGCGCCGGCGCCGCGGATCGCCTCGAGAGTGCGAGTCAGCAGGGCGTAGTGCTCGCCGGCCGGCACCGCGGAGTCGAAGACGTCGCCCGACACGAGCACCACGTCGACGGCCTCCTCGCGCACGGTCGCCACGAGAGCGTCGAGCACCCGCGACAGCGCGGCGACCGTGGAGTGCCCGTGGAAGGTGCGGCCGATGTGCCAGTCGGAGGTGTGGAGCAGCTTCACCGACGTCGTCCCTCCTGGCGTGCGGGGTGGCCCCCTCTCGTCCCTCCAGGCTACTGACGGCCTCCGACACGGGCCGACCGCCGGGCCGCGGGCGGGGGCACCCGCTCGGACACCTGCCGTTCACCCCGGGGTGCACAATGGGTCGTCGGCGAAGGCGGAAGGAGTCGATCGTGAGGCTTCCCCGCGTCCCCTCCCTCGGACTCGGCTCGCGCACCCGCGCCGCCGCCGAGGACACCGCTCCGATCGAGCGGCTCGTCCCGCCGCCGGCGCCGTCTCGCACGAGCACGGTCGACAACGCGATCTACCAGGACGGCCGCCGCGTCGTCTCGCCGAGCAGCATCCCGGAGGCGCTCGCCGCGCTGCAGAAGCTCCCCGACGCGATGGCGTGGATCGGCCTGTACCGTCCGACGCAGTCCGAGCTCGCGGCGCTCGAGGACGAGTTCTCGATGCACCCGCTCGCCATCGAGGACGCGATCAGCGCGCACCAGCGGCCCAAGCTCGAGCGCTACGGCAGCGACATGTTCGTGGTGCTGCGCGCCGCGAGCTACGCCGACCAGCGCGAGGAGGTCGACTTCGGCGAGCTTCACCTGTTCGTCGGCCCGAACTTCGTCGTCACGGTCCGCCACTCCGAGAAGCCCGATCTCTCCCTGGTGCGGCGCCGGATGGAGGCCGACCCCGAGCTGCTGCGGAAGGGACCCGTCGCGGTCCTCTACGCGATCCTGGACGCCGTCGTCGACCAGTACTCGCCGGTCGTCGCCGGTCTCGAGAACGACATCGACGAGATCGAGGCGCAGGTCTTCGAGGGAGACCCTGCGGTGTCCCGGCGCATCTACGAGCTGAGCCAGGAGGTCCTCGACTTCCAGCGCGCGACGCGCCCGCTGACCGGCATGCTCGGCCGCCTCGTCACCGATTTCGAGGTCTTCCGCGAGGACGTGGAGCTCCGGCGCTACCTCCGCGACGTCGCCGACCACGTCGCCGTCGTTGACGAGCGCGTGGAGGGCTTCCGCACGACCCTGCGCGAGATCCTCGCGGTGAACGCGACTCTCGTGGCGCAGCGGCAGAACGAGGACATGAAGCGCCTCGCCGAGGCGGGCAACCAGCAGAACGACGAGGTCAAGCGCATCTCGGCCTGGGCGGCGATCTTCTTCGCCCCGACGATGATCTCGAGCGTCTACGGCATGAACTTCGACGTCATGCCGGAGCTGCACGTGGCGTGGGGCTACCCGGCCGCGCTGGGGCTGATGGTCGCGTCGAGCGTCGTGCTGCACCGGCTGTTCAAGCGCTGGGGCTGGCTCTAGCCGACTCCCGGCCCTAGTCCTCGGTGCCGGGCTCCGCGATCTTCTCCCCGTCGGCCCCGGAGGCGTCGCCGTCGGTGTGCAGATCGGTGTCGCCCGGGATGCTGAAGTCGCTCAGCGGGTCGAGGGGCTCGTCCGGCTCGTGGTCGGGGGCGTGGTCGGGGGTGCTGTCGTGGCTGCTCATACCTGAACCCTACGAGCGTCCGACGAGCCGCTGCACGGCCGTCACCGGGATCGACAGCCACTGGGGACGGTTGCGGGCCTCGTAGATCGCCTCGTAGACCGCCTTGTCGAGCTCGAACGCGTCGAGGACGGCGCGGTGGGCCTCGACGGCGTCGCCCGCGCGCTCGGAGTAGCCCTCCAGGAACGCGGCCCGGCTCGCCGCGGCCCACTCCGCGCGGCTCGATCCGGGCGAGGACTGCTCGTGCGCTCCGGCGGCGTAGTCGAAGGAGCGCAGCATGCCGGCCACGTCGCGCAGGGCCACGTCGGGCATCCGCCGCTCGTTCATCGGCCGCAGCGGCTCGCCCTCGAAGTCGAGGAGCACCCAGCCGCGGTCCGGCACCAGCAGGACCTGGCCCAGGTGGTAGTCGCCGTGGATGCGCTGCAGCAGGGGCCACGGAGCGCCGGCCGCGGCGCGGAACACGGCGTCGATCGCGTCCGAGTCCTCGGCGATCACCGGGACCTCGGACGAGGCGATGCGGAGGCGGCGGCGCATGGTCGCGACGATGCGCTCGACGACCTCGGGGGTCGCCTCCTCGGTCTCGAGCACGTCGGCGAGGGTCGCGTGCACCTCGGCGGTCGCGAGGCCCAGCGCCCGCGCAGGGCCGGTGAAGTCGGAGTCGGCGGCGACCGCCTCGAGGGCGACACGCCACGCGTCCTGCACGCCGGGGAGGAACTCCTGCGCGAACGCCAGGTGCCCGAAGGCGCGGCCGGACGGCTCGCCCTCGTCGTCCCACTCGCCGGTGACGTTTCCGATCACCGGAGGGACGAGCGCGCTGCCCGCGGCGTTGAGCGCCGACTGCACGGTCACGTCGGGGTTGTCGCCGTGGTGCAGGGCGCGGAAGACCTTCACGATCACCGGGGTCCCGGTCGAGCCGTCCTCGGCCGTGGTCGACACGATGATCGAGGTGTTCGACTGCTCGCCGCTGAGGACCTTCGACGAGGCGAAGGCGCCGATGACCGCACCCGGCTGACGGTGGCCTTCGGCCCGCGCTCCGCCCTCGGCGCCGTCGGTGTCGGAGCGGCCGCCGTCGGCGATCATCGCCAGCAGCGCCCGTGCGAAGAACGGGTCGCGCGGTGCGTCGTAGACCCAGCGCTCGCCGTCGGAGTAGACCAGCGCGTCCTCGAGACCGGCGACCGGAGCGGGGTGGACCGTCACCGGCACCTGGTAGAGCACGGGGCTCGTCCCGGCCGTGTCGATGACGAGGTGGTCCACCACCTCACCGCCGTCGGGGTGCAGCGTCCACGCGCCGCGCACCTCGAGCTCGGGGCGCCGCCCCTTGCTCGCGTACCACCTCTGGTCCGCCACCCATGCGGCGATCCGGTCGATCGACAGGCCTGCGCTCATGCTCTTCCCCTTCGTCGGCACCCCGAACCCTACGCGTCGGGGACGACACTCGGCTGGGGCTTGCGGCAGCACGCTGCGGTCCGGAGCGGCGCACCGCCGATCAGGGTCGAGCGCTCGCGTCCGACCTCAGGACAGCCCGAGCACGTCGAGCGTCCACGCGTACTCGAACGCCACCTCGCGCCAGCGCTCGTAGCGGCCGCTCACGCCGCCGTGGCCCGCCGTCATCTCGATCTTGAGCAGCGCGGGTGCACCGACCTCGCGCAGCCGCGCCACCCACTTCGCCGGCTCCACGTAGAGCACGCGCGTGTCGTTCAGGCTGGTCGTCGCGAGGATCCGCGGGTACCGGACGCCCTCCCGCACGTTCTCGTAGGGGGAGTAGGACTTCATGTAGGCGTAGACCTCGGCGTCGTTCAGCGGGTCGCCCCATTCGTCCCACTCGATGACCGTCAGCGGCAGCGACGGATCGAGGATCGACGTGAGCGCGTCGACGAACGGGACCTGCGCGAGGACGCCCGCGAACAGCTCCGGGGCGAGGTTCGCGACCGCGCCGACCAGCAGACCGCCGGCCGAGCCGCCCTGGGCGACGAGCCGCTCCGGAGTCGTGAACCCGGAGTCGACCAGATGCCGGGCGGAGTCGACGAAGTCGGTGAAGGTGGCCTTCTTGGAGAGCGTCTTGCCGTTCTCGTACCAGGAGCGGCCCATCTCGCCGCCGCCGCGCACGTGCGCGATCGCGAAGACGACTCCGCGATCGAGCAGCGAGAGCCGGGGGATCGAGAAGCCGGGGTCGATGCTCGCCTCGTAGGAGCCGTAGCCGTAGAGGATCAGCGGAGCCGGGGTCGCGTCGGGATCCGCGGCGTCGCGGCGCCAGACCAGCGAGAGCGGGATCCGCGTGCCGTCCTGGGCCGTCGCCCACTCCCGACGCTGGACGTACTGCTCGGGGTCGTAGTCGCCGAGCACCGGCTGCTGCTTGAGCACGGTGCGCTCGCCGGTCGCGACGTCGAGCGAGAGCACCGTCGAGGGGGTGACGAACGAGGTGTAGGCGAGGCGGAGGGACGTCTGCTCCCACTCCGGGTTGCCGGCCAGTCCCGCGTCGTAGAGCGGCTCGTCGAAGACGATCTCGTCGAGCGTCGCCGCGGCCCCGCCCTCGCGCAGGAGCCCCAGCCGGGTGGCTCCCTCGGACCGGTACGAGACGACCACGTGGCCCGCGAAGGCGTCGACCCCCTCGATCCGTCGGCCGGGCAGGTGCGGGACGACGACACGGCGCTGCGCGGCGCGCTCGGCGGCGTCGACGGAGAGGTCCGCCGGCTCCTCGACGATCTCGAAGTCGAGCGCGTCGTCGTTGTGCACGATCAGGAGGCGGTCGCGACCGTCGAGGACGGCGTGCTCGACCTCGTACTCCACTCCCTCGCGCCGCGGCCAGACGGAGCGGAACTCGCCGGTCGGGCCCTGGGCGTCGAGCAGGAGGCACTCGCTGGTGATCTTGCTGCCGATCTCGATCACGAGGAAGCGGCGGCTGCGGGTGAGGCCGACGCCGATCCAGTAGCGCTCGTCGGGCTCCGAGAAGACGACGGTGTCGGCGGAGGAGTCGGTGCCGACCTCGTGCCGCCAGACTGTGTCCGGTCGCCAGGACTCGTCGACGGTGGGGTAGAAGACGAATCGCGCGTCGGCGCCGAAGGTCGCTCCGCCGCCCGTGCCCTCGACCACGTCGGCGAGGTCTTTGCCGGTCGAGAGGTCGCGGATGCGGAGGGTGTAGCGCTCGTCGCCCTCGACATCGGTGCCGAAGAGCAGGTAGCGGCCGTCGGCGCTGATGTCGAAGCTGCCGAGCGAGAAGAAGTCGTGCCCCTCCGCCTCGGCGTTGCCGTCGAGGACGACCTGCTCGTCCGGCAGCTCGCCACCCTCACCGAGGGAGGGCGGCGTCCAGTCGTCCGGTCCGCTGATCGGCGCGCGGCAGTGCACGGCGTACTGGCGCCCTTCGAACGAGCGTGAGAAGTACCACCAGCCGCCCTCGCGCACGGGGACCGAGAGGTCGGTCTCCTTCGTCCGGGAGCGGATCTCGTCGAACAGGCGCTCGCGCAGCGGGGCCAGGGGCTCGAGCACGGCGTCGGTGTAGGCGTTCTCGGCCTCGAGGTGCGCGAGCACCTCGGGGTCCTCCTTGCGCCGCAGCCACTCGTAGTGATCGAGGACCGTGTCGCCGTGATGACGGCGTTCCAGGGGGATGCGGCGGGCGACGGGCGGGACGGGCGCAGTCATCCCCTCAGCCTAGGCCGGAGCGGCTCCTCGGCGCCCCCGGGTGCGCGGCACCGCTGCGCCGTGCGCAGAATGGACCATGCCGAGCGCGAAGAAGACGAAGAAGCCCGCTCCGACCGCGCAGCGCGCCTCGCACACGCAGACGGAGGTCGAGCGCAAGTACGACGTCGGCGCCGACACCGCGCTGCCCGATCTCGTGGGGGCCGGGCCGGTGGCCGGGACCGCGCGCGAGACCCCGGTCGCGCTCCGTGCCGAGTACTTCGACACCTCCGGTCGCGCCCTCTCGCGCGGCCGCATCACACTGCGCCGTCGCGCGGGCGGAGCGGATGAGGGCTGGCACGTGAAGCTCCCGGGCTCGGCGGGGCGCACCGAGATCCACGCGCCGCTGACCGAGTCGAGCGCGGTGCCCACGGTCATCCGCTCGGCGGTGCTCGGGCATGTGGGCCGCTCGCGGCTCGAGCCGCTCGCCCTCCTCGAGACCCGGCGCGGCATCACGCGGGTCCTCGACGCGTCGGGTCGTCAGCTCGCCGAAGTCGCCGACGACCTCGTGGTGGCCGTCGACGCCCGCACCGGAGTCGAGCGGCGGTGGCGCGAGTGGGAGGTCGAGCTCGTCGACGCGTCCGGTCAGGAGGGCGAGGCCGTCCTCGACGCGATCGAGGAGCGCCTGCTGGCGGGCGGGGCCCGGCCGGCCGAGAGCGCCTCCAAACTCGCCCGCGCCACCGGGGGGCCGATCGACGACCGCCGACCCGCCCCTCGCGACGGGGGAGAGGCGGCGCTCGCCGCGATCGCCGCGCTCCTGCGCGAGCTGCGCGCGGTCGACCCCTTCGTCCGCCTCGAGGGCGAGAACGCCCTGCACCGGATGCGCACGCTCAGCCGGCGTCTGCGCAGCGTCCTCGCCGCCTCCCGCTCGGTGCTGGACCGCACCGCGACCGACCCGATCCGAGACGAGCTGCGCTGGCTCGGCTCGGTGCTGGGCGCGGCGCGGGACGAGGAGGTGCTCGGGGCGCGGCTCCGGGCCGACCTCGACGCCGCGGCCGAGCAGCTGCCTGCGGCGGCGGTCGCGCCCGGCACGATCCTCGAGGAGGTCGAGCGCAGGCACGGCGTCGCGGTGCGCCGCGTCGCGCGGACCCTGCGCGGCGGACGCTACCTCGATCTGCTGGCCTCGCTGGACGAGCTCCTCGGTGACCCCCCGCGGCTCCCGAAGGCCGCGTCGAGCCCGAAGAAGCTCGTGAAGCGGTCGCTGAAGAAGGAGCTCTCGCGCCTCGAGACGGCGCGGAGCGGACCCGACCGCCACGAGGTCCGCAAGGCGGCGAAGCGGCTCCGCTACGTCGTCGAGGCCTGGCGGTCCGTCGTCCCGGCGGCGGTCGGATCGACGACCCACCGCCTCGGGAGCGCGGCCGAGGACATCGCGGACGCTCTCGGAGAGCAGCGCGACGCCCTCGCGGCACGTCGTGCTCTGGGCGAGCACGCGGCCCGGGCGACCCGTCTCGGAGAGCCCGCCGCCGCCCTCGGCGTCGCCTTCTCCGAGGAGGGGCACCGTGCCCACGATGCGGGACAGGCCGCTGCCGAGGCGTTCGCCCGATTCGACTCCCTGTCAAGGTGAACCGGCGGTAACGCGCAGGAAACGGGCGGCGGATAATGTGAATCATGCCTTCCGTCCGTGCTCTCCCGTCACCGCTCCTGCGTCCCCGCCATTTCGACCGCGACGACGTGGTCGTCCATGCCGGTCTGTTCTCGCTGGTGAACTCGAGTACGACGCCCAAGGCAGCGTGGACCGAGGATCTGATCGCGATCGGCGAGGTCCTCGACGAGGCCGAGTTCCCCTACCGCCTCATCCGCGGCACCGACGGATCGCCGTTCCTCGCCGTCGACCGCTCGCTCGGCACCGAGCTGGCTACTCTGCTCTCCCGCGCGTTCGCGACCGAGCCCTTCTACGTGAAGACCCTCGACAAGCGCGGGACCCCGCCGCACCTGGTCGCTGAGGGGATGATCGCGCCGTACCCGCGCGCCTACGTCTTCTCACTCTTCCGCCCTCGCGTCTCCTCGACCGGATCGCTCCGCTACGGCGCCCGCAGCGGCGTGCGCCTGGAGCTGTGGAAGGTGGGCGAGGAGGAGATCACCACTCCTGCCGAGAACGCCCTCATGCGCAGCAGCCTGCCCGTCGCCGAGGCGATCGACGCGCACGTCGAGGCCTACGGCCGCACCTGGCCGACCTTCGAGGGCATGTTCGAGCCGCTCGTCAGCGACATCCGCTTCGACGTCGACATCGTCTTCTCCTGGGTCGACGGCACCGATCTCGAGTTCCAGCGCGCCCGGGCGGCCCGCATGGCCAGCTACGTCGTGGGCGAGGGCGACGACGCTCCCGCGCGCTTCCGCCAGATCGACGAGCTCAAGTACGCCCTGCGCAGCGTCTACATGTACGCGCCGTGGATCCGGCACATCTACATCGTCACCGACTCGCCGCGCCCCCGCTGGCTCGACGAGCACCCCGATGTGACCCTCGTGCGCAGCGAGGACCACTTCCGCGACCTCTCGGTGCTGCCCACCCACAACTCGCACGCCGTCGAGAGCCAGCTCCACCGCATCCCGGGCCTCGCCGAGCACTTCCTCTACTCCAACGACGACATGTTCTTCGGGCGCCCGGTCGATCCGTCGATCTTCTTCTCACCCGGAGGCATCACCAAGTTCATCGAGGCCACGACGCGCATCGGCATGGGCGATTCCAACTCCACGCGGAGCGGTTTCGAGAACGCCGCGCGAGTCAACCGACGCCTGCTGCGCGAGCGCTTCGGAGCGATGACCACCCGTCACCTCGAGCACGCGGCGACTCCGCTGCGCAAGAGCGTCATGAGCGAGCTCGAGGCCGAGTTCGAGCCCGAGTTCACCGCGACCGCCGCGAGCCGCTTCCGCTCGGCGAGCGACGTGTCCGTGACCAACTCGCTCTACCACTACTACGCGCTGATGACCGGCCGGGCGGTCGTGCAGGAGAACGCGAAGGTCAAGTACGTCGACACCACGATGCACCAGGGCCTGAAGGACATGAAGAAGCTCCTGAAGAACCGGGCCGTCGACTTCTTCTGCCTCAACGACGGCAGCTTCCCCGAGATCTCGGCGGAGGCGCGCACGAAGGCCGTCATCGGGTTCCTCGAGGAGTACTACCCGATCGCCGCCCCGTGGGAGCGAGAGGACTGACCGTGCTCTGGACCGTCGGCGGCGCGGTCGTCGGACTGCTGCTCGGAATCGCGAGCTCGCTGGTGTTCCCGGGCATCGGAGTGGGGGCCGGCGTGGGCGTCGGGCTCGCGCTCGGCGCCGCGCTGGCCTTCGCCGGCCACCTGTTCGCGCGCGACCGGGAGCGTGGGCGCTCGGAGCGCTGAGGGCGGGCGCGGCTCGACCTCGTCACAACGGTCCGTGTCCGTAGAGGGGTCGGCCTACCTGCGCGATGGCGCGGCGTGTTCCGCCGCGCCCGGGGCGAACGCATGCTCCGTCGTGGCCGGACGTCCACGGCCTTCGGTGGACGCTGCCTGTGGCGGAGGAAAGGTCCTTCGCCTGGTATCCATGGAGACTCGGCGGCGCACATCACGGAGAGCAGGCGCGGTTCGGCCTCAGAAGGGAAGGAAGTCGTCTTCGCGCCGCAGTTCCGGCGCACCTCCGAAGAGTCGTTCCGGCGGTTCCGGCGTCTCCGGTGCGGTGGTGTGGTGTCGGCCGGTGGGGCTGGTCCACCCGAGGATCCCTCCTGGTCGGTGGTGGACCCGCCAGGTGGTGGTGTGGCGGAGTCGGTGGTGGTGGCGGCAGAGGTGGGCAAGATTGTCGGAATCGGTGCGACCGTCGTGCTGCCACTCGACTGTGTGGTCGATGTCGCTGTCGCGGGCGGAGCGGGTGCAGCCGGGGAACCGGCAGGTGACGTCGCGGGTTGCGAGGGCGCGGCGCAGGTCAGCGGGGACGCGGTAGCTGGTCCGTCCGACGGAGAGGACCGCTCCGGTCTCGGGGTGGGTGAGGATCCGGGTGAAGGACGGAGCGTCGGCGGCCAGGCGCCGGGCCGTCGCGGGGTCGATGGGGCCGTAGCCGTCGAGGATCCCGGGCTCGTCGGAGCGTCCGAGGAGAGTCAGGACGGGAACGGTGACGGAGACCCGCGGGCGGATGCCCCGCGGGATCGCCGTCGCCGGC
>NZ_LMNR01000001.1:1466128-1672918 GCF_001423045.1 Rathayibacter sp. Leaf296
GAGGAGCACGGTGGCGACGTCGGCGCGCAACTGCCCGAGGGTCCGCTCCTCCTCGGGCACCTCGTGCAGTGAGCGGGCGGCGCGGTCGATCCGGTCGAACGCCCCGTGCGCTTCGGGAGCGGGGAGGTGCAGGTGCAGGGTGGCCATGCCGTCGAGGTCGCCGTCGAGCCACACGCCGCGGCGGGCGGCGCACCGCGTGTGCCGGTCGGTGAGTGACTCCGGATGCAGGCGTTCGCGCAGCGAGCGCAAGCGCCGTCGCAGCTGCGGAGGCGTGCAGTCGCGGGCGATGGCCGCTGCGGCCTCGTCGAAACGGCCGCGCACCTCCACCGGGAGATCGAGCGCGGCCCTGAGGACCACGCGCGCGTGCTCGGGTGCGATCGCGGCCTCGCGCAGAGCCGTCAGCGTCTCCGGCAGCTCGTTGACGAGCATCCGGCTCTCCTCCACGAGGACGCCGGCGAGGGATTCGGAGACTCGCATGCCTGTGGCGAGTTCGGCGATCAGGCCCCGCATCGCGGCCTCTTCGCGTTCGACGTGCGCCTGCACGCTCGGATCCACGAGCGCGTTCGGAAGCGTCATCGCCGTGCGACGGGCGAGCTCGATCAGCTCGGCGCGTTCGGCTTCGGCTCGGGCACGGAACGCGTCGACCACGCACGCGGCTCCCACCGCGGCGACGAGCGCGTCATCGAAGCACTCGCGCACGCTCGGACCGCCGCCCGCGGGCCGCGCCTCGACATCCAGAGGAACCATACGAGGATGACACCAGCGACCACCGACACCACGGGAACGAACGCGCCAGGCGGCGGCGGAACGCGCCAGAAACGGTCCACTGGCCGGCCTGCTGAAGGACGTGGATCTCGATACGCCCGCTCCGCGGGCTACTCGATCAGCAAGGGAGGGAGGACGGTCGAGATGCGGGCTGCTCGATCAGCACGAGGGCGCCCGCGAGGCGGGCACCCGACGGACCCTAAGCGCTGACGCCGACGCGCTCCTCGAGCGGCGGGTAGAGCGCCTCGTCGCGCGTGACGGGGGCCGCGGTGGCCGGGGCGATCTCGACGCCGGCGGCCGCGAGGATCCGCTCGGTCTCGTTCGCCGAGACGTACGAGACCTCGGTCGACGTGCCGATCGGCACGACCGAGTGCAGCACCGTGCCGTCGTAGACGTGGATGAGGTTGAACGCCTGGGCGCCGTTGCGCGCGCGGGTGCCGCCGACCGGGACGTTGAGGTCCTGGGTGTAGCAGGTGGCCGAGGCGACCGACACCGGGATGCCCGCGAAGGTGGCGGTGGAGGAGTAGTGGAGGTGCCCCGCGATGATGCTGCGGACGTCGGACCCCTCGAGGACCTCGGCCAGCGCCGGCTGGTCGCGCAGCTCCACGAGCACCGAGAGGTCGAGCACGGACGGCACCGGCGGGTGGTGCAGCGCCAGGATCGTGCCGTGCGGAGCGGGGCTCGCCAGCTCCTCGGCGAGCCAGTCGAGCTGCGCATCGGAGATCTCGCCGTAGTGGGCGCCGGGCACGGTCGAGTCGAGCGCGATGATGCGCAGCCCGTTCACGTCGTGCACGCGGTCGACGGGCTGCGTCGTGGGGAGCTGGTCGAGGAGCCCGGCGCGGAAAGCACCGCGGTCGTCGTGATTGCCCATGACCCAGATCACCTCGGCGCCGAGCCGGGCTGCCGCCGGCTCGACGACGGCGCGGAGCTTGGCGTACGCCTCCGGCTCGCCCTTGTCGGCGAGGTCGCCGGTGATGACGATCGCCTCCGGCCGTCCGCCGGACTCCTCGAGCTCGTCGAAGAGCCGACGGAGCTGCGCCTCGCTGTCGACGTCGGAGCCGTAGAGGCCTCCGTCGCCCGCGATGAAGTGCGTGTCGCTGAGATGAAGGATGAAGTGGTTGGGCCGCGGGTACTCGGCCTGACGGACAGTCATGATCCTCGGGTTTCACGATCGGCGGGAGCTGAATCGGTTGTTCCAGCATCGACACTAGCGAAGGTAGGCCGCGGGATCCAGGACTGCACCCGCTGACGCCAGTCCATCATCGCGGGGTGAACGAGGGGCCAACACGGCGCGGCGCGTCATCGAACGCTTTTCCCAGGAACCGGCGCGAACCGCAGGAACGAGGACGGCTCGGCTCAGAGCCGGTGCAGCAGCCGCTCGTAGAAGACGATCGCGCGCTCGAACTGGTCGGCCTCGACCGACTCGTCGGCCCCGTGGATGCCGAGCTGCTGCTGAGTGCTGATCTCGAAGGGGATGAAGCGGTAGACGCCGTCGCTGATCGCGTGGAAGTGCCGCGCGTCACTGCCGCCGGTCTGCACGTACGGCGCCACGATCGCCTCGGGGAACACCTCGCGGATCACGGAGCGCAGCACGTCGTACGGTCCGCCGTCGCCGGGCTCGCCGGTCGAGGAGACCGGGGAGGGCTCGTGCGCCACCCGCACGTCGACCTCCACCTGCGGGTCGTCGATGACGTCGCGGATCCGGGCGACCACGCCCGCGACCGTGCCGCCCGGGTTGATCCGGACGTTCGCGACGGCACTGGCGGTCGAGGCGAGGACGTTGGCGCCGGTGCTGCCGCGGAGCTGGGTGACGGCGACGGTGGTGCGCAGCATCGCGGCCGAGCGGTTGGAGTGCGCTGCGAGAGCGCCGACGACCGCGTCCGGGTGCTCGTGCGGGTGGGCGTACCAGACGGCGTGCGCCGCGTCGGCGTGCGGAGCCGCCGCCTGCACGAGCTCGGCGATCGGCTCCGGGAGCGTGGACGGGAACGGGTTCTCGGTCAGCCGGTGGATGGCTCGGGCGAGGCGCTGCGTGGCGAGGAGCCCCGGGAAGGGCGGGGGAGCGGAGGCGTGGCCACCGGCGTCGCGGCAGGTCAGCTCGAGGTTCATGATGCCGCGCTCGGTCACTCCGACGACGGCGATCGGAGTGGTCACGCCGGGCAGGATGCCGCGGCGGACGTTGCCGCCCTCGTCGAGCACGAAGCGGGGCCGCACGCCGCGGGCGGCGAGCAGGGCGACGACCGAGGGAGCGCCGTCGCCGGCCGTCTCCTCGTTGTGCGTCGAGAGGAGGTAGACGTCGCGCTCGGGACGCTCGCCGCGCAGCACCGCCGCCTCGACCGCCTCGAGCAGGGCCACGAGCGAGCCCTTGTCATCGAGGGCGCCGCGGCCGATCACCGAGGTGCGCCCGTCGGGCCGCAGGACGGTGTCGGCGGCGAACGGCGAGCTCGACCAGTCCTCGGGTGTGACGCTGACGACGTCGTAGTGGGCCATCAGCACCGCGGGGTCGCCGTCGGCGGTGCCGCGCCAGCGCCAGAGCAGCGAGTGCCCGGCGACGATCTCGCGCTCCAGCGCGCCGTGCAGGGCGGGGTAGAACTGCTCGAGCAGCTCGACGAAGACCTCGAAGCGCGACCAGTCGGTCGCGGATTCGTCGGAGTGCGACACCGTGTCGACCCGCAGCAGGGCCTGGAAGCGCTCGAGCGCGGAGGTGGTCGTCACCGGGCTAGCCTACGACGGCGGTCAGCGGCCTCCGGCCCGCGCGGAGCGGAGGTGCGCGGTGACTCCACTGCCCGAGGTGTGCGTGGTCTACGTGCTGCGCGAGAGCGACGGAACCGACGAGGTGCTGCTCGGCGAGAAGCGCCGCGGTCTGGGTGTGGGCCGGGTCGTCGCTCCGGGCGGGAAGCTCGAGCCGGGGGAGTCGCCGGTCGAGGCCGCCGTGCGCGAGCTCGCCGAGGAGGTCGGGCTGCACGCCGAGCCGGGCGATCTCGTCGCGCACGGGATCCTCGACTACTCGTTCCCGCACCGGCCCGCGTGGAGCCAGCGCTCGCACGTCTTCCTCTGCCGCCGCTGGCGGGGCGAGGTGACGGAGTCGGCCGAGCTCGCCGCCGAGTTCGTCCCGCTGCACTCCGTCCCCTACGAGCGGATGTGGGACGACGCGCGCTGGTGGCTCCCGGGCGTGCTGCTCCGGGGCGAGCACGCGCGCTTCCGCTTCGAGTTCGGCGAGGACCTCGCGACCGTCCGCGCCGCCGACGTCCCCCGGTTCACCTCCGCGGGCTGAGCTCAGACCTCGAGGACGTCGCCGGGTTCGAGCGCGTGGTACTCCCCGCCGCCCTCGCGGGTCGCCCAGCCGAGGCGGTCGTGGCCCATGCCCCGGCCGGCCTCGGACAGCACTCCCTCGTGCGTCGCGAAGGCGTGCCGCGGAGAGAGGGCCAGCACGTGGTCCATCGACTCGGCGATCTTCATCCAGGGAGCGCCGGAGGGGGCGGCCAGGATCTCCACGTCGACGCCGTCGGGCCGGGTGAAGGAGTCGCCCGCGTAGTAGAAGCTCCCGTTCACAAGCACCGCGACGTTGTCGATCACGGGGATCGAGCTGTGGATGACCGCGTGCCGCGAGCCGAAGAACCGCAGCTCGAACGGTCCGACCTCGACGCGGTCGCCGTCCGAGACGGTCTCGATGGCGAAGCCCTCGGCGGCCGCAGCGACCCCCGCCGGTCCGAAGAAGCGGATCGACGGGTTCGCCGAACGCAGGCGCTCGAGCTGCTCGGGCGTCCAGTGGTCGGGGTGCTCGTGGGTGAGGACCACGGCCACGGTCTCGGCGGTGCCCTCCACGGGGCGGGTGAAGGCTCCGGGGTCGATCACGAGGCGGGATCCCGCCTCCTCGACGAGGACGGCGGCGTGCTCGAGCTTGGTCAGTCGCATGGGTCCGAGCTAACCGCCCTCGCTGCCCGGTCGCAAGGCGGTGCCGACAGGCGAGGCGGTGCCGTCACGCCCGGCGGGCGGCCAGGGCACCGGCGAACGCGGCGGCGGAGGAGGGCGAGCTGTCGATCCGCCAGTCCACCTCCTTGTCGTGGTGGAACCAGACCAGGCCGACGACGTCCGGCTGGACGTTCAGGTACCCGACCAGGTCGCTGATCCACGCGGCCTTGGAGCCGCCGGCCTCGGCGGACGCCGTCTCGCCGATGATGATCGGGGTGCCAGGGGACAGCGACCGCACCTGATCCAGGCCCTCGGCGAAGAGCGCGCCGGCGGTGGTCCAGGAGCTCCAGGTCGTCGCCGTGCCCCAGTTGTAGCCGTCGAGTGCGAGGACATCGACGGAGGCGGAACCCGGGTAGAGCGTGTCGAGCGGCACCGAGCCGGAGTAGGGCACGTTCGGGCTCCACACCCACTGCACGTTCGTCGCGCCCTGCGCCTGGAAGATCCCGTGCACGTGGTTCCAGGCGGCCGCGTAGGAGCCCGAAGCGTTCCCGTTCACTCCGTCCGACCAGGGATACCAGTCGCCGTTCATCTCGTGCGCGTAGCGGAGCAGGACGGGCGAGCCCCAGGCGGCGAGGTCCCGCGCCCAGCTCGTGAGGTAGGCGTCGTGGTCGCCGGCGAGGATGCGGGCGGAGGAGTACGCGGGCTGGTCGACACCGCCGCCCCAGCGCCAGGGCTCCCAGGTGATCAGGCTGGTGGCGCCGCGGGCGGCGACGCTGCGCAGATCGGCGAGCGGAGCAGACTGCCCGAAGTCCTGGTACGAGACGACGATCGACGGGCTCTCGCCCGCCAGCGTCGCCACGGCGTCGAGCTCGGCTTTCGCCGAGGCGCCACCGGGGGTGGTGACTCCGAAGCGGAGCCGGGCACTGCTGATGACGGGTGCCGCAGGAGGAGCGGTGACGGTGAAGACCGCCGTCGACGAGGCGGTGCCGGCGCGAGCCGTGATCGTGGTCGGGCCCGCCGGCGCGCTCGGGATCGCGACCGGCGCCTGGAAGACTCCGGAGCCGTTCGTCGTGATCCGGACGGACGTGCCGAGCACCGTCAGGGATCCGCTCGTCTTCTTCGGGAAGGCCGCGCCGGTGACGACGACGGTCGTCCCGACCGGACCGGACGCGGGGGAGAGGGTGATCGACGGCGGAGTCGGCGCCGCGGCCGCCGCAGGAGCGGCGAGCAGTGCGGAGAGGACGACTCCGAGCGCGGCGATCGCGGTCAGGAGTCGGGGTCGGGAGTGCGGGCGGATCGGCATCGGACGGCTCCTCGGGGACGTGCCCCCGCCGATCGGCGGTGGGGGGACCTCGAGCGTAGGAGCCGGGTGCCCTGCGTCCCGCGCCCCGGAGGGGGGCTGTCCGCGCTGAGATTCCCACCGGTCGGGCAGGCGGCCCCCTCGATTTGCATCGATGCGGATCCGTGTGCAACACTCTTCGAGTTGCAAAAACGCGGCCCCATCGTTTAGCGGCCTAGGACGTCGCCCTCTCACGGCGGTAACGCGGGTTCAAATCCCGCTGGGGTCACCACGGCAACACCAGAAGAACCCCCGGCTCAGGCCGGGGGTTCTTCTGCGTTAACAGCGCGTCACCGCACCTGGGCCGAGCGGTTCCGGCGACGGTCGTGGGCCTGCGGAACCCCGGCCGACCCCCTCCCGCGGCACGCCGCCGACGGTAGGATCGCAACCGCGAAGGGGAGCGAACCGGCCTTCCCGCTCCCTCCGATCACGCCGCACCGCGCGCGCCGGGCGGAGCGAGCGCCGGACCCCGTCCGCGTGGTCCGCCTGCGGACCCGCTCCGCCGCATCCTCTTCACCCCTGAAAGGCCCCCATGCTCGATCTGCCCGTCTGGTTCGTCGTCGGCTCCTTCATCGGCCTGACGCTGATCCTGGCCGCCGACCTGCTGATCGTCTACAAGCGGCCGCACGTGCCGAGCCTGAAGGAGTCGAGCCTCTGGGTCGCCTTCTACGTCAGCCTCGCGCTGATGTTCGCCCTGCTGATGCTGATCCTGGGCGACGGCGAGCACGCGGGCCAGTTCCTCGCGGGCTGGCTGACCGAGTACAGCCTCTCGATCGACAACCTCTTCGTGTTCGTCATCATCATGGGGCGCTTCGCGGTGCCGCCGAAGTACCAGCAGGAGGTGCTGATGGTGGGCATCATCATCGCGCTGATCCTGCGCGGCGTCTTCATCCTGCTGGGCGCGCAGCTGATCGAGAGCTTCAGCTGGATCTTCTACCTCTTCGGCGCGTTCCTCGTCTACACGGCCTACAACCAGGCCTTCGGCAAGGAGGACGAGGACGAGGGCACGGACAACCTGCTCATCCGCCTGCTCCGCCGCCGCGTGAACATCTCGGACAGCTTCGACGGCTCGAAGATCCGCACCGTGATCGACGGCAAGAAGTTCTTCACGCCGATGCTGATCGTGTTCCTGGCGATCGGATCGACGGACCTGCTGTTCGCGCTCGACTCGATCCCCGCGATCTTCGGCATCACGCAGAGCCCGTTCATCGTCTTCACCGCGAACATCTTCGCCCTGATGGGGCTGCGTCAGCTCTACTTCCTGCTCGGCGGCCTGATCGACAAGCTCGAGTACCTGAAGTACGGCATCGCGTTCATCCTCGCCTTCATCGGCGTGAAGCTCGTCCTGCACGCCCTGCACGAGAACGAGCTCCCCTTCATCAACGGCGGCGAGCCCGTGCCGGTGTGGGACATCGACACCTGGACGTCCCTCGCCGTGATCATCGTGAGCATGGCGGTCGCCACGCTGGCCAGCCTCGTCAAGATGCGGCGCGAGCACGCGCACATCGAGATGCACGACGGGCACCCCGAGGTCGTGGCGGACGCCGACTCGACGCGTCCCTCCGACGAGAAGTGACGGCCGGATGACCCCCGTGGACGTCGACCTGCCCCAGGGCGTGCTGCACCTCAGCGTGACCAGCAGCACCGACGTGGGGAACGTGCGGCGCGTCAACGAGGACGCGCTGCTGGCCGACGAGCTGGTCCTGGCGGTCGCGGACGGCATGGGCGGTCACGCGCGCGGCGACCTCGCCAGCGCCACCGCCGTCGACGCCCTGCGGGCGAACACCCCCGCGGTCATCGGTCAGGTGGACGCCGTCTTCGATCTCGTCGAGGCCGCGAACGCCGCGGTCCGCGGGCTCGACGTCGGAGGAGCGCTCTGCGGCACCACCCTCACCGGGCTCACCCTGGTGCGGCCGGACGGGGTGGGGCCCGCGCGCTGGGCGCTGTTCAACGTCGGCGACTCCCGCGCGTACCGCTGGGACGGATCCGATCTCGAGCAGCTCACCGTCGACCACTCCGCCGTGCAGGAGCTCGTCTCGGCGGGCCTGCTCACCCGGGAGCTCGCGGAGACGCATCCGGACCGCAACATCGTCACGCGCGCGCTCGGCGCCGACGACGAGGTCGAGACGGACGTCTGGACCCTGCCGGTCCTCCCGCGCTCGAGCTACCTCCTCTGCTCCGACGGCCTGACGAAGGAGCTCCCGGACGCCGAGATCGCCGCTCTGTTCGCGCGCCGGGACGCGGGTGCGATCGGCGCTCCGGACCTCGCCGCGGCCCTCGTCCGCGCCGCGATCGAGGCCGGCGGGCGCGACAACGTCACCGTGGTCGTGATCGACGCGGTCCTCGAGCAGCGGCGCTGAACCTCGAGGATCCTCTGCCGCGATCGGCCGGGAGCGGGCTCGTGGCGTCCCCGGGAGCGGAGCCGCCGCGGTGCTAGTCTCTGGGGATGCTGACCGGCCGGCTCCTTCTTCTCCGCCGCGACGAGACCTCGATCTGACAGGCCTCCCTCGTCGCGGTGTCTCCCGTGGGCTGACCACCATTCCTGAGGAAGAGAAACCCGTCATGAACGACAGCTCCATCGAGTCCGGGACCGCCCGGCCGCGCACCCTCGCCGAGAAGGTCTGGGACGACCACCTCGTCGCCAAGGGCGAGGACGGCACCCCCGACCTCATCTACATCGACCTGCACCTCGTGCACGAGGTCACCAGCCCGCAGGCGTTCGACGGCCTCCGCCTGGCCGGCCGACCCGTGCGCCGGCCCGATCTGACGATCGCGACCGAGGACCACAACACCCCGACCCTCGCCATCGACAAGCCGATCGCCGATCTGACGAGCCGCACCCAGATCCACACCCTGCGCCGCAACGCCGAGGAGTTCGGCGTCCGCCTGCACTCCCTCGGCGACATCGAGCAGGGCATCGTGCACGTCGTCGGCCCGCAGCTCGGGCTGACGATGCCCGGCATCACCGTCGTCTGCGGCGACTCGCACACCTCGACGCACGGCGCGTTCGGCGCGATGGCGTTCGGCATCGGCACCAGCGAGGTCGAGCACGTCATGGCCACGCAGACCCTGCCGCTGAAGCCGTTCAAGACGATGGCGATCACCGTCGAGGGCGAGCTGAAGGAGGGGGTGACCGCGAAGGACATCATCCTGGCCGTCATCGCGAAGATCGGCACCGGAGGCGGTCAGGGCTACGTGCTCGAGTACCGCGGCTCCGCCATCCGCGCGCTCTCGATGGAGGGCCGGATGACGATCTGCAACATGTCGATCGAGGCCGGCGCCCGCGCGGGCATGGTCGCCCCCGACGAGACGACCTTCGCCTATCTGAAGGGCCGCCCCCACGCCCCCTCGGGTCAGGACTGGGACGACGCGGTCGCCTACTGGCGCACGCTGCCCAGCGACGAGGGCGCCTCCTACGACGCCGAAGTCGTGCTGGACGCCGACGCGCTCGAGCCCTTCGTGACCTGGGGCACGAATCCCGGCCAGGGAGTGTCGCTGTCGCAGTCCGTCCCGGACCCGGAGGCCATCGCCGACCCGAACGAGCGCTCCAACGCCCGTCGCGCGCTGGAGTACATGGACCTCGAGGCCGGCACCCCGATGAAGGAGATCCCGGTCGACGCGGTCTTCATGGGTTCCTGCACCAACTCCCGCATCGAGGATCTGCGCGCGTTCGCCTCCGTCATCAAGGGGCGGACCAAGGCGCCGGGCGTGCGCGTCATGGTGGTGCCCGGCTCCGCCCGCGTGCGGATCGAGGCCGAGGCCGAGGGTCTGGACCGCGTGTTCACCGACTTCGGCGCGGAGTGGCGCTTCGCCGGCTGCTCGATGTGCCTGGGCATGAACCCGGATCAGCTCGCGCCGGGCGAGCGCTGCGCCTCCACCTCGAACCGCAACTTCGAGGGACGCCAGGGCAAGGGCGGACGCACGCACCTCGTGTCCCCGCTCGTCGCTGCGGCGACCGCCGTGCGCGGCACCCTCTCCAGTCCCTCCGATCTGGAGCCCGCTCGAGAACTGGTGGAGGCCTGACCATGGACAAGTTCGAGACCGTCACCGGCATCGCCGCGCCGCTGAAGCGCAGCAACGTCGACACCGACCAGATCATCCCGGCGGTGTTCCTCAAGCGCGTCACCAAGACCGGCTTCGAGGACGCGCTGTTCCACGGCTGGCGCCAGGAGGAGGACTTCGTCCTCAACCGGCCGGCGTTCCAGGGAGCGCAGATCCTCGTCGCGGGTCCCGACTTCGGCACCGGCTCCAGCCGCGAGCACGCGGTCTGGGCGCTGCGCGACTTCGGCTTCCGGGTCATCCTGTCCTCCCGCTTCGGCGACATCTTCCGGGGCAACTCCGGCAAGCAGGGGCTGCTCGCCGCGGCGGTCGCCGAGGAGGCGATCGAGCGCCTCTGGGAGCTCATCGACGCGCAGCCGGGAATAGAACTGACCGTCGATCTGGTTGCGCGTACGGTCACCGCCGGTGGCGAGTCCTTCCCCTTCGAGGTCGACGACTACACTCGTTGGCGCCTGATCGAGGGGTTGGACGACATCGGTCTGACTCTGCGCGACGAAGCGCGCATCTCCGAATTCGAGACCCGCCGCGAGAGCTGGCGGCCCAAGACATTGCCGGTGAAATAGCGTGAACACACTTCTTCAGGATGCGAAGGCCCTCCAGGATGCCAAGGCGTCCGGGGCGCGGGTGGGGATGATGACCGAGCGGATCACGATCAACGGCGGTCGCCCGCTGAAGGGCCGCATCGAGCTGAAGGGCGCGAAGAACCTCGTCACCAAGGCCATGGTCGCGGCGCTGCTCGGCGAGACCGCCTCGACGCTGCGCGACGTCCCGGACATCAGCGATGTCCGCGTCGTGAAGGGCCTCCTCGAGGTGCACGGAGTGAAGGTGCAGCAGGGCCCGGAGGTGGGCGAGCTGATCCTCGACCCCTCGAACGTCGAGTCGGCGCACTTCGCCGACATCGACGCGCACGCCGGCTCGAGCCGCATCCCGATCCTCTTCTGCGGACCGCTCCTGCACCGCCTGGGCGAGGCGTTCATCCCCGACCTCGGCGGCTGCCGCATCGGCGACCGTCCGATCGACTACCACCTCGAGGTGCTGCGCAACTTCGGCGCCATCGTCGAGAAGCTGCCGTCCGGCATCCGGATGTCGGCCCCCGAGGGCCTGCACGGCGCCAAGGTCGCGCTGCCCTACCCCAGCGTCGGCGCCACGGAGCAGGTGCTGCTGACCGCGGTGCGCGCCTCGGGCATCACCGAGCTGTCGGGTGCGGCCATCGAGCCCGAGATCATGGATCTCATCAACATCCTGCAGAAGATGGGCGCCATCATCTCGGTCGACACCGACCGCGTGATCCGCATCGAGGGCGTGGACCGCCTCGAGGGCTACACCCACCGCGCCCTGTTCGACCGCAACGAGGCCGCCTCCTGGGCCGCCGCGGCTCTCGCGACCGACGGCGACATCTTCGTCGGCGGCGCCCGCCAGCAGGAGATGACGACCTTCCTCAACGTCTTCCGCAAGGTGGGCGGCGCGTTCGAGATCGCGGAGGACGGCATCCGCTTCTACCACCCCGGTGGCGAGCTGAAGCCGGTCATCATCGAGACCGACGTGCACCCCGGCTTCATGACCGACTGGCAGCAGCCTCTCGTCGTGGCGCTGACGAAGGCCAAAGGCGTGTCGATCGTCCACGAGACCGTCTACGAGCAGCGCTTCGGCTTCGTCGACGCCCTGGTCGAGATGGGCGCGACCATCCAGATCCACCGCGAGTGCCTCGGCGGGCAGGCGTGCCGCTTCGGCCAGCGCAACTTCATGCACTCGGCCGTCATCTCCGGCCCGTCGAAGCTGCACGGCGCCGACATCGTGGTGCCGGATCTGCGCGGCGGGTTCTCGCACTTGATCGCAGCGCTCTCGGCCGAGGGCACCTCGACGGTCTCGAACGTGGGCATCATCAGCCGCGGCTACGAGAACTTCCTGACGAAGCTCGAGCTGCTCGGAGCCGACTTCTCGCTCGACGCGTAGTCGCACCGCCTGCCAGACCCTCCGGAGGAGCCCGCATCGTCGGGCTCCTCCGTCCTTTGCGGGGTCTTGCCGAGCTCCTCGTCCTGGGCGTACGGTGTGCGCATTCTCAGGCGGAGGGGTCCGTCGGAGCCGCCGCCGACGAGGAGCGACCATGGACGATCCGGCCGTCTCGACCGAAGGGCTGGTCAAGACCTTCGGTACGACCCGAGCGATCGACGGCGTCGATTTCGAGATCCCGCGCGGCGGGGTCCACGGCTTCCTCGGCCCGAACGGAGCCGGCAAGACGACGACCATCCGCGTCCTCGCGACACTCCTGCGGCCGGACGCCGGGCGTGCCCTCGTGCTGGGGCACGACGTCGTCACCGAGGCGAAGGAGGTGCGGCGGAAGGTCAGCCTCACGGGACAGTTCGCCTCGGTCGACGAGGACCTCACCGGCCGCGAGAACCTCCGGCTGATCGGGCGGCTCTTCGGCTACACCGGCTCGCGCGCGTCGCGACGGGCCGACGACCTGCTCGACGCGTTCCACCTGGGCGAGGCGGCCGACCGGCAGGTGAAGAAGTTCTCGGGCGGGATGCGGCGCCGGATCGACATCGCGGCGAGCATCGTGGTCACTCCGGAGCTGCTGTTCCTCGACGAGCCGACGACCGGGCTGGACCCGCGCAGCCGCAACGAGGTGTGGGACATCGTCCGGGCGATGGTGGCGAGCGGCACGACGGTGCTCCTGACGACCCAGTACCTCGACGAGGCCGATCGGCTCGCCGACCGCATCAGTGTCATCGACACCGGCCGGGTGATCGCCGAGGGCACGCCGGGGGAGCTGAAGGCGTCGGTCGGATCCGGGTCGCTGCACGTCCGCGTGCTCGATCCCGCGACCCGGGGCGAGGCGCGGCGCCTGCTCGAGGCGGTGCTCGGAGTCGAGGTGCGGGAGGAGGCCGATCCGGCGGCCCTCGCGGCGCGCGTGGACGGCTCCGCCCGCGACGTCACCCGCGCCCTGACCGCGCTGGAGGGCGCGGGCATCGAACTCGCCCAGTTCTCGCTCGGCCAGCCCTCCCTCGACGAGGTGTTCCTCGCGCTGACCGGCAGACCGCAGGCCACGACAGAGGAGGAGGCGGCATGAGCCTCGACACCGCCCGCGAGACCGCGCCGGATCGCGAGGCGCTCCTCGCCGTCCTCGTGCAGGGCGAGCGGCCGACTCCACCCGGGCCCGTCTCGACGTCCCTCACGTTCGGCTGGCGCGCGCTGCTGAAGATCAAGCACGTGCCGGAGCAGCTGTTCGACGTGACGGTGTTCCCGATCATGTTCACGCTGCTCTTCACCTTCCTCTTCGGCGGGGCGCTGGCCGGAAGCACGGTCGACTACATCCAGTTCCTGCTGCCCGGGATCCTCGTGCAGGGCGTGATCATGATCACGATGTACACCGGTACGACGCTGCGGACCGATCTGGATCGCGGGGTCTTCGACCGCTTCCGGTCGCTGCCGATCTGGCGTCCCTCCGCGCTCGTCGGCATGCTGCTCGGCGACGCGGTGCGCTTCACCATCTCGGCCGTGATCACCGTCTGCCTCGGCCTCCTGCTGGGCTTCCGACCGGGCGGAGGAGTGATCGGCGTCGTGCTCGGGGTGCTCCTGCTGCTCGTCTTCGCGTTCGCGCTCGGCTGGATCTGGACGTTCCTCAGCCTGGTGCTGCGCACCTCCGGCTCGGTGATGGGCGTGAGCATGCTCGTGATCACGCCGATCACCTTCGGCAGCAACATCTTCGTGGACCCCGCCACGATGCCCGGCTGGCTCCAGTCCTTCGTCGAGGTCAATCCGGTCTCGCACCTGGTGACCGCCGTGCGGGCGCTGATGGCGGGAGCGGATCCTGGTGCGGAGCTCGTGCTGACGCTCGTGTGGGCGGCGGGGCTCGTCGCGGTGTTCGGGACGCTGACGATGTGGCGCTACCGCGACGCGCGGTAGCGGGAGCGTCAGCCGCGACGCGAGCCCCAGACTGCGCGGGGCCTCGGCCGACCGACAGCGGGGATCCGCTGTGCCAGTCGGGCGTGCAGCCGGTCAGCCGTCTCCTCAGGAGCTCGCCGCAGTCCCAGCAGCCCGGGTCCCTCGACGAGACGAAGTGTCAGGAGGCGGGCACGGGCTCCCCTCGTGACGCCGAGCACGAGGACCGAGCCGTGGCGTTCCACTCCTCGAGTGCGCGACCACGGGATGCGCGACTCGTGCTCGCCGGTGGCGATCACCAGGTGGTCCGGCTCCGGGCGGACGACGACGAACGTGCGCAGGAGCGGTGACGGAGCGTCCGGGTCCAGCCAGCGCAGCAGTCGGTGCAGGCGACGCGTCCCGACGGCGGCGACTCCGCCGGAGGCTTCGGCGCGCACGAGCACGAGCGGGCCCGCCACGTGCCGGACGATCACCGTCGCGAGAAGGCCGAGCACGAGGACGAGGACGATCGCGCCGGCGACGATCGGGGTCGTGCTCAGGATCTGCTCCAGCACGGCGTCGCGAGACCCGCTGTCGACTCCGATGGCGGAGAGCACCGCCCACAGAAGCAGAGGGCCGAGGAAGGCGAGCGCCGGGAGGCTCTCGCGCAAGACCCGGCCCGCCGCCCTCACAGTGCCGGAGGCACTCGGATTCAGCGGTCGCTCGGGCACGATCGAACGCTACAGCCCCGCGGAACGGAGCACCGGCCCGGGCGCGGCGGGCGTGGGCGGGCCGCGTCGACGAGGGTCGATGGCAGGATGGGCGGGTGTCTGAACGCAGCCGTCCGTCCGTCTTCTGGTTCCTCGCGGCCGCGGTGATCCCCGCGATGACCGCCTCGGTCGACCTCCGCGTCCGCGACGGCCACAAGGTCCCGAGCACCGGCGCCTTCGTCTTCGCGCCCAACCACTACAGCGAGATCGACCCGATCATCACCGGGTGGACGCTGTGGAAGCTGGGGCGCGCGCCGCGGTTCCTCGCGAAGGCCTCGCTCTTCAAGGTCCCCGTCGTCGGGGCGCTCCTGCGCGCGTCGGGGCAGATCCCGGTCGAACGCGCCGGGACCGTCCGCGGCAACGAGCCGCTCAAGGCGGCGAAGGCGCTCGTCGACGAGCAGCGCTCGGTGATCATCTACCCCGAGGGCTCGCTCACCCGTGACCCCGAGCTCTGGCCGATGCGCGGCAAGACCGGGGCGGTGCGGATGGCGCTGCAGTACGACCTGCCCGTGATCCCCGCGGCGCACTGGGGCACGCAGCAGCTGATGGGCCGCTACTCCAAGAAGCTCACGCTCTTCCGGCGCAAGCGCGTCGACATCCTGATCGGCGATCCCGTCGACCTGTCGGCGTTCCGCGGGCGCAGCCTCGACTCCGTGACGCTGAACGAGGCGTCGGCGGTGGTCATGGCCGCGATCACCGCGCTGCTCGAGGAGCTGCGCGGCGAGACCGCGCCGGCCACCCGGTGGAACCCGTCCGAGCACAACCAGAAGGGGACGGGACGCTTTGAGTCCGAGCAGTAGGAGATCCGCTCCGATCCCCGTCCCGCGTCGCGTCGCGGTGCTGGGAGCGGGGAGCTGGGGGACCACGTTCGCCAAGATCCTGGCGGACGGAGGATCGGACGTCGTGATGTGGGCGCGCCGGAGCGAGCTCGCCCGGGAGATCACCGAAGCCAAGCGCAACAGCGACTACCTGCCCGGCATCAACCTGCCGCGCAACATCCGCGCGACACCGCGCATCGAGGAGGCGCTCGAGGGCGCCGACCACGTGTACCTCTCGATCCCGTCGCAGTCGCTGCGCGGCAACCTCGAGGCGATCACTCCGTTCCTCACCGAGCGCACGGTGCTCATCAGCCTGATGAAGGGCGTGGAGAAGAGCACGGGACTGCGGATGAGCGAGGTGATCGCGCAGATGCTGCCGATCGATCCGAGCCGCATCGCGGTCGCCTCCGGGCCCAACCTCGCCCTCGAGATCGCGAAGGAGCAGCCGACGGCCGCGGTCATCGCCTCCGAGAGCCTCGTCACCGCTCAGGAGGTGGCCCTCGCCGCCACCAACCGCTACTTCCGCTCCTACGTGAACACCGACGTGATCGGCACGGAGTTCGGCGGCGTGCTGAAGAACCTGATCGCGGTGGCCATCGGCATCGTCGACGGGGTCGGCTACGGCGAGAACACGAAGGCGTCGATCATCACGCGCGGCCTCGCCGAGATGACCGACTTCGCGGTCGCCTACGGGGGCCGGCCCGAGACGATGTCCGGTCTCGCGGGGCTGGGCGACCTCATCGCCACCTCGAGCTCGTCGCTCTCGCGCAACAACACCGCGGGGCGACTGCTCGGGCAGGGCTACAGCTTCACCGACGTGGTGAAGTCGATGCAGCAGACCGCGGAGGGACTCGCGTCCGTGGCCCCCGTCCTGGAGCTCGCCCGCGCGCGCGGAGTCGACATGCCCATCGTCCAGCAGGTGTCGCAGGTGCTCGCCGGTACGCTCGACCCGAAGGACATCGCGCCGCACCTGACCACGGATTCGGACGAGCCACAGGGTGAGAGGAACCTCGATGACCAGCAAGCTCCGCGTCGCCGTTCTGTTCGGGGGGCGCTCCAGCGAGCACTCGATCAGCTGCGCCACGGCGGCAGGGGTCCTGAGGGCGATCGACCGTGACCGCTTCGAGGTGATCCCGGTCGGGATCACCGTCGACGGCGCGTTCGTGCTCGAGGAGGACCGCCCCGAGAAGTTCGCGCTCGACGCGGCGGCCCTGCCCCGCGTGCACGACGACGGCAGCCGTGTGCGCTGGCCGGAGTCGACGCTCTCGCGCGAGCTGAGCGTCACCCGGGCCGACGGCTCGAGCGAGTCGCTCGGGGACGTCGACGTCGTGTTCCCGATCCTGCACGGGCCGTGGGGCGAGGACGGCACGATCCAGGGCCTCCTCGAGCTCGTGGGGCTTCCCTACGTCGGCTCGGGCGTGCTCGCCTCGGCGCTCGGCATGGACAAGCACTTCACCAAGACGGTGCTGCGCGCGGCCGGCATCGAGGTCGCGCCCTGGTACACGGTGACCGAGGCGGAGTGGCGCGCCGCCCCCGGAGACGCCGAGGCGGCGCTCGACGAGCTCGGGCTGCCCGCGTTCGTCAAGCCGGCGCGGGCCGGCTCCAGTGTCGGAGTGAGCCGGGTCGACGACCGCGCGGACCTCGCTGCGGCTCTCGACGAGGCGTTCTCGCACGACTCCCGCGTGCTCGTCGAATCGGCGATCGTGGGCCGCGAGGTCGAGATCGGCGTGCTCGGCGGCCGTCGCGGGGAGCTGCCGCGCTCCTCCGTCGCCGGCGAGATCGTGATCTCGGGCCGCGGCTTCTACGACTTCGAGGCCAAGTACCTCGGGGCGGCAGGCATCGACCTGGTCTGCCCCGCCGACCTCACCGGCGACGAGCTCGCCGAGATGCGCGAGCTGGCGGTGCGCGGGTTCGAGGCGATCGGGGCCGAGGGTCTCGCCCGCGTCGACTTCTTCCTCACCGCCGACGGCTTCGTGGTGAACGAGATCAACACCATGCCCGGGTTCACGCCGATCTCGATGTTCCCGCGGATGTGGGGGGCGAGCGGCGTCGAGTACCCCGACCTCATCACGGAGCTGATCGAGCTGGCCCTCGAGCGCCGCCCGGTCGCGGTGGCGTGACGGATCCGGCCCTGGGGCTCCGCCTCGAGGCGGGACCGACCGCTCCCTTCGAGCAGATCCGGGAGCAGATCACCGCGCAGGTCGCCGACGGCGCGCTGATCGTGGGCACGCGGCTGCCGCCGGTGCGCGCCCTGGCAGAGACGCTGGGCGTGGCCGCGGGGACGGTCGCACGCGCCTACAAGGAGCTCGAGGCGGCCGGCGTCGTCGAGACGCGCGGTCGCTCCGGCACCGTCGTCGCGCGCGGAGCGGACGGCGTGGGGCACGAGGCCCAGCTCGCGGCGGTCGCGTTCGCCGAGCGGATGCGCGCGCTCGGCGTCGCTTCTGACGAGGCGCTGAGGATGGTGCGGACGGCGCTCGGCCGCTGAGGTCAGCCCTCGGGCGTCCCGGTCGTGTCGAGGGTGTCGGTCTCGGACACGTTGGTGCACTCGCCGACCTTCGGCAAGTAGGACACCGACTCGGCCAGGTCGACGACGGCCGACGTGCCGGAGGCGCGGCTCTGGTCGACGGTGATCTCGACGGCGGGATCCCGACCGTACGTCGTCAGCGTGTAGACGTCGTCGGCCGCCTGCGACTCGTCGATGATCCAGTCGACCCCGCTGACCGAGACGCAGAGGTCGGTCGTGGGGCCGGGCACCTCGACTCCGCAGTGCAGGATGACCGCGGCCGGGGTGCCCCAGGCGCCGGTGCCCTGCGCGTTCGTCTCGCGCTCGGGCTGGCCCGCGACCACGTCCGGTAGCCGGACCGAGACCTCGGCGCACTCGGTGCTCGTCGCGTCCGCGGCCGGTTCGAGTGCGACCGGGGCGGAGCAGCCGCTGAGCAGGAGCACGGCGGACAGGGCGGCGAGGGGGCTGGCGAGGCGGCGGGGGGACATCGCGAGCCAGGCTAGCGTGTCAACCATGGCACCGGATCAGAGCTTCACCGCGGCCGACGCCGCCTCCTCGCCGGCCGCCCCGTCGCTGGCCGAGCTGAGCGAGGGCGAGGTCCTGGCCCGGGTGCTCGCCCGGCTGTCCGCCGGATCCGCGGGCACCGAGACGCTGGTGGGCCCCGGTGACGACTGCGCCGTGGTGCGCGCTCCGGACGGCCGCTTCGTCGTCACCACGGACATGATGGTGCACGGCCCGGACTTCCGGCTCGCGTGGTCCACGCCGTTCGACCTGGGCTGGAAGGCGGCGGCGTCCAACCTCTCGGACGTCGCGGCGATGGGCGCGCGCCCGACGGCGCTGGTGGTCGCCATCGCCGCGCCGCAGGAGCTCGGCGTCGACGTGCTGGAGGGGATCGCCGACGGTCTGGCCGCGGGCTGCGCGGCGATGGCTCCCGGCTGCGGGGTCGTCGGGGGAGACCTGTCTGCGTCGGCGACGCTCACCCTCTCGATCACCGCGTTCGGCTCGCTCGACGACCGCGCGCCCGTGCTGCGGAGCGGAGCCCGTCCGGGCGACGTGCTGGCCGTGGCAGGGATCCTGGGGGCGGCGGGCCTCGGACTGCGGCTGCTCTTCGAGCGGGCGCAGGAGGACGGGGTGCCGTCCGCGCGACTCGCGGCGCGGCTCCGGGAGCGGCTGCCGGCGGTCCTCGACGCGCAGCTGCGGCCGACTTCGCCGATCGCGGCCGGCATCGCCGCCGGCGCCTCCGCCACCGCGATGATGGACGTCTCGGACGGCGTCGTCCTCGACGCGCGGCGGATGGCGCGCGCGAGCGGAGTCGTCCTCGACCTCGACCCGGCGACGGTCGACGCGCACGCCGCTCCACTGACCGATGTCGAGGGGATCGACGCGGCGCTCGCCCGCTCGCTCGTCCTGGGCGGCGGCGAGGACCACGCGATGCTCGCCTGCTTCCCCGAGGGCGTCGCGCTCCCCGAGGGCTTCACCGTGCTCGGGCGGGTCCGCGAGGGCGCTCCCGAGGTCCGGCTCGGCGGAGCGGCGCTCGAGGACCGCGGCGGATGGGACCCCTACCTCGGCTGGGACGGCGCCGCCGGGTGACCTAGGGCCGGGAGGCCCACCAGATCGTGGTGTCCCCGTAGTCCTTGCGGCGCTCGCGCTCGAGTCCGGCGGGCCACGTCGGCTCCGGGCTGCGGGAGCTCCGCTCGACGACCACGACGGCGTGCTCGTGCAGCAGCGGCAGCACTCCCGCCAGATCGGCCGCGAGCTCCTCCTCGGTGACGTCGTACGGCGGGTCCAGGAGCACCGTGTCGGCGAGCAGCCCGGCGGCGCGGTCGAGGAACGAGCGGACGGACGACGTGACCACCTCGATCCGCGGGCGCGGCAGCCGTCCGGCCGCAGCCGCCGCGACGACCGCCCGGGCGTTCGCATCGACCGTCCGGGCGGCGGAGGGATCGCGCTCCACGAGCACCACGTAGGCGGCTCCGCGGCTGGCGGCCTCGAGCCCGAGTGCTCCGGATCCGGCATAGAGGTCGAGGACCGTCGCCTCGTCGACGGCGTCGCGCGCCTCGAGCGCCGAGAAGACGGCCTCGCGGACACGATCGCTGGTCGGACGGGTGCCGGCGCGCGGGACCTTGAGGGTGAGCGACCCGGCGTAGCCGGAGATGATCCTGGTCACCGTCCGAGGATACGGTGGGCGCCCCCAGCTGGGAGACCGCCCGATCCGACCGCCCGTTACCGGTTCGAGACTGAGAGAATCGATGATCATGACGTCCCTCGATGACACCCTCGCCCCTGTCGGCGGCCCCGCGGGCCCGAGCGGGGCGCGGGCGCCGATGTCCCGCGAGGAGTTCACCGCCCACTGCGGCGCGATCCTCCGCAATCTGACCAGCGTGATCGACGGCAAGGACGCCGAGGTCTCGATGGCGCTGACCGTCTTCCTCGCCGGCGGCCATCTGCTGATGGAGGACGTCCCGGGCACCGGCAAGACCGTCCTCGCGAAGTCACTCGCCGCCTCGGTCGGAGGCAGCGTCGCCCGCATCCAGTTCACGCCGGACCTGCTGCCCTCCGACGTCACCGGCGTCTCGGTGTACAACCAGGCGACCAGGGACTTCGAGTTCAAGCCCGGCCCGGTCTTCGCGAACATCCTCATCGGCGACGAGATCAACCGCGCCTCGCCGAAGACGCAGTCGGCCCTGCTCGAGTGCATGGAGGAGCGCCAGGTGTCGGTCGACGGCATCACGCACCTCCTCCCTCGCCCCTTCGCGGTCGTGGCGACGCAGAACCCCGTCGAGATGGAGGGGACCTACAGCCTCCCCGAGGCCCAGCGCGACCGCTTCATGGCCCGGCTCTCGCTCGGCTACCCCGACGAGCGCGCCGAGCTCGAGATGATCCGCACCCGCGACGCGGCCAGCCCGCTCGACGCTCTGCGGCCCGTCGTCACGCGCGACGAGCTCGAGCGGATGATCGACTACGTGCAGTCGGTCTACGTCGCGCCTCCCGTGCAGGAGTACGTGGTCGCGATCATGCAGGCGACGCGCATCGATCCGGAGCTGCGCCTGGGCGGCAGCCCCCGCGCGACGCTGCAGCTCATCGCCGCGGCGAAGTCGCTCGCGGCGATCAACGACCGCGACTTCGTCGTGCCGGACGACATCGACGCGCTCGCGGTGCCCGTCCTCGGCCACCGCCTGCTCCCCGCGACCCGTCTGCCGGGACGCTCCGGATCGGGCGCCTCGCACTCGGTGACCGAGATCGTGCAGCGGATCCTGGCGTCGACGCCCGTGCCCTTCAGCGGCCGTGGCGACTGAGCGCCGCGGCCTCGACGGGCCCTCTCCGCGCATCGGCTCCCTCCCCGCGCTGGGCGGGGTCGCGCTCACGCTCCGCGGCTGGGCCTTCGTCGTGCTCGGCACGGCGGCGATCGTGGCTGCGCCGCTGGTGGACTTCCGCGAGCTGCTGTTCCTGGGGCTCGTGCTCCTCGGACTGCCCTTCGGGGCCGTCGTGTCGCTCGCGGTCTCGACGCCGGCCCTGCAGGTGCAGCGGCGCTTCGAGCCGCGCGTCGTGGCGGTCGGCGACGTCGTGGACGTCGACGTGGTGCTCGAGAACCGCGGCGGGCCGCTGCGCTCGGCCCGCGCCGAGGACCGGCTGACGCGGAGGGACCGCGGGGACGACTCCGGCCGCTCCGTCGCGAGCGGCGGTTTCGGACTGCCTCCCGTGGCGCGCGCTGGGCAGCGGTCGAGCCGGGTCCGCGCCCGGTACCGCCTGCCCGCGGGACGACGCGGGATCCACCGCCTCGGCCCGCTGCGGATCGTGCGCAGCGAGGCCCTCGGGCTGGCGCTGCGCGAGAGCATCGTCGGCTCGGCGCAGCCCTTCGTCGTCACTCCGCGCGCCGTGCCGCTCGAGAGCGACGTGCTCGACGCGTTCGGCGCGGGCGGATCGAGCCCGGTCGCGCATGCGACGGCGGGCTCGGGCACCGACGACGTGATCCCGCGCGACTACCGTCCGGGCGACGCCATGCGCCGGGTGCATTGGCGGGCGAGCGCGCGCTCGGGCGAGCTGATGGTGCGCCAGGACGAGCAGAACACGGATCCGCACGCGTGGATCCTGCTCGAGTCGCGGGCGAGCCGCGTCCTGGACCGGCCCGCCGGTGACGGCCGCCGAGCGCGCGGCGACGGCGAGCGGCTCGAGTGGGCGGTCTCGATGACCGCCTCGCTGGCCGTCCACCTGCTCGACCGCGGATTCGAGACCCACCTCGTCGAGACCGGCGCGGGGCCCGACGTGCAGCACTCGGAGGACGAGCGCGAGGTCGCGCACGACGTGCTGCTGCGGCTCGCGGAGCTCGTGCCGTCCGAGGACTCGGCCGACGCCGCCGCGCGGATCGCCGGCGAGATGCGCGAGGCCGGGGGAGTGCGTCCGGTCTTCGCCGTGCTCACCCGCCTCCGCGAGGAGGACCTGGACGCGCTCTCGTCGCTCGCCTCGCACGCCCGTCCCGCCATCGCGTTCCTCGTCGAGGGGACCGCGGAGGAGGAGGCCGCGCTCTCGTCGCTGGGCTGGTACCCGGTCGCGACGACCGTGCGCACGAGCATCGAGGAGGCCTGGTCCGAGGCCCTCGCGCTGAGGGCGATCGCATGAGCCGGCGCACCGATCGCGACCCGCGGGCCGGCTCCGTCCTGCTCTCGCTCCTGCTCTGGCTCGCCCTCGTCTCGGCGGCGTCGGGCACGGGCCGACTGCTCGAGGGCGTCGGCTGGCTGATCCAGCTGGCCCTCGCCGTCGGACTGGTGCTCGCGGTGCCCGCCGGGGCGCGGGTCCTCCGCGCGCACCCCGTCGTGCCGCCCGTGCTCGGCACGCTCACGGCGGTCGTCGTCCTCACCGCGATGTTCGTCCCCGCGCGCGCACTGCTGTTCCTCCTGCCGACCCCGGCGGCGATCGCCGACGCGCAGACCCTCGCGCAGGCCGGATTCACCTCGATCGCCCAGCAGGGCCTGCCCGCCACCGCCGACAGCGGCATCGCGTTCCTCCTGGTGGGCGGCGTCGTCGTCCTCGCCTGGGCCGCCGACCTCTTCGCCTTCTCGGTGCGGCTGCCCGCGCTGACCGGGCTCTTCCTCCTCGCGCTGCTCGCGGTGCCGGCGATCATCGACCCCTCCGAGGTGTCCTGGCCGAGTCTCGTGCTGACCGCGCTGGCCTACGCGGGGCTGCTCGCCGCGGGATCGCGTCCCGAGCGCCGGGCTCCCGCCCGCCGGCTGTCCGCCGCCTCCGCCCTGCCGTCGGTCGCGGTCGTCGGGGTCGTCGTCGTCTCCGCGGGGTTGCTCGCCGGCTCGGCCTCCGGCTACGTCCGCACTCCGACCTCCTCCGGGGTCTCGGGCACGCTGTTCAACGGGTCGATCGATCCCGTCGTGGCGCTCGGCGACGACCTGCGCCGGCCGAACCCGGTGACGGTGCTGCGCTACTCCACCGACTCCGATCTGCCCGTGTACCTCCGCGTGCTCACGGTCTCGGACTTCGACGGCGAGAACTGGGCGCCGAGCGGCACGGAGGCGACGGCCCCGGTCGAGGAGCCGATCGCTCCCGAGGGCCTCGCCGAGAGCGTGCCGCGCGAGACCGAGCAGGTCGAGGTCGAGGTCGAGACCCTCCGCAGCCAGTGGCTGCCGGTGCCCTACCCCGTGTCCTCGCTCGAGGGCGTCGGGGACGGCTGGCTGCAGGACGTGCAGGACGGCTCGATCCGCGGCGACGCGACCACCCGGGCCGGCGACGAGTACCGGGTCGAGGCGCTGCGCCTCGCGCCCGACCCGCAGCAGCTGCTCGCCGCTCCTGCGCCGGGCGACGCCCTCGAGCGCTACCTGGCCCTCCCCGCCGACGTGCCCGACGTGGTCGGCACCACCGCGGCCGAGGTCACGGCCGAGGCGGGGAACGCCTACGACCGGGCGCGCGCGCTGCAGTCGTTCTTCCGCTCCTCCGAGTTCACCTACTCCGAGGACACCCCGGCCGAGGAGGGCTACGACGGCGACGGCGTGGGCGTCCTCGAGGCGTTCCTCGAGGTGCGCGAGGGCTACTGCGTGCACTTCGCCTCGGCGATGGCGGTCATGGCGCGCGAGCTCGGGATCCCGTCCCGCCTGGCGATCGGCTACCAGCCGGGATCCGTGGTGCCGTCCTCGGGCAGCGACCTGACGGACTACCGACTGCTCTCCTCCGATCTGCACGCCTGGCCCGAGCTGTTCTTCGAGGGCGTCGGCTGGCTGCCCTTCGAGCCCACCCCGAGCCGGGGCGCTCCGGCGTCGTACACGCTGCCCAGCGCGACGTCCTCGGCCGGTGCGACGCCCGGAGCGTCGGCCGGCGCCGCTCCCGAGCAGTCCGAGGAGGAGGAGGCGACGCCGACGCCGACCGCGTCCTCCGCCACGGCGACCCCCGGTGCGGTGGGCTCCTCGACGACGGCGACGGCGCCCGTCGTCACCGCGTGGGTGCTCCTCCTGCTCCTCCTGCTGGTGCCGTGGCTCCTCCGCGTCGTGCAGCGCTCGCTCCGGCGGCGTGCGGCCGCGGCAGGGTCTGCGGAGGCGGCCTGGGCGGAGGTGCTGGCGAGCGCCAGGGACCTCGGTGTGCCGGTCGAGGAGACCGACTCCCCGCGTGCGCAGGAGGCGCTGATGCGCGACGCCCTCGGCGAGGACGCGGCCGCTCGGAACGACCTGTCGCTCCTTCGCGACACGGTCGAGCGGGCGCGCTACGCTCCCGTGCCCGCCTCGGATGCGGCGGGCTGGGCCGCCGGTGCGCGGGTGGTGCGGGCGCTGCGGACCGCGGCGGGCACTCCGCGCCGCACGTTCGCCGCGGGGCTCCCGCGGTCGGCGCTCGGCGTGTTCTCCCGCGTCGGACGTCCGAGCACCGACCTATGATCGACGGGTGATCCCGGACCCCCTCGACGCCTCCCTCGCGCCGGTGATCGGCCCGCGCACGGCCACCGCGGTCGAGAAGGCGTTCGGCTACAGCACCGTCGGCGAACTGCTCGGGCACTACCCGCGCCGCTACGCGCAGCGCGGCGAGCTCACCGAGCTCTCGCGACTCCCGGTCGGCGAGAGCGTCACGATCGTGGCGGAGGTGCGCGAGGTGCGGGAGCGCCCGATGCGCAACCGCCGCGGCTCGCTCCTGGAGGTCGTCATCTCTGACGGCACGGGCACGCTGTCGCTGACGTTCTTCGGGCAGCCGTGGCGGGCGGCGAAGCTCCGCCGCGGCGTGCGCGGGATCTTCGCGGGGACGGTCTCGATGTTCCGCGAGACGGTGCAGCTCACCCATCCCGACTACCGGCTCTTCGAGGACGAGGAGGCCGCGACCGCCGAGGCCGACAAGGGGTCGGCGCTGGCGAAGGACTGGGCCGAGCGCCCCATCCCGATCTACCCGGCGACGAGCGCGATCTCGAGCTGGCAGCTGCAGGCCGCGATCGGCGTGATCCTCGACGGTCTGCGTGACGTGCCCGATCCGATGCCGGAGTCGGTGCGCGCGAGTCGCTCGCTGATGCCGCTCGGCGAGGCGCTCGAGCTGATCCACCGCCCCGCGCGCGAGGGCGAGGAGAGGCGGGCGCGCGAGACGCTGCGGTTCCACGAGGCGTTCCTCCTGCAGCTCGCGCTCCTCGAGCGCCGGGCCGCCGCGAGGGCGACCCCCGCCACCCCTCGCGTGCCCGGGCCGGGAGGCTGGCTCGAGCGCTTCGACGCGGCGCTGCCGTTCTCGCTCACGGGCGACCAGCGCTCGGTCGGCGCCGAGATCGCCGCCGACCTCGCGGGCGAGAGCCCGATGTCGCGACTCGTGCAGGGCGAGGTGGGCTCGGGGAAGACCCTCGTGGCGCTGCGGGCGATGCTCGCGGCCGCCGAGAGCGGCGGGCAGGCCGCGCTGCTCGCGCCGACCGAGGTGCTCGCCGGGCAGCACCTGCGCTCGATCGTGCGGACGCTCGGGCCCGAGCTGTCCACCGCGCTCGTGCCGACCCTCCTGACAGGCGGTCTCGGAGCGGCGGAGCGGCGCGCAGCGCTCCTGCGGATCGTCTCGGGCACGGCGAAGATCGTCGTCGGCACGCACGCGCTCCTGGGCGACAAGGTCTCGTTCTACGACCTGGCCCTCGTCGTGATCGACGAGCAGCACCGGTTCGGAGTGGACCAGCGCGACGCTCTGCGGCGCAAGGGGGCGCAGCCGCCGCACGTGCTCGTGCTCACGGCCACGCCCATCCCGCGCACGGTCGCGATGACGGTCTTCGGCGATCTCGACACGTCCACGATCCGCGAGCTGCCGGCGGGGCGCCCGGGCATCACGAGTCACGTCGTCCCGCTCACCGACAAGCCCGGCCTGATCGCCCGGGCGTGGGAGCGCGCCGAGGAGGAGATCCGGCAGGGCCACCAGGTGTACCTCGTCTGCCCGGCCATCGAGCCCGGCGAGGTCGCGGAGGGCGCCGCGGCGACGGCTCCCGAGGAGGCTGCCACCCCGCTGTCGACGGTCGCGCAGACGCTCGAGGGCGTGCGGTCGCACGCCCTGCTCAAGCACCGCCGCTCGGCCGCCCTGCACGGCCGGATGAGCGCGGAGGAGAAGGACGCGGTCATGCGCTCCTTCGCCGCGGGCGAGATCGACGTGCTCGTCTCGACGACCGTGATCGAGGTGGGCGTCGACGTGCCCAACGCGTCGATGATGATCGTGCTGGACGCCGAGCGCTTCGGAGTCTCGCAGCTGCACCAGCTGCGGGGGCGCATCGGGCGCGGAGGCGTGCCGGGGGTGTGCCTCTTCGTCACGGCGGCGGAGGCGGGCACCACGGCCCGCGAGCGCGTCGAGGCCGTCGCCGCGACGCTCGACGGCTTCGAGCTCGCCGAGGTCGATCTCGAGCTGCGGCGGGAGGGCGATGTGCTGGGCGACTCGCAGTCCGGCGGCCGCTCCTCCCTCCGCCTGCTGCGCGTCGTGCAGGACGCGCACCTGATCGTCGAGGCCCGCGCCCTCGCCGAGCGGCTGCTCGAGGACGACCCCTCGCTCTCGGCGCACGACCGGCTCCGCGCGGCGCTCGAGCGGCGCGTGCAGGACCGGGATCGCGAGTTCCTCGCGAAGAGCTGAACCCGGACGGGTGGCACCCGCTCCCGGGAGGGTGCCGGAGTCGGCCGGTACGCTGTCGGCATGGCCCGCATCGCCGTCGTCCCCGGCTCGTTCGACCCCGTCACCCTCGGCCACCTCGACGTCATCGAGCGCGCCGCCCGACTGGTCGACGAGCTGCACGTCGTGGTCGTCCACAACCCGTCGAAGACCGCGCTGCTGCCCATCGCCCAGCGCGTCGCCCTGATCGAGCAGTCGATCCGGGAAGCGGGGATCGAGGGCTCGATCGTCGTCGCGTCGTGGAGCATGGGGCTGCTGGTCGACTACTGCGTCGACGTCGGCGCCAGCATCCTGGTGAAGGGCATCCGCTCGCAGGTCGACGTGGCCTACGAGACGCCGATGGCGATCGTGAACCGCAACCTCGCGCACGTCGAGACGGTGTTCCTCCTGCCCGACCCGGCGCACGCGCACGTCTCCTCCTCCCTCGTCCGGCAGGTGTCCTCGCTCGGAGGCGACGTCTCTCCCTACGTGCCCCCGGCGGTCGCGGCGTACCTCTCGGCCTGAGCGCCTCGGCGGGCGAGCGCCCCGGGGCGGGGGAGAATGGAGCGATGAGTGCGACACGCGTCCAGGCCTGGGCCCTCGACGGGATCCCCGAGGTCTCGCCCGGTGACGACCTGCTCGAGCTGATCCTCGCGGCCGTCGCCGGCGCCGCCGAGGACGACCGCCCGCGGGGCGGAGACGTGCTCGTCGTCACGAGCAAGATCGTCTCGAAGGCCGAGGGTCGCGCCGTCGCCGCCGAGGACCGCGAGGAGGCGATCACCGCCGAGACCGTGCGCGTCGTCGCCACCCGCGCTCACGCGCACGGCGTCACCCGCATCGTCGAGAACCGGCTGGGCATCGTGCAGGCGGCCGCCGGCGTCGACGCCAGCAACGTCGCCGAGGGCACCGTGCTGCTGCTCCCCGTGGATCCCGACGCCTCGGCGCGGGCTCTGTGCGCGGGCCTCCGCGAGCGTCTCGGAGTCGAGGTCGGCGTCGTCGTCAGCGACACCCTCGGCCGCGCGTGGCGGGTCGGGCAGACCGACGCCGCGATCGGCGCGGCGGGTCTGCACGTCATCGACGACCTGCGCGGTGCCGTCGATGCGCTCGGCCGCACTCTGGGGGTCACGATGCCCGCCGTCGCGGACGAGATCGCGGCGCTGGGCGACCTCGTGAAGGGCAAGTCGAGCGGTCGCCCGGTGGCGGTCGTGCGGGGGCTCGGGCGCTACGTGACCGGGCTGGACGCTCCGGGAGCCCGGAGTCTCACCCGGACCGGGCCGGAGGACATGTTCCGCCTCGGCGCCGACGAGGCCTACGCCGAGGGTCGGGCGGCGGCTCGCGCGGAGCTCGGGGCGGCTCCGGAGTGACCGGCCGCTGGAGCGCCGTCGTGGTCTTCAAGGGCCGCGGCACATCCAAGACCCGCCTCGAGCTCGAGGGGAGGGCCGCGCTCGCGGAGGCGTTCCTGCTCGACACGCTCGCCGCCGTCGCCGCCGCGGACCGCGTCGGAACGATCGTGCTCGTCACCTCGGACGAGGCCGCCGCCTCGCTCGCCCGGCACGAGACACCCGGGCTCGTCGTCGTGCCCGATCCCGGCGCGCTGAACCCGGCGGTGACGGCCGGGATCGAGGCCGCCCTCCTCCTGGACCCGACCGCGCCCGTCGTCGCCCTGACCGGCGACCTTCCGGCGCTCGTTCCCGCTGCGCTCGACGGGGTGCTCGCGGCGGCCGCACCGCTGCCCGCCGTCGTCGCGGACCGCGCGGGAACCGGCACCACGGCGCTCCTGGTCGGGTCGGTGGAGCGCGTCGACCCGGCCTTCGGACCCGGATCCCTCGCCCGTCACCGATCGGCGGGCTGCCGCGTGATCGACGTCCCCGTCGGGTCGACCCTGCGCCTCGACGTCGACACGGTCGAGGACCTGAGGGACGCGGAGGCGGCCGGAGTCGGCCGCCGAACCGCGCTCGTGCTCGCCGCGGCGGCCTGAGCTCAGTCGGCGAGCAGTCCCCGCTCGAAGGCGTCCGTGAGCTCGCGGTCGAGGCGCAGCCCGACTCCGTCGACCGAGCGGATCGGGACGGCGCGGCGGGTGCTCGAGACGAGCCACGCGGAGTCGGCATCCCCGAGGGCCGCGGCGGGCAGCTCCCGTCGCGAGGTCTCGAGTCCACGGCCGGCGCCGATCGCCAGGATCCGGGCGACCGTCGTGCCGTCGAGGATGCCGGAGCCCGCGGAGGGCGTCAGCAGCGCACCCTCGGAGAGGAGCACGAGGCTCGACGTGGCCCCCTCCAGGAGCAGGCCGTCGCTCGTGCGCCAGACGACGTCGTCGGCTCCGCGGCGGTGCGCCTCGCGCAGGGCTGCCCGGGTGACCGCGCCCGAGGTCGACTTGACGCCGCCGAGGAGCCACGGAGCCGCCTCCTGCGCTCCGCTCGCGTAGCCGCGGTCGAGCACGACGACCGCGACCCCGTCGCGCCGGAGGGCGCTCGTGTCGGCGGTGGGCTCGGCGCGCACCGTGCAGCGGGCGGCGGAGGCGCGGTGGCCGGCGACCAGGCGCACCGACAGATCGTCGACGGCGTCGTGCTCGGCGACCGCGAGCGCCACCGCCGCCTCCCAGGCCGCCCGGGGCGGCAGGGCGAGGTCCACGGCCGCCGCGGAGGCCTCGAGTCGGCTCAGGTGCTCGTCGAGACCGTGCGGGCGGCCCCGGATGACCGCGAGGGTCTCGAAGACGCCGTCGCCGCGCAGGTAGCCGGGCTCGTCGACCGCGACGAGTCCGCTCGAGGGATCGCGCAGGACGGCGGTGCCGGAGTCGTCGATCTCGACGAGGACGGGGGAGGTCATGCCCCCATCCTGGTCCGCGCGACTGGTCAGCGCCCGGCGAGTCCCGCGCGGACGTCCTCGGGGGAGGAGAGCTCGCGGTGGCGCTCCTCGGGGCGGACGCCGGCGCTCACGAGCACGTCCGCGGCGGCGAGCGAGGAGATGTCGAGCCCGGTGAGGGCGCCGATCTCGGCGACCGGCACCTGGAACGTCCTGAACGCCCCGAGGCCGACGACCGCGCTCTCGCGCACCGTCTCGACGAGCTCCGACTGGTCGAGCAGGTACGCGCTCGTCGCGAGGCTCTCGCCGTCCGGGCTCCAGGCCGCGATCTTCCAGAACCGGCGCGGGACGCCGACACCGCGGTAGACCGGATCGCCGTCGGCCAGCACGGGACCGGTGAACACGCTCAGGCGCGACCGCGAGGTCTGCGCGTACTCGAGGACGAAGTCCTCGAGCCCCAGCCACAGCTCCTTCGACTGGTTGAAACCGCTCGCCTGCGGGGCCGCGTTCGTGTAGCAGAAGCTGTCGTAGTTGGCCGTGCGGGCCTCGGCCGGCGCGCCCCACACGGGGTCGCGGCGACGGACGAGGTGCCCGCGGTCGAGGTCGTTGCGGGCGTAGACCTCGGGACCGGTCTGCTCCGACTCGGGCACCCTCTCGTCGAGGTGCCAGTCGTCGCCGCGCCCGAGGTCGAGCAGCGCCACCCCGTCGATGTTCACCGCGGTCGAGAGCGCGAGGCGCCGCACCGGATCCAGCAGGACCTCGAAGTGCGTGTACGCCAGCACGCGGACCGGGCGGTCGGCCGCGGGAGCCGGCGCCACGAGCGGCGCACCGAGGAACGCCGGGTCGAATCCGGTGCTCATTCGTCGACGTCCGGGGTCGCGGTCGCCGTCGGGACCGCGGTGGCCGTGGCGGTGGGCTCCGGTACCGGCGTCTCGGTCGCGGGCGGCGCCGTCGCGGTGGCGGTCGGCGCCGGTTCCTGCGTCTCGGGCGCCGGGGCGGGCACCTGGGATCCGTTGCTGATCAGGAGCGTGATGCTCGAGTAGCGCGCGATGGCGGTGCCCGACGCGGGGTCCGTTCCGGCGACCGTGCCGGCGGGAGCGGCCGAGTCGACGGTGGCGCCCTCCTCCACGTCGAAGCCGAGGTCCTCGAGGACCTCCGTCGCGGAGTCGACCGATCGGCCCGTCACGTTCGGGATGGTCACCTGGCGGCCGTTCAGCAGGGCCGAGCTCGGGTCGGCGAAGTCGTCGCCGCCGTACTTCTCGTCGGCCCGGGTCATCACCGCGTTCCAGATGTAGTGGCGGAGGTTCGAGGCGTAGGCGCGGTTCCCGGTCTCGGTGCTGCGCACGCGCACCTGGCGCATGGAGGCGTCGCCGGTGATGTTGCCGACCCAGACCACCGTGGCGACCTTCGTCGACGCGCCGTCCATCCAGGTGTGGATCGCGTCGTCGGTCGTGCCGGTCTTGCCGATGTGCTCGATGCCGTCGTCGGGATCGGACGCGGCGGCGGTGCCGCCGGTCACGACGTCCTGCAGCGCGTCGTTCGCCACGGCGGCCAGCTCGGGGGAGAGGGCCTGCGTGCAGGTCGACACGGGCGCCTGCACGGGCGCGCCCGCCGCATCGGTGATGGTGTCGATCGCGATCGCGGTGCAGGCGGCGCCGTTGTTGGCGAAGCCGGCGAAGGCGGTGGCCATCGAGAGCGGGGCGATCTGGTCGGCCGAACCGAGGATCGCGGAGGGGATGTAGTCGAGCTGCGCGCCGGAGGCGGTCTTCACGCCGAACGCGGCGGCCTGATCTCGGATCGCGCACAGGTCGAGCTGCTGGGCCATCGCGACGAACACGGTGTTGATGGAGCGCATCGTGCCCTGCAGCACGCTGAAGGTGCCGGTCTCGTCGTCGTCGTTGCTCACGGGGAACTCGCCGTACCACTCGCCGTCCGGAGCGCAGGACGCGGGGAACTCCTCGAAGGTCCGCTCGCGGCCGTTCACCGTCTCGTAGATGGTGTGACCGTTCGCGATCCACTGCGCGAGCGTGAACACCTTGTAGGTCGATCCGACCTGGAACCCGTTCGAGCCGCCGTACGCCGTGTCGGTGTTGAAGTTGATCGCCGAGAAGTTCTCGCCGTTCACCGAGCCCGCCGCGTCGTAGTCCTTGTTCTGCACCATCGCGAGGATCCGGCCCGTACCGACCTCCATCGAGACGGTCGAGCTGCCGATGTTCACCTCGTCGATCGGGGTCTTCGGCACCCACTCGTTCGTGGCGGCGGTGGCGACGTCCTGCAGGTCGCGGTCGAGGGTGGTGTAGATCTTGTAGCCGCCGCGCTGGAAGTTCGCCAGGCGCGTCGCCTCGTCGGCGCCGAAGGCCGGATCGTTCTGGATGACCCGCGAGACGTAGTCGCAGAAGAAGGCGGCGTTGCCCGCCGTCTGGCAGCCGGTGGGCGTCTCCTTGATCGCGGGCACGACCTCCTCCGCGACCGCGGCGTCGTGGTCGGCCTGCGAGATCTTCCCCTCCTCGAGCATGCGGCCCAGCACGTAGTCGCGGCGGTCCTTGTTCGCGGGGATGTTCTCGGGCACGTCGATGCGGAGCCCGTTGGGGTTGTTGACGGTGGCGATGAGGCTCGCGGACTGCGCGAGCGTGAGCGCGGACGCGGTGGTCGAGAAGTAGTACTCGGCCGCGGCCTGGATGCCGTAGACCTGACCGCCGAAGCCGGCGATGTTGAGGTAGCCCAGCAGGATGTCGTCCTTGCTGTACTTCTTCTCGAGGTCGACGGCGAGCTTCATCTCCTTGAGCTTGCGCGCCGGAGTGGTGGCGGTGGCCTCGTCGTAGGCCGCCTGCGAGGCCGCCGGGTCGCTCAGCGCCTCGGCCTGCTGGATGAGCACGTTCTTCACGTACTGCTGCGTGATCGACGAGCCGCCCTGCAGGTCGCCGCCGATCACGTTGCTCACCACGGCGCGGATGGTGCCCTGCAGGTCCACTCCGCCGTGCTCGTAGAACCGCGGGTCCTCGGTCGCGAGGGCGGCGTCCTTGACGGACTGGGCCACCTGGTCGAAGGCCACCTCCTCGCGGTTCTGCGCGTAGAAGGAGGCGAGGAGCCCGTCGGTGCCGTCGGCGTTCTTCGCGTAGATCTCGGTCTTCTGGGCCAGCTGCCCCAGCTCGAGGTACTCGGGCACCGTCTCGAACAGGCCGATCGGGTTGTTCGAGGCGAGACCGGTGACGGCGAGAGCGGGGGTGACGCCGACCGTGATCAGCAGACCCCCGGCGACGCTCGCCCCGACGATCCCGAGGACGCGGGCGAGCACGCCGCCGCGGGCGGTTCCTTGCGCAGACATGGCTACGAGAGTAGGCGACGAGCCTGAGGAGCGCTCGCCGGAGCGCCCGGGAGTAGCGTGAGCGGATGAGCCGGACCCGCACGTGACCGCCGCCGCACCCGCCTCGCCCGAGGAGGAGCGCCGCCGCCGGGCCGTCCTCGTCGTCGCGATCCTCGCCTCCTTCGTCGCCTTCCTCGACGGCACCGTGGTCAACGTCGCCCTGCCCGCGATCACCGACGAGCTGGGCGGCGGGCTGGCCGTCCAGCAGTGGGTGGTCGACGGCTACCTGATCACCCTCGGCGCGCTGATCCTGGTCGCGGGGTCGCTCGCGGACCGCATCGGCCGGGCCCGCAGCATGATGATCGGCCTGGTCGGCTTTGGAGTCACGTCGCTGCTCTGCGCCGCCGCCCCGACCGCGGAGGTGCTGATCGTCGCCCGGATGCTGCAGGGCGCGGCCGGAGCGATCCTCGTGCCGAGCTCGCTGGCCCTGATCATCGCCACGGTGCGGGGTGCCGCGCAGGCGAAGACGATCGGCGCCTGGACCGCGTGGACGGGCACCGCCACGATCGCGGGTCCGGTGCTCGGCGGACTGCTCGTGGACGCGGGCTCGTGGCGCTACGTCTTCGCGCTCAACGTGCTCCCGATCCTCGTGACGATCGTGCTCCTGCGCCGCCTCGGGCACGTGGACACCGGCAGCAGGGTGCCGATCGACGGGGTGGGCGCGGTGCTCGGGGTCGTCGGGCTCGGCGGTCCGGTCTTCGCGCTGATCGAGCAGGAGCGGCTCGGCGCGACGCATCCGCTCGTGCTCGGAGCGCTGGTCGTCGGGCTCGCGGCGCTCGTCGCGTTCGTCGTCTGGGAGCGGCGGGCACCGCATCCGATGCTGCCGCTCTCGCTGTTCGCCTCGCGCAACTTCACCGTCGGCAACATCGCGACCGCGTTCGTCTACGGCGCGCTCTCGTTCGGATTCTTCGCCCTCGGGCTGTTCCTCCAGCAGAGCCTCGGCTTCTCGGCCACGCTCGCCGGCCTCGCCACGCTGCCGCCGACGATCCTGCTGCTGCTCTTCTCGCAGGTGTCCGGATCGCTGTCGGCCCGCTTCGGGCCGCGGCTGTTCATGGGGCTCGGGCCGCTCGTCGCCGGCGGCGGGTTCCTCCTGATGGTCGGGGTCCGCGAGCCGGCGGACTACCTCACCCAGCTGCTGCCGGGGATCCTGCTGTTCGGCCTGGGGCTCGCGGTCACGGTCGCTCCGCTGACGTCGACGATCCTGGGCGCGGTGGCGAGCGAGCACAGCGGAGTCGGCTCCGCCGTGAACAACGCGGTCTCGCGGATCGCGGGGCTGGTCGCGATCGCGGCGACCACCCTGGTGGTCGGCGACACCCTCGACGACGGCGGTTTCTCCCGTGCGGCTCTGGCGACGGCGGTCCTGCTGATCCTCGGCGGGCTGGTCTCGCTGCTCGGGATCCGGAACCCGGCGCTCGAGTCCGCTTCCGCCACGCCCGGGCCGTCGGGAAATTAGTTGTAGCTACATGGAATAGCCGGATCCTCGATACGCTTGCATGTATCGGACGGGGAGCAGCTCTCCGCATCGACCACATCCTCGAGGAGTAATCATGACCGACACGCTTTCCATCCCCGGTTACAAGGCCGGCTCCTGGGTCATCGACCCCACGCACAGCGAGGTCGCCTTCAGCGTCCGCCACCTCATGATCAGCAAGGTCAAGGGCAAGTTCGAGCGCTTCACCGCGACGTTCACCACCGGTGAGAACCCGCTCGACTCGACCGTCGAGGCCACCGCCGAGGTCGCCTCTATCAACACCAACGAGCCCAACCGCGACGGACACCTCCGCACCGGCGACTTCTTCGAGGCCGAGACCTACCCCGAGATCCACTTCGCCTCGACCGGCGTGCGCGCGAACGGCGACGACTTCCTCGTCGACGGGAACCTCACCATCAAGGGCGTCACCAAGCCCGTCACCTTCGAGGTCGAGTTCGGCGGCTTCGGCACCGACCCCTACGGCAACTACAAGGCCGGTCTGACCGCGAAGACCACCATCGACCGCACCGACTTCGGCCTCACCTACAACGCCGCGCTCGAGACCGGCGGCGTCCTCATCGGCGAGAAGGTCACCATCACCCTCGACCTGCAGGCCGCGCACCAGGCGTAGTCCGCTCCGTCCGCTCCGACGCCGTCCGCTCCCTCGGGAGTCGGACGGCGTCGGCGTTCCCGGGGTCGTGCGACCGCTCGATCAGAGCAGTCCGAGCTCCGTCAGCTGCTCCGCGATGCCGGCGCCGTCCGGCGCGTAGACCCAGTGGGTGCCGCTGGTCTCGGAGCGGTCGGCCGCCTTCGAGCGGCCACCGGCGAGCACGGCCTCACCCGTCGACAGCTGCCGGATCGCGATCGCGGCGACCTTGTCGGGGTGCTCGCTCGCGAAGTCCGAGTAGATCTCCTCGTCGTGCTGGCCGTCGTCGCCGACGAGCAGCCACTGCACGTCGGGGAACTCGGCGGCCAGGCGGCGGAGGTTCTGCTCCTTGTGCTGCTTGCCGCTGCGGAACCAGCGGTCGTGCGTCGGACCCCAGTCGGTGAGCAGCAGCGCGCCGGCGGGGTAGAGGTGGCGCGAGAGGAAGCGCGTCAGCGCCGGAGCGACGTTCCAGGCTCCCGTGGAGAGGTAGATGACGGGCGAGCCGTCGTTCTGCCGCGAGAAGCGGTCGAGGAAGACCGCCATGCCCGGCGTGGGCATCCGCGCGTGCTCGTTCAGCACGAAGGTGTTCCACGCGGCGATGAAGGGGCGGGGGAGCGCGGTGACCATGACCGTGTCGTCGATGTCCGAGACGACGCCGATGCGCGCCTCCGGCCGCACGATGAACACCGGGGCCTCGACCGGCTTCGCGTCGGCCGTGGTGAAGGTGATCGTGTGCCAGCCGGGCTCGAGCGTGATGGGGATGTCGGAGTCGACGACCCCGCCGCGGTCGGCCACGATGTCGTGCCGCTGCCCGTCGACCTCGACGGACACGACGGCTCCGCTCACGAAGACGCTCGTGAAGCTCCGCCAGCCGCGCACGCCCTCGACCGGCCGCACCTCCTCGGACCCGGGAGGGGTCGGCCGCGTGTAGAGGACGCGGGCGAGCACGCGGAGCTGCCCGGTCGAGCCGTAGCCGGTGTAGGGGATCACGCGGGCGACGTAGCCGCGGCGCTTCACGCGGCGCATCCGGAAGCGGTGGATCGCGTCCTCGAGGCGTGCGGCGCGGTGCATGACCTCGGCCGCTCCCGCGCTCATGGGCTTGCTTGCAGGCGTCAGCGGCATCCGCCCAGTCTGGCAGACGGTGCCTCCTGCCGCCGAGTGCTCCGGGCGGCGACCGTCAGAGGGGCCGGATGAGCTCCGGGCCGTTGTTCGACACGGCGCCGACCGCCGCGCCGACCTCCGCGATCCCGAGCTCCTCCGCCAGCTCCGCCGCGCCGTCGGCGGCCGCGCGCAGCAGCGAGCCGTCGGGCTCGGCCATCGGGTCGAGCCAGTCCTCGATGAGCTCCGGCTGCAGCAGCACCGGCATCCGCTCGTGCACGTCGGTCAGGGCACCCGCGGAGGGGCGGGTGAGGATCGTGGCCGACAGCAGCCACGGCGACCCGGGGGCCGCCGCGCGCCACCACTCGTACACGCCCGCGAAGAGCACCACGGAGTCGCCGCCGGGAGAGACGAAGACCGGGGTCTTCGCGCCGTCGGCGCCGACGCGCCACTCGTACCAGCCGGACGCGGGCACGATCGCCCGGCGGGCGGCGTAGGACTCGCGGAAAGCCGGCTTCTCGGCGACCGACTCGATCCGCGCGTTGAACAGCGGCGCACCGGCCGACGGATCGGCCGCGGACCGGGGAACCAGGCCCCAGCGGGCTCCGGCCAGTCGCCGCCTCGGCGGGCTGCCCTCCTCGACGCCCTTCATCGACTCGGCGACCACCGGGATCCGCTGCGTCGGCGCGATGTTCCACGACGGGCCGGGCAGGTCCTCGCCGACGTCGTCGATGTCGAAGAGCGCGACGAGGTCGGCCGTGGTCTGCGAGAGGACGAAGCGTCCGCACATGGGTCCTCCTGATGAGGGCGGTCCGTCCGCGCGCGGCGTCGCCCTTCGGGGGGCGACAAACACGAGGGACATTCGGCGAAGTGACGCGGACGGCGTGTCCGCGTGCGTACGATTGTAGGAACCGTCAGCGAAGGAGCCCGCCGTGCCTCTAGGAAATCTCGTGGATCGACCCTTCGGCGAATCCCCCCAGGTCCGCAACGAGCCCGTCCAGGTCCGCAGCGCCGCGCGCCTCGCCTCGCTCCTCGACGCCGCCGCCGCGGTCGTCGACGAGGTCGGCTTCGACCGGCTGACGACCGCCATGGTCGCCGAGCGCGCCGGCGCGGCGATCGGCACCGTCTACCGCTACTTCCCCGACCGCATCGCGGTGCTGCAGGCCCTGCGCGAGCGCGCGCTCGAGCGCTTCCGCAAGAAGGTCATCACCGAGATCCGCGACACGCACCCCGACAACTGGTGGGGCGCTGTCGACTGCGCGGTCGACGCCTTCTGCGACATGCACCGCACCGAGGCCGGCTTCCGCTCGATCCGGTTCGTCGACACCATCCACGCCCCCGAGGTCGCGGGCGAGGCGTTCGAGGCCGGGTTCTTCGCCCGGCGGTTCGCCGAGATCCTCGCCTCCGAGTACGGACTGCCGGGCGGCGCCCAGCTCTCGTTCCGCCTCGAGGTCACGGTCGAGGTGGCCGACGCCCTGCTCACGCGGGCGTTCCTGATCGACCCGAACGGCGACCAGCGCTTCATCGACGAGAGCCGCGCGCTGCTGCGCAACTACCTGTCGATGCACTACGGGCCCGTCGAGGGCTGACGGGGCCCGGTCCGTCCGGACCGTAGTCCCTCCGGGGCCTAGTCCCTCCGGGCCCGGTCCGCAACACTCCGCCATCCGGTTGGCGGGTGCCTCCGAATGATGTTTGGCTGACTGCCGGGCCCGACGGGGCCGAGTACGGGACGAGCCCGGTACGGCGGAGCGAGGGCAGGCACAGGCGTGATCGAATTCCGCGGAGTGAGCAAGCAGTACCCGGACGGCACCCGGGCGGTCGACGACTTCTCGCTCGTCCTCCCGTCGCGGCGCACCACCGTCTTCGTCGGCTCGTCCGGCTGCGGCAAGACCACGATCCTCCGGATGATCAACCGCATGATCGAGCCCACCGGCGGCACGATCGAGATCGACGGCGAGGACATCTCGACGCTGCCCGCCGTGGCGCTGCGCCGGCGCATCGGCTACGTCATGCAGAACTCGGGCCTCCTGCCGCACAGGAGGGTCGTGGACAACATCGCGACCGTGCCGCGGCTGAACGGGGTCGCGAAGCGCACCGCCCATGACCGCGCCCTGGAGCTGATGGACACCGTGGGCCTGGACCGCGCGCTCGCCGCGCGCTATCCGAGCCAGCTCTCGGGCGGCCAGCAGCAGCGCGTCGGAGTCGCCCGCGGCCTCGCCGTCGACCCCAACATCCTGCTGATGGACGAGCCCTTCGGCGCCGTCGACCCGCTCGTGCGCGCCGACCTGCAGCGAGAGACCCTCCGCCTGCAGCGCGAGCTCGACAAGACCGTCGTCTTCGTCACCCACGACATCGACGAGGCGTTCCTGCTCGGCGATCAGGTCGTGATCCTCGAGAAGGGCGGCCGGATCGCGCAGAAGGGCTCGCCCGCCGAGATCCTCGCCGCCCCCGCGAGCGACTTCGTCGCCGGGTTCATCGGCGCCGACCGCGGCAAGCGCTCGCTGCACATCGAGGAGCGCGACGGCGCGCGACTCGTCGTCGACGGCGACGGGCGGGCGACCGGGGTGCTCCGGCCCGCGGACGGTGGCACCGCGTGAACTGGGTCGTCAACAACGTCGACTCGATCGTCGCGAACCTGATCGCGCACCTGGTCCTCTCGGTGCCGCCGATCCTGCTGTCGTTCGTGATCTCGGTGCCGTTCGGCTGGTTCGCCAACCGGTTCCGCTGGAGTCGCGGCACGCTGCTCACCGCGCTCGGGGTGCTCTACGCGATCCCGTCGCTGGCCATGTTCATCCTGCTGCCGGCCGTGCTGGGCATCCCGCTGCGCTCGACGGCGAACGTGATCATCGGCCTGACCCTCTACGGCATCGCCCTCATGGTCCGCACGACCGCGGATGCGCTGTCGGCCGTCTCGGAGGACGTGATCCAGTCGGCGACGGCGATGGGCTACTCCGCCTGGGCCCGGTTCTGGAAGGTCGAGTTCCCGCTCGCCGGCCCCGTGCTCCTCTCGGGACTGCGCGTCGTCACCGTCAGCACGGTCAGCCTCGTGACGGTCGGCGCCGTGCTCGGCATCCAGAGCCTGGGGCTGCTCTTCACCGACGGGTTCCAGCGCGGCATCACGGGGGAGATCGTCTCCGGCATCGTCCTCACCATCGCGCTGGCGCTCGCGCTCGACGCGCTCCTGGTGCTCCTCGGCCGCCTGCTGATGCCGTGGACAACGGCCGACCGCGCCCGCTCGGCGCGCAGGGCCCGGGCCGACCGGACGGCGGTGGCGGCGTGAACCTCATCCTCGAGGCGTTCGCCTGGATCGGCGATCCCGAGCACTGGACCGGGATCTACGGGATCCCCACCCGCGTGGCGCAGCACCTGGGCATCAGCCTGCTCGTGCTCGTGATCGCGGCGGTGATCGCGATCCCGATCGGCTACCTCATCGGCCACACCGGCAAGGGCAAGGGCATCGCCGTCCCGGTCGCGGGCGGACTGCGCGCCCTGCCGACGCTGGGCGTCCTCGTGCTCGCGGCCATGAGCCTCGGCCTCGGGCTCGGAGCGCCGCTGATCGCGCTGGTGATCCTGGCGATCCCGTCGATCCTCGCCGGCGCCTACTCCGGCCTCGAGGCGGTCGACCGGCGCACCGTCGACGCCGCCCGCTCGGTCGGCATGACGGAGTGGCAGATCCTGACGAAGGTCGAGATCCCGCTCGGACTGCCGCTGCTGATGGGCGGCCTCCGCTCGGCGACGCTGCAGATCATCGCCACCGCCACCCTCGCCGACTTCATCGGCGCCGGCGGCCTCGGCCGCTACATCTTCCAGGGAGTGAAGGCGGGGGACTACCCGCAGATGCTCGCCGGGTCGATCATCGTCATCGTGCTCACTCTGATCAGCGAGGTCGTCTACGCCGTCCTCCAGCGGGTGGCCGTCCCGCGCGGAGTGGTCCTGGGTCTCGCCGGCAGCGCCGCCGGCCGTTCGAGCATCCGCGCCTCGTCGCCCCGACGACGCGCGGTGGTGGGGAATCCCACCGAGGAGAGGAAATAGCAATGTTCACAGCACACTTCACGAAGGGCCGTGTCGCGCTGGGCGCACTCGCGGTCGGTGCCGTCGTGGCACTGGCAGGGTGTTCCTCGAGCGATCCGCTGGACGAGGGATCGGGTGCCGCCGAGGGCGGCGACACGATCGTCATCGGCTCGCAGGACTACTACTCGAACGAGATCATCGCCGAGATCTACGCGCAGGCGCTGGAGGACGGCGGCTTCACCGTGCAGCGCGACTTCCGCATCGGCCAGCGCGAGATCTACCTCCCCGAGATCGAGAGCGGATCGATCGACGTCTTCCCCGAGTACGGCGGCAGCCTGCTCCAGGCGCTCGAGCCCGACACGACCGCGACCACGGCCGACGACGTGTACTCGGCGCTGACCGAGGCGCTGCCCGACGGCCTGCGCGCTCTGGACGCGGCCGACGCCAGCGACCAGAACTCGTACACCGTGACCCAGGCCTTCGCCGACCAGTGGGGCCTCACCGACATCGCCTCGCTCTCCTCGGTGACCGACCCGATCGTGCTGGGCGGCAACTCCGAGCTGCAGACCCGCCCCTACGGACCGGACGCGCTGCTCGAGAAGTACGGCGTCGAGACCACCTTCCAGGCGATCGAGGACAGCGGCGGATCGACCACGGTCGACGCGCTGACCAGCAACCAGATCCAGCTGGCGAACATCTACACCGCCGACCCGAACATCGAGTCGAACGATCTGCTGCCCCTCGAGGACCCGGACGGCCTGTTCGTGGCCGACAACGTGGTGCCGATCGTCTCCGACAAGGTCGAGGACGACGCGGCCGAGGTCCTGAACGAGGTCAGCGCGAAGCTGACCGCCGAGGACCTGGTCTCGCTCAACTCCGAGAGCGTCAACGAGCAGAAGTCGGCCGCGTCCATCGCGACCGAGTGGCTCACCTCGGCCGGCCTGCTGGGCTGACCCCGGTCTCGATGCCCTGAGCGGCTCCGGCCGATCGCACCGCGCAGAGGCGCGTCACTCGTCGAGGTGGCGCGCCTCTGCTCGTGAGAGCAGCTTCTTGCCGCCGACGACGAGCAGGACGAAGAGCACGATCACGCCGACGAAGAGGTAGCCGGCCCAGTGCAGCGTGTCCGCGAGCTCGCGGTACCCGCCGGCGACGGCCGTGCCGACCCCGACGTACGCGAAGGACCAGATGACGCACGCGGGCGTCGTCCACGCCATGAACGTGCGGTACGACATGCCGCTCATCCCGACCGTGAGGGGGATGAGCGAGTGCAGCACCGGGAGGAACCGCGAGAGGAACACGGCGATCCCGCCCCTCCGCGCGAGGTAGCGCTCGGCGCGCAGCCAGTTCTTCTCGCCGAGGCGCCGCCCGAGACGCGAGGCGCGGATCCGCGGCCCGAAGAAGCGGCCGAGCGCGAAGCCGACGGACTCGCCTCCGAGCGCCCCGAGGATCACCGTGAGGGCGAGCGCCAGGAACTGCAGGGGAGTGGTGACGCCGGTCGCGCTGACGATGACGACCGTGTCGCCGGGGACGATCAGCCCCGCGAGGATCGTGGTCTCGAGGAAGATCGCGAGGCCCGCCAGGAGCGTGCGCCACACGGGCGGCACCGCGACGACGAAGTCGAGGATCGCACTCAGCGCGTCGTTCATCCGGACCCGGGCCTCAGCGCACGCGCTTGAGCAGCGCCCAGAAGGTCTCGACGATCGAGCCCATGTCGACCGAGTCGTCCAGGAGCCACTGCACCTGCAGGCCGTCGGACAGGGCGATGATCATGCGCGCGGCGGTCTCGGGGTCGACGTCCTCGGCGATGAGGCCCTCGTTCTGGTCCTCGCGCACCCGGTCGGCGAGCGTCCCGGTGAAGGTGCGGTAGCGCTCGACGAAGAAGGGGTGCGCGGGGTGGGACTCGTCCGTCCCCTCGGCCGAGAGCGTGGCGTAGAGGTGGACGAGGCCGGGGACGTCGCTGTTGTGCCGGACGAGCCGCACCAGCTGCTCGATCGCCGCATCGCCGGTGCGCCCCAGATCGTAGGCGGCGGTGTCGAGCTCGTCGCGCTTGCGGAGGACCTCGGCGAAGAGCTCCTCCTTCGAGTCGAAGTAGTGGAGCAGGCCCGCCTGCGTCAGACCCACGGCTTCCGAGATCTCGCGCAGCGAGGCCTTGCGGTACCCCTGGCGCGAGAACACCTCGAGTGCGGTCTGCAGGATCTCCTCGCGCTTGGCGACACCTTTGGCGTAGCTCCCCTTGCTCGGCATGGATAAAGCGTACGGGTCGTCGCAGGGCGTCCGGTGCGAGGAGGCCGATGCCGGCAGCAGGGGCGGCGAACGGATGTTCACCGCTCTTCTGCGGTTCGTGCAACCTGGGAATCGACCGTGACTGAATGAATGCAATCCTCAGGTTCGACGCGTCAACGGAGTTGCTCGCCGTCGAGAGGAGTGCGGCAGCGGCTCCGACGACGGGGAGGGCCGCTCGCCCGTCGCTCGGCGGTGGTGTCCCTCGACGTCGAGACAGTCCGTCTCGACGTCGACAGACCTCCTGCACGAGGGCGTCGAGAAGAACTCGCGGACGGCCCGCGGAAGGGTGTCGTCGGAGGGGGTCCACGGGTCGCACATCCGCTCCATTACTGGGATCGGAGGCCCTCGGCCTCTCCCCGCCGACCTAGGCTCTGGGCCGTGAACGAACTCCTGGATCCGCTCCTGCTGTCGAGGTGGCAGTTCGGCCTGACGACGATCTACCACTTCCTCTTCGTGCCGCTGACGATCGGCATGGCGCTCACCGTCGCGATCTTCCAGACCGCCTGGGTGCGGACCTCGAAGATCCACTACCTGCAGCTCACCAAGTTCTTCGGGAAGCTCTTCCTGATCAACTTCGCCATGGGCGTCGTCACCGGCATCGTCCAGGAGTTCCAGTTCGGCATGAACTGGAGCGACTACTCCCGCTTCGTCGGCGACGTGTTCGGCGCTCCGCTGGCGTTCGAGGGGCTGCTCGCGTTCTTCCTGGAGGCGACGTTCATCGGCCTCTGGATCTTCGGCTGGGACAAGCTGCCCGAGAAGCTCCACCTCGCCACCATCTGGCTCACCTCGCTCGGAACGACGCTCTCGGCCTACTTCATCATCGCCGCGAACGCGTTCATGCAGAACCCGGTCGGCTTCCGGATCAACGAGGCGAAGGGCCGCGCCGAGCTGACGGACATCTGGGCGCTGCTCACGAACAAGGTCGCGCTCGCCGCGTTCCCGCACACGATCTTCGCCTGCTTCATGGTCTCGGCCGCGGTCATCATCAGCGTCGCCGCCTACCACCTCTCGCGCAGCCAGCACCTCGAGACCATGCGCCCGGCGCTGAAGTTCGGCGCCTGGATGATGCTCATCAGCGGCGGCCTCACCCTCCTCACCGGGGACCAGCTCGGCCTCGCCATGGTCGACACGCAGCCGATGAAGATGGCCGCCGCCGAGGCGCTCTACCGCACCTCGACCGGCGTCGACGCCTCGTTCTCGGTCTTCACCTGGGGCACGCCCGACGGCTCGAGCGAGCTGTTCTCGATCCGCATCCCCTACCTCCTGTCGTTCCTCTCGACCCACACCTTCACCGGCACCGTCGAGGGCATCAACGACCTGCAGGCGCAGTACGAGCAGGTCTACGGACCCGGCGACTACACGCCGATCATCTGGGTCACCTACTGGTCGTTCCGCTGGATGATGGCGCTCGGCGTCCTCGCCATCGGCGTCGCCGCGGCCGGCCTCTGGTTCACCCGCAAGGGCCGCGAGCCGAAGCAGTGGATGTGGAGGATCGCGATCTGGGCCGCTCCTCTGCCCCTGTTCGCGATGATCGTCGGCTGGGTCTTCACCGAGATGGGCCGCCAGCCGTGGCTGGTCTTCGGCCTGCTGAAGACGGCCGACGGCGTCTCTCCCGGCGTCAGCGGAGTCGAAGTGCTGATCTCGCTCCTCTCGTTCACCGCCATCTACGGCACTCTCGCGGTCGTGGAGTTCCGGCTCATCAAGCGGGCGGCCCAGGCCGGCCCGGACGACGCTCCCGAGGTCGACGAGGAGAGCGGTCGCCCGCAGCTCGTCGGCACCGTCTACTAGGAGGCACCCGTGGATCTCCCCACTCTCTGGTTCTGGATCGTCGCCGCGTTCTTCATCGGCTACTTCGTCCTCGACGGCTTCGACTTCGGCGTCGGCATGTCGCTCCCGTTCCTCGGTCGCGACGACACCGACCGCCGCGTCCTGATCAACACGATCGGCCCGGTCTGGGACCTCAACGAGACCTGGGTCATCGTCGCGGGCGCCGCCATGTTCGCGGCGTTCCCGGAGTGGTACGCGACGCTCTTCAGCGGGTTCTACCTGCCCCTGCTGCTGATCCTGCTCGCTCTGATCGCGCGCGGCGTCTCGTTCGAGTACCGCCATCAGCGTCCGGAGGCGCAGTGGAAGTCGCGGTTCGACCGGATGATCGTGGTCGGCTCGGCGCTGCCCGCGTTCCTCTGGGGCGTCGCCTTCGCGAACATCGTGCAGGGCGTGCCGCTGGACGCCGACCACAACTACATCGGCACCGTCTTCGACCTGCTGAACCCGTACGCGCTGCTGGGCGGACTGACGACCCTCCTGCTGTTCTTCACCCACGGAGTGGTCTTCGTCTCGCTCAAGACCGACGGAGAGATCCGCGAGCGGGCGCGACGGCTGGCGACGAAGGCGGGGCTGCTGACCATCGTGGTCGCGGCGGTGTTCCTCGCCTGGACGAACCTGCAGTCGGGCAACAGCCCCTCGTGGCTGCTCTCGCTCGCCGCCGCCGGCGCGCTGATCCTGGCGTGGCTCGCGAACCTCCGGGGCAGGGAGGGACGAGCCTTCGCCCTGCTCGCCGGCACGATCGCCCTCGCGGTGCTCGCGCTGTTCACCACGCTGTTCCCGGCGGTCATGCCCGCGTCGAACGACATCGCGAACAGCCTCACGATCGAGAACGCCTCGAGCACCCCGTATACGCTGACGGTCATGAGTTGGACCGCCCTGGTGTTCGTGCCGCTCATCGTCGGCTACCAGGCCTGGACCTACTGGATCTTCCGCAAGCGCATCACCCGGACGCAGATCCCGGTGGACGCGCACTGACGTGACCGCACCCCGTCCGTGAAGCCCCTCGATCCGCGGCTGCTCCGCTACGCCCGCGCCGCGCGCGTGTTCCTCGTGCTCGGCGGCGCCCTCGCGCTCGCCCGCACGCTGGGCGCTATCGCGTTCGCGTGGCTGGTCGCGCAGCTCGTGTCGGGAGCGGTCGACGGGCGCTCACCCCAGGAGCTCGCTCCGCTGCTCGGCGCGCTGCTCGCCGCGATCGCCGCGCGGGCGGCCCTGGCGTGGGCGACCGAGGTGAACGCGGTGCGCGGCGGAGTGGGGGCGAAGGCGCAGCTGCGCGCGGCGGTGCTCGAGGCCCTCGTGGCGCTCGGTCCGTCGGGGCGGCCGGCCGGCGGCTCCGGCGGCGTCGTCGCGCTGCTGGGCGGCGGGCTCGACGCGCTGGACGGCTACTTCGCCCGCTACCTGCCGCAGCTGATCGCGACGGCGGTCACGACTCCGATCCTCGTCGGGGTGGTGCTGCTCGCGGATCCGCTCAGCGCGCTGTTCCTGATCGTCACGCTGCCGCTCATCCCGGTCTTCATGATCCTGATCGGCTGGGCGACGCAGGCGGTGCAGAAGCGCCAGTGGGATCGGCTCCAGGCGCTCGCGTCGGGGTTCGTCGACACGGTCGGCGGACTCGCGACGCTCAAGATCTTCGGCCGGGCGGAGCGCCAGTCGGCGCGGATCCGCAGCCTGACCGAGGACTACCGCGTGCACACGATGAAGGTGCTGCGGGTGACCTTCGTGAGCGGATTCGTGCTCGAGCTGGCCGGGTCCCTCTCGGTCGCCCTCGTCGCGGTCTCGATCGGCCTGCGGCTGGTCGACGGATCGCTGGCGCTGGCGGTCGGGCTCTTCGTGCTCGTGCTGGCGCCGGACGTGTTCCTGCCGGTCCGCCAGGTGGGCGCCGAGTTCCACGCGGCGGCGGACGGCGTGCAGGCGGCCGACGATGCGTTCGCGGTGATCGAGCGGGCGGCACTGCTGCCCGTGGTGGCCGGAGGCACGGCGACGTGCGGCGACCTGGAGCTGCGCGGCGTCTCGGTCGACGACGGCTCGGGCCGCGTACTCGCGCCGGTCGACGCGACCTTCGCCGTCGGCACGATCACCGCCGTCACCGGAGCGAGCGGCTCGGGCAAGTCGACCCTCCTCGCGGTCCTCGCCGGGTTCGTGGCCGCCGAAGGGACCGTGCTGCTCGGCGGGGAGCCGGTAGCGCCCCGCGCCGTCCGCGATCGGCTCGCCTGGGCGGGGCAGCGCGCCGATCTGCTTCCGGGAACGGTCGCCTCGAATGTCGCTCTGGGCGCGCGATCGGTCGATCAAGCACGACTCGACCGCGCGCTCCGGCTGGCCGCCGTGGACGTCGATCCGACGCGCCGCGTGGACGCGGAGGGCACCGGGCTCTCGGGGGGTCAGAGCGCGCGCGTGGCCGTCGCCCGCGCGATCCACCGACTGCTCGAGCGGGACGGTGCGCTGCTCCTGCTCGACGAGCCGACGGCGGCGCTGGACGACGCGTCGGAGCGGCGGCTCCTCGCGGGGCTCCGCACGCTGGCCGACGAGGGCGCGACCGTGATCGTCGCCACGCACCGTCCCGCCACGATCGCCGCCGCCGACGCCGTGCTCGCGCTCTCGAGTGCCGAGGCGGTGCTCCGGTGAGGCGCGCCGACGTCCTCCGCGCCGCGATGCCGCCGGCGCGCCGCTTCCTCCCCGGACTCTCCTTCGGACTGCTCTCCTCGGCGTCGGTCGTCGCCCTGCTCGCCTGCTCGGCCTGGCTGATCGTCCGCGCGGCGGAGCAGCCGCCGATCCTCTTCCTCTCGATGGCGGTCGTCGGGGTGCGCGCCTTCGCGCTCGCGCGCGCGTTCTTCCGCTACCTCGAGCGGCTCAGCGGCCACGACGCGGCGTTCAGAGCGCTCGCGGAGCTGCGCGCGGGCGTCTACGAGCGGCTCGTCCCGGTCGCCCCCGACGGACTCGGCCGCGTGCGCCGCGGCGATCTCGTGTCGCGCGTCGTCGCCGACGTCGACGCGCAGCAGGACGTGCCGTTGCGGATCGTGCAGCCGCTCGTGGTGGCGCTCGTCGTCTCGACGCTCGCGGTGGTGGGCGTCTGGCTCCTGCTCCCGGCCGCCGGAATCGTGCTGCTCGCGCTCCTCCTGCTGGCGTTCGGGGCGGGAGCGGTCGGCTCCGGTCTCGTGTCGGCGCGCGCCGACCGCGAGCTCGCGCCGCTGCGCGGAGAGCTGGCCGAGCGCCTCAACCTCCTCGTCACCCGTCTCGACGTGCTGATCGCGTTCGACGCGGCCGACCGCGCCGTGGCCGACGTGGCGGAGGCGGAGGAGGCGGTCGCCCGCGCCGCCCGCCGCCGTGCCGCGTCGGCGGGACTCGCCGCCGCGGTGCTCGCGCTGTGCTCCGGCGGGGCGGTCTGGGCGTCGCTCGCCCTCGGCATCCCGTCGCTGGACGCCCTCGGCGGGCCGGCGCTCGGCGTCCTCGCCCTCGTGCCGCTCGCGGTCTTCGAGGTGGCCGCCGCCGCTCCGCTCGCCGTGCAGTCGGCGCGCACCGCGCTCTCGAGCGCTCAGCGCCTCGCGGACCTCGACCGCGAGGCGTCGTCGCCCGCCCTCGCGACCGACGACGACGTCGATCCGCTCGCCCCCGACCCGCACGGATCGGATCTCGTGCTGAGCGGTCTCTCGGTGTCCTGGCCCGGCTCCCCGGCACCCGCGCTCGCGCACGTGTCGCTCGAACTGCGAGCGGGCGAGCGGATCCTCGTGACCGGCGCGAGCGGATCCGGCAAGACCACGCTCGCCCACGCGCTCGTGCGCTTCCTCGACTACTCCGGCTCGTACCTCGTCGGCGGAGTCGAGGCGCGGACGCTCCCGCAGGCCCGGGTGCGCCGGCTGGTCGGCCTCGTCGAGCAGCAGCCCTACCTGTTCGACGACACGATCCGGCAGAACCTGCTCTTCGCGAGGCCCGCCGCCGACGAGGAGGAGCTCCTGTCGGTGCTGGACCGCGTCGGGCTCGGTGCGTGGACCGCGTCCCGCGGAGGGATCGACGCACGAGTGGGGGAGCGCGGCTCCCTCGTGTCCGGCGGGCAGGCGCAGCGCCTGGCCCTCGCGCGGGCGCTGCTGGCCGACTTCCCCGTGCTGGTGCTGGACGAGCCGACCGCCTCGGTCGACGCTCCGGTCGCGGATGCGCTGCTCGCCGACCTCCTCGTCGCGGCGGAGGGCCGCACGGTCGTCCTGATCGCGCACCGCGTGGATCCGTCGCTCGTGTTCGACCGGCGCGTCGCCGTGACCGACGGGACCGCCGTCAGCCCCTGACGCGCGCCGCGGCCCGGGCGAGCATCCCGCCCTCGTCGGCCCACCGGTCGAGCACCGCGTCCATCCGCCGTCGTGCTCGGTCGTCGAGGGCGGCGCGCAGCGGACGCACGACGTCCACCGCGAGCGGATCGACGAGCTCGGGCACGCGTCCGTCGCGGACGAAGCCCTCGAGCCGGGTGAGGTCCGACGCGCGCAGGAGCGCGACGCGCGTCTGGAGCAGGACGACGGCGGCGAGGCGGTGCTCGAAGACGGGCGGGTCCCAGAGCTCCGAGGAGAGCGCGGTGACGTCGTCGTGCGTCAGGCCGCGGAACTTGTTCAGCGCGTCGCGGACGCCCCCGCGGACGGCTCCGACGGACGCCCCGGTCGCGTCGAGTCCGTGACCGAGCCTCTCGCGCACGTCCTGCGCCCGCCAGTGATCGCCCTCGTAGGCGAGCACCTGGCGGAGGAAGTCACCGGGCCCGCTCATCCCTCCATTCTGCGTCGATCCGGAGGGCCACGGGGACACCCGCGGCGGCGGGCGTCAGGGGAGGGGGCGGCGCAGCGCGTCCAGGCGACGACGCCAGGCATCGAGCCGGCCCGGCTCCGCGGCGAGCGCCGGTCCGCCGACCCACGAGGTCGCCAGGCGCGCGCCGTGCAGGGCGTTCACGACCCAGACCTCGCGGCCGTCGAGCGACTCCGGCTCCGTCGGGGCCTCCAGCACGTCGACGCCGAGGGCGCCCGCGAGCACCGAGATCGTGCGGGCGGTGACGCTGCGCACCCGGGGGCTCGTGGGCGGGGGGACGACGAGGGTGTCGCCGAGCCACCACAGCACCGCGCTGGTCGCGCCGTCGAGGATCGCGCCGTCGGCGTCGAGGATTACGGCCTCGTCGGCTCCGTTCGCGATCGCCCGCTGCCTGAGCAGCGCGAGCCGGGCGATGTCGGGTCCCTTCCACTCCGGCACGCGCCGCGGATCCACGGGACTCGTCCACAGCACGACCGAGCGGGTGCGCGGCGGTGCCGGTCGCAGGCGCAGGTGCAGTCCGGCGGAGTCGAGCTCGACGCGGGGGAAGTGGTCGCCGATGCGGGGGAGCGCGGCGACGGAGGCATCGAAGAACGCGCCCGCGTCGTCCGGTCCGCCCGCCGCCCGGACGGCGTCGAGGAAGCGCTCGCGGTGCAGCTCCAGTCCGCGCACGCGGCCGTCCGAGACGAGCCACGAGTCGGCGGCCAGCAGCGCCGCCGTGCCGGGCTCGCGGGGGGAGGCGAGCTCCCGCCCGTCCCAGTGCCGCACCTGCTCGCCGTCCACGACGGCCTACGCTAGCCCAGTGGTCGGCGCCCTGCTCCCCGGAGACCTGCACGAGGTCGTCCTGCCGTGGGTCGACCCCGAGCGGGCGTTCCTCGCCCTCTACCGCGAGGTGGAGGCCGCCTTCTGGCTCGACTCCGGCCCCGACGCGGTCGCGGGTCGCTCCTACCTCGGGTCCTGCCGCCCCTCCGATGCGATCGTCGTCGAGGCCGGCCGCGACGTGTCCGCGGCACTCGCCCGCGTGGAGGCGGAGTCGAGCGGTCGCGACCGCGCGCTCGGTCGCTACGGCCACCTCTCCTACGAGGCGGGCGCGCCCTTCGTGTCTCTGCCCGCCGTCGGAGCGACCGAGGGCGATCCGCCCGCGCTGGTCCTGCTCCGCGGCGACCCCGTGCTCGAGTTCGACCACGCCGCCCGCACGCTGCGCGTCGTGGCGTCAGCGGACAGACGGGAGGAGGCGGACCGCCTGGTCGCGGCCCTGGCGGCGCTCGCCGACGAGCCGCTGGGGGATCCCGCTCCCGCCGAGCCCGTCGCCTCCGTGCGCCGCCGGCACGACCGAGCCGCCTACTCCGCTCTCATCGCGCGCTGCCAGGCCGCGATCCGCGCGGGCGACGCCTACCAGCTCTGCCTCACGAACGAGGTCGTCGTGGAGGGACGCTTCGACCCGGTCGAGTGCTACCGGCGCCTGCGCCGCTCGAGCCCCAGCCACCACGGCGGGCTGATCCGCTTCGGAGGCCGGGCGCTCGTGAGCGCGTCGCCCGAGCGCTTCCTGACGCGCGAGGCGGGCGGGCGCGCGGCCACGCATCCGATCAAGGGGACCCGGCCCCGTGGCCGCGACGCCGCGGAGGACGAGGCCCTGCGCGCCGAGCTGCTGGCGAGCGTCAAGGAGCGGGCCGAGAACGTCATGATCGTCGATCTGGTCCGCAACGACCTCGCGCGCATCGCCGAGCCGGGCTCCGTCCGCGTCGACCGGCTGCTGGAGGTCGAGACCTACCCGCACGTGCACCAGCTCGTCAGCGAGGTGTCGGCGCTGCCCGCGGAGGGGATCGGCGTCGCCGCCCTGATCGCCGCGACGTTCCCGGCCGGCTCGATGACGGGGGCGCCGAAGCGGCGGGCCGTGGAACTCCTCCGCGAGTGGGAGGGCGGACCGCGCGGTGTCTACTCCGGAGCCTTCGGCCGCCTCGGCTCGGACGGCTCGATCGACCTCGCCATGACCATCCGGAGCCTCGTCATCGAGCCCGAGTGCGCCCGCCTCGGCACCGGCGGCGGCATCACCGCCCTCTCGGTGCCCGAGGAGGAGGTCGAGGAGACGCTGCTCAAGGCGCGGGCCCTGCTCGCCGTGCTCGGAGTGCCCCGCGAGGTCGCGGAGGATTCGTCGCCCGGTCGCTGAGGGCCAGTAGGGTTGTTCGTCGGACGCCGCCCCCGACGGGCGCTGCGCGTCCGATCCCACCCTGATGAAGTAGGACACACCTGTGGCAGACGAGACCTCCCAGCAGACCGGCGCGAACGACGAGGACCGCTACGATTTCCGCGCACTGCAAGAGAAGTGGCTCCCGATCTGGGAGGAGACCCGTCCGTTCTCGACGGACCTCCCCGACGACAAGCGCCCCCGCAAGTACGTGCTCGACATGTTCCCGTACCCCTCCGGCGACCTGCACATGGGCCACGCTGAGGCGTACGCGCTAGGCGACGTCATCGCGCGCTACTGGCGCCAGCAGGGCTTCAACGTGCTCCACCCGATCGGCTGGGACAGCTTCGGCCTGCCCGCCGAGAACGCCGCGATCAAGCGCGGACTGAACCCCCGCACCTGGACCTACGACAACATCGAGCAGCAGAAGCGCTCGATGAAGCGCTACGCCGCCTCCTTCGACTGGGACCGCGTCATCCACACGTCCGACCCGGACTACTACAAGTGGAACCAGTGGCTGTTCCTGAAGATGTACGAGAAGGGCCTGGCCTACCGCAAGGACAGCTGGGTCAACTGGGACCCGGTGGACCAGACGGTCCTCGCGAACGAGCAGGTCCTCGCCGACGGCACGTCCGAGCGCTCGGGCGCCGTCGTGGTGAAGAAGAAGCTCACGCAGTGGTACTTCAAGATCACCGACTACGCCGACCGCCTGCTCGACGACCTGAACCAGCTCGAGGGCTCCTGGCCGTCGAAGGTCATCGCGATGCAGCGCAACTGGATCGGCCGCTCCATCGGCGCCGACGTCGAGTTCGAGATCGAGGGCCGCGACGAGCGCGTCACGGTGTTCACGACGCGTCCCGACACCCTGTACGGGGCGACGTTCATGGTCGTCGCCCCCGATTCCGATCTCGCCACCGAGCTGGTCGAGGGATCCGAGCCGGAGCTGCGCGACGCGTTCCGCTCGTACCTCGAGAAGGTGCAGAAGTCGAGCGAGATCGAGCGCCTCACCGCCGACCGCCCCAAGACCGGCGTGTTCCTGGGCCGCTACGCGATCAACCCGGTGAACGGCGAGCGCCTGCCGATCTGGGCCGCCGACTACGTGCTGTCCGACTACGGCCACGGCGCGGTCATGGCCGTGCCCGCGCACGACCAGCGCGACCTCGACTTCGCCCGCGCCTTCGACCTGCCGGTCCGCGTCGTCGTCGACACCTCCGCGCCCGTCACCGGTGCGATCCCCGTGATCCCCGAGGACCCGGAGGAGCTCGCCGCTCTCGAGGCGCGCTACTCGGCCGACCCCGCGATCACCGGCGAGGCGCTGACCGGCGACGGCCGCCTGATGAACTCCGGCCCGCTCGACGGCCTCTCCAAGCGCACCGCCATCGAGCGCGTGATCAAGCTGCTCGAGGAGCGCGGCCGCGGCCGCTCGGCGAAGAACTACCGCCTGCGCGACTGGCTGATCTCTCGCCAGCGCTACTGGGGCACGCCCATCCCGATCATCCACGGCGAGAACGGCGAGCTGATCCCCGTTCCCGAGGACCAGCTGCCGGTGGTGCTCCCGCCGACCGAGGGCCTCGACCTGCAGCCCAAGGGCTCGTCGCCGCTGGGCGCGGCGGAGGACTGGGTCAACGTGCCGAACCCGGTCGACGGCAGCCCCGCGCGCCGCGACCCGGACACGATGGACACGTTCGTCGACTCCTCCTGGTACTTCCTCCGCTTCCTGTCGCCGAACGACGACACGCAGGCGTTCGATCCGAAGCTCGCCGAGAAGTGGGCGCCCGTCGACCAGTACGTCGGAGGCGTGACCCACGCGATCCTGCACCTGCTGTACGCGCGGTTCATCACCAAGGTGCTCTTCGACCTCGGCTACGTGTCCTTCACCGAGCCGTTCACGGCGCTGCTCAACCAGGGCATGGTGCAGATGGACGGCGCCGCGATGTCGAAGTCCAAGGGCAACATCGTGCGCCTGTCGGAGCAGCTCGACGAGTACGGCGTGGACGCGGTGCGTCTGACCATGGCGTTCGCCGGCCCGCCCGAGGACGACATCGACTGGGCCGACGTCTCGCCGTCGGGCAGCGCGAAGTTCCTCGCGCGCGCCTGGCGCCTCGCGAAGGACGTCACCTCGAAGCCCGACATCGAGTGGAAGAACGGCGACGCGGCGCTCCGCCGCCAGACGCACCGCTTCCTCTCGGAGTCGCCGTCGCTGATCGAGGCCTTCAAGTTCAACGTCGTCGTCGCGCGCCTGATGGAGCTCGTCAACGCGACCCGCAAGACGATCGACTCGGGTGCCGGAGGCGGCGACGCCGCCGTGCGCGAGGCCGCCGAGGTCATCGCGATGGCGCTCAACCTGTTCGCGCCCTACACGGCCGAGGACATGTGGAGCCGCCTGGGCTACCAGGGCCCCGTCGCGCACGTCGTCTGGCGCAAGGCCGACCCGACGCTGCTCGTCGAGGAGAAGGTCACCGCGATCCTCCAGGTCGACGGCAAGGTCCGCGACCGCCTCGAGGTGTCGCCCAAGATCTCCTCTGACGAGCTCGAGGAGAAGGCGCGGGCCACGGCGGGCGTCGCGCGAGCCCTGCAGGGCCGCGAGGTCGTCAAGGCGATCGTGCGGGCGCCGCGCCTGGTGAACCTGGTGACGAAGGCCGTCTAACCCGTCCTCTCGAAGGGGCTCCTCCACAGCGGAGGAGCCCCTTCGTCGTCCACGGATCGTCGCGGTGCCGCCTCTCCGGGCGGTGTCGCGCTCCTACCGTTCTCGGATGCAGACGAGCGACGGGACCGACGACCTCGCCCTCCTGCTGCGCCCGCGGCGCCCCCGGGCACGCTGGCGGATGGGGATGGGCGCCGCCGTCGTGCTCGTCCTCGCGGCGGCCGTGATCGCCGTGCTCCTGGCCGGGGCTCAGGCGAGCGGCAGGAGCCGCGTGCTGCCGGTGGCGTCGTCCGCCGCTTCCGTGCCGCCCTCCGCGGCCGCCACCGTCGGTCCCCCGACGCTGTACGTGCACGTCGCGGGGGAGGTGGTCGCTCCGGGGCTGTACCTGATGAAGGAGGGAGCCCGCGTCGCGGACGCGCTCGCGGCGGCCGGAGGGCTGACCGAGGCGGCGGAGAGCGACGCGGTGAACCTCGCACGACGGATCGTCGACGGCGAGCAGCTGATCGTGCCCGAGGTCGGTGCGGCTCCCGCGCCCGGAGCGGTGCCTGATGCCGTCGCCGGCTCGGGGCCGATCAGCCTCAGCACGGCGACGGCCGCCCAGCTCGAGGAGCTGCCCGAGGTGGGCCCGGCGACCGCGGCGAAGATCATCTCCTACCGCGAGGCGAACGGTCCCTTCGCCTCCGTCGATCAGCTGCTCGAAGTCCCGGGGATCGGCGAGAAGACGCTCGAGGGCTTCCGCGACCGGGTGGCGCCGTGAGGGCGGCGGACCTGCGGCTGCTCCCGGTGGCCGTGCTGACCTGGACGGCCGCCGCGCTCAGCGGACTGCTTCCGGTCTCGGTCGTGCTCACGGCCGGCCCGGGGGTCCTGCTCGCGGCCTGGGCCGCCGTGGCCCTCCTCCTCGTGCTCCTCGTCCTCCTCCCGGGTCGCCGGGCGCTCCTCGCCGTCCTCGCGGTCCCGGCGGCGGGAGCGGCCCTCGCGATCACCGCGGTCGTCCTCTCGGCGCCGGGGGCGCATCCGGAGCCGCTCGTGCAGGCGGCCGAGCGGCGCACCCGGATCGCACTCGAGGTCAGAGTCGAGACCGCGGCGCGCCCGCTCGCGACGGGCGGCGTGTGGTTCGACGCCGTCGCGCTCTCGATCGATCACGAGGACGTCGCCGCGCCGGTGAGGGTCTTCCTGGCGGACCCCGGCGCGCGCGTCCCGGTCGGCTCCGATCTGCTGCTGGAGGCGCGGGCCGACGGCGGACCCCGGGACCCCGTGGGAGAGCGCACACTCGTCACGGCGTCCGGGATCCTCGACCGGAGCGCGCCGACGGGGATCGCCGCCGTCGCGGAAGTGCTGCGCTCGAGCTTCCTCGAGCGCACGGCTGTCCTCGGCGGTGATGTGGCGGGTCTGCTGCCCGGGCTCGCGACGGGTGACACGACCGCGCTCACCGCAGACCTCGAGGAGGACATGCGGACGGCCTCGCTCACCCACCTGACCGCGGTCTCCGGCGCGAACTGCGCGGTCGTGGTCGTCGCCGGCTGGCTGCTGGCGTCGCTCCTCGGCGTGAACCGCCTCCTCCGCACCCTCAGCGCCCTGCTCGCCCTCGCCGCCTTCGTCGTCCTCGTCACCCCCGAGCCGAGCGTCGTCCGGGCGGCCACGATGGCGACCGTCGTGCTGCTGGCCCGTCTGGGGAGGCGGTCGGGAGCCGCGGTGCCGGCGCTGCTCGCGAGCGTCGTCCTGCTCGTGATCGCCGATCCGGCCATCGCGGGGAAGCTCGGCTTCGTGCTGTCGGTGCTGGCCACCGCCGGTCTGCTGCTGCTCGCGGAGCCGATCGCGCGCCGACTCGGCGAGGTGCTGCCCCGGCCCCTCGCGCTGGTGCTCGCCGTGCCGACGGCCGCCCAGCTCGCCTGCCAGCCCGTCGTGCTGCTGGTGGATCCCACCGTCCCCGTCTACGGCGTCCTGGCGAACCTGCTCGCCGAGCCGGCGGCTCCGCTCGCGACGGGGCTGGGACTGATCGGGTGCCTGCTGGCGCCGTGGTGGCCGTGGGGGGCCGATGCGGCCATCCGCTTCGCCGCGGTGCCGACCTGGTGGATCGCGTCGATCGCCCGCGCGGTGTCGAGCTGGCCGATGCCCCGGCTCGCCTGGTGGCCCGGGCTCGCCGGGGTGCTCGCCCTCACCGTGCTGACCGTCCTCGCTCTGCTCCTGCTGACGCGGACGCGTCGCCTCGCCGTGCTGCGCCGCGCGGTCGCGGCTGTGCTCGCCGCCCTGCTCGCGGGCACGGCGGCGACCGGAGTGGCCACGCCGCTGCTGCGCTCCGGGTCCGTTCCCCAGGACTGGCGGGTCGCGATGTGCGACGTGGGCCAGGGCGACGCGATCCTCCTCCGGGGCGACGGGGGAGTGCTGCTGGTCGACACGGGGCCGCTCCCGGAGCGTCTCGACGCCTGCCTCTCGTTGCTCGGGGTCGACCGGATCGCCCTGCTCGTGCTGACGCACTACGACCTCGACCACGTCGGCGGGCTCGAGGCCGCGGCTCACCGGGTCGACTCCGCGCTCGTCGGTCCCTCCGCCGAGATGGGCGACGAGCGCGACCGGAGCGTCCTCCGCGACGCGGGGGCGGAGGTGCGCGAGACGGAGCGGGGCGAGGAGGGCGTCCTGGGATCGCTCCGCTGGCGGGTCCTCTGGCCCGAGCAGGGCAGCTCGCTGCGGGGGAACGCGGCCAGCGTGACCCTGCGCGTCGACATCGGCCCCGACTCGGTCGGCGGGCCTCTCTCGATCGCCCTGCTGGGCGACCTGGGCGCGGAGGAGCAGGGGCGCCTCGCGCGGCTGTCGATCGGACCCGTCGACGTGGTCAAGGTCGCGCACCACGGCTCGGCGGATCAGGCGCCCGCCCTCTACGACGCACTCGACGCCGGTGCCGGCCTCGTCTCCGTCGGTGCCGACAACGACTACGGGCATCCGGCGCCGTCGCTGCTGTCCCTCCTCGCCGAGCGCGGGGTCGAGGCGCTGAGGTCGGATGTCGAGGGTACGGTCGTCCTGGCCTCGCGCGGCGACGGGATCGCGGTGTGGGCGAGCGGTCCGACGGCCGTTCCCGCCGCCTCGGGCGGGCACGGGCAGACCGTAGGGTGGAGGGCGCTCGATCGGGCGGGCGACGGAAGGACGACGGCATGGCAGGCAGAGCCCCCACGCGCGCGAAGGCGGCGCCCTCGAAGGCGGCGATCCCGCAGCTCGCCTGGAACGAGACGAGGCCCGCCCCCGTCGTCCTGATCACCGGACCCGAGCAGTTCCTCGCCGATCGCGCGCTGCGCTTCCTCCGCGACTTCCTCCGCGCCGAGGATCCGAGTCTCGAGGTCAGCGACATCGACGCCGGCGGCTACGCGCCCGGCGAGCTCCTCACGCTCGCGAGCCCGTCCCTGTTCGACGAGCCGCGGCTGCTGCGCGTCTCGAACGTCGAGAAGTGCACCGATGCCTTCCTGATCGAGGCGGTGGAGTACCTGTCGTCGCCCGCCGACGGAGCGACCGTGGTGCTGCGGCACGGCGGCGGCAACCGCGGCAAGAAGCTCCTCGACGCGATCCGCTCGGGCGAGGGCGGCGGCATCGAGATCGTCTGCGCCGAGCTCAAGCGCGAGAGCGACAAGGTCGACTTCGCCGTCGCCGAGTTCCGCTCCGCCGGCCGCACGGCGACGACCGGCGCGGTCCGCGCCCTGGTGTCGGCGTTCTCGGACGACCTCGACGAGCTCGCCTCCGCGTGCCAGCAGCTGATCTCGGACGCCTCGGGCGAGATCACCGAGGCCACCGTCGCCAAGTACTACGGCGGCCGCGTCGAGACGACCGCGTTCACCGTCGCCGATGCCGCGATCGCGGGGCGGCACGGAGAGGCGTTGCTGGGCCTGCGCCATGCGCTGGCGTCCGGAGCGGATCCCGTGCCGATCGTCGCCGCCTTCGCGAGCAAGCTCCGCACCATGGCGAAGGTCGCCGGCTCCCGCGAGGGCTCCGGCCAGATCGCTTCGCGCCTCGGCCTCGCTCCCTGGCAGGTCGACCGCGCCCGCCGGGACCTGCAGGGCTGGACCGGCGACGGCCTGGGCACCGCCATCGAGACCGTCGCCGACGCCGACGCGAACGTCAAGGGCGGCGGCCGCGACCCCGTCTACGCCCTCGAGCGCATGGTCTCCGTCATCTCCGCCCGCGGGCTGCACCCCTGACGGGGGTCTCGGGGTCTCGGTACGCCCCTGCGGGGCTACTCGACCACCGGGTACGGAGGGCGCGGCCCGGCGAGGCGCTGCTCCGTCCCCCTTCCCTCGCTGATCGAGTGGTCCGCAAGGCGGACGTATCGAGATCCCCGTCCTCCGGAAGCAGCAGCGGCACCACCGTCACCGGACGGTGAACCCCCTGGACGGAGGCATCACCCCACGCCCCCGCAGGCCCACCCGAACCGCGCAGCGGGAGCCCTCCTCGTCGTCCGCATCACCCCACGCCCTCGCAGGCTTACTCGACCCGCGCAGCGGGAGCCCTCCTCAACCAGCCCGCGTCCCCGCAGCGTCACCCTCGATCCGCGTGCGAGCGGATCGAGGTACGCGGAACGCAGCACGCTCCTCCCACCGCAACCACTCCGGGAAGCCGACCGCGCGACGAGCGACGAGGAACGAGGAGCTCGTCGACCGCGAAGCGGAAACGACGAAGGGCCCGGCCATCGGCCGGACCCTTCGTCGTTGCAGCGAAGCGCAGTATTACAGCGCCGCGACCTGCTTCGCGATGGCCGACTTGCGGTTCGCGGCCTGGTTCTTGTGGATGACGCCCTTGCTGGCGGCCTTGTCGAGCTTCTTGGCGGCGAACGCGAGGGCGGTCGCGGCCTGGGCGGCGTCGCCGGAGGCGATGGCGGTGTGCACCGAGCGGACGGCGGTCTTGAGCTGGCTCTTGACGGCCTTGTTGCGCTCGTTCGCCTTCTTGTTGGTGAGGTTGCGCTTGATCTGCGACTTGATGTTTGCCACGTGGATTACCTTTTCTCGAATGTGCGTGTGTGCAGCCGGCTACTCGTCGGAGTGCCCCTTCCGGGCGGCGCGGGCCGTCCCGGTGCGACTGGAGGTCGCCGGCTTCTGATCACTCCACACACGTGCCGGTGGTGGAGCGCAAGCCAACAAGGAACTTTAGCGCACCCGTCCTCCCTCTTCAACCGCGCCCCGCCGGGTCGAAGCGGGCGGGAACGCGCTCGGGCGATACGGTGATCAGCGATGCCACGTCTCGCCGATCACATCCCCGCGGTGCCGCCGTCCGGCATCCGCCGCCTCTTCGAGATCGCCCTCCGCCTCGAGGGCGTCACGTTCCTCTGCGTCGGCGAGCCCGACGTGCCGACCGCGCCGCACATCATCGAGGCCGCTCGTGCCGCGTGGGCGGCCGACGACACGGACTACGGCCCCAACGGAGGCATTCCCGAGCTGCGGCGCGCGATCGTCGACAAGCTCGCCCGCGACAACGGCATCCGCGCGGACGTCGAGCAGGTCTGGCTCACCGTCGGCGGCACGCAGGCGCTCTACCAGGCGATGACGCTGACGCTCCGCGCGGGCGACGAGGTCCTCGTCCCGGATCCGGGCTACACCACGTTCACCATGAACGCGCGGATGATCGAGGCCGTCCCTGTGCCGTACACGCTCCGTCCCGAGAACGGCTTCTTCCCCGATCTCGACGAGCTCGAGCGCATCGTCACCGATCGCACGCGCGTGATCATCGTGAACAGCCCGTCGAATCCGCTCGGCGTCGTGCTCCCGCGCCCGCTGCTCGAGCGCCTCCTCGACTTCGCGCGCCGGCACGACCTGTGGATCATCAGCGACGAGGTCTACGAGTACTTCACCTACGGACGCCCGCACACGAGCCTCGCGAGCATCGCGCAGGAGCTGGGCCACGACGACGACCGCGTCTTCAGCGTCTTCTCGTTCTCGAAGTCGTACGCGATGACCGGCGTGCGCGTCGGCTACCTCGTCACCCCGCCCGGGATGACCTCGACGATGGTCACCGTGCAGGAGGCGGCGATCAGCTGCGTCGCCTCTCCCGACCAGCGCGCGGCCCTCGCCGCCCTGACCGGTCCGCAGGAGGCGGTGGCGGAGGCGTCCGCGCACTACCTCGCGAACCTGCGGCTCGCCACGGCGATCCTCGACGAGCGCGGGATCCGCTTCCGCGAGCCCGAGGGCGCCTTCTACCTCTGGATCGACATGTCGCACGCCACCGGCGGCGACGTCGCCTCGTGGGTCGAGTCGTTCCTCCTCGAGACGCTCGTCGCCGTCGCTCCGGGCAGCGCCTTCGGCCGCGCGGGCGAGGGCTGGATCCGGATCTGCCTCGCGGCGGATCCGGCCGACATCGAGCACGGCCTGCGCACGCTGCCGGCTCCGGTCCGCCCGTGAGCGCGGACGGGATCCTCGTGCGCCGCGTGCGCGAGGACGAGCACGCGGAGGTGTCGCGGCTCCGTCTCGCCGCGTACGCCCACGACTACGAGCTGGGGGAGGAGTACGCGGCGGATGTCGCGGACGTCGCCCGGCACGACCGCGAGGGCGAGGTCTGGGTCGCCGAGGACCGCGACGGCCGGATCCTCGCGACCGTCACGACGGCGGCTCCCGGAGCCAACCTGTACTCCCTGGGCCGCCCCGGCGAGCTCGACTGGCGGCTGCTCGCGGTCGCCCCGGAGGTGCGCGGGCGCGGCCTCGGGCGCCTGCTCACCGAGTTCGTGGTGATGCTCGCGACCGAGCGCGGCCTCGAGCGCGTCGTGATGAACAGCGGGACCGACATGGTCGCCGCGCACGCCCTCTACGAGAGCATGGGCTTCGTCCGCCTGGCCGAGCGCGAGAACCCGCTGGGCGTCGAGCCGACGCGCACCTACGGCCTCGACCTGTAGACCACCGAGGGGTCCCTCCGCGGCCCCCGCCCGCCGCCGCACCCCGGCCGTGGGACAATGGCCCCACGATGTCTCCACGTGCACACCTCGGGCTCGAGCCCGCCGCGACCGATCCGGCGTCCATCCGCAACTTCTGCATCATCGCCCACATCGATCACGGCAAGTCCACCCTCGCCGATCGCATGCTCGGCATCACGGGCGTGGTCGAGGACCGGGCGATGCGCGCGCAGTACCTCGATCGGATGGACATCGAGCGCGAGCGCGGCATCACCATCAAGTCGCAGGCCGTGCGCATGCCGTGGGAGCACGAGGGCCGGACCTTCGCCCTCAACATGATCGACACCCCCGGGCACGTCGACTTCTCGTACGAGGTGAGCCGCTCGCTGGCCGCCTGCGAGGGCGCGATCCTCCTGGTCGACGCCGCGCAGGGCATCGAGGCGCAGACCCTCGCGAACCTCTACCTCGCGCTCGAGAACGACCTCACGATCATCCCGGTCCTGAACAAGATCGACCTCCCCGCCGCCGACCCGGACAAGTACGCGAAGGAGCTCGCGAGCCTCATCGGCGGCGATCCCGACGACGTGCTGCGCGTCTCGGGCAAGACGGGCATGGGGGTCGAGGCCCTCCTCGACCGCGTCACACAGCTCATCCCGCCGCCCGTCGGCGACGCCGACGCCCCCGCGCGCGCCATGATCTTCGACTCGGTCTACGACGCCTACCGCGGAGTCGTCACCTACGTCCGCATGATCGACGGCAAGCTCTCGCCGCGCGAGAAGATCCAGATGATGTCGACCCGGGCGACGCACGAGATCCTCGAGATCGGCGTCTCCAGCCCCGAGCCGGTCGCCACGAAGGGCCTCGCGGTCGGCGAGGTCGGCTACCTGATCACCGGAGTGAAGGACGTCCGCCAGTCGAAGGTCGGCGACACGGTCACGACCGCGGCCAAGCCGGCGACGCAGGCGCTTCCCGGCTACACCGAGCCGCTCCCCATGGTCTTCTCGGGCCTCTACCCGATCGACGGCAGCGACTACCCCGATCTCCGCGAGGCCCTCGACAAGCTCAAGCTGTCGGACGCGGCGCTCGTCTACGAGCCCGAGACCTCCGTCGCGCTGGGCTTCGGCTTCCGCTGCGGCTTCCTGGGGCTGCTGCACCTCGAGATCGTGACCGAGCGCCTGGATCGCGAGTTCGGCCTCGACCTCATCACCACGGCGCCCTCCGTCATCTACGAGGTGACCACGGAGGACAAGAAGACCGTCACCGTGACCAACCCGAGCGAGTTCCCCGGCGGCAAGATCGCCTCGGTCACCGAGCCGATCGTCAAGGCCGCGATCCTCGCGCCGAAGGACTACGTCGGCACGATCATGGAGCTGTGCCAGAGCCGGCGCGGCACCCTGATCGGCATGGAGTACCTCGGCGAGGACCGGGTCGAGATCCGCTACCACATGCCGCTCGGCGAGATCGTCTTCGACTTCTTCGACAACCTCAAGTCCAAGACGGCCGGCTACGCGTCGCTCGACTACGAGCCGGCGGGCGATCAGGAGGCCGACCTCGTCAAGGTCGACATCCTGCTCCAGGGCGAGCAGGTCGACGCGTTCAGCGCGATCGTGCACCGTGAGAAGGCCTACGCCTACGGCGTCCTCATGACCGGACGCCTGCGGAAGCTCATCCCGCGTCAGCAGTTCGAGGTCCCCATCCAGGCCGCGATCGGCGCCCGGATCATCGCGCGCGAGTCGATCAGCGCGATGCGCAAGGACGTCCTGGCCAAGTGCTACGGCGGTGACATCACCCGCAAGCGCAAGCTCCTCGAGAAGCAGAAGGAGGGCAAGAAGCGCATGAAGATGGTGGGCCGCGTCGAGGTGCCGCAGGAGGCGTTCATCGCCGCGCTCTCGGGCGACGTCGAGACCAAGGACAAGAAGTAGGGCTGCAGCCGCGCCTGTGTGACGTCCCCGGACGGGGGACGTTGCGGCCGTACCGGATACCCCGATAGCTTTCAGACGCCAGACGCGGCTGCAGGTCATCTGCACGGGGGGCTCGAGCGTCGATGGTCGGCCCTTCATCGATTCAACGGAGGGTGGGGACCGTGCAGCTCACGCGCGCGCAAGTCTCGAACAGGAACAGAGTGCGAGCGGCAGTAGCGCTCGCCGGAGTCGCGGCAGTGGCGGCGAGCACGCTCGCCGCGGCAGGACCGGCGGCCGCGATCAACCGGACGGTGCCGGTCTCGCCGTCGCCGTACGTGTGGTCGGACACGTACAAGTACTCGACTGCGCAGGTGGAGGCCGTGTCAGGGGACGCGACGACGCTCGACATCGTCCTGCCGTCGACCGCGAAGCCCGCAGCGTTCACCGAGTGGTCGCACCCCGCCTACGAGACCATCGGATGGCAGATCGAGAACGGCGACGGCATACTCCTCAGTGGCGAGTCCACTCTGGATGCGACGACGAACTCGATCACTCTGGCCCTGGCTCAGCCGCTGGGCTCCTTCGGCCTGCCCGGGGCCAAGATCTCCCTCGTCGACGCGGTCCGCCCCGCCACGGACGCCGTCACTCCGCAGGGAGCCGCCACGAACACCGGCTTCATCCTCGACATCGACACCTTCGTGAGCGTCGGGGCACCCGGTGCGGGAGCCGACAACGTCATCGACCTGTCGACCTCCACCGCCGCTACGAAGGTCAACGGCGGCATCTTCTGGGCGGGCGGAGGACGCCTGTCTCCCGTCGCCTCGGGTGACGCACTCGTGCTCGAATCCGGAGTCCCCGGGTTCTTCGACCTGCAGGGCGCCGGTGCGAAGGTGGGGATCGGGGCCAACCCCGACATCACGGCGCCGTTCACGGTGGACAGCGACGCGTCGGCGATCTCGGTCACGCCTCCGCAGGCCTTCTTCGACCGCTACGCCGGCCAGGTCGGCACCACGCCCGACGCCGGCCCCTCCGTCGTGATCACGGGTGTGAGCAAGGGCGACGAGCAGCCTGCAGGCTCCGTCGTGCGCGTGAAGGCCCCCCTCACCGTCGACGGCACCCCGGTCACCCCGCCGCCCGCCGGCGGCCCGACCGTCACCCGCCTCGCCGGCACCGACCGCCAGGGAACGGCCGTCGAGGTCTCCAAGTCGGTCTTCCGGACCCCCGGCGTCCCGGTCGTCTACATCGCCACCGGCTCGAACTTCCCCGACGCCCTCAGCGCCGGCCCGGCGGCGGCGAAGCAGGGCGGACCGCTCCTGCTCGTCGACACCGACTCGGTGAGCAAGGTCGTCACGGATGAGCTGACGCGCCTCGCGCCGAAGAACATCGTCGTGGTCGGCTCCGCGCTCAGCGTCAGCGACCGCCTCCTCGGCCAGCTCTCCGCCTACGCGCCGGCCGGCAAGACCGTGCGCATCGGCGGAGTGGACCGCTACGACACGTCCCGTCAGCTCATCTCGCGGGTCTTCTCCGGCGGATCGTCCGACGCGTGGCTCGCCACGGGTGAGAAGTTCCCCGACGCCCTGAGCGCCAGCGCGGCGGCCGGCTCGTCCGACGCCCCGGTGGTCCTCGTCAACGGCGGACTGCCGTCGGCCGACGTGACGACGCAGCGGATCGTCTCGGGCCTGCGCGTGTCCGATCTGACCATCGCGGGCAGCGCGCTGTCGGTCAGCACCGGCATCGAGAACTCGCTGACCGTGGCGAACAAGACCCGCATCGGCGGAACGGACCGCTACGACACGTCGGAGCAGCTCAACCGCGCCGCCTTCGGCAAGGCCAAGACGGCCTTCTTCGCGACCGGTGAGAAGTTCCCCGACGCACTCGCGGGTGCGGCTGCGGCGGGCTACGCCAACGCGCCCCTGTTCGCCGTCCGCCCGGACTGCGTGCCCCAGGCCGTCCTGAACGACCTGAAGAACGCGGGAACGACGCGGGTCGTCCTGCTCGGCGGTGAGGGCACCCTGTCCGACGCCGTCGCGAAGCTCACGCCCTGCGCCTGAGTCGACTCCCCGGAGCCCGGGTCCTCCCTGCCGACGGCAGGAGGGCCCGGGCTCTTCCCGTGCACCGGGCCCACCCGGCACACTGTCGGATACGCTGGGTCAAATGGACGGACATGCCCGCGGGACGGGATCGGCGATGCTGACGGACTCGAGGACCTCACCTCTCGGCGAGGACGCACCGGCGACGGAGGCCGCGAAGTGAGCGTCCGGCGCTCGAGCTTCGAGGGGCAGCCGCAGGTCACCTACGCGGCCGTCGGCGGCACCCTCGCCCCCGACCTGCTCGAGTACCCGCCGGACGGCTTCACCGCCGAGCGGTTCGAGGCCCGCCTGGGCTCGGGCGACGAGCGCTTCGCCATCACGACCGCGTCGCTCATGACGTGGGGCGTGCAGCGCGGCAGCGGCATCCGCGTCGAGGACATCACCACCGGCAGCGGCGTGCAGTACACCGGCGTCAACTTCGACTCGGCCGGCACCCCCATCGACCTCACGAGCCGCCCCACGGAGGAGCGGTTCGGCCCGGACGGCACCCCTTACATCACCGCCGGCGTCACCGCCGTGCTCAAGATCGACCTCCTCGGCCGGACCTTCGACGCTCCCGTCCGCGTCGTCTACGTCGTCGACGAGCCCGACCAGGTCGGCTTCGCCTACGGCACGCTCGAGGGGCACCCCGAGAGCGGCGAGGAGTCGTTCGTGGTCGAGAAGCGGGCCGACGACTCCGTCTGGCTCGTGATCCGCGTCTTCTCGCGTCCTTCCACCCGCCTCTACCGGCTCGGCACGCCCGTGCTGCGCGCGGTGCAGAAGAGGCAGGTCAAGAAGTACCTGCGCGCCCTGCTCCCGGCGCGCGTCAGCTGACGTGGGCAGCGCCCTCCCTCTCGCCGATCCCGCTCCGCTCGACGGGCTCCTGCCCGCCTCCGTCGCCGCGGGCGCGGACCAGCGCGACCTCGGCCTGTACGTCCACGTCCCGTTCTGCCGGGTGCGCTGCGGCTACTGCGACTTCAACACCTACACCGCGACCGAGCTGCGCGGAGCGAAGCAGTCGGACTACGCCGAGCAGGCCGTCGCCGAGATGACGCTCGGCGCCGAGGTGCTCCGGCGTGCCGGGCTCCCCGAGCGGCCCGCCGCCACGGTCTTCTTCGGCGGAGGGACGCCCACGCTCCTCCCGGCCGAGGACCTCGTCCGCATGCTCGACGGGCTGCGCTCACGCTTCGGCATCGCCGAGGGCGCCGAGATCACGACGGAGGCGAACCCCGACTCCGTCGACGACGCCTATCTGCGCACGCTCGCCGACGCGGGATTCACGCGGGTCAGCTTCGGGATGCAGTCGGCCGTGCCGCACGTGCTCGCGACCCTCGAGCGCACGCACGACCCCGAGCGCGTCCCGCTGGTGGTCGAGTGGGCGCGCGAGGCGGGCCTGCAGGTGAGCCTCGACCTCATCTACGGCACGCCGGGGGAGTCGCTCGCCGACTGGGAGCGATCGCTCGACTCCGCCCTCGCGAACCGTCCCGACCATCTCTCGGCGTACGCGCTGATCGTCGAGGACGGGACGAAGCTCGCCCGTCAGATCCGCCGCGGCGAGGTCGCGACCCCCGACGACGACCTGACGGCCGACATGTACGAGCTGGCGGATGCCCGACTCGCGAGCGCGGGCTACTCCTGGTACGAGGTGAGCAACTGGGCGATCGACGACGCGCACCGGTCGCGGCACAACCTGTCCTACTGGCTCGGGCACGACTGGTGGGGCGTCGGTCCGGGCGCGCACAGCCACGTGGGCGGCGTGCGCTGGTGGAACGTGAAGCACCCGGCGGCGTACGCGGATCGGCTGCGCGCGGGGTCCTCTCCGGCGGCCGGCCGGGAGACGCTCGACGAGGCGACGCGCGGAGTCGAGGACGTGCTGCTGCGCTCGCGCCTGTCGGACGGGCTGCCGATCGACTCGATCGATCCGGAGCGCCGCCGAGAGGTCGCGGGCCTCATCGCCGACGGGCTGATCGAGGGTCGTGCGGCGCTGCACGGCCGCGTGGTGCTCACGCTGCGCGGCCGCCTGCTGGCCGACGCCGTCGTGCGGCGCCTGACCGACGGCTGAGCGGGATCCAGCCGCCCGCTGGTCGAGCAGCCCGCGAAGCGGGCGTATCGAGACCGGCCCCTGCAGGGGACGTGGGTCTCGATACGCCGCCTCCGGCGGCTACCCGACCAGCAGGGAGGGTTCCCCGACTCCCTCTACTTGAAGAACGGGATGCTCAGCGGGTACGTGTAGTACTCGCCGGCGCTCGCGCGCACCGAGGCGATGATCGCGAAGACGATCACGAGGATCGGCACCACGAGGAACACGATGAAGCCCACCAGCACGAACGACAGGATCGTGCCCGCGACGTAGGCGATCAGCGTCGTGAGGTGGAAGTTCAGCGCGGTCTTCGCGTGCGCCTCCAGGAACGGCCCGCGGCCCTTGAAGACCAGGTACACGATCAGCGACGGGATGAAGCTGAAGAAGATGCCGAGGACGTGGGTGACGATCGCCCAGGTCTTCTCATCGGCCGGGTTCAGCGGCGGCGCGGGAGTGCTGTAGGCGGGGGGCGGGGGAGGGGGCGGCGTGGTCGACATGTGGGCTCCTGATTCCGACGTGATCGCGCCGGGCGACCCCGTGCGCACGGCGTCCATCGTGGCACGTCGTGCGGCGCGCTGTCCCGCCACCGCGCGGATCGCGGTCGGACCCCTCCGCGGCCCTGCTCGCGGGTATGATTGGCACTCGGAGTTGCGGAGTGCCAAGCTCCGAGCGGCGCGACGGCGCCGCGGTGGTCCGTGCCGCGAGGCACGCGGAGCTCGGCGGGAGGTCGGTCGTATGGTGACGGAGCGCGGTCTCCAGGTCCTGCGCGTGATCGTGCAGGACTACGTGGCCCATCGCGAGCCCGTGGGCTCGAAGTCGATCGTCGAGCGGCACGCCTTCGGCGTCTCGGCGGCGACCATCCGGAACGAGATGGCGCAGCTCGAGGAGGAGGAGCTCATCGCGGCTCCCCACACCTCCTCCGGACGCGTGCCGACCGACAAGGGCTACCGCCTCTTCGTCGATCGGCTCACCGATCTGCGCCCGCTCACCGCGGCGCAGCGCCAGGCCATCGAGACCTTCCTCGGGCAGAGCCCCGATCTCGACGAGGTACTCGTGAAGACCGTGCGGCTGCTCTCGCAGCTCACGAACAGCGTCGCCCTCGTGCAGTACCCCTCGTTCGGAGCCGCGCGGATCCGCCACGTGGAGCTCGTCGCCCTCGCGCCGCGCCGGCTGCTCTCGGTGCTCATCACCGACACCGGCCGGGTGGACCAGCGCGTCCTCGAGACCCCCGCCGACATCGACGACGAGTTCCTCGGCGAGATCCGCGCCAAGCTGAACACGGCCGTCCTGGGCCTCGGGCTCCAGGCCGCCGCCGAGACCCTGCAGTCGGCCGCCGAGCGCTTCACGCCCGAGCGGCGCGACGTCCTGGCGCCGATCCTGCAGACCCTGCTCGAGCAGGTCGGCGCCAACCGCCAGGACCGCCTGGTGATGGCCGGCGCGGCCAACCTCGTCCGCACCGAGGAGGACTTCTCGGGCAGCATCTACCCGGTGCTCGAGGCGATCGAGGAGCAGGTGGAGCTGCTGCGCCTGTTCGCCGAGATGGTCCCGGATCCGCGCGGCATCTCGGTGCGCATCGGCCGCGAGAACGCGCCGTTCGGCCTCCAGGAGACGTCCGTCCTCACCAGCGGCTACAACACCGCCGGCGGCCAGGTCTCGCGCCTGGGGGTCCTCGGACCGATCAGGATGGACTACTCCGGCAACATCGCCGCGGTGCGCGCCGTCGCCCGCTACCTCTCCCGCCTCCTCGGCGAGGACTAGCCCGCTCTTCCCGACTCGCCGGTCGCCCCGGCTCCCATCAGGTCCGCCGTGCCCGGTGCACCGACCCACGAACGAAGGACGAAGCCACCTGTGGCCGATCACTACGAAGTGCTGGGCGTCGCCCGCGACGCCTCCGCCGACGAGATCAAGAAGGCGTACCGCCGACTCGCCCGCGAGCTCCACCCCGACGTCAACCCGAGCGCCGACGCGTCCGAGCGCTTCAAGCTCGTCACGCACGCCTACGACGTCCTGAGCGACGCGCAGCAGCGCCAGCAGTACGACCGCGGACCCCAGGAGGGCTTCCCCGGCGGCGCGCAGGGCTTCGGCGGGTTCGGGGACATCTTCGAGACGTTCTTCGGCCAGGGTGCGCAGGGCTCGTCCCGCGGGCCCCGCTCCCGTCGCGAGCGCGGCCAGGACGCGCTGCTGCGCGTCGAGGTGTCGCTCGACGAGGTCATCTTCGGCACGCACCGCGACCTCGAGGTCGACACGGCGGTGCTCTGCGAGACCTGCCAGGGCTCGTGCTGCCAGCCCGGCACCTCGCCGGTCACCTGCGACATCTGCCACGGCTCCGGCCAGATCCAGCGCACCGTCCGCTCGCTGCTGGGCAACGTGATGACGGCCAGCCCCTGCGGTACGTGCCGCGGCTACGGCACCGTCATCGCCACCCCGTGCTCGACCTGCCAGGGTCAGGGTCGCGTGCGCGCGCGCCGCACGATCCCCGTCGACGTCCCCGCGGGCGTCGACACGGGCCTTCGCCTGCAGATGCCCGGCAGCGGCGAGGTCGGCCCGGCCGGCGGGCCCAACGGCGATCTCTACCTCGAGATCAAGGTCAAGCACCACGACGTCTTCAGCCGCAACGGCGACGACCTGCTCGCCACCCTCGAGGTGCAGATGACGGATGCGATCCTCGGCTCCACGACGACGCTCGCGGCGCTCGACGGCGACATCGAGATCGAGATCAAGCCCGGCACGCAGAGCACCGAGATCGTCACGATCAAGGGGCGCGGAGTGACCAAGCTGCGCGGCAACGGCCGCGGCGACCTGCGCGTGGGCATCCAGGTCGTGACTCCGACCAAGCTCGGGCACCGCGAGCGCGAGCTCGTGCAGGAGTTCGCGAAGCACTACAAGCCGCAGAAGCCCGCGCTGACCCACTTCCAGCAGGGCCTCTTCTCGAAGCTCCGCGACCGCTTCCTCGGCTGATCGGAGCGCGGTCGTGGCCCACCACTACATCGACGAGTCGCTCGACTCCGGCGACGTCGTCGTCGGCGGCCGGCTCGCGCTGACCGGCGCGGAGGCGCGTCACGCCGCGACGGTGAGCCGGATCCGCGCCGGGGAGACGATCCGCGTCGGAGACGGGCGCGGCCGCGTCGCCACGGCCGTCGTCGAGAGCTCGGAGCCGTCGAGGGTGGTGCTCGTCGTCGAGTCCGTGGAGGAGGCGGCCCCGCCGTCGCCGAGGCTCGTGCTCGTGCAGGCCCTCGCGAAGGGCGACCGGGACGAGCTCGCGGTGCAGGCCGCGACCGAGCTGGGCGTCGACGAGGTCGTGCCGTGGCAGGCCGCCCGCTCGATCTCGCGCTGGAGCGGCCCCAAGGAGGAGAAGGGCCGCGAGCGCTGGCGCAGCATCGTCCGCGAGGCGAGCAAGCAGTCGCTCCGGGCCAGGGTGCCCGAGGTCTCGCCGCTCGCGTCGACGCGTGCGCTCGCCGACCGCGCGGCGACCGACCGCGTCCTCGTGCTGGAGCCCTCGGCCGAGGTCCGGCTGTCGGCGATCGAGCCCGACGGCCGCGATCTCGTGCTCGTCGTGGGTCCGGAGGGCGGCGTCGCTCCGGAGGAGCTGCGGCTGCTCGCGGAGGCGGGCGCCGAGGCCGTCGCGCTCGGCGACACCGTGCTGCGCACCTCCACCGCCGGCCCCGCGGCCATCGCAGTGCTCTCGGCGCGACTGGGCCGCTGGTAGCCGGAGCGCGCGCTGACGGCGAACGGGGCCCCGTTCGGGGCCGCACGCCGTTTAAGATGAAGGCATGAGCGAACCCACCGTCTTCACGCGCATCGTCCGGGGCGAGATCCCCGCCGACGTGGTGTTCGAGAACGAGCGGGTTCTCGCCATCACCGACATCGCGCCGAAAGCGCCGGTCCACCTCCTGATCTTCCCCAAGAGCCAGGAGTACGCGACCGTCGCCGAGCTCGGCGCCGCCGATCCGGCCCTCCTCGCAGAGTTGGTGCAGGTCGCGCAGACCCTGGCCGATTCCCACTGCGGCGGGCAGTTCCGCCTCGTCTTCAACTCGGGCGAAGCGGCCGGCCAGACCGTGTTCCACGTCCACGCCCACGTCCTGGGCGGACACCTGACGGAAGGCTCCCTTGCCACCGGTTGACCACGCGGGCGACGAGCCCGTCCCTCCGACCACCGCCGAGTCGCTCGCGACCGGCTCGACGACACCCGGCACGACGCGGCGCGTCGTCGCCGTCGACGGAGTCGCCATGGTGCGCCTCCTCGGACCTCAGGACCGCCTCATCCGAGCGGTCGAATCGCGATTCCCCGACGTCCAGGTGCACGTGCGCGGCAACGAGGTGACGCTCGAGGGCGAGCGCGCACCCGTCTCCGCGGCGGCGCGACTGGTGGAAGAACTGGTGACCATGACCGCAGGCGGCCACGACCTCGACCCCGACGGGGTGCGCGAGTCCGCTCGCATCCTCGAGAGCGGCGGGCCGGTCAGCCCGTCCGAGGCCTTCGGGCAGGCGATCCTGACCGCACGCGGCAAGAGCATCCGGCCGAAGACCCTCGGGCAGCGCGAGTACGTCGACGCCGTCGATCAGAACACCATCGTGTTCGGCATCGGCCCCGCCGGAACGGGCAAGACCTACCTCGCGATGGCGAAGGCCGTCCAGGCCCTGCAGCGCAAGGAGGTCGAGCGGATCATCCTGACCCGCCCGGCGGTGGAGGCGGGGGAGCGGCTCGGCTACCTGCCCGGCTCGCTCACCGACAAGATCGACCCCTACCTGCGCCCGCTCTACGACGCCCTCAACGAGATGATGGACCCGGAGATCGTGCCCAAGCTCCTGGCCGCCGGCACGATCGAGGTCGCTCCGCTCGCCTACATGCGCGGTCGCACGCTCAACAACTCGTTCGTCGTGCTCGACGAGGCCCAGAACACCACGCCCGAGCAGATGAAGATGTTCCTCACCCGGCTCGGCTTCGGCTCCCGGATGGTCATCACCGGCGACATCACGCAGGTCGACCTGCCCACCGGCGCCAGCGGTCTGCGGCTCGTCACGCGCGTGCTCGACGGGATCGACGACATCCACTTCTCGAGGCTGACCAGCGAGGACGTGGTGCGCCACAGCCTCGTCGGACGCATCGTGGACGCCTACACCGAGTACGACCAGCAGAAGCAGGCGCAGCACTACGAGCGCGATCAGGCGCGCGAGTTCGCCAACCGCGCGGAGCGGCGCGCGGGCTCGCCCCGCTCCGCCGGCGACGCGCAGCCCAAGCGCCCGCGCGGCTGACCCGCGCACCCGACCCACTCCGACGAAGAGGAACACCGCCCCCGTGAGCATCGAGATCAACAACGAGTCGAGCGTCCCCGTCGACGAGGCGGCGCTGCTGCGCCTCGCCGGGTACGCGCTCGACTCGCTGCACGTGCACCCCGACGCCGAGCTCGCGATCGTCCTGGTCGACGAGGGCGCGATGGAGCAGCTGCACGTGCAGTGGATGGACGAGCCGGGCCCGACCGACGTGCTCAGCTTCCCGATGGACGAGCTGCGACCCGGCACCGAGGACGAGCAGACCCCAGCGGGCCTGCTCGGCGACATCGTGCTCTGCCCGCAGGTCGCGCAGACCCAGGCCGAGGCCGCGGGCCACTCCGTCCTCGACGAGCTGCTGCTGCTGACCGCGCACGGGCTCCTGCACCTGCTCGGCTTCGACCACGCGGAGGCGGAGGAGGAGCGCGAGATGTTCGGCATCCAGCGCGACATCCTCGTGGGCTTCCACATCAGCGAGCGACGCCGCTAGGCCTCGCCGTGCTGACCCTCCAGCTCCTCATCGCCGCTCTGGCGCTCGTCGCCGTCGGCGGCTGGTTCGCCGCCACCGACGCCGCTCTGGGCGTCCTCTCGCGCAGCGACGTGCTCGAGATGGCGAACCACTCCCGCAGCGCCCGCGCCCTGCGCGCCATCGCGGGCGACATGAGCGCGCACGTCAACGTCGTCAACTTCTCGCGGATCGCCGCCGAGACGACGGCCGCCGTGTTCGTCACCACGGTGCTCGTCGTGGTCGTCGACCAGCTCTGGCTCGCCCTGCTGCTGGCGATCCTGATCATGGCGGCCGTCTCGTTCGTCCTGGTGGGCTCGAGCCCGCGCAGCGTCGGCCGGGCGCACGCCCGGGCGGTCCTGGGCACGAGCGCGTCGCTGGTGCACGTCCTGCGGGTCGCGCTGGGCCCCGTGGCCCACGGACTGGTCGCCCTCGGCAACCGCGTCACTCCGGGAACGGGTCGCTCGGCGGGCTTCTCGTCCGAGGAGCAGCTGCTCAGCATGGTCGACGAGGCCACCGAGCAGTCCGTCCTCGAGCAGGACGACCGCGAGCTCATCCACTCGATCTTCGAGTTCAACGACACCCTCGTCCGCGAGGTGATGGTGCCGCGCACCGACATGGTGACGATCGAGGCGACCGCGTCGATCGGAGCCGGCATGGGGCTGCTCCTCAGCCGCGGCATCTCGCGGCTCCCGGTCATCGGCGAGGGCGTCGACGACGTGCTGGGCGTGCTCTACCTCCGCGACGTCGCCCGCCACACCTACGAGCGACCGGACGACGACGACGTCGTCGCCGACCTGGCGAGGCCGGCCCTGTTCGTGCCGGAGTCGAAGAAGGCGGACGAGCTGCTGCGCCAGATGCAGCTGGAGTCGAACCACCTCGCGATGGTCGTCGACGAGTACGGCGGCATCGCCGGCCTCGTCACGCTCGAGGACCTCATCGAGGAGCTGGTCGGCGACATCTCGGACGAGTACGACCGCGAGGTCGACCTGTTCGAGGAGATCGAGCCGGGCGTGTACCGCGTCTCGGCGCGCCTCCCGGTCGACGAGCTCGGCGAGCTCTTCGAGATCGACCTCGAGGACGACGACGTCGACTCGGTCGGCGGACTTCTCACCAAGGCGTACGGACGACTGCCTGATCGCGGATCCAGCGCCCGAATCGGCGGTGTGATCCTCGAAGCGGAGCAGGCCGACGCCCGCCGGGGCACGATCTCGACGGTCCTGGTGCGGCGCGATCCCGACCACGATCCGGCGAACGAGTCGGGCACCGGCCCGGTGCCGATCGTGGTCGAGGGCGGCGAGGACGCCGCCGAGGGCGCGCGGACCGGGGATACTCGGAGCCGGGACCCCCGCTCGCGCGACACGCGTGCGCGGGACGGACGGGCCGCCCAGGCCCGTGCCGAGCGGGCCCGGGCAGCGGGCACCCCCGCCGAGGACAGACAGAACGAGGACGCACGATGACCGACACCAGCCCGCCCACGACGCCCTTCCGAGCGGGATTCGTGTCGTTCGTCGGCCGCCCGAACGTCGGCAAGTCGACCCTGACGAACGCCCTCGTCGGCGAGAAGATCGCCATCACGAGCTCCAAGCCCCAGACGACCCGCCGCGCGATCCGCGGCATCGTGCACCGACCCGACGGCCAGCTCATCGTGGTCGACACCCCGGGCATCCACCGCCCCCGCACCCTGCTCGGCGAGCGGCTCAACTCCCTCGTCACCTCCACGCTCGGCGACGTCGACGTGATCGGGATGCTCTTCCCGGCCGACGAGCCGATCGGCCCCGGCGACCGCTTCATCAACGAGCAGCTCGATGCGTTCCCGCGCGCCCGCAAGGTCGCGATCGTCTCGAAGGTCGACCTCTCGTCGAAGAAGTCGGTCGCGAAGCAGCTGCTGGCCGTCTCGGAGCTGCGGGAGTGGGACACGATCGTCCCGATCTCGGCCGTGACCGACGAGCAGCTCGACGTGCTCGCCGTGGAGCTCCTCCGCCTGATGCCCGTGTCGCCCGCCCTCTACCCCGAGGAGGCCGTGACGGACGAGGACCTCGGCTCCCGCATCGCCGAGTTCATCCGCGAGGCCGCTCTCGAGGGCGTCTCGGACGAGCTGCCGCACTCGCTCGCCGTGACCCTCGACGACATGGTCGAGCGCGAGGACGGCTCCTTCATCGACATCTACGCCAACGTCTTCGTCGAGCGCGACAGCCAGAAGGGCATCATCATCGGCAAGGGCGGTCAGCGCCTGCGCGAGGTCGGCGCCGTCTCCCGCGAGCAGATCGAGCGGCTCCTCGGCCGCCGCGTGTTCCTCTCGATCCGGGTGAAGGTCGCGAAGGAGTGGCAGCGCGACCCGAAGCTGCTGGGCCGACTGGGCTTCTGATCCCGTCGGCGCACGCCGATCAGCCGCCGGGACGACGACGCCGCCGTGCTCGACGTCTAGCGTGAGAGGCATGCGCGTGCTCCTGGACCGTCCGGCGACGCTCCCGATCGCGGGGGCGCTCCTCGCGGCCGCGCACCTGCTGGCGCTGACGAGCGGCGTGTCGAGCGCGCATCCGTCCGCCGGCCTGCTGCTCGGCCTCGCCCTGGCGCTGGCCGGCTATCTGCCCGCGCTCGCGCCGACCCTGGCCGCCTCGGGCATGCTCCTCGGCGGCGCGGTCCCGGTCGCCGGGCTTCCGCTCGACGGCGTCGTCGTCGGAGCGGTCGTGCTCTGGTCGACGGCGCGCCGCCTGGGCCCGTGGACCCGGTCGCTGGCGCTGGTCGGAGCGCTGCTGCTCGCGGGGATCGGCGGGATCGTCGCGTCGGCGTCGCTCCGACCGTCGTTCGACGCCCCGGAGCCGTCGCCGAGCATCGACTTCCTCGTCCTGGTCGCGGTGGCGGTGCTCGTCGCCGCGGTCCTGGCGGCGGTCGCGGTGCTGTCCTTCCTCCGCGGGCTCCGCTCGCCGGTCGGCATCGACGACCCGACCGAACGCCTCCTGGTCCGCCTCGCCGGGCCCCAGGACGCCTTCGCGGTCGGATCGGCCGGTGCACAGGCCCTCGTCCTGCTCGCGATCTCGGTCGTCCCGTACTCGGTGGACGTCGATTCGCTGCACCCGTTCGTGGCCGGAGTGCTGGCCGTCGCGCTCGTGCTGCACCGGCGCGCGCCCGGACTCGCCCTCGGCATCGCGTGGGTCGGCGCCGTTCTGCAGATGAGCGTCCGGCTGGAGCCCGCTCCCTCCGATCTGGCGATCCTCGTCGTGCTCTTCGGAGCGGGAGCCGCCGCGTCGAAGACGGTGCGGACGGCAGGGGCAGTCTCAGCCGTCGTCGGCTCGACGGTCGCGGTGGGCTACCTCTCGATCGCCTTCGGCCTCGCGCAGGACTCGCCCAGCAGCCTGATCACCGTCGTGGCGTCGTTCGGCGGGATCCTCGCGACGCTCGGACTCTCGTGGACGGTCGGGCTCCTCTCCCGCGCCGCGCGACGCGCCCGCGAGGGGCAGGCGCTCCGCGACGAGGCGGAGCGCGAGCGGGCACGGGCCCAGCGCGAGCTCGACACCGTCGAGGAGCGCAACCGCATCGCCCGCGACATGCACGACGTCGTCGCCCACTCGCTCGCGGTCGTCATCGCCCAGGCCGACGGCGCCCGCTACCTCGGCGCGGGCAGCCCCGAGCAGACCGATGCGGCGCTGCTCACCATCTCGGGAGTCGCGCGCGACGCGCTCGGCGACGTCCGCCAGCTCCTGGCGCAGCTCCGGCACAGCCAGGCCGACGGCCCCCAGCCCGAGGCGCGCGACCTGCCCGCGCTGCTCGAGAGCGTGAGCGGCACCGGTGCGCCGGTGCGCACGGAGATCGGGCTTGACCTCGAGTCCGTGCCGCGCGCGACCGGGCTGGCGCTCTACCGGATCACTCAGGAGGCGACCACCAACGCCCTCCGCCACGGCCGCCCCGGCGCTCCTCTCGACGTCGCTCTGCGACGCGACGGCGCCGACGTCGTGCTCACCGTCCGCAACGCCCGCTGCGAGGACGCGCTCGCGACCCCGGGGGAGGGCCACGGTCTCATCGGGATGCGCGAGCGCGCCGTCCTCGCGGGCGGAGCCCTGCAGGCCGGACCGGTGGGCGACGACTTCGTCGTCGACGCCCGGCTGCCCGCTCCCGTCGTCCCGCCGCGCACCGCACCCGTCCCGCTCGACCCGTCGCTCGCCTCCGGAGGCACCCCGTCATGACCGACCCCATCCGCATCGTCCTCGTCGACGACCAGGCGCTCTTCCGCGCCGGCATCCGCATGCTCCTGAGCTCCCAGCCCGACCTCGAGGTGGTCGGCGAGGCGTCGGACGGCGCCGAGGGCGCCGATCTGGTGGGCCGCGTCGCACCGGACGTGGTGCTGATGGACATCCGCATGCCCGGTGTCGACGGCATCGAGTCCACCCGGCGGATCCTCGCGCGGGCTGCCGAGACGGGGACCGAGCCGCCGCGCATCCTCGTCCTCACGACCTTCGACCTCGACGAGGCGGCCGCCCGGGCCATCCGCGCCGGGGCGAGCGGCTTCCTCCTCAAGGACACCGAGCCGGGGTTCCTCCTCGCGTCCGTGCGGACGGTGCACGCCGGGACGGCCGTCGTGGCCGCCTCCGCGACCCGGGAGCTGTTCGAGCACTTCGGTGCGCCGGGCAGCGGACGCGAGACGCCCGCCGCGTTCTCGACGCTGACCGATCGCGAGCGCGAGATCTTCCACCACGCCGCGAGGGGTCTGAGCAACACCGAGATCGCGACCGCGGAGTTCCTCAGCGAGGCGACGGTGAAGACCCACATCAGCCGGACCCTCGGCAAGCTCGGGCTCCGCGACCGCGTGCAGCTCGTCGTCTACGCCTACGAGAACGGCCTCGTCGCCTGAGCCCCCGCGGGTGACCCGGGCGCCGCGCAGTGCTAGCCTGGCCGCGTGCGCTTCGGTCTGCTCCTTCTTAGCTGCCGCGACGAGTCCTAACCCCCAGGCCTCCCTCGTCGCGGAGTCCGTCGACGCCTGATCGCAGTTCCCTTCGCGAGGTCGCATCCGACACCGGATCCCCGCGAGACCGACACGGGCGCGCATCCGCGTCAGGAGACCCCATGAAGAACACGCAGAAGCCCTCGTCCATGCCGATCCACAAGTACCGGCCCTACCACGAGCAGATCACCGTCGATCTGCCCGACCGCACGTGGCCGACCAAGCGGATCACCACGGCGCCGCGCTGGTGCGCCGTCGACCTCCGCGACGGCAACCAGGCGCTGATCGACCCGATGAGCCCCGAGCGCAAGCGGATCATGTTCGACCTGCTCGTCTCGATGGGCTACAAGGAGATCGAGGTCGGCTTCCCCAGCGCCAGCCAGACCGACTTCGACTTCGTGCGCAGCCTGATCGAGGAGGGCGCGATCCCGGAGGACGTCACCATCCAGGTGCTGACCCAGGCCCGCGACCACCTCATCGAGCGCACCTACGAGTCGATCCGCGGCGCTCGCCAGGCGATCGTGCACCTCTACAACTCCACCAGCGTGCTGCAGCGCGAGGTCGTGTTCCGCAAGGACCGCCAGGGGATCATCGACATCGCCCTCGCCGGGGCGCGCAAGTGCCGCGAGATGGAGGCGTCGGTCCCCGGGACCACCGTCTACTACGAGTACTCGCCCGAGAGCTACACCGGCACCGAGCTCGAGTTCGCCCGGGAGATCTGCGACCGCGTCGTCGAGGTCTTCGAGCCGACCGCCGACCGCAAGGTCATCCTGAACCTGCCCGCCACCGTCGAGATGGCGACTCCGAACGTCTACGCCGACTCGATCGAGTGGATGAGCCGGAACCTGGCGCAGCGCGAGAACATCATCCTGTCGCTGCACCCGCACAACGACCGCGGCACCGCCGTCGCCGCCGCCGAGATGGGCTACCTGGCCGGTGCCGATCGCATCGAGGGCTGCCTCTTCGGCAACGGCGAGCGGACCGGCAACGTCGACCTCGTCGCGCTGGGCGTCAACCTGTTCACTCAGGGCATCGACCCGCAGATCGACTTCGGCGACATGGACGGCATCAAGCGCACCGCCGAGTACTGCAACCAGCTGGCCGTGCCCGAGCGCAGCCCCTGGGCGGGCGATCTGGTCTTCACCGCGTTCAGCGGCTCGCACCAGGACGCGATCAAGAAGGGCTTCGAAGCCATGGAGGCCGAGGCCGAGCGCACCGGTCGCGGCGTCGACGAGCTCACCTGGGCCGTTCCCTACCTGCCGGTCGACCCGAAGGACCTGGGGCGCTCCTACGAGGCGGTCATCCGCGTCAACTCGCAGTCGGGCAAGGGCGGAGTCGCGTACCTGCTCAAGACGGACCACGCGCTGGACCTGCCGCGCCGCCTCCAGATCGAGTTCTCGGGCGTCGTGCAGGCCAAGACCGACGCCGAGGGCGGCGAGGTCACGAGCGAGCAGATCTGGACGATCTTCCAGGACGAGTACCTGCCCGCTCCCGCGCACCGCGCCGACGAGAAGTGGGGACGTTTCGAGCTGACCCGCACGAGCACCTCGAGCGACCTGGGCGGCACGATCGCCCTCACTGCGGTGCTGCGCGTCGGCGACGAGATCATCGAGGCGAACGCCTCCGGCAACGGCCCGGTCAACGCCTTCGAGTCCGTGCTGGCCCAGCACGGCGTCGAGGTGCGGGTGCTGGACTACGTCGAGCACGCCCTCAGCGCCGGCGGCGACGCGCTGGCCGCCTCCTACGTCGAGTGCTCAGTCAACGGCCGCACGCTCTGGGGCGTGGGCGTCGACGCCGACATCTCGACCGCCTCCCTCAAGGCGATCGTCTCGGCCGTGAACCGCGCCCTGCGCGAAGAGGTGCCGGCTCTCGAGCTGGCCGCCACCTCGGTCTGACCCGTCCGGCCGAGGGAACCCCGGCCCGTCGAGGGAGCCTGCATCAGCGGGTTCCCTCGACGGGTCGGGGTTCCCTCGGTTCAGGGCGCCGGTCTAGGCGCGGCGGCGCCAGTGGAGGCGGGGTACGCGGTTCAGGGCGCGCTGCTCGGGCAGGCTCCAGCCGTAGCGCACGGCGAGCAGGCGGATCAGCGTGGTGACGCCCACCGCGAGCGGCGCGGCGAAGTCGATGAGCATCCCGAAGCGCAGTCCCGCCACGAGCACGGCCGTGCCCGCGGTCGCGGCGATCGCGTAGAGCGAGCCGACGTGCATCAGCGCGATCGGCCGGTTGAGCAGCACGTCCCGGATGACCGACCCGCCGACCGCCGACACGGTCCCGACGAAGACGGCGGGCACCTCCGGCACGCCGAGCGCCAGCGCCTTCGTCGTCCCGATCGCGCCGAAGAGCCCGAGGGTCAGGGCGTCGAGGGCGGTGATCGTGCCGTCGACGCGGTTCAGCACGTGCTGGAGGAGCATCCCGACGAGCGAGGCGGCGACCGCCACGATCAGGTAGGCGTTGGTGTGCAGGGCGACGAGCGGGGTCTGCAGCAGCAGATCGCGCAGCACGCCGCCTCCCAGACCGGTCGCCGTGCCGATGATCGTCACGCCGAGCAGGTCGATGCGGCGGTCGCGGAACTCGCCCGCGAACATCGCGCCCTGGAGGCAGCCGATGGCGATCGCGAGCAGGTCGGCCCAGGCGGGGATCACGAAGAGGGTGGCGGCCACCGGCCCATCGTTCCACGCCCGCGTCGGTCGACCGGCCCGGTGGCCGGGAGGTTGTCGGTGGCGGGGAGGATAATCGGAGTCATGCCCACCTACCGTGACGAAGCCGTGGTGCTCCGCACGCACAAACTGGGCGAGGCCGACCGCATCGTGACGCTGCTCTCGCGCGGGCACGGCAAGATCCGCGCCGTCGCCAAGGGCGTCCGCAAGACCGGCTCCAAGTTCGGCTCGCGGCTCGAGCCGTTCATGGTCGCCGATCTGCAGCTCTACGAGGGCCGCAGCCTCGACATCGTCACCCAGGCCGAGTCGATCGGGGCGTACGGCGCCCTGATCGCCGCCGACTACGACTGCTACACCGCGGCGAACGCGATGGTCGAGACGGCCGACCGGCTGACCGACTCCGACGCCTCGCTGCAGCAGTACCTGCTGCTCGTCGGGGCGCTCCGCTCGCTCTCGCGGCGCGAGCACGAGCCGGTGCTGACGCTCGACTCCTACCTCCTGCGCGCCCTGTCGATCGCGGGCTGGGCGCCGAGCTTCGAGGACTGCGCCAAGTGCGGTGCCCCCGGCCCGCACGGCGCGGTCGTCGTGCAGCTGGGAGGGGTGGTCTGCGAGGACTGCACTCCTCCCGGCGCTCCGCGCGTCGCCCCGGAGGTCGTCGTGCTGCTCGGCGCGCTGCTCTCCGGAGACTGGGCGCACGCCGAGTCCACCGAGCCCTCGACCCGATCGCGCGCGAGCGGAGTCGTCGCCGCCTACACGCAGTTCCACCTCGAACGAGGACTGAGATCACTGGAGCACGTCACCCGATGAAGCCCTTCACGCACAAGGACGCCGAGCCCTACCGCGAGCTCGACTGGACCGGGCTCTACCCGCCGGACGTGCCGCGGAAGGCGGTCCCCGGTCACGTCGCCATCGTCATGGACGGCAACGGCCGCTGGGCGAACGGGCGCGGGCTCACCCGCATCGAGGGGCACAAGCGCGGAGAGGCGGCGCTGCTCGACGTCGTGGCGGGAGCGATCCAGATCGGGGTCAAGCACCTCAGCGTCTACGCGTTCTCGACCGAGAACTGGAAGCGCTCGCCAGAGGAGGTGCGCTTCCTGATGGGGTTCAACCGCGACGTCCTGCACCGCCGACGCGACCAGCTCAACGAGTGGGGCGTGCGCATCCGCTGGGCCGGGCGGAAGCCCCGCCTCTGGGCCTCGGTGATCAACGAGCTGCAGTTCGCCGAGAAGCTGACCGCGGGCAACGACGTCCTGACCCTCACCATGTGCGTCAACTACGGGGGCCGCACCGAGATCGCGGATGCCGTGCAGCGTCTCGCCGGCGAGGTCGCGGCGGGCAGGCTGAAGCCGTCCGGCATCACCGAGAAGACGATCGCGAAGGCGCTCTACGTGCCCGAGATGCCCGACGTCGACCTCTTCCTGCGCTCCTCCGGCGAGCAGCGCACCAGCAACTTCCTGCTCTGGCAGAGCGCGTACGCCGAGATGGTGTTCCTCGACCGCCTCTGGCCCGACTTCTCGCGGACCGACCTGTGGGAGGCGATCGAGCACTACTCCGGTCGCTCCCGCCGCTTCGGCGGTGCCGTGGACGTGCCGGGCGCCTCGACGTGATCCGCGTCGCGATCGTCGGCTACGGGCTGGCCGGCAGCGTGTTCCACGCTCCGTTCCTGGCCGCCGATCCTTCGTTCGAGATCGTCGCGGTGGCGACGTCGGACGCAGAGCGCGCCGCGAGCGCCGCCGCCGCGCATCCCGGAGCGCGGATCGTCGCCGACACCGCCGCGGCCCTCGCCGAGAGCCCTGACCTCGTGGTGCTCGCGTCTCCGCCGTCGGTGCACCGCGAGCAGGCGGTCGCCGTGCTCGAGACGGGTGTCGCGGTCGTGGTCGACAAGCCGTTCGCTCCGACCGTCGCCGACGCCGAGGTGATCCTCGCGGCGTCGGAGGCGAGCGGCGCTCCCGTCCTCGTGTTCCAGAACCGGCGCTGGGACGCCGACTTCCTGACGCTGCGGCGACTGCTCGATGAGGGCGTCCTCGGCGAGGTCGTGCGCTTCGAGTCGACGTTCGAGCGCTGGAGCGCGCCGAAGACCGGGCGCTGGCAGAGCGCCATCGGCCCTGAGCAGGGCGGCGGGATCCTCTTCGACCTCGGCAGCCACCTCGTCGACCAGGCGCTCGTGCTCTTCGGACCCGCGACCGTGACCGCCGCCGAGACGCGGACCGTGCACGCGGGCGGCGCGAGCGAGGACGACGCCTTCGTCTCGCTCCTGCACCGCGGCGGGGTCCGCTCGCATCTGACCATGAGCCGCGTCGCGCGGACGACCGGACCGCGGTTCCGCGTCCTCGGCACGGGAGCCGCCTTCTCGGTCGACGGGCTCGACCCGCAGGAGACCGCGCTGCGGCACGGGGGAGCACGGGTCGACGACGTCGGCTTCGGCGAGGTCCCGCGCGAGGAGTGGGGAGTGCTGACGGACGACTCCGGACGCCGCCCCGTGCCCAGTGAGCGCGGCCGCTACGCGTCGTTCTACGAGGGTGTCGCCCGCACCCTGCAGGACGGCGCCCCGGCCCCCGTCGACGTGCACGAGGCCCTCGCCGTCGTCACGGCGATCGAGCAGGCGCACGCCCTCGCCGCCCGTTGAGGATCGACGCGCCCGGCGTGGGAGCGCTCTTGGCGATCCGACGGGGGAGGGGGATCCTCGAAGGGTGAGTACTCCAGGCCCGTCCGTGACCGCCCTGCGCGAGCGGTTCGCCGGCGCGCGCGGCTACCACAACGCCTGCACGCTCGGCCTGCCGCCTCGCGAGAGCGTGGAGGCGCTGCGTCTCGATCTCGACCGCTGGTCCGCGGGTGAGAACACGGCCGCCGGCTACGGCGACGTCGCCGAGCGCGCCCGGGCCTCCTTCGCGGGGATCGTCGGCGTCCCCGTCGAGCGCGTCGCGATCGGCTCGCAGACCTCGGCGATGGCCTCCGTCCTCGCCGGCTCTCTGCCGGACGGCGCGCGCGTGCTCTGCGTCGACGGCGACTTCTCCTCCATCGTCTTCCCGTTCCTCGCCCAGGCCCACCGCGGCGTCGTCGTGCGCTCGGTGCCTCTGGAGGCACTGGCCGACTCCGTCGAGCCCGCCGACGACCTGGTCGTCTTCTCGGCGGTGCAGTCCAGGAGCGGGGCGCTCGCCGACCTCGACTCCGTGCTCGAGGCGGCCGCCCGGTGCGGTGCGCGGACCGCGTGCGACCTGACCCAGGCGGCGGGCGTGCTGCCCGTCGACGCCTCCCGCTTCGACGCGACGCTCACCCACGCGTACAAGTGGCTGTGCTCGCCCCGCGGAGTCGCGTTCCTCACGGTCTCGCCGGAGTACGCCGCCGAGCTCGTGCCGCTGCAGGCCGGCTGGTACTCCGGAGAGGACGTCTGGTCCTCCTGCTACGGGCCGGCGATGCACCTCGCCGAGAACGCCCGCCGCTTCGACGTCTCGCCCGCCTGGCAGGCGTTCGTGGGAGCGGAGGCGTCGCTCGCCCTGCTCGGGTCGCTCGACGTCGACGAGGTGTGGCGGCACGCCTCCGGTCTCGGCGACCTGCTCTGCGAGCGGCTGGATCGCGACCCCCAGCGCCGGGCGATCGTCTCGTGGCCGGACGAGGACGGCGCGGACCTGGCGCGCCTGCTCGAGGCGGGGATCAAGGTGTCAGGACGCGGCGGGCGGCTCCGGGTCGCGTTCCACGTCTGGAACGACGAGTCCGACGTGGACGAGCTGGTCCGACTCCTGAGGGAATAGCGGCGGCCCCGCTCGGTTGTCCTCGGAGTGACCGACTCCCAGCCCCCCATCACCGTCGACATCTGGTCGGACATCGCGTGCCCCTGGTGCTACATCGGCAAGCGCAAGTTCGAGCGCGGGCTCGAGGCCTTCCGTCTCGCCCACCCGGACGCGCCCGCCGTCGCGATCGAGTACCGCAGCTTCGAGCTGTCGCCGGACACCCCCGAGGACTACCGCGGCGGTGAAGCGGCGTTCCTCGCCGAGCACAAGGGGATCCCCGAGGCGCAGGCGCAGCAGATGCTCGACACCGTGACCGCCATCGCGGCGAGCGTCGGGCTCGACTACCACTTCGAGACGGTCCGGCACGTCAAGACCGTCACCGCGCACCAGGCGCTGCACCACGCGAAGTCGCAGGGCCTGCAACTCGAGCTGAAGGAACGGCTCCTCAGCGCGTACTTCGTCGAGGGCCGCGATCTCGCGGATCCGGCGGTGCTCGCCTCGCTCGCCGCAGAGGTGGGCCTCGACGAGTCCGAGACGGCGCAGGTCCTCGCGGAGCAGCGCCACCTGCCCGACGTGCAGGCCGACATCGCGCAGGCACGGGAGTACGGGATCAACGGCGTGCCGTTCTTCGTCCTCGACGGCCGCTTCGGCGTGTCGGGCGCACAGGAGCCGCAGGCCTTCACCGAGGTGCTCGAGCACGTCCTCGAGCAGAGGGTGAGCGCGTCGTGAGCTTCGAGATGCTCGGAGCCGCCGGCGTGCCCGTCTGCGAGGACGGGGTCTGCGCCGTGCCGACTGTGGCGCCCGATCCTGCTGCGGTCAGCGCGGAGGCTCCTCGACGCTGATGTCGGCCACCTCGGCTCCGTAGGCCTCGATCAGCGCGTCGGCGTCGACGAAGGCGCTGCGACCCGGAGTCCCGGCGCCCATCGCAATGCGCCGACCCCGGATCCGCTCGTCGGCGACGACGGGCCAGGCGGTCGTGGATCCGATCGGGGTGATGGTCCCGCGGCGGTAGCCGGTGGCCTCGAACGCGACCGACTCCTCGGGCATCCTCAGCTTGTTCACTCCGACCACCGCGCGCAGCTTCGGCCACGAGATCTGCCGTCCGCCGGGGATCAGCGCGAAGAGCAGACCGCCGTCGTGGCGCTTGACGACGAGCGACTTGACGATCGTGCCCGGCTCGATGCCGAGCAGCCGGGCGGCCTCCTCGAGGCTCCCGGCCTCGGGCCTCTCGACGACCTCCACGTCCAGTCCGCGCGCCCGGGCGTCCGCCTCGAAGCGCGCCGGCCCGTCCTCCCCAGCATCGATCGTGCTCATCGATCCGCCTCCTCTGCTCGTCTCGCCTTCCCCAACACAGGATCTGGGAGAATCGATACCGATGTCCTCCACTCTTCTGGCCCCACCGCCCGCGCGACCCGCGCCGGCGCTGCGCATCGGCCCCCTCGAACTCGACGCGCCGGTCGTCCTCGCTCCCATGGCGGGGATCACCAACACCGCGTTCCGCCGCCTCTGCCGCGAGTTCGGCGCGGGGCTCTACGTGAGCGAGATGATCACCTCCCGCGCGCTCGTCGAGCGCACGCCGGAGTCGATGCGCCTCATCCGCCACCATCCCAGCGAGTCGGTCCGCTCGATCCAGCTCTACGGAGTCGATCCGAAGACGGTCGCCGAAGCGGTCACCATGCTCGTCGCGGAGGACCGCGCCGACCACATCGACCTCAACTTCGGCTGCCCGGTCGCCAAGGTGACCAGGAAGGGCGGGGGAGCGGCGCTGCCGTGGAAGCTGCCCCTGTTCCGGCAGATCGTGGAGGGTGCAGTGAAGGCGGCGGGCGACGTCCCGCTGACCGTCAAGATGCGCAAGGGCATCGACGCCGATCACCTCACCTACCTCGAGGCGGCCCGTGCGGCAGAGGCGGCGGGAGTCGCCTCCATCGCCCTCCACGCCCGCACCGCGTCCGAGTTCTACAGCGGCCACGCCGACTGGTCGGCCATCGCGACTCTGAAAGAGGCGATCACGAGCGTCCCGGTTCTCGGCAACGGCGACATCTGGTCGGCCGAGGACGCGCTGCGGATGATGGCCGAGACCGGCTGCGACGGTGTCGTGGTCGGCCGCGGCTGCCTCGGTCGGCCGTGGCTGTTCGGCGACCTCGCCGCGGCCTTCGCCGGCTCGGACCAGCGCTTCCGCCCGACGCTCGGCCAGGTCGCCGTCGCGTTCCGCCGCCACGCCGAGCTGATCTGCGAGTTCTTCGAGAGCGAGGAGCGCGGCTGCCGCGACATCCGCAAGCACGTCGCCTGGTACTTCAAGGGCTACCCCGTCGGCGGCGAGCTGCGCGCCCGCATGGCGTCGGCCGAGACCCTCGCCGAGCTCGACGAGCTGCTCGCGCAGCTCGACCCCGAGGAGCCCTACCCGGGTGGGGCGGCCGAGGGCCAGCGCGGCCGCGCCGGATCGCCGAAGGTCCCGTCGCTGCCCGACCGCTGGCTCGAGTCCCGCGAGCTCGACGCCGGCCAGCGCGCCGACGTGTCCGCCGCCGAAGTCCACCACAGCGGTGGATGACCGCGCGCTCTGGGGGTACTCGCTCGTCGACGTCGAGCGGTTCCTGCCGGAGGAGCACTCCACCCGCCGGTCCGACTTCGCGCGTGACCGCGCGCGGCTGTTCCACTCCAGCGCCCTGCGCCGCCTCGCGGCCAAGACCCAGGTTCTCAGCCCTACGGCCGGAGTCGACTTCGCCCGGAACCGGCTGACCCACTCGCTCGAGGTGGCGCAGATCGGCCGTGAGCTCGCGACCAGTCTCGACCTCGACCCCGACGTCGTCGACACCGCCTGCCTCGCGCACGACATCGGCCATCCGCCCTTCGGCCACAACGGCGAGCGCGCGCTCAACGCCTGGGCCTACGGCATCGGCGGGTTCGAGGGCAACGCCCAGACCTTCCGCCTGCTCACCCGCCTCGAGCCGAAGGTCTTCGGCGACGACGACCGCCCCTACGGTCTGAACCTCACCCGCGCGAGCCTCGACGCCAGCTGCAAGTACCCCTGGCCCGACACCCGGTCCGTCGCGGATCCCTCCGGGAGGGCGAAGTTCGGGTTCTACGCCGACGACGCACCGGCGTTCGCCTGGATGCGCGAGGGCGCCCCCGAGGGCGTGCGCTGCATCGAGGCCGAGGTGATGGATCTGTCCGACGACATCGCCTACTCGGTGCACGACTTCGAGGACGCCGTCGTCTCGGGCTACATCGACGTCGAGGCGCTCGGCTCCCGCAGCGACCACGACGATCTCGTCGCGTCGATGCACGCGTGGGTCGGCGACGAGATCGAGCACGCCGAGCTCGTCTCCGCCTTCGACCGCCTCGACTCGCTCGACGTCTGGCTCGACTCGTGGGACGGGTCGCGCCGCGATCAGGCTCGCCTGAAGAACCTCACCAGCCAGCTCATCGGCCGCTTCGCTGCGGCCGCCACCGAGGCGACCCGCGAGGCCTACTCGCACCCCGACCTCGTCCGCTTCGGCGGCCACGTCGTCGTGCCCCGCGAGCAGCAGGCCGAGATCGCGGTCCTCAAGGGCATCGTCGCGACGTTCGTGATGTCGCGGAACACCCGCCAGCCCATCTACGCCCAGCAGCGCGAGGTCCTCACGCGCCTCGCCGACACCCTCCTCGAGCGCGGCGAGGGCGTCCTCGAGCCCGGCTTCGCCGAGGACTGGCGAGCGAGCGACTCCGACGACGCCCGCCGCCGCGTCGTCGTCGACCAGGTCGCCAACCTCACCGACCAGAGCGCCCTCGCCTGGTTCGAGAGGCTGTGCCCATAAGGAGCCGGTCCCTGCCCGGCTCTGCGCGGTCGGCTGTGCTCATGAGGAGCCGGTCCCTGCCCGGCTCCGCGCCGTCGGCTGTCGCGGGTGGTCGCTTTCTGCAGAGCGTGGCGTGTGCGCCTAGGGCGATCCGCTGGCACGCGGATCACCCGTTCGGCTCGGAGAGGGTCGGCGGGTCGTCCGCTCGCCTCTCGGTGATCGAGTAGGGCGCGGAGCGGCCGTATCGAGATCCGCGTCGTACAGGGGTGGTCTCGATACGCCCCTGCGGCGCTACTCGACCAGCAGAAGAAGACGAGAGCGACTCGGGACCGGCAGCGCGATGCGCAACGTCCGCTTACGAGGGGGTTTAAAGCCTGTCAGCGGTCGAACCCCCTCGTCAGCTCATGTTGCGCAGCACACCCCGGCCGCAGCGCCCTAGTGCGCGCCGCCGTAGCCCCATCCGAGCCGAACCGGTGATCCGCGTGTCAGCGGATCGCCGTAGGCGGACGCAGGACGTTCTGCGGGATCCGCCCCGTCGGAAAGGCGACCGCGAGTCGCCGGGCGAGGACGGGCGACTACGACAGCTCAGCCGAACCGGCGATCCGCGTGCGAGCGGATCGCCGTAGGCGGCCGGAGGACGCTCCATGGAACCTGCACCGTCGAAAAGCCGACCGCGAGGCGTCGGGCGAGGACCGGCGACTACGATGGACACCGTGCCAGGACGGATTCGACAACAGGATGTCGAGGAGGTCAAGGCGCGGGTCAACATCGGCGATGTCGTCGGCGAGTACGTCACCCTGAAGTCGGCGGGTGTCGGGTCGCTCAAGGGTCTCTGCCCCTTCCACGACGAGCGCAGCCCCAGTTTCCACGTGCGGCCGCAGGCCGGTTTCTACCACTGCTTCGGCTGCCAGGAGTCGGGCGACGTCTACAGCTTCATCATGAAGATGGACCACACGTCCTTCAGCGAGACGGTCGAGCGGCTGGCCGCCCGCGTCGGCATCGTCCTCCAGTACGAGGAGGGCGGCGGTCAGGCGCCCGAGACCGGCGGTCGCGTGCGCCTGCTCGAGGCGAACAGGGCGGCGGAGGAGTACTTCCGCGAGCAGCTGGCCACTCCGGGCGCCGACGTCGGCCGCAGGTTCCTCGGCGAGCGGGGTTTCGATCGCGCCGCCGCCGATCGCTTCGGCGTCGGCTTCGCGCCCGACGGCTGGGACGGGCTGACGACCGCGCTCAAGCGGCGCGGCTTCTCCGAGACCGAGCTCAGCGCGGCGGGCCTGGTCAGCAGCAGCAACCGCGGAGGCGTCTACGACCGGTTCCGGGGGCGCCTCGTCTGGCCGATCCGCGACGTCACCGGGCAGACGGTCGGCTTCGGCGCCCGCCGCCTCCTCGAGGAGGACAAGGGCCCGAAGTACCTCAACACCCCCGAGACGCCCGTCTACCACAAGTCGCAGGTGCTGTACGGGCTGGACCTCGCCAAGCGCGACATCTCGCGCGGGCACCAGGTCGTGGTGGTCGAGGGCTACACCGACGTGATGGCGTGCCACCTCGCGGGAGTGACGACCGCGGTCGCCACGTGCGGCACCTCCTTCGGCGTCGACCACATCAAGGTGCTGCGGCGGGTGCTGGGCGACGACAGCGGAGTGGGGGAGGTCGTCTTCACGTTCGACCCCGACGCCGCGGGTCAGAAGGCGGCGATGCGCGCGTTCCAGGAGGAGCACCGCTTCGCCGCGCAGACCTTCGTCGCCGTCGCGCCCGAGGGACTGGATCCGTGCGACCTGCGGCTGAACCGCGGCGACGACGCGGTCCGCCGCCTCATCGACGACAAGAAGCCGATGTTCGAGTTCGTGATCCGCCAGCTGCTGTCGCGGTACGACCTCGAGACGGTCGAGGGCCGGGTCGCCGCCCTGCGTGCTGCCGCACCGGTGGTCGCCGAGATCCGCGATCCCGCGCTCCGGCCCGGCTACTCCCGCGAGCTCGCCCGGATGCTCGGCCTGGACATGTCCGAGGTCAACTCCGCGGTGCGCTCCGCCGGCTCCCGTCCCCGCGGCTCCCGCGAGGAGCGCCGCGAACCCGAGCGCGAGACCGCGGCGACCGAGCCGCCCGCCGGCGCGCGCCTCGCGGATCTCCCCGTCGACGTGGTCACGCGGATCGAGCGCGAGGCGCTCATGGCGATGCTCCAGCTCCCTCAGGCGATGGGCGTCGAGCTGCTCACCCGCGCCGCGCATGCCGCCGTGACGAACGAGACCCTGCGCGTGGTCCGCGACGCCGTCGTCGCCAACCTCGAGCGCGCGGAGGACCGCGACTGGGTCGAGCACGTGGCGAACGACGTCCCCGGCCCGTTCGCCTCCCTGGTCCGCCAGCTCGCGGTGGCGCCGATCCCGGCCGCCGACGAGGCGAAGCTCGCCCGCTACGCGCGCGACGTCGCGGTCTCGCTGATCGAGCGCGACCTGCTCCGCGAGATCGCCGAGCTGCGCGGGGCCCTGCAGCGCGCGTCCGCCGACCCCGTGATGTCGCGTGCGGTGCAGGTGCGCCTCGTCGAGCTCGAGCGCGAGAAGCGCGCTCTGCGGAGCGAGTGAGCAGCGGAGGAGCAATCGTCACCCTTCCAGGGGCGTGTTGCAGTCGTGTGAAGATTCCGCCGCGGCGGAGCGCTCGAGTTCGGAGAGCGCTTCCACATGTGTTACCACTGAACAACAGCACTGCGGACGCCCGGCGCGGGTGCGCTGGTGCGCGCCCCGGAGATCGGGTCCGCCGCACGACCGCGCGCGCCACGAGCGCATCCGCAACAGATCCTTACCAGGAAGAGGTAGACGGACGATGACATCCGCATCCACCCGGGGCGCTCGCGCGCTCTCCGCCGCCGCAGGTTTCGCCGCGGTCGCGATCGTGCTCGCGGGCTGCTCCGCCGGCGGCTCCGACTCCGCGGGCGACAGCGCCGCAGGAGGCGCCCTGACGATCGGCACGACCGACAAGATCACGACGCTCGACCCGGCCGGCTCGTACGACAACGGCTCCTTCGCCGTGATGAACCAGGTCTACCCGTTCCTGATGAATACCCCGTACGGCAGCCCCGACGTCGAGCCCGACATCGCCGAGTCCGCCGAGTTCTCGGCGCCCACCGAGTACACCGTGACCCTCAAGGAGGGTCTGAAGTGGGCGAACGGCAACGACCTGACCTCCTCGGACGTCAAGTTCTCGTTCGATCGCCAGCTGGCGATCGCGGACGCCAACGGCCCGTCGTCGCTCCTCGCGAACCTCGACAGCGTCGCGGCTCCCGACGACACCACCGTCGTCTTCACCCTCAAGTCCGAGAACGACCAGACGTTCCCGCAGATCCTCTCGAGCCCCGCGGGCCCGATCGTCGACGAGGACGTCTTCTCGGCCGACGCGCTCACTCCGGACGACGAGATCGTCTCGGGCGATGCGTTCGCCGGTCAGTACACGATCGCGAACTACGACGTGAACAACCTCATCCAGTACAAGGCGTACGAGGGCTACGAGGGCGTGCTCGGCGCGGCCGAGACCGGCACCGTCAACGTCAAGTACTACGCCGACTCGTCGAACCTCAAGCTGGACATCCAGGAGGGCAACATCGACGTGGCGTTCCGGAGCCTCTCGGCCACCGACGTCGAGGACCTCCGCGGCAACGACGCGGTCAAGGTCGTCGACGGTCCCGGCGGCGAAATCCGCTACATCGTCTTCAACTTCGACACCCAGCCCTTCGGTGCGACGACCGCCGAGGCCGACCCGGCCAAGTCGCTCGCCGTGCGCCAGGCCGTGGCCGACCTGATCGACCGCGAGGAGATCGCCGACCAGGTCTACAAGGGCACCTACACCCCGCTCTACTCGTTCGTCCCCGAGGGGCTGACCGGAGCGACCGAGCCCCTCAAGTCGCTCTACGGCGACGGCGAGGGCGGACCGGACGCCGACAAGGCGAAGGCGACCCTCGAGGCCGCGGGCGTCACCGAGCCGGTGAACCTCAGCCTCCAGTACTCGAACGACCACTACGGCCCGTCCTCGGGCGACGAGTACGCGCTGATCAAGGACCAGCTCGAGTCCTCGGGTCTGTTCACCGTCGACCTGCAGACCACCGAGTGGGTCCAGTACTCCAAGGACCGCAGCTCGGACGTCTACCCGGCCTACCAGCTGGGCTGGTTCCCGGACTACTCGGACGCCGACAACTACCTCTCGCCGTTCTTCATCAAGGAGAACTTCCTCGCGAACCACTACGACGACGCCGAGGTCCAGGGCCTGATCGCGGAGCAGGTCTCGACGACCGATCCCGACGCCCGCACCGCGGTCATCGAGGAGATCCAGGACAAGGTCGCGGCGCAGCTGTCGACCGTCCCGTACCTCCAGGGCTCGCAGGTCGCGGTCGTCGGCAGCGACGTGAGCGGAGCAGAGGACACCCTCGACGCCTCGTTCAAGTTCCGCTACGCGGCGCTCAGCAAGGGCTGATCCACCCCTCCGAGGCCGGCGCCTCCCCGATCGGGAGGCGCCGGCCTTTCTCCACGAAAGGCATCACGTGACGACAGCCACGACGGCTGCGGCGACGACGCCCACCCGGCGATCGCGCGGCTCCGGAGGCGGACTCGGGCGCTACCTGCTCGTCCGCTTCCTGCTCATCATCCCCACCGTCTTCATCCTCGTGACGCTGGTGTTCCTGCTCATGCGCACCACGGGCGACCCGATCACGGCCGCCCTCGGCGGACGACTGACCGCCGACCAGCTCGCCGAGCGCGTCGCGGCCGCCGGCTACGACCGGCCGTTGATCGTGCAGTACGTCGAGTACCTCGGCCAGCTGCTCACCGGCGACTTCGGCACCACGCTGAGCGACAACCGGCCGGTCACCGAAGTGCTGCTGACCTACGGTGCGGCGACCGTCGAGCTCGCGTTCTACGCGCTCCTCGTCGCGTTCCTCGTCGGCATCCCGCTCGGCATGCTGGCCGCCTACCACCGCGACCGCACTCCCGACGCGGTGCTGCGCATCTTCGCGATCCTCTGCTACGCCACTCCGGTGTTCTTCGCCGGCCTGCTGCTCAAGCTCGTCTTCGCGGTCTGGCTGAAGTGGTTCCCGGTCGCCGGGCGCGCCTCGACCAGCACGGAGCTGTCGCTGCAGTTCCTCGAGAACAAGACCGGCATCTACCTGATCGACGCGTTCCAGACCGGCGACCCGGCGGCGGTGTCCGACGTGCTCTCGCACGCGGTGCTGCCCGCCGTCGCGCTGGGCCTGCTGACCGCCGGCATCTTCCTCCGCCTCGTGCGCACCAACGTCATCGGCACCCTCGGCACCGACTACGTCGACGCGGCGCGCTCGCGCGGTGTCGGCGAGTTCCGCCTGGTCCGCACGCACGCCTACCGCCCGGCGCTCATCCCGATCATCACGGTGATCGGCCTGCAGATCGCCCTGCTGCTCGGCGGCGCGGTCCTGACCGAGACCACGTTCGAGTGGAAGGGCCTCGGCTTCCAGCTGGCCGAGTACCTCCAGGCGCGCGACTTCGTGGCCGTGCAGGGCATCGTCGCCCTGCTGGCGGTCATCGTGGCGCTGACCAACTTCATCGTCGACGTCATCGCGGCACTCATCGACCCGCGAGTGAGGTACTGATCATGAGCACCACCGCTCCCGCTCCGTCGCGTCCGCGGCGGCGCCTCGTCGACCGGCTCCCCGTCGTGCACCAGCTCCGCCAGAGCATGGGGCTGCAGCGCGGGATGCTCGTCACGGGCCTGGTCATCACCGGCGCGTTCCTCCTGGTCGCCCTCTTCGCTCCGCTGATCGCGCCCTACGGCTACTCGCAGCTGCGCTCGGACAGCGGGGCGTTCGGCGCCCAGCAGCCCCCGAGCGCCGAGCACCTGCTCGGCACCACCGTCGGCGGCTACGACGTCCTGAGCCGCGTGCTCTGGGGCGCGCAGACCGCGTTCCTCGTGATCGTCGTCGCGGTCGTGCTGTCGATCTTCGTCGGGGTGTTCCTCGGGCTGGTCTCGGGGTACCTCGGCGGCTGGCTCGACCGCGTGCTGGTCGTGATCTGCGATGCGATCTACGCCTTCCCGACCCTGCTGCTCGCCATCGTGATGTCGATCGTGATCTCGGGCGGGCAGTCGAACCTCTGGGCGGGCATCTTCGCCGCCGCCGTCTCGATCACGGTCGTCTACATCCCGCAGTACTTCCGGGTGATCCGCGCCGAGACGGTCCGGATCAAGGGCGACGCCTACGTCGAGTCCGCGAAGGTCGTCGGAGCCTCGACCAGCCGGATCATGTTCCGTCACGTCCTGCGGAACGCGACCCGCACCCTGCCGCTGATCTTCACGCTCAACTCGTCCGAGGCGATCCTGACCCTCGCGGGACTGGGCTTCCTCGGCTTCGGCATCGAGCCGACCTCGGCGGCCGAGTGGGGCTACGACCTCAACAAGGCGCTCTCGGACGTGACGAGCGGCATCTGGTGGACCTCGGTCTTCCCCGGCCTCGCCATCGTCCTCGTCGTGCTGGGCATCACGCTCGTCGGCGAGAGCCTGAACGACCTCGCCGACCCGCGCCTGCGCGGTCGGCGCGCAGTGGCCGCCGGAGCCGGCGACGTCGCCGCGACGTCCGTCGTCCCGGGCGGCGTGCTCGCCGCGGACGGCCTGGAGACGCCGGGGCACGACCCCGTCGCCGGAGTGGAGGGGACGCGATGAGCGACCAGAGGCCGATCGTCGACATCACCGATCTCGAGGTGGCCTTCGCCAGCGACCGGGGAGCCGTGCGCGCCGTCGCCGGGGTGAGCCTGCGGGTCGAGCGCGGCGAGGTGCTCGCCATCGTCGGCGAGTCCGGCAGCGGCAAGACCGTGACGGCCAAGACGATCCTGGGTCTCCTGCCCGAGACCGCGACCGCCTCGGGGGTCGTGCTGCTCTCGAAGAAGGACGGCAGCTCCTCCACCGACGTCGTGTCGGTGCCGAAGGCGCGCCTGCGCGAGATTCGCGGGACCGATGTGGCGATGGTCTTCCAGGAGCCGTCGACCGCGCTGAACCCCGTCTTCACGGTGGGCTGGCAGATCGCCGAGGGGCTGCGCGCCCACGGCAGCGTCTCGAGGAAGGAGGCGCGCGCCCGCGCGATCGACGTCCTGCGCACGGTCGGCATCCCCGAGCCGGAGAAGCGGGTCGACTACTATCCGCACCAGTTCTCGGGCGGGCAGAAGCAGCGCGTCGTGATCGCGATGGCGCTCGTGCTCGATCCCGGGCTCATCGTCGCCGACGAGCCGACCACTGCGCTCGACGTCACGGTGCAGGCCGAGATCCTCGATCTCCTCCGCCGCTGCCGCGACGACTTCGGCACCTCGATCGTGCTGATCACCCACAACATGGGCGTGGTCGCCGATCTCGCCGACCGCGTCGCCGTGATGTACCAGGGCGAGCTCGTCGAGGAGGCGCCCGTCGCCCAGCTCTTCGCCTCGCCGAAGGCCGAGTACACCAAGAAGCTGCTCGCCGCCGTGCCGCACGTCGGCCAGGGCGTCGAGCGGGCGAAGGACCGCGCCATCGAGCGGGCGAGCCTGCCCGAGGCCGAGACTCTGGTCGAGGCCGACGGCCTCCGGATCCAGTACCCGGGCCGACTCGGCCGCTCCGGCTTCGTCGCGGTCGACGGAGTCTCGTTCCGCATCCGCGCCGGCGAGGTCCTGGGCCTGGTGGGCGAGAGCGGGTCGGGCAAGACGACGATCGGGCGCGCGATCGCGGGCCTGACCACCGTCACCGGCGGATCCCTCCGCGTGCTGGGGAAGGAGATGCGCGGCATCCGGGAGCGGTCGTTCCGCCCGGTGCGCGGCGACATCGGCTTCGTCTTCCAGGATCCGGCGTCGAGCTTCAACCCGCTGCTCACCATCGCCGAGTGCGTGGCCGAGCCGCTGATCGTGCACGGGCGGTTCCCGGATGCGGGCTCCGCGAGATCGCGCGTCGACGAGCTCCTCGAGGCGGTGCAGCTGCCGAAGTCCTACGGCGACCGCTACCCGCACGAGCTCTCGGGCGGGCAGCGTCAGCGCGCGAGCCTCGCACGGGCGCTCGCCCTCCAGCCCAAGCTGCTGATCGCCGACGAGCCCACCTCGGCGCTCGACGTCTCGGTGCAGGCCCGAGTGCTCGAGCTGTTCTCGGAGCTGCAGCGCGAGTTCGGCTTCGCGTCGCTGTTCATCAGCCACGACCTCGCCGTCGTCGACCTCCTGGCCGACCGGATCGCGGTGCTCTACCGGGGCGAGCTGGTCGAGGAGGGCACGGGCGAGGAGGTCCTCGCGACGCCGAAGCACCCCTACACGCAGCGCCTGCTCGCGTCCCTGCCCGTCCCGGACCCCGCCGAGCAGGCCGAGCGCCGCGAGCTCCTCCGGCGCATCACGCACGCGGAGCGCGACGCGTGAGCACCGGGTCCGCGCCGATCGTCGTCGACGATCTCAGCGTCGAGTACCCGCCGCGCGGCATCAGCCGCCGCTGGACGGCCCTGCGCGGCATCAGCCTCCGCGTCGAGCCGGGGGAGGTGCTCGGGATCCTCGGCGGCAGCGGCTCGGGCAAGTCGACGCTCGCCCGGGTCCTGGGCGGCGACGGACTGGGCGGAGACGGCGACCGGGCCCGCCCGGTGATCGTCGGAGGCGACGCGACCGTCGCGGGCCACCGGCTCCGCCACCTGCCCGCCCGCGAGATCAAGCGCTTCACGTTCGACGTCGCCTACCTCGCGCAGGACGCGGGAGCCACCCTCCGGCCCGAGCTGACCGTCTCCGAGCTGATCGCCGAGCCGATCTTCCTCCGCGACCGCCACTACGACCCGAAGAGCGCCGCCGTGCGCGTCGCGACCCTGCTCGACTCGGTGCACCTGCCGCTCTTCCTGCTCGACCGCTTCCCGTACGAGCTCTCGAGCGGCCAGCGTCAGCGCGTCGCGATCGCCCGGGCGCTCGTCCTCGGTCCGAAGGTCCTCGTCGCCGACGAGCCCACCTCGGGCATCGACGCCACCGTCCGCGAGTCGATCGTCGATCTGCTGGCCGACCTGCGCCGGCGGGACGAGTTCGCCGCGGTCGTCGTCAGCCACGACATCGACGTGCTCAGCCGCGCGACCGACCGCATCGCCGTGCTCGTCGGCGGCGAGGTGGTCGCCTACGGTCCGCTCCTGGACGTGCTGGTCGAGGCGCGCCACCCGTACGTGCGGGAGCTGGGCGCCGCCTTCGCGGAGTACGAGCGGTTCGACGCCTCGCGCGCCCAGCGCGTCGCTCCGGTCGAGGAGGTGCTGTGACGACGCCGCGCGTGGCGGTGCTGCCGCGCACGAAGGACGTCTTCACCCGGGCGATCGAGGACGGCGGCGGCCGGATCGTCGGGCTCGACGGCACGCCCGACGCCCTGCTCTGGCTCTCGTACGGCCGCGTGGACGAGCTCGAGGACGTCCTCGAGCAGCACCCGTCGATCCGCTGGGTCCAGCTGCCCTGGGCCGGAGTCGACGCGTTCGCGTCCACCCTGCGCAGCGCTACGCGACCGGGTCTGACCTGGACGAGTGCGAAGGGCGCCTACTCCGAGCCTGTGGCCGAGCACGCGCTCGCCCTCACCCTGGCGCTGCTGCGGTCCCTCCCCGAGCGTGCGCGGGCGACTTCGTGGGGTGCGAAGCACGCCGCGACCTTGCACCGCGCCCGCGTCGTCGTCGTCGGCGCCGGAGGCATCGCGCAGGAGCTCCTGCGGCTTCTCTCGGTCTTCGGCGCGCACGTCACGGTGGTTCGGCGCCGCGCCGATCCGATGCCGGGCGCCGAGCGCACCGTGACGGGCGACAGGCTCGCCGAGGTCGTCGCCGACGCCGACGTGCTGATCCTCGCCGCCGCTGCGACGGGTGGGACACGGCACCTCGTCGACGCGGAGCTGCTCTCGCGACTCGCGCCGCACGCGGTCCTCGTGAACATCGCGCGGGGGAGCCTCGTCGACACGGACGCGCTCGTCGCCGCGCTGGCAGACGGCCGGCTCGCGGGAGCCTCGCTCGACGTCACGGACCCGGAGCCGCTGCCCGACGGGCATCCGCTCTGGAGCGAGCCGCGATGCCTCATCACCCCTCACTCCGCCGACACCCCCGAGATGACCGCGCCGCTGCTCGCCGAGCGCGTCCGGAGGAACACCGCTGCCTTCGCCGCGGGGGAGGACCTGGTCGGCGTCGTCGACCCGGTCGCGGGCTACTGACGGACCCCGCCGCTCGATTTGGTCTTCCCGCAGAGTTTGCTAAAGTAGTCCTGCGCTGATCGCCTCCGGGTGGTCGGATGATCCTCGATAGCTCAATTGGCAGAGCAATCGGCTGTTAACCGGTAGGTTCTTGGTTCGAGTCCAAGTCGGGGAGCGAAGGGCCTGGGACTCCACTCTCGGGCCCTTTTTCTTTGCCCTGGTGAGGGTCGCGGCTCCACGATCCCGCGCCCATCCCGGAACGGAGGCGCGATGCGCGAGGACGTCCTCGGCCTCCTCCGCCGACGCCCCGACGTCGAGGCCCCGTCCCTCGTGGCGGTCGACGCGTCCGATCGGCTCCTCCTCGACCTGCTCGAGCAGCGCGGCCGCATCGCGGTCGTCGGAGACGCCTACGGAGCACTCGCTCTCGCCCTCGCCGCCGAGGGCGTCGCGGTGAGCGTCGTCCAGGACTCGATCACCGCCGAGCGCGCCCTCGCCGCGAACGCCGAGGCGGTGCGCGCAGCGGGCATCGAGCTCGCCGCCGTGACCGTCGCCGAGAGCGTCGAGGCCGCCGTCGGCGGGAGCGACGCGGTACTCCTCCGGCTGCCCCGCTCGCTCGACGCCCTCGCCGCGATCGCCGCCGGCACCGCGCGGGCCGCCCCCGCTGCCCCCCTGATCGCCGCGGGCCGCATCAAGCACATGAGCCACGGCATGAACGACGTGCTGCTCGCCCGCTACGAGCGCGTCGACGTCAGCCCGGCGCGGCAGAAGTCGCGAGCCCTGCTCGCGACCACAGCCCGTGCCGACCAGGCCCCCGCCCCCGGGCCGGAGCGCCGCCGTCTCGACGAGCTCGACCTCGACGTGGTCGCCGTCCCCGGAGCCTTCGCCGGCGCCCGCCTCGACATCGGCACCCGGGCGCTGCTGGCCGCTCTCGACCTCCGGACGCTGCCCGCGGGCACCGCCGTCGACCTCGGCTGCGGAACCGGGATCCTCGCCGCCGTGCTGGCCCGCTCCCGCCCCGACCTCGACGTCGTCGCCACCGACACCTCGCGCGCCGCGACCGAGTCGGCGCGCGCCACCGCCGAGGCCAACGGCCTGCGCTACCGCGTCCTCCGCGACGACAACGCCTCGACGCTCGACGCCGGATCGGTCGACGTCGTCGTCTGCAATCCGCCGTTCCACTCGGACGGAGCCGTCACCGACCTCGTCGCGCGGCGCATGATCCGCGCGGCCGGCCGTCTCCTGCGCCCGGGCGGCGAGCTCTGGACCGTGTTCAACTCCCACCTCGCCCACCCGGCCGAGCTGCGCCGGTCGATCGGAGCGACGTCCGTCGTGGCCCGCGATCGCAAGTTCACCGTCACCCGCTCGGTCCGCGGCGCCGACCGCTGAGCGCAAGCCCCGTCGCGGGCTCAGCGAGCGGCCGCCGCACGCGGGTACCATCGCTCTCCGGCGTGCCCTCGCGCCGATCCCCGTCACCGCACCGGAGGCCGTCGTGCTCGAAGTCGTCCTCGTCCTGGCACTGATCGTCGCCATCGGCGCGATCGGCCTGTGGCGCCGCTCCGCCACCGCCGAGAAGGAGCTGCGCGAGCGGCACTCCCGCGAGACGGAGCGCGTCGCGCGCCTCGAGCTGGCCGTCGGCGAGCAGGAGGCGCGCCTGCGCATCGTGGGCGAGCTCGAGCAGCTCGCCGTCCGCAGCGCCTCGCTCGTCGTCGAGGAGGCCGAGAGCGTGCGGTTGACCATCGAGCGCGACCCGGCCGCGGCCGAGCGCTCCGCCGTGAGAGCGGTGCGCGCCGCCGAGTCCTCGCTCGCGCAGCTGCGGCGCATCGCGGTCGTCGCCGCGGTCGATCCCCGGGAGCTGCCCGCCACCGACGGCGCCGAGACCCTGACCGCCCTCGCCCGCGACCGCGGCCTCTCCGTCCACGAGGAGACCTTCGGCGAGCCGTTCCCGCTGCAGGACGGAGCCGAGGTGGCCGTCCTGCGCGTCCTCGAGTACGCCTTCGACCAGGCGTCGGCGACCGGTGGCACCGGCACCGAGGTCCGGATCAGCTCGCGCTGGACGTCGACGGGCCTGCGCGTCGAGATCGACGACGATCGCGAGCGGCACGGAGCAGCGCAGGCGGACGCGAGCGCCGTCGAAGCCGATCTGCACGCCCTGACCGAGCGGATCGACAGCCCCGCCCTCCTGGAGCTGCGCGAGCGCGCCGCCCTCTTCGGCGGTGACGTGACCGAGAAGCGCACGCCGGGCGTGGGCCGCTCCGTCACCGCCTCGTTCCCCGCGCTGCGCCACCACAACGGCGTGCACGGGGTCGACCTGGGCTGAGCGGAGGTCAGTCCTCCAGGCCGTCGACTCCCGGCATCCACGACGTGCCGGGCACGCCCCAGCCGCGCTTGCGGGTGATCTTCGCGACGGGCTTCCGGTACTCGTGCTCGAGGCGGTCCGTGTAGAGGACGCCGTCCAGGTGGTCGAACTCGTGCTGGAACACCCGCGCGAACCAGCCCTCCGCCTCGATCTCGAAGGGCGCGCCCTCGAGATCGACAGCGCGCAGGATCGCCTTCTCGGAGCGGCGCAGCGGGAACCGCTCGCCCGGGAACGAGAGGCACCCCTCCGACTCCGTGTCCTCGTCGGCCTCGCCGAGGGGCACGGGCGAGACGAAGAGCTCCGGATTGATCGCCACGCCGCGGCGGGGAGTGCCGTCGTCGGCGGCGTAGTCGTAGACGAAGAGGCGCAGCGGGACTCCGACCTGCGGGCCGGCGAGGCCGACTCCGGGAGCCGCCTCCATCGTCTCGAACATGTCGGCGACGAGCGTGCGGAGGGAGTCGTCGAACACGGTGACGGGCGCGGCGGGGGAGTGCAGCACGGGGTCGCCGGCGATGAGGATGGGGAGGACGGCCATGGCGTCCAGGGTATCGCGGGGGTCCTCGAGCCCCGTTCAAGGGGTCATCCGCTGGGCTTCCCGCGTCACCCGTGCGCCGGACGGCCCAGGGAGGATATGTCGGTAGGGTCGAGCGCATGTCCGCAGATCTGACCGAGTTGACCGAGCAGTTCACGCTCGACCCGGTGCAGTTCATCGGCATCCCGATCGCTCTCGTCGGGGCCGTCTTCCTCTCTCTCGGGGCGCAGTTCCAGCACCGAGGAGTCGCGAAGGTGGAGCGGTTCTCGGGCCGCTCAGGCTCCTCGGGTCTGAACGGCGGTCAGCTCTTCGCCCTGCTCTCGCGACCCTCGTGGGTCGCCGGGACGCTCATGCTCGGCCTCGCCGTCGTGTTCCAGCTCACGAGCCTCGGCTTCTCGCCGCTCATCGTGGTGCAGCCGCTCGGCGCGGTCGCCCTGGTCATCACGGCCGTGATGAACGCGCGTGTGAGCCGGGTCCGCCTCAACACGGCGTCGATCCGGGCGATCGTGCTGTGCGTCGGCGGCGTGGGCACGTTCGTCCTCGTCGCGGCCTTCAACGCGGTCGACAAGTCGATCCGCACGCCCCAGCTGATCACGATCCTCGTGATCCTCGGGGTCGTGCTCGTGGTGTTCGTCGTCGCGTTCCGGGTGTTCCGGCGGAAGGCGCGCGCCATCTTCTACATCCTGGGTGCCGGAGTCGTCTACGGCTTCGTCGCGACGCTCGCCAAGGTCGTCCTCAACCGGATCAAGTTCGGCGAGTTCGACCCGCTCACCGTCGTCTGCATCGTCGCCCTCCTCGCCGCGAGCGCGCTCGGCGGCTACTTCGTGCAGAACGCCTACTCGTCCGGCCCTCCCGACCTCGTCGTCGCCGGTCTCACCGTCATCGATCCGCTGGTCGCCGTGGCCATCGGCATCATCGTGCTCGGCGAGGCGCAGTACGCGGCTCCCTGGGCGATCCCGCTCTTCGTGATCGCCGGAGCGGTCGCCATCTGGGGCGTCCTGCTGCTCGCGAAGCACCACCCGCAGGCCCGCTGACCCGGGCGACGCGGCCCGCCAATCCGCGGATCCCCGAGGCCCGCTGTCTACACTGGGACCGCGCCGAGGTGATCCGAAGCCGACCGACCACTCGCCGATCGTCACCCCGCCACGAGCGGACCACACCGTGAGGAACCACCCCGTGTCAGACCCCCGCGCCGCCTCAGGACCGGAGTCGCCCGTGCAGAGCGAGGCCTCGGACGCTCCCGACGGGTCCGCCCCGCGCAGCGCCGAGGCGACCTCCTCCTCGCACTCGGATGCCCGACCGCTGAAGGTCGTCATCGGCTGCGACACGTTCGCCCCGAACGTCAACGGCGCCGCGAAGTTCGCCGAGCGCCTCGCCGCCGGCCTCGTCGCCCGCGGGCACGAGGTGCACGTCGTCGCTCCGTCGGCCGACGGCTGGAGCGGCACGCGGTTCGAGACCCACGAGGGCCAGCGGATGATCGTGCACCGCCTCCACAGCTGGCGCTGGTTCCCGCACGACTGGCTGCGCTTCGCGATGCCGTGGCGGATCAAGCAGAACAGCGCGCGGATCCTCGACGAGGTGAAGCCCGACGTCGTCCACTTCCAGTCGCACATCATCGTCGGTCGCGGACTGGGCATCGAGGCGGCCAAGCGCGGCATCCGCATCATCGGAACCAACCACTTCATGCCCGAGAACATGCTCGAGTTCACGCTGCTTCCCAAGGCCGTCCAGGCGAAGGCCGTGCAGATGGCGTGGCGCGCCGCCCGCCGCACCTTCGGCCGAGCCGAGGCCGTGACCACTCCGACCCGCAAGGCCGCCCAGTTCCTGGAGCAGTACACCGGCCTCCGCGGCGTGCACGCCATCTCCTGCGGCATCGATGCGGACAACTACACCCCCGACTTCACCCCGCGCGGCGAGAACCGCATCCTCTTCGTCGGCCGCGTGACCGGCGAGAAGCACATCGACGTCCTCCTGCGGGCCGTCGCCCTGCTCGATCCGTCCCTCGACGCGCAGCTCGAGATCGTCGGCGGCGGCGACCAGATGCGCAACCTCCAGCAGCTGGCCGCGAGCCTCCAGCTGGGCGAGCGCGTCCGCTTCACCGGCTACGTCTCGGACGCCGAGCTCAAGCAGGCGTACTCGCGCGCCACCGTCTTCGCGATGCCCTCGATCGCCGAGCTGCAGAGCATCGCCACGATGGAGGCGATGGCCTCGGCCCTCCCCGTCGTCGCCGCCGACGCGATGGCCCTCCCGCACTTGGTGCACGACGGCGAGAACGGCCACCTCTTCGAGCCCGGCAACGCGCAGGCCCTCGCCGACCGCCTGACCGACGTCCTCACCAGCACCCCCGAGCGCCTCGAGGAGATGAAGCGCGCCTCCCTGCGCATCGTCGCCGCCCACGACATCACCCGCACGATCAGCACATTCGAGAGCCTGTATCGTGGGGAGCCGGTGGCCGATCCGACCATCGACGCAGCCTCCGCCACGGCTGGCCGAGCCTGACGGCTCACCCGCCGGCGGGGTCCGCGGGGCGTTAGCTCAGCCGGTCAGAGCAGCGGACTCATAATCCGTCGGTCACGGGTTCAAGTCCCGTACGCCCTACTTCCGCACGACCGCTCGCGGCGAGCTCCTGCCGCCGGTGCCCGACGCAGGCTCAGGAGCCGTCGTCGCGGGAGTCCTCGATCGACGCGACTTCGACGGCCCGCTTGAGTCGTGCCAGGTGGTAGCGCCACCCCTCCTCGTGCTCGTCGGGAAGCGTCGGCACCGTCCGCGCGCCGAGGAAGCCGGCCTCGGTGAGCGTCACCGCAGTGGATCGCTTTGCGGTGACGAGACGGATCTCGACGTCGAGCGGGCGGACCCACGTCGGCTCGGTCCAGGTGAAGCCGAGGAGGTGCGGCTCCTCGCAGCGGGTGACCGTTCCCGAGGCGCTCATCGGAGGTCCGTCCTCGAGCCACGTCTCGACGAGCGGGGAGCCGACGACCGGGTCGAAGCGCAGATCGGGCCACCAGGAGCTGCGCTCGAGAGTCAGGAAGCGCCAGACGACCTCAGGGGTCGCATCGATCATCGCGTCGACCGTCACGGAGTCGCGGAGCACGGGATCACCGTACCGCCGCCCGAGCGGGCTCCGGGCCGTCAGGCCGAGGGCGACTTCTTCAGGCGGGACTTGGCGGCGCGCTCGGTGAGCACCGAGAGGTAGTCGCGGACCGGGCGGTCGGCGAGGGCGTCGAGCTCGGCGCGGACGGTCGCGTCGACCTCCTCCGCCGAGTGGTCGGGGAAGCGGGCGCGCAGGCGCGCCGATACTTCGGAGGCGATCTCGTCGAGGTTCACGTCAGCAGCCACCGGAGAATGATGCACCAGCCGGGTGAACAGCAGGTGCCGCCGTCCACGACGGGGGGCGCGGCGCGGGACCTCTCCTCTCTACCCTGGTCGTGGAGGCGACGGAGCGTTCACCCGCACTGCAGGAGGCCTGCCGCGGGCGAGTGGGCCCGCCCGTCTCGTCCCCGCCGGCCGCGAGGGACGACGGAGGATCACCGGTGGAGCACATCGAGCTCGCGACGCGGCTGCACGACCTGGGGCGGGGCGTCCTGTCCGACGCGGTGACCCGCGCGGTGAACCGGGGGGATCTGACGGTGGCGCCGCTCCCCGTCCGGTCGGCGACCCGGGTTCACACCGGCCGAGGGCGGCGGTCCGTCGACGCGACGGTCGAGACGGCCGGGGTGAACGCGTGGCTGCTCGACGACGACACGGCGGTGGCGCTCGCTCGCGGAGGGATCCTGCTCCGCGACCCCGCCGACGGGGTGTTCAGCGCACCGACCATCGCCGGGCTCGCGGAGGCCCGGGAGACGGATGAGCTGCTCGGCTACCTGGCGGACGCCGACGAGCTCGTGGTCGCCGTGCTCGGACAGCGTCCGGAGTCCACCGCGTGATCGCTAGCACGTCCGCCGCCCGGACGCCCGTACTGGCCGCCGACTGCCGGACATGATTCCCTGGTCCTGTGCCTGACCTCCCGATGTTCCCGCTCGGCTCCGTGCTCCTGCCGCACATGCCGCTCCCGCTCCGGCTCTTCGAGCCGCGGTACCTGCGGATGCTCGGCGACGTGCTCGAGGACGAGAGCCTGTCCTTCGGCGTGGTCCTCATCGAGCGCGGCCAGGAGGTGGGCGGCGGGGATCAGCGCTTCGCGGTCGGCACGGTGGCGCGCATCCTGAACGTCGACGGCGCGGAGTCGTTCGTCACCCTCGACTCGGTCGGCGAGCACCGCTTCGAGGTCGTCCGGTGGTACGAGGACGACCCGTACCCGCGCGCGGAGGTCCGTCTGCTGCCCGACCTGGAGTGGGAGCCGCGTCTCGCCGAGGCGCTGACCGCCGCGGAGTCCGCGGTGCGCACGGCGCTGGCCGTGGCGAGCGAGTTCGTCGAGCAGCGCTACGGCGCCGTCGTCGAGCTCGCCGAGGATCCGGCCGCGCACGCGTGGCAGCTCGCGGGCGTCGCCCCGGTGACGGAGCTCGACCGGCTGGCGTTCCTCCGGAGCGAGTCGATGGAGCAGCTGCTCGAGGCCGTGCGCGAGAGGTCGACCGAGGCGACGGAGTCGTTCCGCGCCGGCTGGGCCTGAACCGAAGCGCGCCCGGCTCAGGGCTCGAGGTCGACGCCGCGGTCCTGGGCGAGCTTGGCGAGGTCGTCGATGACGACCAGCGCCATCCGCACGGAGCGGTCGCGCCGGTACTCCTCGTCGTCCGGATCGATCCGCGGTGCGCGGTCGAGGGTCTCCTCGATCGACTGCGAGAGCTCGCGCCAGGCGTCCTGCCGCGCTCCGTCCACGAGTCCGGCGAGGTACTCGTCGTCCTCGGCACGGCGGCGGAGGGTGTCGGCGACCGCCATCGAGAGCCGCTCGCGGTGGTCGAGATTGTCGACGTCGGCCGAGCGGTAGTCGTGCACGTGGTCGGAGCGACCGCCCACCGAGGTCGCCTCGGCGGCGATCGCGCGCAGGCGCTCGGCCGCGGCCACGGACTCGTCGGCGAGCTTCGTCAGCTCGAGCGCGGCGGCCCGCGAGTAGTGGCCCACGTCGAAGGGGACGTCGGCGGTGAGCCCGTCCATCAGCACGCGGTTCTTCACGGCCATCCGGCTCGCGTACTCGGCGAGCATCAGACCCTCCTCGGTGGCCTCCTCGACCGAGACCGGCTCGCGCGAGGGGTTCTCATCGGGGTCGTACGGCCGCATCTTGAGTCGGCGTCGACGGCGGAACCACACGCGCGTCACCTACATCCCGAGCCCGGCGCTCCGCCCGCCGGAGCACCTCTTCGAGAGTACCGGTCGGGGGAGCGGCGCGGGGAGCCGCTCAGGCCTCGCGCCAGTCGTCCTGCAGCAGGTGCGAGCCGGCCTGCGGGCCCATCTGCAGCATGCCGCCGTCGACCACGTACGAGGAGCCGGTGACGTAGGCGGCTCCGGGGGAGGCGAGGAACGCGATGACGGCGGCGATCTCGCGCGCGTCGCCGGGACGGCCGAGCGGGATGCCGGGACGGTCGATCGTGAAGGGATCGACGTCGTCCGCGTCGTTCATCGGGGTCGCGATCTCGCCGGGAGCGACGGCATTGACGGTGATCCCGTGCGCCCCGAGCTCGAGTGCGGCGACCTTGAGCAGCCCGCCGAGTCCGTGCTTGGCCGCGACGTACGCTCCGGCTCCGACGCGGGGCTGGTGCTCGTGCACGCTGGTGACAGCGATCAGCCGTCCTCCGGTGCCCGCGTCCATCATCCGCCGCGCCGCACGCTGCAGGCAGACGAAGGCCCCGTCGAGGTTCAGCGCCACCGTGCTCCGCCAGCTCTCGACGCTCTGCTCAAGGAACGGCTCGCCGCCTCCGCCACCCGCGTTGTTCACGAACACGTCGAGGCCGCCCAGGCGCTCGGCGAGATCGTCGATCACGTCCCCCGCCCGGTCGAGCTCTGTCGCATCGAGCTGCGCGATCTCGGCGCGGCGGCCGTGGGAGCGGACCTCCTCCGCGGTGCCGTTCGCTCCCTCCTCGTCGCTGTGCCAGGTGATGCCGACGTCCATCCCGGCCCGGGCCAGGGCGACGGCCGTCGCTCGGCCGATGCCGGAGTCCGATGCCGTCACGACGGCGCGCGTCGGCTGGAAGTCTCGAGGTCCGTGGGTCATGTCGTCTCCTGATGCCGAGTGGGTTCGTCGTCGTCACCTCGATCCGAGCATCCGGAGGAGGCCGACGGGACCGGCTTGACACGAGCGCGAGACGCGCGTCCGGCGTGGGAGGGTCACTCCGGCCCCTCGCATCGCGTTGACTGGGCGGATGGAACACCGTCGCATCTCGGTCGTCGTCCCCGTCAAGGACGACGCCCGCCACCTCGAGCGGCTGCTCGCCCTCCTCGCCGAGCAGACCCTCGCCCCCCTCGAGGTCGTGGTCGTCGACGACGGCAGCACCGACGACAGCGCCGAGGTGGCCCGGGCCTTCGGCGCCCGGGTCGTCGTGCACGACGGGAGCGGGATCCCCGCGAGCACGGCGTTCGGCTTCGACGCCGCCGAGGGTGATGTGCTGGCCCGGCTGGACGCCGACTCGCAGCCGGGACCGGACTGGATCGCGCGGCTCTCCGGCCACTTCGCCGATCCGACGGTCGGAGCGGTGACCGGCCCGGGCCGCTTCGTCGAGTTGAGCCCCGTGCCGCGCCTGCTCGCCCGCGTGGTCTACATGGACGCGTACTTCGCCCTGATGGGCTCCGCCCTGTCCCACTGGCCGCTGTTCGGGTCGAACTGCGCGATCCGCCGCTCCGCGTGGCAGGAGATCGCGGAGGAGATGCACCGCGAGGACTCGTACGTGCACGACGACGTCGAGATCAGCGTGCACCTCGGCGTGCGCCACCGCATCGTGCTCGACCGCCACCTCGAGGTCGGCATCTCGGCGCGGCCGTTCGGCGCCGCGAGGGACATGATGCGCCGCCTCGACCGCGCGCTGCACACGCTCCGCCGGCACCCGGGTCTCGGCGACCCCGTGCTGCGCTGGACGCACCGGGTCCGTCGCTCCCGGATCGAGCGGCTGCAGCGGATCGCCGCGTCGCGCCGTGCCGTTGCCGCACGGGCCGACCGCACGCGCGACTGATCAGTCGGCGACGGGACGCCCCTCCTTCGGCATCGCCGCGACCGCCATCAGCATGCCGAGAGCGACGACCGCGAGCGCGATGCACACGAACCGCGTCCCGGCGGCCAGATCCTCGGGGGCGGGAGTGCCGTCGCCGGTCGCGGCGTTGACGATCGCCCCGAAGACCGCGACGGCGACCGCGCTGCCGATGTTGCGGGCGAAGAAGTTGGTCGAGGACACGACGCCGCGCTCGCTCCACTCGACGCTGGACTGCGCCCGGATGAGGGTCGGAGTCGCCACGAGACCCATGCCCGCACCGATCAGCACGCAGAACCCCGCGATCTGCCAGAGCGTCGAGGTGCTGCCGAGGAGGATCGTCAGCGCGGTGCCGACGACGACGAGCCCCGCCCCGATGAACCCCGTGCTGCGGAAGCCGATGCGGAGGTAGAGGCGCCCCGACAGGCTCGCCGCGACGGGCCAGCCGAGCGTCATCGCGGCCACGGCGAAGCCCGCTCCGAGCGCCGAGCTGCCGAGCACGCCCTGGGCGAAGGTCGGGAAGTAGGACGTGACGCCGAGGGTGATCGCGCCGACCGCGGCGGACGCGAGACTCGTCGACAGCAGGAGTCGTCGGCTGAGCACCCAGAGCGGCAGCACAGGGGCGGCGGCGCGCCGCTCGATCGCGACGAACACGGCGAAGGCGAGGGCCAAGAGCGCGAACACGCCGATCCCGGCCGGCGAGAGCCACGGCCAGGCGGTCCCTCCCTCGAGCAGGCCGAGGATCAGCAGTGCGGTGCCGACGGCGAGGACGGCCGCTCCGGCGACGTCGATCGGCTGCCGCTCGCCTCTGGTCGTCTCGCGGAAGCTCCGGATGAGGAGGAACGCGGCGAGGAGGCAGAGCGGGATGTTGATCAGGAAGATCCCGCGCCAGGCGCCGAGGTCCGACAGCACACCGCCGAGGGTCGGCCCGACGACGGAGGAGATCCCCCAGACGCTCGCCAGGTAGCCCTGGGTCTTCGCGCGCTCGGCGACCGTGTAGATGTCGCCCGCGATGGTGATGCCCATGGGCTGGATCGCGCCCGCGCCGAGCCCCTGCAAGGCCCGGAAGGCGATCAGCGCCGGCATGCTCCAGGCCAGCCCGCAGAGCAGGGAGCCGAGGAGGAACAGCCCGATGCCGATCAGCATGATGGGCTTGCGCCCGATCACGTCCGAGAGCTTGCCGTACAGGGGGACCGAGACGGCCTGCGCGAGCAGGTAGATCGAGAACAGCCAGGGGAACTGGGCGAATCCGCCGAGGTCGTCGACGATCGACGGCACGGCCGTCGCGAGGATCGTGGCGTCGAGGGCGACCAGCGCGGTCGAGATCATCAGCGAGAGGAGGATCGGACCGCGCTCGGAGCGCAGTCCGACGCTGGCACGGGTCGGGGCGTCGGTCACTCCTCCGACGGTATTCCATAGCCGGGGGATGGAAGGAGGACTCGACGCGCTCGGTAGACTCGTCGTATGGAACTCGTGCTCTGGCTCGTCATCGCAGGTATCACCGCCGCAGGCCTCGTCTCGGGCACTGCCGCCCTGATCGCCATGACCGTGGCGCCCTGGTCGGCCGACAAGTAGCACCGGCGCCGTCGCGCCTCACTCGTACACCCGCACGACGCTCCAGCTCGGCTCCGTCGACGCGATGACGTCGAGGACGAACGATCCGCCCGTCTCGACGTGGGTGGCCTGGAACCGCCAGCCCCCGATGCTCACGGGCGGTCGTCCGAAGGTGGGCCGGAAGCCCTCGAGCGGTGCCCACCAGGCGCTCGTGCAGGTCCACACCGTCGGCCGGTCGGTCACCCGGTAGCGCCCGCCCCGCCAGTCGAGTGCGATCGGCACGCCCTCGCCGTCGGTCGAGACCAGCGCCGTCTCGTCGATCACCGCCATCCTCGCGCCCCGTTCCTCCTCGTCGGCGACCCGCCCGGATGCTCCGGTGCCGGTTGGCCGTTCGAACATGTGTTCGATAGTCTGCGAGTGTACGCCGCGGCGAAGTCACCCGCCACGGCCACGAGCGAACGGCGGGGAGGCGCGATGATCGAGTGGAGTCCACTGCAGATGCTGCGCAGCAGCGGCCCGGACGAGTGGGTCATGGTCGACGCCGTGCGCACCGGCCGCATCGGACTCGTGCGCCGGATCGAGACGGGCCCGTACCGCGAGACATGGTTCCGTGCGGTGACCTGGGCGGCCGAGCCCGAGAAGCGGACGCTCGTCGGCTACTCCCGCGACATGGAGACCATCGCGAAGGCGCTCTGGGAGCGTCAGCCGCCGACCGCGCAGGAGAAGCCCTTCCCCGGCTACCCGGCCTCGCAGCGTCAGGGATGAGCGGTCCCGGCACCGGGGACGTCCGCTCGCCGGAGGAGAATGGACGGATGCTCCTCGTCCTCGCCGGTTCCCCCTCGGGTGCCTGGTGGGCCGTCTCCGTCGCCGAGACGGGAGAGTCGTCGCCCGAGGGGAGCGGTCGCGGCGCCGGGGACCTCGCCCGGTTCGTCCGGGCGAACGAGTCCCGGCGTCCGCGCTGGGTGTGGGACGACACGTCGCGCTGGTATCCCGCGCTGCTCGATGCCGACGTCCGCGTGTCGCGGTGCCACGATCTGCGGCTCGGCCGCGCGATCCTCCGCCGCTCGGTCGCCGCAGCGGGCTCGCCGCTCGCCCGGGCTCCCCGCGACGCGTGGGACTCGGACGCCGTCGCGCCCGCCGCTGCCGACACGCTCGTCGGCTTCGAGGAGGCCGACGCCGACCCCGCCGAGCTCGACCCCGTCGTCGAGCTCGCCCGGCAGGAGGAGGCGGTCACGGCGTCCTCGCAGCCGGGCCGACTGCGCCTGCTCCTCGCGGCGGAGTCGGTCGGCGCGCTCATCGCGCGCGAGATCGCCGCCGCGGGCCTGCCCTGGCGCGCCGACGTGCACGACCGCGTGCTGACGGAGGCGCTCGGTCCGCGGCCCGTCTTCGGCGGTCGCCCCGCCCGTCTCGAGGCGCTGGCCGATCGCATCCGCTCGGCTCTGGCGGCACCCGAGCTCAACCCCGACTCGCCCGCCGACCTCATCCGCTCGCTCCGTCGCGCCGGCCTGGCCGTCGAGTCGACCCGTTCGTGGGAGCTCCAGTCCCTCGAGCACCCGGTGATCCCTCCGCTCCTGGAGTACAAGAAGCTCTCGCGGCTGCTGACCGCCAACGGCTGGGCGTGGCTCGACGCCTGGGTGCACGGCGGCCGGTTCCGGCCGGAGTACGTCGTGGGAGGCGTGGTCACCGGCCGCTGGGCGACCTCCGGCGGAGGCGCGCTGCAGCTGCCACGGCAGATCCGCACCGCCGTGGTCGCCGACGACGGCTGGAAGCTCGTCGTGGCCGACGCCGCCCAGCTGGAGCCCCGGATCCTCGCCGCACTGGCGGGGGACTCCGCCATGGCCGCAGCCGGGCGCGGGCGCGACCTCTACCAGGGCATCGTCGACGCCGGAGTCGTCCCCGACCGTCCGCGGGCCAAGGTCGCGATGCTCGGTGCGATGTACGGAGCGACCAGCGGGGAGGCGGGGAGCCTTCTGCCGCGGCTCACCCGGGCCTACCCGCGCTCCGTCGCGCACGTCGAGGCCGCCGCCCGCGCGGGGGAGCGGGGCGAGAGCGTCTCGACCTGGCTCGGCCGCAGCTCCCCTCCGGGAGCGGTCGGAGCGAACGACGAGAGTCCCGACGCGCGCAGCGCTCAGCGGGCGCGGGACTGGGGCCGCTTCACCCGGAACTTCGTCGTGCAGGGCACCGCCGCCGAGTGGGCGCTCTGCTGGATGGGCGATCTGCGCGCCCGACTGCGCGACGGCGGCCCGGGCCTGGATCGGGCGCACCTCGTGTACTTCCTGCACGACGAGGTGATCGTGCACGCACCGGCGGACGTCGCCGAGCAGGTCGCCGGGATCGTCCGGGAGTCGGCCGCTCGCGCGGGCCAAGCCCTCTTCGGCGGGGCGGACATCGACTTCCCCGTGACCGTGGCGGTGGTCGACGCCTACGACGAGGCGAAGTGAGACGCGGGATCAGTACCAGTGCGGCGAGCGGGAGTTCCACTTCGCCCAGGCGTTGCAGGGCGATCCGTACGAGCTCTTGATGTACGAGAGGCCCCAGTTCACCTGGGTCGCCGCGCTGGTCTGATAGTCGGACCCGGACGAGGCCATCTTGCTCGCCGGCAGCGCCTGCGGGATCCCGTAGGCGCCGGAGGAGCGGTTCAGGGCGTTCCAGCGCCAGCCGGACTCGCCGTTCCAGAGCGGGACGAGGCACGAGTCCATCTGGTCCTGGCCCCAGCCGTAGTTCCCGAGGACCGTCCGTGCGTACGCCTGCGCCTGCGAGGGGGACAGGCCGTCGGTGCGGCCGGCGTAGGTGCTGAGTGCCGCGATGGTCTCGGCGGAGCTGTTGCGCGCTCCGGTCGGGTCGTCGTTCCCGAGCTGCAGCGGCCCGCCGCCGGGAGCGGCAGGGGCGGGAGCAGCGACCACGGGGCGCGAGCCGGCGGACGGCGCGGTGCGGTTCGCCTCCTGCTGGGCGGCCTCCCTGGCGCGGCGCTGCTGGTCCTCGAAGACCGCCTTCTCCTGCTGCCCGGTCGCGTACTGCTCCTCGAGCGCCGCGGTCGTGTCCTTGAGCTCGGCGAGCTGGGCGTAGAGCGTCGAGCTGTACTGCTCCTGCTCGGCCACCTTCGCGTCGGCCGCCGCCTGCGCCGCCTCGGCCTCGTCGAGGGCGCGGCCGGCCGCGTCGGCGAGGGCGACCCGCTCGGACCGGGCCTTCTCGGCCTGGGCGGCGAGAGCGCCGGCCTCGTTCTCGCTCGTCTCGGCCGCCGTCTGCAGAGTGCTCGTCTGGAGCGTCAGCTGGCTCATCGTGCCGATGCGGTACAGCAGCTCGTCCGACTCCTGACCGCCGACGAGGAGGTTCAGCGTGGCGTCGGTGCCGCCGGTGCGGTAGAGCTGGGCGGCGAGCCGACCGGCCTGCTCCTTCGCGGCGTCGGCGGCGGAGCGCGCCGCATCGGCGCGGCTCTCGAGCGCGGTGACGCGCTGACCCGCTTCGTCGAGGGCGGTCCGAGCGGCGTCGGCCTCGGACGCCCGGGCGATTGCGGCGTCGGTCAGCTCAGCGGCCTGATCGCGGAGATCGGCCAGGAAGGCCGTGATCCTGTCGACCTCGGCCGCCGTCGCGCCCTCGCTGTCCTTCGCGGCCTCGACGTCGGACCACGACGGGTAGTCGGCCGGATCGTACGCGGCGGACGCGGTGAGCGGCGAGGCGAGGGACGCGCAGAGGACGAGGAGAGTCCCGGTACCCGCCGCGATCAGGCGTCGACGCGTGCGCGAGGCGACGCGGAGGCCGAGAGGGGAGCGGGACATGCACTCCAGCCTAAGCGACGGCCCCTTCGCCTGTCTCGTCCCGGGACACCGCTCTCCGGCCCCGGCGCGGACGCTCGAGGGTGAAGCCGCGCACGCCCGCCGCCGCCTCCGCTCCGGACAGCTCCTCGCGGGCCGCGTCGAGCAGGTTCCGCAGGGCGTCGTCGCGGACCCGGAGGGCGCGGGCGGCGAGGCGGCGCTGCGGGTGGTCGTCGACCGGCTCCTCGTCCTCCGGGAGAGCGACCGAGTACGCGGCCAGGACCGCGTCGAGGTCGGCCTCCTCGAGGGTCGACGCGAGCAGGATGCGGTCGAGGACGTCGTCCCAGTCCTCCTGCGCCGAGGCGCCGTCGCCTCGGAGCCACGCGGACGCCTCCGCCCGTCCGCCGTCGGTCAGTGCGTGCAGAGGGAATCCGTCCTCCGTCGCTCCGGCCGGGACGACGAGACCGCGCTCGCGCAGGCGCTCGAGCGTCGAGTAGATCTGACCCACGTTCACCCGGCGGCGGTGCGCCGCGCGATCGAGGAGCTCGGAGTGCAGCTGCAGACCGTAGGCGGGACCGAGGGTGAGGAGCGCCAGGAGACCGTCGCGGACCGACACGGGACTCCTCTCGGACGGGCCCGAGCGGGAGCAGGCACCGGACATGCCGAGTATAGGCAGGGGATCCGGACGCGCCCCGGGCGGGCGCGGCGAGCCGCCTTGTCGGCGCGGGACGGCTGATGCATACTCTGACGTGGTGGCTCGTCCACCGCACAATCGAAGAATGCACCGCTAGTCGTACGTGGTCCGGGTCGTTGGGGAAGACGCACCGGGACGAACGGAGGACAGCATGGTGGCGCAGCAGACTCGGGGTGTGCTCTTCGTGCACTCCGCCCCTCGCGCGCTCTGCCCCCACCTCGAGTGGGGAGCCGGGCGCGCCCTCGGTCGTGCCGTGAACTTCGAGTGGATCGATCAGCCGGTCCTGCGCGGAACGCAGCGCGCCGAGTTCGCGTGGGAGGGTGCCCCCGGCACCGGCGCGAGCATCGCCTCCGCTCTGCGCGGCTGGGAGGACGTCCGCTACGAGGTCACCGAGGAGCCGTCCCCCGGCGTCGACGGCGGCCGCTGGATGCACACCCCCGGCCTCGGGATCTTCTTCGCCCAGACCGACAGCGTCGGCAACACCGTCATCCCCGAGGATCGGGTCCGCTCCGCGATGGAGACCGCTGGCGCCGACCCCATCGAGCTGCACCGCGAACTCCGCCTCGCCCTCGGCCAGGCGTGGGAGGACGAACTCGAGCCGTTCCGGTACGCGAGCGACTTCGCGCCGGTGGTGTGGCTGCATCGAGTCGGCTGACGCCGACTCGATGTCGACGCCGCCCCCTGTGCGGCGTCGCGCGGTCGGCTTCGCGACGGGGTCGCGTTTCGCAGAGCGGGGTGCGATCGGCGACGGCGATCCGCTGGCACGCGGATCGCCGGATACGCCTTGCGGGGCTCGGCGATCGGGGTGCGGAGGCGAGCTCGGGATATGCGACCGGTCGGATCCGGCTCGGGGCAGCACCTTCGGCTCGTGGCAAGCGGTCGGGTTCGTTGGGATCGGGTGTTTCCGCGAGCCGAGTGCGTGATTCTGCGGGTCGGAGACGACGCCAGGAGTTCGGAGACCGCCGCGGGTTGCGGGAAAGCAGTTGAGTTCGTTCTGACCGGGTTGTCTGCTCGACGGGAGAAGCAGTGCCGGTCGGAGGTGCCTGGGGGTATCTTCCCCACGGTTCGGCTCGTCGGATCGGGTCGGGCTCGTCGGATGCCGGAGTTCCTGTGAGCCCGGCGCGGTTCTGCGAGCCCGCGGCACCATCGGCGGAATTCGGCGAGAGTGCTGGTGCCCGGCACGGCGAGCAGTGCGTCGATGCCCTCTCGGCGACCCCGGTTACTGAAGCCCGACGGAGGAGCTGTGCGTCTCCGTCTGGCAGGGCGAACGAGAAGTACTCGATGCCCGATGAGGCGAGCTGAGCGCCGATGCGCGGAAGCGTGAGCACCGCGCCGATGCCCGGTAGGGCGGGCTGTCTGCCGATGCCCGGTAGGGCGAACTGTGCGCCGATGCCCGGTAGGGCGAACTGTGTGCCGATGCCCGGCAGGGCGAGCACCGCGCCGATGCCCGGAGGGCAGCGCGCACCCCACCCGAGCGCCGCAAGGCGTATCCGAAGATCCGCGTCCCAGCGGATCTCCGTCGCCGCACCGCACCGGCCCCCGGGAACTCAGCCCCCTAGGGAGCGGACGCGCCTTCGCCGCGCTGCGCGCGGCGAAGCCCGCGTTCCGGACGGTCTACGGGGCGAAGCCCCGTCAGACCGACCGGAACGCGGCCACAGCATTGTGCCCCCCGAACCCGAAGGAGTTCGAGAGGGCGACGAGGGGGCCGTCGCCGAGGGCGCGGGGGCTGGTGACGACGTCGAGGGGGATCTGGGGGTCCTGCTCGGTGAGATTGATCGTCGGCGGGGCGGTGCGCTCGTGGAGGGCGAGGACGGTGAAGATCGCCTCGAGGGCGCCGGTGCCGCCGAGGAGGTGGCCGGTGGCGGCCTTCGTCGCCGACACGGCGATGTTCGGGAGGTGGTCGCCGAACACGCGGGCGAGGGCGCGGTACTCGGCGATGTCGCCGACCGGGGTGCTGGTCGCGTGGGCGTTGACGTGGACGACGTCGATGGGGTCGGCGCCGGCCTGCTCGAGGGCGGCGATCATCGCGCGGGCGGCGGCGGAGCCCTCGGGGTCGGGGGCGGTGATGTGGTACGAGTCGCTGGTGACCGCGCCGCCGGCGAGCTCGGCGTAGATGCGGGCGCCGCGGGCCAGTGCGTGCTCCTCGGTCTCGAGGACGAGCGAGGCGGCTCCCTCGCCCATGACGAAGCCGTCGCGGCTCACGTCGTAGGGGCGGGAGGCGGTGGCGGGATCGTCGTTGCGGCGGGAGAGGGCCTGCATGGCGGCGAAGGCGGCGAGCGGGAGCGGGTGGATGACCGACTCCGTGCCGCCGGCGATGACGACGTCGGCGAGGCCGCGCTGGAGGTGCTCGTAGGCGTTCGCGAGGGCCTCGGTGCTCGAGGCGCAGGCCGAGACGTCGGTGCGGGCGTAGGCGCGCGAGGGGATGGACATGCTGATCGCCGCGGCGGCCGCGTTGGGCATGAGCATCGGGATGGTCATGGGCAGGACGCGGCGGGGTCCGCGCTCGCGCAGGGTGTCCCATGCGTCGAGCAGCGTCCAGAGTCCGCCGATGCCGGTGGAGTAGTCGACGCCCACGCGCAGCGGATCGACGTCGGTGATGCCCGCGTCGGCCCAGGCCTCGCGAGCGGAGATGACGGCGAAACGGGCGGAGGGATCGAGCCGCTTGAACTCGGCACGGGGCAGGACGTCCTCGGGACGGACCTTGGCCTGGCCGGCGAACGTCACGGGCAGCTCGTGCTTCGCGACCCACTCGGCCTCGATGGTGCTGATGCCGGACTCCCCCGCGAGGAGGGCGTTCCACGAGTCCCGGGCGGTCCCGCCGAGGGGCGTGGTGGCTCCGATGCCGGTGACGACGATTTTCTTGGTGCTCATGACGACGATCTCTGTTCCGTGACGGGGTGGGTGCCGGGCGCACCCCGGCCGGGCGGATGCCGGGCCGGGGTGTCCGCCTCAGGGGCGCGGAAGTGCTACTCGGACGCCTTGACGATGAAGGTGACCGCGTCGCCCACCGTCTTGAGGTTCTTGACCTCGTCGTCCGGGATCTTCACGTCGAACTTCTCCTCGGCGTTGACGACGATGGTCATCATCGAGATGGAGTCGATGTCGAGGTCGTCGGTGAACGACTTGTCCATCTCGACGGAATCGGTCGCGATGCCGGTCTCGTCGTTGACCAGCTCGGCCAGGCCGGCGAGGACTTCTTCGGTGGACAGTGCCATGGTGCTCTCCTTGAGGGGTTCGGTTCGGGTTGTCGTCGAGTGACCGTGAGTCAGTTTAGGGGTGGGGCGGTGCCCCCTAAGGGAGCACCACGACCTGCGCGCCGAACACGAGTCCGGCGCCGAACCCGATCTGCAGGGCGAGTCCGCCGCTGAGCTCGGGGTGCTCCTCGAGCAGGCGGTGGGTCGCCAGCGGGATGGACGCGGCGGAGGTGTTGCCGGTCGTCTCGATGTCGCGGGCGATCATCACGGTGTCCGGCAGCTTGAGCTGCTTGGCGAACTCGTCGATGATGCGCATGTTCGCCTGGTGCGGGATGAACGCGGCGAGGTCCGAGGGCTCGACGCCCGCCTCCGCCAGCGCCTGCTTCGCGACCTTCGCCATGTCCCAGACGGCCCAGCGGAAGACGGAGGGGCCGTCCTGCCGGAGGGTGGGCCACTCGGCGCGGCCCTCGCGGTAGGCGAGCATCGGGTTGTCCATGCCGACGGTGTCCCAGCGGGAGCCGTCCGAGCCCCAGACGGTCTTCGAGATGCCGGCCGAGTCGCTCGGCCCGACGACCGCCGCTCCCGCGCCGTCGCCCAGGAGGAACGAGATGCTGCGGTCGGTGGGGCTGACCAGGTCCGAGAGCTTCTCGGCGCCGACGACGAGCACGTACTCGGCGAGGCCCGAGCGGATGAACGAGTCGGCCTGGGCGATGCCGTACGTGTATCCGGCGCAGGCGGCCGAGATGTCGTACGCCGGAGCGGGGTTCGCTCCGATGCGGTCGGCGAGCAGCGCCGCGAGCGACGGGGTCTGCACCGTGTTGCTGATGGTCGAGACGAGGACGACGCCGATCTGGTCGGGGCGGATGCCGGCCTTCTCGATCGCCTCGAGGGAGGCGGTGGTCGCGAGGTCGACCGCCTGCACGTCGGTCGAGGCGCGGCGGCGCTCGATGATGCCGGTGCGCTGGCGGATCCACTCGTCGGAGGAGTTGATCGGCTCGATCAGGTCGTCGTTCGGCACGACGCGGTCGCCGCGCGCCGCTCCGATGCCGAGGATCCTGGTGTAGGCGGTGCCGCTGGACTGGGTGAGGGAAGGGGTCGTCATGGGTCTCTCCTGCTAGGCGGCGTGCTCGTCGATGAAGGCGCGGGCGGCGTCGAGGTCGTCGGGGGTCTTGACCGCGAGGGTCGGCAGCCCCTTGAGGCCGCGCTTGGCGAGGCCCACCAGGGCGCCGGCCGGGGCGAGCTCGATGAGGCCGGTGACTCCGGCGTCGGCGAACGCCGCCATGCAGAGGTCCCAGCGCACCGGGGACGCGACCTGGCCCACGAGGAGGTCCAGGAAGGCCGGGCCGGACTCGACGACCGAGCCGTCGCGGTTGGTCCACAGCCGCAGGGTCGGGTCGGCCGGGGTGATGCCGGTGGCGATCCCGGCGAGCGAGTCGCGGGCGGGCGCCATGTAGCGGGTGTGGAACGCTCCGGCGACCTGCAGGGGGATGACGCGGGTGCCGGCGACCGGCTCGTCCTTGAGAGCCTGCAGGGCGTCGACGGCTCCGGCGACCACGATCTGCCCGCCGCCGTTGTAGTTGGCCGGCTCGAGGCCGAGCTCGTCGAGGCGGGCGAGGAGCGCCTGCTCGTCGCCGCCGAGGACGGCGCTCATCGCGGTCGGCTCCGCGGCGGCGGCCGCGGCCATGGCGCGGGCGCGCTCGCGGACGAAGACCAGGGCGTCGGCCTCGGAGAGGACTCCCGCTCCGGCGGCCGCGGTGATCTCGCCCACCGAGTGGCCGGCGATGCCGGCGATCCGGTCGCGGCGTCCGCCCTCGAGGAGGGCGGCGAGGCTGACGAGTCCGGCGGAGACGATGAGCGGCTGGGCGACGGCCGTGTCGCGGATGGCGTCCGCATCCGACTCGGTGCCGTGCGCCGCGAGGTCGATGCCGACGGCTTCGGAGTGGGCCGCCACCTGCTCGGCGACGGACGGGACGGCCAACCAGGGTGCGAGGAATCCGGGGGTCTGGGAGCCCTGACCCGGGGCGACGACGACGATCACGTGTCCAGTCTTCCGATCCGCGCCGCTGTCGGCGCCGCTTGTTCGTACGGAGAAACCACAAAGAGCTTGTGGCGGGTCTACAAGAAGCGGAGGTCAGCTGCGCGCGGGACGGCGGCGGACTGCTCCGTCGGGGTCGCTCATCGACCCGAGGATGAGCGCCGACTGCAGGATGAGCGCCTCGCGGGCTCCCGTCGCGTCCCAGCCGATCACCTCGGCGACGCGCTTGAGCCGGTAGCGGACCGTGTTGGGGTGCACGAACAGCTCCCGGGCGGTCGCCTCGAGCGAGCGCCCGTTGTCGAGGTAGGCCCACAGCGTGGTGAGCAGCTCGGTCGAGTGCTTCTGCAGGGGCTTGTAGATCTGGGTGATGAGGCTCTGCCGGGCGAGCGGATCGCCGGCGAGGGCGCGCTCGGGCAGGAGGTCGTCGGCACTGACCGGGCGCGGTGCGTTCCGCCAGGAGCGGGCGACCGCGAAGCCGGCGAGAGCGGCCCGGGCGCTGCGGGAGGCCTCGACCAGCGTCGGGACCTCGTGGCCGAGCACCAGGTGGCCGGTGCCGAAGCCGGGCTCGAGCGCCTCCGCGATCTCGAGGAACGCGACCGGGGGACCGGTCTCCTCCGTCGCGTTCTCGCTCGGCTCGGCGCGGCCGATCACCAGCACGAGCCGGCTGCCCTGCACGCCGATCAGCACATCGGCGTCCATGTGCCGGGCGGTGCGCCGCAGCTGGTCGACGTCGAGCATCTTGGGCGCCGTGCCGACCAGGACCGCGACTTCGCCGTGCCCGTGCCAGCCGAGAGCGGCGATGCGGCTGGGCAGCTCGTCGTCGGCCTCGCCCGTGAGGATCGAGTCGACGACGAGGGCCTCGAGGCGCGCGTCCCAGAGTCCGCGCGCCTCGGCGGCGCGCGCGTAGACGTCGGCCGCCGCGAACGCGACCTCGCGGGAGTAGAGGAGGATCGCCTCGCGGAGGTCCTCGCTGCCGTTGCGCACCCGGTCCTCGACCACCTCGACGGTGACCTTGATCAGCTGCAGCGTCTGGGTCAGCGACACCGAGCGCAGCAGCTCCCGAGGGGCCGCGCCGAAGACGTCGGCCGCGATCCACGGGGTCGCCTGCGGATCGTCGAACCACGAGATGAACGACGTGATGCCCGCCTGGGCGACCAGGCCCACGGCCGAGCGCCGACCCGGAGGCATCGCTCCGTACCAGGGGAGCGTGTCGTCGAGGCGCTTGATGGTCTGCGTCGCGAGTTCACCGGCGATGGTGCGCAGCCACGCGAGGGTCTGCTCCTTGGTGCGCGCAGCACCCGGCCGTGAGGCCGGGGCTGCGGGAGCAGACCCTCGCGTGGTCGACGACGACGACGCGTCGGAGGAGAGCACCGACTTGTCCGTCAGCTCTCGCCGCCCGCGTTGCCGGTGGTGCCGGCGTTCACGTCGTGCAGCCGGTACTTCTCGATCGCCTGGACCGACAGCGAGGGGTCGACCTCGCCGCGCTTGGCGAGCAGCTGCAGCGTGCGCACCACGACGGACGGGCCGTCGATCTTGAAGTGGCGACGAGCGGCCGCGCGGGTGTCCGAGAAGCCGAAGTCGTCCGCTCCGAGCGTTGCGAAGTCGCCCGGGATGAACTGGCGCAGCTGGTCGGGCACCTGGTGCGAGAAGTCCGAGACGGCGACGAAGGGGCCCTTCGCGTCGGCGAGCTTCTCGGTGACGTACGGCACTTGCTGAGCGTCCTCGGGGTGGAGGAAGTTGTGCTGCTCGGCCTTCATGCCGTCGCGGCGCAGCTCGTTCCACGAGGTGACCGACCAGACGTCGGCCGAGACGCCCCAGTCCTCCGCGAGGAGCTTCTGCGCCTCGATCGCCCACGGCACCGCGACACCGCTGGCGAGCAGCTGCGCCTTGGGGCCGTCCCACTGGCCCCAGGACACGCGGTGGATGCCGCGGACGATGCCGTCCACATCCACGTCCTCGGGCTCGGCGGGCTGCACGATCGGCTCGTTGTACACCGTGAGGTAGTACATGACGTTCGGGTCGGAGTGCTTGCCGCCGTACATCCGCTCGAGACCGGACTGCACGATGTGCGCGATCTCGTAGCCGTACGCCGGGTCGTAGCTCACGACGGCCGGGTTGGTGGCCGCGAGGATCGGGGAGTGCCCGTCCGCGTGCTGCAGGCCCTCGCCGGTCAGGGTGGTGCGGCCGGCGGTCGCTCCGATCATGAAGCCGCGGGCCATCATGTCGCCCGCCGCCCAGATCGCGTCGCCGGTGCGCTGGAACCCGAACATCGAGTAGAAGACGTAGACCGGGATGAGCGGCTCGCCCTGCGTCGAGTACGAGGTGCCGACCGCGGTGAACGCCGCCAGGGCGCCCGCCTCGTTGATGCCGACGTGCAGGATCTGACCCTGGGGGCTCTCCTTGTACGCCAGCAGCAGCTCGCGGTCGACGGAGGTGTAGTGCTGCCCGCGCGGGTTGTAGATCTTCGCGTTCGGGAAGAACGCGTCCATGCCGAAGGTGCGGGCCTCGTCCGGGATGATCGGGACGACGCGGTTGCCGAAGTCCTTCGAGCGGAGGATGTCCTTCAGGATGCGGACGAACGCCATGGTGGTGGCGATCTCCTGCGTCCCGGAGCCCTTCTTGCCGATCTTGTACGCGGAGTCGTCCGGGAGGTTGAGCTGCGTGTACTTCGAGCGGCGCTCGGGCAGGTAGCCACCGAGCGCGCGACGGCGCTCCTGCAGGTACTCGATCGCCTCGTCGTTCTGACCGGGGTGGTAGTACGGCGGGAGGTAGGGGTTCTCCTCGAGCTGCGCATCCGTGATCGGGATCCGCATGGTGTCGCGGAAGCCCTTCAGGTTGTCGAGCGTCATCTTCTTCATCTGGTGGGTCGCGTTGCGGCCCTCGAAGCTGCGGCCGAGACCGTAGCCCTTGATGGTGTGGGCGAGGATGACGGTGGGCTGGCCCTTGTGCTCCGTCGCGGCCTTCATGGCCGCGTAGATCTTGCGGTAGTCGTGGCCGCCTCGGCGAAGGCCCCAGATCTGCTCGTCGGAGTAGTCCTCGACCAGCTTCTTGGCCCGCTCGTCGCGGCCGAAGAAGTTCTCGCGGACGTAGGCGCCGTCCTCCGTCTTGTAGGTCTGGAAGTCGCCGTCGGGCGTCTTGTTCATGAGGTCGAGCAGCGCGCCCTCGGTGTCGCGGGCGAGCAGGTCGTCCCACTCGCGGCCCCAGATCAGCTTGATGACGTTCCAGCCGGCTCCGCGGAAGTACGACTCGAGCTCCTGCACGATCTTGCCGTTGCCGCGGACGGGTCCGTCGAGGCGCTGGAGGTTGCAGTTGACGATGAAGTTCAGGTTGTCGAGGCCGTCGTTCGCGGCGACCTGGAGCTGACCGCGCGACTCGACCTCGTCCATCTCGCCGTCGCCGAGGAACGCCCAGACCTGCTGGTCGGAGGCGTCCTTGATGCCGCGGTTGGTGAGGTACTTGTTGGCCTGGGCCTGGTAGATCGCGTTGATCGGCCCGAGGCCCATCGACACGGTCGGGAACTGCCAGAACTCCGGCATGAGGCGCGGGTGCGGGTAGCTCGAGAGCCCTCCGCCGCTGTGCGAGCGCTCCTGGCGGAAGCCGTCGAGCTGGTGCTCGGTCAGGCGTCCCTCGAGGTAGGCGCGGGCGTAGGGACCGGGCGAGGCGTGACCCTGGATGAAGACCTGGTCGCCTCCTCCGGGGTGGTCCTGGCCGCGGAAGAAGTGGTTGAAGCCGACCTCGTAGAGCGACGCGCTCGACGCGTACGTCGAGATGTGGCCGCCGACGCCGATGCCGGGACGCTGCGCGCGGTGCACGAGGATCGCGGCGTTCCACCGGATCCAGGCGCGGTAGCGGCGCTCGACGTCCTCGTCACCGGGGAACTCGGGCTCGTTCTCGGGCGCGATGGTGTTGATGTAGTCCGTGGTCGGCACCATCGGCACACCGAGGTGCAGCTCCTTGGAGCGCTTGAGGAGACTGAGCACGACGTCGCGTCCGCGACCCGCACCCCGCTCCTGCACGAGCGCGTCCAGCGACTCGTTCCACTCCGACGTTTCCTCGGGGTCCGAGTCCACGTGACCGACGGAATACGGGTCCTGATCGTTAACAGTCACCCTCGACCTCTCTCTGGGGGCAGATCGTGCCCGAGACATCATTCTCATGAAGCGGTGCGGATCCACGCGCGGGTGCTACGGATGACGAGCTGCGCGCAGGCACCTGGGCAAGCCTAGCGATTCCCGCCTACTGTGGCGATCCACGACGGAAGCGTTCAGCGGTCTGTGGGGTTCCACCATCGGGAGGGCCCTCCGCGGCCATCGGGGGAGCCGGCTCCGGTCCCCGGTTCGCCGATCCCCCTTGGTGGGGGCTCGAAGCGGGTCTAGCATTGCCCCTCGTGCTCGCGCGAATCTCGTGCGCACGGAAGGACATCGGACCGATGGCTCTCGAGAAGCTGACGCTCGCTCCCGACTTCGAACTCGCCAACCAGTACGGCGAGCGGATCCAGCTCGGCGACTTCCACGGGCGGCGCAACGTCGCCCTCGTCTTCTTCCCCCTGGCCTTCTCGGGCACCTGCACGGGGGAGTTCTGCGCTCTGCGCGAGAATCTGTCGCTCTTCGAGCACGCGGACGTCGAGGTGATCGGCATCTCGGTCGACTCCAAGCACACGCTGCGCGCCTGGGGCGAGAAGCAGGGCTACGAGTTCACGCTGCTGTCGGACTTCTGGCCGCACGGCGACGTGGCGAAGCAGTACGGCGTCTTCGTCGAGAGCAAGGGCTACGCGACGCGCGCGACCTTCCTCATCGACCGGGAGGGCGTCATCCGCGACACCTTCATCACCGAGCCCGGGGAGCCGCGCTCGATCGACGCGTACCGCGCCGCGATCGAGGCGCTCCAGCCGGCGCACGCCTGACGCTCCTCGCGAGATGCCACTTCGGTACGGCTCCTGCAGCGTGTCGCGCACCGGAGTGGCATCTCGCGGAGGCGCAGCCCGAGTGTTCGGGTTGCGGGTCAGTTCAGGATGTTGACCGCGCGGGCGATGACCAGCGCGAGCAGGACGAATCCGGTGACGCCCTCGACGGCCATCAGGAGCTTCGCCCGGCTCGAGAGCGGCATGGTGTCGGTCGGGCTGAACGCCATGGTGTTCGTCGTCGAGACGTAGAGGTAGTCGACGAAGCCGGGCCGCCAGTCGGCGCGCTCGGAGGAGGTCGCCGAGACCTCCCGCACGGTGTCCCGGTAGCCGTCCTGCGGGAACGCGAAGTCCGCGGCGGGCAGCTCGTTCCGCGTGAGTGTTCCGCGGGCGACGGGGCCACCTCGGTCGAGCTCCCAGTAGAGCAGCGCGTAGGCGACCACGTTCGTCACCCAGACCTGCAGAGCGGTGAGCAGCAGGAGCGGCCCGTCCGTCGATCCGTCGACCAGCGCCAGGACCAGGGCGACGACGTTCACCTGGTTGGCGACGGCGAGGACGACGGCCAGCGAGATCGAGACGACGCGCGACCACTTCGTCTCGGTGTCGAGGCGGCGCGGGTTGACGACGAACAGCGGGACCAGGAGGGCGAGGGTGAGCGCCGCCGCGGCCAGCCTGACCGCCGACGTGCGGTCGTCGTGGCCGACGACGTTGAGAGCGACGGCGACGAGGATGGCGGCGGAGGCGGGCCAGCGGCTCTCGGCGCGCCGCCTCGCCCGGTCGCCGGGTGCGTCGGTCATGTGCCGAGGCTAGCGGCGCCCGACGGCCGGGGACGCGGGAGAGGGTGTCGTACGATGGGGACGCTCGTCGGCGGCCAGGCCGCGACGGGGGCCTTTAGCTCAGTTGGTAGAGCGCCACGTTTACACCGTGGATGTCATCGGTTCGAGCCCGGTAGGGCCCACTCCGGAATCGTGCTCGGCAGGCCCGGCGGATCCGTTCTCAGCGCGTCTGACGGCGCTTGTAGGGCTTGGGCTGGCCCTTGACGATCGGGGCGCGGCCGGTGCCCTTCGAGGCCTTCGCCTTGCCGCCGGCGGGGGGAGCCGCCTCGGGCTCGTCGCCCAGGGCCGCGAGCTCCGCGCGGGCGGAGGCGAGCCGTTCGCGGCCCGCCGCGGTGAGCACCGTGCGGGACGCGCCGGGCTCGAAGAGCGGGCGCCCGAGGTCGAACTCGACGGCGGCGACGGAGGAGTCGAGCTTCTTCCGCGAGATGCCGAGCTTCTCGGCGGCGCGCACGAAGTGCAGCTCCTCGGCGACCGCCACGAAGTGACGCAGCTGGCTGATCTTCATCCGGAACCCTTCGCGGCCGCGGACACGGCCTCCTGAACCCTACGCGGTCGGGGGAGGAGGCGCCGACCCGTCGATCGCCGCCGATCCCTCCGCCCGATGTTGCGTGAGAGCGCTCTCGCCCCTAGCCTGCGCTGGTGGGCGGAACCCGAAGCCGCCCGCGGAGGAGGCCGACGTGGGCGCGCTCGTCTACAGCGGGATCGCCTCGGTCGACGGGTACACCCAGGACGAGGCCGGCGGCTTCACCTGGGCGGAGCCGCGTCCCGAGGTGCACCGCTTCATCAACCAGACCGAGGCGGAGGTGCGCACCTACCTCTACGGCCGGCGGATGTACGAGACCATGAGCGGCTGGGGCCCGGGATACGCACTCGCCGATCAGTTCGCCTTCATCCGCGACTTCCAGGAGATGTGGCGGGCGGCGGACAAGGTCGTCTACTCGCGGACCCTGAACGACGTCCGGACCGAGCGCACCCGGCTCGAGCGGCGCTTCGACCCCGAGGCGGTGCGGGAGCAGGTGGACGCGCTCGACCACGACGCCTCGATCGGAGGGGCCGACCTCGCCGCTCAGGCTCTGCGCGCGGGCATCGTGGACGAGATCCGCTGGTACGTGGTGCCCGTCGCGGTCGGAGGCGGGTCGCGGTTCCTGCCGTCCGGGTTCCGCACGGCGCTCGAGCTGCGCGAGCAGCGGCGCTTCAGCGACGGGACGCTCTTCCTCCGCTACGGCGTCGTGCGCTGAGGACGCGTCAGGCGCCGACGAGCTCGGCGATCCTGCTCGCGATCCGGGCACCCTGGGCGCGACCGGCGTCGGCCGAGGCGGCGCGCACCGCGGGGTCGAGCGAGTTGGGTCCGAAGGCCCGGATCGACGCGCCGTCGGCGTAGACGACCTCGACCCGCGAGGATGCGAGGGCGTCCAGTTCCGCTGTGGGCAGGGTGCCCGCTCCGGGTACGCCGACGCCGGGCAGCGGAGTGACGACGAGGACCCAGTCGGCTCCGGCGGCCAGGTCGGCGTTGCTCCCCGAGCGCACGCCTCCGTCCATGTAGCGCACGCCGTCGATCGTGACCGGCGGCCAGACGCCGGGGACGGCGCAGCTCGCGGCGATGGCGTCGACCAGCGGGACGCCGCTCGTGCGGTCGAAGACGACCAGGGCGCCGGTGGCGGTGTCGACGGCGGTGATCAGGAGGCGCCGATCGGGCCAGTCCGCGTCGGCGACGCGAGCGGCGATGACGTCCCGTCGCGACTCCTCCGACAGGGTCGACGTCGACAGGGCGAGCACGCCGATGCGACGACGGGCGTCCTCGGGCGAGGTCGCGCCCTCGATCGCGGCGGCGAAGCTCGCCTGCAGGGCCTCGGAGTCGATGACGGCGCCGATCTCGGCCGACTCCTCGCGCAGCTGCGACGCGTAGGCCTCGTCGAGGCCGACGGAGGTGCTCAGCTGGGCCGCGACGGCGGAACCCGCGGACGTGCCGAGGAACGTGGTCGAGGGGTCGAGCAGGAGACGGGCCGCCTCGGGGGACGCGTCGGCGATGCCGCGCACGACGCCGAGCTCCCAGGCGATACCGGCCAGTCCGCCTCCGGCGAGGACGAGGGCACCAGGCATGGACGAGTTCCTTCCGCAGGGGGTCCGCGCCTGTGGTCCGGACGCGGTTCCTCCCACGCTGGCACACGGTCCTGGGCGTCGGCTCCCTCTGCCGGGGGGAGCGCTCAGGAGCGCTTGCGCTCGCGCACGATCGTCCAGACGTTCTGCCCGTCGACGCGGCGGTGCTCGAAGCTGGTCACGAGGGCCTGGATGAACGGGATGCCGCGGCCGGCCTCCTCCCATTCGTCGGGCATGTCGCGGCGCTCGGCCACGTCGATGTCGGCCGCCTCGCCCGAGTCGCTCAGAACGGCGCGCATCTCGAGGTCGTCGACGCGGATCTCGACGCGGCAGACGACGGGCCGGGAGGAGCGCGCGTGCTGGACGACGTTCGACGTCACCTCGACGAGGGCGGTGGTGAAGGACATGCGGTCCCACGAGCCCAGTCCCGGGCTCTCGGCCCAGAGCTCGTCGAGCGCCTCGTGGATCGCGGTCATGCCGTCGTCAGGGGGCGTGTGCAGGACGAAGGAGCGCTCAGGCACGGCGCGCACCGCCGGCACCGCGGACGGCGTCCGCTCCGATGCGGGTGCGATGCTGCATGAGTCCTCCTGCGAGCGCGCGCGCCCTGCGGCCCGAGCGGCGGATCCGCGGGGGCGGTCCTGGACGGGCGGTCGTGCGACTCCGGTTCCGGCGCTCGTCGCCCGGGAAGTCGATCCGGGACGACGGTACAAGCAATCGGCCCGATCGGGCGACGGCGGGCCGCGCGGGAGACACCACGACTCAGCCGCGGGAGGCGGCGATCGCGTCGGCGGCCAGGCGGGCGGAGGTCTCGCGGTCGCGGAGCCAGAGGGGCACCGAGCGCGTCCGCAGCCCGGCGGCCTCGAGCGCGGGGACGGCCGCGGCGTCCTCCTCGCCGACCAGCCACGCGTCGAGCAGCCCGCCCGAGGAGCGGGAACCGTAGTGGAGGCCGACAGCCTCGGCCGAGGTCTCGACGCCGATGGCGGCGAGGCAGACGTCGGCCATGCCGCGCACGACGGCTCCGCCTATCACAGGGGAGACTCCGACGACCGGCGCCGACGTCGTGCGCAGGGCGTCGGCGAGACCGGGCACGCCGAGGATCGTGCCGATCGACACGACGGGGTTCGACGGTGCGACGAGCACCGCATCCGTGTCGGCGATCGCCTCGAGGACGCCGGGAGCGGGACGCGCGGTCTCGGCCCCCTTCTGCACGAAGCGGCGAGCGGGCACGGAGGCGCGCAGCCGCACCCACCACTCCTCGAAGTGCAGCAGCCGCACGCCCTCACCGGGGATCTCGACCTCGACGTTCGTCTCGACGTCGTCGTCGGACATGGGCAGCAGGCGGACGCCGAGCGGCCAGCGCGCGGTGATCCGCTCCGTCGCCTCCGACAGGGTGAGACCGTCGCGCAGCATCGAGGTGCGGGCGATGTGCGTGCCGAGGTCGAGGTCTCCGAGGGTGAACCAGGGCCAGCCGACGCCGAACGCGGTGAGCTCGGCCGAGACCCGCTCCGACTCGCCGGCCCGGCCCCAGCCGCGCTCGGTGTCGTTCACTCCGCCCAGGGCGTAGGTGAGGGAGTCGAGGTCGGGGCAGACCTTGAGACCGGTGAGCCACATGTCGTCGCCCGTGTTCGCGACCACCGTGATCTCGGACGGGCCGCCGCCCGCGGCCTCGAGGTCGCGGAGGTGCTCCCGCACGGCCGAGGTGAAGCGGGCTCCTCCGACGCCGCCGGCGAGGATCGTGATGCGCATCCGCTCACGGTACCGCGCTCGTCGAGCGGCGACGGAATCGGTGGAGCCGATCCCTTAATCCCACGGATTCCCACTCGAAACACGCGGGAAACGTCGGAGGACGACGATGAACCCCTGTCCACGGAGTCGGGCGGGTCGTTGCCTTCGGGCGCTCGGCCCACCACAGTGGGACCACGGTCCCCCGACTCCGCATCCGCACGGTGCCGAGGCACCCGAGGAGTTCCGCCGTCGAAGCCCCGCTGGCGGATGACCCCACTGTCATGGAGGTACCGATGACCATCGTCCGCGCAGCGATCACGCAGACCACCTGGACCGGCGACAAGGAGTCGATGCTCGACAAGCACGAGCAGATGGCCCGGGACGCCGCCGCCGACGGCGCTCAGATCGTCTGCTTCCAGGAGCTGTTCTACGGTCCGTACTTCGGCATCACGCAGGACAAGAAGTACTACCGCTACGCCGAGCCGGCCGACGGGCCGATCGTGCAGCGCTTCGCGGCGCTGGCGAAGGAGCTCGGGGTGGTGATGATCCTCCCGATCTACGAGGAGGAGCAGACCGGCGTCTACTACAACACCGCCGTGGTGGTCGACGCCGACGGCACGATCCTCGGGAAGTACCGCAAGCACCACATCCCGCACCTGGACCGGTTCTGGGAGAAGTTCTACTTCCGCCCGGGCAACCTCGGCTATCCCGTCTTCGACACCGCCGTCGGCAAGGTGGGCGTGCACATCTGCTACGACCGGCACTTCCCGGAGGGCTGGCGCGAGCTGGGTCTGAACGGGGCCCACATGGTCTTCAACCCGAACGCGACCAAGCCGGGGCTCTCGAACCGCCTGTGGGAGGTCGAGGGACCGGCCGCCGCCGTGGCGAACGGGTACTTCGTGCTGCAGCCCAACCGGGTGGGCCGCGAGGACAACGAGTACGGCGACCTCGCCGTCGACTTCTACGGCACGAGCCAGGTCATCGATCCGCGCGGCGAGTTCGTCGGCGAGCGCGGCTCGGGGGACAGCGAGGAGATCCTCCTCCGCGACCTCGATCTCGACATGGTGCAGCAGATGCGCGACGACTGGCAGTTCTACCGCGACCGCCGGCCGGAGTCGTACACCAGCATCCCGAAGCCGTGACCGCCCGAACCACCCAGGAGCGACGATGAAGACCCTCATCACCAACGGCACGGTCGTGAATGCGACCGGCACCGGCACGGCCGACGTGCTGATCGACGGAGAGACGATCGCGGCGGTCCTCGCGCCGGGCTCGACGCTGCTCGGCTTCGATCTCGCGGCGAACGTCGATCGTGTGGTCGACGCGACCGGGAAGTACGTGATCCCCGGCGGGATCGACGCGCACACGCACATGGAGATGCCGTTCGGCGGCACCTTCGCGTCGGACACGTTCGAGACGGGGACCCGGGCTGCGGCCTGGGGCGGCACCACGTCGATCGTGGACTTCGTCGTCCAGTACCCCGGGGAGAGCGTCGTCGACCGGTATCAGGCGTGGCAGGCGAAGGCGGCGGGCGAGTGCGCCATTGACTACGGCTTCCACCAAATCCTCTCGGACGTGCAGGACTCGTCACTCGTCGCGATGGACGAGCTGATGGACGAGGGCGTGACGAGTTTCAAGCTGTTCATGGCCTACAAGGGCGTGTTCCTCTCGGATGACGGGCAGATCCTCCGCGCGTTCCAGAAGGGCGCGTCGAACGGGGCGATGATGATGATGCACGCCGAGAACGGCGCGATCATCGACGAGCTCGTGAAGCAGTCGCTCGCCGCCGGGAACACGTCTCCCTACTTCCACGGCACGTCGCGTCCGTGGCAGGCGGAGGAGGAGGCCACGCACCGGGCGATCATGATCGCCGACCTCACCGGTGCGCCGTTGTACGTGGTGCACGTGTCGGCGAAGCAGGCGGTGGAGCAGATCGCGCAGGCCCGCGACCGCGGCATGAACGTGTTCGGCGAGACCTGCCCGCAGTACCTCTACCTCTCGCTCGAGGAGCAGCTCGGCGCTCCCGGGTTCGAGGGCGCGAAGTGGGTGTGCTCCACGCCGCTGCGGTCGAAGGCGGAGGGGCACCAGCACCACATGTGGCAGTCGCTGCGCACGAACGACATCCAGATGGTGTCCACCGACCACTGCCCGTTCTGCATGAAGGGGCAGAAGGACATGGGCGTCGGGGACTTCTCGAAGATCCCCAACGGCATCGGCTCCGTCGAGCACCGGATGGACCTGATGTACCAGGGCGTGGTGTCCGGGCAGATCTCGCTGCCGCGCTGGGTGGAGCTGACCTCGACCACCCCGGCGCGGATGTTCGGGATGTACGGGAAGAAGGGCGTGATCCAGCCCGGTGCCGACGGCGACGTGGTCGTCTACGACCCGAACGGCCACACCTCGATCGGCATCGGCGAGGGGCGCAGCCACCACATGAACATGGACTACTCCGCATGGGAGGGGTTCGAGATCGACGGGCACGTCGACACCGTGATCTCCCGCGGCAAGGTCGTCGTCGACGACGGGCAGTACGTCGGCTCCAAGGGCGACGGCAAGTACATCAAGCGGGGGCTGAGTCAGTACTTGATCTGAGCTCCGATCGATCCGTCCGCCGCCCCACCGCACCTCAGAAGGAACCCCATGGACTTCGGAGTCGTCCTCCAGACCAACCCGCCCGCCTCGCGCACCGTCGCCCTCGCCGTCCTGGCCGAGACCTACGGCTTCGACTACGCGTGGACGTTCGACTCGCACCTGCTCTGGCAGGAGCCCTACGTGATCTACTCGCAGATCCTCGAGAAGACGCACCGCATCACGGTCGGCCCGATGGTCACCAACCCGGCGACCCGCGACTGGACGGTCATCGCCTCCCTGCACGCGACGCTCAACGAGATGTACGGCAACCGGACCGTGTGCGGGATCGGCCGCGGCGACTCCGCGGTGCGCGTGACGGGCGGGGCGCCGACCACGCTCAAGACGCTGCGGGAGTCGATCCACGTCATCCGCGAGCTCGCCAACAGCCGCTCGGTCGAGTACAACGGCTCGACCCTGCAGTTCCCGTGGAGCCGCGGCTCCTCGCTCGAGATGTGGGTGGCCGCGTACGGCCCGCTCGCGCTGAAGCTCGCGGGCGAGATCGGTGACGGCTTCATCCTGCAGCTCGCCGACATCGACATCGCGCGCTGGATGATCAGCACGGTCAAGGAGGCGGCCGCGAACGTAGGCCGCGACCCCGAGTCGCTGCAGTTCTGCATCGCGGCGCCGATGTACATCGGCACCGACCGCGCCCACATGTACGAGCAGTGCCGCTGGTTCGGCGGGATGGTCGGCAACCACGTCGCCGACATCGTCGGGCGGTACGGGAGCAGCGGCGCGGTGCCGCAGGCGCTCACCGACTACATCGCGGGGCGCGAGGGCTACGACTACAACGAGCACGGTCGCGCGGGCAACAGCCACACCTCCTTCGTGCCGGACGAGATCGTCGAGCGCTTCTGCGTGCTGGGCACGGCCGACGAGCACATCGCCAAGCTCGAGGCGCTCGCCGCGATCGGCGTCACGCAGTTCGCCGGCTACCTCCAGCACGACAACAAGGAGGAGACGCTGCGCGTCTACGGCGAGCGCGTGATCCCGGCTCTCGGCCCGCACATCACGGCCAAGGCATGAGGGCTCCGGCCGCGGCGCGCGGGATCCTGCTCGGCGCGGCCGGCCTGCTCCTGCTCGCTCTCGTCTGGGAGGCGTACAAGGCGCTCGGCCCCGAGACCGGTGTGGTCGTCGGCGGCGTCACGGTGCTCCCTCGCACCAGCGCGATCGCGATGCCGCACCTCTGGGAGATCACGGCGCGACTCGTCGAGCCGGTGACCGGAGCCCGCGGCGCTCCGGCGCTCTGGCTCGCGGTGCTGCAGGCCAGCGCCTTCTCGCTCGGGATCGCGGCCGTCGGCTGGATCGTCGGCGTCGTCGTCGGGATGCTGCTCGCGCTGCTCATGCAGCGGTTCCGCACCGCGGAGTCGGCGGTGCTGCCCTGGATCGTGCTCAGCCAGACGGTGCCGCTCATCGCCATCGCGCCCCTGGTGCGCCGCTGGGGCTCGCAGCTCGAGCTCGGCGCGTTCACCTGGGAGAACTGGATGTCGGTGGCGCTGATCGCCTCCTACCTCGCCTTCTTCCCCGTGTCGATCGGCGCGCTCCGCGGACTCGGCTCGCCGGCCGCGCACCAGATCGAACTGATGCACGTCTACGGGGTGGGCTGGTGGAAGACGCTCGTGCGGTTGCGCCTGCCGGCGAGCGTGCCGTATCTGCTCCCCGCCCTGCGCCTCGGAGCGGTCAGCGCCGTGATCGGGACCGTGGTCGCCGAGGTCTCGATCGGCCTGCGCGGCGGCATCGGTCGCATGATCATCGAATTCGCCTCCGCCGCCGGCGGAGACCCCGCCAAGCCCTGGGCGCCGATCCTGGGCGCGGTGCTCGTCGGCCTCGCAGCCGCCGGCGCCGTCGCGCTGATCGGGGTCGCCCTCCGTCCGTTCCGCAGAGGGGAGCAGCCCGCATGAGCGCTGCCGAGTCCGCCGTCGTCGTCGACGCCGTCACCAAGACGTTCAGCACGAAGAAGGGCACGAGCGTCGTCGCGCTCCAGGACGTGTCGCTCGAGATCGCGGCGGGGGAGTTCGTCTCGCTGATCGGACCCTCCGGCTGCGGCAAGTCGACCCTGCTGCGACTGATCGCGGACCTCGACGAGCCGACATCCGGCGGGATCTCCGTCTTCGGCAAGACCGCGCGGCGCGCGCGGCGCGACCAGGACTACGGCATCGCGTTCCAGCAGGCTGGGCTGCTCCCGTGGCGCAGCATCCGCGCGAACATCGCCCTGCCGCTCGAGCTGCACGGCGTCGGAGCGGCCGCCCGGCGCTCGCGGGTCGACGAGCTCCTCGCGCTGGTCGGGCTCGGCGACTTCGCCGACTCCTACCCCGACCAGCTCTCGGGAGGCATGCAGCAGCGCGTCGCCATCGCGCGGGCGCTCGCCGAGAGCCCGCGGCTGCTCCTGATGGACGAGCCCTTCGGAGCGCTGGACGAGATGACGCGCGAGCGGATGCAGACGGAGCTGCTGCGGATCCGCACCGAGACCGGAGCGGCCGTCGTCTTCGTCACCCACTCGATCCCGGAGGCGGTGTTCCTCTCGGACCGCGTCGTCGTGATGTCGCCCCGCCCGGGGCGGATCCGCGACGTGCTCCCGGTCCGCCTGCCCGACGCCGCCTCGCGCGACGAGGGCGTGCGCGAGGACGAGTCGTTCTTCCGCGACGTCAGCGCCGTGCGCGAACTCCTGCACGGCGAGGCCGCGGCGCTGCCGCGCGGGGTGGAGAACCGATGACGACGCCGGCGCTCGCGCGCACCGTCCTCGCGCCGCTGCTGCTCGGGCTCGCGGCCCTGATCCTGTGGCAGGTCGGCGTCACGGCGTTCGACGTGAAGCCGTTCGTGCTGCCGTCGCCGATCTCGATCGGCGCGGAGTTCGCGCAGAACCTCGGCTCGGTGACGTCCGGGAGTCGCGTCACCGGAGGGAACGCGCTGATCGGCCTCGTCGTCGGAGCGGTGGTCGCCGTGGTCGTCGCGAGCCTGTCGGCGCTGCTGCGGGTCTTCGACGGTCTCGTCGCTCCGATCGTCGCGGCGGCCGCCGTGGTGCCGATCGTGGCGCTGGCGCCCGTGCTGTACACGATGTTCGGCGCGAGCGTCGAGACGGCGCGGCAGCTCGTCGCGGCACTCGCCGTCTTCGTGCCGGTCTACGTGAACACCCTGCGGGGGCTGCGGCAGGCGACTCCGGTGCACCGCGACCTGATGCGGGCGTACGCCGCGACGCCGTGGCAGAGCACGCTCGCCGTCACGCTCCCCGCCGCCGTGCCGTTCTTCTTCACGGGACTGCGCATCGCCTCCTCGCTCGCCGTCATCTCGGCTCTGGTCGCCGAGTACTTCGGCGGGCCGGTCGGCGGGCTCGGCAAGTCGATCACGACGGCGGCCTCGGGCAGCGACTACGCGCTCGCCTACGCCTACGTGCTCGGCGCCGTGCTCGTCGGCCTCCTGTTCTACTGCGCCACCGCGGGGCTCGAGGCCTTCGCGCTCCGGCGCAGTCGCGCGCGCTGATCCCAGCCGCCCCCGGGCCAGCCCGGTGCTCCACCGTTCCACCCGGGTCCGCCCGGCGCTCCACCCGCACCACGGCACGTCGCTCCACAGCACCGCCCGCACGGGCACGTCCTGCACCACACCATCTGGAGGAACAGTGAACAGACGCACGCGCATCGCGACGACCACGACGGCGGGGCTCGCCGCCGTCGGTCTCGCGCTCACCGGATGCAGCGCATCCGGAACCGACGACGGCGGCTCGGGCGGCGGCTCGGGCGACCTCACTCCGGTCACCCTGCAGCTGCAGTGGGTCGCCCAGGCCCAGTTCGCCGGGTACTACGCCGCCCTGGACCAGGGCTACTACGAGGACGAGGGCCTGGACGTCACCATCGCCGAGGGCGGCGGCGACATCGTGCCGCAGGACGTCCTCGCCTCCGGCGACGCGGACTACGCGATCTCGTGGGTGCCGAAGGTGCTCGGCTCGATCGAGCAGGGCGCGGCGATCACCGATGTCGCGCAGATCTTCGAGCGCAGCGCCACCACGCAGATCTCGTTCAAGGACAAGGGCATCACCTCGCCCGCCGATCTGTCCGGCAAGACGGTCGGAAGCTGGGGCTACGGCAACGAGTGGGAGCTCTTCGCCGGCATGCAGCAGGACGGAGTGTCGCTCGACGACATCTCGCTCGTGCAGCAGCAGTTCGACATGAACGGCTTCCTCGCCGGCGACATCGACGCGGCGCAGGCGATGACCTACAACGAGTACGCGCAGGTGCTCGAGAGCGTGAACCCGGAGACGGGGGAGCTGTACACGCCCGACGACCTGAACGTGATCAGCTGGAACGACGTCGGCACGGCGATGCTGCAGGACGCGATCTGGGCCGACGCCGAGAAGCTCGAGAGCGACGACGCGTACGCGGAGCAGACCGTCGCCTTCGTTAAGGCCTCGATCAAGGGCTGGATCTACGCGAAGGACAACCCGGAGGAGGCGGCGGACATCGTCACCGCCGCCGGCTCGACGCTCGGCACGAGTCACCAGCTCTGGATGACCAACGAGGTCAACAAGCTGATCTGGCCCTCCACGGGAGGCATCGGCATGATCGACGAGGCCGCCTGGCAGCAGACGGTCGACATCGCGAAGGAGACGCAGAACGAGACCGGCGCGACGATCATCAGCGACGACCCGCCGGAGACGGCGTACTCGAACGAGTACGTCGAGAAGGCGCTGGCCGAGCTCGAGGAGGAGGGCGTCGACACGAGCGGCGCCGACTTCGAGCCGATCGAGGTGACGCTGCAGGAGGGCGGCGCCTGATCCGTGCTCCCCGGGCCGGGGTCGTCGTCCGCGACGGCTCCGGCCCGTCGTCGTGCGGGGACCGTCGTCCTCGGCCGGTCCGCGACTTGGGGCTCTCCCGCCCGCTCGGCGCCGTCGCGCGTAAGATGGACCCTCGTGACTACTTTCCGAAAGACGCCGTTCACCGTGCACGTGCGCGATCTCATCGGCCGTCCGGGGGAGATGCGCGAGCACCGTCTCGACATCGACGCGCCCGAGCAGTACGGCGAGGGGATCGTGGCGGTCCGACAGGGCGCGCCGATCGACCTCGACGTGCGCGTGGAGTCGGTGCACGAGGGGATCCTGGCCAGCGTCGAGGTCTCGGCGGAGGCCGTCGGCGAGTGCAGCCGGTGCCTGACCGACATCTCCCTGCCTGTCGATGTCGAGTTCCAGGAACTTTTCGCGTACTCTTCTGACGAAGCTTTCGACTATGAGGTTCACGACGACCACGTGGATCTTGAACCTCTGGTCAGGGATGCGGTGGTTTTGTCGCTGCCGTTCCAGCCGGTCTGCCGGCCGGATTGTCCGGGCCTCGACCCCGTCACGGGGGAGCGGCTGGCCGATTCCTCCGAGCGCGAACCCGATGCGCCGCACGACCCCAGGTGGGCCGCGCTCGCCGGGTTGAGCGAGACGGGGAACGGTGGGGCCGCAGCGCCCGGAGCTTCCGCAGACAGCGGTGCAGGCCGTCAGGCCGGCACCGAAACCGACTAGCCCCGACACGGGACACACGTAGAGAAGAGAGAATCATGGCTGTTCCCAAGAGGAAGAAGTCCCGCGCGAACACCCACGCCCGTCGTTCGCAGTGGAAGGCCGAGGTCCCCACCCTGGTCAAGACCGTCGAGAACGGCAAGGTCGTCTACAGCCTCCCCCACCGCGCCAAGGTCGTCGAGGACTCCGCGGGCACCGCGCTGTTCCTCGAGTACAAGGGCCGCAAGGTCGCCGACGTCTGATCCGACTCCTCCGGCGAGCCGTCGCTCCGCGACGGACGTCGAGTGGTCCATGGTGAACCAGACCTCCGCAACACCCTCCAGCGACGACCGGTCGCGTCTGGAGGCCACGCTCGGCGTGAGCCTCGACGGTGAGCTCTTCGAGCTCGCCCTGACGCACCGGTCGTTCGCTTTCGAGCACGGCGGCATCCCGCACAACGAGCGCCTCGAGTTCCTCGGCGACTCGATCCTCGGGCAGGCCGTCACCGTCATGCTCTACACGGAGTACCCCGCTCTGAGCGAGGGCGACCTGGCCAAGCGTCGGGCGAGCCTCGTGTCGACGGTCGCGCTGGCCGAGATCGCCCGCGGCATCGGCCTGGGCGAGTTCCTCCGTCTCGGCCGCGGCGAGGAGCTGACCGGCGGCCGCGAGAAGGCGTCGATCCTCGCCGACACGGTCGAGGCGATCATCGGAGCCGTCTACCTCGGCACCGGCCCCGACGCGGCGCGCGACCTCGTGCTGCGCCTCATCGCTCCGCTGCGTGCCGACCCGGGTCGCTTCGGCGTCTCGATGGACCCGAAGACGAGCCTGCAGGAGGCGGCCGCCGAGCACGGCGCTCCCGCCCCCCGCTACGAGATCGCCGCGACCGGGCCCGACCACAACAAGGTCTTCGTGGCGACCGTGATCGTCGGCGGCCTGGTCACGGCCCGCGGCGAGGGGACGAGCAAGAAGGCGGCCGAGATGGCCGCGGCGCTGGACGCCTGGACGCGCCTGGCCGCGCTGCCGCCCGCCTCCGGAGCCTGACGTGCCCGAGCTGCCCGAGGTCGAGGTGGTGCGCGCCGGCCTCGCCCCGGCCGTCACCGGATCGCTCGTGACCGGGGTCGAGATCGTCGACGAGCGCTCGCTGAAGCGGCACGTGCATCCGCACGGCACGTTCGAGCGGCTGCTGGTCGGGCGCCGACTCGCCGGTGCCGTGCGCCGCGGGAAGTTCCTCTGGATGCCCGTGGGCCGCGACGAGGCGCTGCTGGTGCACCTCGGGATGAGCGGGCAGGTGCTGCTGCGCGCCGCGGATGCGCCGCCGGCCAGGCTGACGCGCATCCGGATCGGCATCGAACACCCCGAGCACGGAGAACTGGCCCTGCACTTCGTGGATCAGCGGATCTTCGGCTCGATGGCGATCGACACGCTCGAGCCCACCCCCGACGGCGCACCGGGCGGCTACTCAGGTGACGGGCCGCTCGGCGACTGGACCGCTCGCGTTCCCTCGCAGGTGGCGCACATCGCGCGGGATCCGCTCGACCCGTTCTTCGATCTGCCCGGCATCGTGACGGCGCTCGGGCGCCGGAACAGCGGGATCAAGCGGGCACTGCTCGATCAGACGTTGGTCAGCGGGATCGGCAACATCTACGCGGACGAGTCGCTGTGGGCGGCGGAGCTGCATCCGGAGCGCTCGAGCGCATCGCTGAGCGAGCCGCGCATCCGTCGCCTCTTCGCGGAGGTGCGCTCGGTGCTCGAGCGCGCGCTGGCCGAGGGCGGCACGAGCTTCGACGCGCAGTACGTGAACGTGAACGGGGCGTCGGGGTATTTCTCGCACAGCCTGAACGCGTACGGGCAGACCGGGAAGCCGTGCCCACGATGCGGTGAGGCGATCGTGCGGGTGCCGTTCATGAACCGCTCGTCGCACCTGTGCCCGCACTGCCAGCTGCTGCCGCGCGTGGCGTAGGGGCAGAACGTCTGCTGCGAGTGGGGCGCAGGCCCTGACAGCCGATCGACCCCTCTCCTGGCCGAGCTCGTGAGACGAGAGTCAGGCCGTCGCCTTCTCGGGCGCCGGAGCGTGCTTCACGTGCGCGACGAGGTGGCCGAAGAGCGAGGCGATCAGGGTGATCGCCGCGGCGATGGCGAGACCGAGCCAGAGGCCGACGTCGAGGGCCAGCGCGCCGACGCCGGCACCGGCCCCGATCAACACGACGGCCGCGAGGCGGCGGAACCAGGGCTGGCCCTTGCCGCTGCCGAGCCACGAGTCGGCCGCGAGCCCGGTGATGGTCGAGGTGACCACGACGGTGGTGACGTCCTTGACGGCGATGTGGCGGGCGGTCGCCGCCTGCAGACCCATGGCGAGTCCGAGGATTCCGGTGACGGTCAGCGCGAGGGGCTCCGGGTGCTCGGGGACGACTCCGAGGACGATCGCGAGCGCGGCCATCAGCAGGCCGACGACGGTGAAGAGCCAGGTGGAGCGGGTGGTCCAGCCGGTCTTGACCGGACGGAGCACGCGGCCGCCGAGCGCGGCGCCGAGCATGAAGCCGACGAGCGCGATGATCGGGCCGATGACGGGCAGGTCGTCGGCTCCCGCGAGGGCCATGCCGAGGATCACGACGTTGCCGGTCATGTTGCCGGTGAAGACGCGGTCGAGGCCGAGGTAGCCGACGGCGTCGATGATGCCGGTCGAGAAGGTCAGCGCGAGCATGAGGCCGAGGTGGACGTTGTCGGTGCGCGTGCGCAGGCGTCGGAACACGGGGGTCCTGTCGTCGGAGGGAGGGGGAGGCGCCCGCGAGACGCCACGTCGGCACGCTCGCACCGGCGTGTCTCGTGCGGGAGTGCCGTCTCGCGGGGTGGAGCAGGGGCTGAGCTCCGCCGATCCTGCCACGGATGCGCGCGAAGAGACGAAACACGGCTTCGGTACTGTCGGACGGTCGCGGGAGGCTCCCGCGCGGGAAGGCGGGCGGCGCATGCGGTTGGCGGAGTGGGCGGTGCAGCCCGGTGAGTCGATCCCGGAGGGCGCGGAGTACCTGCCCGCGAGCCCCGACTCGGTGCTCTGGGGGCGGCTGCCCTGCGCGAGCGACCGCGCGGTGCTGAGCATCGACTCCGGCACCGAGGTCGTCATCGACACCCTCAGCCACGAGGGGGTCCTGGAGGATCAGGGCCGCGATCCGGTCGCGTTCTTCGGTCGGCACGGCGTCGCTCCCGAGGGCGTGCTGCGCGACGCGATCGAGCTCGCCGCCGCCGGTCCGTTCCGGGACGTCGAGGTCGACGGCCCGCACGTCGTCACGGGCCCCATCGCCGTCCGAGGCGCGCAGCCGGGCGATCTGCTGCGGATGACCCTCCTCGAAGCCGAGCCGCGCGTGCCCTACGGAGTGATCTCGAACCGGCACGGCCGCGGTGCGCTGCCGGGGGAGTACCCGCTCGCGGCGGGGCCCTTCAGCGCCTTCGCGCACGTCGAGGTCGGAGCGGACCGAGTCCGCCGCGGAGTGCTGCCGCTGGTGCCGGGGGGCGAGCGCTCGGCGCGCTTCGAGCTGCACCCGTTCCTCGGGATCATGGGCGTCGCGGTCGCGGGCGACGAGCGGCCCCACTCCGTGCCGCCGGGACCGCACGGCGGCAACATCGACATCTCGCTGCTCACCGCGGGGTCGAGCCTCTACCTGCCGGTGCAGGTGCCGGAGGCGCTCGCGTACGTCGGCGACCCGCACTTCGCGCAGGGCGACGGCGAGGTCGCTCTGACGGCGATGGAGGCGAGTCTCCGCGTCCGGGTCCGGTTCGAGGTGGTGCCGCGCGCCGACGCGCTCGAGGCGTTCGGCGAGCTCGTCGGGCCGCTGGGCGAGACGCGCGAGTTCCTGGTGCCCACCGGGATGGACGCCGATCTCGACATCGCCGTGCAGAACTGCGTGCGCGCGGCCATCGCGCTGCTCCGGGCGCGCTACGGGATGGACGCGAGCCTCGCCTACGCGTACCTCAGCGCCGCGTCCGACTTCAACATCTCGCAGGTCGTCGACCTCGTGAAGGGCGTGCACGCCCGTGTGCGGACGGCGGACTTCGATGTCTGACCCGCGCGTGACCTCGCTCGAGGGCGAGCTGCCGGACGGCCTGGTCGACGCGGTCCTCGCCTACGAGGCTGCGCTCTCGGCCGACGACGTGCCGGCGCTCGCCGACGCGTTCGTCCGGGCGCCGACGACGCTCCGGGGCGACGCCTCGGGGCTGCTGGTCGGCCACGATGCGATCACCGGGTTCCGCGGACGGCGCGGCGGGACTCCTCCGCGCGGCCTGGCCGAGCTGCACGTGCGGGCGGTGGACGCCGGCACGGCGCTGGTGGTCACGGTGAACACGCCGGCCCGCGGGGGGCGCGGTCTGGTCACGCAGCTGTGGTCGCTCGACGACGGAGTGTGGCGGGTGCGCGCTGCGCAGGTGCAGGCTCCCGCGCCGGCCCTGGATGCGCGGGTCTGGCGGGTCGTCGGCGCACCGCTCGTGCCTCCGTCCGGCGCAGGGGAGCTCGACGGGCTCGACGTCGCGGTGAAGGACCTCTTCGCGATCGAGGGGCAGCGGATCGGCGCCGGAGTGCCCGCGCGCCTCGCCGAGGCCGCGATCGAGACCGGGACGGCTCCGGCCGTGGCGGACCTGCTCGAGGCGGGGGCGTCCGTCCGCGGTCTGGCGCAGACGGACGAGTTCGCGTACAGCATCGCGGGCCGCAACTCCGGCTACGGGACGCCGCCGAATCCGGCCGTGCCGGGCGCGATCCCCGGCGGCTCCTCGAGCGGACCGGCGACCGCAGTCTCGCTCGGGCAGGCCTCCGTCGGGCTCGCGACCGACACGGCGGGCTCGATCCGCGTGCCTGCCTCGTACCAGGGGCTCTGGGGACTGCGGACGACGCACGGCGCCGTGCCGGTGGCGGGGCTGCTGCCGCTGGCGCCGAGCTTCGACACCGTCGGCTGGCTGACGCGGGACCTCCGGACGCTGCAGCGCGTCGCGCGGGTCGGGCTCGCGCGAGCCGAGCAGCGTCTTCCGGATCGTGGAGTCGTCACGGCGCCCGCACTGCTCGCGACGGCCGACCCGGCGGTGCAGGAGGCGTTCGCGCGCCGCGTCGACGCGCTGGTCGCCTCCGGGGCGCTCGAGGAGCCCGAGAGCGTCGTTCTGCCGCCCGTGGCCGAGATGTTCGCCGACTTCCGTACCGTGCAGGCGGCGGAGGCGTGGGCCGCCGACGGCGAGTGGGTGTCGGCGCATCCGGGAGCCCTCGCTCCGGACGTGCAGGGGCGCTTCGACGCGGCGTCCCGGCTGGATGCGGCGACGGTCGCCGCCGCGCGGGAGCGCCTCGACGGCTACCGCGCCGCCCTCGACTCGGCTCTCGGCGACCGGGTGATGCTCCTCCCGTCCGCCTCCTCGCCCGCCCCACCGCTGGACGCCTCAGCGGAGCGGATCGACGCGGTGCGCACGGCGACGCTGAGCATGACCTGCGTCGCGGGGATCGGCGGCTACCCGGCTCTGTCGGCGCCGCTGCTCTCGGTCGCCGATGCTCCGGTGGGACTGTGCCTGGTCGGCCCGCGCGGCGCGGACCTCGCCCTCCTCGAGAGGGCGGCCGCGTTCGGCTCCCCGAAACACGGGTGAAACGTCTGTTCCGTAGAATGACCGACTGAAACAGGTCTTCCGCCTGCGTTCCCCGTCCGTGAAGAGGTGGTTCCCATTCCGACCGCGCCCGCGATCTCGACGTTCCTGCCGATCGACCCGCCCCCGCGGCTCCTGATGGGCCCCGGTCCGATCAACGCGGACCCCCGCGTGCTGCGCGCCATGTCGGCGCAGCTGGTCGGCCAGTACGACCCCTCCATGACCGCGTACATGACCGAGACGCAGGAGCTCTACCGCCGCGTCTTCGTCACGGAGAACGAGAAGACGATGCTCGTCGACGGCACCAGCCGCGCGGGCATCGAGGCCGCCCTCGTCTCGATGCTCGAGCCGGGCGACCGCGTGCTCGTGCCGGTCTTCGGCCGGTTCGGCCACCTCCTCCGCGAGATCGCCGAGCGCTGCGGCGCCGAGGTGCACGTGATCGAGGCGGAGTGGGGGCAGGTGTTCCCCGTGTCGGTGATCGCCGAGGCGATCGAGAGGGTCCGCCCGAAGGTGCTCGCGGTCGTGCACGGAGACACCTCCACGACGATGGCGCAGCCGCTCGAGGAGCTCGGCGCGATCTGTGAGAAGCACGGCGTGCTCTTCTACACCGACGTCACCGCGTCCCTCGCGGGCAACCCGTTCGGCGCCGACGAGCTGGGGCTCGACGCGGTCTCGGCGGGGCTGCAGAAGTGCCTCGGCGGTCCCTCCGGCTCGGCGCCCGTGACCTTCTCGGAGCGCGCCGTCGCCGTGATCGAGTCGCGCAAGAGCATCGAGGCGGGAATCCGCGACGAGGGCGACGCGGTCAGCGCGCACCCCGTCCGCTCCAACTACTTCGACCTCGGCATGGTCTTCGACTACTGGGGTCCGCGCCGGCTCAACCACCACACCGAGGCGACCACGATGCTCTACGGGGCGCGCGAGTGCGCCCGGATCATCGTCGAGGAGGGCCTCGAGAACACGATCGCCCGGCACCGGGTGCACGGGGCGGCGATGCTCGCCGGCGTGCAGGGCCTCGGGCTCGAGGTGTTCGGCGACGTCTCCCACAAGATGAGCAACGTCGTCGCGGTCCGGATCCCGGAGGGAGTGAACGGCGACGCGGTGCGCGGTGCGATGCTCGAGGACTTCGGCATCGAGATCGGCACGTCGTTCGGGCCGCTGCACGGCAAGGTGTGGCGCATCGGCACCATGGGCTACAACGCCCGCACCGACACGGTCCTGACCACGCTCGCCGCGCTCGAGGCGGTCCTGCGACGCGCGGGCGCCTCCGTCTCTCCGGGCGGCGGGGTGGACGGCGCCTACGGCGTCTACGGGAGCGCGGCGTGAGCGCCGTCGACGCCGCCCTGATCATGGAGCGCTGCGACCTGCTCGCGGCGGTCTCGAGCACGCGCGGGGCGATCGAGCGCGTCTACCTCTCTCCGGAGCACGCCCGTGTCAACGCGATGGCGGCCGCCTGGATGGAGGAGGCGGGCATGCGGACGTGGCAGGACGCCGCCGGCAACCAGTGCGGCCGCTACGAGGGCGCGAGTGCCGGGCAGCCCGCCCTGATGCTGGGGTCCCACCTCGACACCGTGATCGACGCGGGGCGCTACGACGGGATCCTGGGCGTGATGCTCGCGATCGGAGTCGTCTCGCGGCTGAACGCCGCCGGCGTCCGCCTGCCGTTCGCGATCGAGGTCGTGGCGTTCGGCGACGAGGAGGGCACCCGCTTCGGCACCGCACTGCTCGGATCGCGCGCCGTCGCCGGCACCTGGGACGAGCACTGGTGGGAGCTCGAGGACGCGCAGGGCATCACTCTCGTCGAGGCTTTCCACGAGTTCGGGCTCGACCCCTCCCGCATCTCGACCGCCGCCCGCGCAGCCGACGACCTGCTCGGCTACCTCGAGGCGCACATCGAGCAGGGCCCCTACCTCGAGGAGGCCGACCGCGCCCTCGGCGTCGTCTCCTCCATCGCCGGCGCCCGGCGGTTCGCCCTCACGCTCACCGGCAAGGCCGGGCACGCGGGCGGAGTGCCGTTCGACCGCCGCCGCGACGCGCTGACCGGGGCCGCGGAGGCGGTGCTCGCGGTCGAGCGGATCGCCCGCGACAACGACTGCATCGCGACGGTCGGGCGCCTCGAGGCGTTCCCCGGCGCGGTCAACGTGATCCCGGGCCGGGTCGACTTCAGCCTCGATCTGCGCGCCGAGTTCGACGACGTGCGCGACCGCGTCTGGGACGAGATCCAGCACGCGATGTCCGAGACGGCGCGCCGCCGACGCCTCTCGCTGACCGTCGAGGAGACCCACGGCGCCCCCGCCGTCGTCGCCTCCGACCGGCTGCAGGACGTGATCCGCGAGGGCATCCGCGCGACCGGCGACGAGGAGCCGATGGTGCTCTTCTCGAAGGCCGGCCACGACGCGATGGCGATCGCCGAGCTCACCGAGTACGCGATGCTGTTCCTCCGCTGCGAGGGCGGCGTCAGCCACCACCCGGAGGAGAACGTCACCGAGGCCGACGTGGCCGTGGCGCTGGACGCCTTCGAGGCGGCGGTGCACGTGTTCGCGAGGTCGCGCGCGTGACCGGGGCCGCCCCCTCCGACGCCGAGGCGCCGCCCAGCATCGGGCATCGCATCGACGCGGGCTACGCCTCGCTCTCGCGGCAGGAGCAGCGGGCGGCCGACTTCATCCTCGACCACCTCGGCGATCTGGCGATCTACACGGCGACCGAGCTCGCGCAGCACAGCGGAGTGTCCAAGGCCACGGTGTCGAGGCTGTTCCGGCGCCTCGGGTTCTCGAACTCGCAGGAGGTGCGCGAGCACGCCCGCGCTCTGCGCAGCTCGGGCGTCCCGGTCGGCCCCGCCTCGACCGCCGACGACCCGATCGCAGCGCACCTCGAGAGCGAGCGCGCCAATCTGCAGCGGCTCGCCGCGTCGCTCGGCGACGGACGGCTGGACGCCGCCGTGCGCCTCGTCTCGGACGCCCGCGAGGTCGTGGTCGTCGGGATGCGCAACAGCTACCCGGTGGCGCTGCACCTGCGCCAGCAGCTCGCTCAGGCCCGCGCTCGCGTGCGCGTGGCGCCGCAGCCCGGCCAGTCGCTCGGCGAGGAGGTCGTGGGGCTCGGCGCCGAGGACGTCGTGGTGCTGGTCGGCTTCCGCCGGCGCCCCTCCTCCTTCGCCGCGCTCCTCGACGTGCTCGCCGCGCGCGGGGTGCCGATCGTGCTGCTCGCCGATGCGCAGGCCCGCCGGTTCGCCGATCGGGCGGCGGTCTGGCTCGAGTGCCCCGTCGACAGCGACTCGGCGTTCGACAGCTACGCCGCGGCGATGAGCGCCGTCGCACTGCTCGCCTCGGGGGTGCTCGGGGCGCGTCCGCGCGACGCCCGCGAGCGGATCGCCGGGATCAGCACCGTCTACGCGGAGCTGTCCGAGATCGAGGACCGGGCGTGAACGCGGTCGAGGCCGCCGATCTGATCCGGCTGCACGCCCGTCACCCGGTCGGGCGGGTCGGCGAGGACGCGTCCGAGGACGTGCTCGGACGCGTCGAGCTGCTCACGCCGACCTGCGGCGACCGGCTCGCGCTGCGCGTCGTCCGTGTCGACGGCGGCCTGTCGCTGCGCTGGACGGGGCGGGGCTGCGAGCTGTCGCAGGGCTCCGCGTCGATGCTCGTCGACGAGCTCGACGGTCTCGGGGCGGAGGCACTGGCCGGTCGCGTCGGTGCGCTGCTGACCTCGATGAGCCTGCGGGTCGCGGATCCGGTGCTCGGCGACGAGGCGGCCCTGCTCGCGGTGGCCGCGAATCCGGTGCGCTCGGTCTGCGCCACGCTGGCCTGGCGCGCGCTGCGCGACGCTCTCGCTCAGGCGGGGCCGTCGTGATCGCGGCCGTCGGCGAGGTCGCCGCACTCGACGGCCAGGGCTCCGTGCTCCTCGAGGTGGTCGCGCGCTCCGGAGTCGCCGTGGACCTCCGCGCGGATCGCCGCCCAGTGCGCGCGTCCGATCAGCACGGGATGACCGGGCCGGCCGTCGTGCACGGCTCGAGCGAGTGCCTCCGGACCCGGGGGAGCCGCCGCGACGACGCGCGCGCCGACCGCGGCGGGCTCCTCCGGCAGGTCCACGAGCGTCACCAGGGCGGCTACTCCGGTCGCGGCCGCGAGTCCTGCGCAGAGCGACGCGGACATCCCGTCCTCCCAGTCCTCGGCGACCACGATCCCGGCCTGCGGAGGAACGAGACGGCGCGCGTCGTCGGCTCCGGCCCCCAGGACCACCAGCACCCGGCCGCAGCCGATCGCCCGCAGCCGCCGCACGGCGAGCTCGACCCACGGAGTGCCGTCCGCATCCCGCCGCAGAGCCTTCGGGCCGCCCGCGCGACGCCCCGCGCCCGCCGCGAGGACGATCCCGGTGACGACGGCCGCATCCATCCCACCATCGTGCCCCACCCCGCCGCCTGACGAGGAGAGACCATGACCACTCCCGCCCCCGCCCCGCTCCGGGACGCCCTGCTCGCCTGCCTCGCCGTGCCCCGGTGGGCCGACGAGGTCGCCCACGGAGCGCCCTACGCCTCGACGGAGGAGCTCGCCGAGGCCGCGGACCGCGTCGCGCGCACGCTGACGACGGACGAGATCGACGCCGCCCTCGCCGACCACCCGCGGATCGGCGAGCGGCACGCCGCCTCAGGGCGCGCCTCCGCCTTCTCGGCCGCCGAGCAGGCCGCGAGCGCGTCGAGCGACGAGGACCTCGCCGAGCGCCTGATCGCCGGCAACCGCGCCTACGAGGAGCGGTTCGACCGTGTGTTCCTGATCCGCGCGGCCGGGCGCTCGCGGGCCGAGATCGTCGCCGAGCTCGAACGGCGACTCACTCTCGACGACGCCGCCGAGCGGACGATCGTCGCCGATCAGCTCCGCGAGATCACGGTGCTGCGCGTGCGCGCCCTCGGCTCCGAGTCGGGCGCCGTCATCGAGGGGGCCGCCCGATGAGCGCGCACGCCAGCCACGTCACGACCCACGTGCTCGACGCCGTGCGGGGCCGGCCGGCCGAGGGGGTGCCCGTCGTGCTCGAGGCGCGCGCCGACTCCGCTTGGGAGCGCCTCGCCGACGCGCGCACCGACGCCGACGGGCGGGTCTCCGCGTTCGGCCCGGAGGCGCTGCCGGCCGGCGTCTACCGCGTCGTCTTCGACACCGCCGCCTACTTCGGCGACGTGGAGTCGTTCTACCCCGAGGTCGTCATCGCGTTCCGGCTCGCCGACGAGGGCGCCCACTACCACGTGCCGCTGCTGCTCAGCCCGTTCGCCTACTCGACCTACCGGGGGAGCTGAGCGTGCAGCTCCAGGACGTCCTCGACGCGCCGCAGCTGCGGATCCGGGCCGTGTACACCACTTCCGAGGCGCTCGCGCGGCCCGTGAACTGGACCTTCACCACCGACCTGCTCGACCCGCGCCGCTACCTCGCCCGCGACCAGCTCGTGCTGACCGGCATGATGTGGCGCCGCACCCCCGAGGACAGCGACGCGTTCGTCTCGGCGGTCGCCGCCTCCGGAGCGGTGGCACTGCTCGCGGGCGAGGGCCTCTACGGCTTCGTGCCCGACGACGTGATCGAGGCGTGCCGTGCGCACGGAGTCGCGCTCTTCGCGGTGCCGGCGGACGTCTCGTTCGCATCGATCACGGCGCACCTTTCGAACGCCCTGGCGGGCGACCGGGTGGCCCGGCTCACGGCGGGGCTCGCGCGCCAGCGCCAGCTGCTGACCGACGTCTACCGCGGGCAGCTGCTCGACGAGCTGATCGCGCGGACGTCGAGCGAGCTCGGCCGGCCGGTCCGCGTCCTCACCGGGACCGGGCGCGCGGCCGCGGCGGCCGAGCCGCTCGGACTGACCGAGATCGAGCGCGTGGTCCACGCCGGACTGACCGCGCGGCAGAACCCGGTCACGGTGCCCGACGCGCACGGCGGGACCCTGTCGGTCTTCGCCGTCACCGGCGCCGACGAGCACCGCGCCACGGCCTGGTTCGTCGTGGTCGCCGGCGACTGGAACGGATGGCACCCGTCCCTGCTCGACGCCGTCACCGAGCTCACCGGAGTGGTCGGGCTCTACCGGCTGCAGCGCGACGCCGAGACGCTCGCCGACACCGCGCTCGCCGACCGGCTGCTCGAGTTGGTGGAGGAGGACAGCGAGCAGCCCGAGACGGCCGTCTACCTCCGTCAGCTGGGGCTCGGCGGGGTCGGGCGCTGCGCGGTGATCGCCGCGGGCTTCGACGACGACTCCTCCGCGGATCTCGCCCGCCGGCTGCTGACCGACGCCGCCTCGCACCTGGGTCGGGCGGTCGTGGGTCGCGACGCGCAGGGGCGCGTGGTGGCGGTGCTGCCGGTCGACGCGACCGACGCGATCCCGACCGGAGCGGATCCGCTGGCCGTCGTGACCGCCGCCCTGCGGCGCGTGGGACCGGGACTCGACGGCCAGGTCCTGCGGGTGGGCACCAGCGCGGCGACCTCGCTCGCGGCACTGGGCGGAGCGCTGCGGTCGGCGCGCTACGGGATGCTGCTGCCGGGCGTCCCCGGCGACGGCTCCCGCGTGCGCATCAACGACGCGGGCGAGGTGACCTCCGCGGTGCAGCTGCTGACCGCGGTGCCGGACCACCTGCGCACGGTGTTCGTGGAGCTCGTGCTGGGCCGCCTGATCGAGCACGACGCGCGCTACAACTCCGCGCTGGTCGCGACCCTCGCGGCGTTCCTGGAGTCGGGCGGGTCGTGGGTGCGCACGGCGGAGCAGACGCACCTGCACCTCAACACGGTGCGGTACCGGATCGCGCGGGTCGAGGAGCTGACGCAGCGGGACCTCTCGAACACGTCGGACCGCGCGGACCTGTTCCTGGCGCTGCAGCTGCGCTGAGCGCGCCCGCGCTACTCCGGAGCTCGCACCTCGCGGCCCTGCACGTGCACCGCCGCGATCGCCGGCTCGCGGATCCCCATCAGCAGGGCGAAGAGCAGCTGCGCCGTCGCCGTCTCCTCGTCGTCGGCGCGGATCCCGTGCGCGAGCACGTCCGCCAGCGGCTCCCAGCGCAACGGCTCGATCCGGAGGAAGTCGGCGTCCTTGCCGACGTCGAGGTTGCCGAAGCGGTCCTCCATGTCGAGCGCGCGGGCGCCCGCGAGGGTCGCCGAGAACAGCAGCTCGGCCGGGTGCAGCGCCACCGACGCGTCGCCGGGCTCGGACAGGTGCACCTTGAACGCGTCGTTCGCGACGCGCGGCAGGAGCCACTCGTCGCCGGCCCCCACGTCGCTCCCGAGCGCCACGGTCACTCCGCTCGCGACGGTGCGCCGCCAGGGCATCGTGCCCGAGCCGAGGAACTGCTGCGACGTCGGGCAGTGAGCGATGGAGGTGCCCGTCTCGGCCATCCGGTGCAGCTCCGCGTCCTGACAGTGCACCGCGTGCGCGAGGATCGTGCGCCGACCCAGCAGCGACGAGCCGCCGCGTGCGGATCCCGGGAGGAACAGCCCGTCGTAGGTGTCGAGGTAGCTGCGAGTGCCGAACGAGGCGAGCACCGCGGCGATCTCTCCGTCGCCCGGACGGTCGTTCTCGTTCAGGTGCGTGTGCACGTACACGCCGCGGCCGCGCACGTCGTCGTACAGGTCGCCGAGGGCGCCGAGGGTCGTCGGAGTGACGGAGAGGGAGAACCGCGGCACGATCGCGACCTGCAGGAGCGCCGTCGCGGGATCGCCGGTGTCGACGGCGTGCCAGCGTTCGATCTCGTCGGAGACCAGGTCGATCGCCTCGGCCTCGCCGGTGAGCAGCGGCGCCGCGGAGTCGGGTCCGACGGTCTGCACGCCGCGTCCCGAGACCAGGCGCAGGCCCGCGTCCCGGCTGCGCTCGAACAGGGCGTCCTGCGCGTGCGGGAACGCGGATCCGAAGACCATCGCCGCGGTCGTGCCGGCGGCGATCCGGCGGCGGGTGAAGTCGCGGGCGATGCGGGTGGCGAACGCCACGTCGGCGAGGCGCGCCTCCGCCGGGAAGATCGTGCCGTCGAGCCACTCGAGCAGCTGCCCGCCGCCGTAGCCGTCGAGCGAGTACGTCTGCGGGAAGTGCACGTGCGCGTCGACGAACCCGGGCACGAGGATCGCGGAGGAGTCGCCCGTCACCGGCAGGGCGCCGTACGCGTCGGGCAGGTCGGCGTAGCGGCCGGTCCAGGCGATGACGCCCGCGTCGTTCACGACGAGCGCGCCGTCCGGGATCGACACGAGGGACGCGCGCGCCTGCTCGAGCGCGGGCCGGCCGGCGATGTGCAGGAGGTGCCCGCGGTGGACGGCGGCGGTCACACCAGTCCCGTGTAGGCGTACCAGGCCGGGCCGGCGTCGGGGGCGTCGTCGCGCACGACACTGGCCTGGATGAGTCCGTACGGGCGGTCGGCCGCGTGGAAGACCTCGTTGTCGTTCGTCACTCCGAACGGCGAGAGGTCGTAGACGAAGTGGTGCTTGTTCGGGGCGGACAGGCGCATCTCGACGATCTGCGGGAACTCCTCCAGCACCGCCTTGCCCATCTCGAACAGCGTCTGCTGCAGCGCCAGCGAGTGCACGGTGGCGAAGCGGCTGATCATCAGGGCCTTCACGCCGGAGTAGACCGCCTCCCAGTCCATCGCGGCGAGCTCGTCCGGAGTGAGCGCGAAGCGCCACCTCGCCACCAGCGAGGTGGCCATCACGCGGTCGTTCGTCGGCTGCAGCACCGTGTAGGGGTCGGTCAGGAATCCGTGGAACTCCGACCCCGTCGACTTGAGGATCGTGAGGTCCTTGAAGCCGCCGGTGATCCAGATCCGCTGGTCGTCGCCGACGCCCTCGACCGTCACCGAGGCGGTGCGCACCTCCTGACCCTTCCTGACCCAGGTGTGGTCGTGCTCCTGCCCGTCGACGAGCACGCGCTCCCACGCGAACTCCTCGATCTCGACGCGCGCGCCGTGGACGGGCGCGTAACCGTCGACGAAGTGCCGGGCGAGCTCGAGACCGTACGCCTCGATCGAGCGCAGCCCCTTCTCCTTGGCGAAGGAGTAGGCGGTCTGCTTCTGCGTGTCGGTCGGCAGCACCGCGGACTGGTCGCCCTCGAGGTGCGCGGCCTCGAAGTCGCCGCGCAGCGCGGTGGAGACGTTGACGTCGTGGATCTCGTGGCGCGGCGAGTCGCGGTAGATCCTGACGACGCGGTTCTCGGCCTTCCCGTACTGGTGGTCTCCGAGGATGATCGACATGTCCGCTCCTGTTCGCGTTCGAGGATGGGCGGCGGCGGGTGCCCGTCTGCCAGGATGCCGCTCCGGGGCACGGCGCCGCTTCGTCGGAGCGTTCAGCATCACGCGCTCCTCGCGGCCCAGTCTTGTGCGATCCGCCCGGATCCCGCCTCGGACCCGCGGGCGTTCACACGCCCGAAACGCGACCGGAACACGGTGATCAGGGGCGGTCGAGCAGACGGCCGACCGGTGACTCCGTAGCCGCGTCGATCCGCCGGCCGCCGACCCAGGTCCCGGTGACGGCTCCGCGCACCGTCCGGCCGTCGTAGGCCGACACCTTGTTCTTGTGCGCAAGGGCTTCGACGTCGACGCGCGACTGCGCCTCCGGATCGAACGCCACCAGATCGGCGTCGGCGCCCGCCCGCAGCAGGCCCTTCTGGCCGAGGCCCGCGAACGCCGCCGTTCCCGTCGACATCCACGCCACGACCTGCTCGAGCGGGATCCCCCGCTCGCGGGCTCCGGTCCAGACGGCGCGGAAGCTGAGCTCGAGGCCCGAGATGCCGCCCCAGGCGCGGCCGAAGTCGCCGTCGTGCGCGAACTTCAGCTCCTTCGTGGCGGGGGAGTGGTCGGAGGCGATGATGTCGATCGTGCCGTCGAGCAGGCCCTTCCACAGCAGCTCGCGGTTGCGCTCGTCCCGGATGGGCGGGCAGCACTTGTACTGCGTGCCGCCGTCGGGGATCGTCTCGGCGTCGAAGGTCAGGTAGTGCGGGCAGGTCTCCGCGGTGATGCGCAGCCCCTCCGCCTTCGCCTCGCGCAGCAGCGGCAGGGCCTTCGCGGAGGAGAGGTGCAGGATGTGCGCGCGCCCGCCGGTCTCGCGGACCGCCTCGATCACGTGCAGGATCGCGCTGCTCTCGGAGGCGTCGGGGCGGGAGGCGACGAACGCGTCGTAGGAGGTGCCTCCGTCGTTCGTGTGCGCGTCGAGCTCGTCCGGGTCCTCGGCGTGCACGATCAGCAGGCCGTCGAACGCGGCGATCTCGTGCATCGCCTCGAAGAGCTGATCGGTCGAGAGGTGCGGGAACTCGTCCACACCGCTGGGCGACAGGAAGCACTTGAAGCCGAAGACGCCCGCGTCGTGCAGCTCGCGGAGGGAGCCGAGGTTGCCGGGGACCGCCCCGCCCCAGAAGCCCACGTCGACCAGCGACTGCGGACCGGCGGCGGCGCGCTTCGCCTCGAGACCGGCGACGGTGGTCGTCGGCGGGATCGAGTTGAGCGGCATGTCCAGGATCGTGGTGACGCCCCCGGCGGCGGCGGCGCGGGTGGCGGACGCGAACCCCTCCCACTCCGTGCGGCCCGGCTCGTTCACGTGCACGTGCGTGTCGACGATTCCCGGGATCAGCACCTGGCCGGCGGGCAGCTCGACGACCTCGCGCGCCTCCCACGGTGCGTCGATCGCGCTCACCGCGACGATCAGCCCCTCGGCCACGGCCACGCTGGCCGACTGGAACCCGTGCTCCGTCAGCACGGCGGAGGAGCGGATCACGAGGTCGAGGGAGGGGGAGTCCGAAGGCATGGATCGACCTTATACTCGGCATGTTTCGTGCGGACGAGCCCTCCCGGCCGACCCCGCGCCCCGGCAGCGCCGCCTCCCACCCGCTGCCTGAGGAGGCCGCCATGCTCGAGCTCGCCGTCCCGATCCTGCAGCGCGTCGACGCGGGCGAGCGGCTCGCGGTGGTGACCGTCACGCACGTGTTCGGGTCGGCTCCGCGCGCTCTCGGCTCGTCGATGGCGGTCGACGGGAGCGGAGCCGCGATCGGCTCGATCTCGGGCGGCTGCGTCGAGGCGCAGGCCTACGCGCTCGCGCAGGAGGTGCTCGGCACGGGCGCCTGGGCGGCCGACCACTTCGGCTTCGACGACGAGGCCGCGTTCTCGGCCGGCCTCTCCTGCGGCGGGCAGCTGCGGGTCTTCGGCCACGCGATCGACGCCGGCTCCGGGGCCGTGCTCGCCGAGCTGCGGGCCGCGCGTGCCGGCCGCCCCGCTGCTCTGGCGATGATCGTCGGCGGGCCGGAGGAGCTCGTCGGCCTGGTGCTGACCGGCGCCACCCGCGCGCAGGACGTGGTCGGCCCCTCCCTCGACGACGCCACGGTGCGCCGGATCCTCGCCGAGCGCGAGGCACGGCTCCACTCGGGCCGCTCGGCCACGATCGAGATCGACTGCCGGGGCCGCGAGCTCGAGGTCGCCCTCATCGTGAGCGCCGAGAAGCCGCGCCTGCTCGTCTTCGGCGCCGTCGACTTCTCGGCCGCCCTGTGCGCCGCGGGATCGCTGCTCGGCTACCGCGTCACCGTGTGCGACGCCCGCCCGGTGTTCGCGACGGCCGAGCGCTTCCCCGCCGCCGACGAGGTCGTCGTGGAGTGGCCCTCCGACTACCTCGCGGAGACGGCGGTGGACGAGCGGACGGTCGTCGCGGTGCTCACCCACGACGAGAAGTTCGACATCCCCCTGCTGGAGCTCGCCCTGACACTGCCTGTGGGCTACGTGGGCGCGATGGGGTCCCGCCGGACTCACGAGCGGCGGCTGGCCCTCCTCCGCGAGGCGGGGGTGGCTGAGGAGGCTCTCGCGCGGCTGCACTCGCCGATCGGCCTCGACATCGGCGCCTCGACACCGGAGGAGACCGCGGTGTCGATCCTGGCCGAGGTGCTGGCGACGCGGGCAGGCGCCTCGGGAGCGCCGCTGCGCGCCGGCGCCGGTCCGATCCACGCGGAGACCGCCTGACCGGTCCTCCCACCACGGGAAACGGGAGCGAAACACTCCGCTGGCATGCTCGGGGGATGCAGCGCCACATCATCACCGGAGCCCACGTCGCGACCGTCGACGCCGCGGGCACCGAGCATCCGAGCGGACACGTCGTGGTCGACGGCCCGCGGATCGTCGCCGTCGGGGCCGGGGAGGCTCCTGCCTGGGCCGTCGAGGGCCGCGCGCCGACCGGGCTGCCCGCGCAGGAGCCGGTGGCGATCACCCGCGTCGACGGACGCGGCCACCTGCTGACCCCCGGCCTGATCAACACGCACCACCACCTGTACCAGTGGCTGACCCGCGGCTGGGCGCAGGACTCGATCCTCTTCGACTGGCTCGTGGCGCTCTACCCGGCCTGGTCCCGCATCGACGCCGACCTCACCCGGTCGGCCTCGCTCGGCGCGATGGGCGTGCTCGCCCGCTCCGGCTGCACGACGGTCGGCGATCACCACTACGTCTTCCCGCGCGGCTCGGGCGACATCGTCGGCGGCATCGTCGACGCGGCGTCGACCCTCGGAGTGCGGCTGCACGCGACGCGCGGGTCGATGGACCTCGGCGAGTCGCAGGGCGGGCTGCCGCCGGACTTCGCCGTCGAGACGACCGCGGCAGCACTCGAGGCGAGCGGAGCGGCCGTCGAGCGCTACCACGACGCCTCGTTCGACTCGATGGTGCGCGTCGCGATCGCCCCGTGCTCGCCGTTCTCGGTCACTCCGGATCTGCTGCGCGAGTCGGCCGTGCTCGCCCGGCAGCTGGGCGTCCGGCTGCACACCCACGGATCCGAGACGATCGAGGAGGACGCCTACACCCGCGAGGCGTTCGGGATGTCGCCCACCGACTACCTCGAGTCGCTCGGCTGGCTCGGCGACGACGTGTGGATGGCGCACTGCGTGCACCTCGACGACGACGCGATCGCCAAGTTCGCCGCGACCGGCACCGGAGTGGCGCACTGCCCGTCCTCGAACGGCCGGCTCGCCGCGGGCATCGCCCCCGTGCCGCAGCTGCTGGCGGCCGGGGTGCCGGTCGGTCTCGGGGTCGACGGAGCCGCCTCCAACGAGTCGGGGCAGCTGGGCATCGAGATCCGTGAGGCCGTGCTGATGAACCGGCTGCGCGCGGGCGCCGATCGGATGAGCGCCCGTCAGGCGCTCTCGATCGCCACGATCGGAGGCGCGAGGGTCCTCGGCCGGCAGGACGAGATCGGCTCGATCGAGGTCGGCAAGCTCGGCGACCTCGCGCTCTGGAAGGTCGACGGGATCGAGCACTCGGGCATCGCGGACCCGGTCGCCGCCCTCGCTCTCGGCTCTCAGCCGCCCCTCTCGCTCCTGCTGATCAACGGCCGCCCGACGGTCTCGGAGGGCCGCCTCGTGAACGCCGATGAGGACGCGATCGCCCGCGAGGTCGCCCGCGCGAGCGCGGACCTCGCGGCCCGCGTCTGACCGCGCCCACTTGCTGATCGAGCCCCGCGGCGGCTGCCCGTGCCTGCTGATCGGGCCGTGCTTGCTGATCGAGTAGCCCGCGGAGCGGGCGTATCGAGATCCCCGTCCGCCGGGAGCAGGTGGGTCTCGATACGCCGCCTGCGGCGGCTACTCGACCAGCAGGGCGGTGTGCCACTAGCGGCGGCGACCCGTGCCTGCTGATCGAGTAGCCCGCGGAGCGGGCGTATCGAGATCCACCTCGTTCGGGAGCGGTGGGTCTCGGTACGCCGCCTCCGCGGGGGCGGGCTCAGCCCTGCGGGGCCTGCGCGTCCACCGTGCGGACCGGCGCCGCGTCCGGGTGCAGCATCCGCCAGACGCGGTCGCGCGACACCGGCAGCGCGAACGGACGCACGCCGACCGCGTCGCGCACCGCGTTCGCGAGCGCGGGAGCCACCGGGTTGTACGGCGCCTCGCTCATCGACTTCGCCCCGAACGGCCCGAGGTCGTCCGCCGTGTCGGCGAAGAAGACCTCGGTCACGGGCACGTCCGCCATCTGCGGAATGTGGTAGTTCCGCAGGATCGCCGTCGTCACCGTGCCCTCGCCGTCGAGGATCACCTCCTCGTACAGCGCCGAGCCGATCGCCTGCGCCGAGCCGCCCTCGACCTGGCCGCGGCACTGGTCGGGGTTCAGCACGTAGCCGGCGTCGGCCGCCTGCACCGACTGCAGGATCCGCACCTCTCCCGTCGGCACGTGCACCGCGACGCGGAAGCCGTGGACGTTGAAGGCGAGCGAGCGCTTCGCTCCGTCCTCGGTTCCGGTCGCGGTGATCGGACCGCCGGCGGCGCGCACCAGGTCGTCGAACGTGACGCGCGTGCCGTCGGGCGCGAGGAGCCCGGAGTCGTCGGGCTCGAAGTCGTCGTGCCCCGTGATCCGCTTGGCGAGCGAGCGCAGGTCGGCGAGCAGCCGCACGGCGGCCGAGTAGACGGCCTTGCCCGCCACCACCGTGCCCGCGCTCCCGAAGGCGCCGGTGTCGTAGCGCGCGGCGGCCGTGTCCGACTGCCGGATGCGCACCCGGTCTGCCGAGGCGCCGAACGCGCTCGCGACGAGCTGGGTGTGCACCGTCGTCGTGCCGTTGCCGAACTCGGACGTGCCGACGCCGACCGTCAGGATCCCGTCGGCGTCGACGGTGACCGTCGCCTCCGAGAAGTGTCCGCGCGGAGGGATCGTCGCGATCATCGCGACGGCCATCCCCTCGCCGACGCGCCAGTCCTCACCCTCGGGTGCTGCGACTCCGTTCCCGCGCGCGAGCGCCTGCTCGGTCAGATCCAGGCACTGGTCGAGCCCGTACGAGGCGAAGCCGATGTCGTCGCCCTCGACGTGCGTGACGACGAGCGGATCGCCGGGGCGCACCGCGTTGATCCGCCGCAGCTCGAACGGGTCGATCCCGAGCTCGCGCGCGAGCTCGTCCATCGCCGACTCGATGCCGAAGATCACCTGGCCCAGGCCGTAGCCGCGGAAGGCGCCCGACGGGATGTTGTTCGTGTAGACGGCCTGCGCGTCCACCCGCTTGCTCGGCACGTTGTACACGGCGATCGACTCCGAGGTGCCGTGGAACATCACTCCGGGACCGTGGTTGCCGTAGGCGCCGGTGTCGGACAGCACGTCGACGCTCAGGGCGGTCAACCGGCCGTCGCGCCGCGCGCCGAGGCGCACGCCGACCCGCATGGGGTGCCGGCACGGCGCCATGGTGAACTCGTCGGAGCGGGTGAACTCGAACTGCACCGGGCGCCCGGTCGCGAGGACGGCGAGGGCGACGACGTCCTCCGTCAGGATCTCCTGCTTGCCGCCGAAGCCCCCGCCGACCCGCGCCGTGAAGACGCGGACGCTGGAGGGATCGCGGTCGAACAGGCGCGCGATCTCGTCGCGGACGAGGAACGGGACCTGCGTCGAGGTGCGCAGCACCAGCTCGTCGCCCTCGAGCCAGCCGATCGTGCCGTGCGTCTCGAGCGCGGTGTGGGCGACGCGCGAGGTCGTCCAGGTGCCGCCGACGACGACGTCCGCCTCGGCGAAGCCGGCCTCGACGTCGCCGTACTCGCCGTGCAGCTCCGCGACGACGTTCGACTCCGGCTTCGCGATGCGCGACGCGATCGGGTCCTTCTCGCCGTGCAGGAGGGGCGCGCCGGGCGCGCGGGCCTCCTCCGGATCGAAGACGGCCGGCAGCACCTCGTACTCGACCTCGATCGCGCGGCAGGCGATCTCGGCCTGCGCGACCGACTCCGCGACGACGACCGCCACCCGCTGTCCGCGGAACCGCACGACGGTGTCGAGCATCCGGGTGTCGTCGGGATCGTCGAGCCGCGACTCGTGCCGGGCGGTGGAGTAGAGCACGTCGGGCACGTCGTCGGCGGTCAGCACGGCGACCACGCCGGGCAGCTCCCGCGCGGCGCGGGTGTCCATCGACACGATCCGCGCGTGGGCGTGCGGGCTCTGCAGGACCTTCAGGTGCAGGAGCCCCGGGACGGCGACGTCGAGTGTGTACGGCTCCTGCCCCGAGACGATGCGCCGGCCCGCGGGGGCGCCGAGCGAGCGGCCGACCCGCGACTCGTCGGCAGTGGGCCTGCCGGTGCGGCGCACGGGGGTGAGCCCGGTCGGATGCTCGTGATCGCAGCTCGCGATCGCCTCGCCGATCGCCCGGTACCCCGTGCAGCGGCAGAGGTTGCCCTTCATCAGGCGCGGCACGTCGGCGGGGTCGGCTCCCTGGATCGCGGTGGCCGTGACGACCATCCCGGCGGTGCAGAAGCCGCACTGGAACGCGCCGGAGTCGACGAACGCCTGCTGCACCGGGCCCGGCTCCTCCGGGGTGCCCAGCCCCGCGGCGGTCGTGACCGAGCGGCCCTCGACGCGGTGCGCGGGGTAGAGGCAGGAGTGGAAGGGCGTCCCGTCGACGAGCACCGAGCACGCGCCGCAGTCGCCGGCGTCGCAGCCCTTCTTCACCTCGAAATGCTCGTGGTCGCGCAGCAGGGTCCGGAGGACCTGACCGGGGCGCGGGGTCGCGTCGACCTGCTCGCCGTTCACGGTGAATCTCATGCGACGCCTCCGTCGGGCTCGGTCCGGGCGAGCTCCTCGCGGATCTCCTCCGCGAGGACTCCGACGACCGCGTGCCGCCAGTCCGCCGCTCCGTGCGGATCGGTGAACCAGGTGACGATCCCGTCGATGGCCGCAGTCAGCTCGGAGGCGGACGGCAGCCGGGGGAAGCGCAGCACCTCGGGCCGGATCGTCGCGGCCGTCACCGCGAGCACGACCGCGCCGTCGCGGTCGAGCCGGCCGATGACGACCGCTCCGGAGCGGCCCAGCGGCGAGAGGGCGGTCTTGCGGTACGCGGTGCGGGCGTCCAGGGCGTGCGCCGGGAACTCGATCGAGCGGATCACGTCGCCGTGCTCGAGCAGCGTCGCCATGTTCCCGGTGACGAGCTCGGCCACCGGCACGAGATCGTCGGAGCCGTCGGCCCGCCAGACGAGCGCGCGGGCGTCGAGCGCCGCCGCGAGGCTGATCATCGGCCCGGCCGGCAGCGCGTTCGCGATGTTGCCGCCGACGGTCGCGACGTTCCAGATCTTGAACGAGCCGAGCAGCGCCGTGCAGCACTGGAAGAAGAGGCGGTGGGCGGTGCGGCCCGCGTCCGGCATCGCCGCGAGCTCGGCGAAGGTGCACGTCGCGGCGACCGAGAGCCCGTCCGCGCTCGAGCGCAGCGACTCCCAGCCGAAGCCCTGCAGGTCGAGCAGCTCGTCGAGGTGGTCGTGAGGGAGAGAGAAGACCCAGGAGCCGCCTCCGATGACCGCCGTGCGCGGTCCCATCGCCGCCAGCTCGCCGCGCTCGCGCACCACGCGCACGCGCTGGATCGTGCTGAGGTCCATGCTCCGCCTCTCGCCGGTGCCCGCGGGATGCGCGCTCCTCCAGTGAACAGCACGCGTGTGACACCCGTGTTACCCGCGCTCGGCGCTCCACCGGCGTCCGGAGCCGCGCCCTGGCGGATCCGCCAGGGGCTCAGCCCAGCGACGCCACCCACTCCGAGCTGCCGTCGACGAACGACTGCTCCTTCCAGATCGGCACGGACGCCTTGATGTCGTCGACGAGCGCCGCGCAGGCCTCGAAGGCGGCGGCGCGGTGCGCGGAGGCGACCGCGCAGGAGAGCGCGAGATCGCCGACGACCAGGTCGCCGACCCGGTGCACTGCGGCCACGCGCACCTCGGGGAAGCGCTCGGCGATCCGGCGGGCGGAGTCGGCCAGCGCGGCAGGCGCGTCCGGATGCGCCTCGTAGACCAGCCGGAGCACTCCGCGGCCCTCGTCGTGATCGCGCACGACGCCCGCGAAGGTGACGACCGCGCCGTGGGCGGGGGAGTCGACCGCCTGCTCGCACTCGTCGACCGTGATCGCCTCGCGGGCGATGCGGGCGAGGGCGACGCCGTCATCGGACATGGTCGCCGCCTCCCAGCTGGTCGAGGAGGTGCCCGATCACCGGATCGAGGACGTCGATGCCGTCGCGCACGCCGCCCGGCGAGCCGGGCAGGTTCACCACGACGCTGCGACCGGCGACCCCCGCGGTCCCGCGGCTCAGCACCGCGGTCGGCACCTTGGCCGCTCCGCGGGCGCGGATCGCCTCGGCGAGGCCCGGCAGGGTCCGCTCGAGCAGCGGTGCGGTCTGCTCCGGAGTGACGTCGCTCGGCGCCACGCCGGTGCCGCCCGTCGTCACGATCACGTCGGCGCCGGAGGTGAGCGCGTCGCCGATCGCCTCGCCCACCGCGTCCCCGTCGGCCACCACGACCACCTCGCCGCTCCAGCCGCGGCTCTCGAACCAGGCCAGCAGCGCCGGGCCCGTGCGGTCCTCGTACACGCCGGACGCGGCGCGGGTGGAGGCCACGACCGCGACGGCGCGGCGCGTCACTCCCTGCTCCACGATCCGCTCCTCCCGCCGTCCTTCGCCAGTACGCGGATGCCGGAGATGACGGCGCCGCGATCGACGGCCTTGATCATGTCGTAGACGGTCAGCGCCGCGACGCTGACGGCGGTGAGCGCCTCCATCTCGACCCCGGTGCGCCCGCTCGTGCGCACCCGCGCCTCGATCCGCACCCGGTCCTCGAGCGTCTCGAGGTCGATGTCGACCCCGTCGAGCGCGAGCGGGTGGCAGAGCGGGATCAGGGTCGAGGTGGCTTTGGCGCCCATGATCCCGGCGATGCGCGCGACACCGAGCGCCTCGCCCTTGGGCAGCTCGCCCTGCTGCAGCAGCCGCACGACCTCGGGGGTCGTGACGACGACGCCCTCGGCGACGGCGGTCCGCGAGGTGACGTCCTTCGCTCCGACGTCGACCATGTGCACGGCCCCGTCGCCTCGGACGTGGGTCAGGTTCTCAGTCATCGATCCTCCAGATCTCGACCGTGTCGCCGGTCGCGGCGTGCTCGGTCCCGACCGGGACGTGGATGAGGACGTTCGAGCGCGCGTACGACGCGAGCAGGTGCGAGCTCGGGCCTCCCACCGGGTGCACGAGGCCCTCGTCATCGAGAGCTCCCCGCCGGAACTGGTGCAGGTGGGCGGGCGAGTCGAGCGCGGTGCCGAGCCGGGCCCGGAGCCGCGGCCGCTCGGCCGGCGAGCGGCCCGCCAGCGAGCGGAGGACCGGGCGCAGGAACACCTCGAACGAGACGAGGGCGCTCACCGGGTTGCCCGGGAGCGAGACGATCGGCAGGTGCGCGTCCGGCGACACCGCGACCAGGCCCAGGCCCTGCGGGCCGCCCGGCTGCATGGCGACGTGCCCGAACTCGGACCCCGCGGGACCGAGAGCGTCGCGCACCACCTCGTAGGCGCCGGCACTCACTCCGCCGACCGTGATCGCCAGGTCGGCGTCGCCCGCCCGCGAGCGGAGGATCGCCAGCAGGTCCTCGGCGCGGTCGCTGTCGCAGGGGGCCACCACGGGCAGCGCGCCCGCCTCGCGGACCGCCTCGGCGAGCAGCGCGCCGTTCGCGTCGTAGATCTGGGCGGCCTCGAGCTCCGTCCCCGCCGGCCGGATCTCGTTGCCGGTCGGCACGATCAGCACCCGGATCCTGGGCAGCACCTCGACCTCGACGAGACCGAGCGAGGCGAGCAGACCGTAGTGCGCGGCGCGGAGCACGGTGCCGGCCGCCAGCGCGACGGAGCCCGCCGCGGAATCGCTGCCCCGCGCGCGCACGAAGGTCGTCGGAGTGACGGGGGCCGCGAACGCGACGCGGGCGCCGGTCGCCGACGCGTCGGGGAAGCGCGGCGGGTCGACCCGCTCGATCGGCACGACGGCGTCGGCGCCGACCGGGAGGGGCGAGCCGGTCATGATCGGCACGGCGGTGCCGGGGGAGTGCCGCGGCGCGCTCTCGCCGGCGGGGACCGGCGCAGCGACCGGTAGGACGACCGGAGCGTCGGCGGACGCCTCGTCCAGGTCCGCCGCCCGCACGGCGTAGCCGTCCATCTGCGAGTTGTCGAAGCGGGGGAGGTCCAGCGGCGAGTGCACGGTGCGGGCGAGGACGCGCCGGTCGTAGGCACCCGGATCCGCCGCCACGCTCCTCGGATCGAGCGACAGGGCCTCGCGGGCACCGCGCGTCGCGAGCGGGGCCAGCAGAGCGCGCACCCGGGCGGCGTGGATGTCGATCGAGGTCATCGGGTCCTCTCGGCGGGTCCCCCACGAGGGGTGGGCGGGTTCCCTATCTTGCCGGGTCGCACACGGTTCCGCCGCGTAGTCTGACCGGATGAGCACCGTACTCGGGATGCCCGGCATCCGACCTCGACAGCGGGGGGCGGAGCTCCCGGCCGACCGGCCCGAGACCCCGTTGCTCGTCGACACCCACGGACGTGCGGCCGACGACCTCCGCATCTCGCTGACCGACAAGTGCAACCTGCGCTGCACCTACTGCATGCCGGCCGAGGGACTCCCGTTCCTCCCTCCCGCCGCCCTGCTGACCCGCGACGAGATCGTGCGCCTCGCGCGCATCGCGGTGGAGCAGTTCGGCGTCCGGCAGATCCGCTTCACCGGAGGCGAGCCGCTGCTGCGCAAGGACCTCGTCGAGATCATCCGCGGCGTCGCGGCCCTCGAGCCCCGCCCCGAGATCTCGCTGACCACCAACGCCATCGGCCTCTCGGGCCGGGCGACGGCGCTCGCCGAGGCGGGCCTGGACCGCGTGAACGTCTCGCTCGACTCCATCTGCGCCGAGACCTTCGCGAAGGTGACCCGACGCCCGTTCCTCGACCGTGTGCTCGCCGGCATCGACGCCCTGGCGCCCGCGGGCCTCGCGCAGACCAAGATCAACGCGGTGCTCCTGCCGGGGATCAACGACCACGAGGCGCCCGAGCTGCTCGCCTGGGCGCTCGCCGGAGGCCACCAGCTGCGCTTCATCGAGCAGATGGCCCTCGACGCCGACCACGGGTGGGACCGGGAGACCATGATCACGGCCGCGCGGATCCGGGAGCTGCTCTCGGAGCGGTTCGTGCTGAGCCCGCACGCGGCCCCCCGCGACGGCGCGCCCGCCGAGCTGTTCGACGTGCGCGATCGCGAGGGCGGTCCGCTCCTGGGCCAGGTCGGCATCATCGCGTCCGTGACGGAGGCGTTCTGCGCCGATTGCCGCCGCACCCGCCTGACCGCCGAGGGCGGCGTGCGCAGCTGCCTCTTCTCGAACGAGGAGACCGACCTGCTCGGCCCGATGCGCGCCGGCGTCGACGACCACCACGTGGCCCAGCTCTGGCGCGGCGCGATGTGGGCGAAGCCCGCCGGGCACGAGATGAACCGCGTCGGGTTCGTGCAGCCCGAGCGCACGATGAGCGCGATCGGCGGATGAGCGTGCGGGTCCGCTACTTCGCCGCGGCGAAGGCCGCGCTGGGGCGCGCCTCGGACGAGTTCGACGAGCTGCCCGACGTCGCAGCACTCGAGGCGCGCCTCGTGGAGGACTCGCCGGAGTCCGCCGCGGTGCTCGGCCGCTGCAGCTACCTGGTCGACGGAGTCTCGACGACCGATCGCGCGACTCCGCTGGCCGCGAGTTCCTCGGTGGACGTGCTGCCGCCCTTCGCGGGCGGCTGAGCCTCAGACCCGCAGCGCCGCGGCCCCGCCGACCAGCGAGTCGACGCTGATGCCGACGGCCGCCGCCCGGTCGGCCGCGATCCGCGAGCGCACTCCCGACGCGCAGTGCAGCACGAGCGGGCCGGCGGGCAGCAGCGCCGGGTCGAAGCCCGACATCGGCATCCGCACAGCACCCGGCACCGACACGGAGCGGTCCTCCGAGTCCTCGCGCAGGTCCACGACCGTCAGCGGCTCGTGCGCCGCCAGCCGGGAGCGGAGCTCGTCGGCGGTGATCGCCCCGGCGACTCCGATCCGTTGGGGGAGCTCCGGCACCCGCCGCTCGAGCGGAAGCTCCGACCACGACCCGTCGAGCGCGTCGTGCACGACGATCCGTCCGAACAGCGGAGTGCCGACACCCGTCACGAGCTTCACGACCTCGCTCGCCATGGCCGAGCCGATCGTCGCGCAGAGCGAACCGAGCACGCCCACTGTCGCGCAGCTGTCCGCAGCGTCCTCGGCCTCCGGATGCAGTGCGCGCAGTGTCACTCCGCCGCAGGGAGCGTGCGACCAGAACGTGGAGAGCTGGCCGTCGAAGCCGAGCGCAGAACCCCAGACGTGCGGCACTCCCGCGCGCGTCGTCGCGTCTGAGGCGAGGTAGCGGGAGCCGAACGTGTCGAAGCCGTCGACGACCACGTCCCAGCCGTCGACGAGCGCATCGGCGTTGGCCGCGGTGAACGCCACCGGGAAGGCGCGGGCGTCGATCCCGGGCGAGAGCCGCCGGGCGGTCGCGACCGCCGACTCCGCCTTCGAGAGGCCCACCGACGAATCGTCGTGGGCGGTCTGCCGCGATAGGTTGGACGGTTCGACCACGTCGGCGTCGACGACGCCGAGCCGCCCGACTCCTGCCGCGGCGAGCGCCGTGATCACCGGCGAGCCGATGCCGCCCGCCCCGAGCACGAGCACCGCTGCGTTCCGCAGGCGCCGCTGCCCGAGCTCGCCGATCGGGGAGAGCCGGATCTGCCGGGCGAAGCGCTCCCGCTCCGCGGCGTCGAGCGGGGGCCCCGGTTCGACCGGGAGCGTCACGGGGGAGAGCGGAGGTGTCACCTCCCCAGTGTGCACGCCACGCGGAGCCGGATGGCCGCCTCCGCGGATCGGCGATGGTCGTCCAGTACCGTGGGGAGCGTTTTTCGACAGGAGCGAGGCCGGCGGGTGCATCTGAAGAGCCTGACCCTCAAGGGGTTCAAGTCCTTCGCTCAGCCGACCACGTTCGCCTTCGAGCCGGGCGTCACGTGCGTCGTCGGCCCGAACGGCTCGGGCAAGAGCAACGTCGTCGACGCGCTCGCCTGGGTGATGGGGGAGCAGGGCGCGAAGACCCTCCGCGGCGGCAAGATGGAGGACGTCATCTTCGCCGGGACGTCCACCCGCGGTCCGCTCGGCCGGGCCGAGGTCGCGCTCACCATCGACAACACCGACGGCGCCCTGCCGATCGAGTACACCGAGGTGACGATCACCCGGACGCTCTTCCGCAACGGCGGCAGCGAGTACGCGATCAACGGGCGCTCCTGCCGCCTGCTCGACGTGCAGGAGCTGCTGAGCGACTCCGGTCTGGGCCGGGAGATGCACGTCATCGTCGGGCAGGGGCAGCTCGACGCCGTGCTGCACGCGACCCCGGAGGAGCGGCGCGGCTTCATCGAGGAGGCCGCCGGGATCCTCAAGCACCGCCGGCGGAAGGAGAAGACGCTCCGCAAGCTCGAGGCGATGCAGACGAACCTCACCCGTCTGTCGGACCTCGCGGGCGAGATCCGGCGGCAGCTGAAGCCGCTCGGCCGCCAGGCCGAAGTGGCCCGCCAGGCGCAGACGATCGCAGCGGTGGTCCGCGACGCCCGCGCGCGCCTGCTCGCCGACGACGTCGTGACCCTCCGCACCGCCCTCGACGGCTTCGCGCGCTCCGAGAGCGAGCGGCACGGCGAGCGCATCGTGCTGCAGGAGAAGCTCGAACAGGCGACCCTGCGGATGGCGCGCATCGAGTCCGAGCGGGTGGGCGACGCCGTCGACGACGCGCGCCGCACGACGTTCGAGTTGGAGTCGGTGCAGGAGCGGCTGCGCAACCTGCAGGCGCTCGCCGGCCAGCGCCTGGCGCTGCTCGACGCGGAGTCGGAGCAGCCGCAGGTGCAGCCCCGCGTCACCCCGCGGGACATCACCGAGGCGCGGGAGGAGCTCGAGCGCTTGAGGCAGGGCGTGCTCGACGCGGAGGCGGCGTGGGCCGCCTCGCAGAAGGGCACCGTCCGCGCGCGGCAGGTGCTCGACGCGCTCGACGACGAGATCGCGGCGCAGTCCGCCCTCGTCTCGCGGCACGACCTCGAGATCTCGCAGCTCACCGGGAAGGCCGATTCGGCGGCGTCGCGGCTCGCGGCCGTCCGGGGCGAGGTGCTCCGCGCGCAGAACACCCTCGACTCCGCCGTGCAGCGCCGGGATGCCGCGGAGCGCCAGCTCGACGCACTGGAGGACGAGATCCGCGAGGCGGGCGGCGGCACCGACGGGTCGCTCGACGAGAGCTACGAGCTGGCGCAGTCCGCGGTCTTCGAGGCCGAGGGCGAGATCGAGCGCCTGCGGGAGGAGCTGCACGCCCACGAGCGCGAGCGCGACGGTCTCGCGGCGCGCACCAGCGCCCTCTCGCTGGCCCTCGACGTCTCGGACGGCTCGTCCGAGCTGCTCGCCGCGCGCCTCGACGGTGTCGACGGCCGGGTCGCCGAGCGGATCCAGGTGCGGCCCGGGTACGAGGCCGCGGTCGCCGCCGCACTCGGTACCTTCGCTGACGCGGTTCTCGCCGGCACCTCCGAGCAGGCCGAGGCCGCGCTCGACGAGGCCGTCCGCCGCGACCTCGGGCGGGTCGAGCTGCTGGTGGGCGGCGCCTCGCGGCCGCAGCTCGAGCTGACCCTGCCGGACCCGGCGCTGCGCGCCCGCGACCTCGTCACCGGTCCGCCCGCCGTCCTCGCCCTGCTCGAGCAGGTCGTCGTCGTCGACGACCTCGCCGCAGCGCGCGCGGTCTGGCCCGCCCTGGCCGGGCACGCGCACCCGATCACCGTCGTCACCCGCGACGGAGCCGCGCTCTCGGATCTCGTCGTGAGCGGCGGCTCCGGCGGGCAGCGCAGCCGGATCGAGCTCGTCTCGGAGCGCGACGCGGCCGACTCCGCCCTGGAGGAGATCGTGGGACGCATCGACCGCCTCCGCTTCGACCTCGCCGAGCAGAGCGGAGCCCTGAAGGGCGCCAAGGAGCAGTCGCGACTCGCCCTCGCCGCCCTGCGCGAGCACGACTCCGCCCGGGCCGCGCACACCGAGCGCCTCGGCCGCGTCCGCGCCCAGCACGAGGCCGCGGTGGCCGAGTCCGGCCGCGGGCAGAAGGCGCTCGCCATCGCCGCGGAGCGCGTCGGCGACGCCGAGCGCGCGGCGGCCACGGCGAAGAGCGAGCTCGACACCGCGCGCTCGCGTCCGCGGCCGATCCTCGACGTGAGCGGCAGGGACGCGCTGCAGCAGGCGGTCGACGCCGCCCGCGAGCACGAGATCGAGGCGCGGCTCGGAGTCGAGACCGCCAAGGAGCGCGTGCGCGCCGAGCAGTCCCGGGGCGAGTCGCTCGAGCGTCAGCTCGCCGCCGACCGCGCCGCGGCCGACGAGGCCGCACGGCGCGCCGTGATCCGCCGTCGGCAGCACGACGCGGCGGCCGACGTGACCTCCGCGATCCCCGCGGTCCTCGCCTCCGTCGACCGCTCGGTGCAGCAGGCGCGCGCCGAGCTCGTGCAGGCCGAGGCCGCCCGCTCGCAGCAGGACGAGGAGCTGCAGGGGCTGCGCCGCCAGGAGTCGGCCCTGCGCGAGCGGCTGCAGTCGGTCACCGAGACCGTGCACGGGCTCGAGCTGCAGATCTACGAGAAGCGCCTGCAGCTCTCCGGGCTGCTCGAGCGCGCCGGATCCGAGCTGGGACTCGTCGAGGACGTGCTCGTCGCCGAGTACGGCCCGCTCGTCAGCGTGCCGGACGAGACGAGCGAGCAGGAGGACGCGCCGACGCGCCCCTTCGTGCGGGAGGAGCAGCGCCGCCGGCTCGAGAAGGCCGAGAAGCAGCTCGCGCAGCTCGGCCGCGTCAATCCGCTGGCCCTCGAGGAGTTCGCGGCGCTGGAGCAGCGGCACGCGTTCCTGACCGAGCAGCTCACCGACCTCACCGACACCCGCCGCGATCTGCTCCTCATCATCGAGGAGCTCGACGAGACCATGCAGACGGTCTTCGCCTCGGCCTTCGCCGACACCCAGGCGGCCTTCGCCGACGTGTTCCCGGTGCTGTTCCCCGGCGGCACGGGCAGCATCCGCCTGACGGACCCCGACAGCCTGCTCACGACCGGGATCGAGGTGGCGGTGCGCCCCGCGGGCAAGAAGATCGAGCGGCTGTCGCTGCTCTCGGGCGGCGAGCGCTCGCTCGCGGCGGTGGCGTTCATGGTCGCGATCTTCAAGTCGCGGCCGAGCCCGTTCTACATCATGGACGAGGTCGAGGCGGCGCTGGACGACGCGAACCTCGGCCGTCTGCTGTCGATCTTCCAGGACCTGCGGACCTCCAGCCAGCTCATCGTCATCACGCACCAGAAGCGCACCATGGAGATCGCCGACGCCCTCTACGGCGTCTCGATGCGCCAGGACGGAGTCTCGGCCGTCGTCGGCCAGCGCGTCGCGGCCCCCGCCGACTGACCCTCGCCCCGTCCGCGAGGGAACCCCCGACAGTCGAGGGAGCCCGCTGCGACTGGTTCCCTCGACGGTTCGGGGTTCCCTCGGCGCGGGCCGTGGGGCGGAGCCGCCGCCGGTACCCTGGAGCACATGGCTGAACGCACCTCCTGGTCGCTCGGTCGCGCACTGCGCGGCCTGTTCGAGAAGCGCACGATCGACGACCAGACGTGGGACGACCTCGAGACGGCGCTCATCACCGCCGACTTCGGCCCCGACATCACCGAGGAGATCGTCGAGGACCTCCGGGCGAAGGTCGAGCGGTACAGCACGACCGATCCGCGCGACCTGCAGCGCATGCTCCGCGAGTCGATGGAGGAGCGGCTGTCGAAGTACGACACGACCCTCAAGCTCAGCGAGCGCCCGGCCGTGATCCTCGTCGTCGGCGTCAACGGCGTGGGCAAGACCACGACCATCGGCAAGTTCGCCAAGTTCCTCCGCAACTACGACCGCAGCGTCGTCGTCGGAGCCGCCGACACGTTCCGCGCCGCCGCCGTCGACCAGCTCGCCACCTGGGCACAGCGCGCCGACGCGCAGATCGTGCGCCCGCAGCAGGAGCGCCAGGACCCCGCCTCGGTCGCGTTCCAGACCGTGCAGTTCGCGAAGGACAACGGCATCGAGATGGTCATCATCGACACCGCCGGACGCCTGCACACCAAGGGCGGGCTGATGGACGAGCTCGGCAAGATCAAGCGCGTCATCGAGAAGCAGGCGCCGATCTCCGAGATCCTGCTCGTGCTCGACGCGACGACCGGTCAGAACGGGCTCAGTCAGGCCGAGGCGTTCATCGAGCACGCCGGAGTGACGGGGCTCGTCATCACGAAGCTCGACGGTTCCGCGAAGGGCGGCTTCGTCCTCGCCGTGCAGGAGCGCACCGGCATCCCGATCAAGCTCGTCGGCCAGGGCGAGGGCATCGGCGACCTCACCGGTTTCACCCCGCACGTCTTCGCCCAGCAGCTCGTCGGCTGACCGCCGGACGACTCCCACGGCGGTACCGCCGTCTCCGCCGGCTCACCGGAGAGCGGAGGCGGGTCAGCGTCGGTGGGCGCGGAGTGCGTCGGCGAGGGGGATCAGTTCGTCGTCGAGGATGCCGATGATCAGTTCGGGCTGGATCCGGAAGTACTCGTGCACGATGACGTTCCGCAGTCCCGCGATCGCCGCCCACGGCACGGCGACGAAGCCGTCGCGCGCCTCAGTGGGGAGCGCGCGCACCGCCTCTCCGATCACTGCGAGGTTCCGAAGGACAGCGTCCAGCGCCATCCGGGCGAGGACGGCGTCGCCACCGCCGAGGTGCTCCCTGTACTCGAGGCAGCGGTCGATCGCCGCCAGGATGTCTGAGAACCGCTCCTCCGCCGATCTGCTCACAACGGAACCATGTCGCGTCGGGCGGTCGTCGCCACCGAGTCCCGCAGCAGAGACTCCGCCACGACGTCGACCCGGACGCCGAGGAGCCCGCTGAGCTCCTCGCCGATGCCGGCGACGCGCAGGAGCGGGTTTCCCGCTCCTGCGTCGAGGTCGACGAGCACGTCCACATCGCTCCCCGGCCGGGCGTCTCCCCGAGCGACCGACCCGAAGAGCCGGGGGTTGGTCGCGCCGTACCGGCCGAGTACTGCGAGGAGCGCGTCGCGGCGCGCGTCGATCGTCCGACGCACGGTGCTCGCGTACTCCGTCACGGCTGACATGCCGCCAGGATACGCGGACGCCATCCGGCGCGCTCCGTCGCTCCGCGTCCGTCGTGCAGCTGTGCCGACGCGAACGCTCACACCGCCTGCGAGAACCCCAGCGCCGCGTCGGCGAGGTGCCGCAGGTGCTCCGGGACCGGCCGCCCCTTCGACTCCATCGACTGCGCCCAGAGCCGACCGGCCCGGTAGGAGGAGCGCACGAGCGGACCCGAGAGCACGCCGAGGAACCCGATGTCCTCCGCCTCCTCCTTGATCGCCACGAACTCCTCCGGATGCACCCAGCGGTCGACCGGCAGGTGGCGCGGAGTCGGCCGCAGGTACTGCGTGATCGTCAGCAGGTCGGTGCCCGCGTCGTGCAGGTCCTGCAGCGCCTGCGAGATCTCCTCGCGCTCCTCGCCCATGCCCAGGATGAGGTTCGACTTGGTGATCAGCCCCGCGTCGCGCCCCTGCGTCAGCACGTCGAGCGAGCGCTCGTAGCGGAACGCGGGCCGGATCCGCTTGAAGATCCGCGGAACGGTCTCGACGTTGTGCGCGAACACCTCCGGCCGCGCCTCGAACACACGGCCGAGGTGCTCCGGGCGCCCCGTGAAGTCGGGCACCAGGATCTCGACGCCGGTGCCGGGGGACTGCGCGTGGATCTGGCGGATCGTCTCGGCGTAGAGCCAGGAGCCCTCGTCCGCGAGGTCGTCGCGCGCGACTCCGGTGACCGTGGCGTAGCGGAGGTTCATCCGCGCCACCGATTCGCCCACGCGCCGCGGCTCGTCGGCGTCGTAGTCGGCGGGCTTGCCGGTGTCGATCTGGCAGAAGTCGCAGCGGCGCGTGCACTGGGCGCCGCCGATGAGGAACGTGGCCTCGCGGTCCTCCCAGCACTCGAAGATGTTCGGGCAGCCCGCCTCCTGGCAGACCGTGTGCAGCTCCTCGCTCTTCACGAGCGACTGCAGCTGCCGGTACTCCGGGCCCATGGTCGCCTTGGTCCTGATCCAGTCGGGCTTGCGCTCGATCGGAGTCTCGGCGTTGCGGATCTCGAGCCGGAGCAGCTTGCGTCCGCCCACCTCGGCGCTCATGCGGCCACCACCGCGGTCTGCTCGGCCGAGAACTCGAGCGAGCACTCCCGGAACCGCTGATCGACCAGGGCGCGCACCGCCTCCATCGACACGGCGCTGCCGGTCTCGCGCTCGATCGTCGTCACTCCGGCGTCCGAGATGCCGCAGGCGACGATGCGGGAGTAGGGCTCGAGACTGTTCGAGACGTTGAGCGCGAAGCCGTGCATCGTCACGCCGCCGGCGACGCGGATGCCGATGGCCGCGATCTTGTCCGCGCCGAGCGGTCGCCGGATCCAGACTCCCGAGCGCCCGTCGATCCGCTCGCCGGTCACGCCCAGGTCGGCGAGCACGGCGATCAGCATCCCCTCGAGGGAGCGGACGTAGGCGACCACGTCGACCGGCTCGCGCAGTCGCACGATCGGGTAGCCGACGAGCTGACCGGGCCCGTGCCAGGTGATCCTGCCGCCGCGGTCGACGTCGACGACGGGGGAGCCGTCGACCGGGCGCTCGTGCACCTCGGTCCGCTTGCCCGCGGTGTAGACGGAGGCGTGCTCGCAGAGCACCAGCACGCCGTCGCGCCCGGCGACCACCTCGTCGTGGAGGCGGCGCTGCAGCTGCCAGCCGTCGCGGTAGTCCAGAGGAGCTGCGGAGTCGCCCGCCAGAAGTGTCTCGATCACGTCGCCACCCTAGACGCTTTCCTGCACCGAGCCCAGTTAATCATCGCGGCCCCACGCAGAACCGAGCACTCCGCGGCTCCGGTAGAATTCAGGGCATCATGGCTACTTTCGGCACCCTCTCCGATCGACTCGTCGAGACCTTCAAGAACCTCCGCACGAAGGGCAAGCTCTCGGCCTCGGACGTCGACGGCACCGTCCGCGAGATCCGGCGCGCGCTGCTCGACGCCGACGTGGCGCTGGACGTGGTCAAGGCCTTCACCGGGAAGGTGCGCGAGCGCGCCCTCGGCGACGAGGTCAACAAGGCGCTGAACCCGGCGCAGCAGGTCGTGCAGATCGTCAACGAGGAGCTCGTCGCGATCCTCGGCGGGCAGTCCCGCCGCCTCGAGTTCGCGAAGCGCCCGCCGACCGTCATCATGCTCGCGGGCCTCCAGGGTGCGGGCAAGACGACGCTCGCCGGCAAGCTCGGCAAGTACCTCGGCAAGGACGGGCACACGCCCCTCCTCGTCGCCGCCGACCTCCAGCGCCCGAACGCGGTGCAGCAGCTGCAGGTCGTGGGCGAGCAGGCCGGAGTCGCGGTCTACGCTCCCGAGCCCGGCAACGGAGTCGGCAACCCGGTCAAGGTCGCGCAGAACGCGATCAGGTTCGCCACCGACAAGCAGTACGACACCGTCATCATCGACACCGCCGGCCGCCTCGGCGTCGACGCCGACATGATGAAGCAGGCGTCCGACATCCGCCGCGTCACGAACCCCGACGAGGTCCTCTTCGTCATCGACGCGATGATCGGACAGGACGCGGTCGCCACCGCGAAGGCCTTCCAGGAGGGCGTCGACTTCACCGGAGTCGTGCTGTCGAAGCTCGACGGCGACGCGCGCGGGGGTGCGGCGCTGTCCGTCGCCTCGCTGACCGGTCGCCCGATCCTCTTCGCCTCCACAGGCGAGGGCCTCGATGACTTCGAGCAGTTCCACCCCGATCGCATGGCGAGCCGGATCCTCGACCTCGGCGACGTGCTGACCCTCATCGAGCAGGCGCAGTCCGCGTTCGACGAGGACGAGGCGCGCAAGGTCGCCGAGAAGATCATGAGCGACTCGTTCACGCTCGACGACTTCCTCGGCCAGATGCAGCAGCTGCGCAACATGGGCTCGATCAAGAAGATGATCGGCATGCTCCCGGGCGCCAAGGGCATGCGCGACCAGCTCGACCAGTTCGACGAGCGCGAGATCGTGCGCACCGAGGCCATCATCCAGTCGATGACCAAGGCCGAGCGCGTGAACCCGAAGCTGCTCAACGGCTCGCGGCGCCTGCGCATCGCGCGGGGCTCGGGCATGACCGTGACCGACGTGAACCAGCTCGTGCAGCGCTTCGAGCAGGCCGCGAAGATGATGAAGACCGTCGCCAAGGGCGGCATGCCGAACGTGCCCGGCATGGGTCCCGTCCCCGGAGCCGGCTACCAGGGTCGCCCGAAGCCGCAGAAGAAGAAGACGTCGAAGTCGGGCAACCCGGCCAAGCGCGCGGCCGAGAACGCGGCGATCACCTCCGGCCCTCGACCCGGCGACGCCGGCGGCTCGGGCTTCGGCCTCGGTGGCGGCAAGGGCCCGCAGGCCCAGCCCACCCCCGAGGAGCTGGAGCAGCTGCAGAAGTTCCTCGGCCGATGACGGCGGGGCGACGGGTCGCCGCGGCGGCTCTCGCGGCCGCCGCCGTCCTCGGGCTCGCGGGCTGCGCCGAGACGTCCGGAGCGGACGCCATGTCGGCTCCCGCTCCCGAGGAGCTCGTCGGCCGCTGGGTCACCGGAGTCGCCTACGAGTCGCCGGACGTGCCGTTCCTCCTGATCGCCGACGACGGCACCTGGACCGGCTCGGACGGCTGCAACGGCGTGCAGGGCGAGTGGTCGATCGACGACGAGGGCGCCCTCAGCGTCGACGCCGGGCCGAGCACGATGATCGCGTGCGACGGAGTGGCACTGCCGACGATCTTCTCCGAGGCATCGATGGCCGCGATCGACGGCGGACGCCTCCGCCTCTTCGACGACGCCGGCGCCACCACCGTCAAGCTCGCCCGCTCGACCTCCGACGAGGCGCCGACCACCGCGCCCGACCCCGCCGGCGAGTAGCCGCCGCGCTTCCCTCGCGGATCGAGCCTCTGCTGATCGAGTAGCCCGCGCAGCGGGCGTATCGAGATCCACGTCACCCGGAGCTGGCGGGTCTCGATACGCGCCTTCGGCGCTACTCGACCAGCAGCAGGGGCGCCTGCGGCTACTCGACCAGCAGCGGGGGCGTCCGCGGCACTCCTCTCCCAGCGACCGAAGACGCCTCCGCGTCACTCCCGAGGTCTAGCGTGGAGAGCATGACAACCACCACCGCGCGCCCGGTCCGCATCGGCGTCCAGATCGCCCCTCAGCACGTGTCCTACGAGGTCATCCGCGACACCCTCGCCGAGATCGAGGACCTCGGCGTCGACATCGCCTTCAACTGGGATCACTTCTACCCGCTCTCGGGCGAGCCCGACGGCCTCCACTTCGAGGGCTGGAGCATGCTCGCCGCCTGGGCCGAGCAGACCAGCCGCATCGAGTTCGGCCCGCTCGTGACCTGCAACAGCTACCGCAACCCCGACCTGCTGGCCGACATGGCCCGCACCGTCGACCACATCAGCGCGAAGGGCGCGGAGGGCCGCTTGATCTTCGGCATCGGCTCCGGCTGGTTCGAGCGCGACTACCAGGAGTACGGCTACGAGTTCGGCACCGCCGGCTCGCGACTGGACGAGCTGTCCGAGGCGATGCCGCGCATCCGCAGCCGCTGGGGGAAGCTGAACCCCGCTCCCACCCGCGACATCCCGGTGATGATCGGCGGCGGGGGAGAGAAGAAGACCCTGCGGATCGTCGCGGAGCACGCCGACATCTGGCACAGCTTCTCCGACGTCCCCACCCTCGAGCGCAAGCTCGGCGTCCTCGGCGACTGGTGCACGCGGGTCGACCGCGACCTGTCGGCCATCGAGATCTCGACCGGAGCGAGCGTCCGCGCCGGCGTCGGAGACGACTCCTTCGAGGTGCTCGATCAGCAGTTCGACCTCGGCGCGCGCCTGTTCACCCTCGGCATCACCGGCCCCGACATCGACCTCGCGCCGGTGCGCGAGCTCCTGTCCTGGCGCGACGGCAAGAACAGCACCACCCGCTGACCGCGGAGGGGCGGGAGCCCGACTCCCGCCCTACTCCGTGACCGTCGGCGCCGAGTCGGTCGGGACGCTCTGCCCGAGCCCGGCCTTCTCGGCCGCCAGCGCGAAGGCCTCCGCGAGGGCGAGCTGGCCCGCCTCCGTCGGGTGGATGCCGTCCTCGGCGAGCAGCCCGTCGGCGCGGAGCGGATCGGGGTACTCGAGAGCACCGCCGCCGGCCGCGGTCATCGCGTCCACGAGGGCCTGGTCGTAGGCGGCGAGATCGGCGGGCCGCGGATCGGGTCCCCAGACGGAGTCGACCGCGATCAGTCGCGCGGACGGGACGGCCGCGGCGATCGCCTGGACCGCCGGAGGGATCGCGGCGACGACCTCGTCGGAGGGCGACCCCAGGTCGTTGCTGCTCGCCAGGACGACGACGGCGTCCGGCTCGGTCGCGGCGATCTCCTCGGCGCGCTCCCCGATCGGGGATCCGCAGGTCCCCGGCCTGACGAAGCCGCCGCCGTCGCAGCCGAGGTTGGTCACCGTCCAGCCGAACGCGTCGCCCACGAGGACCGGCCAGGCGGCTTCCGCGTCGAGTCCGTAGCCGCGCACGATGCTGTCCCCGACGAAGGTGACCCGTGCGCCGGCCGGGATCGCTCCTCCGACGACGAGCGGGTTCGGGGCCTCGGCGTCCCGGGTCGGGGCCGGAGTCGCGGTCGCGGTCGCGGTACCGGTCGCCGCGGGCTCCGCTGCGGACGAGCACCCGGCCAGCCCCACCACGAGGGCCGCGACCAGCACGAGCCGTCGCGTCGCGGTCATGCCCGCGGGTCCCGCAGTCCGTCGCGCAGCTCGCCGGCGAGTGCCCGCACGACCGCCTTCAGGTCGCCGTCGTTCGCCGCGGCGACCTTCAGCTGCCGCTGGTAGCTGGCACCGGCGACGAGGATCAGCTCGACGTCCGCGAGCTCGGCTGTGCAGTCCAGGCGCTCCGCCACCGGCGCGAGCGTCACGAGCAGATCGCGGAGGTCGTCGGTCACGAGCCGCTCGGCCCCCGCGCTGTCCAGGATGATCTCGGCGTCGAGTCCGTACCGCGCCGCGCGCCACTTGTTCTCGCGCACGTACCAGGGCTGCATGGTGGGCAGGTCCTCGCCCTGGTCCAGGCGTGTCGACAGGTGCTCGACGAGGCACTGGATGAGCGCGGCGACCGCGCCGATCTCCTCCGCTGACGAGAGGCCGTCGCACGCGCGCATCTCGAGCGTGCCCCACTGCGGCGAGGGTCGGATGTCCCAGCGGACCTCGGTGTGGTCGTCGATGACGCCCGTGCGCATCATGTCGTCGACGTACTCCTCGTAGTTCGCCCACGCGCCGAACTGAGGAGGAAGGCCCGCGGTGGGCAGCTGCTGGAACATCAGGGCGCGGTTCGAGGCGTACCCCGTGTCCACTCCGCCCCAGAACGGGCTCGACGCCGACAGTGCCTGCAGGTGCGGGTAGTAGTCGAGCAGCGAGTTCAGGATCGCGAGCACCTTGTCGCGGTCCTCGATGCCGACGTGCACGTGGATGCCCCAGATCATCATGTTCCGGCCCCACCACTGGGTCCGGTCGATGAGCCGGTGGTAGCGCTCCTTGTCGGTGATGCTCTGGTCGTACCACTGCGCGAAGGGGTGGGTGCCGGAGCAGACGAGGTCCAGGCCCATGGGATCGGTGATCTCGCGTACCTGCCGCAGCTGGTCCTGCAGGTCGGCGACGGCGTCGCGGACCGTCGTGTGCACACCGGAGACGAGCTCGACGGTGTTGCGCAGCAGCTCGCCGGTGATCCGCGGATGCGGCTCGCCGTCCTCGCCTCGGAGGGCCTCGAGCACGACGTCGGCGACGTTGGCCAGGTCGCCCGTCTGCCGGTCGACGATCGCGACCTCCCACTCGATCCCGAGCGTGGAGCGGTCGGACTGGGCGAAGCTGATCTCCATGGCGTCGTCTCCGTCGATCCGGCGTCCACCGGGTCGGGACGCACGGCTTTCATCGTCCCACGACTCGCGGAGGCGGACGTGTGGGCTGTCCATGGACGTCACGGGCGGTCGTCCGGTCGGGATCCGCGGCTCCGCGGGTCGGGGAGATGCATGTCGTGCCCGCGCGCCGGGCGTTTTTCTGGCAGAATGATCCGTCGGGTCCGAGGCGGTCGACCCTCTACTCACCGCCGAAGAAACCCCCTCGAGCTTCCGGCCGGGTGTGCACCCCACGCTCACGGCTCAGTTCATCCATCATCGACCTCATCGGTCAACGACCACACAGGAGAATTGTGGCTGTCAAGATTCGTCTGAAGCGCCTCGGCAAGATCCGAGCGCCCTACTACCGCATCGTCGTCGCCGACTCGCGCACCAAGCGCGACGGCCGCGTCATCGAGGAGATCGGCAAGTACCACCCCACCGAGGAGCCCTCGTTCATCCAGGTCGACTCCGAGCGTGCGCAGTACTGGCTCGGCGTCGGCGCGCAGCCGACCGAGCAGGTCGCCGCGATCCTCAAGCTGACCGGAGACTGGGGCCGCTACAAGGGCGACGCCGACGCCGTCAGCACCGTCAAGGTGAAGGAGCCCAAGGCGCCCTTCGTCATCGACGCCAAGAAGAAGCCCGTCCTCAAGCCCAAGACCGAGGCTCCGGCCAAGGCCGCCCCGGCCGAGGACACCGCCGACGAGACCTCCACCGAGGCGTAGTCCATGCTCGCTCCTGCCGTCGAGCACCTCGTCAAGGGGATCGTCGAGAACCCCGATGAGGTCCGTGTCGTGGCGACGAGCTCCCCACGCGGAGAGGTCCTCGAGGTGCGCGTGCACCCCGAGGACCTCGGCCGCGTGATCGGACGTTCCGGCCGCACCGCCAAGGCCGTCCGCACCCTGGTCGCCGCTCTCGCCGACGGCCGTCGCGTCCGCGTCGACGTCGTCGACACCGACAAGTAGAGGTGGCGACCCCCGGAACGGGCACGACGCAGCTCCGCGTCGCCCGACTCACCAAGGCCCACGGCCTCAAGGGCGCCATCAAGCTCGAGCTCTACACCGACGAGCCCGACAAGCGCTTCACCCCCGGATCCACGTTCACGTTGCAGGTGCCCCGCACCTCCGAGTGGCACGGGAAGAAGCTCGAGCTCGTCGAGCTGCGCTGGTACAACAGCCACCCCGTCGCGTTCTTCAAGGGCGTCGACGACCGCAGCGCCGCCGAGACCCTCCTGAAGGCGATCCTCTGGATCGACGAGGAGGTCCGCACGACGCCGGGCGACGACGACTCCTGGTACGACTACCAGCTCGTCGGCATGAAGGTCGTCCGCGACGGAGCCGAGGTCGGCACCGTCCGCCGCGTCGACCACTTCCCCGCGCAGGATCTGCTGATCGTCGCGACTGGGTCCGGCGAGGTCATGGTGCCGTTCGTCACCGCGATCGTCCCGTCGATCGATCCCGTCGCCGGCGTCGTCACCGTCACTCCTCCGACCGGTCTCTTCGAGGAGATCGTCGAGGTGGAGCCCGCGCAGGTCGACCTCACGGGCGTCGACCTGTCGGATCCCGAGCTCGCGACGATCGCCGGGACCGACACCGACGACATCGATGCCGACTCGGAAGACGGCGATGCCGATCAGGTCGCGACCGAGGCCCCCTCCTCCGACGACGACTCGACCGACCCGACCCCCGCGGAGGACCCCCGGTCGTGAGGATCGACATCGTCACGATCTTCCCGGAGTTCTTCGGGGTGCTCGACATCAGCCTGCTCGGGCGTGCGCGCCAGAGCGGGCTGATCGAGCTCGGCGTGCACGATCTGCGCTCCTTCACCCACGACCGGCACCGCACCGTCGACGACACGCCCTACGGCGGAGGCGCCGGCATGGTCATGCGCCCGGAGCCGTGGGGCGAGGCGCTCGACACGATCCTCGAGTCCGCCGGCGATGCGGATCCGCTCGTCGTGTTCCCCTCGCCCGCCGGTGAGGTCTTCACGCAGGCCACCGCGCGCCAGCTCGCCGACGAGAAGGCGCTCGTCTTCGGCTGCGGCCGCTACGAGGGCATCGACCAGCGCGTCGTCGACCACACCGCGACCCGCGCCCGCGTCCGGATGATCAGCCTCGGCGACTACGTGCTGAACGGCGGCGAGGTCGCCGTCATGGCCATGATCGAAGCCGTCGGCCGACTCGTCCCCGGAGTCGTCGGCAACCCGGCGAGCCTCGTCGAGGAGAGCCACTCCGACGGCCTGCTCGAGTACCCCAGCTACACCAAGCCCGCGTCCTGGCGCGGCCTCGACGTCCCTCCGGTGCTGCTCAGCGGCAACCACGGAGCGATCGCCGCGTGGCGCCACGAGCAGAGCGTCGAGCGCACCCGCCGCGTCCGCCCCGAGCTGCTGCCGTAGGGCCTGCTGAACACGAGATCGCCGTCGCGAGCACGGCCTGATCGTGCGAGCTGCAAGGAGGGAACCGAAGGTCGATGCGGGCATCGACCGAGGTTCACGACGCCGCAGATCGTGCGATCAGGCCGAGCGGAGCACGCGAGATCGTGGTCACCAGGCCCTAGGCCCTGCTCTCGGCGCGCCGCTCGGTGAGGAGCCGCTCCCGCATCGCGAGGAACAGCGGGAACGCGAAGGCCAGTGCGACCAGCGGAGCGAGCAGCACGTAGACCCAGAGCCGCTTCATCCCGAGACGCCGTCCTTCGGCGACGATCAGCGCCACCGCCGCGATCGCGACGATCAGCAGATCGGTCGTCAGCGACGACACCGCCGGGCCGCCATCGAACCAGGCGCCGAGGAAGTCGACGCTCTCGAGCACCGCGCGCACGTTGTGCGTCCAGGTGCCGACGAGTCCGAGGACCGCGAGGACGAGGTAGACCAGCGCCAGCGGCGTCCAGTTCTTCAGCAGTCGGTTCATCGCGGGACCTCCGGGGTGCGCGGTCGGGTGAGTACGGCGACGGCGCCGCCGAGCAGGAGGAGGGCGAGGCCGAGGCCGACCGCCGCGGTCAGCGCGTCCGGAGCGACGACCGACTGGCCGCGCAGCGCCTGCCAGCAGGTGATCGCGACGACACCGGTCCAGCCGACGGAGGCGAGCACGAGCAGTCGGGAGCGTACGGCCGAGTCGGCGAGGAGCGGAACGCGTCGTCCGAGGAGACGAAGTCCGATGGCCAGCAGCGGCAGCCCCTGCAGGGCGTGCATGCCGATGAAGTGCGGGATGCGGAGGTCGCCGCCCGTGGTGCTCCAACCGAGCAGCGGCAGACCCGTGCCGCCGTCCGGCACGCCGACGGCGTGCGCTCCGACGACCCCCTGGTAGTCCGAGATCTGGTCGGCGGTCGGACCGGTCATCAGGAAGGCCAGAGCCATGCCGATCAGGCCGATCGAGAGTCCCGCCCGCACCGCGACCGTCAGGGCCGCGTCGCCCAGGGGTACCCGGGCCAGGAGGAGCGCCAGGACCAGGGTGGCGAGCCACACGACCACGATCGACACGGCCATGGTCGCCCACATCGCCGAGTGCAGGGGCGTGCTGACGTCGAAGTGGCTCGCGGCACCGACGGCCGCGGCGCCGCCGATGACGACCATCTCGATCACCAGGCCCGCCGCCGCGACGGTGCCGAGGATCCGTCCGAGTCGACGGCGGCGGGGGAGGAGTCCGATCAGCCAGGCGAGGGTCAGCGCGTAGACGGCGATCGAGAGGCAGAACTTGAGCGGCTTCGCCCAGACGGGCTGCCCGCCGAGCTCGCGCGGATCGACGAGGAGCGCGACGACGCAGAACGCGGCCCCGACGGCCATCGCGATCGCGAGGGCGAGGAGGGGACGGTGCGGACGGGCGGGGGACTCGAAGACGGGCGCCTCCTGGACGGCGGTCATCGCGACGCGCCCTCGGCCGGGCCGAACCGGCGCTGCGTCTCGCGAGCCTGGGCCACGCGGCGCAGCGACTGCAGGACCACGTCACCGAGAGCCGTCCCGACCGCCGCGATCGACGCCTGCTCGCTCACGCTCTCCCTCGCCTCGAGCTCGTCGAGGTCGGCGCGGGCGACGAGCTCGGCGGCCTCCTCGTAGCGCTCGAGCCAGTCGGGGGTCATCGCTCCGCCGGAGGCCTCCAGGGCGTCCAGCGCGCGGGCCGCCGTCGCGACGGCGGGGTGCTTGCACAGCATCGGGCCGACGAGCGAGCGGATGCGCTCCAGCGAGCCCTCCGTCGCTGGCGCCTCCGAGTCGGCGTTCGCAGAGACGACGTCTTGCGCGACCTCGAACGCGTGCGCCGGAGGTGCCCCGCTGTCGAGGACCGCCGTGATGCGCTTCGCGCCGGCGATGCCGACCCCTCCGCTCTCGATGAGACCGCGGAGCAGGCGGAGCCGCGCGACGTGGGTGTCGCCGTACTCCGCCCGCTGGGGCGCCGAGGACTCGCCCGTGCCGAGGATCCCCTCCCGGATGTAGTACTTGATCGTGGCGACGCTGACGCCCGTGAGGCGAGCAAGCTCGGAGATGCGCATACGGAGAGTATGGCTATCCGATAGTGCCGCTGTCCAGTGCTGTCGCCGACGCGGTCTTCTCCGCGTCAGTCCCGGGCCGTGAGGACCAGCGCCCCGGTCTCGGTGATCGCGATCGTGTGCTCCATGTGCGCCCCGCGCGAGCCGTCGCGGCTGCGGAGGGTCCAGCCGTCCTTGTCGGTGAAGATCTCGTCGGTCGTCTGCAGGAACCACGGCTCGATCGCGACGACCAGACCCGGCCGCAGCGGGTAGCCGCGCCCGGCGCGCCCGTCGTTCGGGACGTGCGGGTCGCCGTGCATCGTGCGCCCGACGCCGTGGCCGCCGAAGTCGGTGTTGATGCTCAGGCCCTCGGCGCGAGCGACCGCGGCGATCGCGGCCGAGATGTCGCCGATCTTCCCGCCCGGCTTCGCGGCGGCGATGCCGGCCTCGAGCGCGCGGGTGGTGGTGTCGATGAGGGCGAGGTCCTCGTCGCGCGGCGTGCCGACGACGACGCTGATGGCGGAGTCGGACACCCAGCCGTTCACGGACGCGGCGAAGTCGAGCGTCAGCAGGTCGCCGTCCCGCAGGCGGTAGTCGAACGGCAGCCCATGCAGCACGGCGTCGTTGACGGAGGTGCAGAGCACCTTGCCGAACGGGCTCGCACCGAAGGAGGGGTGGTAGTCGATGTAGCAGGACTCGGCGCCGGCCTTGCGGATCATGTCGTGGGCGAGGCGGTCGAGCTCGAGCAGGTTGACGCCCACTCCGGCCGCGGCGACGGTGGCCTGCAGGACCTCGGCCACGAAGCGGCCGGCGGGTCGCATCTCCTCGATCTCGGCGGGCGTGCGCAGCTCGATCATCCTGATCCTCTCGGGGGTCGCTGAGGCGTTGCTCAGCGGTGGTGGGTACGGTCGGTGCATGCGCACGCGACGGGCTTTCGGTTCCTGGCAGTATCCGGCGGCGATCGTCCTGCCCCTGTGGATCCTCCTGGGGTACGGACTCTTCGGGGGATCGAGCGGGTGGACCGTCCTCGGCCTCGTCATCGCCCTCCCCATTCTGTCGCTCAGCCTCGCCGTCGTGGCGAGCATCGTGGCGTTTCGGGTGACTGTGCGGCCGACGCGCACCCCGGCGTGGGGCGACGTCGCCGCTCTGGGCGCCTGGCACGCGTCGCTGATCGCGCTCGGGTTCTTCCCTCCGGGTGCGTGGGTGCTCGGGCTGCTCTCGGTGCTGCTCGGAGTCGTGGCGCTCGGCCACTCCGTCTGGCGCTTCCTCCACGATGCGCGGGCGACGCTCGTGGCCTTCGCCGAGGCGTCGACCGTGCAGGCCCAGGGCGGCCGGCCGGTGACGGGCGAGGGCTTCGACCCGGAGCGCCCGCAGGACGGCCAGACGATCGTCCTCTGAGCGGGCCGCAGCTCCGCTTTGACGCGGATCGGCGCGCCGTGACAGAATAAGCGCTTGTGCCTCGCGCAGGCTCTGCCACAGGGGAGCCGCTACGACGCGGGGCGCGCACCGACTTCCCACCCACGAAACGGTGCTCGACCTGTGGCGGGCACGGAGAGCGATAGAACATGCACATCCTCGATAACGTCGATGCGGCGTCACTCCGGACCGACATCCCCGACTTCCGTGCGGGCGACACCGTCAAGGTCCACGTCAACATCGTCGAGGGAACCCGCTCGCGCGTCCAGGTCTTCCAGGGCGTCGTCATCGGCCGCTCCAACGAGGGCGTCCGCGAGACCTTCACCGTCCGCAAGGTCAGCTTCCAGGTCGGCGTCGAGCGCACCTTCCCGGTGCACTCCCCGGTGATCGACCACATCGAGGTCGTCACCCGCGGAGACGTGCGTCGCGCGAAGCTCTACTACCTGCGGAACCTCCGCGGCAAGAAGGCCAAGATCAAGGAGAAGCGCTGACCCTCAGCGGGTCTCCGCACACTCTCCCCGAACCCCGGTCCACTTATGATGGACCGGGGTTCGACCCTTTCCGGGGGCCGGTCCTGCCGGTGAACCCGGCCCGGTGATGCTCGGTCCCGGATGAATCACCAGCTAGGGGCGACGGCACGCGATGACAGACAGCACGGCCCCGGTCCGGCTCGAGGGCGACGGCGAGCACGCCCGCCACACCGCGGAGCCGGAGCGGCCCCGCAGGCGCCGCGGCCTGCTCCTCTTCCTCCGCGACGTGCTGATCATCTTCGTCGTCGCGGTGCTGGTCTCCTTCCTCGTGAAGACGTTCCTGATCCGCTCGTTCTACATCCCGTCGTCCTCGATGGAGCAGACGTTGGTCGAGAACGACCGCATCCTCGTGAACGAGCTGGTCCCCGATCTCGTGCCGATCTCGCGCGGCGACGTCGTCGTCTTCCGCGATCCGGGCGGATGGCTCTCGCCGAGCACCGAGCCGGACGTGCCGCCGTTCCAGGCCGCCGTCGACTCCGCCCTCGCGATCGTGGGTCTCACCGCTCCCGACAGCAACGACCACCTGATCAAGCGCGTCATCGGCCTGCCCGGCGACCGGATCACCTGCTGCACCCCGCTCGGCCAGGTCGAGGTCAACGGCAACCCGATCGACGAGCCCTACGTGAAGCTCCCCGACGGGGTCCAGGCCGTCTCGGCGACCCCGTTCGACGTGACCGTGCCCGAGGGCTCGCTCTGGGTCATGGGCGACAACCGCTACAACTCGGCCGATTCCCGCTACAACACCGACAAGCCCGGCAACGGCTTCGTCCCGATCGACAACGTCGTCGGCCGGGCGGTCCTGGTGACCTGGCCGGTGGAGCGGTGGGCGTGGCTGGACGACTACCCGTCCGTGTTCCGCGGGGTCGAGAAGGACGCGTCGGAATCGTCCGAGTCCTCCGAGTCCTCCTCCGAGGCCGGGCAGGGCTAGGTGGCCGTCGCCGAACCGACCCTGTCGATGGAGCGGCGCCTCTTCCGCCAGGGCTACGAGAGCATCATCGGCTGCGACGAGGTGGGCCGCGGAGCGATCGCCGGCCCCGTCTCGGTCGGCGTCGCCTCGATCGCTCGCCGCTGCGGCCGGTTCCCGGAGGGCCTGCGCGACTCCAAGCTGCTGGCTCCGGCCCGGCGCGAGGCCCTGCTGCCCGGCGTGGTGAAGTGGGTCTCGGGCTGGGCGATCGGCGAGTCCTCCGCCGACGAGATCGACGACTCCGGCATCATCGCCGGCCTCGGTCGAGCCGCATCGCGCGGCATCGAGCGCCTCGTCGACCAGGGCGTCGATCTCGCGACGTCCGTGGTGCTGCTCGACGGCAAGCACGACTGGCTGACGCCGGCACTGGGGGAGTGGGCCGCCGAGCTGACCATCGTCACCCGCATCAAGGCCGACCGCGACTGCGCGTCCGTCTCGGCCGCCTCCGTGCTGGCGAAGGTCGGCCGCGACGGTCAGATGGTGCGCCACCACGACGAGTTCGCCGACTACGCCTGGGACAGCAACAAGGGCTACGGCAGCGCCGCGCACTGGGCGGGCCTCGACCGCGTCGGACCGTCCCCGCTGCACCGCGTCACGTGGCTGTCCAAGCCGCGCGAGGCCGTCGCCGCCGAGGAGCCCGCGGCGTCCGGCGCTCCCGCACCCGCGTAGGATTGACGGACGATGGATGAGGACGAATTCGAGGACTACGACCGCGAGGTCGAGCTGGCACTGTACCGGGAGTACCGCGACGTCGTCTCGCAGTTCTCGTACGTCGTCGAGACCGAGCGCCGTTTCTACCTCGCGAACGAGGTCGATCTCGTGCGACGCGACACCGAGCACGACTTCTACTTCGAGCTGACCATGCGCGACGTGTGGGTCTGGGACGTCTACCGCTCCGACCGCTTCGTGAAGTCGGTCCGCGTGCTGACCTTCAAGGACGTCAACGTCGAGGAGCTCTCCCGCAAGGAGTTCGAGCTCCCCAAGGAACTCGCCCTCGACGAGTAGCGCTCCGCGCCTCTTCTGCTGCGGTGCGCTGCCTTCTGCGCGCGGCGCGCCCTCCCCTCTTGCTGGTCGAGTAGCCGCCCCCGGCGGCGTATCGAGACCCACCTCCGTTCGAGGTGGTCCCTCCACAGCGCTTCTTTGTGCACTCTCTCCCGAGATCCTCCCCGGTCGTCCCCGCGTTGCTCCGTTCTCCGTGAGGGTTCGTGCGGGAGGTCTTCATGGACAAGGACGAGTTGGGTCGGCGGGGCGAGGAGATCGCTGCGGCGCATCTGAGGGCGAAGGGCTTCGAGCTCCTGGACCGCAACTGGCGGGTTCGGGAGGGCGAGCTCGACATCGTCGCCCGCGAGGGCGCGGCGCTGGTGGTGGTGGAGGTGAAGACGCGCTCCTCCGCGCGGTTCGGGATGCCGATCGAGGCGATCACGCGGGCGAAGGCGCAGAGGCTGCGGCGGCTGGCGTACGCGTGGGCTCGGGAGCACGACCAACGGGCGCGGCATCTGCGGATCGATGCGGTGGGCATCATCGCGCCGGACGGGGTCCCGGTGCAGGTGCGGCATTTCCGGGCGGTGGCGTGATGGGCATGGGTCGCACGTCCGCGGTGGGTCTGGTCGGGTTCACGGGCGCGGTGGTCGGAGTGGAGGCGCACTCGTCCGACGGAACTCCGGCGATCGGGATCATCGGGCTGCCGGATGCGGCGCTGTCGCAGGCGAAGGAGCGGGTGCGGTCGGCGGCGATCAACTCGGGCAGTGTGATCTCGGAGTACAAGATCACGGTGAACCTCTCACCGGCCGCGATGCCCAAGCATGGGTCCGCGTTCGATCTCGCGATCGGCCTGGCTGCGCTGGCGGCGCTGGGCGAGGTGAACGGGGAGTCCGTCGCATCCGTGGTGCATGTGGGCGAGCTCGGTCTGGACGGTCGGCTCCGTTCCGTTCCGGGTGTGCTGCCCGCGGTGCTCGCCGCGGCGAGGTCGGGTCGTCGCCGCGTCATGGTGCCGCTCGAGGACCGCGCCGAGGCGGAGCTCGTCGACGGCGTGGAGATCATCGCCGTCTCGTCGCTGGCTGCAGCGGCCGTGTGTCACGGAGCGGAGTGGGAGGTCCCGGTCCTCCCCGAACCCGCCGCACGCGGGCAGGTCCCGGTCGAACCGGTGTCGCGCCTGGATTTCGCCGACGTGATCGGCAACGAGGAGGCGGCGGAGGCGATGATCGCGGCGGCCGCGGGCGGTCACCACGTCTTCCTCCTGGGTCCGCCCGGCGCGGGCAAGACGATGCTCGCGACTCGACTTCCGGGCATCCTCCCCGATCTCGACGACGCCGCCGCCCTCGAAGCCACGTGCATGCGCTCCCTCGTGGGCACGCCCACCGGTGGCAGCCTCGTGCGCCGCCCGCCGTTCGAGAGCCCGCACCACTCCGCATCGGCCGCCGCGATCGTCGGAGGCGGCAGCGGACGCATCCGCCCGGGCGCCGTCGCCCGCGCCACTAGAGGGGTGCTCTTCTTGGATGAAGCTCCTGAGTTCAGCGCGGTCGCGCTCGACGCGCTCCGGCAGCCGCTGGAGTCGGGCGTCATCCGTATCCACCGCGCGAACGCCGTCGCCGAGTTCCCGGCGCGCGTGCAGCTGATCCTCGCCGCGAACCCGTGCCCGTGCGGTCGGCACGGCATCCCGGGGGAGACGTGCACGTGCGCTCCAGCGCTGCGGCGCCGCTATCTCGCCCGCTTGAGCGGACCGTTGCTCGATCGGGTCGACATCCGTCTCACGGTGCGCCGCATCGGAGCCGCTCAACTCGCCGCGCGGAGGGAGGAGCAGGGCGTCACCACGGCGGACGCGCGCTCTCGGGTGACCGCGGCTCGCGAACGAGCCCGCGGGAGACTCCGGCGCACTCCCTGGACGACGAACGCCGAGGTCTCCGGAAGCTGGCTCCGCTCCGGCGATCAGCGGCCGACCTCCTCGGAGTCGCGGACCCTCGACAAGGCGCTGGAGCGCGGCCTCGTCACGATGCGCGGCTACGACCGCGTTCTCCGCCTGGCCTGGACTCTCGCGGACCTCGACGGCGCCGAGAGGCCGACCGCCGGTCACCTCGGACGCGCCCTCGTCCTCCGAGGAGGTGCGGCATGACCGCGAACCTGTTCGATCGCTCCGAGCTCGGCGCCGCTCGATCCCTCCTAGCGGAGGGGGACGCCTCCGATGCCGCTGACGTGCTCGCTCGTGCGGCATGGAGCGGCCTGACCGAGCCGGGCGACGCCGTCGCGGCGACGCTCATCGAGGCCGTCGGCGCTGCGGCCGCGCTCGCGCACGTCGTCTCGTCCGCGACCGCATCGGACGTTCTCGCCGACTCCGACTGCACACCCGGCGAGCTGTCCGCCCTCGCGGCGGGGCTCGAGCGATGGCGCCCCCGACTGGACCGCGCGCTTGTCCTGCGTCGCATCGACATCGCTCAGAAGCTCAAGGCCCACCTGCTCGTGCCCGGTTCGCCCGGGTGGCCGGAGGCGCTCGACGACCTGGGTCCGCACGCCCCGCTCATCCTCTGGTCCCGCGGCGACCCCTCCGCCTTCGCTCCGGCCCACCGGCTCGCCCTCGTCGGCGCGCGAGCGGCCACCGGGTACGGCGAGCACGTCACCGCCGAACTCGCCGCAGGAGTCGCCGATCGCGGCGTCCTCGTCGTCTCCGGAGGCGCCTTCGGCATCGACGCGGTCGGCCACCGCGCCGTCCTCGGCTCCGGCGGGCGCACGGTCGCCTTCCTCGCCGGGGGACCGGATCGCTTGTATCCGACGGCTCATTCAGAGCTGCTGCACCGAATCATCGCGACCCCCGGATGCGCGGTGGTGACGGAGGTGCCGCCGGGAACGACGCCCACGAGGTGGCGGTTCCTGCAGAGGAACCGGCTCATCGCAGCGTCGTCAGGCGCGACGGTGATCGTCGAGGCCGGCGCTCGTTCTGGGTCCCTCAACACCGCCGGCCACGCGGCGGCTCTCGGCCGCCCTCTCGGAGCGGTCCCCGGCCCCGTCACGAGCGCGTCCTCCGCCGGCTGCCACCGCCTCCTCCGCGAGTTCGCGGCGACCTGCGTCACCACGGCGCCGGAAGTCCTCGAACTCCTCGGCGTGGGGGAGAGCGCCCCGACGGACATCGTTCCCGGACCGGCCTCCCGCCTCGTCACCGCGCTGCGGGATCGTGGCCTGCAGGACACCGACGCGCTCGCGCAGCATCTCGGGCTCCGCGTGTCCGAGACCCTCGCGATCCTCGGGGCGCTCCTGGCGGAAGCCCATGTGCAGCGCACCGACGACGGGAGGTGGTCGCTGCCCCGGCGCTGATCCCACGGCTCGTCGGGCCGCCGCCTGAATGAGAGCCCCGCTCGAGAGGCCGCCTCGATCCCCGGCTCGCCGGATACTCGCTGTCGGTCGTCCGCCCTACGCTGAAACCAGGTCAGCGAGGGGAGCGGCATGGACGACGAGGCGATGACGGCGGAGCATCCGCAGCTCGGGCACTTCCGGGCGGCCGATCGGGTGATCGCGCACCTCAGCGACACGCACTTCCTCGCCGATGGCGCTCCGCTCTACGGCGTGGTCGACACGGTCGCGCGCCTCGACCAGGCCCTCGCACGGCTCGAGGAGCGCGGCGGTCGGCTCGACGCGATCGTCGTCACGGGTGATGTGGCCGACCGGGGCGAGGAGGACGCCTACCGGCGGGTGAAGGCGGCACTCGATCCGCTCGCCCTGCGCTTCCATGCCCCGATCGTGTGGGTGATGGGCAACCACGACGAGCGGCGGGCGTTCCGACGCGTGCTCCTCGAAGAGCAGCCGCACGACGACAGCGAGACGCCGATCGACCAGGTCGTCGACCTCGACGGGCTGCGGCTCATCGCGCTCGACAGCGCGGTGCCCGGCTTCCACCACGGGGCGCTCACCGACGAGCAGCTCGAGAACCTCGCCCACGAGCTCGCGACTCCGGCTCCGCTCGGCACGATCCTCGCCCTCCATCACCCACCGCTCCCCACTCCGCTCGGCGCCATGACGGTGCTCGAGCTCCGCGGGATCGAGCGACTCGAGGAAGTCGTCCGCGGCAGTGACGTCCGCGCGATCCTCGGCGGTCACCTGCACTACCCGACGGCCGCGACCTTCGCCGGTGTCCCCGTCTTCGTCGCCGGCGCCACCAGCTACACGATGGATCTCGGCGCGCCCGAGCGGGAGCTCCGCGGCATCGACGGCGCCCAGAGCTTCTCGCTCGTGCACGTGCACCCCGAGACCATCGCGACCTCCCTCGTGCCCAGCGCGACCGCTCCGATCGCCACCCGCTTCGGCACCGACCTGATCGAACGGCTCGAGGAGCTCGACGAGCAGGGCCGCATCGACCTGTGGTCGCGCATGCCCGCTGTGGAGGCGTGAGGGGAAGTGCGTGACGCGAGCCTGGCCGGCGCCGTCGACGATTTCCTCCGCTACGTGCTCGACGAGCGCTCGCTCTCACCCGCGACGGCCAAGGGCTACCGCGGCGACCTCGCCACCCTCCTCGCCCACGCGGCGACGAAAGGCGTCGCGACCCTCGCCGACGTCGACCTCGAGCTCCTCCGGGACTGGCTGTGGCAGCAGACGCAGACGGGGGTCTCGCGCGCCACGCTCGCCCGTCGCACCGCGGCGGTCCGCTCCTTCTCCTCCTGGGCGCAGCGCACCGAGCGCACGCCCACCGACGTCGCCGCACGGCTCCGCACCCCGAAGGCGGGACGCTCGCTCCCGCACGTCCTCACGCAGGCGCAGACGGAGCAGGTGATCGACACCGTGACGGCGCGCGGAGCGACCGACGACCCCGTCGCACTCCGCGACCTCGCGATCATCGAGCTGCTCTACGCCTCCGGCATCCGCGTCGCGGAGCTCGTCGCGATCGACATCGGCGATCTCGATCTCTCACGGCTCACCGTCCTCGTTACCGGCAAGGGCTCGAAGCAGCGCGTCGTCCCCTTCGGCGTCCCCGCGAAGGAGGCGCTCGTCGCCTATCTCGACACGGCCCGCCCGCACCTCGCGAAGCCCGAGTCGCAGAACGCCCTCCTGCTCGGCCGGCGGGGCGCGCGCCTGACGCCCCGCACGGTCTACGGAGTCGTCACCCGCCTCCTCGAGGACGGCTCCGGCCCCTCCGGCCCGCACACTCTCCGCCACTCCGCCGCCACCCACCTGCTCGACGGGGGAGCCGACCTCCGCTCGGTGCAGGAGATGCTCGGCCACGCGAGCCTGGGGACGACCCAGATCTACACGCACGTCTCGACCGAGCGCATCCGCGACGCCTACCGGCTCGCGCACCCGCGCGCCTGACGCGCTGTCGAGAGGCAGCAGCACCGCGCGGGGGATCCCGCCGAAGAAGCGCATCGGAGAGACGTACTCGCCGTCCTCCCGGACGCCCAAGTGCACGCACCGTCCGTCGCAGTGGCCTCCGCTGCCGACCGTCCCGATCACGTCCCCTGGAGCCACTACCGCGCCCGCGGACACGGTCGCCTCCACCGGCTCGACGCTCGACACCAGCCCGCCGGCGTGCTCGATGCTCACCACCCCGCGGTCCACGACACGTCCCGCGAACGACACCGTCCCACCGGTCACGGCCACGACAGGCGCTCCCGCGCTCGCCTCCAGGTCGATGCCGCGGTGACCCGCCGCATACCGGTGCTCGGGCGCCCGCCAGGGCTCGACCACCGCGAATCCGGGCACCGGAGAGACCCACAGCGATCCCGGCGGCACCGCCGCAACGGAACCCAGGAGGCCGGAGACGAGCGCCAGGAACACGCCCGGGCGCAGGAGCATCGAGGTCGTCATCCGCCCACCCTCCTGCCCGAGCGCCGCGGCCGCGGCCCGTCCGCGTTGACCGGGGGAGAAGCCCCGCGAGCCCCGTTCGGTGGAGGAGGGTCCCGGATCGCCCGCGAACGCAACCCGTCGAGGCCGACTCGCACGCGGGAGTAACGTCGCTTCGCGTGAATCCGGCACGGGGCGCCATCAGTGCCGCCGGCCGGCAGCCAGAGCGGAGACGATCATGACCACGGGACGATCCGAGACACCGGCCCCTTCAGCAGCCAAGCTCCGGAGGAAGGTGATCGGCCTGGCCATCGCGGCCGCGGTCGGCGGCTTCCTCTTCGGCTTCGACTCCTCCGTCGTGAACGGAGCGGTCGAGGCGGTGCAGGGCGAGTTCGACCTCTCGGCGGCGCTCATCGGCTTCGCCGTCGCGTCGGCGCTGCTGGGCTGCGCGCTCGGCGCGTACCTGGCGGGCCGGCTCGCCGACCGCTGGGGCCGCATCAAGGTGATGCTGCTCGGCGCGGGCCTCTTCTTCGTCTCCTCCATCGGCGCGGGCGCGGCGTTCGCCGTCTGGGACCTCGTCCTGTGGCGCGTCGTCGGAGGCCTCGGCATCGGCATCGCCTCGGTGATCGCCCCCACCTACATCTCCGAGATCGCCCCGAAGGCGATCCGCGGCGCCCTCGCCTCGCTGCAGCAGCTCGCGATCACGCTCGGCATCTTCGCCGCGCTGCTCTCGGACACCCTCATCGCGAACGGCGCGGACGGCGCCGCCGAGCCGTTCTGGTTCGGAGTCGCCGCCTGGCGCTGGATGTTCATCGCCTGCGCCGTCCCCGCCGTGATCTACGGCCTGCTCGCACTCACGCTGCCGGAGTCGCCCCGCTTCCTCGCCACCCGGGGCAAGACGGAGGAGGCGCGCCGCGTCCTCGCGACGGTCACGCCCCGCGAGGAGGTCGACGACGCCCTCGCCGACATCCAGAAGCGCATCGACGAGGACGCCGAGAACGCCAAGCGCTCGAGCCTGCGCGGCCCCGCGCTCGGACTGCTCCCCGTCGTCTGGGTCGGCATCCTGCTCTCGGTGTTCCAGCAGTTCGTCGGCATCAACGTGATCTTCTACTACTCCACGTCGTTGTGGAGCGCGGTCGGCTTCGACGAGTCGAACTCGTTCGCCATCTCGGTCTTCACCTCCGTGGTGAACGTCGTCGTCACGTTCGTGGCGATCTTCCTGGTCGACAAGGTCGGCCGGAAGCCGCTGCTGCTGGTCGGCTCGGCCGGCATGGCGATCTCGCTCGCGCTGATGGCGATCGCGTTCAGCCAGTCGACGATCAACGGAGAAGACGTCTCACTGCCCGGTGCCTGGGGCCCGATCGCCCTGGTCTCGGCCAACGCGTTCGTCGTCTTCTTCGGCGCGACCTGGGGCCCGCTGGTCTGGGTCCTGCTCGGCGAGATCTTCCCGAACCGGATCCGCGCCGCCGCGCTGGGTCTCGCCGCCTCGGCGCAGTGGATCGCCAACTTCGCGATCACGGTGACGTTCCCGATCCTGTCGCAGGACGTCTCGCTGACGCTCGCGTACGGCCTCTACGCCGCGTTCGCCGCGATCTCCTTCGTCTTCGTCTTCATGTTCGTGCCCGAGACCAAGGGCCGGTCGCTGGAGGAGATGGACACGCTGCACATCCGCACCGTGATGAAGTCGGCGCGCAACTAGCCGCACTGCTCGACACCCCTGAGGCCGCCCTCCCGCACCAGCGGGAGAGGCGGCCTCCGCGGTGCTAGGATGCTCGGAGCACCTCGCTCGTCGGGGTGACTACGCGCGCCCATTCGGCCTCTTCTCCTACCGGTCCTCCTCCGCTCTTGCGGGCGAGGCGGGAGCACGCCGGGCGCCAGGGCGACGTGCCGACCGGCCGTCGCAGACAACCGAACGGGAGTTCGGCGCCGTCGTGCGCCCGGACCCCGAGACAAGGAGAACGACTCATGGCAGTCGTCACCATGCGCCAGCTGCTCGACAGCGGCGTCCACTTCGGGCACCAGACCCGTCGCTGGAACCCGAAGATGAAGCGCTTCATCCTGACCGAGCGCTCGGGCAGCTACATCATCGACCTCCAGCAGTCGCTGGCCTACATCGACAAGACCTACGACTTCGTCAAGGAGACGGTCGCCCACGGCGGCACCATCCTCTTCGTCGGCACGAAGAAGCAGGCCCAGAACGCGATCGCCGAGCAGGCGACCCGCGTCGGCCAGCCCTACGTGAACCAGCGCTGGCTCGGTGGCCTCCTCACCAACTTCCAGACGGTCTCCAAGCGCCTCGCGCGCATGAAGGAGCTCGAGGAGCTCGACTTCGACGACACCACCAAGAGCGGCTTCACCAAGAAGGAGCTCCTCATCAAGAAGCGGGAGCTCGACAAGCTGCACAAGTCGCTCGGCGGCATCCGCAACCTGTCGAAGACCCCCTCCGCGCTGTGGGTCGTCGACACCAAGAAGGAGCACCTCGCGATCGACGAGGCCAAGAAGCTGGGCATCCCGGTCATCGGCATCCTCGACACGAACTGCGACCCGGACGAGGTCCAGTACCCGATCCCGGGCAACGACGACGCGATCCGCTCGGTGAGCCTGCTCACCCGCATCGTCGCCGACGCCGCGGCCGAGGGCCTCATCCAGCGTCACCAGAAGCCCGAGGCCGAGGGCAACGTCTCCGCCGTCGAGCCGCTGGCCGAGTGGGAGAAGGAGCTTCTCCAGGGCCAGGAGCCGCAGGCCGGCGCCGAGACCGAGAAGGTCGCCGACGCCGAGGCCGCCACGGCTGACGAGGCCGTCGCCGAGGCCGAGGCGCCCGCCGCCGACGAGGCGCCCGTCGAGGCCCCCGCCGCCGACGAGGCGACCACCGAGGCTCCGGCCGACGAGACCGCCACCGCCTGACACCCCTCCTGAGCCGGAGCCGGGCGCACTGCTGACCGCAGGCGCCCGGCTCCGCTCGGACAGGCACCCGATCGCCACCGCGATCACCACTTCAGACAGACTGGAGTCCCGCAGTCGACCGGGAACCACCGGGTCGACCGGACGCCAGAACCACAGAGGAGTTCGCAGAACTATGGCCACTTTCAGCCTCGCTGACGTCAAGACGCTGCGCGAGCAGCTCGGCACCGGCATGGTCGACACCAAGAACGCGCTCGTCGAGGCCGACGGCGACCTGGACAAGGCGGTCGAGATCCTCCGCCTCAAGGGCGCCAAGGGCAACGCGAAGCGCGCCGACCGCTCCACCAGCGAGGGCCTCGTCGCCGCCGCGGAGAACGGCGGCGTCGCCACCCTGATCGAGCTCGCGTGCGAGACCGACTTCGTCGCCAAGGGCACGAAGTTCATCGCCCTGGCCGACTCGGTGCTCGCCGCCGTCGTCGCCGCCGGCTCCACCACCGTCGAGGAGGCCCTCGCGGCCCCCGCCGGCGAGAAGACCGTCGCCGACCTCATCAACGACGAGGCCGCGATCCTCGGCGAGAAGGTCGAGCTCCGCCGCATCGCCACCGTGCAGGGCGAGAACTTCGCCATCTACCTGCACAAGACCAACAAGGACCTGCCCCCGCAGGTCGGCGTGGTCGTGGGCTACTCCGGGGACGACGCCGAGACCGCCCGCTCGATCGCGCAGCACATCTCGTTCGCCAACCCGTCCTACCTCTCGCGCGAGGACGTCCCGCAGTCGGAGGTCGACAACGAGCGCCGCATCGTCGAGGAGATCTCCCGCGGCGAGGGCAAGCCCGAGGCCGCCCTGCCGAAGATCATCGAGGGACGCGTCAACGCGTACTTCAAGCAGGTCGCGCTGCTCGACCAGGACTACGCCAAGGACAACAAGCTGTCCGTGAGCAAGGTCGTGGCCGACGCCGGTCTGACCGTCTCGGGCTTCGCCCGGTTCAAGGTCGGCGCGTAACACGCAGCAGGGGAGTCCGGGTCGTTCAGTCGACCCGGACTCCCTTCGCTCTGCCCGGGGGAGGCCCCCGGGCGTGGTCGCGGGGCGTGCTCCGCGCGGGATAGGTTTGTACGGGTCCACGGGAGGAAGACGTCCATGACGCAGACGGATGCTACGACGACGGGCAAGCGCCGCAGGGTGCTTCTGAAGCTGTCGGGGGAGGCGTTCGGGGCCGGGACTCTCGGGGTGAACCCCGACGTGATCAGCGCTCTCGCTCGCGAGATCGCCGACGCCGCCACCGAGGTCGAGATCTCGGTCGTGGTCGGCGGAGGCAACTTCTTCCGCGGCGCCGAGCTCTCGCAGCGCGGCATGGACCGCGGTCGCGCCGACTACATGGGCATGCTGGGCACCGTGATGAACGCCCTCGCCCTGCAGGACTTCCTCGAGCAGGCCGGCGCCGAGACGCGTGTCCAGTCGGCCATCGCGATGACCCAGGTCGCCGAGCCGTACATCCCCCGCCGGGCGATCCGGCACATGGAGAAGGGGCGCGTCGTGATCTTCGGCGCCGGAGCGGGTCTGCCGTACTTCTCCACCGACACCGTCGCCGCTCAGCGTGCGCTCGAGACGCACGCCGATGTCGTGCTCGTCGCGAAGAACGGCGTCGACGGCGTGTACGACGCCGACCCGCGCACGAACCCCGGCGCGAAGAAGCTCGACACGCTGACCTATCAGGAGGCGCTCCAGCGCGGCCTCAAGGTCGTCGACTCGACCGCGTTCAGCCTCTGCATGGACAACGGGATGCCGATGCAGGTCTTCGGCATGGAGCCGTCCGGCAACGTCGCGAAGGCCATCCGGGGCGCCCGGCTCGGCACTCTCGTCTCGAACTAGACTGACCACTTCTCTCTTCTAAGGAGCCCCCGTGATCTCGGATGTACTCGCCGACGCGACGACCAAGATGGACAAGGCCGTGGAGGTCGCCAAGGAGGACTTCGCCACCGTGCGGACCGGCCGCGCGAACCCCGGCATGTTCCAGAAGGTGCTCGTGAGCTACTACGGCACCCCGACGCCCCTCTCGCAGCTGGCGTCGATGCAGAACCAGGAGGCGCGCACCCTCCTCGTGACGCCCTACGACAAGGGATCGCTGCGCGATATCGAGCAGGCCATCCGGGACATGCCGAACCTGGGCGCCAACCCGTCGAACGACGGCAACGTCATCCGCGTCACCCTGCCCGAGCTCACCGCCGAGCGTCGCAAGGAGTTCGTGAAGATCGTCCGGACCAAGGCCGAGGACGCCAAGGTCGCGGTCCGCAACATCCGCCGCAAGGGCAAGGACGACCTCGATGCGCTGAAGGGCGAGCTGGGCGACGACGAGGTCGGTCGCGCCGAGAAGGAGCTCGAAGCCGTCACGAAGAAGCACGTCGACGCCATCGACGAGGCGCTCAAGCGCAAGGAATCCGAGCTGCTCGAGGTCTAGTGGTGGCCGACGAATCCGAGGGCTCCGAGCACGGGGAGGAGCGCAAGCCGCACGTCCCGGGTGCCCGGGGCTCCCGGATGGTCACCCGTGACGCCCTGGTGGCGCGCGCCCAGCAGCGCAAGGCCGACGTCGAGCGCCAGCTCGAGGCGACCCGGGCGCAGCTCGAGGCGACGAACGACCGCCTGACCGCGCGGTCCGGCCGCAACCTCGTCTCGGCCACCCTGATCGGAGTGATCGGCGTCGGCGCCATGGGCGTCAGCCTCCTCCTGATCAAGGAGCTGTTCATGGTGCTCGCGGGGGCGTTGGTCATCCTCGCGGCGCTCGAGCTCTCGAACGCCCTCCGCCACGCCGGGCGCGACATCCCGCGGATCCCGACCGGCATCGCCGCGGTGATCGTCGTGCCGGCCGCGTACTACGGCGGCATCTCCGCCGCCTGGCTCGCCGTCCTCGGCGGGTCCGCGTTCGTCGCGCTGTGGCGCCTCGGCGAGCAGCTCCTGCGCCGCACGAGCTCGACTCGCCGCGACCTGCTCCTCGACATGGGGCTCGGCGTGTTCGTCCAGGCCTACGTGACGTTCCTCGGCGCCTTCGCCGTGCGCCTCGTGGCCGAGGAGGGCGGACAGCTCTGGGCGCTGTCGTTCCTCCTGCTCGTGATCCTCGTCGACATCGGCGCCTACGCCAGCGGCCTCACCTGGGGCAAGCACCCGATGGCGCCGCGGATCAGCCCGAAGAAGACCTGGGAGGGCTTCGCCGGCGCCGCGGTCGCGGGCATCGTCGCGGGCGTCCTCCTCGCCGTCCTCCTCCTCGGCCAGCCGTGGTGGGTCGGCGCCGTGTTCGGCGCGGTCATGCTGCTGAGCGCGACGCTCGGCGACCTCGCGGAGTCGCTCATCAAACGCGACATCGGGATCAAGGACATGAGCTCGTGGCTCCCGGGCCACGGCGGCGTGCTCGACCGGCTCGACTCGATCCTGCCGTCCGCGGCCGCGGCCTACGTCCTTTACTTCCTCTTCGCTCACTGACGGGTCGGCAGGGCTCGGCGACGCGCCGCTGCCCGCACACGGCTCGGCTGTTGGCAGAATGTCCGGGTGACCGCTCCCTTCCCGCGCGCCCGTGACAACCGCCCCGGCTACGACGTCGAGGAGGTCGACTCCTTCCTCGCCTCGGCCCGGGAGGCGTACGCCCAGCTCTCGGGCGGACCGGCCGACCTCCGCGCGGCCGACCTCCGCCACACCGCGTTCTCCCTGCGCAAGGGCGGCTACTCCGCACCGCACGTCGACGCCGCGCTCGAGCGGCTGGAGGACGCGTTCGCGAGTCGCGAGCGTCAGTACGCGATCGCCGAGAAGGGCGAGGACGTCTGGCTCCGGGAGGCCCGCGCCACCGCGCAGGAGGTCGTGAACCGGCTGGCGCGTCCGCAGCGCGAGCGCTTCCAGCGACTCAGCGCGCTGACCACCGGCTACAACATCCGGCAGGTCGACGCCTTCGCCGACCGCATCTCCGGGTACTTCCGCGACGGCTCGGTCCTCAGCGTCGACGACGTCCGGACCGTCTCCTTCGCTCCGCAGCGCGGGGGCTACTCGGAGCCGCAGGTCGACTTCGTGCTCGACACCGTCATCGACGTCATGCTGGCCGTCCGCTGACCTTCCGCGCCGTTCCTGGCCGATTCAGCCCGCGTCCGTTATGCTTTCGTAATCGTGGGTCAGCTTGAATCGAACGCCGTCGCCCAGCCACCCGTCTCCCGGCCCCTGGCCGTGAAGCCCCCGGTTCCGCGTCAGGCCCCAGCACGTCGCTCCCGAGCACGCCTCCCCTTGGCAGTGCTCGCGTTCGCGGCATCCATCGGATTCGTGATGGTGTCGGTCGTCGACCCGTCCAGCGGCGCCGTCGCGTCCCCGTACTACCAGGCCCCGGCCCGCTTCGACGGCGATCCCGCCCAGCGCCTCGTGGTCGCCGCTCCGGTCGAGCGCGCCGTGCAGCGCGACACCTTCGACGCGCAGGCGAAGCCGACCCCGACGCCCACGCCCACTCCGACCCCCACCGAGACCGAGGAGGCGGAGGAGGAGCAGCAGTCGCCGCGCTCGGCCGCCCCCGTCGCCCGCTCCGCCGCTCCCGATCCCGGATCCGCGAAGGCGATCGCGTACGACATGGTCGTCGCCCGCGGCTGGGCCGACAGCGAGTACGACTGCCTCGTGCTCCTCTGGACCCGCGAGTCCGGCTGGAACACCTTCGCCGAGAACAAGTCGAGCGGTGCCTACGGCATCCCGCAGGCGCTCCCGGGCAGCAAGATGGCGACCGCCGGCTCCGATTGGCAGACCAACCCGGCGACCCAGATCACCTGGGGCCTCGGCTACATCTCCGGCCGCTACGGATCGCCCTGCGGTGCGTGGGCGCATTCCGAGGCGATGAACTGGTACTGACCCTCACGTCCCTCCGCTGACGGGCCCCTCACGACAGTGACGGGGCCCGTCCGCGTTCCCGGCCCCGCTCTCGATAGCCTGGGCCCGTGGACTACGCGCTGCTCGGGGTCGCCGGGATCATCACGGTCGTCACGGTCGCGCGCTTCTCGAGCCGGCTCGGCATCGCCGCACCGCTCATCCTCGTGGTCGTCGGCATCGGCGCCTCCTATCTCCCGGGAGTCCCCGAGATCGAGGTCGAGCCCGAGCTGATCCTCGCTGGTGTGCTGCCGCCGCTGCTCTACTCCGCCGCGATCCAGGTCCCGCTGACAGACTTCCGTCGGAACCTGCGGTCGATCTTCGGACTGTCGGTGCTGCTGGTCTTCGTGACGGCGATCGCGGTCGGCGTCTTCCTCTACGTCCTCCTGCCGGATCTCAGCCTGCCCGCGGCGATCGCGCTGGGTGCCGTCGTCAGTCCGACGGACGCCGTCGCCGCGACGTCGATCGGCAAGAAGCTCGGTCTGCCGCCCCGCCTGGTGACGGTGCTCGAGGGCGAGAGCCTGGTCAACGACGCGTCCGCGCTCGTGCTGCTGCGCGCTGCGACCGCGGCGACGGCGGTCGTCGGGGCGAGCGTGTCGGCCGACGCGATCGACGTCGGCGAGGTCGGCGTGCTGTTCGTCTACTCCGTCGTCATGGCGGTGGCCCTCGGGCTCGTGATGGGAGTCATCACCGTCTTCGTCCGCTCCAAGCTCCGCGACCCGGTGCTCGACACCGCGGTGTCGTTCGCCGTGCCGTTCCTGGCCTACATCCCGGCGGAGGAGCTGGGCGCGTCCGGCGTCCTCGCCGTGGTGGTCACGGGCATCTACACGGGCCACAACAGCGCCCGCTTCCTCAGTCCGCAGTCGCGGATCAGCGAGCGGGTGAACTGGCGCACGGCGCAGTTCCTCCTCGAGAACGGCGTGTTCCTGCTGATGGGCGCCGAGATCCGGGTGATCATCGGCGAGGTCAAGCCGGGGGAGCTCAGCATCGTCGAGGCGGTCCTGCTCGGGCTGGCGACCGTGGTGCTCCTCATCGTGCTGCGGACGCTGTTCGTCTGGCCGCTGCTCGTCTGGCTGCGGAACTCCGGGAGGCGGGCGGAGCGGATCAACCGCCGACTGGCGGTCGGAGTGATGCGGCTGCGCAACAGCGCGACGAGCGACGACCGGTTCCGACGACGCCAGCAGCGCGCCGAGCGCCTGTACCAGCGGCGCGAGACCGATCTCGCGGCGACGACCAGCGAGGCGTTCGGCTGGCGCGGCGGAGTGATCCTGTCGTGGTCCGGGATGCGCGGCGTCGTCACGCTCGCGGCGGCCCAATCGCTTCCCGGGGAGACGCCGTACCGCGAGCAGCTGATCCTGATCGCGTTCACGGTCGCCGTCGTGACGCTCCTGCTGCAGGGGGCGACGCTGCCCGCGCTGATCCGCCTCACGGGCATCCAGGGGAGCGACCGCGACGCCGATCGACGCGAGCTCGCGACCCTCCTCGACGAGGTCGCGGCGACCGGCATCCAGGCACTGCCCGAGGCAGTCGCCGAGCTGCCAGAGGGCGCGGTCGGGCCGCGGGTGCTCGAGCGCGTGCGTCGCGACACGCTGACGCGATCGCAGGTCGCGTGGGAGCAGGTGGATCGGCAGGAGGACGCCCCGCTCGGACCCCAGGCCCAGTACCTGGTCCTGCGGCGTGCGGTCCTGCTGGCCGAGCGGGAGGCGCTGCTCGAGGCGCGGGGCCGCGGCCTCTACTCGTCGCGGATCCTGCGCCGTGCGCAGCTGATGCTCGACGCCGAGGAGACCCGGCTCGAGATGGACGACACCTCGCACTGAGGGTCGCCGCGTCCGGGGCGGCTCCTACACTGGAGGAATGCCGCGCAGCAATCGACCTCGGGGGAGTCGGCGCGAGGGCGACGGCGAACCGCGCGACCTGTCGCAGATGATTGCCGGCTGGCGCCGCACCGAGGTGAGATCGGGCCGCGACTGGAACGTGCAGCCCGTCTCGTCCGCCCGGGCCGTCAAGAACTACCTCTGCCCCGGTTGCGGCCAGACCATCGACATCGGCCTCGCGCATGTCGTCGTCTGGCGCGGCGACGGGGCCCTCGGCGACGCGGCGGACCTCGTCGGCCGCCGTCACTGGCACAACCACTGCTGGCGCATCCAAGGAGCACGATGACGAACGAGATCCGGGGCGGCGTCGTCCTCCCCGCCCGGCGCGAGGAGATCGAGCTCCGCACCTCGGACGGGCTGACGCTCGTCGGTGAGCTCGCCCTGCCGCTCGATCGCGAGCCGGTCGCGACGCTCGTGACCCTGCATCCGCTGCCCACCCACGGCGGCTTCATGGACTCGCACATCCTGCGCAAGGCCGCCGCCCGGCTCCCGGAGCTGGCCGACCTCGCGGTACTGCGCTTCAACACCCGCGGCACGTCGTCGCCGCGGGGTACGAGTGAGGGCGCCTTCGACGGAGGGACGGGCGAGCGCGCCGACGTCGCCGCGGCGATGCAGCTGGTCGCCGAGCGCGGCCTACCGCATCCCTGGCTGGTCGGCTGGTCGTTCGGCACCGAGCTGGCGCTGAAGTGGGGGAGGGAGCACCCGATCGAGGGGGCGATCCTCCTGTCGCCCCCGCTCCACCGCGCCACGGCCGACGAGGTCGCCGCTTGGGCGGCGGACGGCCGCCCCCTGGTCGCGCTGATCCCCGAGTTCGACGACTATCTGCGACCGGAGGCGGCCGCTGAGCGGTTCGCGTCGGTGCCGCAGATGGAGCTGGTGCCGGTCGCCGGGGGCAAGCACCTCTGGGTCGGCGAGGCGCAGACGCGCCGCGTGCTGGACGAGATCGTGAGGGTGGTCGCTCCGGCGTCGTCGCCCCTGCCGACGGAGTGGGCCGGCGAGCTGGGCTGACGCCCGGGACGGACGAGGGGAGCCCGCGTCGGCGGGCTCCCCTCGGTCTCTCGCGTCTCGTGCGGGGTCAGCGCGCGGGGCTCGCGGTGCCCTCGCGGTCGGTGTCGTCCTGATCGGCGTCGTCCGGCTCGGATCCGTCCTGCTGAGCAGCGTCCTCCGTCGCGTCATCGCCGCGCGAGTCACCGCGGCCGGAATCGTCGTCCTCCGAGTCGCCGTCCGAATCGAGCGAGATCTCGTCGATGCGGCCGATCAGTCCCCGCAGGCCCTTCACGTACCCGGCGATGGCGTCGCGCTCGGTGCGGATCTCGTCGAGACGTCCCTCCGCCGTCGCGACGAGCTGCCGGTTGCGCTTCTCGGCGTCGGCGATCATCTCCTGGGCGCGCTCGCGGGCCTCGGCGAGCAGACGGTCCGACTCGTCCTGGGCGTCGCGGCGCAGTCGCGTCGTCTCGTCGAGCGCGTCGCTGCGGAGCGCGTCGGCCTCGAGCCGCTTGTCGTTGGCGCGACGGAGCGCGTCGGCGAGCTGGAGGTTCGACTCGTCGAGGTAGCGCTGCGTCTGCGCGACGGCCTCCTGGTGACGGAGGAGGTGGTCGCGGTCGGCCTCCTCGCGTCGGGCGGCGAGCTCGACGGTCAGGTCGATCCGCGCCTGCTCGACGTCGCGCGAGAGCGCCGCGGCCTCGTCCGCGGCGGCGCTGCGGAGCCCGGCGACCTCGGCGTCCAGCAGAGCGACGGCCTCGGCCCGGTCGTGCGCCCGGCGCGTGCGCTGGTCGTCGAGCTCGCGGGCGGCATCGGCGCGGCCGGTGGTGATCTCGGCGTCGAGCGCGGCGCGGGCCGACGCGACATCGGCGTCGAGCGCGGCGCGGGCGGACGCGACCTCGGCCGCGACGGCGGCGCGCGCCTGGGCGATCTCGGCCTCGACCGCCGCGCGCAGGCGGGCGACCTCGGAAGCCACATCGGCGCGCTGCAGCTCGGTGCTCTGCGCGAGGCGGGCGGCCTCGGCGCGGGCGATCTCGACCTCGCGGGCGGCGACGGCGCGCATCTCGGCGGCCTCGCGCTCCGCCTCCGAGCGGATGGCCGCGGCCTCGCGCTTGGCGGTCGCGCGCGTCTCCGCCGCCTCGGTGGCCACCGTGCCGCGGATCGCCGCGGCCTCACGGACGGCGTCCTGAGTCATCACGTCGCGGTCGTCCGCCGCCTTGCCGAGAGTCGCGGCGGCCTGCGCCTCGGACTCGTTGCGGGTGCGGTCGGCACGACGGCGAGCCTCCGTGACCAGGCGCTCGGCCTCGTCGCGCGCCTCCTGGAGGATCCGGTCGCCGTCGTCGCGGGTCGACCGCCGCAGAGCGGACGCGTCGTTCTCGGCCTGGGCGATGATGCGCTCGGACTGCTCCTCGGCGACCCGGAGCGTGTGCTCGAGCTTGGCGCCGAGGCCGGCGTAGGTGGGCGCGCCGACCTGCTGCAGCTCCTTCTCGAGCTGGTCGATGCGCGAGGCGAGGCGCTTGGACTCGCGACCGCTCTCGGCGGCCTGGGTGTTCGCGTGGATCAGCTCGCGCCGCAGACCCTGGATGGCCTTGTCGACCTCGTCGCGGTCGTACCCGCGGAACGCCTGGGTGAATTCGGCCTCGTCGCTTGCCACGTCGTCTCCTCCGGAAGGGTCAGCGCCACGCTCGCGGCACTCCGGGAAGTTTAGTCAGCGGTCCGCGCCGGGCCCGGGGGCGACACCCGCTCGTGGCGCCCACCGCGGGCACTCTCGGGGGATCTCCTGGGTCGCGCCGAGGGCATCGGCTATCGTGGACTGTCTTTGTCTGTTGCCGTCGTGCCCCGGTCCGGCCGTTCCAGCCGAACCGGCTGAGGCCGCCACCCCGATCCGGCAACGCAGGAGGAGTACTTTCGTGCGGTTCGTCTTCGCCATCATCGCCACTGTCATCGCTGCCGCGCTGATAGCGCTCGGCATCGGTCAGCGGACGGTGTGGGCCCCGCCCGAGTCCCTGACCGCGAGCACCGCCCTCGAGTCGGACGCGCCGTACGCCGTGATCGACGGCAGCGTCCTCGCCTCCAATGAGGGCCGCCAGTCGATCACCGTGGAGGGCGAGGGCGACCTCGTCCTCACCTACGCGCGCACCAGCGACGTGCTCGGCTGGGTCGGCGGGTCGGAGTACGACGAGATCGGCTACGACGCCGAGACCGACGAGCTGACCGCCTCGACCGAGACCGGCACGGCGATCGACCTGGCCGCCGACGTGCTGACGGCCGACGCAGAGGTCGTGGATCCCCGGGGCGCCGACCTGTGGCTCGAGCAGCTCGAGGGAGCCGGCAGCATCGACGTCGCGCTCGACGTGCCGGAGGACATCTCGCTCCTGATCGCGACCGACGGCACCGCGCCGGCCGCTGACGAGATCCGGGTCAGCTGGCCCGTCGACACCGCGACTCCGCTCGCCGGCCCGCTGCTCGCCGGCGGTGCGCTCTTCCTCCTGATCGGCCTCGGCCTCTACATCTGGGCCTTCGTGCACCTGCGCCGCCAGCACGGCCCTCGCCGCAAGGGACCGCAGGGCAAGGTCCCGCGCGGCGTCCGGCGTCCGCGCCCCCGCGCCGGGATCCAGGCGTCGATCGCCTCGCCCGCACGCAGCCGCCGCCGGGGCCTGCTCGTGCTGCCCGTCGTCCTGGGCACCAGCGCTCTGCTCGCCGGCTGCAGCTCCGACTACTGGCCCGACCTCGCGGCGGGCGCCAGCGCCACTCCCACCGCCACGGCGACGTCCACCGCGGGCGCCGAGCCCGCCGCCGAGATCCCGACCCCGGTCGTCACCACGCAGCAGGCGGAGGCGATCGTCGCATCGATCGCCGATACCGCCTCGGCCGCTGACGCGGCCCGCGACGCGGCGATCCTCGCCGAGCGCTTCCAGGGCGAGGCGCTCACCGAGCGGACCACGAACTACGAGGTCGTGAACAAGGGCGGCACGATCGACTCGCCCCAGGCGATCCCGGCGTCGCCCGTCAGCGTCGTCCTCCCGCAGGACACCGACACGTGGCCGCGACTGGTCACCGCCGTGGTCGGCGATCCCGCCGACACCACGACCGCGCCGATCGCGCTGATGATGAGCCAGGCGAGCCCGCGCGTCGACTACAAGGTCGACTACGCGATCTCGCTCGAGGCCAACGCGCGGATCCCCGACGTGGCGCCCGTCACGGTCGGCACCTCGATCGTCGCTCCGGACTCGCGCCTGATGACCCTCGCCCCCGAGACCGTCGGAGCCGCGTACGCCGACATCCTCGCCACCGGCGACGCCAGCCAGTACGCCGAGCTGTTCTCGCCCGACGGCGACACGCTCCGCGGCCAGGTCGGCGTCGACAAGAAGAACGCCGATCGCGAGGCGCTGCCCGACACCGCCTCGATCGAGTTCTCGAACAAGGCCGGCACCTCGCCGACGATCGCTCTGGCGACCAACGACTCGGGCGCCCTCGTCGCCGCGAGCATCGCCGAGGTGTCGACGGTGAAGCCGACCGCGGAGGGATCGACCGTCTCGACCTCCGGTGCCTCGCAGACCCTGCTCGGCACCGACAAGTCGACGACGGGGATCGAGACCACCTACGGTTATCAGTTGTTGTTCTACGTACCGCCCGTCGGATCGGAGGAGAAGATCGTGATGCTCGGATGGAGCCAGGGACTCGTCTCGGTGGTGCAGCTGCCGTGAGCGCCGTCCCGCCCCTGCCCGGAAACCTCCGCGGCGCCGTCGACCTGTCGAGCCTGGTGAACCGGCGCGCGCCCCAGGCGCCCGCTCCGGCCGCCGCTCCCGGAGGCGCGCCCGCCGGATCCGCCCCCGCCAATCCGCTGCTGCTCACCGCCGGAGACGCCGAGTTCGACCAGGTGGTCCAGCTCTCCTCGCGCGTGCCGGTGATCGTGGACCTGCGCGGCTCCTGGTCCGAGCAGAGCACGAGCATGACCGCGCTGCTCGAGAAGGTCGTCGTCTCGTACGCCGGAGCGTTCGTGCTCGTCGGCGTCGACGCGGAGTCGAGCCCCCAGCTCGCCCAGGCGTTCCAGGTGCAGTCCGTGCCGACCGTCGCCGCCGTCATCGCCGGTCGCCCGGTGCCGCTGTTCAGCGGCCTGATCGCCGAGGAGCAGCTCCGCGACCTGCTCGAGCAGCTGCTCCAGCTCGCCGCGCAGAACGGAGTGACGGGGTCGGTCCCCGTCGAGGGCGTCGCGACCGAGGACGGTGCCGAACCCGAAGCCGCGCCGCTGCCCCCGCACCACCAGGAGGCGTACGACGCGATCGACGCCGGCGACTACGACGCCGCGATCACCGAGTACGAGACCGCCATCGCGCAGAACCCGCGCGACGACCTCGCCGTCGCCGGCCTCGCCCAGGTCAAGCTGCTGAAGCGACTCCAGGGGAAGACGCTGGAGGAGGTGCGCTCGACCGCCGCCGCCGAGCCGTCCAACCTCGACGCGCAGCTCGCCGTCGCCGACCTCGACGTCTCCGGCGGCCACGTCGAGGACGCCTTCGACCGGCTCCTGTCGATCTTCCCCCGACTCGACGCCGACGGGAAGGCCGCCGTGCGCGCCCGACTGCTCGAGCTGTTCGAGATCGTCGGCACGACCGACCCGCGCGTCAACAAGGCCAGGGCGCGGTTGAGTGGACTGCTGTACTGAGTTCTCTTGCGGGGCGAGCGCGAGCGCTCGCCCCGCCGCGGTCGGCTGGGTGGGTGGTCGCGTTTCCGGGAGCGGGGTGCCCACGGCTC
>NZ_LMNR01000001.1:1672934-1693471 GCF_001423045.1 Rathayibacter sp. Leaf296
AACGCTGACACGCGTTTCTCGCCCATCGCCTTCGAGAGGGCCCCTGGTCAGTCCACGGGAGGTTCTTGATGAGCTCCGCTGCGCGGTCGGGTCGAGAGGTGCCGGAGTTCCGAGCGTGCTGCGCACGGCTCGCTCGATCGAGCGTGCTGCGCACGGCTCCTTCGACTGAGCGTGCTGCACACGGCTCCTTCGACTGAGCGTGCCGCGCACGGCTCGCTCGAACGGGCGGGACGCGCGCGTTGGTCGCGGGGGAACGTGCTGCGGAGGACTCCGCCGCGGGCGCACGGTGGTCGCGCGGAGGAGGCGTGCGGACGGTCGTGAGTGGTCGTCCGGTGGGTGGAACGAGGACGGCGGGCGGAGGGGTGCGAGGCACCCGCTCCGCCCGCCGTCGCGGGGCGTCGCCGTCAGTCGGAGGCGGGGCGCAGGTAGAGGGCGGCCAGCGGGGGGAGGACGACCTCGGCGGAGGCGGGGCGGCCGGACCACGGCTCGTCCTTGGCCTCGACGGAGCCGAAGTTGCCGACTCCCGAGCCGCCGTAGATCTCGGCGTCGGTGTTGACGAGCTCCTCCCAGCGGCCGGCGACGGGCAGGCTGACCCGGTAGCCGTGCACGGGCGATCCCGAGAAGTTCACGATCACCGCGACCGGCCGACCCTGCTTGTCCTTCCGCAGGAACGAGATGACGTTCGGAGCGGCGGAGCCGCCGTCGATCCACTCGAAGCCCGCCTGGTCGAAGTCGAGCTCCCACAGCGACGGCGTCTCGCGGTACACGCGGTTCAGCTGACCGACGAGATCGAAGAGACCGCGGTGCGCGGGCTGATCGAGGATCCACCAGTCCAGGCCCCGCTCCTCCGACCACTCGGAGTACTGGCCGAACTCCTGCCCCATGAAGAGCAGCTGCTTGCCCGGGTGCGCCCACATGAAGGCGAGGTACGCCCGCAGGTTGGCGCGCTGCTGCCAGTGATCGCCGGGCATCTTCTGGATCAGCGATCCCTTGCCGTGCACGACCTCGTCGTGGCTGATCGGCAGGACGAAGTTCTCGCTGAAGGCGTAGACGAACGAGAAGGTGATCTCGCCCAGGTGGTACTGACGCCACAGCGGATCGTTCGCCATGTAGTTCAGCGAGTCGTGCATCCAGCCCATGTTCCACTTGAGCCCGAAGCCGAGGCCGCCCGAGACGGTGGGCTGGGTGACGCCGGGCCAGCTGGTCGACTCCTCGGCGATCATCATGATGCCGGGGTAGAGCTTGTACGCCGTGGCGTTCACCTCCTGCAGGAAGCTGATCGCCTCGAGGTGCTCGCGACCGCCGTGCTCGTTCGGCAGCCACTCGCCCTCCTTGCGGGAGTAGTCGAGGTACAGCATCGAGGCGACCGCGTCGACGCGGAGTCCGTCGACGTGGAACTCCTCGAGCCAGAAGAGCGCGTTCGCGACGAGGAAGTTGCGGACCTGCGTGTGACCGAAGTCGAAGACGTAGGTGCCCCAGTCCATCTGCTCGCCCCGACGCCAGTCCGGGTGCTCGTAGAGCGGCTCGCCGTCGAAGCGGGCGAGCGCGAAGTCGTCCTTCGGGAAGTGCCCGGGGACCCAGTCGACGATGACGCCGATGCCGGCCTGGTGGAGCCGGTCGATCAGGTACTTGAGGTCGTCGGCCGTGCCGAAGCGGCTGGACGCCGCGTAGTACCCGGTGACCTGGTAGCCCCAGGAGCCGCCGAACGGGTGCTCGGCGAGCGGCATGAACTCCACGTGGGTGAAGCCGAGCTCGGTGACGTACTCGATCAGCGGATCCGCCAGATCGCGGTAGCCGAGACCGGGGCGCCACGAGCCGAGGTGCATCTCGTAGACGCTGAGCGCCTGCGCGTGCGGGTCGACCGCCGCGCGCTGCGCCATCCAGTCGCCGTCGCTCCACTGGTGGTGCGAGACCGCGATGCGCGAGGCGGTTGCGGGCGGGACCTCGGTCGAGCGGGCCATCGGGTCGGCCTTGCGGACCCAGTGGCCGTCGCGCGAGAGCAGATCGAACTTGTAGGCAGCGCCGGGCTCGAGGCCCGGGACGAAGATCTCCCAGACGCCGGTGACGCCGAGGTTGCGGAGGGCGTGGCCCTCGCCGCTCCACTGGTTGAAGTCGCCGACCACGCGGACCGCCTGAGCGTGCGGCGCCCAGACCGAGAACGACGTGCCCCAGACGCCCTCGTGCTCACGGTGGCGGGCGCCGAGCGCCTCCCAGAGCCGCTCGTGGCGGCCCTCGCCGATGAGGTAGAGGTCGAAGTCGCCGACGGTCTTCGAGAAGCGGTACGGGTCCTCCGTCGTCCACTCGCTGCCGTCGCCGTAGCGGGCCTCGATCGTGTACGCCTGCGGGCCGAGGATGTGGAAGCCCTGCCAGATGCCGTCGTGCAGGTGGGTCAGCTCGACGCGGGCGCCGGTCGAGAGCACCGCGACGACCTTCTCGGCGAGCGGGCGCCGGGTGCGCACCACGGTCACGGGGTCCGCGACGCCCTGCGCGGCGACCACGTGCTGGCCGAGCACGTGGTGGGGGAGCGCGTTGCTGCCGGTCGCGAGCTGCTGCAGGATCCACTCCTCGATGACGGGGAGCTCGATGCCGGAGGAGCCCTCCACGACCGAGTCGGAGGCTGCCACGGACCCGACGGACGGAGCCGCGGCCTCGTCGATCCCTGAGCCCGTGGTCGTCGCCGAGCTCGTGCCGGTGGTCACGACGGTCTCGACGCGCGGAGCGAGGCCCGCCTGCTCGGCGGGGGTGGCGGTGTCGTCGCCGGGGGTGGTGCCGCTCATCGCTCGTCCGCCTTCACGCTCAGGATGTGCACCGGCTCGACGAACGAGTCCAGCCGCACGTAGTTGTCGCTCGACCAGGTCCAGACGGCCCCGGTGATCAGGTCCTCGACCTGGAACGAGTCGCCCCACTCCAGACCCAGTGCGGGCAGGTCGAGGTGCACGGTCGTCTCGCGGGCGGAGTGGGGATCGGTGTTGACCACGACGATCAGGGTGTCGGCGGTGCCGGTGCCCGTGAACTCCTTCTGCAGGTGCTTCGTGTAGACGATGATCGCCTCGTCGTCGCTGCGGTGCACCTGGAGGTTGCGACGCTGCGCGAGGGCGGGGTGCGCCTTCCGGATCTCGTTGAGCCGGGTGATGTACGGGGCGAGCGAGCGTCCGGAGGCGTCCGCCGCCGCCCAGTCGCGCGTCTTGTACTCGAACTTCTCGTTGTCGATGTTCTCCTCGGCGCCCGGGCGCGCGACGTTCTCGACGAGCTCGTAGCCGGCGTAGACGCCCCAGAGCGGCGAGGCGGTCGCGGCGAGGGCGGCGCGCACCTTGTAGGCCGCCGGCCCGCCGTACTGCAGGTACTCGGTGAGGATGTCCGGCGTGTTCACGAAGAGGTTCGGGCGCATGTAGTCGGCCGTCTCGTGCGAGATGCTCGTGAAGAACTCCTCGAGCTCCTCCTTGGTGTTGCGCCAGGTGAAGTACGAGTACGACTGCTGGAAGCCCACCTTGCCCAGTGCCCGCATGATCGCCGGGCGCGTGAACGCCTCGGCGAGGAACACGACGTCGGGGTGCTCGGCGTTGACCTCGTGGATGATCCACTCCCAGAAGTCGAGCGGCTTCGTGTGCGGGTTGTCGACGCGGAAGATCCGGACCCCGAGCGAGATCCAGTGGCGCAGGATCCGCAGCGACTCCTGGCGGATGCCCTGGGGGTCGTTGTCGAAGTTGATCGGGTAGATGTCCTGGTACTTCTTCGGCGGGTTCTCGGCGTACGCGATGGTGCCGTCCGGGAGGGTCGTGAACCACTCCGGGTGGCTCGTGACCCACGGGTGGTCCGGCGAGGCCTGCAGCGCGAAGTCGAGGGCGAGCTCGAGGCCCGCCTCCTTCACGGCGTCGTGGAACGCGGTGAAGTCCTCGACGGTGCCGAGGTCGGGGTGGATCGCGTCGTGGCCGCCCTCGGCGGCGCCGATCGCCCACGGCGAGCCCGGGTCGGCCGGGCCGGCGTTCAGCGTGTTGTTCGGTCCCTTGCGGAACGTGCGGCCGATCGGGTGGATCGGCGGCAGGTAGAGCACGTCGAAGCCCATGGCGGCGACGGCGGGGAGGCGCTCGGCAGCGGTGCGGAAGGTGCCGCTCGTGACCGTGCCGTCCTCGTTGCGCACCGCGCCCTCGGAGCGCGGGAAGAACTCGTACCAGGCGCCGACGCCCGCGCGGGTGCGCTCGACGTGCACGACGCGCGGCTCCGAGAGGCTCGAGAGGCTCATCACCGGCCGCGCCGTGAGCGCCCCGTGGACCGCGGCGTCCTCGGCGGCCGCGAGGCGCGCCTCCGGAGCGAGCGAGGTGTCGGCGACGCTCGCGGCCGTGTCGGCCAGCAGGGTGCGCTCGGTCCCCGAGCGCGACTCGTCGCCGGCGGCCGAGCGCAGGAGCCCCGCACCCACCGCGAAGGTGACGTCGATGTCGAGGCCGGCCGGGATCTTGATCTCGGCCGTGTGCAGCCAGGTCGCCCAGTCGTCGGCGAAGGAGCGGATGCGGTAGGTCCAGTCGCCCTCGGCGTCCAGACGGACGAGCCGGCCGTATCGGTCGGTCCCGGTCGCGATCAGGCTCATCCGGTGCTCGGACTCGGCGCCCGAGGGCGACGTGAGGAGCAGGTCGACGCCGATGAGGTCGTGGCCCTCGCGGAACGCGGTCGCCGCGAACGGCACGACCTCGCCGACGAAGGCCTTCGCCGGCCAGCGGTCGTCCTCGAGCCGCGGCTGCGGGTCGATGATCGGGAGGCGCTCGGCGCGGACGCGGTAGCCGGAACCCTGCCGTGCCTCTGCAGCGGGCGATGCCGCAGCGGACTCGGCGGGAGGCGGCGTCGGCGCCTCCGGAGTCGTGTCCGCCGGGGGCGGGAGAGTCGCCGCCCCCGGTTCCGGGGGCGCGGCGGCCCGTGCCGGGGCGGTACCTCCCTCAGCCGCTCGTCGTGCGCCCTTGCCGTGCGAAGCCTTGCCGAAAGGTGTCATAGCCACGTCACGACAGTAGCGACCGGGCGGGCCTTTGGCACGCCGGTTGCGCCCGAGCTCGACGCTGTGCAAACGGGGTCGCGGGGCGGGGTCGAGCGCCCTCTTGCGGACATGTCCTCTAGAGGCGATTGCCACCGCTCGTGGGGGTGTGCCACGGTGCGCTGGCGACCTGCGCCGGTCGACTGCACACGACCAGGAGGCTCGCATGCCCACCCTCTCCGCCTTCCCACCTACCGGGCCGGAGGACGGCCCCGCCGCCTCCGCCGCTCGATCGCGACCATCGCGTCGAGGCGGATGGCGTGCCCTGCTCGCATCGACCGCGCTCCTCGCGCTCGCCACTGGGCTCCTCGCTCCTCCCGCCACCGCAGAGGACTCGATCACTGCCGCGGTGGCCCCGAACGGAGTGGCCGGGTGGGGCAAGAACCTCGACGGTCAGTCCGTCGCTCCCGCCGGACTGACCGACGTGATCGCCGTCTCGGCCGCCCCCGACTGGAGCCTCGCGCTGCGCGGCGACGGCACGGTCACCGCGTGGGGGTACAACGGCACCGGGCAGCTGAACGTTCCCGCCGGGCTCACGGGCGTCACCGCCATCGCCGCCGGCCTCTACCACGGCCTCGCGCTGAAGAGCGACGGCACCGTCGTCGCGTGGGGCGACAGCACCTTCGGTCAGGCCACTGCTCCTGCGGGCCTGGCGGGCGTCACCGCCATCGCCGCCGGCCGGTACTTCAGCCTCGCGCTGAAGAACGACGGCACCGTCGTCGGCTGGGGCACCGACACCGCCGGGCAGCTCGACATCCCCGCCGACCTCACGGGCGTCACCGCCATCGCCGCAGGCAGCGGCCACGCCCTCGCGCTGACGAGCGCAGGCACCGTGACGGCCTGGGGCGACAGCCGCTTCGGGCAGGCCACGGTTCCGACAGGGCTCACGGGGGTCACCGCGATCGCCGCGGGCAGCGCCCACAGTCTCGCCGTCACCGCCGGCACCGTCACCGCCTGGGGCTCCAACGCCTCCGGGCAGACATCCGTTCCCGCCGGGCTCGCCGGCGTCACCGCAGTCGCCGCGGGCGGTGCCGACAGCCTCGCGCTCAGGAGCGACGGCACCGTCGCGGCGTGGGGCGACAACCGCTTCGGCCAGGCCGTCGTCCCGACCGGGATCGCCGGAGTCACCGCGATCTCTTCGAGCGAGTCCCATGATCTCGCCGTGGGCCCCCGGCCCGTTCTGACGTCCGACGCGCCGCCGACGACGGCCACCGTCGGCACGAGCGTCTCGTACTCGTTCGCCGCGAACACCGCCACCACGACCTTCGCGGTCGCGTCCGGGAGCCTCCCCGACGGGCTGACCCTCACCCCCGACGGGGTCCTCTCCGGGACACCTGCGACCCCCGAGGACGCCACCTTCACGGTGGCAGCCCGGAACCCCTTCGGCGCGACCGAGGGCGCCTCCCACACGATCACCGTCGAGACGGCGGCGACGGCGCCCACCGTGAGCGGCGATCCGGGTCCGGGAACGGTCGGCACCCCGTACGACGTCAGCTACACCGTCACCGGCAGTCCCGCTCCCCAGCTCTCCGTGCTGTCGGGCCGGCTGCCTGCCGGGCTCAGCCTCGACACGGCGGGCCGTCTGACCGGAACTCCGACCACTGCGGGGACGTACGCCTTCACCGTCCGTGCCGAGAACGCGTCCGGAGTCGCCGACACGACCAGCACGATCACGATCGCGGCGGCGCAGGTCGCACCCACCCTCTCCGGCACCGCCGCTGACGGAGTCGTCGGCACCGCGTACGACTTCGGCTACACCGTCACCGGCACCCCCACCCCCGCCGTCTCGGTGACCGTGGGAATCCTGCCTCCCGGTCTCGCCCTCAGCGCCGCGGGGCGCCTCACCGGCAGCCCGACGACGGCGGGCACCTACGGGTTCACCGTCTCGGCCGTGAACGCGGCCGGCAGCGTGCAGGTCGATGAGTCGATCACGATCGCGTCCGCCGATGTCGCTCCGGCGGTCTCCGGTGATTCGGCGAACGGAACGGTGGGCTCCTCGTACGACTACGCCTACACCGTCACCGGCACCCCGTCGCCGACCGTCTCGGTGACTGCGGGAGCGCTGCCTCCGGGTCTGAGCCTCAGCGCCGCGGGGCACCTCATCGGCACGCCGACGACGGCGGGCACCTACGGGTTCACCGTGTCGGCCGTGAGCTCGGCCGGCACCGCGCAGGTCGTCGACTCGATCACGATCTCGGCCGCAGCGGTCGCCCCGACCGTCTCCGGTGTCGTGGCAGCCGGCATGGTCGGCTCCGCGTACGACTACAGCTACACGGTGACGGGGAGTCCGACTCCCACCGTGTCGGTGATCTCGGGCACCCTGCCTCCTGGCCTCACCCTGAGCGCCTCCGGGCGCCTCACCGGCACGCCGACCGTCGCAGGCACCTCCACGTTCACGGTGCGAGCGGAGAACTCGGCGGGAGTCGCGCGGGCGACCAGCACGCTGACCGTCTCGCCGCGGAAGGTCACGGCGAAGGCCGACCTCCGGGTCGACCTCCTCGGGCCGAGCTCGGCGGTGAAGGGCAGGACCTTCACCTACACGCTCACGACGACGAACGCCGGACCCGCCACGTCGACGTCGGTCTACTCGGAGGTGTTCCTGCCCTCGAACGTTCAGTTCGTCTCCGCGACGGGGACGTACACCCGGATCGGGAACGTCGTGGTCTTCCAGCGCTCGAGCCTGACCGACGGGCAGTCGATCTCGGCACGGATCACCGTCAAGGCGACGGGTACCGGCAGAAGTGCTGCACTGGCGACCACGTTCTCGACGAGGACGCCCGACCCGTCGGTCCGCAGCAACGCCGAGGCAGTGAGGACGACGATCCGCTGAGCGACGGCTCACGACGCGGCGGGCGACCCTCGGGGCCGCCCGCCGCGTCGTTCGCGTCGCCACGCCGTGAGCGGGCCGGTGCCGGTGGCCGACGCCGCGACGAGACCGGGCCGACGCTCGTCGGCCCCTCGCTGCGGGCGGGCGGTCCAGTAGGGTGTGCTCGCGCAACCGCCCCGGTGCCCTCGCGTCCGTGCACGCCGGGGTCCGCAGAGAGTCGAGGAGTGCCGTGAAGGCCATCCGCCGCTTCACCGTCCGTTCGGTCCTGCCGCCCGAGCTCTCCGCGCTCGGCGAGCTGGCCGGCAACCTGCGCTGGGCGTGGCACGAGCCCACGCGCCGACTCTTCGAGCGGGTCGATCCCGCGCTGTGGCGCCGCGGAGGAGCCGACCCCACGGCGCTGCTGGGCACCGTCAGCCCCGAGCGGCTCGCCGAGCTCTCGCAGGACCGCGGCTTCGTCGAGGACGCGTGGCGCCTGCGCGAGGAGCTCGAGCGCTACCGCACCGAGCCGCGCTGGTACCAGTCGCTGCCGGAGTCGGCTCCGCGCTCCCTCGCCTACTTCTCTCCCGAGTTCGGCATCGCCGCCGCCCTCCCGCAGTACTCCGGCGGCCTCGGGATCCTCGCGGGGGACCACCTCAAGGCCTCGTCCGACCTGGGTGTCCCGCTGATCGGCGTCGGTCTCTTCTACCGGTCCGGCTACTTCTCGCAGGGCCTCTCGGCCGACGGCTGGCAGATCGAGTCGTACCCGTCCCTCGACCCCGACGGCCTGCCGCTGCGCGTCGTCCGGCTCGCCGACGGGTCGGCCGCGCGGATCGTGCTCGCCCTGCCGGACGGCCGGGCCCTGTACGCGCGCGTGTGGCGGGCCGAGGTGGGCCGGGTGACCCTCCTCCTGCTCGACACCGACATCCCCGAGAACGAGGACTCCCTCCGCTCGGTCACCGACCGGCTCTACGGCGGCGGCGGCGAGGACCGGCTGCTGCAGGAGCTGCTGCTCGGCATCGGCGGTGTGCGCGCGCTCGAGCTCTGGTCCGAGGTGTCGGGCACGCCGCTCCCGGAGGTGTTCCACACCAACGAGGGGCACGCGGGCTTCCAGGGGCTCGAGCGCATCTCGGGGCTGATCGGGTCGGGGCTCGCCTTCGACGAGGCCCTTCAGGTCGTCCGCGCCTCCACCGTCTTCACGACGCACACCCCCGTGCCCGCCGGGATCGACCGCTTCGACCGCGGGCTGATCGAGGAGTACTTCTCGACCGAGCTGCTGCCGGGCGTCCAGGTCGAGGACGTGCTCGCGCTCGGCGCCGAGTCCTACGACGGCGGCTCCGAGCACGTCTTCAACATGGCCGTGATGGGGCTCCGCCTCGCGCAGCGCTCGAACGGCGTCTCGCAGCTGCACGGCGAGGTCAGCCGCGGCATGTTCTCGGGACTGTGGCCGGGATTCGACACCGCGGAGGTGCCGATCGGCTCGGTCACGAACGGGGTGCACGCGCCGACCTGGACGGATCCGGTGCTGACGGCGCTGGCCCGCGACCGCCTCGGCACCGAGGACACCACCCGGGCCGACTGGTCCTCGGGCGCCCTCAGCGACTACGACCTCTGGGCTGCCCGTCGCACGCTCCGGGAGCAGCTCGTGCGCGACGCCCGGGTGCGCGCGGCGCGGTCGTGGCGCGAGCAGAACCCCGGCGGTCTCACTCCCGGCTGGCTCGACGAGCTGCTCGACCCGGACGTCCTGACCATCGGCTTCGCGCGGCGGGTGCCGACCTACAAGCGGCTGACGCTGATGCTGCACGACCCGGAGCGGCTGCGCGCCCTGCTCACGCACCCGCAGCACCCCATCCAGATCGTGATCGCGGGGAAGTCGCATCCGGCCGACGAGGAGGGCAAGCGGCTCATCCAGCGCCTGGTCCGCTTCGCCCAGGAGGCGGACGTGCGTCGGCGGATCGTGTTCCTGCCCGACTACGACATCGCCATGGCGCAGCTGCTCTATCCGGGCACCGACGTCTGGCTGAACAACCCGCTGCGGCCGCTCGAGGCGTGCGGCACCTCCGGGATGAAGGCGGCACTCAACGGCTCGCTGAACCTGTCGATCCTCGACGGCTGGTGGAACGAGTACTTCGACGGCGAGAACGGCTGGGCGATCCCCTCCTCCGACCGCGCCCTCGACCCCGAGGCGCGCGACACGCTCGAGGCCGACGCCCTCTACGAGCTGCTCGAGAGCGAGGTCGTGCCCCGCTTCTACGAGCGCGACCACGACGGAGTGCCGCGCCGCTGGGTCCGCTCGATCCGGCACACGCTCGCCACGCTCTCGCCCGAGCTGTCGGCCGAGCGGATGGTGCAGCAGTACGTCGAGTCCCTCTACCGTCCGGCGGCCGAGGCGCACCGGGCCGTCGCCGTCGACCACTTCGAGCCGGCGAAGGAGCTGTCGGCGTGGAAGCGCCGCGTGCGGGCCGGCTGGCCGGGAGTGGCGGTCGCCTCCGTCGAGTCGGGCGGCATCGACGCCGTCCCGCAGCGGGGTGACCGGCTGGCCGTCCGCGCCGGAGTGCTGCTCGGCGAGCTCGCGCCCGAGGACGTGACGGTGCAGGTCGTCTACGGCACGACCGCACCCGACGGCTCGCTCACCGACGTGCGCAGCCAGGACCTCGACGTCGCCGAGGCTGCCGGCGCCGTCGTGCCCGCCGACGCGGTCGGGCGGACTCCCTACGCCGGAGTGGTCGAGCTCGATCGCAGCGGCACCTTCGGCTACACGGTGCGGGTGGTGCCGAGGCACCCCCTGCTGGCGCGAGCGGCGGAGCTCGGGCTGGTCGCGGCCGCGGGCTGAGTGCTCAGCGGCCGATGGCGGCGGTGATCGCCCCGGTCGCGGCGATCAGGTCGGCCGGGGCCAGCTCGATGTCGAAACCGCGCCGACCGCCCGAGACGAGGACGGTGTCGTGCAGCTCGGCGGTCTCGTCGAGCACGGTGCGGTGGCGCGTCTTCTGCCCGAGGGGCGAGATGCCCCCCAGCACGTAGCCGGTGCGCCGCTGGGCGAGTGCCGGATCGGCCATGGCGGCCTTCTTGCCGCCCACGGCCGCCGCCAGCTCCTTGAGGTCGAGCGATCCGCTGACCGGCACGATGCCGACCACGAGTTCGCCGTCGACGTCGGTGAGCAGCGTCTTGAACACGCGGTCCGGCTCGACGCCGAGCGCCTCGGCCGCCTCGGCGCCGTATCCGGTCGTCCCCGGGTCGTGCCGGTACTCGTGCGGCGTGAACGGGATTCCCGCCGCGACCAGGGCGACGGTCGCCGGGGTGCCGGGGCCGCTGCGCGCCATCAGGCGCCCGATCCGGAGGGGGTCACCTCTGCCGAGTGGGCAGCGAAGAGCTGCATCGACGTGCCCGCGACGCGGATCACCTGGCCCGGCTCGAAGGACTCGCCGTGCTCGAGAGGCACAGGCTCGTCGCTGCTCCACAGCCGGGTGAAGCTCGTGACGCCCTCGCTCGCGGCGAGGACGACGCTCGTCTCGTGCTCGACCCCGTGCACGACGAGGAGGACGCGGTCGAGCTCCTCGGTCTCGGGGGTGGAGGTGGCGAGGTACTGCATCGTCCGGTTCTCGGCGGAGGTCCAGTCGTGCTCGGACATCCGGCGGCCGTGGACGTCGAACCAGTGCATCGTGCTCGCGCTCGGCGTCACCTCGCCCTCGCGCCCGTAGCGGGAGGGGCGCAGCGCCGGATGCTCGCGGCGCAGCCGGATCAGCGCACGGGTGTGCTCGCGCAGCTCGAGCTGCCACTCGCTCCGGCTGTCCCAGCGGAGCCAGGTGAGGTCCGAGTCCTGGCAGTAGGCGTTGTTGTTGCCGCGCTGGCTGCGCCCGAACTCGTCGCCCGCCGTGATCATCGGCACGCCGGCCGAGAGCAGGAGCGTGCCCAGCAGGTTGCGCATGGCCTTGCGGCGGGCGAGGGTGACGCCCTCGTCGGGCGTGGGGCCCTCGAAGCCATGGTTGAAGGAGCGGTTGTTGTCCGACCCGTCGCGGTTCGACTCGCCGTTGCCGATGTTGTGCTTGACGTTGTACGAGACCAGGTCGGCGAGCGTGAATCCGTCGTGCGCGGTGACGAAGTTGACGGAGGCGAGCGGGCCGCGCTCGGCCGAGAACGTGTTGGAGGATCCGGTGAGGCGGGTGGCGAAGCCGCCGATGCCGACGGGGGCCGTGCCGGCTCGGCGGGCGTAGTCGATGTCCGACAGCCAGAAGTTGCGGACCCGGTCGCGGTAGCGGTCGTTCCACTCCGACCAGCCGGTGGGGAACTGACCCGTCTGCCAGCCGCCCATGCCGACGTCCCACGGCTCGGCGATCATCTTGACGTCGGCGAGCTCCGGGTCCTCGACCGCAGCGACGAGCAGCGGGTGATCGGAGCGGAAGTGCGCGTTCTCGTCGCGACCGAGCGTCGCGGCCAGATCGAGCCGGAAGCCGTCGATGCCGACCTCGGACGACCAGTACCGGAGGGAGTCGAGCACCATCCGCTGCGCGACGGGCCGCCCGAAGTCGATCGTGTTGCCGCAGCCGGTGACGTCGACGTAGTGGCCCTCATCGGTCTGGCGGTACCAGCTCGCGTCGTCGATGCCGCGCAGGCTCGAGCGCGGGCCGTTCGGCCCCTCCTCGGCGGTGTGGTTGTAGACGACGTCGAGGATCACCTCGAGCCCGGCCTCGTGCAGGAGCTTCACCATGCCCTTGAACTCCCGCAGCACGGCGGTCGGGCCGCCGCGCTGCGCCGCGGGGGAGGCGTACGCGGCGTGCGGGCTGAAGAAGTTGAGCGTGTTGTAGCCCCAGTAGTTGGTCAGCCCCTGACGCAGCAGCCGCTGCTCCGACACGAAGGCGTGCACGGGCAGCAGCTCGACGGCCGTCACTCCGAGGTCCAGGAGCGACGCGACGGTCGACTCGTGCGCGAGCCCCGCGTAGGTTCCCCGCAGCTCGACGGGCAGCGCCGTGTTGAGCTTGGTCAGGCCCTTCACGTGCGCCTCGTAGACGACGGTGCGGTCCCACGGCGTGCGCGGCTTCGCCGATCCGCCCCAGTCGAAGGAGTCGTCGACGACGACCGAGCGCCACTCGTTCTCGGCGACCCGCAGCAGGCCCTTCGAGTAGGGCTCGAGCAGGGCGGTCCGCGGATCGAACCGGTGGCGCGGCCCCTCCGGACCGTCGACGCGGATCGCGTACCGGCGCCCGGGGGTCAGCAACGCCGAGCGCGCCGACCACACGTCGCCCTCGCCCCGGACCAGCGGGACCGTGCGCGCGACCCAGGCGGGGTCCTTCTCGTCGTACAGCAGGAGGTCGATGGCGCTCGCGTTCGCCGACCAGACCCGAAGCTCGCCGCCCTCCCCGTCCACGGTCACGCCGAGCCGGGACAGAGGGTCGTGAGAGATCATGCGACTTACAGTAGTGAAGGGCCGGAGACCTCCTCCGCGCCCGCACGCGGACGGGGGACAGCGGTGATCTACCTCGACCACGCGGCCACGACTCCGCTGCGCGCTTCGGCGCTCGCCGCCTTCGTCGAGGCCTCGCAGAGCCCGGGCAACCCCTCCTCGGTGCACGGCGCCGGGCAGGAGGCGCGCCGCCGTCTCGAGGACGCGCGGCAGATCCTCGCCGAGTCGCTGGGCTGCGAGCCGGTCGAGGTGATCCTGACCGCCGGCGGCACCGAGGCGATCAACCTCGCTGTCAAGGGCCTCTACTGGCAGCGCCGCGCCGAGGAGCCTGCCCGGCGGCGGATCCTGGTGCCCGGGGGAGAGCACCACGCGACGATCGACAGTGTCGAGTGGCTCGCGCTGCACGAGGACGCCGCCGTCGAATGGCTCGAGCTCGACTCCGAGGGCGTGCTGCGCCCCGAGGTGCTGGCCGCCGCCCTCGCCCGCGACCCCGCGTCCGTCGCGCTGGTGTCGGCGCTGTGGGTCAACAACGAGATCGGCACGATCGCGCCGGTCGTCGAGCTCGCGGCGGTCTGCGCCGAGGTCGGCGTGCCGCTGCACCTCGACGCCGTCGCGGCGTTCGGCCACCTCCCGCTCGCGATCGCGGACGTGCGCCGGGCGTCCGGCTCGGGCGGGGGAGCGGGACTCGCGGCCGTGAGCGTCTCCGGTCACAAGGTGGGCGGGCCGATCGCGACCGGCGCGCTCGTGCTCGCGCGGGACGCCCGGGTCGTGCCAGTGCTGCACGGCGGCGGCCAGCAGCGCGGTGTCCGGTCCGGGACGCAGGACGTCGCGGGCGCCGCCGCGTTCGCCGCGGCCGCCGCGGAGGCGACCGCCGAGCTCGCCGCGGAGTCCGTCCGCCTCGCCGCTCTGCGCGACCGGCTCGTCGCCGGCGTGCTCGAGGCGGTCCCCGGAGCGACGCTGACCGGCCCCGCCGTCGACTCCGGCCGCCGCGTCGCGAACAACGCGCACCTCGCCTTCCCCGGGGCGCAGGGCGACTCCCTCCTGCTGCTGCTCGACCTGGCGGGCATCTCGGTGTCCACCGGGTCGGCGTGCACGGCGGGCATCCCCGAGCCCTCGCACGTGGTGATGGCGCTCGGCCGCAGCGAGGACGAGGCGCGCGGGGTGCTGCGCCTGACCCTCGGCCGCACGACGACCGACTCCGACGTGGATGCGGTGCTCGCGGCGCTGCCGGGGGCGTACGCCCGCGCCGCGAGAGCCGGTCTCTCCAACCGGTCCGTCCTGCCCATGGCCTGAGCGGGGACTGCGCCGTCCGCACGAGCGCTCGTAGACTCGGACGGTGAAGGTTCTGGCGGCGATGAGTGGTGGAGTGGACTCGGCGGTGGCCGCGGCTCGGGCGGTCGACGCAGGGCACGACGTGGTGGGCGTGCATCTCGCGCTCAGCCGGATGCCGGGCACGCTCCGGACGGGCAGCCGCGGCTGCTGCACGATCGAGGACTCGATGGACGCGCAGCGCGCGGCGAACGTCCTCGGCATCCCCTACTACGTGTGGGACTTCTCGGAGCGCTTCAAGCTCGACGTCGTCGACGACTTCGTGGCCGAGTACTCCGCGGGCCGCACCCCGAACCCCTGCATGCGCTGCAACGAGCGGATCAAGTTCGCCGCACTGCTCGAGAAGGCGCTCGACCTCGGCTTCGACGCCGTGTGCACGGGCCACTACGCCTCCCTCGTCGCTCTGCCCGACGGCGGGCGCGAGCTGCACCGCGCGAGCGACGAGGCGAAGGACCAGTCCTACGTGCTGGGGGTCCTGACCGCCGAGCAGCTGGCGCACTCGATGTTCCCGCTCGGGACCACGCCGTCGAAGGCCGTGGTGCGGGCCGAGGCTGCCGAGCGGGGGCTGAGCGTCGCGAACAAGCCCGACAGCTACGACATCTGCTTCATCCCCGACGGGGACACCCGCGGCTGGCTGTCCGAGCGGGTCGCTCCGGAGGCGGGCACGATCGTCGACCGCGACGGAGCGGTGGTCGGTGCGCACGAGGGCGCCCACGGCTACACGGTCGGGCAGCGCCGGGGCCTGCACCTCGGAGTTCCGGCGCCGGACGGCCGCCCCCGCTTCGTGCTCGAGGTGCGGCCGAAGACCAACGAGGTCGTCGTCGGTCCGCGCGAGGCGCTGCGGATCGGGCGCATCGCCGGCTCCCGGTTCACCTGGGCGGGAGCGCCGCCCGAGGATGCGACGACGCCCTTCCGCTGCGACGTGCAGATCCGCGCTCACGCCGATCCCGTGCCGGCCTCGGCCGTGGTGTCGGACGTCGATGGCAGTGTCGAGCTCGTGATCACCCCCGACTCCCCGCTCGACGGCGTCGCCCCCGGGCAGACCGCGGTCGTCTACCTCGGCACCCGCGTCCTCGGCCAGTGCACGATCGACCAGACCGTGGCCGCCGACCTCGGAGCCGCCGACCTCGTAGCCGCCGACCTCGAGGGTGCCCGCTGATGGCCGCCGACGAGACCGTCGCCACCCGGGTCGACGAGCTGCGCGAGCGGATCCGCTCCGCGAGCGAGAACTACTACGCGGCCGACGCGTCGGTCCTCTCGGATGCCGAGTACGACTCGCTGGTGCGCGAGCTGGCCGCCCTCGAGGCCGAGCACCCCGAGCTCGCAGCGGAGGACTCGCCGACCCGCATCGTCGGGGGCGTCGTCGCGGCCGGTCTCGATCCGATCGACCACGCCGAGCGGATGCTGTCGCTCGACAACGTGTTCTCGGCCGACGAGCTGCGCGAGTGGTGCGAGAAGACGGTCGCCTCGGCCGGCCGCGAGGTCGCCTGGCTCACCGAGCTCAAGATCGACGGGCTCGCGATCTCCCTCCACTACGAGAACGGCCGTCTCGTCACGGCCGCCACCCGCGGCGACGGCCGAACGGGCGAGGACGTCACGGTCAACGCCGTGCGCCTGGCCGGCATCCCCGAGCAGCTCTCCGGCGAGGGCCACCCCGCCCTGGTCGAGGTCCGCGGCGAGGTGTTCATCCCGGTGAAGGCCTTCGCCGAGCTCAACGCCCTGCAGGAGCGGCTGCGCGAAGAGGCCGTCGAGGAGTCGCGCGCCCGGTGGGCCGCTCGTCCCGAGGCGACCCGCAAGCCGTTCGAGGAGGAGCGGGCCCGCGACAGCGCCCTGCGCCGTTTCCCGACCTTCGCCAACCCGCGCAACGCCGCGAGCGGAGGGCTCCGCCAGCAGCTCGACAAGAAGTCCGGGCTCGACCTGCGCGCCGGAGAGGCGCGCGTGCAGTCGCTCGCGCTCTACGTGCACGGCATCGGAGCGTGGCAGGATCCGCCGGTCTCGTCCCAGTCGGAGGTGTACGACCTGCTGGCCTCGTGGGGCCTGCCGGTCAGCGCGCACAACCGGGTCTCCGCCTCCGTCGACGAGGTGGTCGCCTTCGTCGAGCAGTACGGGCGGGAGCGCCACTCGGTCGAGCACGAGATCGACGGGGTCGTCGTCAAGGTCGACGAGCTCGCCCTCCACGACGAGCTCGGTGCGACGAGCCGCGCGCCGCGGTGGGCCATCGCCTACAAGTACCCGCCCGAGGAGGTGCACACCAAGCTCCTCGACATCGTCGTGAGCGTCGGGCGCACCGGGCGGGCCACTCCGTTCGCCGTGATGCAGAAGGTCAAGGTCGCCGGATCCGAGGTCCGCCAGGCGACGCTGCACAACGCCGACGTCGTCAAGGTCAAGGGCGTGCTGATCGGCGACACCGTGGTGCTGCGGAAGGCCGGCGACGTGATCCCCGAGGTGCTCGGGCCGGTCGTCGAGTTGCGCGACGGCAGCGAGCGCGAGTTCGTCATGCCGACGGTATGCCCCGAGTGCGGCACGCCCCTCGCTCCGTCGAAGGAGGGCGACGTCGATCTGCGCTGCCCGAACGCCGAGTCGTGCCCGGCGCAGGTGCGCGGGCGCGTCGAGCACATCGGCGGCCGCGGGGCACTCGACATCGAGGCGCTCGGCGAGGTGAGCGCCGCCGCGCTGACCCAGCCGCTCGTCCCCGCGGAGCCTCCGCTGCGCACCGAGGCCGGGCTCTTCGAGCTCACCCTCGCCGATCTGTTCCCGATCGAGGTCGTCGTCCGCGACTCCGAGACCGGTCTCGAGAAGCTCGACGCCGCGGGTCGGCCCAAGGTCGTCCGGCCCTTCCAGCGCAAGCGGCAGATCGCGAAGGACGGCCCGTTCGCTCCCGACGCGGGCGTCTTCGCGGGCGACGAGTCGTCGGTCCCCAGTACCAACGCCATCCGGCTGATCGAGAACATCGACAAGGCGAAGTCGAAGGAGCTCTGGCGCCTCCTCGTCTCACTGAGCATCCGGCACGTCGGGCCCGTCGCGGCGCGCGCTCTCGCGGGCTACTTCGGCTCGCTCGACGCCATCCGCGCGGCCGGCCGCGACGAGCTCGCGGCGGTCGACGGAGTGGGCGGCATCATCGCCGACGCCCTGCTCGACTGGTTCGAGGTCGACTGGCACCGCGAGATCGTCGACCGCTGGGCGGCCGCGGGGGTGCGCTTCTCGACTCCGGGACACCCCGGCCCTGGTGCCGCGGAGGCGGCGGGAGGAGTGCTCGCCGGGCTCACCGTCGTCGCGACGGGATCCCTCGAGGGCTACTCCCGGGAGGGCGCGCTGGAGGCGATCATGCAGGCCGGCGGCAAGGCGGGCTCGAGCGTCTCGAAGAAGACCGACTACGTGGCGGCCGGGCCCGGTGCGGGCAGCAAGCTCGGCAAGGCGGAGCAGCTCGGCGTCCGCATCATCGACGCCGCGCAGTTCCACCTGCTCGTCACCGAGGGGCCCTCGGCGATCGCTCCGCCCGCGGAGGATGCCGAGTCCTCCGCATCCGACGAGGCCGAGCCCGATGCCGCGGAGGCCTCCGACGAGTCCTGACCCGTCCTCGGTGTCCGCACCCCGGCTGGCCGAGCGGCCCGGAGCCGCTCGGTACACTGGACGCCGCATCCTCACGAACCACCGACGGAGACGTATGTCCGAGATCACGGCCGAGACGGTCGCCCATCTGGCCCAGCTGGCCAGGATCGACCTCACCCCAGAGGAGATCCAGACCATGACCCGGGAGCTCGGCCAGATCGTCGACTCCGTGGCCGCCGTCCAGGCCGTCGCCACCCCCGACGTGCCCGCGACCAGCCACCCCATCCCGCTCCAGAACGTCTTCCGCCCCGATGTGGTCGGCGAGACCCTCACCCGCGAGCAGGCCCTGTCCGGTGCCCCCGAGCACGACGGCAGCCGCTTCCAGGTGTCCGCGATCCTGGGGGAGGAGCAGTGAGCGCCCACGGAGCGGAGATCATCCGCTTGAGCGCCTCCGCGCTCTCCGAGAAGCTCGTCGACGGGTCGATCTCGTCGACGGAGGCGACCCGTGCGCACCTCGACCGCATCGCGTCGGTCGACTCCGCGGTGCACGCGTTCCTGCACGTCGCCGAGGAGGCCGCCGTCGGCACGGCCGCCGAGATCGACCGCCGCCGCGCCGCCGGCGAGTCGCTGCACCCGCTGGCGGGGATCCCGCTGGCCGTCAAGGACGTCATCGTCACGAACGACATGCCGACCACGAGCGGGTCGAGGATCCTCGAGGGCTGGCGTCCGCCGTACGACGCGACCGTCATGATGAAGGTCCGAGCCGCCGGCCTCGTGCCGATCGGCAAGACCAACATGGACGAGTTCGCGATGGGCTCGACCACCGAGCGCTCCGCGTACGGCCCGACCCACAACCCGTGGGACCTCGACCGCATCCCCGGCGGCTCGGGCGGCGGCTCCGCCGCGGCGGTCGCGAGCTACGAGGCACCGCTGGCCCTCGGCTCCGACACCGGCGGCTCGATCCGCCAGCCCGCGCACGTCACCGGCACCGTCGGCGTCAAGCCGACCTACGGCGGCGTCTCGCGCTACGGAGCGATCGCACTCGCCTCGAGCCTCGACCAGATCGGCCCGGTCTCCCGCACCGTCCTCGACTCCGCACTGCTGCACGATGTGATCGCCGGGCACGACCCGCGCGACTCGACGTCGTTGCGGGACCAGTGGCCGTCGTTCGCCGACGCCGTGCGCCGCGCCGACGTGAAGGGCCTCCGCATCGGAGTGCTCAAGGAGCTCGACGGCGGAGAGGGCTTCCAGCCCGGCGTCCTCGCGCGCTTCCACGAGGCGCTCGCGGTGCTCGAGGGCGCCGGAGCCGAGATCGTCGAGGTGAGCGCCCCGAGCATCGAGCACGCGGTCGCCGCCTACTACCTGATCCTCCCCGCCGAGGCCTCCAGCAACCTCGCCAAGTTCGACTCCGTCCGCTTCGGCCTGCGGGTCACGCCGAAGGGCGGAGGCACCGTCGAGCAGGTCATGGCGGCCACGCGCGAGCAGGGCTTCGGCCCGGAGGTCAAGCGCCGTATCATCCTCGGCACCTACGCACTGTCGGCCGGCTACTACGACGCCTACTACGGCAGCGCGCAGAAGGTGCGCACGCTCGTGCAGCGCGACTTCGACCGGGCCTTCGCCTCGGTCGACGTCATCGCCTCGCCGACCGCTCCGACCACCGCCTACCGTCTCGGCGAGAAGCTCGACGACCCGCTGGCGATGTACCGCGGCGACATCGCGACGATCCCGGCGAACCTCGCCGGCATCCCCGGCATCTCGGTCCCCGCGGGGCTGGCCGACGAGGACGGGCTGCCCGTCGGCATCCAGTTCCTCGCTCCCGCCCGCGAGGACGTCCGCCTCTACACCGTCGGCGGAGCGCTCGAGGCCCTGCTCGAGGAGTCGTGGGGTCACCCGCTCCTCGCGAAGGCCCCCGACCTCGCTCCCGCCGAGCAGTTCGCCTCCGAGGAAGGTGCCGTCTGATGGCCTCCGCGCACACGTCCGTCCCCGAGCTCATGGACTACGACGAGGTCTTCGAGCGCTTCGAGCCGGTCCTCGGCTTCGAGGTGCACGTCGAGCTCAACACCAGGACCAAGATGTTCTCGGACGCACCGAACGAGTTCGGCTCCGAGCCCAACACCAACGTCACCCCGGTCGATCTGGGACTCCCGGGCTCGCTCCCGGTCGTCAACGAGCAGGCCGTGCGCTACTCGATCAGCCTCGGCCTCGCGCTGGGCTGCTCGATCGCGCCGTCGAGCCGCTTCGCCCGGAAGAACTACTTCTACCCGGACCTCGCTAAGAACTACCAGATCTCGCAGTTCGACGAGCCGATCGCCTTCGAGGGCTCGGTCGAGGTCGAGCTGGCCGACGGCACCCTCGTCGACATCCCGATCGAGCGCGCGCACATGGAGGAGGACGCGGGCAAGCTCACGCACGTGGGCGGCTCCACCGGCCGCATCCAGGGC
>NZ_LMNR01000001.1:1693533-1721645 GCF_001423045.1 Rathayibacter sp. Leaf296
CGATCTTCGGAGCCGGGAAGAACGCGCCGGAGTTCGCCAAGGCGTACGTGGCGACCATCCGGGACATCGTCCTCGCCCTCGGCATCTCGGACGCGAAGATGGAGCGCGGCAACCTCCGCTGCGACGCCAACGTCTCCCTCCGCCCCTGGGGTCAGGAGAAGCTCGGCACCCGCACCGAGACCAAGAACGTCAACTCCCTCCGCTCGGTCGAGCGCGCGGTGCGCTACGAGATCCAGCGCCAGGCGGCGATCCTCGCCGCGGGCGGCACGATCACCCAGGAGACGCGGCACTGGCACGAGGACACCGGCCGCACCTCCGCCGGCCGCCCCAAGAGCGACGCCGACGACTACCGCTACTTCCCCGAGCCCGACCTGCTCCCGGTGGTGCCCGCGCCCGAGCTGATCGAGGAGCTGCGCGCCGCTCTCCCCGAGAAGCCCGCCGCTCGCCGCCGTCGCCTGAAGGCCGACTGGGGCTTCACCGACCTCGAGTTCCAGGACGTCGCCAATAGCGGCCTGCTCGTCGAGATCACCGAGACGGTCTCGGCCGGAGCGACGCCGCAGGCCGCCCGCAAGTGGTGGACCGGCGAGATCGCCCGCCTGGCCAACGCGGCCGGTCAGGACCCGGCGGCGCTGGTCACTCCGACCCAGGTCGCCGAGCTGGCCGGCCTCGTCGAGAGCGGCACCCTGACCGACCGGCTCGCCCGCGAGGTGCTGCAGGGCGTCGTCGCCGGTGAGGGCTCGCCGCAGGAGGTCGTCGACGCCCGCGGGCTCGCGGTCGTCTCGGACGACGGTGCGCTCATCGAGGCGATCGACACAGCCCTCGCCGCGCAGCCCGACGTCCTCGCGAAGATCCGCGACGGCAAGGTGCAGGCCGCCGGTGCCGTCATCGGCGCCGTCATGAAGGCGATGAAGGGCCAGGCCGACGCCGCCCGCGTGCGCGAGCTCGTGCTGGAGCGCGCCGCCGGCTGAGCCGGTGAGCGGGGAGCGGAGGAGACGGTGAGCGACCAGCCCGACGACTCCGTCCCCGCGCGGCTCGATCTGCCGGGCGGGGAGTTCCTCCGTCCCCTGGTGTCGAGCGACGCCGACCTCCTCGGGGCGGCGATCGGCGAACGCCGTGCGTGGCTCGAGGCGCTCCTCCCGAGCGGGTCCGACCCGCACGACGACGTCGAGGCCCTCCGGCTCGTCGAGGGCGCTGCCCGCGCAGGGCGGGCGCACGCGTTCGTCCTCGTCGACGACTCCTGGACCTCGGTGCGAGGAGCGTTGAGCGTCGTGCCCGGCGAGGGGCGCACGGCGACCGCGTCCTGGTGGGTCCTCCCTGAGCTGCGCGGATCGCGCACCGAGGAGGAGTTCGACGCGTTCGCACGCCGCTGGCTGCTGACACGGTGGCCGTTCGATTCCGTCGGGACCCCGGACAACCACCCGGAGGACCCGGCGGCTCTGGCCGGAGCGAACATCCTCGCGGTGCTGCCCGATGCGCCGCAGCGCACCCCCCTGCCGGAGCCCGACCTCGACGCCGCGCGACGGCTCTGGTCCGAGTACCCGGGCTCCGGCCCGCATCCGCTGCCGCCGGTCGAGTCCTTCGGCGATTCCGTCGAGCTGGCCGACGAGCTGATCGCACTGGTCGCGCGCGGAGTGAAGACCGCGACCGCGTCCCTGGTCGGCGAAGATCCGGTTCCCGCGGCCGGCGATCACTGGATCGTCTGCGACGGGACCGGCGCACCGCGGCTCGTGCTGCGCAGCGACGAGGTGCGGATCGGACCGCTCGACTCGGTCGACGTGGCGTTCGCCTGGGCCGAAGGGGAGGGGGATCGCACCCGCGAGTCGTGGCTGGCCGGGCACCGACGCTACTTCGCGCGCGAGGACCCGGAGTCCTCGCTCGAGGAGGTCGTGTTCGAGCGCTTCCGGGTCGTGTGGCCGCAGGCCGCCGCCGCTCGCGCCGCCGCCTTCGCGACATCCCCCGCCGCGGCGCTGCCGGACTAGGCCGACTCGGGGTCCCGGCCCCCACTCTCGGGGGTTCCCCGGATGCCGCTCCCAGGAGTGCTGCGACAGAGTGGATCCATGGCCACTCTCACTCGCCCCCGTCGGGGCACGATCATCGCCGGCGTCTGCGCCGCACTCGCCCACCGCTTCGGCTGGAGCCCCTTCCTGGTCCGTCTGCTCTTCGTGCTCTCGTGCCTGCTGCCGGGACCGCAGATCATCGCCTACATCGTCCTGTGGATCGTGATCCCGAAGCAGAGGTGACTCCGCGCTCCCGTGTGGAGCGCACTCTGAGCGCACGTTCAGGAGTCATGCGTGCGAGCGTCCTAGCGTGTCGCTGAGCGACCGCTTCCGCGCGGCGCCGAGGAGGAGATCATGGGATTCCTGGACCGACTGCTGGGACGCGACGAGCCCGCCGAGAACGCACGACGCGACTCGGGCCGGCCGGACGGGCAGCAGCCCGCCTACGGCACTCCGCCCGGACGCTCCGCCCGCAGCGAGGACGAGATCGCGATCGAGCGGTACCGCTACCTCCTGCGCACCGCACCGCCCGAGGCTCTGGAGCAGGTGCACCGCGAGGCCTTCGAGCAGCTGACTCCGGAGCAGCGCCAGCAGGTCTTCCGCGAGCTGAGCGAGGGCGCGCCGGTGGGCGACGCCCCGCGGAGCGACGACCCCCGGGCGCTCGCGCAGTCCGCGACCCGCAGCGAGCTGCGCCAGCCGGGCTTCATGGAACGGCGGTTCGCCGGCGGCGGCGCGGGCGGGATGGGCTTCGGGGGAGTCCTGGCGTCGTCGATGCTCGGCACGATCGCCGGATTCGCCATCGGCTCGGCGATCGCCGGTGCCTTCCTCCCGGACGCCGGTGGCGACTACGCCGGGGGTGAGGGCGGCGACGGCGGGGCGGGAGCCGACGGCGGTGACGCCGGAGCGGACGCGGGAGGCGACTACGGCGGAGGGGATTACGGCGGAGGCGGGGACTTCGGAGGCGGAGACTTCGGAGGCGACTTCGGAGGCGGAGACTTCGGCGGCGGCTTCGACATGTGACCTCACGACGGAGCCCCCGGCCCGCGCGAGCGGGACCGGGGGCTCCGTGCTGTCCGGGGCGCTCAGCTCTCGTCGAGCAGCATCGCCTTCACCTCGCGTCGCAGCACCTTGCCGATCATGTTGGTCGGCAGCTCGTCGATGACGACGATCCTGCGCGGCACCTTGTAGGGCGTGAGCGCCTCGCGGACGAGCGCGCGCGCCTCCGACTCGTCGAAGTGCGCGCCGGGCTCGAGCACGACGGCGGCCGCGACCATCTCGCCGCTGCGCGCGTCCGGGAGGCCGACGACCGCCGCGTCCCGGACCGAGGGGAGGCGGCGCAGGACCTCCTCGACCTCGGACGGAGCGACGTTGAAGCCGCCCGTGATGATGAGCTCCTTGATGCGGTCGACGAGGCTGATGAAGCCGTCCTCGTCCATCGTGGCGATGTCGCCGGTGCGGAACCAGCCGTCGGTCGTGAACGAGTCCGCGGTCTCCTGCGGCTTCCGGTGGTACCCGCGGAACACCTGCGGGCCTCGCACCACGAGCTCGCCCTGCTCGCCGAGGGCGACGTCGACGGAGGGGTCCTCCGGGTCGACGATCCGCACGTCCGTGCCGGGCAGCGGCAGGCCGACGGTCCCCGCGCGCCGAGTGGGGCCGACCGGGTTCGCCATCAGGACCGGCGAGGTCTCGGACAGGCCGTAGCCCTCGACGAGGGTGCCTCCCGTCTCCAGCTCGAAGCGGGCGACGAGCGCGGGGTCCAGCGGCATCGCCCCGGAGATGGCGATCTCGATCCCCTGCAGCGAGACGCCCTTCTCGCGGGCGCGCGCGGCGAGCCGCTCGGCGATCGGAGGCACGGCCGGCAAGAACGTCGCGGGGTGCTTGCGCACGACCTTCAGCACGAGGTCGGGATCGAACTTCGGGAACAGCACCAGCCGCGCGCCCATGCTCATCGCGAAGGTCAGGCAGAGGGTGAGGCCGTAGGCGTGGAACATCGGCAGCACCGCGTAGACCACGCAGTCGCCGCGGCGCACCGTGGGCACCCAGGCTCGGGACTGCGCGGCGTTCGTCGTCAGATTGCGGTGCGTGAGCTCGGCGCCCTTCGGAGTGCCCGTGGTCCCGCTCGTGTACTGGATCACCGCCAGGTCGTCGGCGGTCGGACGCGGGTGAGCGGGGTCGATCCGGCGACGCAGCAGCGAGTCCCACTCGATCGCGCCGCGCACGCGCCCGGTGAGGGCGGCGCGGGACTCGCGCGCCTTCCGGATCGGCAGGCGGAGGGCCGCGCGCATCGGCGCGGGCATCGCCCGGGTGAGGTCGACCGCCACGACGGTCTCGACCCCGAGATCGGCCGGGAGCTCCTGGACGAGAGGCACGACGCGGTCCCAGGCGATCGCGACGCGCGCGCCGTGGTCCTCGAACTGGTGCCGCAGCTCCCGCGGCGTGTAGAGCGGGTTGTGCTCGACGACCACCGCTCCCAGCCGGAGGACGGCGTAGAAGGCGACCACGTGCTGGGGGCAGTTGGGCAGGATCAGGGCTACGGGATCGCCCTCGCGGACGCCGAGCCTGCGCAGGCCCTCGGCCACGCGCTCCACGTCGTCCGCGAGCTGCGCATAGCTGGTCGCGCGACCGAAGAACTCCAGCGCGACCTTCTCGGGGTACTGCGCCGCCGACTCCGTCACGATGTCGAGGAGCGAGCCCTCGGGAGGCTCGAGTTCCGCCGGCACTCCGGGTGCGTAGCTGCGGATCCAGGGACGGGGCGCGGGGCTGCTCACCCGCACCACTCTAGGCGCACGGGCCGGCGCCGCCCCTCGGGCGGGCGCCGGCCGCCGGGGTCAGGCGCGGGCGACCGCGTCCTCGACGGGAACGTCGCCCGAGACGAGCTCCCAGGTCCGTCCGATGGACGCGGGCTGCTCGAGGACGGCGACGACCACGGCCGCGACGTCCTCGCGGGGGATGCTTCCGCGCTCGACCTTCTCGCCCAGCTCGACGCGGCCGGTGCCCTCGTCGGTCGTGAGCCCGCCCGGACGCAGGATGGTCCAGTCGAGATCGGTCTTCCTCAGGGCGGTGTCGGCGTCGCGCTTGGCCTCGACGTAGGCGCGCCAGACCTCCTCGGTGTCCTCGGCCAGCGGCTCGTCGACGCCGATCGCGCTGATCTGGACGAAGCGGCGGATGCCGGCCGCGGCCGCGGCCTCCTGGCTGAGGACGGAGGCGCCCAGGTCGACGGTCCGCTTGCGCTCGATCCCCGAGTCGGGGCCGGCGCCAGCGGTGAAGACGAGGGCGTCGACGCCCTCGAGCAGCGCAGCGAACTCCTCGGCGCTCGAGCTCTCGAGGTCGTGGACGAGCGGCTCACCGCCCAGCCGCACGATGTCCTCGGCGTGCTCGGGGTTCCTGATCACTCCGACGGACTCGTGCCCGGCGTCGTAGAGCAGGTGCAGGATCTGCTGACCCACCTTGCCGTGGGCTCCGATGACGGCGACTCGTGTCATGCGTGTTCCTCTCCTCGGCGGGGCGCGAGGCCCCGGTGCTTCCTCCGCCGCAGCGGCGGTGGCCCCATCCTGCCCGCGGCACATGGGAGCGGCGTTCAGGCTGCCAGGCGGTCGTCGCGCCCGGTGACGGCGAGCAGGCGCGTCTGCAGCGGCGCGTCCTCGCCGACGGGAACCGGAGCGGCGAACAGCCCGCTCGCGCGCAGCGTCTCCTCCTGCGGCGCGAACAGCTCCCACACGGCCGCCACGAGCTCTTCGTCCAGCGCTTCGTCGCTCCCGGTGGCGCGCGCGAGGTCCCAGGCGTGGATCGTGACGTCAGACACCTGCTCCCGGACGAGCTCGAGTGCCGTGACGGAGTCGCGGCCGAGGCGCAGGACGGCCTCCGGCCGGGCGGCGGACGCCGCTGCGCGAGTGTCGGCCGTGACCCGGCTCCACTCGCTGCGCAGATCGCTGCCGACCGGCTCGAGGCGGATCGGGGACTCGTCGCCGCCGGACAGCAGCGTGTGCGCGCGCTGCTGCTCGCGGACGACGTGCAGGACGAGCGCGCGCGTGTCCCACTCGGTGTCTGGGGTCGGCGCCGACCAGTCCACGACGGCGGCCAGGCGGCTCTCGAAGGCGGCGTGCGCGCGCTGCTGCAGGTCGAGCCAGCGGCTCATCTCGGTGGCGGTGGGGGAGGCGGGCTCGTGCGTCATGTCTTCTCCGGAGCGTCGTCGTCGGTGCTCGGGACAACCCCCTTCGGCGCCGGGCCATTCCCGGAGCGGGTGAGAGCCTCCACCTCCCTCGTCGCCGAGCGCCGTGTCGGAGGTGCGTGCGAGCATGGCAGGACGGCATCGGCAGAGGGCGAGCAGGACAGCACGTGAGCAAACAGGACGGAAGCGGCCGGCAGGTCACGCTCGACCCCGTCGACGATCCCCGCGCCAGCATCCTGCACATCGACATGGACGCGTTCTTCGCCTCCGTCGAGCTGCTCGAGCGGCCCGACCTGCGCGGCCGCCCGGTGATCGTCGGGCACATCGGATCCCGGTCCGTCGTCACCGCCGCGACCTACGAGGCCCGGCGCTACGGGGTCAACTCGGCGATGCCCATGGCCGTGGCGCTCCGCCGCTGCCCGCAGGCCGTCGTGCTCGAGCCGCACATGGACCGCTACCGCGAGGCGTCCCGGCGGGTCATGGCGATCTTCGACTCCTTCACCCCGCTCGTCGAGCGGCTCAGCATCGACGAGGCGTTCCTCGACGTGGCCGGTGCGCGCCGCCTCTCGGGCTCGCCCTTCGCCATCGGCACCGCGATCCGCGAGCGCGTCCACTCCGAGCTCGGTCTGACCTGCTCCGTCGGGATCGCCAGCACGAAGTTCGTCGCCAAGCTCGCCTCCGGACGCTCGAAACCCGACGGCCTGCTCGTCGTGCCGTCCGACGGCGTCCGCGAGTTCCTCGATCCGCTGCCCGTGAGCGCACTCTGGGGCGTCGGAGCGAGCACGGAGGAGGCGCTGCTGCGCCGCGGACTGACCACCGTCGCCGACGTCGCCGCGACCCCGCTCGCCGTGCTGATCTCCTCGCTCGGCGAGGCGACCGGCCGTCGCCTGCACGCCCTGTCGAACGGAGTGGATCCGCGCCCCGTCGACACCCGCGTCGTCGAGAAGAGCGCGGGCCACGAGATCACCTTCGCCGACGACGTCGCCGACCCCGAGCTGGTCCGCCGCGAGCTGCTGCGGCTGTGCGACAAGGTCGCGGTGCGCCTGCGCCGCGGAGGAGTGCGCTGCCGCACAGTGGCGGTCAAGGTGCGCTTCGGCGATTTCAGCACCCTGACCCGCTCGCGGACCCTGCCCGAGGCGACGGACGTGGCGCGCGTGCTCTACGAGGCCTCGTCGGCACTGCTGGAGGCGGCGAACCCGATGCGCCGACCCGTGCGCCTCATCGGCGTGCGCGGCGAGCAGCTCGTCGACGGAGACGAGGTCGCCTTCTCGCTCTGGAACGACTCCGACGACTGGCGCGACGCCGAGCTGGCGGTCGACGGGGTCGCGGCGCGCTTCGGCACGGGGGCCGTCCGACCCGCGTCGCTGCTGGCGCGCTCGGCCCCGGAGTCGGCGAAGGGCATCGACCTCAGCGACACGCTCGCTACGCGGAGCCGATCGTCAGACTGACGGGCCGGTGGTCCGATCCGTTGGGTGGCAGGACCTCGACCGTCGCCGCAGGCACGCCATCGGCGAGGGCGTGGTCGAGGCCGACCAGGGGGAGGAGCGACGGCCACGTGGCAGGGAAGCCGATGCCCGAGGTGCGCACGAGCCCGGCCTGCTCGAGCACCGGAGCCAGCAGATGGTCGTCGGTCGCCGTGTTGAAATCGCCCACGACGAGCGTCCTCGCGGACTCGTCTGCCGCGAGGGTCTCGGCCAGACCGGCGAGTGTCGCGTCGCGCTCCTCGTGGTCGCCCAGCCGGAACGACGCCAGGTGCACGACGAAGAGCCGGGTCGTGCCCAGCGTCGTGCCGATGTCGACCGCGAGCGCGCGGTCCCAGCCGAGCCCCAGATCCAGCGCCTCGCCGTTCGAGAGCACCTCTCGACTCCAGACGCCCACTGTCCCGACGACGTAGGAGTGCGGGTAGGCCGCCGACAGCTCGTCATCGACCGCGTCGCGCGCATCGGCGGTCAGCTCCTGCAACGCGATCACGTCGGGCTCGGCGGAGGCGAGCTCCGCCGCGACGGCGCCGGCCTCGCCGCTGCCGCCGATGTTCTGGCTGACGACCGTGAACGAACCGGAGCGCACAGCGGGAGCAGGCATCGCGACGGGCAGGACGAGGACCCCGTAGACCATCGCGAGCACCGTCGCGGCGGCACCGGCGCCGCGCGAGCGCAGGGCGACGGCCGACGCGACGAGCAGGAGCACCGCGAGTCCGGACCACGGGATCGCGGTCTCGACGACCGACAGCCAGCCCGCCGCCTCCGGGAGCACGCGATGGAAGGCGAGGAACGCGGCCAGCCCCGCGCTCGCCACCGCGACCGCGGTCGAGCGGACCGGGTGTCGACGGCGGGGGCGAAAAGGCATCCTCGATCATCGCATCGGCTCCCTCCACCGGGATGGGGGAGTGCTGTGCGCGCCCGCGCGGCGGTTGTCGCCGCTGAGAGCCGCGGAGTAGCGTTCGGGCATGCCCAACATCGCCGTGTCCCTGGCCGACAAAGTCACCTCCGCGGGTACCGCGACGATCTACGGGGAGCCCGTGAGCGTCGACGGCGCCACGATGGTCCCGGTCGCCCTCCGCTGGTTCGGCTTCGGCGGGGGCAGCGGATCCGAGGACGGTCAGGAGGGCGGCGGTGGTGGCGGCGGCGGGGCTGTCGTGCCGATCGGCGCCTACATCAAGGACGATCTCGGCCTGCGCTTCCAGCCCAACATCGTGTCGGTGCTCGCCGTCGGCATCCCGTTCGTGTGGGTGACCGGCAAGGCGCTCGCGCGCATCGTGCGGGCCCTGAAGAAGTAGGGGCGCTCAGCGCGTCCGGATCGGGCGCGCGGTGAACCAGGTCGTCTTGGTGCGGCCGAATCCGACGACGAGTCGCTCCGCGTCGGTCGGGCGACGCGGGTCGTACACGACGACGACGGGCTCGCCCGCCATCCACGCGTCCCCTCGACGCTGCGGCGTCTTCAGAGCGCGCCGCTCCTCGCCGTTCTCGAGCCGGTAGGCGACGAGCAGACGCCCGGCCCGCGCTCCCGGGTCGTCCGCGATCACGCGCCCGCGGACCCGCCTGCCCTGTGCCAGCAGCTCGCGGCGGAGGCGTCGTCGCCGCTGATGGATGAGCACCTGCAGCAGCAGGAGTAGCAGGACGGCGAGAACGACGACCACCGACCACAGCATGCTGTCTATGATTGCTGACGAACACGGGAGTCCGGTGCACCGGACTGAGAGGAAGGCTTTCAGCCTTCGACCGTCGAACCTGATCTGGGTCATGCCAGCGAAGGAACGTTTCGATCTCCTCTTACTACCCGTGCCCTCCATTCGCTTCCACGAAAGGGCACGTCAGTGCAGAACACCACCACCCCCTTCGCCCGCACCGCTCCGCGCCGCGATCTGCGCTGGCGCGTGGTCGACATCGTCGTGGCGAGCGTCGTCGCCGTCGCGAGCGGCATCGTCTTCTGGGCCTGGGGCCTGGCGACGAACGTCCTCGGCCTCGCGTTCGAGTTCCTCCCCGGGCTCGGCGGGATCCTCGGCGGCGGCTGGCTCTTCGCCGGCGTCCTCGGCGGTCTCATCATCCGCAAGCCCGGTGCCGCGCTCTACACCGAGCTGCTCGCCGCGGTCGTCTCCGCGCTCATCGGCACCCAGTGGGGCTATCTGGTCCTGCTCTCCGGGCTCGTGCAGGGTCTGGGTGCCGAGCTGATCCTGGCCCTGTTCCTCTACCGCAGCGGCCGCCCGATCGTCGCTCTGCTCGCCGGAGCGGGGGCCGGGCTCGCGCTCGCGATCAACGATCTGCTCCTCTGGTACGTCGGAGTCGACGGGCTCTTCGCCACGGTCTACATCGTGTCCTCGATCGTCTCCGGCATCCTTCTCGCGGGCCTGCTCCCGTGGCTCGCGGTCCGCGGACTGGCCGCCTCCGGAGCGCTCGACCGCTTCGCCTCGGGACGCGAGGGCCGGGTGATCGACGGAGCGGCCGCGGGCGCCCGATGAGCGGCGCGGCGGTCTCCGCTCGCGGATGGAGTTGGCGGCACGCAGGGCGCTCCCGTTCCGCGGTCACCGGGCTCGATCTCGAGATTGCAGCCGGGGAGCGGGTGCTCCTGCTCGGACCCTCGGGCGCGGGCAAGAGCACTCTCCTGCACGCTCTCGCCGGAGTCCTCGGCGGCGAGGAGGACGGCGCGTCGACCGGCGCGCTCGTCCTGGACGGGGACGCACCGGTCCGTCGTCGCGGAGTCGCGGGCCTCGTGCTCCAGGATCCGGACACGCAGGCGGTGCTCGCCCGCGTGGGCGACGACGTGGGCTTCGCCTGCGAGAACCTCGGTGTCCCGGCGGGCGAGATCCCGGAGCGGGTGCGGCAGGCGCTCGACGACGTCGGGCTGGATGTCGCGCTGGATCGGTCGACATCGGCGCTCTCGGGTGGTCAGAAGCAGAGGCTCGCGCTCGCGGGCGTGCTGGCGATGCGCCCACGACTCCTGCTGCTGGACGAGCCGACCGCGAACCTCGACCCCGACGGGGTCCGCGAGGTGCGCGACGCCGTTCAGCGCAGCACGGCGCGCACCGGAGCGACCCTCGTCGTCGTCGAGCACCGGGTCGACGTCTGGGTCGATCTCGTCGATCGGATCGTCGTGCTCGGCTCGGACGGAGCCGTGATCGCCGACGGTGCGCCGTCGACCGTGCTCGAGGAGACCCGCGCGGTCCTCGAGGCTGCCGGCGTGTGGCTGCCGGGGGAGCGCCCCGCACGCCGCCCGGGACCGGACGGCGCCGCGCCTCCCGCGCTGCGCACCGTGGATCTGGCCATCGCGCGGCCGCTCTTCGGAGTCCGCCGCCCGCCCCGCGTCGCGGAGGGACTGGACGTCGAGATCGGGCAGGGCCGCGTCACCGCCGTCCTCGGGCCGAACGGAGCGGGCAAGTCGACCCTCGCGCTGACTCTGGCCGGGCTCCTGGATCCGGCGGCGGGGCAGGTCATCGCCTCGGACGAGGTCCGGGCCGGGGCGTCCCCGCATCCGCACCGCTGGCGCTCGAGGGAGCTCGCGGACCGGGTCGCGATGGTCTTCCAGGAGCCGGAGCACCAGTTCCTCACGGCACGCGTGCGGCAGGAGTTGCACCTCGGTGCCCGCGACGGGGCGGAGCGCTCCCGCGCCGACGCGATGCTCGAGCGGCTCGGGTTGTACTCCCTCGCCGACGCCAATCCGTTCACGCTGTCCGGCGGGGAGAAGCGGCGCCTCGCCGTCGCCTCCGCTCTGGTGCGCCGGCCGTCGGTCGTCGTGCTCGACGAGCCGACCTTCGGCCAGGACCGTCGCACCTGGGACGTGGTCGTCGACCTGCTGGCCGAGCTGCGGGCGGACGGGCGTGCGATCCTCACCGTCACGCACGACGAGCACCTCGTCGACGCGCTCGCCGATGCGGTCCTGCCGCTGGGCGCTGCTCAGGAGGTGCGGCGATGACCCTCCTCGACGCCCTGCCCGCCCGCGGAAGGATCGCCCGGGCGAATCCGGTGGCGAAGCTGCTCGCGAGCCTCCTGATCGCGATCGTCCTGGTCCTCACCCTCGATGCGGTCTCGGCGGCGACGGCGCTCGCCCTCGAACTGCTCGTGCTGCCCTTCGCGGGGCTGCGACTCGGCGACCTGCTCCGCCGCACGGCTCCCGTGCTGATCGCCGCTCCGCTGGCCGGGATGACCACCGTCCTCTACGGACGCGACAGCGGGGCGGTGCTCGCCGAGTTCCTCTTCGTCAGCGTCACCGACGGCTCCGTCGCGCTGGGTGGTGCGATCACCCTCCGCGTGCTGGCCATCGGCCTCCCGAGTGTCGTGCTGATCGCGACCACCGACCCGACCGACCTCGCCGACGGACTCGCGCAGATCCTGCGCCTGCCGTCGAGGTTCGTCCTGGGCGGTCTCGCCGGCATGCGTCTCGTGGGCCTGCTCGTCGACGACTGGCGGACGCTGTCCATGGCGCGGCGTGCCCGCGGCGTGGCCGACGGCCGCGGCCCGGTCCAGGCTCTCCGCAGCCTCGCGGGTCGCACGTTCTCCCTGCTGGTGCTCGCCATCCGGCGGGGGAGCCGACTCGCCACCGCGATGGAGGCGAAGGGGTTCGGAGCGGACACGCCGCGGACCTGGGCGCGGGTGTCCCGCTTCGGCGGCGGCGACGCCCTCCTCGTGCTGGGAGGCGCCGCGATCGCGGGCATCGCCGTCAGCGCCGCCGTGCTCGCCGGCACCTGGAGCTTCGTTCTGCGTGGCTGAGACCCTGACTCCCCGGGTCACTCGAGTGCTGGCCCGCCGCATCGTCGAGCGACGCGCCCGGACCGTGCTCGTCGACGGTCCGAGCGGATCGGGCAAGTCGACCTTCGCGGTGGACTTGCTCGCCCGCGTGAGCGCGATCGCCGGTGCGCCCGAGGCCGTCCTCGTGCGGATGGACGATCTGTATCCGGGTTGGTCGGGCCTGGACCGTGCAGCCACGGAGGTCGCCCGGGAACTCGTGCGCCCGCACGCCCTGCACGGGACCGGCCGCTGGCGGCCCTGGAACTGGGCGAGCGGGACGTCCGCGGGTCCCGTCGTCGTGCGCTGCCCCCTGCTCGTCGTGGAGGGCTGCGGTGCCGCGACGGCCGCGGGCCGAGCGGTGGCGGATCTCACGATCTGGATCGAGACGGGTGACGTCGAGAGGCGACGGCGTGCGCTCGCCCGGGACGGCGCGCTCTTCGAGTCGCACTGGGACGAGTGGGACGAGCAGTTCCGGCGCTACCGGCTGCGCGAGCGGCCCTGCGAGGGCGCCGACGTCGTGCTCGACACCGGCTCCTGACTACGGCTCAGGCCCAGCCGAGCTCGTGCAGCCGGTCGTCGTCGATCCCGTAGAAGTGCGCGATCTCGTGCACGAGGGTCACGTGGATCTCGTCCCGCAGCTCGTCGAGCGTCTCGCAGGCGGCGAGGTGGGGCTCGCGGAACAGCACGATGCGGTCGGGCATCTCGCCGAAGCCGTAGCGCTCCCGCTCGGTGAGCGCCACTCCGTCGTAGACGCCGAGCAGATCCAGGGAGCCGTCCTCGGGACGGTCCTCGACCACGAACACCACGTTGTCGAGGCCGTCGACCATGTCGTCGGGGAGCTCGTCGAGCTCGGCGACCACGAGTCGTTCGAATGCCGCTTCGTCCAGTTCGAGCATCGTCGCCTCCAGTATGGGAAAGGGCCCGGAGTCGTGACGACTCCGGGCCCTCCTGGGGTGAGTAACGGGGCTCGAACCCGCGACCTCCTAGACCACAACCAGGCGCTCTGCCAACTGAGCTATACCCACCAGGACGGTGTTCCGAGAGGGTGACCCTCCCGAAGCAACTGTACGAGACTACTACATCCGCGAGGCGAACTCGTCCACGACGGCGGCCGACACGGCCTGGACGTCAGCGGTCGACGGGCCCGGCTCGGCGACGAACGCGGCACGGCGGTAGTACCGGAGCTCGCGGATGCTCTCGAGGATGTCGGCGAGGGCGCGGTGCCCGCCGTGCTTGGCAGGGGCGTTGAAGTAGATGCGCGGGTACCAGCGCCGCGCGAGCTCCTTGATGGAGGAGACGTCGACGTTGCGGTAGTGCAGGTGCCCGTCGAGGCGGGGCATGAACTTGGCGAGGAAGGCGCGGTCGGTGCCGATCGTGTTGCCGGCGAGGGGGGCGTGCTGCTCGCTCGGAACGTGCTTCAGCACGTACTCGAGGACCTGGTACTCGGCCTCCGCGACGCTGACTCCGGAGGGGATCTCCTCCAGCAGCCCCGAGGTCTCGTGCATCGTGCGGACGAAGTCGCCCATGTGCTCGAGCGCCGATGCGTCGGGCTTGATGACGATCGAGAGGCCCTCGTCGAGGGGCTCGAGATCGAAGTCCGTGACCACGACGGCGATCTCGACGAGCTCGTCGACCGAGAGGTCGAGTCCCGTCATCTCGCAGTCGATCCAGACAAGACGGTCGGGGGCGCTACTCATGCGGGGCAGTCTATCCGCGGCCACCGACGCGCCGCGGGCGGCTGGGCCGGGCCTCGTACACTCGTTCTCCGTGATGACCCTCGTCTGCTGGATGCTGATCGCCAACGCCGTCTGGAACGCGGTGGTCTGGCCGCCTTTCCTCCGTCGCGTGCGGAAGGACCCCCGAGCCCGCGATGCTGACGGGCGCGCGACGACCTTCCTCCGGGTGCACTCGATCCTGATCGGGATCTCGCTGCTGCTCGCGGCCGTCTCGCTGGTCGTCGGCGTGGTCGGGCTCGTCCAGGGCTGACGACCGGGTCTCGGCTCCGCGTCGGTTCCGGCCCCACGACCCTCTCCCGGTACTCTGGACGACGGACGCCCCCGTAGCTCAGCGGATAGAGCAGGAGCCTTCTAATCTCTTGGTCGCAGGTTCGATTCCTGCCGGGGGCACGTCGTCGCCGAGGTGCCCGGCTCCGTCCGAGAACGATCCGAGACCTTCGAGGAACGCCCGGACGTCGCCGCTCGACACTCACCTGGCCGGAACGACTCTCCGTCCGATCAGGGGCGGCTTCCACTGCAGTTGCGCCGTCGCCTTCCGTGGTCCTGACCAGACGCGGAGCGATCGCGGTTTCAGCTCACCCCTCATCGGGACGCCTCTTCAGGGGGCAAGCGAACCCCCGAATGCCGAGGGCAGAGTACCGTGAGGCGACCGCCACTGACGCCTTTTGGAGACGCCGTGACCTCTTCCGTCTACGCGCCGACCATGCTCGAGCGCACCGAGCTCGCGTTCCACCAGCTTCACGCCGGTGTCTCGAAGCTGCACTTCACCGACTTCCCCGACTACGCGAACATCGGCGACTCCGCGATCGCTCAAGGTCAGTACGTCTACTGGCACGGACGACAGATCGACATCCTCTCGACGTCCTCGTTCCACACGATGCCGCCGAGGCTCTACTCCGCGACCGGGGCGGCGGTCTACATCAACGGCGGCGGGAACTTCGGCGGCCTCTACAAGGAGCACGGCGAGCACCGCTACAGCCTCGCCGAGCGCCTCCCCACGGAGACGCTGCTCATTCAAGGCCCGCAGTCGATCCACTGGGCATCGCCTTCCGACCGCGACGAGTTCCTCCGCCGCATGGCTCCCCGGGAGCAGCTGCGCATCGCTGTTCGCGACCACGACTCCTTCGACGACCTCAAGGACGACGTCGAGCAGCTGGTCCTCTCGCCGGACGCCGTGCACCTCCTCGGCCCCGTTCCCGCGCCCGATCCGACACGGAAGGAAGTGCGCCTCATCCGCCGCGACCCGGAGTCCGCCGGAGGCCTCGGCGAGGGGATCGACTGGCCGCAAGATCAGCCGATCACGCGCGCGACCGCCTGGCTCACCCACCGCACGAAGGAGCTGCCCTTCCTCCGGTCCGTCGTCCCCACCGCGAACGCGCTGTGGGAGCCGCGCTCGAGGCGACGACTCGCCACCGGTCTCGCGCTCCTCGCCCAGGGCGAGACCGTCGTCACCGACCGCCTCCACGGCATGCTGATCGCGCTGCAGCTCGGCCGGCCCGTGAAGGTTCGCGACAACAGGATCGGGAAGCTGCACAAGTACGTCGACACCTGGCTCGCCGACACCGACGCGGACATCACCTGGATCTAGGGCACAGCCGCTGAGCCGCGGTTGTCCCGGGACGCTTGCCAGAACGCCCTCTCCGCGGCCGTCGCGGTTCTCGGACTCGACGAGAAGGCAGCCCGTCCGCGACTGAGAGGTGCTGCGAGAAGACGCTCGTCGTCACTGCGGCCAGCGAGGCGACCGGACTGATCCTGCGGAGCCGCTGCACGCGTCGTCGCGGGGGTGAAATCCGGGGCCTGTCCAGCGCGGACAACGCCCATCGCGCCCGGTTCCGCGCGGCGCCACGCGGTCGTGAGCGGCCACGAGCAGTGTTTCTGCGCCAGTAGTTCCCGGCAGACGGTGAACAGCCCGGGGCCGCGACACGCCTCGGATAGCCTGTGCCCGATTCACGAGGGGGACGGCATGACGACGACCGCAGTCGCGAGCACCACACGACCGACGACCGCCCGACGACGAACCGACATCCAAGGACTGCGAGCGTTCGCCGTCCTCGCCGTGTTCCTCGAGCATCTACTCGGGTGGCCGGCGGGCGGATTCGTCGGGGTCGACATATTCTTCGTCATATCGGGTTTCCTGATCACCGGACTGCTCCTGCGCGAGTACGGCGCCACGGGGACGATCTCCTTCTGGGGCTTCTACAAGGCCCGGATCAAGCGGATCATCCCCGCCGCGACCCTGGTCCTCCTCGTGACCGTCCTCCTCTCCCACGCGCTGCTCCTCTCGAGCCGAGCGAGCGCGATCACGTGGGATGCGGTATGGGCGTTCCTGTTCTCTGCGAACTGGCGGTTCGCAGCCGAGGGCACCGACTACTTCGCGCAGGGACAAGCGGTCTCTCCTCTGCAGCACTTCTGGTCGCTCTCCGTCGAGGAGCAGTTCTACTTCGTCTGGCCCTGGCTCCTCCTCGCCATCCTCTGGATCTACGCTCGTCAGCGAGGTGCTCATACCGACCGAAGCCTCCGACTGACCGCGGGCGCGGCCATGCTCCTGATCGTGCTCGGTTCACTCAGCTGGGCGCTCGTGCAGAGCACGACCGGGCCGACGGTCGCTTACTTCTCGACGCTCACCCGTGCGTGGGAACTCGGCGCGGGGGCGTTGCTCGCGGTCGCTGCGCCGCTCTTCCTCAGGATGCGCCAGCCCCTCCGGATCCTTCTCGCGTGGAGCGGTCTGATCGGGATGAGCGCCTCGCTGTTCCTCGTCGACGACGCCGTGCCCTTCCCGGCCCCCGGCGCGATCCTCCCTGTTCTCGCGACAGTCCTCGTCCTCGCGTCCGGCATCGGGGAGCAGGCTCGATTCCTCGCTCCGATCGCGAATCCCGTCGCGAAGTACGTCGGCGACATCTCTTACAGCCTGTACCTCTGGCATTTCCCCGCGGTCGTCTTCGGCGCCGCGCTCTTCCCCAATGCCGGCAGCGGCGGCTACATCGGCGTCCTCGTCGTGGGGTTCGGAATCGCAGCACTCGCGTACCACCTGTTCGAGAAGCCGGTTCACCGCTCACCTTTGCTGGATCGTCACGAGAGCCGTTGGCAGAGAGACGATGCCTGGCGCACATGGTGGGGTGAGCAGCTCTCCATGCTCAAGATCGCGCGGTGGTTCGGTCTCGGCGCACTGGGTGTCACGACCGCCGCGCTCCTCGCCTTCACGCTGATCGTTCCCGCAGACACCGCGAACCGCGTCGTCTACGGCGCACCGGAGGCAGCTGCAGCAGCGCTGCCCGTATCGACGAGCGCGCCAGCGCCTGTCGGTGCAGACGTCGCCGACCCCGCCTCGCCCACCGTCGGGCCTGCACAGACCGAACTCACCGCGAGGATCACCTCGGCGCTGCAGTCCACGGCCTGGCCGGAGGGTTTCGAGGACTCCTTCAGCCAGGGAGGCTGGCCAGCCGAGATCGAGGAGTGTGCGGACACCATCCGCATCACTGGAAGCGACTGCACCTGGGGGGACGGGGACAAGCTGGCGGTCATTGTCGGGGATTCCACGGCGGTCGCCTACACTGCGGCACTCCGCGCCATTCTCAACCAGGCCGGCTATCGCGTCCAGGGATTCGCCATGAACGGCTGCGAGTACTCCGACACCGTCATCAACAACGCGAGCGTCGCCGACTTCTGCCCCACCCGGAAGCAGGACGCGGTCGACGCGATCACTGCGCAGAGTCCCGAACTCGTCTTCGTGACGAACGCCTATCAGCAGCACACTCCGATCGGCGCCGACGGCCCCCTCACTGGCCCGGAGTGGATAGCGAGTCTCCAGACGTCCGTCGAGAGGTTCAGCGCCTCTGCCGGCAAGGTCGTGTTCCTTGCACCACCGCCAGCGGACGTCAACGTCGGTCAGTGCTTCACCGCGGTGTCGACGCCGACGGACTGCGTCGGCGAGATCACCGACTCCCATGAGAAGTACTTCGCTGCCGACGGCACGGTCTCCGCGACCATCGGAGGCGTCGTCATCGATTCCGCTCCGTGGTTCTGCACCGAGGCGCTGTGCCCTGCCTACGTCGACACCACGCCCACCAAGGGCGACCGCCTCCATGCGGCACCGCGTTACACCGACATCATCGAGCCGGCGATCGCGGAGTCGCTCCGCGCGGCGGGAGTGCTCCAGTAGATCGGCGGACGCCCGAGGTCACTGCACCTCCGCTGCCTTGTTCAGCCGCGCGGAGCCGGGCAAACATTCTTGGAGAGATTCGATCGCGCGACGAGCGGAGTGTGTGCATCCGCTCGAGGAGCGGCCGGACCGTGGGAGAGCGCGTCTCTCGGGGGAGGGCAGCGGAGAGACGTCGCTCCCCGTCGTCGTCATGAGAAGCCGTGCTCCGTCGGTCACCACAGCTCGTACGGAGGCGGAGACGACATGCAGTTCCCCCGGTTCCGGTTGTAGAAGCGTTGCCGTCCTCGGCTTCATTCTCACGACAGACCGCTCCTTTTCGGGCAGCGGGGCGATGTGTCGGAGTCTTGATCGCTCTGCGCGTCGCCGACGGCTGGAACCCGGGTGCCCGGAACGGCAGCTGCGGAGCGTCGGGAGGACGGCCAATTTCCGGCGACGACGGGCAACGGACCCTTGACCGATCCTGTCGGTCCTGCGACGTTGTCCTCGGAGCCACCCGTGCTCAGCGACAGCAGCTCGGCGGAATCGAGTGCAGCATCGCCCTTCGAACACCAGAAGTGATCGCGCCGATCACGATCGGTCCGGCCTGAGGATCGCCTGGTGCGTCGTGAGGAAGTGGCGTTCGACGAGGCGGAAAAAGATCCAGCCGGCGAGCCACGACAAGGGGAGGACGACCACGAACATCACTAGGAGGCGCGCCGGGTAAGGCATCTCCAGGTCGAGAAGAGCGATGTTTCCCGCCGCGAGGACCGGGCTGTGGACGAGGTAAAGGCTGTAGGAGCCGATGCTGATCCTGACCAGAGGGCGATAGCTCAGAATGCGCGCCGCCCGGGTCGATCGTCCAGAGCGTGCGTTCAGGGAGAGCCAGTACAGCAGCAGTGCGATCGCTGCTCCGCACGCTGTCTCGGAGACCCACACGACGTGCACGCCGATGGTGAGCACGATCGCGATGACAGCCGCCAGTACTGTCATCGCACCTGCGCGGCGGAGCTCCGCATGATGAGTCATCCACGCGGCCCCGGCACCCATCGCGAAGAGCCCGAGGAACCAGGGGTGAGCGGGAGCGATCGACGGGAGCAGCACTATGGTGGCCACGCCGAGAGCGATCGCCGTCCCGACGGCGACTATCGGACCGAAGCGGCGCCAGAGGGGCAGGAGGACGAGAGGGAAGAGGAAGTAGATCTGCCACTCGGTAGCGACCGACCATGCTGGTCCGTTGATCTGGTAGATCCAGGCGGGGTCGAGGTTGTGCACGAGGAACAGATGCGAGACGAGCCCGCCGAGCGTGATGGGGACCTTGCTGTCCCACTCGGTCCCGTGCCCCGTCTGCAGGGCCGGGGCGAGGCCGATCGTGGTCGCGAAGATCGCGAGGGAGATGAAGTACGGCGGCAGGATTCGCCTCGCCCGTCGCTTCACGAACTCGCGAAGTCCGCCTCGCAGTTCGAGCGAAGAACTGCGCGCGACGGGCAGCATCAGCACGAAACCGGAGAGGACGATGAACACCGGAACCGCGAGCGTTCCGAGGCCGAGCAGGCGGCCGGCGATCGGGAAAGAAGCGAGGAACTCTCCGCTACCGCCGGTGAAGAGGGCCGCGTGATAGATGCTCACGGCGATCGCGGCAAGCGCGCGCAACCCGTCAGTGAAATCGAATCTCGGACGCGCAATGGAGTCTCCCACGCGCTGCACAGTAGCCAGTAGCCTCCGCAGTGCACGCGTTGCGCGACAGCGGACTGCGGACTGCGGAGCCTGTCGCACCAGCCGTCCTGGTCGCTGTGGTCTCCGGGATCGCGGGTGCACCCTCGCCACCGGGACACCTGCTGGCGGATTCACCGGCCGAATCAGGGGTGAGCGCGATGCGTGCGGCAGTTGTCAGTGCAGCCGAATGGAGATGAACGGCGATCGTCGGATCGTCCTTCGACAGTGCGAGGCCGGGGTCGGTCCTCCTCTATGGTTCGTAACCGACCGCGAGTCACCACCATTGCGCGCCCCGCAAGTGTTGCTCCGATGGACTGGCCACCGGATCTCCTGCAGTCTGTCGTGCTCGTACCGGTTCATCCGCATCAGTGCGGACCGCAGTGTCAGGACGCTGTTCGGGCTGGACACCAGCCCTGAATGGGTGGCAAAGTCGGCTTTTCTCGCCTAACACACTGCTCTTTTCTGGGCAACACCGGCGTGTTTTCGAGTTTTGAGCACTGTGCTCGTCGTTGGGCACCTAGTCTGGGGGTGTCCGGAATTACAACGACGTAACGAACGGAGGTACGACCATGCTGCTCCTCGCTCTTCTCGCTGGAATCGCGGTTGCGTGGACGATCATCGCGGCGCCCCTCGCCGTACTGGTCGGCCGGGTTGCGCGTGCACGTGACGCGCACATCTGAGACGTGTGATCTACACCACGGAGAAGGCCCCGACCGCATCAGCGGTCGGGGCCTTCTCTCCATCCGGGGCTCGGCTCACTCGACCGGGCGGGCGGCGTGGGCCGTGCGGGCATCGTCGGAGTGCTCGCCCTCGACCTCGGCCTGCGACGCGGGAGTCGCCGTCTGCTCGTGCTCGACCGGCGGGAGCTCTTCGACCGGGCGCTCGCGCGAGGGCACCTCGAGGCGGTCGACGTCGTCCAGAAGCTGGCGCGTTTCGTCGTGTCCATCGTTCTCAGAGGCGGCCGGCAGGACGATCGTCGGCGTCGAGGACGGACGCTGGTAGTCGGTCGCTCCTTCCGAGGCGCCGACCACGACGGGAGCGGGGGTCGCCGGGCGCTCGGGCTCCGGCGTCGGGCGGGTGGACTGCGCTTCGGGCTCGACGGGCTTCGTCTCGGGACGCGAGGTCTCGGAGAAGCGCCAGCGCTCGAGGTCGGCGAGGAACGCCTTGCGAGCACGCCCGGGCTTGTCTCGCCAGAGCACGAGGCGGTCGCGGAACTCGGCCACGCTCGCCTGGGTCTGGTAGCCGCCCGTGGCCGAGGAGTGCTTCAGGTCGGCGAGCTCGTGCGCGGCCCAGTTCGCCGCGACTCCGGACCCCTTGACGGGCAGGAGGCGCAGGTGCGTCTCGGCCTGGGCGGAGGCGCGATCGCTCAGGATGCGCTCGGTCTGGCTGAGCACGTTCCACGCGGAGGCGTCGACAGCGGCGTCGATCAGGGTCGCGATCACGGCGTTCTTGCGCTCGTGGTCCTGCTGCCTGATCAGCCGCGCGATGGCGGAGCGGAACACGGCGGCCGTGATGACCACTCCGATCACCACCGAGAGCAGGACGATCACCGCCAGGAACACCGCCCGGTAGCCGTCCGCCGTCTGGATCCATTGCACGAAATCGCTCCACCACTGCATGTGCCGAACGTTAGCCCGACCGCGCGGCGAGGAGAGATCGGCACGCCGACCTGTCGGTGATCGGTGCCTCAGGCGACGCGGAAGACCTCGATCGCGTCGTCGACGCTCCAGAACTCGCCCAGCTGCGGGCCCGCAGGCATCCCGGCGCGCAGGAGCCTCGCCCGGTACTTCTCGCCCTGCGGATCGTCGACCAGCTCGATGTGGCCGACGACGGCGCCGGAGGCGGTGCTCACGCGCCAGAGCCGCCCGTTCACCCGGGTCAGCCTCGGGGGAGTGCGGGTCGCGTGCAGAGTGGACAGGGACATCGGTTCCTCCTGCTCGGATCGGGGAGCACCCACCGGCCAGGGTGCTCTCGCAGACTACGAGCGACCACCGACATCCCCGTCGGCTCCGCGGACTCAGCGCAGAGCGGTCCCGTGCACGGCGAACTCCTCGATCGCCGCCGTCTCCGACTCGGTCAGCGGACCGGCGTCGAGTGCCGCCACGTTCTGCTCGAGCTGGGCGACACTCGAGGCGCCGATGACCGCGCTCGTGACGGTCCGGACGCGCAGGACCCAGCTCAGCGCGAGCTGCGCGAGGGTCTGGCCGCGTCCCTCCGCGATCGCGTTCAGGCCGCGAACCCGGGCGAGGTAGTCCTCGTCGATCCGGTCGGAGGAGAGGAAGCGCGAGGTCGCGGCGCGCGATCCGTCGGGGACGGTCCCGTCGAGGTAGCGGTCGGTCAGCAGGCCCTGGGCGAGCGGCGAGAACACGATGCAGCCGGTCCCCAGTTCGTCGAGGACGGGGAAGAGCCCGTCCTCGATGTGGCGGTCGAACATCGAGTACCGCGGCTGGTGGATGAGCAGCGGCACTCCGGTGGACGCGAGGGCGGCCTGGGCGGCGCGTGTCTGCTCGGGGTCGTAGTTCGAGACTCCGACGTAGAGCGCCTTGCCCTGCTGGACGGCGGAGGCGAGCGCTCCCATCGTCTCCTCGATCGGCGTCTCGGGGTCCGGCCGGTGCGAGTAGAAGACGTCGACGTAGTCGACTCCGAGGCGCTCGAGGCTCTGGTCGAGGGAGGAGAGGAGGTACTTGCGGGACCCGCCGTCGCCGTACGGTCCCGGCCACATGTCGTACCCGGCCTTGGAGGAGATCACGATCTCGTCGCGGTACCGACGGAAGTCCTCCGCGAAGATCCGGCCGAACGCCGTCTCGGCCGCGCCGTAGGGCGGTCCGTAGTTGTTCGCGAGGTCGAAATGGGTGATCCCCAGGTCGAACGCGCGGCGCAGGATCGCGCGCTGCGTGTCGAGGGGGCGGTCGGAGCCGAAGTTGTGCCAGAGGCCGAGGGAGAGGGCGGGAAGCTTGAGCCCGCTCCGTCCCACTCGTCGGTAGTCCATGCGGTCGTAGCGGTCGGGGGCTGCGTCGTAGCTCACTCCTGGACTCTATGCCAGCCGCCCCCGGGCGCGGAATGCGGCGGGCCCGAAGGGTGTTGACTCAGACGACGCGCCCGGCACTCCGGATGCGTCGCCGCGACAGGAAGTGAGTCACACGCACATGCGCACATTCGTACTCGCCGGGGGATGCTTCTGGTGCCTCGACGCCGTCTACCGCGTCCTCGACGGCGTGAGCGACGTCGTCTCCGGCTACACCGGCGGATCCACCGTCGATCCCGATTACGAGGACGTCTGCACGGGACGCACCGGCCACGCCGAGGCCGTCGCCGTGACGTTCGATCCCGACGTCATCCCGGAGCAGGTGATCCTCGACGTCTTCTTCACCCTCCACGACCCCCGTCAGCTCAACCGCCAGGGCAACGACGTCGGTACGCAGTACCGCTCGGCGATGTACTACTCCACCGACGAGGAGAAGGAGCTGTTCGAGGCGGCTCGCGACCGCGCCTCGGAGTGGTGGGACGGCTCGATCGTCACGGAGATCTCCCCTCTCGGGGTCTACTACCCGGCCGAGGACTACCACCAGGACTTCTTCGCGAAGAACCCGGGTCAGGGCTACTGCCTCGCGGTGGCCCTGCCCAAGGTGAACAAGATCCGGAAGTCGTACTCGAAGTACATCACCGCGTCGTAGTCGTCCTCCCCAGGCGTCGATGACGCCGATCGTCCCCAGAAGGGCCCGTCTCCACTCCGGAGGCGGGCCCTTCGTCACGACACTGTCCTCACGGCACCCGGGTGGTACCAGCCCCCTCCGCCCGGGTGCCGCTCCGGTCGCGACCGCGACCATCGACGAGAGGACACGACCATGACCGACACCCTCACCCTCATCGGAGTCATCGGCACCGATCCGCGGAGCATCGACACCGCGAACGGCCGCACGATGGCCAGCTTCCGACTGGCCTCGGCGCAGCGCCGCTACGACCGCGCCGAGCAGCGCTGGGTCGACGGATCCACGAACTGGTACACCGTGAACGCCTTCAACGGACTCGCCGGCAACGCCCTCGCGTCGCTCGCCCGCGGCGACCGGGTCATCGTCACGGGGCGGCTCGCCGTGCGCTCGTGGGAGAGCGGCGGCAAGTCCGGCACCGACGTCGCACTGACGGCCGAGGGGATCGGCCACGACCTCGCGTGGGGGACCACCCGCTACACGAAGACCGTCGGGCGAGCGGCGCCCGTGGCGGCCCCCACCGCGCCCGAGGCCTGGAGCGAGGAGCCCCCGAAGGCCGTCGACGCAACGGCCACAGGGGACTGGGGCGCGGTGACGACGCCGCTCGAGCCGTCGTTAGAATCGGTCGATACCCCGTTCTGACGAGGGTGTCCGGCGCGAGATCCGCGGCCGCCGGAAGGAGTCGAGTGAGCACACGGACCCCGGTCGACGAGCGCCTGCGCCGTGCCGCCGCCCTCCTCGCCGGTCCCGTCCTCGCCGTCGGGCTGCTCGCCGGCTGCACCGCTCCCGAGGCCACCGCGTCGTCTCCCGCCGCGGAGGCGACCGCCGGTGCTCCGGCGGAGCCGGCACCGGTCGCCCTCGTCCCGGGCGGCTCCGCCGAGGAGAACCTGCCCTTCTTCGAGCAGGTGATCAGCGGAGTGGTCGCCGCGGACGCCGAGGCACCCGGACTCAGCGTCGTCGACGCCCTGGTCGCGGCCGGCTTCTCGAAGGAGGCGATGCAGCTCACGGCCGACGAGACCTCGATCGGGCTCGACGCCGACACGGTGCTCGTCTCGGTGAAGCTCGGTGACTCCTGCCTGCTCGGCCAGTACGGCCCCAAGAGCGACGGCGTCCACGCGGTGGTCGCCGCGCCGATCGCGACCGGCGCCTGCCTGGTCGGCCGGACCGTCCCGCTCGAGGGCTGATCCCGCGTCCTCCCAGCCGGTAGCCTGGACGCGGCCCCTGCCTCCGATCCGTCTGCGCGAACCGCGCCGCGACCGACGGAGGCCGTCATCCGGCCGCGGGTCTCCCGGTCACCGGGGAGGTCCCGCCGGAACGCGGGGCTCCGAGAACGTACGAGCGGTTGAGGGACTGAAGTGGCTGAATACATTTACTCGATGGTGCGCGCCCGCAAGGCGGTCGGCGACAAGCTGATCCTGGACGACGTCACCATGTCGTTCCTGCCCGGCGCCAAGATCGGCGTGGTCGGCCCGAACGGCGCCGGCAAGTCGACGATCCTGAAGATCATGGCCGGGCTCGACACCCCGAGCAACGGCGAGGCGCGGCTGAGCCCGGGCTACTCCGTCGGCATCCTGATGCAGGAGCCCGAACTCGACGAGACCAAGACCGTGCTCGAGAACGTGCAGGAGGGCGTGGGCGAGATCAAGGGCAAGATCGACCGCTTCAACGAGATCTCCCTCGCGATGGCCGACCCGGACGCCGACTTCGACTCGCTGCTCGCCGAGATGGGCACCCTGCAGGAGGCCATCGACGCCGCCGACGCGTGGGATCTCGACTCGCAGCTCGAGCAGGCGATGGACGCGCTGCGGACGCCCCCGGGCGACTCCCTCGTGACGAACCTGTCGGGTGGTGAGAAGCGCCGCGTGGCGCTGACGAAGCTCCTCCTGCAGAAGCCCGACCTGCTGCTGCTCGACGAGCCCACCAACCACCTGGACGCCGAGAGCGTGCTCTGGCTCGAGCAGTTCCTCTCGAAGTACCCCGGCGCCGTCCTCGCCGTCACCCACGACCGGTACTTCCTCGACAACGTCGCGGAGTGGATCGCCGAGGTCGACCGCGGACACCTCTACCCCTACGAGGGCAACTACTCGACCTACCTCGAGAAGAAGCGCGCCCGACTGGAGGTCCAGGGCAAGAAGGACGCCAAGCTCGCCAAGCGCCTGACCACCGAGCTCGAGTGGGTGCGCAGCAACGCCAAGGGCCGCCAGGCCAAGTCGAAGGCCCGCCTGGCCCGCTACGAGGAGATGGCCGCCGAGGCCGAGAAGACGCGCGTGCTCGACTTCGAGGAGATCGTGATCCCCGTGGGACCGCGCCTCGGAGCCCAGGTCATCGATGCGAAGAAGCTGCACAAGTCGTTCGGCGAGCGCGTGCTCATCGAGGACCTCAGCTTCACCCTCCCGCGCAACGGCATCGTCGGCGTGATCGGCCCGAACGGCGTCGGCAAGACCACGCTGTTCAAGACGATCGTCGGCTTCGAGCCGCTCGACGGCGGTGACCTCAAGATCGGCGAGACCGTCGACATCTCCTACGTCGACCAGAGCCGCGGCGGCATCGACCCGAACAAGAACCTCTGGGAGGTCGTCTCGGACGGGCACGACTACATCCAGGTCGGCAAGACCGAGATCCCGTCGCGCGCCTACGTCTCGCAGTTCGGCTTCAAGGGCCCCGACCAGCAGAAGAAGGCGGGCGTGCTCTCCGGTGGAGAGCGCAACCGCCTCAACCTCGCGCTGACGCTCAAGCAGGGCGGCAACCTGCTGCTGCTCGACGAGCCGACCAACGACCTGGACGTCGAGACGCTCGGGAGCCTCGAGAACGCGCTGCTCGAGTTCCCCGGCTGCGCCGTGGTCATCACCCACGACCGGTGGTTCCTCGACCGCATCGCGACGCACATCCTGTCCTACGAGGGCACCGAGGAGGACCCGGCGAACTGGTACTGGTTCGAGGGCAACTTCGAGGCGTACGAGGAGAACAAGATCGAGCGCCTCGGCCCCGACGCCGCGAAGCCGCACCGCTCGGCCTACCGCAAGCTGACCCGCGACTGATGCGCCTGCACGTCGCCATCCCGCTGCGCTGGTCGGACTTCGACGCCTACGCGCACGTCAACAACGCCGAGATGCTGCGCCTGCTCGAGGAGGCGCGCATCCAGGCGTTCTGGCGGCCGGACTCTCCCGGCGCGGCGGGGATGGCGACGGCGGTGCTGGACGCCCGACCGGGCGCCCCCACGATCAGCCTGATCGCGAGGCAGGAGATCGAGTACCTCGCCCCGATCCCGTACATGCGGGCGCCGATCGACATCGAGATGTGGATCGGGCGGATCGGCGGCGCCAGCCTCGAGATCTGCTACGAGCTGTACTCGCCCGTCGGCATCGAGCCGCGCATCCTGTACACGAAGGCGGCGACCACGCTCGTCATGGTCACCGCCGCCACGGGCCGTCCCGAGCGGATCCCGGACGAGCTCCGCGAGGTGTGGGCTCCGTACGTCGACGAACCGGTGCGGTTCGCGAAGCGCGGCTGACGCAGCGCGGCCCGCTCAGTGCAGCGGGACGCGCACCATGCCCTCCTGGGCGACGCTGGCGACCAGCCGTCCGTCGCGCGAGTAGATGCGACCGAGCGAGAGTCCGCGACCGCCCGAGGCGCTCGGCGCCTCCTGAACGTAGAGCAGCCACTCGTCTACGCGAGCCGGGCGGTGCCACCACATGGCGTGGTCGAGGCTCGCGATCCGCAGGCCGGGCGTCGTCCACGCGGCACCGTGCCGGCGCAGCGCCGACTCCAGGATCGTGTAGTCGCTCGCATAGGCGAGAGCCGCGCGGTGCAGCATCGGATCGTCGGGCAGAGTGCCGAGCGAGCGCATCCAGACGCTCTGGTGCGCCCGGCGGTCGGGGTCGGCGCGGAGGTACACCGGCTGCTCCACGTGCCGCACGTCGAAGGGCCGCTGCGTCGCCCAGAAGCTGCCGACGGGGTGGTCCACACCGGCGAGGATCTCGGCCGTGCTGGGCAGCGACTCCGGGTCGGGCACTCCCTCCGGCATCGGAGTCTGGTGGTCCAGGCCCTCGTCCTCCGTCTGGAACGACGCGATCATCGACAGGATCGGCGCGCCGTTCTGGTAGGCCTGGGTGCGCCGGGTGCAGAACGACCGGCCGTCGTGGATCCGATCGACCGAGAACGTGATCGGCAGCTCCACGTCGCCCGGGCGGAGGAAGTAGCCGTGCATCGAGTGCACGCTGCGGCCCTCGACCGTGCGGCCCGCCGCGATCAGCGACTGCGCGAGCACCTGGCCGCCGAACACGCGCCCCTCCGGCATCCACTGCGACGGCCCCGTGAAGATGTCCTCGCTGGTCCGCGCCCCCGTGTCGGTCAGATCGAGCGCGGTGAGGAACGAGGACAGGGGATCGGACACGGTACCTCCGGGATGTCGGCCGATCGGTCGAGCGGCTCGGGG
>NZ_LMNR01000001.1:1721725-1806665 GCF_001423045.1 Rathayibacter sp. Leaf296
CGGGTCTTCCTCGGCCGGTCCGCCCGCGTCGACGACGGCGCGGTCCGACTGGTCGCCGACGACCACGTCCTGGCCACCTACACCGCGATCCTGCAGCCGCGCGGGATCCTCGACCGCTCCGCGACCGTGCTCGGCCTCCGCGTCTTCGCGCTGGACCAGCCGGCCGCGTTCGACCGGGTGATCCCCATCCGCGCGCTCAACGACCGCCTGGCCCGCCTGCAGTGGGAACCGGGAGGAGCGGACGGCAAGCCCGTCGTCCTCCCCGACGGCGACGACGCGACGGCCGGCGCCTGGGCGGGCATCGCGCCTCCGCGCGGCGGCTGGGCCCGACGCGAGCCGGTGGACCCCGCCTTCCTCGAGAAGGTCGCCCGCGACGGGATCGACGAGATCGCGGCGGCCGTCGGCTCGGCGACCGGAGAGCAGATCGTCGGACGCGTGCGCTCCTCGGTCTGGGGCCGGCCCCTCGACGGTCTCGAGGACGTGCCCGCCGGAGCCGCCTTCGCCCTGTTCGCGCTCGGCTTCCTCGGAGCGGACGACCCGGTCGCCCTCCTCGAGAGCGGTCCGTGGCGCCGCCTCACCTCCCGGCGGGGACACGTCCTCGTCCGCACCCCCGCCTGACTACTCCTCGAAGGTGTTGACCATGGCGTGCGCGGCGCGCTCGAGGTAGTCCCAGAGCAGAGCGTCGTCCGCGGGCGCCAGCTCGAGTTCGTCGACGGCGACCCGCATGTGCTGCAGCCAGTGATCGCGGGCCGCGGGATTCACGCGGAACGGCTGGTGGCGCATCCTCAGTCGTGGGTGCCCGCGTTCCTGGCTGTAGGTGCCCGGGCCGCCCCAGTACTGCTCGAGGAAGCCCGTCAGCCGCTGGATCGCGCCCTCGAGGTCGTCCTCCGGGTACATCGGCCAGAGGACCTCGTCCTCGCGCACGCCCTCGTAGAAGCGCCGCACGAGCCGTTCGAACGTCGGACGACCGCCGATGTGCTCCCAGAAGCTCCGGAGCGGCGGGGTGCCGCCGATCTGCAGTCCGCTCACGAGCGCGGTCCTTCCGTCGGGGGAGTCGGATCGCCGTCGCGGGGACGGGAGCGGAGGGCCCGGGGGAGCCGCACGGGCTTCCCGTGCTCGGTGGTGACGGTCGGGGACGGCGTGGTGCGCGGCGGCTTCGCTCCTCCGACGCTGGTCGCCCCCTCGAAGCCGCTCAGCACGACCGCGTTGAGGGAGGGCAGCTTGACGTCGAGCGCATCGAGGGCCCGCTTCAGGCGCAGACGCAGCTCGCGGGCGACGTCGTCCTTCGCGGTCGTGCGCGTCTTGATCACCAGGCGCACGACGAGCGCGTCGTCGGCGATCGACTCCAGGCCCCACAGCTCGGGCTTGTCGATGATGCGGGCCCGCCAACGGCTGCTTCCGGCCAGCTCGGTCGCGGTGGCGAGGACGGTGCTCTGCACCTGCTCGAGGTCGGTCTCGTAGGGCACCGCGAGGTCGATGATGACCCGCGACCAGCCCTGCGACATGTTGCCGACCCGCGTGATCTCTCCGTTGCGGACGAACCACAGCGTGCCGTTGACGTCGCGGATCTGGGTGATGCGGACGCCGACCGCTTCGACGACCCCCGTCGCCTGCCCGGTGTCGACGACGTCGCCGACGCCCAGCTGGTCCTCCGCCACCATGAACAGGCCGTTCAGCACGTCCTTGACGATGTTCTGGGCGCCGAAACCGAGGCCGGCGCCGAGTGCCGCGGTCAGCAGGGCGAAGGAGCCGATCAAGGTGCTGTCGATCGTGTTGACGATCATCACGAGCGCGATGACCACGATCAGGATCGAGCTGATGTTGTTCAGGATCGACCCGAGGGTGCGGGTGCGCTGGACCACACGGACGGCGGCGAGCGGTGAGGCCGCGATCGACTGGGTGTCCTCGACGCGCTGGCGCCGCTTGACGCCCGAGACGATCTGGTCGACCACCCGGCCGACGACGAAGTGCGCGATGACCCGGGCGATCAGCGCGCCGAGCACGATCGCGAGGACCCAGACGCTCTTCCAGAACACCGGGGTGTCGAAGAACGAGATGGTGGCGGAGACGGGATTCGGGGTGGAGGTCTCGAAGAGCAGCATGACCCCTCCAGGCTACGGGACGCCTTCCTCCCCGTCCGGTGTGCGCGCACCGCTCCTGGGTGCCGCGCGGGGTGTATAGATTCGGGAGGAGGGCCGTGAGGCGGTCCGCCACCGAGGGAAGGACCTCCCGTTGCTGCACTCGACCCGGACGCCCGCCGACAAGCGCCGACTCTTCCGCGAACGCCTCGCCACGGGCGAGCTGCTGCAACTGCCGGGCGCGTTCACCCCGCTCTCGGCGCGGCTGATCGAGGCCAAGGGCTTCGACGGCGTGTACGTCTCGGGCGCCGTGCTCTCGGCCGAGCTGGGGCTGCCGGACATCGGTCTCACCACGCTCTCGGAGGTCGCGGGCCGCGGTCAGCAGATCGCGCGGATGACCGACCTGCCCGTCCTGGTCGACGCGGACACCGGCTTCGGCGAGCCCCTGAACGTCGCGCGCACCGTCCAGATGCTGGAGGACGCGGGAGTGGCGGGCCTGCACATCGAGGACCAGGTCAACCCGAAGCGGTGCGGCCACCTCGACGGCAAGGCCGTGGTCGACGAGAGCACCTCGGTGCGCCGCATCGCCGCGGCGGTCGATGCGCGCCGCGATCCGGACCTCCTCGTCATGGCGCGGACCGACATCCGGGCCCTCGAGGGTCTGCAGGCCGCGATCGACCGCGCGAAGCGCCTGGTGGACGCGGGGGCGGACGCGATCTTCCCCGAGGCGATGCGCGACCTGAGCGAGTTCGAGGCGGTGCGCGCCGCGGTCGACGTGCCCGTGCTCGCGAACATGACCGAGTTCGGCAAGAGCGAGCTCTTCACGACGCAGCAGCTGGCGGACGTCGGCGTGAACATCGTCATCTACCCCGTGTCGCTCCTCCGCGTCGCGATGGGCGCGGCGATGCGCGCGCTCGACGGCCTGAAGGCCGAGGGCTCGCTCCGCTCGGAGGTGCCGGGCATGCAGACCCGTGCCGAGCTCTACGAGCTGCTCGACTACGAGTCCTACGGCCGTTTCGACGAGGGCGTCTTCGACTTCAGCCTGGCCGACCACTACGGCGCCTGAGCGCCCGCACTCCCCGGTGCGGCGCCGCACCGGGTCCGTCTCGCGAAGGAGCGATGCATGAGCACGACGAGTCAGGACATCAGGAAGGGTCTCGCGGGGGTCGTCGTCGACACCACGTCGATCTCGAAGGTCGACCCGGAGTCGAACTCCCTGCTCTACCGCGGGTACCCGGTGCAGGAGCTCGCGGCGCAGTGCTCGTTCGAGGACGTGGCGTGGCTGCTCTGGCGCGGAGAGCTCCCGACGGCCGAGGAGGCGGCGGAGCTCTCCGGGATCGAGCGCGCCCACCGCGCTCTGGACCCCGCCGTGCGGGCCGTCATCGACCTCCTGCCGCTGACGGCGCATCCGATGGACGTCGTCCGGACCGCCGTCAGCGTCCTCGGCGCCCTCGACCCGGAGCCGGGAGCGGACGCGTCGGGAGAGGTGCTCGCGCGCTCGGTGCGACTCTGGGCCGCGCTGCCCGCGGTCGTCTCCTACGCGCAGCGGCGGCGGCGCGGCGAGGAGCCGATCGCGCCGCGGGACGACCTCGACTACCCAGAGAACTTCCTCTGGACGACCTTCGGCGAGGTGCCCGACGCCGTCGTCGTCGACGCCTTCCGCGTCTCGCTGATCCTGTACGCCGAGCACTCGTTCAACGCCTCGACCTTCACCGCGCGGGTCGTGACCTCCACGCTCTCCGACGTCTACTCGGCGGTGACCGCGGCGGTCGGCGCCCTCAAGGGGCCGCTGCACGGAGGCGCGAACGAGGCGGTCCTGCACGTCTTCGACGAGATCGGCCTCGGCCCCGACGCCCCCGAGCGCTCACGGGAGTGGCTCGCCGAGGCTCTGGCGGCCAAGCGCAAGATCATGGGCTTCGGTCACCGGGTCTACAAGTCGGGCGACTCGCGCGTGCCGACGATGGACGCGGCGATGCGCCGTCTGGCCGAGCACGCGGGCCGTCCGGACGTCGTGGAGCTGTCGGACGCTCTCGCCGAGGCGATGGCGGAGCGCACGGGGATCCTGCCGAACCTCGACTACCCCTCAGGGCCCGCCTACCGGCTGATGGGCTTCGACACCGAGGTCTTCACTCCGCTGTTCGTCGCGGCGCGGGTCGTGGGCTGGACGGCGCACGTGATCGAGCAGCGCTCCGCGAACGCGCTCATCCGGCCCCTGTCGCAGTACGACGGAGTCGCTCGCCGATCGGTGCCCCGGCCCTAGGCATGACGGAGGGGGCGCCGGATCACTCCGACGCCCCCTCCGAGGCCGATCAACGGGTCGATCAGCGCCCGTCGCGCTCCTGGGCGCGCAGGGCGCGCTCCACGCCCGCCAGGTTCTCGATGACGAGACGGCGCAGCGCCGGCACCTCGGGGTTCGCCTCGAGCCACTCGCGCGTCGCGGCGACGATCTCGGGCGACGGAGTGGCCGCCGGGTAGAAGCCGACGACGAGGTACTCGGCGATCTTGTAGCTCTTCGCCTCCCACAGCTCGCGCAGAGCGCCGAAGTACACCGGCACCATCGCGTCGAGCAGCTGCGGGTCGCTCGTGCGCTGGAAGCCCAGGCCGGTCGAGCGCACGATCGTGTTCGGCGCGGAGTCGTCGGCCGTGACCGACTCCCAGGCCGCGCGCTTCGCCTCGGCGGTCGGGATCGCGGCGCGGGCCTGCGCTGCGGACTGCTGCCCGGTGGCCGTGGTGTCGGCGGCGAGAGCGGAGTCGATCTCCTCCGCGCCGGCCCGGCCGCCCGCGACGAGCGCGATCAGCAGCTCCCAGGAGAGGTCGGTGTCGATCTCGAGGCCCTCGAGCGAGGTCGAGCCGCTGCGCAGCGCCTCGAGCGCGTCGAGGTGCTCGGGCGTCGACGCGACGGCCGCGAAGAACTTGACGAACTGGAACTGCGCGTCGCTGCCGGCCTCCGCCTCCTCGGCGAGGGTCCGGAGCCGGTCGCCGACCTGCGCGACGGTCTCGGAGCGGTGCTCCGGAGCGACGTACTGGGTCGCGGTGGTGACCAGCTGGCCCAGCACCGTGCGCAGCGTGGTCGACTCGGTCTCGGTGTCGATGTTGCCCAGCACGAGGCGGACGAAGTCGCGGGGAGCCGACTCGGCGTCCCGCGTCGCGTCCCAGGCCGAGCCCCAGACGAGTGAGCGCGCCAGAGGGCTCTCGATGCTCGCGAGGTGCTCGATCGCGACGGCGAGCGAGGCGTCGTCGAGCCGGATCTTGGCGTACGCCAGGTCGTCGTCGTTGAGCAGCACGAGGGCCGGGCGGGTGCGGCCGATCAGCTCGGGCACCTCCGTCCGCTCGCCGTCGACGTCGAGCTCGAGGCGGTCGATCCGCACGAGGCGGTCGCCCTCGAAGTCGTAGAGCCCGATCGCGAGGCGGTGCGGACGGATCGTCGGGTACTCCTCGACGGCGCTCTGCAGGATCGCGAAGGAGGCGATCGAGCCGGACTCGTCGACCGCGATCTCGGGACGCAGGGTGTTCACCCCGGCCGTCTCGAGCCACTGCGCGGACCACTCGGTCAGATCGCGGCCGCTCGTGGCCTCCAGCTCGACGAGCAGATCGCGCAGCTCGGTGTTCGAGAACGCGTGCTTCACGAAGTACTCGTGCACGCCCGCGAGGAACTCCTTCTCGCCGACCCAGGCCACCAGCTGCTTGAGCACCGAGGCGCCCTTGGCGTAGGTGATGCCGTCGAAGTTGACCTGGACGTCCTCGAGGTCGTTGATCGTCGCGACGATCGGGTGCGTCGAGGGCAGCTGGTCCTGGCGGTACGCCCAGCTCTTCTCCATCGCGGCGAAGGTCGTCCAGGCCTCGGTCCACTCGGTCGCCTCGGCCGTGGCCAGGGTGGACGCGTACTCGGCGAACGACTCGTTCAGCCAGAGGTCGTTCCACCACTTCATGGTCACCAGGTCGCCGAACCACATGTGCGCGAGCTCGTGCAGGATCGTGACGACCCGGCGCTCCCTGATCGCGTCGGTGACCTTCGAGCGGAACACGTAGGTCTCGGTGAAGGTGACCGCTCCCGCGTTCTCCATCGCGCCGGCGTTGAACTCGGGGACGAAGAGCTGGTCGTACTTGTCGAACGGGTACGGGACGCCGAACTTCTCCTCGTAGAACGCGAAGCCCTGCTTGGTCTTCTCGAAGACGTAGTCGGCGTCGAGGTGGGGAGCGAGCGAGGCCCGGGCGAAGACGCCCAGGGGCACGGTGCGGCCGTCGGAGGAGACGAGCGAGTCGCGCTCGACCACGTACGGTCCCGCGATGAGGGCCGTGATGTAGGAGGAGATGCGCGGCGTGGGCTCGAAGCTCCAGGTCGCGATGTCCTCGCCGACCGGCACCGGCTCCGGGGTCGGCTGGTTCGAGACGACCTGCCAGGCGGCGGGCGCGGTGACCGTGAAGCGGAACTCCGCCTTGAGGTCGGGCTGCTCGAACACCGCGAACACGCGGCGGGAGTCCGGGACCTCGAACTGCGAATAGAGGTAGACCTCGCCGTCGACGGGGTCGACGAAGCGGTGCAGGCCCTCGCCCGTGTTGGTGTACATCGCGTCGGCGACGACGGTGAGCTCGTTCTGCGCGGCGAGGGAGTCGAGGCGGATGCGCACGCCGTCGGCGACCTCGGCCGGGTCGAGCTCGACGCCGTTCAGCACGACCGAGTGGACGGTCCGCGTGATCGCGTCGAGGAAGGTCGACGCCCCCTCGACCGCGGTGAAGCGCACGGTCGTCGTGCTCAGGAACGTCTCCGCCCCCCGCGTGAGGTCGAGGCTGATGTCGTAGTCGATGACCTGGATCAGCGAGGCGCGCTCCTGCGCTTCGCTCCGGGTGAGGTTGTCTCCTGGCACGGGTGCTCCATCCGTTCGTCTCGGGCGCGGCCGCCGGGCGCCGGGGTGCGGGCGCCGACGATCAAGCCTAGGGCCGCGCCGCCGGGTCGCACCCGGGCGGCGCTCAGGCGCACCGAGGGTGCGGACGGCGGCGTAACGTGAGCGCATGACCTCCGTGGATTTCTGGTTCGACCCCTCCTGCCCCTGGGCCTGGATGACCTCCCGCTTCGTCGACGAGGTGACGCCCGACCGTGACCTCGACGTCACCTGGCGCATCATGAGCCTCGCCGTCCTCAACGAGGACAAGGACGTCGACGAGTCGTACCGCAGCTTCCTCCCGCGGGCGCTGCGCTACACGCGCCTCGTCGCGGCCGTCGGCGAGCGCGAGGGCCGCGAGAAGGTCAAGCCGCTCTACGACGCCCTCGGCACCCGGATCCACGTCGGCGGCCGCACGGACGTCGACGCGGTCATCGCCGAGTCGCTCGCCGAGATCGGAGTGCCGGCCGAGCTGGCCGCGTACGCCGACTCGGAGGAGTACGACGCTCCGATGCGCGCCTCGCACTTCGAGGGGATCGACCGCGTCGGCCAGGACGTCGGTACCCCCGTCATCGCCATCGGCGACGTCGCCTTCTTCGGCCCCGTCCTCTCGCCCACTCCGCGCGGCGAGCAGGCGCTGACCCTGTGGGACGGCATCGTCGCCGCCGCCTCGTACGACGGCTTCTTCGAGCTCAAGCGCTCGCGGACCCGCGACCCGCAGTTCGACTGAGGGCGGCCGCCCTCCCCGGGCGGTACTCTGACTCCCGGCCCGCTCCAGCGGGCATCGATTCGGCACTCTCAAAGGACGAGCGCGTGCGCATCCACATCGCAACGGACCACGCCGGGCTGGACTTCAGCCGGCACCTGATCGAGCACCTCGGTGCGGCGGGCCACGAGGTCGTCGACCACGGTCCGACCTCCTACGACCCGCTCGACGACTACCCGTCGTTCTGCATCAACGCGGCGGCCGCGGTCGTGCGCGACCAGGAGGCCGGCGTGCGGGCGCTCGGCGTCGTCTTCGGCGGCTCCGGCAACGGCGAGCAGATCGCGGCGAACAAGGTCGCGGGAGTCCGCGCCGCCCTGGTCTGGAACCTCAGCACCGCGGTCCTCGCCCGCCAGCACAACGACGCCAACGTGATCTCGATCGGCGCCCGCCAGCACACGGTCGACGAGGCGACGGGCTTCATCGACGCCTTCGTCGCCGAACCCTTCACCTTCGAGGAGCGGCACGTGCGCCGCATCGCGCAGCTCGCCGAGTACGAGGCCACCGGCGACATCGCCGGCCGCGCCGTCGATTCGACCGCGAAGAGCCGCTAGGTGCCGGAGGGGCACTCCGTCCACCGCATCGCGCTGCAGTTCGAGCGCGACGTGGTCGGGCACGCGGTGGCCGTCAGCAGTCCGCAGGGGCGGTTCACGGAGGGCGCCGCGGTGCTCGACGGGCGGACCGTGCTCGAGTCCACCGCGGTCGGCAAGCACCTGCTGCTGCGCTTCGAGGGTGAACTGTTCCTGCACGTGCACCTCGGCCTCTACGGGGCGTGGGACTTCCTCGGGCACGTCTCTCCGCTCTTCCCCGACGGGAAGGCGGGCAGCAGCATCGGCGCCCCGCGGCGGCGGCGCGCGGTCCGGCTCTCCGAGACCGAGCACGAGACCGACAGCGACCTCGACGAGTTCCCGCCTCTGCCGATCGGCGCCGTGCGCGTGCGCCTGCAGACGGAGGAGACGGTCGCCGACCTGCGCGGCCCGACCGCCTGCGAGGTGATGGACCCGTCGCAGGTCGAGGCCCTGCTGGCGCGGCTGGGCCCGGATCCGGCCGCCGACGACTCCGATGCCGCGCGCGACCGCTTCGTGACGCGGCTGCGCAAGACGGCCACCCCGGTCGGCCTGGTCCTGATGGACCAGTCGGTCGTCAGCGGCATCGGCAACATCTACCGCGCGGAGCTCCTCTACCGCGCGGCGCTGGACCCGCACACACCCGGCAAGCAGGTGCCGCTCGAGCTCGCGAACGAGCTGTGGGCCGACTGGGCGCTCCTGCTCGAGGACGGCATCCGCACCGGCATGATGATCACCCGGCGCGGGCTGACGGCGTCGGAGCGGTCGAAGGCCGTCCGCAGCCGCGCCGAGCGCAACTACGTCTACAAGCGCGAGGGCCTGCCCTGCCGCGTCTGCGGCACGAACGTCCTGCTCGAGGAGATCGGCGCGCGCAAGCTCTACTGGTGCCCGGTGTGCCAGTCGTGATCGAGGCCGGACGACGATGAGCGGGTCGCTGCTGCTGCGCGGCGCGAGGCTGCTGGGCCGCGATGCGCCGGTCGACGTGGTGCTGCGCGACGGAGTGGTCGACTCCGTCGGCGCCGCAGCCGGACCGGTCGACGACGTCCGCGACCTCGACGGCCGGTGGCTGCTCCCCGGCCTGTGGGACGAGCACGTGCACTTCTCGCAGTGGGCCATGACGGCTCCGCGCCTCGACGTCTCGACGGCCGTCTCGGCGGCCGAGGTCGTGGCGGCGGTCCGCGACCGGCTCGCCGTCTCGCCGGCGGGAGCGACGACCACGCTCGTCGGGTTCGGCTACCGCGACGGCCTGTGGCCCGAGCCGCCGACCACCGGTCAGCTCGACGCGGTCGCCCCCGAGCGGCCCGTGGTGCTCGTCGGCGGCGACCTGCACTCCGCCTGGCTCAACTCCGCAGCGCTCCGGCGCTACTCCGTGCCGTGGACGGACGATCTCCTGCGCGAGGACCCCTGCTTCGAGCTCGTCACGGCGCTCGGCGCGATGACCGACGACGAGCTCGACCTGCTCGTCGACACGGCGGCCCGGCAGGCGGCCGCGCGCGGGGTCGTCGGAGTCGTCGATCTCGAGATGCGCTGGAACGTCGGCGACTGGACGCGTCGTGTCACTCGCGGCACGCGCTCGCTCCGCGTCGACACCGGGGTGTACCGGGACGACCTGGACCGCGCGATCAGCGAGGGACTGCGCACCGGGGACGAGCTCGCCGGGGGAGAGGGCCTGCTCCGGATGGGGCCGCTCAAAGTGCTGATCGACGGCTCCCTCAACACCCGGACCGCGTTCTGCGAGCACCCCTACGAGGGCGCCGACGCCGGACACGGAGTCCTCACCGTCGATCCGGTGGAGCTCGACGAGCTGCTCGCCCGCGCGGCGGCGGCCGGGATCCGGTCGACCGTGCACGCCATCGGGGACGCGGCCGCCACGGTCGCGCTCGACGCCCTCGCTCGAGTGGGCGGCGGACGGATCGAGCACGCGCAGCTGCTCTCGGACGACGACATCCCGCGGTTCGCCCGCCTGGGAGTCGTGGCCGGCGTGCAGCCCGAGCACGCCCTCGACGACCGCGATGTCGCCGACCGCTACTGGGCGGGACGGACCGGCCGCGCCTTCGCGCTGCGCTCGCTGATCGACTCCGGAGCGACGGTCGTGCTGGGATCAGACGCTCCCGTCGCGCCGCTGGACCCGTGGGTCGCGATGGCGGCGGCCGTGGCCCGGGCGCGCCCCGGCGATCGGCCCTGGCACCCCGAGCAGCGCCTCCGCACGGAGGAGGCGATCATCGCCTCGACGAGATCGCGACGGCTCCGGCCGCAGGCGGGCGACCCCGCCGACCTCGTCGTCGTCGAGCGCGACCCGCTCACCGCCGCCCCGGAGCAGCTGCGCACCATGCCCGTGGCGATGACGCTGCTCGCGGGCCGGGCCACCCACGAGGTCTGACGCCCGACCCGGCCGGCCGTCGCAGACGGAAGGCCCGCCGGATCCGGGGATCGGGCGGGCCTTCCGAGTGCGCTGGAGAGCGGTGCTCAGCTCTCGCTGACGTGCGCGAAGAGGAACCAGCGGTCCTTCTCGAGGCCCCGGCCGATCTCGATGGCGACGTCCTGGCTGCTGGCGTCGATCTCGGCGAGCTCGGCGATCGCGGTGTTCACCGTGGCGATCGCGACGTCCATCTGGGTGATGATCTCGACGATGGCGTTCTCGGAGCGCTGGAACCCGGGGGTGAGGGGCTGGGTCCTCGTCGCCGAGGCGACGGTCTGGATGCGGGCGTCGACGGGGAGGCCGAGGGCGACGACCCGCTCGGCGGCGAGGTCGGCCCACTCGATCGAGTGGGCGACGATCGTGTCGAGGAGCTCGTGGACGCCGATGAAGTTGGCGCCGCGCACGTGCCAGTGCGCCTGCTTGCCGTTGACGGCCAGTGCGGTCATCTCGACGACGACGGGGCTGAGGAACTGAGCGACTCCGGATGCGACATCCGGGTTCGACGAGGTGAGCGACGTGACGGATGCAGTGGACATCGATCGGGTCCTTTCGAGAGGGGGTGACTGATCGTCAACTGTACGCCGCAGCCCCGTCGCCGCAAGGAAGCGGAGGCTCCGCTAAGCCGCGCTGAGGTGAGGCTCTCCTCCTGTGCGAGGATCCCCCGGAGGAGCGGAACGGGGGTCCGCCCCCGGGCGACGGCAGGGCCCCGCCGATACTCTCGAACCCGAGTCCCCTCCCACGGGGGACGCGGAGGGGGGGCCGTGATGAGCGCTGCGCCGTCACCGCTGGCCGAGGCGACCCGCGCCTACCTCCGCCTCTGGCGCGGGGTGCCGCGGGAGGCGCTCGCGCTGGTCGTCGCGGTGCCGTTCGCTGTTGTCGGAGCGACGACGGTCGGGCTCGCGCTCGTCGCGGCGCTCGGGCTCATCGGGGTGCTGATCGGGGTCGTCCTCGTCCCGGTCGCCCTGATCGTCGCGCGCTACTTCGCCCGCGGCACCCGGTGGCTCGACCTGCTCGCCGGTCGCCCCGACATCCCCGAGCCCCGGACGCGCCGGGCACCCGCCGGCGTGGCTCCGGCCACCTTCGCGCTCTACGGTCCCGTGATCGACGGCCACTACTGGCTGGCTCTGCTGCACACGCTGATCGTGGCTCCGCTGCTCTCGACGGTGCTCGGGGCCGTGCTGGTGCTGTGGATCTGGGCGGGAGCAGGCACCCTCGTCACCGCGCTCGACGGCACGTCGGGCGGCTCGGCGACGGCGGCCCGCTGGGTGGCGGACCGCGCGAGCTCGCTCCTCGGAGTCCCCGAGCCACCCGAGATCCTCGTCGTCCTGGCCGCGGTCGCCGTCGTGGTGCTGTTCGTCTCGACCCTGCCGTTCGCGACGCGCGGGCTCACCCTCGCCCGCTACCTCGTCGACAGGCTGCTGCTGGGCCCGTGGAGCTCGGAGGCGCTGCAGCGCGAGGTCGAGGAGCTGAGCGCGTCGCGCGGAGCGGCCGTCGCCGCCGAGGACCGCGAGTTGCGCCGGCTGGAGCGGGACATCCACGACGGACCCCAGCAGCGGCTCCTCCGGGTGCAGATGGACCTCGCGTCGGCGGAGCGCCGTGTCGGCGCGGATCCGGAGGGAGCGACGGCGCTGATCGCGCAGGCCCGCGAGCACGTCGGCGCGGCGCTGGACGAGCTGCGCGCCCTGTCGCGCGGCGTCGCCCCGCCGATCCTGCAGGACCGCGGGTTCGAGGCGGCCGTGCACTCGATCGCCGCGCTCAGCCCCGTTCCGGTGGACGTGGTCGTCGATCACCCGATCCGGGGAGTGCCGCCGGAGGTCGAGCGGAGCGTCTACTTCGTCGTGGCGGAGCTGCTCGCGAACGCATCGAAGCACGCGAGGGCCCGGCGCATCCGGGTCCACCTCGACGTGCGCGATCCGGGCGCGTCCGGGGAGAGCTGGCTCGACGTCTGGGTGATCGACGACGGAGTCGGAGGGGCGGCCTCGGTCTCCGGCCACGGACTCGAGGGGATCGAGGGGCGGCTCCGCGGTCTGCGCGGCGTCTTCCGCCTGGACTCGCCCGCGGGAGGACCGACGACCGTCGGCGTCCACGTGCCGTTCCGGCCGCTGGTCGCCGATGCGTCCGCTCTAGGCTGACCGAGTGAGCTCCGCACCTGTGATCCGCGTCGCCCTCGCCGAGGACTCGGTACTCCTGCGCGAGGGTCTCGTCCGGCTGTTCGAGGACGCGGGATTCGCCGTGGCCGGGGCGTTCGGCGATGCCGAGGGACTCGTCGCCCTCCTCGAGCGCGAGCCCGCGGCGGTCGATGTCGCCGTGCTCGACGTCCGCATGCCGCCGACCTTCCGGGACGAGGGGGTGCGTGCGGCCCTCCGGATCCGCGCCGCGCACCCGTCCGTCGCGGTCCTCCTGCTGAGCCAGTACGTCGAGGTGACCTACGCGCACGAGCTGCTCGGCTCCGGCGAGGGCGGGATGGGCTACCTCCTGAAGGACCGGGTCGCCTCCGTCGACGAGCTGCGTGACGCCGTCGAGAGGGTCGCCGCCGGAGGGACCGTGCTCGACCCGCAAGTCGTGGCGTCGCTCCTGCAGCGCCAGCGCGACCCGCTCGCGTCGCTGACCCCGCGGGAGCGGGAGGTGCTCGAGGCGATGGCGCAGGGGCGCACGAACGCGGGCATCGCGGCGTCGCTCTTCATCGGGGTCGGCGCGGTCGAGAAGAACGTGACCGCGATCTTCCAGAAGCTCGGTCTCGAGGACTCGGGGTCGGACCACCGGCGCGTCCTCGCCGTGCTCGCCTGGCTGCGCTCGGCCCGCTGAGGTCCCGCTCGCCGGGCGACGGTGCGAGGATGCGGGACGAGCATCCGAAGCGACGAGGGGAAGACGACGATGTCGAACGATCAGCAGGGGCCGCGCCTCCTCGGGCTCGGCGACGGGCGATCGCCCCGCCTCGCCGTCACCGCCTGGGCGGCGCCCGGCGCCGTCCTCGTCGGTGATGTCGCCGTGGAGGAGCACGCGAGCGTCTGGTACGGGGCGGTGCTGCGGAGCGAGAGCGCGTCGATCCGACTCGGCGAGGGCAGCAACCTGCAGGACGGCGTGATCGTGCACGTCGACGCCGGGTTCGCTGCGACGATCGGCGCCGGGGTCTCGGTGGGGCACAACGCCGTGCTGCACGGCTGCACGCTCGAGGACGACGTGCTGGTCGGGATGAACGCGACAGTGCTGAACGGGGCCGTCATCGGGACCGGCTCCCTCGTGGCGGCGGGTGCCGTGGTGCTGGAGGGCACCGTCGTCCCGCCCGGGTCGCTCGTGGCCGGAGTGCCGGCGAAGGTGCGTCGCGAGCTCACGGAGGAGGAGCGCGCCGGGATCCGCAGGAACGCGGAGTCGTACCGGGCGCTGGCCGAGCTGCACCGGGGAGCATCGGACGCGACGGCCTGAGGCGGCCGACACGGTCGGAAGACCAGGCCGTCCAGAAGTACAGGCCGGTCAGAAGAGGAGAAGGAGAGGGGCTGACGAGAATCGAACTCGCATCATCTGTTTGGAAGACAGAGGCTTTACCACTAAGCTACAGCCCCGGATCCGCGGCACGAGGCTGCGGAACGGGTGCGCGCCCGTCTCTCGATCGGGCACCATGACACTGTAGTACATCCCGCGGCCGAGGCGGACACGTCCTCGCAGCACTGCTCGCGGCGCGCGGTCGGAACCCCGTTCCTGCCGGGCGAGTCGCGGTGGAGTACACTTGCGAAGGCCATTTCGGCGTGTCGCGAGAGCGGACGTGCGGAGAGGGCTCGACGAGAGTCTCACAGCACGGTGCCCCGGCCCGCGCATCCGGGGCGTAGCTCAGCTTGGCTAGAGCGCCCGCTTTGGGAGCGGGAGGTCGCAGGTTCGAATCCTGTCGCCCCGACCACGATTCTCATCGTGACGACCTCGACCCGTGACGACCGTTTGCACGGCGCCGACACCAACCAGCACAGGAGATCCCCTCACGTGAAGACCACGGTAGAAAAGCTGAGCCCGACCCGCGTCAAGCTCGCGATTTCGGTCACCCCCGACGAGCTCGGCCCCAGCATCACGCACGCGTACGGCCACATCGCCGAGCAGATCAACGTCCCCGGCTTCCGCAAGGGCAAGGTCCCGCCCGCGATCGTCGACCAGCGCGTCGGCAAGGCGGCCGTGCTCGAGCACGCCGTCAACGAGGGCCTCGACGGCTTCTACCGCGAGGCCGTGCGCGAGTCCGAAGTGCGCCCCCTGGGTCGCCCGCAGGCCGACATCGTCGCCTGGCCGAGCGACAAGGACTTCACCGGCGACCTCGAGCTCGCGATCGAGGTCGACGTCCGTCCCGAGGTCGACGTGCCCGACTACGAGGGCATCGAGCTCACGGTCGACGCGGCCGAGGTCACCGACGCCGACGTCGACGCCGAGCTCGACCGCCTGCGCAGCCGCTTCGGCACGCTCGTGACGGTCGACCGTCCCGCCAAGACGGGCGACTTCGCCCAGATCGACCTGATCGCGACCATCGACGGCGTCGAGGTCGACACCGCCAACGCGATCTCCTACGAGCTCGGCTCGGGCGAGCTGATCGAGGGCATCGACGAGGCGCTCGACTCCCTCACCGCCGGTGAGAGCACCACCTTCACCGCCCCGCTGCTCGGAGGCGACCACGCCGGCGAGCAGGCCGAGATCGCCGTCACCCTGACCGCCGTCAAGGAGCGCGAGCTCCCCGACGCCGACGACGACTTCGCGCAGATCGCCAGCGAGTTCGACACGATCGCCGAGCTCCGCGAGTCGCTCAAGGAGCAGGCCGCTCAGCAGAAGACCTTCGGCCAGGGCGGCCAGGCGCGCGAGAAGCTCGTCGACGCCCTCCTCGCCCTCGTCGAGGTGCCGGTCCCCGCGTCGCTCGTCGAGGACGAGGTGCACCGCCACCTCGAGGGCGAGAACCGCCTCGAGGACGACGAGCACCGCGCCGAGGTCACCGAGGCGAGCGAGAAGACCTTCAAGACCCAGATCCTCCTCGACCACGTCGTCGAGCAGGAGAAGGTCCAGGTCAGCCAGGACGAGCTCACGCAGTACCTGATCCAGGGCGCTGCGCAGTACGGCATGGAGCCGAACGAGTTCATCAAGATCCTGTCCGAGAACAACCAGATCGGCCAGATGGTCGGCGAGGTCGCCCGCAACAAGGCGCTCGCGATCGTCCTCGGGAAGGCGAAGGTCGTCGACACCGACGGCAAGGCCGTCGACCTGACCGCCTTCACCGCCGTTCCCGGCGAGGACGACGACTCCGCGACCGACGAGACCGCTCCCGCGGTCGAGGACGGCGCCGCGGAGACCCCGGTCGAGGCGCCCGCGGAGGCCGAGACGACCGAGGCCCCGGCCGAGGCCGCAGCGGAGGAGCCCGCCCCGGCTCCGAAGAAGAAGCGCGCCCCCGCCAAGAAGAAGGTCGCCGCTCCCGCCGAGGAGACCCCGGCCGCCGAGTAGCACTCGCGCAGACGACCAGGAGCCGCCCCCGATCCGTCGGGGGCGGCTCCTGTCGTTCCGGCGGAGGCGCGCCGCCCGGTCCGCCCCCGGCGAACACCGGCCGCTCCCGCTCCGCCCCGGGCGAACACGGCCGGATCGGCGGGGGAGCGTCCGATAGATTCGCCTCCGAAGCGACAACTGAAACGGAGCAATACATGGCCGACATGGTTATGCCCAACAGTGTTTTCGACCGCCTGCTCAAGGACCGGATCATCTGGCTCGGTTCCGAGGTGCGCGACGAGAACGCGAACGAGATCGCCGCGAAGCTCCTCCTCCTCGCGGCCGAGGACGCAGAGAAGGACATCTTCCTGTACATCAACTCGCCCGGTGGCTCCATCACGGCCGGCATGGCGATCTACGACACGATGCAGTTCGTGCCGAACGACATCGTGACCGTGGGCATCGGGATGGCGGCCTCGATGGGCCAGCTCCTCCTCACCGCCGGCACGCAGGGCAAGCGGTACATCACGCCGAACGCCCGCGTCCTGCTGCACCAGCCGCACGGCGGGTTCGGCGGCACCGCGTCCGACATCCAGACCCAGGCGCAGCTCATCCTCGACATGAAGAAGCGCCTCGCCGAGATCACCGCGAAGGCGACCGGCAAGACCGTCGAGCAGGTCAACGAGGACGGCGACCGCGACCGCTGGTTCAGCGCCGAGGAGGCCCTGGCCTACGGATTCGTCGACCACATCCGCTCCTCCGCGACCGACGTCGCCGGCGGCGGCGGAACCGCCACCGAGTGAGCCTTCCAGACGCGCCGAGAGATCAGGAACAGACAATGAACGCACCCACCTTCGGCGGAACGGCCTTCGGCTCCGGAGCCGCGCCGTCCTCGCGCTACATCCTCCCCACCTTCGAGGAGCGCACGGCCTACGGCTACAAGCGCCAGGACCCCTACGCCAAGCTCTTCGAGGACCGCATCATCTTCCTCGGCGTGCAGGTCGACGACGCCTCGGCGGACGACATCATGGCCCAGCTCCTCGTGCTCGAGAGCCAGGACCCCGACCGCGACATCGTCATGTACATCAACTCGCCCGGTGGCTCCTTCACCGCGATGACGGCGATCTACGACACGATGCAGTACATCCGCCCGCACATCCAGACGGTCGTCCTCGGTCAGGCCGCCTCGGCCGCCGCCGTGCTGACCGCCGCGGGCACGCCGGGCAAGCGCCTCGCGCTCCCCAACGCGCGCATCCTCATCCACCAGCCCGCCGTCCAGCAGGGTGGTGGCCAGGCCTCGGACATCGAGATCCAGGCGGCCGAGATCATGCGCATGCGCGAGTGGCTCGAGGAGACGCTGTCGAAGCACTCCAACCGCTCGATCGAGCAGGTCAAGAAGGACATCGACCGCGACAAGATCCTCGGTGCGGACGACGCGCTCGAGTACGGGCTGATCGACCAGATCCTGACCAGCCGCAAGAGCCTCCCGGCTCTCACGGCCTGATCGACCTCGGAGGGGCCGGCGCGGAGCGATCCGCGACCGGCCCTTCCGCGCATCCGGGATCTCGACGGCACCCGAGCCCGTAGCGAACCGTCACGACGGGCGCAACGGCCGCGAATCCCGGCCCGCCTGCCGAGCCCTCGCGGTGCAGAGGCTAGGCTCGGAACCAGTTCCTCGGTCCCCGCACGACCGATGCACGACACGACCGACGCACGACAAGGAAGTGGGGCATCCCCATGGCACGTATTGGCGAAAGCGCCGACCTGCTGAAGTGCTCGTTCTGCGGCAAGAGCCAGAAGCAGGTCCAGCAGCTCATCGCCGGTCCCGGCGTCTACATCTGCGACGAGTGCGTCGAGCTGTGCAACGAGATCATCGAGGAGCGGCTCTCGGAGTCGAGCGAGGAGACGAGCCACGAGTTCGACCTCCCGAAGCCGAAGGAGATCTTCGGCTTCCTCGAGGAGTACGTGATCGGCCAGGAGCAGGCCAAGCGCGCCCTCGCCGTCGCGGTCTACAACCACTACAAGCGGGTGCGCGTGCGCAACACGATCACCGCGGCGGATGCGATCCACGACGAGATCGAGATCGCCAAGAGCAACATCCTGCTGATCGGCCCGACCGGCTGCGGCAAGACCTACCTCGCTCAGACGCTCGCGAAGCGGCTCAACGTGCCGTTCGCGGTCGCCGACGCCACCGCCCTCACCGAGGCGGGCTACGTCGGCGAGGACGTCGAGAACATCCTGCTGAAGCTCATCCAGGCCGCCGACTACGACGTCAAGCGCGCCGAGACCGGCATCATCTACATCGACGAGGTCGACAAGATCGCGCGGAAGGCCGAGAACCCCTCGATCACGAGGGACGTCTCGGGCGAGGGCGTGCAGCAGGCCCTGCTGAAGATCCTCGAGGGCACGGTCGCCTCCGTGCCGCCGCAGGGCGGTCGCAAGCACCCGCATCAGGAGTTCATCCAGATCGACACGACGAACGTGCTGTTCATCGTGGCGGGAGCGTTCGCCGGTCTCGAGGACATCATCTCGTCGCGCGCCGGCAAGCGCGGCATCGGCTTCGGCGCCCCGCTGCACAGCAAGGGCGACGAGATCAACATCTTCAGCGAGGTCCTCCCCGAGGATCTGCACAAGTTCGGGCTCATCCCCGAGTTCATCGGCCGTCTCCCGGTCGTCACCACGGTGACGCAGCTGGACCAGGACGCGCTGATGCAGATCCTCACCGAGCCGCGCAACGCGCTCGTCAAGCAGTACCAGCGCATGTTCGAGCTCGACGGCGTCGAGCTGGAGTTCGACCGCGGCGCTCTCGAGGCGATCGCCGACCTCGCCGTGCTGCGGCAGACGGGCGCCCGCGGGCTCCGCGCGATCCTCGAGGAGGTGCTCGGGCCGATCATGTTCGAGGTGCCGTCGTCCGACGAGGTGGCCCGGGTCGTCGTCACCCGCGCCGCCGTCCTCGACAACGCCGCGCCGACGATCGTGCCGCACGCGCCGCGCCGCCAGGAGAAGAGCGCCTGACACCCTCCGCCCCCGTCGCGCCAGTTCACCAGGATTGGCCCGGCGGGGGCGTCGTCGTGCCCGCTCCGGTTCCCTAGCCTGGCGGAGCGGGTCGTGGACGCGCCGCCCGACCTGACCGGGCGTCCGCGAACGGAGGAGCCGTCATCGTCCAGCCCCTGCTCGCCGGGATCGTCGCCGCCCTCACCGGCTTCTCGAGCTCCTTCGCGATCGTCCTCGCCGGCGTCGTCGCCGTCGGCGCGACCGACCGCCAGGCCGCGTCCGGACTCCTGGCCGTCTGCGTGCTGCAGGGTCTGCTGTGCATCCTGCTGAGCATCCGCTACCGCGTGCCGATGACCTTCGCGTGGAGCACGCCGGGAGCCGCACTGCTCGCGGCCACGGCGGCGCTCCCCGGCGGCTTCGACCGCGCGGTCGGCGCGTTCCTGGTGGCGTCGCTCCTCCTCGTGATCACGGGGCTCTGGCCGGCGCTGGGGCGGCTGGTGTCGCGCATCCCGCGACCGCTCGCCAACGGGATGCTCGCGGGGATCCTGTTCCCGCTCGTGCTCGCGCCCGTCCGGGCGGCGGTCGAGATCCCGGCGCTGGCTCTGCCGGTGATCCTGGTCTGGCTTGTGCTCGTGCGGCTGCTCCCGCGCTGGGCGGTGCCGGCCGCGATCGGCCTGGCGATCGTGCTGCTGCTGGTCACCGACGGCGCGGTCCTCGCCGGCGCACCGCTGCTGCCGGCGCCCGAGTTCGTCGCTCCGGTCTTCGAGATCGGCGCGATCGTCGGCATCGGCCTCCCGCTCTACGTGGTGACGATGGCGGGGCAGAACATCCCGGGCATCGCCGTGCTGTCGAGCTTCGGCTTCGCGCCGCACTCCCGGCCGGCGATCGTCTCCTCCGGAGCGCTCTCGGGCGTCGCCGCCGTCTTCGGCGGGGTGCCCATCAACCTCGCGGCGCTGAGCGCGGCGCTGACCGCGGGGCCGGAGGCGTCCCCCCTGCCGGAGCGCCGGTGGATCGCGTCGGTCTCGGCGGGTGCGTCCTACCTCGTCCTCGGCCTCGTGGCCGGTGCCGCGACGGCGCTGGTCTCCTCCGCGAGCCCGCTGCTCATCGAGGCCGTCGCCGGGCTGGCGCTGCTCGGAGTGTTCGTCGCGGCGGTGCAGGCGGCCGTCGACGAGCCGCGGCTGCGTCTGCCCGCCGCGGCGACCCTCCTCGTCACCGCGTCCGGCACCACCGTCGCCGGGATCGGATCCGCCTTCTGGGGGCTGGTGGTCGGGCTCGTCGTGCTGGCGTGGCTCGTGCCGCGCCGGTCCGCCTGAGGCCTCAGCCGCGGGGGAGCAGTCCGCGACGTCGCAGCAGCGGCTCGGTGCGGGCGTCGCGACCGCGGAACCCGCGGTACGCGTCGAGCGGATCGCGCGAGCCGCCGATCCCGAGGATCATCCGGCGGAAGCGCTCGCCCGCCCCGCGATCCAGACCGCCGTTCTCCTCGAACCACTCGACGGTGTCGGCGTCGAGGATCTCGCTCCAGATGTAGGAGTAGTAGCCCGCGGAGTAGCCGCCCGAGAAGACGTGCGCGAAGTAGGTGCTGCCGTACCGCGGCGGGATCGCGTCGAGCAGCAGGCCGGCGCGGCGCAGCGCGTCGTCCTCGAAGGCGCGCACATCGACGCGCTCGACGGGATGGGCGCGCTCGTGCCAGGCGAGGTCCAGGAGCGCCGAGGCGAGGTACTCCGCCGTAGCGAACCCCTCGCCCCAGAGGGCGGACTCCTCGAGCCGCTGCACCAGCTCGGTGCTCAGCGGCTCACCCGTCCCGACGTGCCGCGCGTAGGACGACAGGAGCTCCGGCCGGCGCACCCACATCTCGTTCACCTGGCTCGGGAACTCGACGAAGTCGCGGTAGACGCTCGTGCCGCCGAACCGCGGGTACCGCACCGAGGCGAGGAGGCCGTGGAGGGCGTGCCCGAACTCGTGGAAGAGCGTGTCGACCTCGTCCAGGGCGAGGAGCGCCGGCTCGCCCTCGCCGGGCGCCGAGATGTTCAGGGTGTTGACGACGACGGCGGAGTCGCCGAGGAGGCTCGTGCGCGTCGACAGCGAGTTCATCCAGGCGCCGCCCCGCTTCGAGTCGCGGGTGAAGGGGTCGAAGAGGAAGAGCCCCAGAGCGGAGCCGTCCTCCTCGTGCACCTCGAAGACGCGGACGTGTGCGCTGTGGCCGACGAGGTCCGTCCGCTCCTCGAATCGCAGACCGTAGAGTCCCGTCGCCGCCGCGAAGACGCCCTCGTGCAGCACCCGCTCCAGCTCGAAGTAGGGCCGCAGCGCGCTCGAGTCGACGTCGTAGGACGCGGAGCGCACCCGCTCCTCGTAGTAGGCGCGATCCCAGGCCTCCAGGGCGAAGCGGGGCGCACCGGCGGCGTCCTGCTCCGCGTCGGCGAACGTCTGCATCCGGGCGAGCTCCTCGGACGCGTTCCGAGCGGCGGGCTCGGCGAGCTCCTCCAGCAGAGCCCGCACCCGCTCCGGGGAGCCGGCCGTCTGACCCGAGATCACGAACTCGGCGTGCGAGCTCGCCCCGAGCAGAGCGGCGCGCTCGGCCCTCAGGGCGACGATGTCCTGCAGCACCTCGCGGTTGTCGTGCTCGCCACCCTCGCTCGCCCTGCCGACGGAGACTCGCAGGATGCGCTCGCGCACCGAGCGATCGCGCAGGCGGGCGAGCCACGGGTGGCCGGAGAAGAGCGGCAGGGTGACGAGGACGCCCTCGAGACCGCGTTCCCCGGCGGCCCGCTGAGCAGCGGACACCTCGGAGTCGTCGAGCCCGTCGAGCGCCGAGACGTCGTCGAACGCGACGGCGCGCGCGTTCGTCTCGGCGAGCAGGTTCTTCTGGAAGAGCGTGGTGAGGGTCGAGAGCCGCTCGTTCAGCTCGCCGAGACGGGCCTTCCCCGCGTCGTCGAGGAGCGCTCCGGCGCGGGCGAACCGCGTCAGCACCCGCTCGAGCAGGTAGGCCGTCTCGTCGTCGAGGTCGAGTCGATCCCTCTGCTCGTCGAGGACGCGGAGCCGCTCGTAGAGGCGCGGGTCGAGCGTGATCGCGTCGTCGTGCGCCGAGAGCAGCGGAGCGAGCTCCTGCTCCAGCGCATCGGTCTGCGCCGTGCGGTCGGACGCGCAGACGGTGAAGAAGACCGCGCTCACCCGGCGCAGGGCGCGACCCGAGCGCTCGAGTGCCACGAGCGTGTTCTCGATGCTCGGCGCCTCGTCCGTGGAGACGATGGCATCGATCTCGGCGCGGTGCCGGCGCAGCGCCTCCTCGAAGGCGGGCCGGTAGGCGTCCGGGTCGACCGCCGCGAAGTCGGGCAGATCGTGGGGGAGGGAGCTGGGCTGGAGGAGGACGGCGACGGAGTCGGTCATCCTGCGAGCCTAGGCCGCGCCCGACGGGCTCAGCCCCAGTCGTCGTCCTCGCCCTCGACGCGGCCCTGCGGCTGCGTGATGTAGGCCGCGTCCTCATCGGGACGGTAGGTGACGGTCGTGCCGTCGTCGAGTTCGAGGACGGGCTTGCCCTCGAGCCAGGTGAGCTGCCAGCGCCAGTCCGCCGTCTCGGTGCCCGCCTCGGCGAGCTCGTGCTCGACGTCGCGGACCGCGGTGACCACAATCTCCGGGAGGGTGGTCGGCGGCTGCCCGCCGAGGTTCCAGCGTGTTCCGAGCTGCATGGTGCGTCCTCTCGTCGGTGCCCGGGAGGCGGGCGGTCGGGCCCGCCTCCCGGCGCGTCCTAGACCTCGGTCTCGAGCTCGATCTCCACCGACAGTGTCGCACCCTCGGCGAAGTCGAGGGCGGCGATCCGGCCCACCGCGGCGATGTCGCCGGCGGCGAGGCGGAGCGAGGCGACCAGGTCGGCGGGAGCTGTGACGACGGCCGCGCGGGCCGGCGTCTTCTGCGAGGCCTTCGCATCCGTCTTCGCGCGGCGGATCGCCGTGAGCACGGTGCTGGCGGCGGCGAGGACCGAGGGGTCCCCACCGAGGCCGGTCTGCTCGGGCCACGGCTGCGTGTGGATCGAGGCGTCGTGGGACCACGACCACGTCTCCTCGGTGGCGAAGGGGATGAACGGTGCGAAGAGGCGCAGCAGCGCATCGAGCGCGAGGTGGAGTGCGGCGGCCGCCGAGGCGCCGTCCTCGCCGTACGCGCGCTCCTTGACGAGCTCGAGGTAGTCGTCGCAGAAGGTCCAGAAGAACGCCTCGGTGCTCTCGAGCGCCCGCGCGTGGTCGTAGTCCTCGAGGGCGGTCGTCGCCTCGGCCACCACGGCGTCGAGCGTCGCGAGCACGCTCAGATCGAGCGGATCGGTCACCTCGGCGCCCTCGGCCTGGGCGAAGCCGTGGATGAACTTCGCCGCGTTCAGGACCTTGATCGCGAGGCGCCGGCCGATCTTGATCTGCGTCGGGTTCTGCGGATCGAAGGCGGCGTCGGTCCCCAGCCGCGACGAGGCCGCCCAGTAGCGCACCGCGTCCGAGCCGTGCTGCTCGAGCATGCCCGCCGGGGTGACGACGTTGCCCTTCGACTTCGACATCTTCTTGCGGTCCGGATCGACGATGAAGCCCGAGATCGTCGCGTTGCCCCAGGGCGCGCGCGAGTCCTCGAGCTGCGAGCGCAGCAGCGTCGAGAAGAGCCAGGTGCGGATGATGTCCTGGCCCTGGGGGCGGAGGTCGTACGGAGCCACGAGCTGCCAGAGCTCGTCGTCGCGCTCCCAGCCGCCCGCGAGCTGCGGGGTGAGCGAGGAGGTGGCCCAGGTGTCCATGACGTCGAGCTCGCCCTGGAAGCCGCCGGGCACGCCGCGCTGGTCCTCGGAGTAGCCGGGGGCGGGGTCCGAGGACGGATCGACGGGCAGCGCCGACTCCTCGGGCACGAGCGGGCGGTCGAAGACGGGGTTGCCGTCGCCGTCCAGCGGGTACCAGACGGGGATCGGCACGCCGAAGAAGCGCTGGCGCGAGACGAGCCAGTCGCCCGAGAGGCCGTTGACCCAGTTCTCGTAGCGCACGCGCATGAACTCGGGCACGAAGCGGACGTCGCGGCCGAGCTCCAGCAGGCGCTCCTTGAGCGCGGCGTCGCGCGCGCCGTTCACGAGGTACCACTGCCGGGTCGAGACGATCTCGAGCGGCTTGTCGCCCTTCTCGAAGAACTTGACCGGGTGGGTGATGGGACGCGGCTCGCCCGTCATCTCGCCCGACTCGGTGAGGAGCGCGACGACGGCCTGCTTGGCCGAGAACACCGTCTTGCCGGCGAGCTGCGCGTACGCCGAGCGGCCCGCGTCGCTCGTGATCGCCTGCGGCGCCTCCGAGACGATGCGGCCGTCGAAGCCGATGATCGCGCGGTTGGGCAGGTCGAGCTCGCGCCACCAGACCACGTCGGTGACGTCGCCGAAGGTGCAGATCATGGCGATGCCCGAGCCCTTGTCCTTCTGCGCGAGGTGGTGCGCGAGCACGGGCACCTCGACGTCGAAGAGCGGGGTGCGGACGGTCGTGCCGAAGAGCGGCTGGTACCGCTCGTCGTCGGGGTGCGCGACGAGCGCGACGCAGGCGGGCAGCAGCTCCGGGCGGGTCGTCTCGATGAAGACGTCCTCCGCGCCGTCGCGGTGGAACGCGATCCGGTGGTACGCGCCGGGCTGCTCCTTGTCCTCCAGCTCGGCCTGGGCGACCGCGGTGCGGAAGGTGATGTCCCACAGGGTCGGCGCCTGGGCCTGGTAGGCCTCGCCGCGGGCGAGGTTGCGGAGGAACGCGCGCTGCGAGGCGGCCTGCGACTCCTCGCCGATGGTGCGGTACGTCTGCGACCAGTCGACCGAGAGGCCGAGGCTGCGCCAGAGGTCCTCGAACTGCTTCTCGTCCTCGAGGGTGAGGCGCTCGCACAGCTCGATGAAGTTGCGGCGCGAGATCGGCTTCTGGTCGGCCGCCTTGCTGCTCTTGTTGTCGCCGCCCTCGAACGGAGGAGTGAAGTCGGCCTCGTAGGGCAGCGTCGGGTCGCAGCGGACGCCGTAGTAGTTCTGCACGCGGCGCTCCGTCGGCAGGCCGTTGTCGTCCCAGCCCATCGGGTAGAAGACCTTGCGGCCGCGCATGCGCTGGAAACGCGCGACGACGTCGGTGTGCGTGTACGAGAAGACGTGCCCGATGTGCAGCGAGCCCGACGCGGTGGGCGGGGGAGTGTCGATCGAGTAGACGTCGGCGCGGGTGAGACCGGTGCGGTCGAACCGGTACGTCCCGTCGGTCTGCCAGACGAGGCCCCACTTGCTCTCGAGCCCCTCGAGGGCGGGCTTCGCGGGGAGTTGCGCGGCGAAGGTCATGATTCTCCGGTTCGATATGGGCGGCACCGTGTCGGTGGTGATGATGCCTGGATGGCGGCTCCGGAGCGGATCGCTCACCGGCCGCGCCGATCCTATCGCGGAGCCGCGGTGCGCCCGTCGGGAGCGTCCCGGCCGACGACCGGGGCGAATCCGGCGCAGACCGGGGCGAGCGCCTCGTCGAGATAGGGCACCAGCTCGCCGCGGGTGGGCCCCGCCGCCGCCCACGCCTGCACCGCGGCGACGGCCGCTCCGACGCTGGCGTAGGCGATCGCCCGGGAGAGGTGGGTCGGGAGCGGACGCGCGGCCCGCTGCTCCACGAAGGCGGCCACGACGGCCGCCTGGCGCGCGAGCCGCGACAGGGCCGATGCCTGCAGCTCGTGCACGCTGCCGATCAGCGCGCTCTGGGTGAGCGCCCAGGGCACGGAGGAGGGGCCGAAGCCGGCGCCGACCGCCAGCAGCGCGTCGCGCAGCGCGTCCATCGCCGGCCGGTCCGGCGCCGTCGCCCCGAGCGCTGCGGGCAGCTCGGCCAGCCGGTCGTCGACGAGGACCCAGAAGACGTCGCTCTTGGACTCGAAGTAGTTGAAGAACGTGTTGCGCGAGACGCCGGCACGCTGGGCGATCTGCTCGACGGTCGTGCCCGCGTAGCTCTGCTCCAGGAACAGGTCCAGCGCGGCGTCCTCGAGCATCGAGCGCGACGAGGCGCGCGGCCGTCCTCTGCTCGTCGCTCCCGCCATGTGCGCTCCTGCTCCTCCCGCCCCCGACGCGCTACGATAGCCCTCAACGACTTCGACCCGGCCATCACCGGCGAGTCTCCGGAAGAACGGCGTCGGCTCCGGCCCCCGCCCAGTAGAACCGGACGGGTGCGGCCCGTGACAGCCGGTCGAGTGGGGACGTCTCCGAGGCAGCGCCGAGGGAGGTCCCAAGCGAGGTGGTACCGCGACCCCGGCCCGGGCTGACAGATCCGGGCGGGCCGTCCTCGTGCAGCCCAGCATCACTGCCAGGAGAACGCACGTGACCTATCCCTTGACCCCTCCCACCTCCGGCGACTCCGGATCCGCCTTCGGCCGGGGGGTGACCCCCTCGCCGCGCTTCCCCGAGATCGAGGAGGCCGTCCTCGCGCACTGGAAGGCCGACGACACCTTCCAGGAGTCGATCCGCTCGCGCGAGGGCTCGCCCGAGTGGGTGTTCTACGACGGACCGCCCTTCGCCAACGGCCTGCCGCACTACGGGCACCTGCTGACCGGGTACGCGAAGGACCTCTTCCCGCGCTTCCAGACCATGCGCGGCAAGCAGGTGCACCGCCGCTTCGGCTGGGACACCCACGGCCTGCCCGCCGAGCTCGAGGCCGAGCGGCAGCTGGGCATCACCGACAAGTCCCAGATCGAGGAGATGGGCATCGCCGCGTTCAACGCCGCGGCGAAGGAGTCGGTGCTGCGCTACACGGGCGAGTGGCAGGACTACGTGACCCGCCAGGCTCGCTGGGTCGACTTCGAGAACGACTACAAGACGCTCGACCCCTCGTTCATGGAGTCGGTCATCTGGGCGTTCAAGCAGCTCTACGACAAGGGCCTCGCCTACGAGGGCTACCGGGTGCTGCCCTACTGCTGGCGCGACCAGACCCCGCTCTCGAACCACGAGCTGCGGATGGACGACGACGTCTACAAGATGCGCCAGGACCAGACGGTGACCGTCACCTTCCCGCTGGTCGGCGAGACGGCGGAGGCGCTGAACCTCACCGCCGTGCGCGCGCTCGCGTGGACGACCACTCCGTGGACGCTGCCGACCAACGCCGCCCTGGCCGTCGGCCCCGACATCGAGTACGCCGTGCTCGCCGCAGGCCCGAACGGCGCCGCCGACGGGAAGGGCGAGCCGGAGGAGCGCGAGCTCTCCGCCGAGTACCTCCTCGCCATCGACCAGGTCGGCGCGTACGCGAAGGACCTGGGCTACGACGACGCCGAGTCCGCCCGCGCCGCTGTCTCGCGCACCCTCCGCGGTCGCGAGCTCGAGGGCGTCAGCTACGACCGCCTCTGGGACCACTACGCCGACACCGAGACCTGGGGCACGCAGAACGCGTGGCGCATCCTGGTCGCCGACTACGTGACGACGAGCGAGGGCACGGGCATCGTGCACCAGGCCCCGGCCTACGGCGAGGACGACCAGAAGGTCTGCGAGGCCGCGGGCATCCCGGTCATCATCTCCGTCGACGACGGCGGCCGCTTCCTCCCGCAGATCGCCGAGGTGGCCGGCCTGCAGGTGTTCGAGGCGAACAAGCCCCTCACGCAGCTGCTCAAGGCGCAGCACCGGCTCCTCCGCCAGGCCAGCTACGAGCACTCGTACCCGCACTGCTGGCGCTGCCGGAACCCGCTGATCTACAAAGCGGTCTCGAGCTGGTTCGTGCGCGTCACCGCGTTCCGCGACCGAATGGAGGAGCTCAACCAGGAGATCACCTGGGTCCCCGAGAACGTGAAGGACGGCCAGTTCGGCAAGTGGCTCTCGGGCGCGCGCGACTGGTCGATCAGCCGGAACCGCTACTTCGGCTCGCCGATCCCGGTGTGGAAGAGCGACGACCCCGACTACCCGCGCATGGACGTCTACGGCTCGCTCGACGAACTCGAGCGCGATTTCGGCGTGCGCCCGGAGGACCTGCACCGCCCCTTCATCGACGAGCTCACGCGGCCGAACCCCGACGACCCGACCGGTCGCTCCACCATGCGCCGGATCACCGACGTCCTCGACGTCTGGTTCGACTCGGGCTCCATGCCGTTCGCGCAGGTGCACTACCCGTTCGAGAACGCGGACTGGTTCGACTCGCACAACCCCGCCGACTTCATCGTCGAGTACATCGGGCAGACGCGCGGCTGGTTCTACACGCTGCACGTGCTCTCGACCGCGCTCTTCGACCGGCCGGCGTTCCGCAACGTCGTCAGCCACGGCATCGTCCTCGGCAACGACGGCCAGAAGATGTCGAAGTCGCTGCGCAACTACCCGGACGTCGCCGAGGTCTTCGACCGCGACGGCTCCGACGCGATGCGCTGGTTCCTGATGTCGAGCCCGGTGCTGCGCGGCGGCAACCTGGTCGTCACCGAGGAGGGGATCCGCGAGGGCGTGCGCCAGGTGCTGCTGCCGCTCTGGAACACCTGGTACTTCTTCTCGCTCTACGCCAACGCCTCCGGCGAGGACGGCTACGAGGCACGCCGCCGCACCGACTCCGAGGACGTCCTCGACCGGTACCTGCTCGCCAAGACCCACGACCTGATCGAGACCGTCACCGGGCACCTCGAGGCGCTCGACTCGACCCTCGCCGCGGCCGCGCTGCGCGACTTCGCCGACGTCCTCACCAACTGGTACGTGCGCCGCTCCCGCGACCGCTTCTGGCAGGGTGCCGACGCGGACGGCCGGGGCGCGGAGGCGTTCGACACGCTGTACACAGTCCTCGAGACGGTGACGCGCGTCGCCGCTCCGCTGCTCCCGCTCGTCTCGGAGGAGATCTGGCGGGGACTGACGGGCGGGCGCAGCGTGCACCTGACCGACTGGCCCACCGCCGACGAGTTCCCGGTCGACGAGGCCCTCGTCCACGCGATGGACGCCGTTCGCGGCATCTCGTCGACGGCGCTCTCGCTCCGCAAGCAGGCGGGACTGCGCGTGCGCCTGCCGCTCGCGCGCCTCACCGTGGTCGTCGCGGACGCCGACGAGCTCGCGCCGTTCGAGGCGATCCTGCGCGATGAGCTGAACGTGAAGGAGGTGACCCTCGTGCCGCTCGTCGAGACGAGCGCGTCCGACTACGGAGTCACCTCCCGCCTGGCCGTCAACGCGCGTGCAGCGGGCCCGCGACTCGGACGCGGCGTGCAGACGGTCATCAAGGCCGCCAAGGCGGGCGACTGGAGCGAGGTCGACGGAGTCGTGACCGCGGGCGGCGTCGAGCTGGTCGAGGGGGAGTACGAGCTCACGCTCGAGGTCGGGGGAGCGGGCGCCGACGACCGCGCCATCGCGCTCCTCCCGCGCGGCGGATTCGTCCTCCTCGACACCGCCACCACGCCCGAGCTCGAGGCCGAGGGGCTCGCCCGCGACCTCATCCGCGCCGTGCAGGACGCCCGCAAGGGAGCCGGTCTCGACGTGAGTGACCGCATCGTTCTCGACGTGATGCTCGACGAGGTGAGCCTCGGCGCGCTCGAGCCGCACGCGACCTGGATCGCCGAGGAGACCCTCGCGACCGGATTCGCCTTCACCCCCCTGACCGTCGCCCTCGAGGGCGGCGAGGGGGCCGTCGCCTTCGGTCCCGCCGGCACCGCCATCATCCGCGTCGAGAAGGTCGAGGCCGCCGATGTCTGAACCCCTCGAGAACGACGCCGAGCGCGCGGCGGCCGACGCCGTCTACGCGACCCTGCTCGAGCGGCTGGGCGAGGCGAACGTCCGCCCGAGGCTCGCCCCGACGCGACGCGCGGTCGAGATCCTGGGCGACCCGCAGCGGGCCTACCCGGTGATCCAGGTGGCCGGCACGAACGGCAAGACCTCCACCAGCCGGATGATCGAGAGCCTCCTGCGGGCCCACGGTCTGCGCGTCGGGCTCTTCACGAGTCCGCACCTCGAGCGCTTCAACGAGCGCATCGTCATCGACGGCGAGCCCATCTCCGACGAGAGCCTCGTCGCGAACTGGCAGGACGTCGAGCCCTACATCCGCATGACCGACGCCGAGCTCGCCGAGCAGGACGAGCCGCCGCTCTCCTTCTTCGAGGCGATCACCGTGCTCGCCTACGCGGCGTTCGCCGATGCGCCGGTCGACGTGGCCGTCGTCGAGGTCGGGATGGGCGGCGAGTGGGACTCGACGAACGTCGCCGACGCGCAGGTGGCCGTCTTCACCCCGATCGCGCTCGACCACACGAACCGCCTCGGGTCGACGATCGACGAGATCGCGCGCACCAAGTCCGGCATCGTGAAGCCGCTGGCCGCCGTGGTGTCGGCGAAGCAGACTCCCGAGGCGGAGGCGGTGCTGCGGCACGCGGCCGAGGCCACCGAGTCCTCCATCGCCTTCGAGGGCTCGGAGTTCGACGTCACCTCGACCACCGTCGCCGTCGGCGGCCAGCTGGTCTCGGTCCGTGGTCTCGCGACCTCCTACGACCAGCTCCTGCTGCCCTTCTTCGGCGACCACCAGGCCGAGAACGCCGCCGTCGCCATCGCCGCGGTCGAGACGTTCATCGGGGGCGGCACCCAAGAGCTGACCGGCGACGTCCTCGACGAGGGGCTCGCGGCCGCGACCTCCCCGGGGCGGCTCCAGGTGGTCGGCAACTCCCCGCGCACCCTCGTCGACGCCGCGCACAACCCGCACGGCGCCGCCTCGCTCGCCGCGGCGCTCGGCCGCTACTTCGACTTCGACCGCATCACCGCGGTCGTCGGCGTGCTCGCCGAGAAGGACGCCGAGGGCATCCTCCGCGCGCTCCGGCCGGTCGTGGACGAGCTGATCGTGACGCGCGCGCCGAGCGATCGCGCCCTCGCGGCCGACGACCTCGCGGCACTCGCGCGCACCGTGTTCCCGGAGGAGTCGGTGCACGTCGCCGAGGACACCGCAGGGGCGCTGACCGCCGGTCGCCTCCTCGCGGCGCGCACCGACAAGGGCGCCCTCGTGATCACGGGGTCGATCACGCTCGTCGGGCGAGCGATCACCGTCGCCCGCGACGAGAACTGGCAGGGCTCGTGAGAGCAGGACGGCCGCGCCGGGCGAGGACGGTCCGCGAGAGCCTCGCATCGATCGTCCTCGGCTTCGAGGTCGTCATCGTGTTCCTCGCGACCCTCGTGGGCTTCGGTCTGAAGGTCGCCGATCCGGTGGTGGTGCTGGTCGGCGGTGGAGTGCTCTGCCTCGCCATGCTCGTGACGCTCCGCCTCCTCGACCGCCCGCTCGGCATCCGGATCGGCTGGGTGCTGCAGTTCGTTATCGTTGCCTCGGGTCTGCTCGTCCCGATCATGTTCGTCATCGGCGCGGCCTTCGTCGCCCTCTGGACGTACTGCATCGTGACCGGCACCCGCCTCGACTCCCAGGCCGGCCCTCCGGCGGCCGGGACCACCGACCCCACCGAAGGAGACCGCTGAACCATGGCCATCCAGGAGACCCTCGTCCTCGTCAAGCCCGACGGAGTCGCGCGCAACCTCACCGGCGAGATCCTCCGCCGCATCGAGGCGAAGGGCTACTCGCTCGTCGACATCAAGCTCGTGGAGGCCGACCGCGACCTCCTCGGCGCCCACTACGCCGAGCACGAGGGCAAGCCGTTCTACGAGCCGCTCGTGGAGTTCATGGAGAGCGGTCCGATCGTCGCGATCCGCATCGCCGGCGACCGCGTCATCGAGGGCTTCCGCTCCCTCGCCGGCACGACCGACCCGACGACCGCGGCGCCCGGCACCATCCGCGGCGACCTCGGCCGCGACTGGGGCCTCAAGGTGCAGCAGAACCTCGTCCACGGGTCCGACAGCGTGGAATCCGCGGAGCGCGAGCTCTCCCTCTGGTTCTCCTGACGGAGAACCGCCGCGAGAGCTCGCGCTCCGCGGTGTTCCGCGGTGCTCCGCGGAACCGCGGTCGGCTCTCGTAGGCGGTCCCGATCTGCAGAGCGTCGTGCCTCCGGCGACGGGGAAGCGCTCGAACGCGCTTTCCCGGATACGCCTCGCGCTGCTCGGCGATCCGGTGACGGGCACCTCGGGATCTTCCCGGGGTGCCCTTATCCGTCCGTGTCGTCGGGCGGTCCGCACGTTCCGCGACGGAAGGCGCCCCGCCCGAGGAGCCTCCCGCCGCCCCCTGCTGATCGAGTAGCCCGCGCAGCGGGCGTATCGAGATCCACGTGCTCCGGGAGGAGTGCTGCCGTCAGCGCCCGCGCAGCCTCAGAGGTACGAGATCACGTCCAGGCGGAGCTGCGCGATCACCGCGATCGCGAGGTAGCAGAGCAGAGTGATGAACGGGATCCAGCCGTAGGCCGCCCCGGCGAAGCGCCTCACCGCGGCCGGGACAGGGAAGACCCCCTCGCGCAGGTTCCGCAGGGTCACGAGCCAGAAGCCCGGGATGACGACCGCCCAGGTGAGCATGCACCACGGGCAGAGCGTGCCGAGGAGGAAGACGCTCTGGGTGATCAGCCAGATCACGAAGCCGAGGGCGAAGACGAAGCCCACATTGAAGACCGCCCAGAACCAGCGGTCGAAGTGCGCCCCGGCGAGCAGTCCGATCCCGACGACGATCGGCGCGATCCAGGCAGCCACGCCGATCAGCGGATTCGGGAAGCCGAAGACGGCTCCCTGGGGCGAGTCGAGGTTCGCGCTGCACTGCACGAGGATGCTGAAGTCGCACCCCAGTTCCGTCGACGGATCGGTCAGCGCCGCGAACTTGTCGAGCGTCAGCGCGAAGGCCGCGATCCATCCCGTGACCCCCAGGACGACCAGCAGCGCGGCGAACAGGATCGGGCGTCGGGGGGCGGGGGCGTCGGACACCGGGGGATTATCGCACGGGCCGAATCGGCGCCTCTGGGAATGCGTGCGATAATCGGAGCCGTCGGTCCGGAAGATCCCGCGCCGGCACCAGAAGGTTTACCGGGCGAACACCGGGCCACAGGAGATCGACCGCGTTCCGCGAATGGACGCGACGGGTCACCCGCTCCACCACGACGCGACCGACGGTCGCAGCGAGACGGAGCACGTGTCGGATAGTCAGTTCCGAGAACGAAGCTGCACCCGGAGTCCTGCGCCACGTGAGCGACCGGATCGGGGGAGCGGAAGGATTCGCGACGGGCCCCACGCGGCCCCTCGCACGAGGAGAGATCCGGGTAGGAAGGCGCGGCGGACGACCCGGCCGAGGAGTGCACCAGGAATGGTGGAAGACAAGAATTCGAGCGGATCCGATCCGGACCGCGACGAGCCCCGCAGCGGGGCCAAGAAGATCAGCCGCCTCTTCGGTGGCCGCCGGGCGACCCGGCGGACCGAGTCGAGCGCGCCAGCGACAGGGGGAACGATCATCGATACCGACGAGACCGACACGACCGTGCAGGAGACGACGACCGAGGACGTGAGCGAGGCCCAGGGCCCGACGTCCTCCGTCGCCTTCTTCAACGCCCTGCCCGAGACGGCGCCCGGGCAGGAGGACGCGCGTCCCGCCCGGCCGGCGCTCCCGAGCACGTCGCTCCTCTTCCAGGCGCCTGAGCTGCCCGACTACGTCGAGCTGGCGCCGCTTCCCCCGCGCGGCGCTCCACTGGGTCTGCGCGAGGATCGCGAAGCGCCCGCGGAGGAGCAGGGCTCCGTCCGCCGCCGCTCGCGCCGCCGCACCGGCGAGAGCGACCGCGGCGGGTCGGACGACCCCGAGAACACCGTCGTCCGGGTCCGTCAGCCGCGGGAGCCCCGCGAGCAGCGCGAGCCCGAGCTCATCACCGAGCCCCAGCGCATCAAGGGATCCACCCGCCTCGAGGCCAAGAAGCAGCGCCGCCGCGACGGCCGCGACGCCGGCCGCCGTCGCACGGTGGTCACCGAGTCCGAGTTCCTCGCCCGCCGCGAGGCCGTCGACCGCGTGATGGTGGTCCGCTCGAAGCAGGACAGCATCCGCATCGGCGTCCTGGAGGACGGCGTCCTCGCCGAGCACTACGTCGCCCGCTCGCAGGAGGCGTCCCTCATCGGCAACGTCTACCTCGGTCGCGTGCAGAACGTCCTCCCGAGCATGGAGGCGGCGTTCGTCGACATCGGACGCGGACGCAACGCGGTCCTCTACTCCGGCGAGGTCGACTGGGACGCCGCGGCGAACCCCGGCGGCCCCCGTCGCATCGAGCTCGCCCTCAAGCCCGGCGACCGCGTCCTCGTGCAGGTCACGAAGGACCCCGTCGGCCACAAGGGCGCCCGCCTGACGAGCCAGATCTCGCTCCCGGGCCGCTACCTCGTCTACGTGCCGAACGGCTCGATGAACGGCATCTCCCGCAAGCTCCCCGACACCGAGCGCGCCCGCCTGAAGAAGATCCTCAAGGAGGTCCTCCCCGAGAACGTCGGCGTCATCGTGCGCACGGCGGCCGAGGGAGCCACCGAGGAGCAGCTGACCGTCGACGTCGAGCGCCTCACGGCGCAGTGGACGGCGCTCAGCGAGAAGGCCGCGACCGGCCAGGCGCCGGCGCTCCTGCACAGCGAGCCCGACCTGCTGATCAAGATCGTCCGCGATGTCTTCAACGAGGACTTCGAGAAGATGGTCATCGCCGGCGACGACGCCCGCGAGACCATCGAGCTCTACCTCAGCCAGGTCGCCCCCGACCTGCTCGAGCGCGTGGAGGTGTACTCGGGCGAGCAGGACGCGTTCGACGAGTTCCGCATCACCGAGCAGATCGAGAAGGCGCTCGAGCGCAAGGTCTGGCTGCCCAGCGGCGGCTCGCTCGTCATCGACCGCACCGAGGCGATGACCGTCGTCGACGTCAACACCGGCAAGTTCGTCGGCTCGGGCGGCAACCTCGAGGAGACGGTCACCAAGAACAACCTCGAGGCCGCGGAGGAGATCGTCCGCCAGCTGCGCCTGCGCGACATCGGCGGCATCATCGTGGTCGACTTCATCGACATGGTGCTCGAGTCCAACCGCGACCTCGTGCTGCGCCGCCTGGTCGAGTGCCTCAGCCGCGACCGCACGAAGCACCAGGTGGCCGAGGTCACGTCGCTCGGCCTCGTGCAGATGACGCGCAAGAAGCTGGGGCTGGGCCTCCTCGAGACCTTCAGCGAGAACTGCGAGGTGTGCGCGGGCCGCGGAGTCATCGTGCAGCACGACCCGGTCGTCAAGCACCGTTCCACCGCCGCCCCGCAGCAGGAGCGCCGCCGCGGCGGCCGCTCGGGCGACGGCGCGTCCGGAGGCTCGCCCCGTCAGAACGGCTCCAGCGGCTCGTCCGGCTCGAACGGCCAGAACGGCTCCGGAGCGAAGAACGTCAGCACGCACGCCATCACCGACGACGCGAAGAACGCCCTCGCTCAGATCGCGGCGAGCACCATCCACCCCGCGAACGTGCGCCAGGCCGCGGAGGAGGCCGCTGCGCTCGTCGACGAGGCGTCCGCCGAGTCGGCCCGGACCGAGCCCGTCGAGACCCCCGAGACCGGGGACTCGGAGCAGGCCGAGCAGACCGCTTCGCGCGAGCAGTCGCGTCGCGGCGAGCGTCCCGCCCGGGGCGAGCGCCGCCGTCGTGGCCGCGACCGCGAGCCGCGCCAGGAGAGCACGGGCGACACGACGGCGGAGGCGCCGGTCGAGCAGGCCGCGCCGCCCGCGGTCGAGGCGCCGGTCGTGCCGATCCTCGACATCCCGATCCCGCCCGCTCCCGCGACCACCGGTCGTCGCGTGCGCAGCGAGGTCGCCGAGCACCTGCTCGACTCCGTCCTCGATGCGCTCCCGGCCCCCAAGCAGCCGGGTCAGGGCCGCGCCAAGAGCCGCCGGGTGACCACCGCCGCTCTCACGGGCGTCGCGGTCATCCCGGAGCAGACCCCGCGCCGCGCCGATCAGCAGTAGCGACCGCGCGAGCGATCAGTGGGGCCCGGTGCCCGGCGAGAGCCGGCGCCGGGCCCTCTCCGTCTCCCGGTCGCGGCCCTTCACGCGCAGACCGCTGCTCCGGAGCCGCTCCACCAGTTCGCGTGCGCCGACGGAGATCGCCCCCGCGGCGAGCAGCTCGGCACGGCGCTCCTCGGGCACGTCGTAGTGGTCGAGGTCGAAGCTGCGCTCGGGGATCCCGGTGCGCCGCGCGAACGCGTGCAGCTCCTCCAGAGACTCGTCGCTGACCAGGTGCGCCCAGAGCGTGTCGTGAGCCGGCCACCGCGCCGCGTCGAGAAGGATCGCCATCCGACGATCGTAGGCGGCGCGCCTGCCGTCCCGGCCCGCCGCCGTCCACTATCGTGACGGGGTCGTCGGATCAGGCGCGCCGTGCCGAGAGGCCGTGCGCCCGTGCGATGCCCGCTCTCCGGAGCGAGCGTTTGACCGTCGAGCTCCCATCCCGTACTCTTGACCGTTGGTGTGGCGCGATCCATGTGCTCACGCAGATTTCCGTCGTCGCCCGTCTCCTCACGGAGAGCGGGACGCGGTACCGGTTCCCTCGTTCGGTGTGGGAGACGGGAAAGAAACGGGGCCCCGCCCCTTCCATACAAGCCCCGGATGGCGCCGTCTCACGACAGCGCCCGTCCAGACGAGAAACAGGTACGAGAAGTGGTTTACGCAGTTGTGCGCGCCGGCGGTCGGCAGGAGAAGGTCGAGGTCGGCACCATCGTGACGATGGACCGCGTCAAGGCCGACGAGAACGGCACCGTGCAGCTGGCTGCCGTGCTCCTCGTCGACGGAGACTCGATCACCTCGGACGCCTCGGCGCTCGAGAAGGTCTCGGTCACCGCGGAGGTGCTCGAAGAGCTCCGCGGCCCGAAGATCGTCATCCAGAAGTTCAAGAACAAGACCGGCTACAAGAAGCGCCAGGGGCACCGTCAGGAGCTCACGCGCGTGAAGGTCACTGGCATCAAGTAACCGCTGACCGCGGAGCGAGCCATCGCACCGCGGATGTTCAGCACGGGGCTGCGGCCCCCCGGTCTCGAGGAGATGAGAAATGGCACACAAGAAGGGCGCGAGCTCCACTCGCAACGGTCGTGACTCGAACGCGCAGCGTCTCGGCGTCAAGCGCTTCGGCGGTCAGGTCGTGAACGCCGGCGAGATCATCGTCCGCCAGCGCGGCACCCACTTCCACCCCGGCGCCAACGTCGGACGCGGCGGGGACGACACCCTGTTCGCGCTGTCGGCCGGCGCGGTCGAGTTCGGCACAAAGGGCGGCCGCAAGGTCGTCAACATCGTGGCGGCCGCCCAGTAGGGTCGGTCTCCTCGGCCGAGCAGGCACAGGACGCAAGGGGCGGGCTTCGGCTCGCCCCTTGCGCGTTGCAGCGGCCCGCCGGCCTCCGGCGCACGGGAACCCCGGCGCCCCCACTCCCGATCGGACGGACAGAACAACCATGGTCACCTTCGTCGACAACGTCACGCTGCACCTGCGTGCCGGCCACGGCGGGAACGGCTGCGTCTCCGTCCGCCGCGAGAAGTTCAAGCCGCTCGCCGGCCCTGACGGCGGCAACGGCGGTCACGGCGGCGACATCGTCCTCGTCGCCGACCCGCAGGTCACGACGCTCCTCGCCTACCACCGCCACCCGCACCAGTCCTCCGAGAACGGCGGACCCGGCATGGGCGACCACCGCGCCGGAGGCAACGGCGAGCTCCTCGAGCTGACCGTCCCGGTCGGCACCGTCGTGAAGTCGCCCGACGGCGAGCAGCTCATCGACATGGACGAGCCGGGCTTGCGCTTCGTCATCGCTCCCGGTGGTCAGGGCGGTCTGGGCAACGCGTCGCTCGCGACCACGAAGCGCAAGGCCCCCGGCTTCGCGCTGCTCGGCACCCCGGGCTGGGAGGGCGACGTCGTCCTCGAGCTCAAGACCGTCGCCGACGTCGCACTCGTCGGATTCCCGTCCGCGGGCAAGTCGAGCCTCGTCGCCGCCATCTCGGCCGCGAAGCCGAAGATCGCCGACTACCCCTTCACCACGCTCGCCCCGAACCTCGGCGTCGTGCAGGCGGGGGAGTCGCGCTACACCGTCGCCGACGTCCCCGGCCTGATCGAGGGCGCGAGCGAGGGCAAGGGACTCGGTCTCGAGTTCCTCCGTCACGTCGAGCGCTGCACGGCGCTCGTGCACGTCCTGGACTGCGCCACTCTCGAGCCGGGTCGCGACCCGCTGACCGACCTCGACGTCATCCTCGGCGAGCTCGCGGCGTACCCCGTCGGAGACGGCCAGGTCCCGCTGCTGGAGCGCCCTCAGCTGATCGCCCTGAACAAGGTGGACGTCCCCGAGGCCCAGGAGCTCGCCGCGTTCGTGCGCGCCGACCTCGAGGCCCGCGGATACCGCGTCTTCGAGATCTCGACCGTCAGCCACAAGGGCCTCCGCCAGCTGACCTTCGCGCTGGCAGAGATCGTCGAGCAGCACCGCGCCGAGCTCGCCGCGGCGCCCCAGGTCGAGCGGATCACGATCCGCCCGCGGGCCGTCGACGAGAAGGACTTCGAGATCCGCGTCGAGGGCGGCTCCTACGGCAACATCTACCGGGTGCTGGGCACGAAGCCCGTGCGCTGGGTCGCGCAGACCGACTTCACGAACGACGAGGCCGTCGGTTTCCTCGCCGACCGGCTCGCGAAGCTGGGCGTCGAGAACGGCCTGTTCGCGGCGGGAGCCGTCGCCGGCTCCACCGTCGTCATCGGCCGGGGAGACGGGGTCGTCTTCGACTGGGAGCCGACTCTCACCTCCACGGCGGAGCTGCTCACCGCGCCCCGCGGCACCGACGTGCGGCTCGAGGACAACCGCCGCAAGACGCGCAACGAGCGCCGCGACGAGTACTTCGAGCGGATGGACGCCAAGGCGGAGGCCCGCGCGGAGCTCGAACGCGAGCGCCTGGGCGGCGTGTGGCGCGTCTCCGACGAGGACGACGCCGTCGACACCGTCGAGGCGGAGCGCGAGGACTGACCTCCGGAGCCCGGCACCCGCGGAGGTGCCGGGCTCCGTCCGTCGTCCGCGGCGGAGCACTACACTGTCCGGATGCCGCAGACGACCCTCGACAGCACCGCTCTGACGGAGCGGTTCGCCGCCTCCCGCACCGCCTCCCGCTCCCTCCGGAGTGCGACGACCGAGCTGAAGAACCGCGCACTCCTCGCGATCGCCGACGCGGTCCGCTCAGGCACCGAGCGCATCGTGCCGGCGAACGACCTCGATCTCGCGAACGGCCGCGAGAACGGGATGAGCACCGGTCTGCAGGACCGCCTCCGCCTCGACGAGGCGCGACTGGGCTCCCTCGCCGACGCCGTGGTGGCCGTCGCCGGTCTCGTGGATCCGGTCGGGCAGACCGTCCGCGGGTCGAATCTGCCCAACGGCGCCTCGCTCACGCAGGTGCGCGTCCCGTTCGGGGTCGTCGGAGCGATCTACGAGGCGCGCCCGAACGTGACGATCGACATCGCCGCGCTCGCGCTCAAGAGCGGCAACGCGGTGATCCTGCGCGGCGGGTCCGCCGCCGAGAACACGAACCGGGTGCTGGTCGAGCTGCTGCAGGAGGCGATCGCCTCCGTCGGACTGCCGCGCGAGCTGGTGCAGACCGTCGACGACCACGGCCGCGAGGGGGCCAAGGCGCTCATGCGCGCCCGGGGTTACGTCGACGTCCTCGTCCCGCGGGGGAGCGCGGGGCTCATCGAGTCCGTCGTCACCGAGTCCACCGTGCCGGTCATCGAGACCGGGGCGGGAGTGGTGCACGTCTTCCTCGACGCCTCGGCCGACGAGCAGTGGGCGGTCGACATCGTGCACAACGCCAAGACGCAGCGTCCGAGCACCTGCAACGCCCTCGAGACCCTGCTCGTGCATCGCGACGCGGCGGAGCGCCTGCTGCCGCCGGTCCTCGGCCGGCTCGAGCGCGCGGGTGTCACGGTCCACGGCGACGACCGCGTCCGCGCCCTGCACCCCTCCGCGGTCGCGGCGACGGAGGAGGACTGGTCGGCTGAGTACTACTCGCTCGACATCGCCGTCGCGATCGTCGACGACCTCGACGCGGCGATGGACCACATCGCGCACTACTCCACGCACCACACCGAGTCGATCGTGACCAACGACCTCGCGAACGCCGAGCGGTTCCTCGCCGAGGTGGACTCGGCCGTCGTCATGGTGAACGCGTCGACCCGGTTCACCGACGGAGGCGAGTTCGGCTTCGGGGCCGAGGTCGGGATCTCCACGCAGAAGCTGCACGCCCGCGGACCGATGGGGCTGCCCGAGCTGACGAGCACCAAATGGCTCCTCCGCGGCGCCGGGCAGGTCCGCGCCTAGTCCCGATCAGCGGCCGGGTAGACTCGACAGCGCCCGCGCGGGCACCACGACCTTCAAGGAGCACCGAATGTCCCTGGCCACGACCGTCCTGGCAGAAGCATCGACGCACGTCGAGCTGCCGTTCCCCGCGATCGTGTTCGGCCTCATCGCCGCCACCGCGTTCGTCGGCCTCGGCTTCGTGACCTGGAGCTACCGGGACGTCTCGAACCGCCACGCGCACAAGACCTCCGGATCGGCCGACCAGCACGGACACGGCCACTAGGCCGGAGGCTCCGCGATCGTGACGTCCGCCGCGAGCGGCGATCCCCGGCGTCCGCGCATCGGCGTGATGGGCGGAACGTTCGACCCCATCCACCACGGGCACCTCGTCGCAGCGTCCGAGGTCGCCCAGTCCTTCGACCTCGACGAGGTCGTCTTCGTGCCGACGGGGCAGCCCTGGCACAAGAAGACGGTGACCTCCGCCGAGCACCGCTATCTGATGACGGTCATCGCGACCGCCTCGAACCCGAGCTTCACCGTGAGCCGCGTCGACGTCGACCGGATCGGCACCACGTACACGATCGACACGCTGCGCGACATCCACGCCGCACACCCCGAGGCCGAGCTCTTCTTCATCACCGGAGCCGACGCGGTCGCGCAGATCCTGAGCTGGAAGGACTACGACGAGCTCTGGGAGCTCGCGCACTTCGTCGCGGTCAGCCGTCCGGGGCACGTCCTGAACGTTTCGGGATTGCCGGCGCAGGACGTATCCTTGTTGGAAATTCCGGCGCTCGCGATTTCCTCGACGGACTGTCGGAGCCGCGTGAACCGGGGTCGTCCGGTCTGGTACCTGGTTCCCGACGGTGTCGTCCAGTACATCTCGAAGCACCATCTGTATCGGAGTACGTCATGACAGTCCAGCCCGAGGAGAAGCCGCTCACCCGGCGCGAGATCCGCGAGCGCGAACGCCGCGAGGCGGGGCTCGCCCCGGCCGCCGCAGCGCCCACGACCTCGCGACGAGCCGCCACCGCCTCGGTGACCGCTGCGGGTGACATGCCCGTGCTCACGCCGGTCCAGACCCTCCGCATCGAGGCGCCCGAGGCGTCTCCCGCCCGGGAGCCGGACCTGCGGACGTCCGCTCTCGAGGTCGTGCTGCCGGAGGGCGTCGAGCGCTCCAGCCTGACGCGCCGCGAGCTCCGAGCGCTGCACGCGCAGCAGCAGGCCGAGAAGCTCGCCGCCTCGCCGACGACCGCTTCCGCACCCGGAGCGGCGACGACGCAGTCGGACGGGCCCGCGTCGGTCGACGAGGCCGTCGGACGCGCCTCCGAGCTGCCCTCCTCCGAGTCCGACTCGAGCGACTCCGATCCCGACTCGCCCGACTCCGACTCGAGCGGCTCCGACGAGCAGGCGGACCAGGACGAGGCCGTGAGCCGCGACTCCGGGAGCGTCGAGCCCAAGCTCAACACCGCCCTCTTCGCGACCGTGGGCACGCTCGACCTCGGCGACGAGAAGGCGACGGAGATCACGGGCAGCTTCCACCCGCCGATCGAGCACCTCGCGATCACGGAGGAGCTCGACAGCAAGTCGAAGGAGGAGGTCGACGCCTCGTTCGACGAGCTCATCGCCCGGGGTGTCTCCTCGACCGGAGCCGTGACGACGACCAACGCCCTGATCCTCCCGACCACCGGCGCCGGCGACGTCGTCGAGGGTCGCTCCGACACCGGCGAGGTCCTCGTGACCGGCACCTTCGAGCTCCCGCGGAGCCTCGGGTCGACGGGCCAGCACCCGAACCTGTACGACTCGCCCGACGTCGACCGCTACGTCGACCGGATCGACCGCGAGCAGCCCGCTGCCGACTCCGAGCCGGTCCGCGCGTCCAGCGCCGTCTCCACCCACGCCGCGGGCACCGCGATGATCGCGCCGCAGAAGAAGCGCGGCATCAGCGCTCCGGTCGTCCTCGCGATCACGGCGGCCGTCCTCCTCGTCGCCTCGATCGCGCTGTTCATCGGCGGCTTCGTCCTCAACATCTTCTGATCCGCTCTCCCCGACACTGAAGGCTTCATGACTGCGACCGATTCCGCCCGCGCACTGCTCGACATCGCGGCCACCGCCGCCGACTCCAAGGGCGGGGAGGATCTGGTCGCGCTCGACGTGTCGGGCCCGCTGCCGCTCGTCGACATCTTCCTGCTCGTGACCGGGCGCTCCGAGCGCAACGTGGTCGCGATCGCCAACGAGGTCGAGGACCGCCTGATCGCCTCGGGCCGGAAGCCCCTGCGCCGCGAGGGCCGCTCCGAGGGGCGCTGGATCCTCCTCGACTTCGGCGACCTCGTCGTCCACGTCTTCCACGAGGAGGACCGGATGTACTACTCGCTCGAGCGCCTGTGGAAGGACTGCCCGACGGTGCCGTTCACCGTCGACCAGCCCGTCGCCGCCGACTCCTCGGCCTCCTCGCACTGAGGAACACGCCCGGTGGCGGCGCTCGATTTCGTCTGACGCACTTCGTGTTGTAGATTATTCGAGTTGCTTCCGCCGGGCGGAGGGAACGAAGTAGCACGACGAACGGGTCCGTGGCGCAGCTGGTAGCGCACCTGCATGGCATGCAGGGGGTCAGGGGTTCGAATCCCCTCGGATCCACCGAGACAGAAGAGCCGCCCTCCGGGGCGGCTCTTCTGCGTTGAGGGCGCACGTTCTCCGAGTGAGGGGCGGGCGGGCGGAATCCGGAAACCCGCCCGACACGTCCGACCGGTACGGTGGGACCGTCCGCCTCCGCCGAGCCGGATCGACCGGCCGCCGCGGAGCGAGCGGCCTCTGCAGGAAGAGAAGCCATGTCCCCCCACGACGACGCCGCGGGTCGCGCATCCTCCCCCTCCTCCTCCCTCCGGCGGCGCACCATCGTCGGCGGGGCTCTCTCCGGCGCTCTCGCGCTGGGAGCCGCGACGATCCCCGCAACGGCAGCCTCCGCAGCTCCGATCCGCGGCCTGCCGGGCGAGGTCAGCCGCAAGATCAACGTGCCGACGCAGAACAAGCGCGTGCTCTACGACAACCTGGTCGTCTCGATCGGCGGCGACTCGGCGCGCATCTTCATCCCGCAGAGCGTGAAGCCGAACCAGACGACTCCGGTGCCGGTCATCTGGTTCATCCACTCGGCGCAGGCCGACCACAACTCGCTGAACAGCGTCTTCAAGTACCCCGCCGAGCTGGCGGTCGAGAAGGGCGCGATCGCGATCTGCCAGACCCTCGGCGGCACGCTCTGGACGAACGACACGGCGCAGGGCCACCAGCGCAACGGCTACGCCTACCTGTCCGGCCTGTTCCCGATCCGCGCGAGCTACATGTGGTCGCTGTCGGCCGGCGGAGCGCTCGCCTGCGAGAACTACGGCTCCAAGGTCATCCCCGGCATCAACGGCCTCTACCTCGTCAACGGCGTCTACGACCTCCGCGACATCCACGACCGCTCGCTCCGCGGCCGGATCTCGATCGGCGACGCCTTCGGCAGCACCGCGCAGATCGACGCGCACAATCCCAAGCGCCTGCCCTCCTCCGCGTGGGCCGGGACGAACATCCGCGTGGTCGTCTCCGATGCCGACCACGTCGACACGAGCGTCCCGCCGACGCTGCACGGCCTCGCTCTCGTCGCCAAGGCGAAGTCGACGGCCAAGGAGGCGAGCGTGCGGTACCACACGCTCGGCCACAACCCGCCGTCGTGGGCCAATCAAGACGGCATCGACGCGATCTTCCGCTGGCACGCCGCGCTCGGGACGACCACTCCGCCCACGACGACGCCCGTGGCCGTCCCGACCCCGGTGGCCCGATGGGACTTCGCGCAGACGTCCGGCCCCTTCACCGCCTCCAACGGCGCGTTCCCGCTCTCGCAGATCGGATCGACCGCGGCGGCGACGATCGCGACCCCCTTCGGCCGCGGGCTCGCCCTCAAGGGCTCCTCGGCCCTCGCGGTGCCGAAGGCCTCGGTCGGCGCGCTCAACCGTGGCGCGGGCTCCGGCAAGGTCACCGTCGCCGCGTGGGTGCGGCAGAACGACCCGAACACCGGCTGCGTCGCCGGCGTGTGGAGCGACTCCGCGGGCGCGGCGGGCCGCTCCTACGGCCTCTTCTACGACGTGAGCAGCTACGGTGGCGCGGATCGCGCCTGCTTCTACGTCTCCCGCTCGGGAGGAGCCACGCCGGGCTACCCGTATCCGCGCGACTACTCCGCGACGAAGACGCTCATGACTCCCGGGGTCTGGCAGCTCCACGTCGGCACCTACGACGGCGCCGTCGCGACCAGCTACCTCAACGGCGTCGCCTCCGCGTACCCGTCGTTCACCGACTCCACCGGGGCGACCTACGCGCGGAACCCCTACGCCTTCAGCTCCGGCCTCAACCCCCTGCCGGCCGACTTCACGGTCGGCGCGAGCCGGACCGGCGGCGTGCTCGGCAACTTCGCGATCGCGGACGTGGCGCGGCTGCGCGTCTGGGACGTCGCCCTGACGGCCGCGCAGGTCAAGGCGATCTACACCCAGGAGTCGGCCCTGCTCTGAGCCGTCCGGCCGACCGGCAGGACCGCTGCAGTGGCGGTCCCGCCGGTCGCCACGAACGGGGGACAGGCGGGTCGACCACCCTCCACCAGACTGACTGCATGCCGACTCCGACCGCTCCGCGCGGCCTCATCACGCAGTTCTCCCTCGTCGACGCCCTGCTCGCCGGTCTCTTCGACGGAGTCGTGACGCGCGCCGAGGTCGACGTCGCCGGTGACTTCGGCCTGGGCTGCGGCGACCGGATGGACGGCGAGCTCGTGATCCTCGACGGCGTCCACCGGGTGTTCCGCGGCGACGGCTCCGTCGCGGTGCTCGCACCGGAGGACCGCGTCGCCTTCGCCGAGGTCTCCCGCTTCGAGGCGGACGTCGCGGTCCCGCTGCACGGCGTGCCCTCGCTGGACGGGCTGCTGGTCGCCGTCCGGAGCCTCGTCGCGAGCCACAACGTCTTCCTCGGCCTCCGCGTGCGGGGGAGCTTCGACCGCTTGACGCTGCGCCAGCCGATCGCCCAGGTGAAGCCCTACCTGCGACTCGCCGACCCGATGCACGACCAGCGCGAGCTGCACCTCGACCGCGTCGAGGGCACGCTGCTCGGCTTCGTCGCGCCGAAGGCGTTCCAGGGCGTCACCGTGGCAGGGCTCCACACCCACTTCGTCGACGCCACGGGCACGCTCGGCGGCCACGTGCTCGCCGTGTCCGGGCTCGTCGGCACGCTCGAGGTCGAGCAGTACGGCGGCATCACCGTGCGGCTGCCGGAGTCGGAGGACTACCTCGCCGCGGATCTCGACGAGGACGCCGCGGCCGCCGACGCCGCCATCCGCGCCGTGGAGTCCGACCACGCGCGCTGACCCCGGCGCCTACCCTGGACCCATGCCCTCCTTGCGCGACGTCCACGCCGTCATCGATCGTCTCTGGCCCGAGGCCGCCGCCGAGAGCTGGGACGCCCCCGGCCTGGTGACCGGCGATCCCGACTCCTCCGTCGAGCGGATCCTCCTCACGGTCGACGTCGTGTCCGACACCGTGCAGGAGGCGGTCGGAGGCGGTTATCAGCTGCTCGTCGCGCACCACCCGCTCCTCCTGCGCGGCGTCACCTCGATCGCCGAGGACGGATACAAGGGGCGGCTGCTCGCCGACCTGATCCGCGGCGGCTGCGCCCTCGTCTCCGCGCACACCAACGCCGACATCGTCGCCGACGGGGTGTCGGACGTGATCGCGACCCGCCTCGGCCTGACGGGAGCCACGCCGATCGTGCCCGGCGCCGATCCGGCGGTGGGGCTGGGACGCGTCGGCGATCTGCCCGAGGAGGTGACCCTCGGCCGGCTGGCCGCGGCCGTGGCCGATCTGCTGCCCGCCACGGCCGGGGGAGTGCGCGCCGCAGGAGGCTACGAGACGGCCGTGCGCCGCGTGTCGCTCTGCGGAGGAGCGGGCGACTCCCTCCTCGACGCCCCCGCCGTGCGCACGAGCGACGTGTACATCACCGCCGACCTCCGGCACCACCCGGCGTCGGAGGCGCGCGAGAAGGCCCTGCACGGCACCGGCCCGGCGCTCATCGACGTCTCGCACTGGGCGAGCGAGTGGCTCTGGCTCGACGTCGCCGCCGCCGCTCTCCGCGAGGCGCTGCCGACCGTCGCCGTCGATGTCAGCGAGACCCGCACCGATCCGTGGGATTTCGCGATCGTGCACTGAGCACGGCGCGACACGCGAGAATGGACCCGGCACGACCTCCTGTGCCGGGAACGAGGACCGCGACGTGAAAGCCAGCCCCGCCGACCAGCGCGAGCTACTGACCCTGCAGACTCTCGACACGCGAGGCGCGCAGCTGCGCCACGCGATCGCCACGCTGCCGCAGATCGCGAAGATCCAGGCCCTGCAGGCGCGCAACAACGAGACCCGCCGAGCCCTCGCCGAGCGTCTCGGCCGTCTCGAGGACGTCCGCACCGAGCTGGGCCGGATCGAGTCCGACGTCGGCGTGGTCGAGAAGCGGCTCGCCCGCGATCGCGACCGCCTGCAGACCGCCTCGTCGGCGAAGGACATCGCCGCCCTCGAGGGCGAGATCACCTCGCTCGTGAAGCGGCGCGGCGACCTCGAGGACATCGAGCTGACCCTGATGGAGCGCATCGAGGGCATCGACGCCGAGGTCGCCGCCGCTCAGGCCGAGCGCGACGAGGTCGTCGCCGCCCTCGACACCCTCGCCGAGGAGAAGGACGCCCAGGCCGAGAAGCTGGCGGGCAAGCAGGAGGCGCTCGCCCGCGACCGCGCCGCGCTCGTCGAGAAGATCCCCGCGGACCTCGTCGAGCTCTACGAGACGCAGCGCGCCCGCTACGGGGTCGGAGCGGCGCTCCTGCGCGGCAAGGTCTCCGAGGGCAGCGGAGTCGCGCTGACCGAGTCCGATCTGTCGTGGATCCGCGCGAGCGCTCCCGACGACGTCGTGCTGTGCCCGGACAGCGGCTGCATCCTCGTCCGCGGGGACGAGTCGACGCTCGCCTGAGCCCGCCCTACACTGGACGGGCGAACGGGTCGGCAAGACGGCCGCGTCGCCGGAGCGAGAGCCCCGGCGCCGAGGAACGTCCGGGCTCCGCAGAGCAGGGCGGTGGGCAACACCCACCCGGGGCGACCCGCGAGACAGTGCCACAGAGAACAGACCGCCACGGGCTCCGGCCCGCGGTAAGGGTGAAACGGTGGTGTAAGAGACCACCAGGGGCCGGAGTGATCCGGTCCGCTCGGTAAACCTCGCCCGGAGCAAGGTCAGACAGAGGACGATGCGGCTGCTCGTCGGGTCCTCGGGTAGACCGCTGGAGGGTCGCGGTGACGCGACTCCGAGAGAGATGGCCGTCCAGCGCCCGCCGAGAGGCGCGGCGTGAACAGAACCCGGCGTATCAGCCGGCCCCTTCGCACGAAGACCCCGCAGCATCCGGTGCTGCGGGGTCTTCGACGTTCAGGGCGGGACGCTCAGGAGTGGACGCCGCCTCCGGCGAGTGCGGCGGCCCCGAGGATCCCCGCGTTGTTGCGGAGCGCTGCGGGCACGATGGGGGTCCGGAGGTCCAGCAGCGGCAGGAACTCCTTGTAGTGCTTCGAGATGCCGCCGCCGACGATGAACAGGTCGGGCCAGAGCAGCGCCTCCAGGTGGGAGTAGTAGCGCTGCAGGCGCTTCGACCACTGCTTGTAGTCGAGGTCCTCGCGCTCCTTGGCGGCGAAGGACGCCTTCTTCTCGTAGTCTCCGCCGTGGATCTCGAGGTGACCCAGCTCGGCGTTGGGGATGAGCACGCCGTTGTAGATCTGCGCGGTGCCGATGCCGGTGCCGAGGGTGGTCATCAGCACGAGCCCCGGCTTGTCCTTCGCCGCACCGAAGCGAGCCTCGGCGTAGCCCGCGGCGTCGGCGTCGTTCACGAAGAAGATGTCGCGGCCGATCGCGTCCTCGAACAGCTTCTCGGCCTCGAGGCCGATCCACTCGTCCGAGACGTTGGCTGCGGACATCGTGCGGCCGTGCACGACGGCGGCGGGGAAGCAGATGCCGACGGGCGTGTCGGCGGCGACGTCCGGAAGCGCATCGATGATCTGCGTGACGACGGCGATGATGTCCTTCGGTCGCCCGCCCTCGGGGGTCGCGAGCTTGACGCGCTCGCTCAGGAGGGCTCCGGCGTCCAGGTCGACGAACGCGCCCTTGATCCCGGTCCCTCCGATGTCGATGCCGATGGCCGTCGTCGATGAAGTCATACCGGTCATGCTAGCGAAGCGTGCCCGACGGCTCCCCGGCGACCGAGCGTAGGATCGGCGCCATGGCTGACGGCGACGAGACCTCCTGGTGGTACAACTCCAAGACCGGTGCGGTGGAGCAGGGGTACCAGTCCCCGTCCGTCGACCGCGTCGGTCCCTTCTCCTCCCGCGAGGAGGCCGCGGCGGCTCCGGAGCGACTCCGCGAGAACAGCCGGAAGTGGGCCGAGGAGGAGGCCGCGGAGGACCGCTGAGTCCGGCTACTCGTAGCTGTGCTCGGGGCCGGGGTACTCCCCGGACTCGACGTCCTCGCGATAGGCGGTGACCGCCCCGGTGAGCACGCCCCGCAGATCGGCGTACTGCTTGACGAAGCGGGGGACGCGACCGGTGGTGAAGCCGGCGAAGTCCGTCCAGACGAGCAGCTGACCGTCCACGTGCGGCCCGGCGCCGACTCCGATCGTCGGGATGCGGAGCTCCTCGGTGACCCGGCGGGCCGCCTCGGTCGGCACCATCTCGAGCACGACCGCGAACGCGCCGGCCTCCTCCACCGCGCGAGCGTCGGCGAGCAGCTGCTCGAGGCCCTCGCCGCGCCCCTGCACGATGTGGCCGCCCAGTCCGTGCTCGCTCTGCGGAGTGAAGCCGATGTGCGCCATCACCGGGATGCCCGCGTCGACGATCCGGCGGATCTGCTCGGCCGAGCGCACCCCGCCCTCGAGCTTGACCGCGTGGGCGTGCGTCTCCTTCATGAAGCGGAACGCCGTGTGCAGTGCGTCGTCCGGGCCGGACTCGTAGGAGCCGAACGGCATGTCGGCGACGACGAAGGCCCGCTCCACGGCTCCGGCGACCGCACGCGCGAAGGGGATCAGCTCGTCGACCGTGACCGGGAGGGTCGTGTCGTAGCCGAGCACGTTGTTGCCGGCGGAGTCGCCCACCAGGAGGAAGTCGATGCCCGCCTCGTCGAAGATCCGCGCGGTGAGCTGGTCGTAGCTCGTCAGACCAGTGATGCGGACACCGGAGTCCTTCGCGTTCTGGAAGTGGCGGGTTCGAACGCGTTTCACGGGCTGCGCTGACATGCGCGCCAGTCTACCGGCGGGGCGGCGCACGGCCCGGGCTCTGCGCACCGCCCCGCGGACGGTGAGCGGAGCCACTAGCCTTAGAGCCGAGCAGGAAGGGCCTCGATGGACAAGCAAAGGGACTTCGTTCTTCGCACCATTGAAGAGCGAGGGATCAAATTCGTTCGCCTCTGGTTCACCGACGTCGTCGGCACTCTGAAGTCGGTCGCGATCGCGCCGGCGGAGGTCGAGGGGGCGTTCGCCGAGGGCCTCGGCTTCGACGGATCGGCCATCGAGGGTCTGACCCGCTCGTTCGAGGCCGACGTGCTCGCGCACCCGGATCCGTCGACCTTCCAGATCCTCCCGTGGCGCGGCGAGATCGATCCGACCGCGCGCATGTTCTGCGACATCACGACTCCCGACGGCCAGCCTGCCGTCGCCGACCCGCGCAACGTGCTCAAGCGGACACTCGCCAAGGCCGCCGAGCGCGGGTTCACGTTCTACACGCACCCCGAGATCGAGTTCTACCTGCTGAAGTCGTCGACGTTCGGTGCGGAGGGCCCCGAGCCCGTCGACTCCGCTGGCTACTTCGACAACGTGCCCGGTGGCACCGCGCACGACTTCCGCCGCCGATCGGTGCGGATGCTCGAGGACCTCGGCATCTCGGTCGAGTTCAGCCACCACGAGGCGGGCCCCGGTCAGAACGAGATCGACCTCCGCTACGCGGACGCCCTCACGACCGCCGACAACATCATGACGTTCCGCACGGTCATCAAGGAGGTGGCGATCGAGCAGGGCGTGTACGCGACCTTCATGCCCAAGCCCCTCTCCGGCTACCCCGGATCGGGCATGCACACCCACCTCTCGCTCTTCGAGGGCGACGTCAACGTGTTCTACGAGCAGGGCGCGCAGTACCAGCTGTCGAAGCTGGGGCGTCAGTTCATCGCAGGGCTGCTCAAGCACGCTCCAGAGATCACGGCGGTCACCAACCAGTTCGTGAACTCCTACAAGCGGCTCTGGGGCGGCGACGAGGCCCCCAGCTACGTGTCGTGGGGCCACAACAACCGCTCCGCCCTCGTGCGCGTGCCGCTGTACAAGCCGAACAAGGGCCAGTCCTCGCGCATCGAGTACCGCGCTCTCGACTCGGCCGCCAACCCCTACCTCGCCTACTCGCTGCTGCTGGCCGCGGGACTCAAGGGCATCGAGGAGGGCTACGAGCTCCCCGCCGAGGCCGAGGACAACGTCTGGTCGCTCACCGACGCCGAGCGCCGCGCCCTCGGCTACAGCCCGCTGCCCGCGAGTCTCGACCGCGCCATCTCGCTGATGGAGGAGTCGGAGCTGGTCGCCGAGACGCTCGGCGAGCAGGTGTTCAACTTCGTGCTGCTCAACAAGCGGAAGGACTGGGCCGAGTACCGCGCCCAGGTCACTCCGTACGAGCTGCGCAGCAACCTCGAGATGCTCTGATCCGCTCGTCGCATGGCTCGCGAACGCACTCTCAGTGACATCGCGCGCCTCGGTTTCGCCGAGCTCGGCGAGACCGGGGCGCGGATCGCGGAGGCGGAGCGGCTCGCCGGGCGGTCTCTGGCCTCGGTCGTCCCCGCGTTCGCGTCGGTCGCGGACCCGGATGCGGCGCTCCAGGCGCTGATCGATCTCCTTCGCAGCCACCGCGATCGGATGGACGCCGTCCTCGCCGACGACGACGCCCTCGTCCGGCTCCTGAAGGTCACGGGGGCGTCCTCGGGCATCGCCGACTTCCTGCAGCGGCGTCCGGACGAGTTGCGGAGCCTCCTCGATCCGGTCCTCACCCTGCCCGGCCGTGCCGAGCTCCGCGATGACCTCCTCGAGTCCGTGGGCGCCGTCGACGGATTCGCGGCGCTGGGGGAGGAGGCGGGCTGGGTCGCGCTCCGCGTCCGCTACCGGCGGCTCCTCATCCGCATCGCCGTGCATGACCTGTCGCAGGCCGATCCGGTCGCTGCGATCGACCGGGTGACCCGGGCTCTCGCCGACCTCGCGGGTGCCGCTCTGGAGGCCTCCCTCGCAGTGGCCCGGGCGGATCTCGTCGCCGGAGTCGGCCCGGGCCGCTTCACGCGCGACGAGGTCGCCGCGACGCGCCTCGCGGTCATCGGAATGGGCAAGGCCGGGGCGCACGAGCTCAACTACGTCAGTGACGTCGACGTCATCTTCGTAGCCGAGGGCGACCCCGAGCACGAGCTGTCGAACGCGCGGGCGATCGACATCGCGACCCGGCTGGCCGTCCTCCTCATGCGCGGTGCCTCCGCGCTGGCGGTCGAACCCGAGCTCTGGGAGGTCGACCCGAACCTGCGGCCCGAGGGCAAGCAGGGCGCTCTGGTGCGCACGCTCGAGTCGCACGTCACCTACTACGACCGCTGGGCGAAGAGCTGGGAGTTCCAGGCCCTGCTGAAAGCCCGTCCGCTCGCGGGCGACGTCGGGCTCGGTCAGGCCTACGTCGACGCGGTCGCTCCGAAGGTCTGGTCGAGCGCGTCGCGCGAGAACTTCGTCGAATCGGTGCAGCGGATGCGCGAGCGCGTCACCGAGCACATTCCGCAGAACGACGTGCACTACCAGCTCAAGCTCGGCCCCGGCGGCCTGCGGGACATCGAGTTCACCGTTCAGCTCCTGCAGCTCGTGCACGGGCAGACGGACGACGAGATCCACATGCCCGGCACGCTCCTCGCACTCGGCGCACTCGCCGACCGCGGCTACATCGGCCGCTCCGCCGCCGACGAGTTCTCGAAGGACTACCGAGCGCTCCGCCTGCTCGAGCACCGCCTCCAGCTCCGCCGGCTGCGCCGCACGCACCTCATGCCCCGCGACGAGCACGAGCTGCGGACGCTGGCGCGCTCGAGCGGTCTCGCGCGGTCCGCCGAGGAGCTCCTCGCCCTCTGGAACGGCATCAAGCACCGCGTCCGGGGCCTCCACGAGCGCCTCTTCTACCGCCCGCTGCTCTCGGCCGTCGCGTCGCTCCCGGACGGCGGGGCCGAGCTCTCGACCGTGCAGGCGGAGGCGCGACTCGCCGCCATCGGCTTCACCGACGCCCGGGGTGCGCTCGGCCACATCGCCGCGATGACCTCCGGAGTCTCGCGCCGCGCGAGCATCCAGCGGCACCTGGTCCCGGTGATGCTGCAGTGGTTCGCCGACGGTGCCGATCCGGACTACGGGCTGCTCGCCTTCCGGCGACTGAGCGACACCCTCGGCGGGACGCCGTGGTTCCTGCGCATGCTGCGCGACTCCTCCGGTGCCGCCAAGCGGCTCACGACTGTGCTCTCCGGCTCCCGCTACGTCGGCGAGCTGCTCGACCGCATCCCGGAGTCGGCCGCCTGGCTCGAGGACGACGACGACCTCCGCCCGCGCAGCGCAGGCCAGCTGGCCGAGGAGGTCCGCGCGGTCCTGGCCCGTCACGACACTCCGGAGGCCGTCGCGGGCGTCCTGCGGGCCATGCGCCGACGCGAGGTCCTGCGCACGGCCGTGGGCGGCGTGCTCGGCCTGAGCACCATCGAGCAGATCGCGCAGAGCCTCACCGACATCATCTCGGCGCTGCTGACCGGTGTGCTGGCGTCGGTCCGCCGCGCGAGCGCCGACCGCCCCGGCGCCGACCTCCAGTTCGCCGTCATCGGGATGGGCCGATACGGGGGAGCGGAGCTCGGCTTCGGCTCGGATGCGGACGTCGTGTACGTGCAGCGTCCCGGCTCGGGCGAGCCGCGAGACGCTCAGCTCTACGCGCAGTTCCTGGTCTCGGAGCTGGTCCGCCTGACCGAGGACTCGCGGCTGCCCCTCGACCTCGACGCCGATCTGAGGCCGGAGGGGAAGAACGGCCTGCTCGTGCGCTCGCTCGACTCCTACCGCGCCTACTACGCGCGCTGGTCGCTGACGTGGGAGGCGCAGGCGCTCCTCCGAGCCCGCGGGGTCGCCGGCGACGAGACGCTGATCCGCGACTTCGCCGCCCTCGCGGACGGCATCCGCTACCCGTCCGCGATCTCGGACCGCGACATCCGCGAGGTGAAGCGGATCAAGGCGCGCGTCGAGAACGAGCGTCTGCCGCAGGGCGCCGACCCGAAGCGCCACCTCAAGCTGGGCCGCGGCTCGCTCAGCGACGTCGAGTGGCTCGTGCAGCTCCTCCAGCTGCAGCACGCGCACGCGATCCCGGAGCTGCGCACGACGTCGACCCTGACCGCCCTGCGCGTGGCCGAGGAGGCGGAGCTGTTGACGGCGGCCGACGCCGAGCGGCTCCGCGCCGCCTGGCTGCTCTCCTCCCGGGTGCGCTCGGCGATGACGCTCTGGTCGAACCGCACGAGCGACGTGCTCCCGACCGACAGGATGCAACTCGAGGGTGTCGCCCGACTCCTCGAGTACCCGGCCGGCTCCGCCACGCAGCTCGAGGACGACTACCTCGGCGTCACCCGGCGCGCCCGCGCAGTCTTCGAGCGCCGCTTCTACGGTCCGGCCGACGGCGAGCCGACGACGCGCTGAAACGCTCCGGCAACGACGGAGGACCGCCCTCCCGAAGGAGAGCGGCCCTCTGCGATCCGAAGCGGATCGTGCCGAGTCGGCTCAGACGCCGTAGTACAGCTCGAACTCGAAGGGGTGCGGGCGCTGCGCGAGCGGCTTGATCTCCTTCTCGCGCTTGTACTCGATCCAGGTGTCGATGAGCTCCTGGGTGAACACGCCGCCCTGCAGCAGGAAGTCGTGGTCGGCCTCGAGGGCGTCGAGAGCCTCTCCCAGGGTCGCGGGGACCTGCGGGATGAGCTTCGCCTCCTCGGGGGGCAGCTCGTAGAGGTCCTTGTCGACCGGCTCGTGCGGCTCGATGCGGTTCTTGATGCCGTCCAGGCCCGCCATCAGCTGCGCGGCGAAGGCGAGGTAGGGGTTCCCCGAGGCGTCGGGCGCACGGAACTCGATGCGCTTGGCCTTGGGGTTGGTGCCCGTGATCGGGATGCGGATCGACGCGGAGCGGTTGCCGGCCGAGTAGACCAGGTTGACCGGCGCCTCGAAGCCCGGGATCAGGCGGTGGTAGGAGTTCACCGTCGGGTTCGTGAACGCGAGCACGGCGGGGGCGTGCTTGAGCAGGCCTCCGATGTACCAGCGGGCGAGGTCGGAGAGTCCGCCGTAGCCGTTCTCGTCGTAGAAGAGCGGCGTGCCGTCGTTCCACAGCGACTGGTGGGTGTGCATGCCCGAGCCGTTGTCGCCGAAGAGCGGCTTCGGCATGAACGTGGCGGTCTTGCCCCACTGCTCGGCCGTGTTCTTGACGATGTACTTGAACTTCAGGATGTCGTCGGCCGCGTGCACCATGGTGTCGAAGCGGTAGTTGATCTCGGCCTGTCCGCCGGTGCCCACCTCGTGGTGCGAGCGCTCGAGGATGAGGCCGGCGTCGATCAGCTTGAGGCAGATGTCGTCGCGCAGGTCGGCCTGCTTGTCGACGGGGCTCACGGGGAAGTAGCCGCCCTTGTAGGGCGTCTTGTTGCCGAGGTTGCCGCCCTCTTCGACGCGGCCCGAGTTCCAGGCGCCCTCGACGGAGTCGACGGAGTGGAACGCCGAGTTCTGCGTGATCTCGTAGCGGACGTCGTCGAAGATGTAGAACTCGGCCTCGGGGGCGAAGAACGCGGTGTCGGCGATGCCGGTCGAGGCGAGGTACTTCTCGGCCTTCTTGGCCACCTGGCGCGGGTCCTTCGAGTAGATCTCGCCGTTGCGCGGGTTGTAGATGTCGAAGACGAGGATCAGGGTGCGCTCGACGCGGAACGGGTCCACGTAGGCGGTCGTCACATCGGGGATCAGCTGCATGTCCGACTCGTGGATGTTCGCGAATCCACGGATCGAGGACCCGTCGAAGAGCTGGCCGACCGAGAAGAACTCCTCGTCGACGGTCGAGGCGGGGATGTTGAAGTGCTGCTGGACACCGGGGAGATCGGTGAACCGGATGTCGAGGAACTTGACGTCCGTGTCCTTGATGAACTTGAGCACCTCGGAAGAATCTTTGAACATGCAGAAGTCTCCTATGGCATAACGGGTTACTGCTGAGCGCAGCCGTCCCAGGCTAGTCACGGGGTGTGTCCCTGGAGTGTCCCCCTTGTTTCGAGCGTGTTACGTGAGTCTGACTCATCCTGGCTCCGCGGGCCGGACGGGGTGCTCAGGAGGCGCCGATACGATGGATCCATGCCCGGACCGGAACGCAGGACCTTCGCCGATGTGCCCCCGAGCCACTGGCCCGGGGAGCGGCTCGGTCTGCCCCGCGAGGGGCGGATGTCGATCGCGAGACCGGGTCGCCGCTTCGCCGCTCTGGCCGTCGACTTCGCGATCGCTGCGCTGATCTCGCTCGCGTTCTTCTCCTACGACCGCTGGGCGAGTCTGATCCTCTTCGTGATCCTGCAGGCGGTCTTCATCCCGACCATCGGGGGTGGCATCGGGCACCGCCTGCTCCGGATGCGCGTCGTCCGACTCGGCGGCGGCTGGGTGGGGGCGTGGCGCCCGCTGGTGCGGTCGCTGCTCCTGGCCGTGCTCGTTCCCGCGCTGGTCTGGGACTCCGACCAGCGCGGCTTCCACGACAAGGTCGCGGGAACGGTGCTCGTCCGCTACTGAGCGGTCGGCACCGAGCGGTCGGCGCCGCGCTCAGCGCGAGCGCTGCGGACGCACCTTGAACGGGTCGACGCCCTTCGGGATCGGCAGCGACGTGTTCAGCGAGGCCAGCCGGTTCTTCACCGCGAGGACCTCGGCCTTGGTCAGCGCTTTCTTCGTCTTCGCGAGGGTCCGGGGGATGCGGTGCAGTGGAACGGAGTCGGCGTCGGGGCCGACATGGACGAACGTGACGGGCACGTTCGGGAGGATCCGAGTCACCTTGCGGCGCTCGTCGTCGAGCATGCGCTTGGTCCGGCCGGAGGGGCCCTCGGCGATCAGCACGACGCCGCCGCGGCCGACGGCGCGGTACACGGCGTCCTGGGTCTTCCCGTTCACGGCGACGGGCATCTCGGTCCCGGTCCACGTGCCGCGGAGGCCGCTGCGCAGCACCGCGCCCACGGCGCCGGGCTGGCCCGCGATCTGACCGTAGGCCGCGCGCTCGGCGCGACGGGAGAGCACGGCGAGTCCGGCCACCATGCCGGCGAGCACGCCGACGAGCACCCAGAGCGCGATGACGAAGCCGTTGCCTCCGCCCAGCAGGATCCCGAGGAGGACGCCGAGGAGCACGGGCAGCAGCGTCGCGAGCAGGATGATCCAGACCGCGCTGCTGTCGTAGCGGCGGGTCATCTGGAACACCTGCCACATCTGCTTGAGACGTCCGGGTTCCTTGACCGCCTTCGTCGACGGTTCCGTGCTGCGTGCCATGTCCTCAAGGATACCGAGCCGCCCCGGCCGCAGGGACCGTTCCCCCTCGATCCACGAGCCGCTCCTCCCCGGCGGCCGCTCTGCCCGAGTCGTCCACAGATCGGGACCGGCCGACTCCACCGTGTGGTGGGTCGGTCGATCCTCGGGGGATGGGATCGGAGACGGGGCGGGTGCAGGAGGAGCGAGGACGACTGGTCGCGGGCTACGAGGTCGTCGGCCCGTCGGCACGCGGACACCTCGTGCGCGGATCCGAGGGGGAGGTCCTCGAGGCGCGCATCTGCTCCGCCGACGAGGCCGCCGCGGCCCTGCGGGACGGGGCGGCCCGGCTTCCCGAGCACGGGCACCGCGAGTCCCTGGTCGACCTCAGCGAGGACGACGGAGTCGTGATCCTGCTGACGCGGCCGGCGGTCGTGGAGACACTCGCCCGGATCCTGGAGCGAGGGCACCGGCTGCCAGCGGGTGCCGCGGTCACCGTCCTCGCTCCGATCGCGGGGGCACTGCGGGACGCCGCTGATCACGGCGTCGACCTGTCGATCGGCACCGGATTCGTCGGCCTGACGGCGGAGGGGCGGCCCGTCCTCCTGCTGGGAGAGGAGGGCGCCGAGTCCACACCGGCGTCGGCCTTCCGCGCGGTGCTGCTCGCGGCCGCTCCGGAATCGGCTCCTCCGGACGACGCCGATCTCGCTGCACTCGAAGCGCACCTCTACCGCTGGGCGGCGCCCGTTCCTCTCGGAGAACTGCTCACGACGCCCGCGGTCCCGCTCGTGTCGAACGGTCCGGAGGCGGAGCCGACCGGCCCGTCCCGCGCTCGCACGCGCACGGCGGAGATCACCGCGGTGTGGCGACTCCGATTCCGGCGCCGGTCCGCGACGGCCGGGGCGTCGGAGCTCGCCCGGCATCGGCGCGTGCACCCCCTCGACGGCTGGAGGAGCCGCGCCGTCGCGAGGGCGACCGCGCGTCGCGGTCCTCTGCTCGCTGCGGCGGCGGTCGTCGTGGGAGCGCTCGTCGCCGGGCTCGTCTCGGGGAACGAGCAGGACGCCAGCGCGCCGCGCGGGCGAGCCGCGTCGGCCGCTCCGACCGGAAGTGCCCTGGAGGTCCTGCTCCGGCCTCCCTCCGCCGACCTCCCGGCCGCCGAGGCGGCGACCGCGCTGCTCCGGAGCTTCGCGTCCTGCTCCGGTGCGATGGAGCGGAGCTGCATCGACAGCCTGAGCGCCGAGGATTCGCCGCTGCGCTCGGACGGCGGACCGGACTTCGTGGCGGCGCTCGGAACGGTCGACCACGCCGCGCTGACGGAGGAGCAGGGGGCGTCCGCCCTCCTCTCGATCGATGCGACGGCCGAGGCGGGGGAGACGACAGCGGCCTCCGTCCTGATCATCAGGACGGAGGCCGGCTGGCTCCTGCGCGAGGTGTTCACCGAGGAGGGCGGCTAGGCCGTCCCCTCAGCGGACGAGTCCGCTCAGATGCCGAGGTCGTTCTCGAACGAGCCCTCCTCGAGGCGCTCCTTGATCGCGACCAGGAAGCGCGCCGCGTCGGCACCGTCGACCGTGCGGTGGTCGTACGAGAGCGCGAGGTACACGGTCGAGCGGATCGCGATGACGTCCTGACCGTCGACCTGCAGCACGGCGGGCTTCTTGGTCACGATGCCGGTCCCGAGGATCGCCGTCTGCGGGAGGAAGACCACCGGAGTGTCGAACAGCGCGCCGCGCGATCCGGTGTTGGTGAGCGTGAAGGTACCGCCGGCCAGCTCGTCGGGCTTGAGCTTGTTGTTGCGCGTGCGCTCCGCGAGGTCGCCGATGGTGGAGGCGATCTGCGCGAGGTTCAGGTCCGACGCGTTCTTCAGGACCGGGGTCAGCAGGCCGCGCTCGGTGTCGACCGCGATGCTGATGTTCTCGTGGTCCGGGTAGACGATCGAGTCGCCGTCGAGGGTGGAGTTGATGACCGGGTAGGCCTTCAGCGCCTCGGCGGCCGCCAGCGCGAAGAACGGGAGGAAGGACAGCTTGGCGCCGGTCTTCTCCTGGAAGCTCTTCTTCACCGAGTCGCGGAAGCGGGCGACGTTCGTCACGTCGACCTCGACCACCGAGGTGAGCTGAGCGGTCGACTGCATCGACTCGACGGCACGCTGGGCGAGGACCTTGCGGAGGCGCGACAGCGACTGCGTGGTTCCGCGCAGCGGCGAGGTCTCGAGCGGGGTGCGGGCGGCCTTCGCCGCGGCGGCAGCCGGAGCCGAGACCGGGGCGGGAGCCGACTTGGCCGCCTCGACGGCGTCGAGGACGTCCTGCTTGCGGATGCGTCCGCCGACGCCGGTGCCGGTGAGCGACGCGAGGTCGATGCCGTGCTCGCTCGCGAGCTTGCGCACGAGCGGGGTCACGTAGCCGGGGTTCGAGTCGGTGGGCTCGGGGGTCGCCGCCTGGGCGGGCGCGGCGGCGGCGGGCGCCGGCGCCGGAACAGAGGGAGCCGGTGCGGCGGCCTCGGGCGCGGCGGGCTTCTCGGCGGCGGGGGCCGGCTCGGGCTCGGCGGGGGCCGGGGCCTCCTCCTCGCTGTCCGAGTCGACCGACGGGGTCGCCACGTCGGTGGGCTCGGTCTCGGCGGCCTCGACCTCCGGAGCCTCCTCGGCGGCGGGGGCCTCGGGCTCGGCGGGCGCGGCAGACGCGGAACCGTCGCCGATCCGGACCAGCTCGGCGCCGACCTCGACGGTCTCGTCCTCCTGGACGAGGATCTCCTCGATGACACCGGCGACGGGCGACGGGATCTCGGTGTCGACCTTGTCGGTCGATACCTCGAGCAGGGGCTCGTCGACCTCGACGCGATCCCCGACGTTCTTCAGCCAGCGGGTGACCGTTCCTTCCGTGACACTCTCTCCGAGTGCCGGGAGGCTGACGGATTCGCTCATGATCCTGTCTCCTTAAGACGTGTGCGTACAGTGTTCAGCTTAGTGATGCGGGAGCGGCGGGTCGCCGCCCCGCGGTGGTGCTAGAGGGCGTGCAGGGGCTTCCCGGCCAGCGCGAGATGCGCCTCGCCGAGCGCCTCGTTCTGAGTCGGATGCGCGTGCACGAAGGGTGCGACGTCCTCCGGGTGCGCCTCCCAGTTCACGATGAGCTGGGCCTCGCCGATCAGTTCGCCGACCCGGGCGCCGACCATGTGCACGCCGACGACCGGTCCGTCCACGACGCGGACGACCTTCACCGATCCGCTGGTGCCCAGGATCGTGCTGCGCGCGTTGCCGCCGAGGCCGTAGTCGTATGCGGCGACGCGCTCGGCTCCGTACTGCGCCACGGCGCCCGCCTCGGTCAGCCCGATGGAGGCCACCTCGGGATCGCTGTAGGTCACCTTCGGCACGTTGAGGTCGCTCACGACCTGCGGGGCGAGTCCGGCGATCTCCTCGGCGACGAAGATCCCCTGCTGGAAGCTGCGGTGCGCGAGCTGCAGCCCGGGGACGATGTCGCCGACGGCGTAGACGCCCGGAACCGAGGTCCGCAGGCGCTCGTCCGTGACGACGAAGCCGCGATCGAGCGCGACTCCGGCCTCTTCGAGCCCGATGCCGGCCGTGACCGGACCCCGGCCGACGGCGACGAGCAGCAGCTCGCCCTCGACGACGGTGCCGTTCTCGAGCGACACGCTCACTCCGGTGTCGGACTGGGACACGGAGGAGACCCGCGAGCCGAGCTGGAACGCGATGCCGCGCTTGCGGAACGCGCGCTCGAGCTGTCGGCTCGCGCTCTCGTCCTCGTTCGGCACGAGGTGGGGGAGCGCCTCGACGATCGTGACCTCGGCGCCGAAGGAGCGCCACACGCTCGCGAACTCGACGCCGATGACTCCGCCGCCCAACACGACGACGCGGGCCGGCACATGGTCGAGCTCGAGCGCCTCGTCGCTGGTGAGGATCCGGCCGCCGATCGTGATGCCCGGGAGCGTCCGCGACGCGGAGCCGGTCGCGACGACGATCGAGCGTCCGTGGAGGACGTGCTCGCCCACCGTCACGGTGCTCGGACCGGTGAGTCGGCCGCCCCCCTCGACCACGGTGATGCCGCGCGAGGAGACGAGGCTCTGGAGGCCCTTGTACTTGCCGGCGACCACGCCGCGGCGGTACTCGGTCACCCGCTCGACGTCGATGCCGTCGAAGCTCGCGCGGACGCCGTACTTCTGCGCGTCCTTGGCGCCGTCCGCCAGCTCCGCCGCGTGCAGGAGGGCCTTGGTCGGGACGCAGCCCCGGTGGAGGCAGGTGCCGCCGAGCTTGTCGCGCTCGACGAGAGCGACGTTCATCCCCAGCTGGGTGGCTCGCAGCGCCGCGGCGTAGCCGCCGCTGCCCCCGCCGAGCACGACCAGGTCGTAGCTCTCTTCCGACACCCGGTGACTCCCTTGCGACGTGCGGCCCCCGGTCGCTCCGTACCGGTCGCGACGCGGAGCGCAGCGCGGAAGGAGGAGGGGACGAGGCGGGATCTCCCGCCCCGTCGACCCTACTACGCGCTCGCGAAGCCCTCGGCCAGCGCGACGAGCGCCCGCACGGACACTCCGGTCGGCCCGGCGCCAGTGAAGCCGTAGGCGCTGCCCGAGTTGTTCGCCGGACCGGCGATGTCGAGGTGGGCCCACGGGATCGTGGTGGCGTCCTCGCCCTCGCCGCGCGTGCCGACGAACTCGCGGAGGAAGTGCCCTGCGATGAGCATGCCTCCGGCGGTGCTGCCGATCTTCACGTTGGCGAGGTCGGCGACGTCGGAGTTGAGCAGTGGCCGCAACTCGGGCGGGAAGGGCATCTGCCAGAACGGCTCGCCCGCGACGGTGGCCGTGCCGATCACGCGGGCCACCAGCTCGTCATCGCCCATGACGCCCGTGTAGCGGTTGCCGAGCGCGACCATCGCCGCTCCCGTGAGGGTGGCGACGTCGATGATCGCGTCGGGCTGCTCCTCGCTCGCGGCGACGATGCCGTCGGCGAGCACGAGGCGCCCCTCCGCGTCGGTGTTGAGCACCTCGACGGTCGTGCCGCCGCGGATGGTCAGCACGTCGTTGGGGCGGATCGCGCTGCCGGAGGGCAGGTTCTCGGCGATGCAGAGCCAGGCCGTCACCCGTACCGGCAGGGCCAGCTCGGCGACGGCGCGGGCGACCGCCCAGACGGTCGCCGCACCGGTCATGTCGTACTTCATCCCGACCATCGAGGCCGGCGGCTTGAGCGAGAGTCCGCCGCTGTCGAAGGTGATGCCCTTGCCCACGAGCGCGAGATGCGCGGTAGCGCCCTCGGGCGAGTAGGCGACCTTGACCAGGCGCGGGGGCCGGGTCGATCCGCTGCCGACCCCGAGGATCCCGCCGAAGCCGTCCTCGGCCAGCGCCGCCTCGTCCCAGACGGTGACCTCGAGGGGCAGGCCGGCCGCTCCGTCCTGCACCGCCTCGGCGAGGGTCTGCGGGTAGAGGTGCGACGGCGGGGTGTTGACGAGGTCCTTGACGGTGGCGACCGCGCGGCCCAGCACGAGGGCGCGCTCGAGGAGCGCCGGGTCCGATTCGGCGTCGGTCGTGACGACCAGGACGGACTCGACCGGGGTCTTCACCGTCTCGGCCGTGGTGCCGCGGAAGGCCGAGAAGGAGTAGGCGCCGAGCGCGGCTCCCTCGGCGACGGCGGCGAGGGCCTCCGGCGTGGTCGCGGGAAGGGCGAGGGCCACGGAGGCGGTCCCCGCGAGGGTGCGCACGGCGAGGCCGGCGGCGGTGCGCAGGACCGTGGGGGAGGGGTCGTCCGAGCCGAGGCCGACCAGCACCAGGACGCCCGCGGGACCGGCCGACGGGACCCGGAGGACCGACTCGACGGATCCGGTCGCACCCAGCGACGGAAGGGCCCTCACCACGTCCTCGAAGCCGTCCGCGCCGACGATCCGGGGGCCGTCCGGGCCCGGAGCGACGCCGAGGACGAGGGCGTCGATGTCGATGTCGGAGGCGGGCGCGGTCGTGTACTCGAGAGAGGAGAGGGGCATGGCGGCCATGCTAGGCCGTGTTCCCGAGCACTGTTCGCTCAGGGCTCAGCGCCGCTCGCCGGCCCCTGCTGGGCGCCGTCTACAGTGGAAGGCATGCTGGATCCGGAAGACCTGTTCGAGATCGAGGGCGACCTCGCCGACGTGCCGCGCGGGCTCCACCTCGTCGCCGGACTGACCGGTTTCACCGACGCCGGAGGCGCCGTCGGCCAGCTGAACGAGTACCTCCTCGACACGCTCCAGCACCGGGCGATCGTCGCGTTCGACCAGGACCAGCTCCTCGACTACCGCGCGCGGCGCCCCATCATCACGTTCGACCAGGACCACCTGACCGACTACCGTCCGGCGACGCTGCGCCTCTCGCTCGCCCACGACGAGCTGCACCAGCCGTTCCTCCTCCTCACCGGCTTCGAGCCCGACTTCCAGTGGGAGCGGTTCACCCGCGCGGTGGTCGGCCTCATCGACCGCCTCGAGGTCGCGGGGACGACCTGGGTGCACGCCATCCCGATGCCCGTGCCGCACACGCGGCCGGTGGGCGTGACCGTCAGCGGTAACCGCGAGGACCTCGTCGAGGCGATGTCGGTCTGGCGCCCGCACACGCAGATCCCCTCGAACGTCCTGCACCTGCTCGAGTACCGCCTCTACGAGCTCGGGATGCCCGCCGTCGGCTTCGCGCTGCTCATCCCGCACTACCTCTCGGACACCGAGTACCCGCAGGCCGCCGTGGCCGCGCTGGAGAGCATCTCGGCGTCGACCGGCCTCATCTTCCCGACCGACCGGCTGCGCGAGAGCGGGCGCGAGTTCCTCGCGAAGGTCGACGAGCAGGTGGGCGGCAACGACGAGCTGCAGAAGCTGGTCGCGGCGCTGGAGTCCCGTCACGACACCTACATGGAGGGCACGAGCCTCCGCTCGCCCCTGACGGACGAGGACGGCGCGGTCCCGAGTGCGGACGCGCTGGCCGCGGAGCTCGAGAAGTTCCTGGCCATCCGGCGCCCGGGCGACGAGGCCGCGGGCGCCTAGCCCTGCCCCCCGGTGGGGGTGCGCGGGCTTGATAGGCTCGGGCGAGTGCGATCTCGTCGAGCGTGGTTCGTCTTCGGAGCCGGTGCCTTCGCCTACCTGGTGGCGGTCCTCGACCGCACCACCCTGGGCGTCGCAGGGGTCGACGCGGCTGAGCGCTTCGACATCACCGCCGCGGTGCTGTCCTCGCTCGCCGTCGTCCAGCTGATCGTCTACGCGGGGATGCAGATCCCCGTCGGCATCCTGATCGACCGGTACGGACCTCGGACGCTCATCCTCTCGGGCACGGCGCTCATGATGGTCGGCCAGGTGGTGCTGGCAGTCGCTCCGTCGATCGGAGTCGCGATCGTCGGCCGGATCCTGGTCGGCGCGGGCGACGCCGCGATCTTCACGTCCGTCATCCGCCTCACCGTCGCCTGGTTCAGCGGCCCGATCGTGCCCCAGCTGTCGCAGTGGATCGGGAACATCGGGCAGGTCGGCCAGATCCTCTCCGCCCTCCCGTTCGCGGCAGTCCTGCACTCGGCGGGATGGACGCCCGCCTTCCTCTCTGCGGCGGGGCTGGGTGCGGTCGCGTTCCTCGGCGTGCTCCTCCTCGTCAGCGATCTGCCGCCCCGGACCGAGCCGATCGTCCTGACACCGCCGACGCTGCGGGCGACGATCGCGCAGCTCGGGGTGAGCCTGCGGAGGCCGGGGACCCAGCTCGGCTTCTGGTCGCACTTCGTGACGCAGTCCTCGGGGACGGTCTTCACCCTGCTCTGGGGGTACCCCTTCCTCGTCTACGCCATCGGCCTGCCGCCCGCGGTCGCGGCGCCGACGCTGACCATCGTGGTGATCGCCGGCATCGTGGTGGGGCCGGTCCTCGGCGTGCTCACGGCGCGGCATCCGATGCGCCGGAGCAACCTGGTGCTCGGGATCGTGTCGACCATGGCGCTCGCCTGGACCGTCGTGCTGCTCTGGCCGGGAGTGCCGCCGTACTGGCTCGTCGTGCTCCTCCTGATCGTGATCGGCGCGGGCGGGCCCGGATCGATGATCGGCTTCGACTTCGCCCGCACCTTCAACCCGTCCCGGAGTCTCGGTGCCGCGAACGGAGTCGTGAACGTCGGCGGGTTCCTGGCGAGCTTCACGATGATGTTCGCCATCGGGCTCATCCTCGACGCGCTCGCCGGGCCCGGAGCGGACTCCGCCTCGCTGTACTCGATGGAGAGCTTCCGCCTCGCGTGGTGCGTCCAGTACGTCGTGGTGGGGCTCGGAGTGATCGGTCTGATCAGCGCCCGTCGGCGCACCCGCCGTCGCCTGGCTGAGGACGAGGGAATAACGGTGGCTCCTCTCTGGGTTGCACTGAGTGACCGTCTGCGCCGAGGACGATCCGGTCGCTGACGAAGCGCACCGGCCCTTCCTCCGGCGGGGATCGCGGGTCGGCGGGATCGGCGCCGGCGGCTCGCGGCCGATCGATCCGGGCCTTCCACGGCTCCGCGCGCGACCGCACTACTCAGGCGTGCAATAATTGTCAATAGGACCCGTTCGGGTCGAGGAGCACCAGGCCCACGTCGGGCGTGCGACGTCCTCGACTTGACATGGGTCCTCGTAATGCCCACCGACGGACGGCGCTCTCCGGAGCCGCCCGCGACCGGGACGCAACGGATGGAGAGGTGCCGCCATGGCCACCAGAGCTACCAAGACCGCAACGCTCGACGCCGTCGACGACGACGTGACGACGACCAAGAAGCCCGCGGCGCGCAAGCCGGCCGCGGCGAAGGCCCCGCGCAAGACCGCGGCGACGAAGGCCGCCGCTCCCGCTGAGGACGAGGAGGCGACCGACGCCGTCGAGCCCGAGGAGGCCGACGACGACGACACCGAGGTGGTCGTCGTCGAGGACACCGAGACCGAGGCCAAGGACGACGCCGAGACCCCCGACGCTCCCGTCGCGCCCGTCGCCGCTCCGGAGGCGCCGCTGCCCAGCGGTGCGCTGGTGCTCTCGTTCGGCGGAGACGACGACGAGGTCCCCGTCTACTCGACGGCGATCACGGGAGCGACCGCCGACCCGGTCAAGGACTACCTGAAGCAGATCGGCAAGGTCGCGCTCCTGAACGCGGCCGAGGAGGTCGAGCTCGCGATGCGCATCGAGGCGGGTCTCTTCGCAGAGGACAAGCTGGCGAACTCGACCGACCTCAGCCCCGAGCTCGTCCGCGAGCTGCGCTGGGTCGCGAAGGACGGGCAGCGCGCGAAGAGCCACCTGCTCGGAGCGAACCTCCGCCTGGTGGTCAGCCTCGCGAAGCGCTACACCGGCCGCGGCATGCAGTTCCTGGACCTGATCCAGGAGGGCAACCTCGGTCTGATCCGCGCCGTCGAGAAGTTCGACTACACCAAGGGCTTCAAGTTCTCGACCTACGCGACGTGGTGGATCCGCCAGGCGATCACCCGCGCGATGGCCGACCAGGCCCGCACCATCCGCATCCCGGTGCACATGGTCGAGGTCATCAACAAGCTGGCCCGCGTCCAGCGCCAGATGCTCCAGGACCTGGGCCGCGAGCCCACGCCCGAGGAGCTGTCGCGCGAACTCGACATGACCCCCGAGAAGGTCATCGAGGTGCAGAAGTACGGCCGCGAGCCCATCTCGCTGCACACGCCCCTGGGTGAGGACGGCGACAGCGAGTTCGGCGACCTCATCGAGGACACCGAGGCCGTCGTCCCCGCCGACGCCGTGGGCTTCACGATGCTGCAGAAGCAGCTCGAGTCGCTCCTGGACTCCCTGTCCGAGCGCGAGGCGGGCGTGATCCGCATGCGCTTCGGCCTCGGCGACGGGATGCCCAAGACCCTCGACCAGATCGGCGACACCTTCGGCGTGACGCGTGAGCGCATCCGCCAGATCGAGTCCAAGACGATGGCGAAGCTGCGCCACCCGTCCCGGTCGCAGTCGCTCCGCGACTACCTCGAGTAGACCGGTGATCCGCTACGCGCCGGCGGTCCTCCTCGGGAGGGCCGCCCGGTTCGCGGCGCGCGTCCGGAAGCCCGGCGGGGGCTCCGCCGTGCCCGGTCTCGTCGTGAACCGCGTCGCGCCCGGATTCCTGCCCGCGGTCCTCGACGGGTTCCCGGAGGGACTCGTCGTGGTCAGCGGTTCCGCCGGCAAGTCCACGACGACCAAGATGCTGGTCGCCGTCCTGCGCGCCCACGGGCTGCGCGTCTTCACGAACCCCTCCACCGCCAACATCGCGCAGGGGCTCACCTCCGCCCTGCTCGAGCGGGCGGACCTGCGGGGCCGGATCGACGCGGACATCGCCGTCCTCGAGATGGACGAGGGCCACGGCGCTCGCCTCGCTCCGCGCATGCGACCCCGCGTGGTCGCGCTCACCAACGTGGTCGTCGATCAGATCGACCGCTTCTTCGACCCCGCGATGGTCGCCCGGATGCTCGGCACCATCTCCGAGCGCGCCACCGGCGAGGTGATCCTCAACGCCGACGACCGGCACGTCGCCGCCCTCGCAGCCTCCCTGCCCGACGAGCGAGTGCGCTGGTACGGCGTCTCCGCCGATGTCCGCGGCGAGGCGCCCGGCGGACTGGGCTACGCCGCCGAAGCCGAGACCGGCACGGACCGCGCCACGACCGTCGTCTCGGCGACGAGCGGAGCGGCCGCCTCGATCGACAGCGACGGCGAGCGACTCGACGTCCGACTCCCGGCGCGCGGGGTGCACTACGCCGTCGACGCCGCCGCCGCCGTCTCCGCCGCCCGCGCGGTGCTCGGAGAGCGCTTCGTCGCTGCCACCGCGGCCACCGCACTGTCGTCGATCGACCCCGTGTTCGGACGGGGAGAGGTCGTCGTCGTGCGCGGACAGGAGGTCGAGTTCGTCCTGGTGCAGAACCCGGCGAGCTACCGGCTGAACATCGCCGAGATCCCGTCGGGGACCGAGCAGATCATGCTCGCGATCGGCTCCGACGTGCGCGATCCGTCCTACTTCTGGCCGGTGGACACCTCCGGACTCGGCCGCGTCAGCGTGGTCTCGGGCTCGAAGGCCCACGAGGCGGCGCTGCACCTGCAGTACGACGGCGTCGTGATCGACTCCGTCGACGACGATCTCGGACGCGCGCTCGACCGCTTCCTCGCGCAGCCCGCTCCCTCCGTCGGCCGGAAGACCATCGTGTTCTCGGCCGACTCGATGCGGCGCACGCGCGCGCACCTCCAGCTCACCTCCAACCGCGAGGAGACCTCGTGACCGTCCTGCGGATCGGCGTGCTCGCCCCCGACGTCCTCGACAGCAACGGAGACGCCGCGAACGCGCGCGTGCTCGTCGCCCGCGCACGCTGGGCGGGGCTGGAGGCCGAGCTGGTCGGTCTGCACCACCGCGACGACTTCCGCGAGCGGCCGGACGTGCTCGTCGCCGGCACCGGCGCGGATCAGGATCTCCCGGAAGTGCTCGACGTGCTCCGCGACGTCGACGCCACCGTCCGCGGCTGGGCCGACTCCGGAACCGAGTTCGTCGCGATCGGCGCGGGCTGGGAGCTTCTCGCCGAGTCCTTCAGCACGTCGGAAGGCCTCGTGAACGGGATCGGGGTCTTCCCGGGGCGGAGCGTTCCCTCTGCGGAGCGAGTGACCGACGACCTCGTCCTCGACTCCGCCTCCGGGGTGCTCGTCGGGTTCGAGAACCACGTCCGGCGCTTCGAGGGCATCGATCCGGGCTCGGTGCTCGGGCGGGTGCTGCACGGAGTGGGCGACGGGAACGGGGTCGAGGGGTACCTCGCCGGATCGCTGCTCGGCAGCCACCTTAACGGGCCCGTGCTCGCGAAGAACCCGGTCCTGGCGGACAGGATCCTCCAGCGGGTCGCGGAGCGGCACGGCCTCGGCTACGAGGCGACCGACCTGCGGCTCCGACAGGCCGACGACACAGCACGAGCCGCCCGCGAGGTCATCGCGAAGCGGCTCGGTGTCGGACGGTAGGACGCGTTCAGCGCCCTGACTGCCGGTCGGGGGCGGATGCCCGGACGATCAGGGGCGCTGCTCCTCGAAGAGCCGCGCGGACTCGTCGTGCCAGCTCTGAGCGATGCTGGAGAGCTTCTCCTGGTACTTCTTGCCGTGGTGCGCGCAGAACAGCAGTTCTCCGTTGTTCACGACGACGCGGATGTACGCCTGGGCGCCGCAGCTGTCGCAGCGGTCGGCGGCGGAGAGCTGGTGGGCACCCGCGAGCTCGTCCACGCCATTAGGGGTTGCGGTGGTCGACATGACTTGGCCTCCTGCACTCGGTCTTCGATCTCTGCTTGATGGAACCCATCCAAGCACGCGATTGTTTCCGCGCAGAGACGATCGAGGGGCATTTCGCTGTGCGCGTAGGGGCGCCTGCGCACTGGCGCTCGGCCCCTCCGGGTGCCGCGTCGTGGCGGGGCGGGACGACCCCGCGAAAGTAAACTGGAGGAATGGCCTCCACCGACTACTCCGCCCGCCACCTCTCCGTGCTGGAGGGCCTCGAGGCGGTCCGGAAGCGGCCGGGCATGTACATCGGCTCGACCGACTCGCGCGGCCTGATGCACTGCCTCTGGGAGATCATCGACAACTCCGTCGACGAGGCGCTGGGCGGGCACGGCAGCGAGATCAGCGTCGTGCTGCACGCCGACGACAGCGTCGAGGTGCGCGACCGCGCGCGGGGCATCCCGGTCGACATCGAGCCCAAGACGGGGCTGTCCGGCGTCGAGGTCGTGTTCACGAAGCTCCACGCGGGCGGCAAGTTCGGCTCCGGCTCCTACGCGGCATCCGGAGGCCTGCACGGTGTCGGCGCGTCCGTCGTCAACGCGCTGTCCGAGCGACTCGACGTCGAGGTCGACCGCAACGGGCGCACCTACCGGATGTCCTTCCACCGCGGCGAGCCCGGCCGGTTCGCCGATGCGGGGGAGCCGACTCCGGACGCCCCCTTCACCCCGTTCGAGAACGGCTCGGAGCTGACCGTCGTCGGCAAGGTGGCGAAGGGCGTCACCGGCACGCGCGTGCGCTACTGGGCCGATCGGCAGATCTTCACCAAGGGCGCCGCGTTCCAGACGGAGGATCTGGTCACCCGGGCGCGGCAGACCGCGTTCCTGGTGCCGGGGCTCACGATCGACATCGTCGACGACCGCGCCGAGGAGCGGCGCGCCGAGATGTTCCGCTACGACGGCGGCATCTCGGAGTTCGTCGAGTTCCTGGCGCCCGACTCCGCGGTGACCGACGTGCTGCGGCTCACCGGCACCGGCACCTTCACCGAGAGCGTCCCCGTGCTCACCCCCGGCGGCGCGATGGTCTCGACCGAGGTCGAGCGCACCTGCGAGGTCGACATCGCTCTGCGGTGGGGAACGGGCTACGAGACGGTGATGCGCAGCTTCGTCAACATCATCGCCACCCCCAAGGGCGGCACGCACCAGACCGGCTTCGAGCAGGGACTGCTGAAGCTGCTCCGCTCGCAGGTCGAGGCGAACGCCCGTCGACTCAAGGCGGGCTCGGACAAGGTCGAGAAGGACGACGTCCTCGCCGGCCTGACCGCGGTGCTGACCGTGCGCCTGCCCGAACCGCAGTTCGAGGGGCAGACGAAGGAGATCCTCGGGACGCCGGCGGTGCGCGCCATCGTCGCTCAGACCGTCGGATCGACGCTGGGCGCGGTCTTCTCGTCGTCCAAGCGCGAGGACAAGACGCAGATGTCGCAGCTGCTCGAGAAGGTCGTCGCCGAGATGAAGTCGCGCATCTCGGCCCGCGCGCACAAGGAGACGCAGCGCCGCAAGAACGCGCTGGAGTCCTCCTCCCTTCCCGCGAAGCTCGTCGACTGCCGCAGCAACGACGTCGAGAACAGCGAGTTGTTCATCGTCGAGGGCGACTCGGCGCTCGGCACGGCCAAACTGGCTCGCAACAGCGAGTACCAGGCGCTGCTGCCCATCCGCGGCAAGATCCTCAACGTGCAGAAGGCCAGTGTCGCCGACATGCTCTCGAACACCGAGTGCGCGTCCATGATCCAGGTCATCGGAGCCGGCTCGGGCCGCTCCTTCGACCTCTCGGTCGCGCGCTACGGGAAGATCATCCTGATGAGCGACGCGGATGTCGACGGCGCCCACATCCGGACCCTGCTGCTGACGCTCTTCTTCCGCTACATGCGCCCGCTCGTGGAGGCGGGGCGCGTGTTCGCCGCCGTGCCGCCGCTGCACCGGGTGGTCGTCATGAACGCGGGCAAGAAGCCGAACGAGACGATCTACACCTACTCCGAGAAGGAGCTGCAGGGCGTCCTGGCCGGTCTCGCGAAGGCCGGTCGCCGGTTCCAGGACCCCATCCAGCGCTACAAGGGACTCGGCGAGATGGACGCGGACCAGCTCGCGACCACCACGATGGACCGCGCGCGCCGGACGCTGCGACGCGTCCGCGTCTCGGACGCCGAGAACGCGGGCCGCGTCTTCGAGCTGCTGATGGGCAACGAGGTCGCGCCGCGGAAGGACTTCATCGTCCGCGGGTCCGAGACGCTCTCGCGCGACCGCATCGACGTCTGACGGGCGGAGCGAGCGCCCGCACCGAGGGACGCTCGCGCTCCGGGCGGCTCGCGTCAGAGCAGCTCGGGTGCCGCGCCGATCGTCGCGATCGGGGCAGCGACGGGGACTCCGGAGCCGTCCCGCTTCATCCCGGACTCGGGCAGCGCGGCGACCGAGCCGTCGGCCTCGAGGGCGTGGGCGGGGGCGGGGCCGACCCAGGCGACTCCGAGCGCCGTCTCGCCCTTGAGGAAGCGCTGCGCGCGGACACCGCCCGTCGCGCGGCCCTTCGGCGGGAACTCCGAGAACGGCGAGACCTTCGCACTGCCGGCGTCGGTGCCGGTCAGCGCCCAGCTGTCGACGGCGACGGTCGCGACGACGGCGTCCTCGCGATCGTCCGCCGTGACGACGGAGAAGTGCACCACCTCGTCCGTCTCGCCGAGCTTCACGCCCGCCATCCCCGCCGCGGTCCGTCCCTGGGGGCGCACCGCGGAGGCGGAGAATCGCAGCAGCTGCGCCTCGCCGGTGACGAAGACGAGCTCGTCGTCGTCACCGGCGGGTGCCGCGCCGACCACCGCATCCTTCGGACGGAGCGCGATGAGCTCGACGTCGGGCCGGTTCTGCAGCTCGGCGGCCGAGACGCGCTTGACGACTCCCTGGAGGGTTCCGAGGGCGATCGGCCGGGTGTCGTCGAGCGCGACGAGGGCGAGGACGCGCTCGTTCTTGGCCAGGCCGGTCAGGTAGTCGGCCATCCGGACACCCGCTCCGAGCTGCACGGAGGACGACGGGACGGACGGGACGTCGACGGGGGAGAAGCGCAGGAGGCGCCCGGCGGTCGTGACGGCGCCGATCTCGCTCCGGCTGGTCGTGTCGAGGGTGCTCAGCACGGCGTCGTGCTTGCTGCGGCGCGTGGCGCGGACGGGCTGCGCGGCCGCCTCCGGATCGCGGTCGACGCGGACCATGCGACCCGTGGTGCTGAGGTGGATGCGGCACGGCACGTCGGCGATCTCGAGCACGGCCGCGGTCTTGCGACCGGTCGTCGCGACGGACGGCCGCGCCTCGGTCAGCAGGGTGCGGCGGGGGGTGCCGAGGCGCTGGGCGACGTCGTCGAGCTCGTCCGAGACGAGCGCCTCGATCCGGGCGCGGCTGCCCAGGAGCTCCTCGAGCTCGGCGATCTCGGCGAGCAGGGTGTCGCGCTCGGTCTCGAGCTCGATGCGCGAGAACTTCGTCAGGCGGCGCAGCTGGAGCTCGAGGATGTAGTCGGCCTGGATCGTGCTGAGGTCGAACACCTCGATGAGCCGGGCGCGCGCGGCCGCGGTGTCGTCGCTGCCGCGGATGAGCTGGATGACCTCGTCGATGTCGAGGATCGCGACGAGCAGTCCCTCCACGAGGTGCAGTCGCTCCTGACGCTTGCGGAGGCGGTACCGGGAGCGGCGCGTCACGACCGTCACGCGGTGGCCGACGTAGACCTGCAGGAGCTCCTTGAGCCCGAGGGTGCGGGGTTGGCCGTCGACGAGCGCGACGTTGTTGATCGCGAACGCGTCCTCCAGCGGGGTGTAGCGGTAGAGCTGCTCGAGCACCGCCTCCGGGCTGAAGCCGGTCTTGATCCCGATGACCAGTCGGAGTCCGTTGTCGCGGTCGGTGAGGTCGGTGACGTCGGCGATGCCGCTCAGCTTCTTGTTCTGGACTCCGTCCTTGATCTTGTCGATGACCTTCTCGGCGCCGACGAGGTACGGGAGCTCCGTCACCACGAGCCCGGACTTGCGGGCGGTGATGCTCTCGACCGAGACGCGGGCGCGGGTCTTGAAGCTGCCCCGCCCGGTGGCGTAGGCGTCGCGCACGCCCGCGAGACCGACGATGGTCCCTCCGCTCGGGAAGTCGGGGCCGGGCACGAAGGACATCAGGTCCTCGAGCGAGGCGTCGGGGTGCGCGATCAGGTGCCGCGCCGCTCCGATGACCTCGATGAGGTTGTGCGGGGCCATGTTCGTGGCCATGCCGACCGCGATGCCGCTCGCGCCGTTGACCAGGAGGTTCGGGAACGCCGCGGGCAGCACCTCGGGCTGCTGGTGCGAGTTGTCGTAGTTGGGGACGAAGTCGACGACGTCCTCGCCGAGGTGCTCCGTCATCGCCAGGGCGGCGGGGGCGAGACGCGCCTCGGTGTAGCGGGCGGCTGCCGGTCCGTCGTCGAGGGAGCCGAAGTTGCCGTGCCCGTCGACCAGCGGGACCCGGAGGGTGAACGGCTGCGCGAGGCGCACGAGGGAGTCGTAGATCGAGGCGTCGCCGTGCGGGTGCAGCTTGCCCATCACCTCGCCGGTGACGCGGGCCGACTTCACGTGCCCGTGATCGGGACGGAGGCCCATCTCGCTCATCATGTAGAGGATCCGGCGCTGCACGGGCTTCAGACCGTCGCGTGCGTCGGGCAGGGCGCGCGAGTAGATGACCGAGTAGGCGTACTCGAGGAACGAGCCCTCCATCTCGGTGGAGACGTCGACGTCCTCGATGCGCTCGACCAGCGAGGAGTGCGCGGGCTGGGAGGGGGTTGCAGCGTTCATGACTCACTTCGACGGCGGACGCGGGCGCGGCACCGGAGCGGCACCTCTCGCGCTCCGAGGCCGGTGCGCCCACCTCTGCAGACGAGCGGACGGGGCGGCGACGGGGGTGTCGGGCGTACCCCGCTGACGCCGACCCGCCCGGGCCTCGGCCCCGCGGGGCTCGCCGCGCGCGAGGAGCACTGTGCGAAACTGAGCGCGATGACCCACATGCTACCCGCCGCCCCCCTCGGGCGGCGGAGCCTCGCCGACGTCCTCCCCGGTGCCCTCGACGCGGTGCTCGGCACTCCGGGCGTGTTCGGCGCCCCGAGGGTCGACCGCGTCGTCGTCGTGCTCGTGGACGGACTGGGGGCGTCGAGCCTCAAGCAGCGTGCCGGCCACGCCCGCACTCTCGCGCCCGCGCTGACGCGTGCGACGACCATCCCCTCCGGGTTCCCGACGACCACCGCCGCGGCGCTCGCCAGTCTCACGACCGGGACGCGGCCCGGCGAGCACGGCATGGTGGGGTACCGGGTGCTCGACCACTCGGCCGACCGCCTCGTCAATCAGCTCTCGGGGTGGGACGCGGGCATGGTCCCGGAGCTGTGGCAGCCGCGTCCGACGGTCTTCGAGCGGGCGACCGCGGAGGGAGTCGCCGCGAGCGTCATCGGCCCGTCGCGCTACGCGAGGTCGGGACTCACCCGGGCGATCCTCCGCGGGGCCGAGTACCGGTCGGCCGGCAGCATCGCCGAGCGCTTCGCGGCCGCGCGCGAGCTGCTCGACGGCGGTGGGCGCCGTCTCGTCTACCTGTACGTGCCCGAGCTCGACATGACCGCGCACGCCCGCGGCTGGGAGTCGCCGGAGTGGACCGCCGCGCTCGAGCTCCTCGACGGCGAGGTCTCGTCGTTCGTCCGCGATCTGGGACCGCGCGAGGCCGCGCTGGTCACAGCGGATCACGGCGTGCTCGACGTGCCCGCCTCCTCGCACGTGCTCGTCGAGGGACCGCTCCTGGAGGGGGTCCGCCACCTCGCCGGCGAGCCCCGGTGCCTCCAGCTGCACCTGGAGGCCGACGCCGATCCCGGAGCCGTGCTCGAGCGCTGGCGGGCCGCCGAAGGCGGCCGAGCGTGGATCGCCTCGCGGGACGAGGTCGCCGCCAGCGGCTGGTTCGGCGAGGTCGGCCCCGCCGCCGCCGAGCGGATGGGCGACGTGTTCGTCGCGGCCCGGAAGGCGATCGCCTACTACGACGCAGAGGACGCCTCCGGCCGCTCGATGATCGGGCAGCACGGCTCGCTGACCCCTGAGGAGACCCAGGTGCCGCTGATCGGCTTCGGAGCCCTCGCGGGCGTCTGACCGGACCCGACGAGCCGCGACTCAGTCGTCGCTTCGGGCTCCGAAGACGATCTCGTCCCAGCTCGGCATCGACGCACGACCCCGGCGGAAGCCGCCGCGGGCGCTCGACGGAGCCTGCTCCTTGGCCGGTGCCGGAGCGGCAGCGGCCGGCGGGGCCGTGCGCTCGGGCTCGGGGGCCTTCTCGACGACCGGCGCCTCCTGGACCGGCTCCTCGCGCACGCGCAGCGACGATGCGTGATCGCGCTCGCCCCGACGACGACGCAGCGCGTCGAGCAGATCGGCGGTGTCGTTGAGGTTCCGCTCCCGCTGCTCGGTCGTGGTCGAGACGCGGGGGAGGGTCGACACCACGCGGGGCGTCTCGGCGAGGGCCGGCTGCGGCTCCGTGTCGGAGGGGCGGACAGCGGTCGGCCGCGCGTGCGGCAGCGCCGACGGGCGTCCGGCCGCGGGGTGCTCGCCGCGGGAGCTCCTCGAGGAGTCGCCCGACCGGGAGAAGGCGTCGGTGTCGAAGCGCGTCGCGAGCTCGTCCACGGCAGCCGGGATGACGGCGCGCAGGCGGGGGATGAGGGTGGGCCGGATCTCGCCCTGCTGGGAGAGGGTCGTCGCCTCGGGCGTCAGCGGAGAGAGCAGCGCCTTCCGCGGGTCGAAGCGCCAGCGCGCGTCGTGGTCGATCTCGTCCGAGCGGAAGAGGAGCTTGACGACCCAGCCGTCCTCCTCCTTCCAGCTCGACCACTGCTCGCCCTCGGCGCCCAGGGAGGCGAGGCGCTCGCGGATGACGTCGCCGAAGGGCGTGCCCTCCTCGAGGGGATCCGGGTCGGCGCTCGTGTAGACGCGGACGGAGAGTGCGGAGGCGACGACGTGCTCGCGCTCGGCGGTCACGGGGCCCTCGAAGCGCTGCACGTGCTCGAGCGAGGCGCCGGTGAGCTCGGCGACCTCCTCGGGGGAGAGTCCCGAGCGGATGTGGGCCTGGATCTCGCGGGGCGAGACGCGGGTCTCGCGCGGGGGCAGCGAGTGCACGCGCGGGCGGAGCTGGCTCTGCAACGTCTCGTCGATCCGCACCGAGAACCGTTCGCCTCCGTCGGAGACGAGGACGAGCGATCCGCTCTCGACGCCGATCACCTTCAGTTCCATCATCGTGCGGGACCTCCTTCTGGACGCGAACGGGGCAAGGATGACACGGGTTGCGCCCGATGCCCGGGAATACCGCGGGCGGGTCGAAAGTTGGGCCGGACGAGGGCGCTGACAGGCGGTGTCAACCACGGATCCATTTGGTTTGCGAATCGATACGTCTTGATGCACACTGTCCCCGCCGATTTGTTGAACAGCTGAATATAAGAAGTGGATGGGAATGGCTACGGACTACGACGCCCCCCGCAAGACCGATGACGACTCCGAGTCGATCGAGGCCCTGAAGGAGCGAGTCCCCGACAAGATGTCCGGAGTCGTCGACGTCGATGACGCCGACAACCCGGGCGGATTCGAACTGCCCGGAGCCGATCTCTCCGACCTCGATCTGGACGTCGTGGTCCTTCCGCCCCAGGCGGACGAATTCACGTGCGTGAGCTGCTTCCTCGTGAAGCACCGCTCTCAGATCGACCACGAGGAGAAGCTGGGACCGATCTGCCTGGAGTGCGCCGCTTAGGCCTCTCCACGCTCTGAAGGACGACCTCTCCGTCGCCGTGATCCCCGGATCGCGGCGACGATGTCGTTCGGGCGGCGACTCGACAGCAGCCAGTACGGCGTCGGGTCCTCCGGATCCTCGATCGGCACCCGCACCACGTCGCGCACCCACCCGCGGATCACGAGGTACGCCCGTGCGTCCAGCCGCGGCCCGCGCTCCGCGAACGCCTGCTGCCCCGCATGGGTCGTCGGCTCGCCCACGAGCTCCAGCGGAATATGGGCCCGTCCGGCCCGGAGCTCCCCGTCGACGACCTCGATCACGGGCGAGAGCGCGAGCAGGGCGCCGATCGTCCCTCCGTACAGCACGAGGGCGACGACGACGCCGACGACCGGGTCGATCGGCGCGAAGACCAGGATGCTGGCGGGGATCACGAGGGCTGTGGAGACGAAGAGCCACGGCGCGGGCCAGAGCCTCTCCCGGTAGGACTGCATGTCCCTATTGCACCAGACAACTGGTCTACCCTCGTCACGTGAACGAATCCGTCGACGTCCCGATCCGCGCGGACAGCATCCCCGGCTACGCGCACCCCGGAGACGCCGGAGCCGATCTGCGAGCGAGCGAGGACGTGGTCCTCGCCCCCGGTCGGCGGGCCAGCGTCGGCACCGGAGTGGCGATCGCCCTCCCGGACGGCCATGTCGGCTTCGTCGTCCCGCGCAGCGGCCTCGCCTTCACGCACGGCATCACCATCGTCAACGCCCCCGGCACCATCGACGCCGGCTACCGGGGCGAGATCCGCGTCGCGCTCCTCAACACCGACACCGAGCAGACGTACCGCGTCTCGGCGGGCGATCGGATCGCGCAGCTCGTGATCGTCCCCGTCGTGCGCGCGCGCTTCACCCCGGTCGACGAGCTGCCCGACTCCGTCCGCGGACTCGGCGGATTCGGATCGACCGGCTACGACGCCTCCACGACCAGCACTCCGAAGGAGAACGCATGAGCGACATCCAGGCAGCGACCGGCTCGGACGCGCCCGCCGAGACCGTCGAGCAGGACTTCGAGAAGTCCGCTCCCGCGGACCGCGCGGAGGCGGGGCCGCTCGATGAGCGCGAGGCCAACCCGGTCCGTCCCTACATCGACCTCGGCGGAGTGAAGGTGCTCCCTCGCGAGGGAATGCACATCCGACTCGAGGTCGAGGAGGGGACGAAGCGGGTCATCGCCGTCGGCCTCGACTACGCCGGCTCGACCCTGCAGGTGCAGCCGTTCGCCGCACCGCGCTCCTCCGGGCTGTGGCACGAGATCCGCGGTCAGATCGCCGACCAGGTCGCCAAGCAGGGCGGGCGCACCGCCGAGCGGGAGGGCGTCTTCGGCCCCGAGCTCGTCGCGCAGCTCCCGATCGCGGGAGGGGAGTCGCGCGTCGCCCGCTTCGTCGGCGTCGACGGTCCCCGCTGGTTCCTGCGCGGAGTGATCGCCGGCGCGGGTGCGGTGAACCAGGAGGCGGCGGCCGCGGTGGAGGACCTGTTCCGCAGCATCGTCGTCGTCCGCGGCTCCGGACCCATGCCTCCCCGCGACCTGATCCCGCTCAAGGTCCCCACCGGCGGGCAGACCCAGCAGAGCGCGAGCTGACCCGCATGGAGCAGAGCCCGCCCGAGCAGGGGCCGGGGGAGCCCGAGACTGCCCGACCCGAGGTGGGCGAGGCGATCGCGCAGGCGGCGCGGCGCTCGGCTCTCGGAGCCGTCGCCGACGGCGAGCCGTTCGACGGCCGCGCGCTGCTGCGCTCGATGGGCGGGGTGCGCGGGATCCTCGAGGCCGTCGTGCCCGGAGTCGCCTTCGTCCTCCTCTTCACGATCACCGGCGAGCTCGTGCTCTCGCTCGTCGCGTCGGTCGGCCTCGCGGTCGCCTTCACCGTCGCCCGGATCCTGGGTAGGACACCCGTGATCCAGGCCGTGGGCGGACTGCTCGGCGTCGTCGTGTCGGCGGTGCTCGCGCTGGTCACCGGACGCGCGGTCGACAACTTCGTGCCGGGGCTGATCACCAACCTCGTCTACGGCGCGGTCTTCCTGGTGTCCGTGCTCGTGCGGTGGCCGCTGATCGGAGTGGCCGCCGGCTACCTGATGGGCGAGGGCACCGCGTGGCGGGACGACAAGCGCAAGCGCCGCCTCTTCGCCGCGCTGACGCTCGCCTGGGCCGGACTGTTCCTGCTCCGCCTCGCGGTGCAGTACCCGCTGTTCCTCGCCGAGGACACGACCGCGCTCGGCACCTGGAAGCTCGTGCTCGGCCTTCCGCTCTACGCGCCGCTGCTGGTGCTCACCGTGCTCGCCGTGCGCGCCGAGTACCGCGGCGCTCGGGAGCGCGCGGACGAGGGAACCGCCGCGCCGCGTGCGTGACGGCTGCTCCGTTCGCGTAGAATTGTCTCGACGTCGAGATAAATAGCTCCCGTTCGCCGCGCGCTCCGATGTGCCGTGCAGCGGGTGCGACGACGCACCGGTGTTAGGTCCTCCTTGGTGGAGGCCGCTCTGCGCGGTCGCCAAGATGGACTCGGATATGTGGGTCCGCCCGTCGGCGGGATCCACGTCAGCGAAGGAGAGGGCGACGTGTCCGCGGTAGACAGCTTTGGATCGAAAGACACTCTGAAGGTCGGTCAGACCGACTACGAGGTGTTCCGCATCGACCGGGTCCCCGGTCACGAGAAGCTCCCGTTCAGCCTCAAGGTGCTGCTCGAGAACCTCCTCCGTACGGAGGACGGCGCGAACATCACCGCCGACCACATCCGCGCCCTCGGCGAGTGGGTCCCGGAGTCGGAGCCCGACACCGAGATCCAGTTCACGCCGGCGCGCGTGGTCATGCAGGACTTCACCGGCGTGCCCTGCATCGTCGACCTCGCCACCATGCGCGAGGCCGTCGCGGCCCTCGGCGGCGACCCGGACAAGATCAACCCGCTCGCTCCGGCCGAGATGGTCATCGACCACTCCGTCATCGCCGACCTGTTCGGCACCGAGGACGCCCTCGAGCGCAACGTCGAGCTCGAGTACGAGCGCAACGGCGAGCGGTACCAGTTCCTCCGCTGGGGCCAGACCGCCTTCGACGACTTCAAGGTCGTCCCGCCCGGAACCGGCATCGTCCACCAGGTCAACATCGAGTACCTCGCTCGGGTCACCATGACCCGTGAGATCGACGGAGTCCTGCGCGCCTACCCCGACACCTGCGTCGGCACCGACTCGCACACCACGATGGTCAACGGCCTCGGCGTGCTGGGCTGGGGCGTCGGCGGCATCGAGGCCGAGGCGGCCATGCTCGGCCAGCCCGTCTCGATGCTCATCCCCAAGGTCGTCGGCTTCAAGCTCTCGGGAGCGATCCCCACGGGCGTCACCGCGACCGACGTCGTGCTCACGATCACCGAGATGCTGCGCAAGCACGGCGTCGTCGGCAAGTTCGTCGAGTTCTACGGAGCCGGCGTCGCCGAGGTCCCCCTCGCGAACCGCGCGACCATCGGCAACATGAGCCCCGAGTTCGGCTCGACCGCCGCGATGTTCCCGATCGACGACGTGACCCTCGACTACCTGCGTCTCACCGGTCGCAGCGACGAGCAGATCGCCCTCGTGGAGCAGTACTCGAAGCTGCAGAAGCTCTGGCACGACGCCGACGTGGAGCCCGTCTTCAGCGAGTACCTCGAGCTCGACCTCAGCACCGTCGTCCCGTCGATCGCCGGCCCGAAGCGCCCCCAGGACCGCATCGAGCTGACCTCGGCCAAGACGCAGTTCGAGTCGGACCTGAACAACTACGCCGACGTCTCGCACGACATCGTCGACCTGACGATCGCGGAGTCGTTCCCCGCCTCCGACCCGGGCGAGCTCCAGCCGCAGGACGCGCACAGCTCGCACGAGCACGTGCACCGCTCGCACGCGCCGAGCACGGCGTCCAAGCCCACCACGGTGGAGCTCGGCGACCGCGGAGAGACCTTCACGATCGACCACGGCGCCGTCGCGATCGCCGCGATCACGTCGTGCACCAACACGTCGAACCCCTCCGTGATGCTGGCCGCGGGCCTGCTCGCCCGGAACGCCGCGCAGAAGGGCCTCAAGGCCAAGCCGTGGGTCAAGACGACCCTCGCGCCCGGCTCGAAGGTCGTCACCGACTACTACGAGAAGGCCGGCCTGACCGAGTCGCTCGAGGCGCTCGGCTTCTACACCGTCGGCTACGGCTGCACGACCTGCATCGGCAACTCCGGTCCGCTGCTCGAGGAGATCTCGGCCGCCGTCCAGGACAACGACCTCGCCGTGACCGCGGTGCTCTCGGGCAACCGCAACTTCGAGGGCCGCATCAACCCCGACGTCAAGATGAACTACCTGGCGAGCCCGCCGCTGGTCATCGCGTACGCCCTCGCCGGGTCGATGAACTTCGACTTCGAGGTCGACGCGCTGGGCACCGACGCCGACGGCAACGACGTGTTCCTCAAGGACATCTGGCCCGACGCGGCCGAGGTGCAGGCGACGATCGATTCGTCGATCGACAAGTCGATGTTCGACACGCAGTACAGCGGCGTGTTCGACGGCGACGAGCGCTGGCGCTCGCTCCAGACCCCCGAGGGTGCGACCTTCGAGTGGGACGAGCAGTCGACGTACGTGCGGAAGCCCCCGTACTTCGACGGCATGACGATGGAGACGACGCCGGTCACCGACATCGCCTCGGCCCGCGTGCTCGCGAAGCTCGGCGACTCCGTCACGACGGACCACATCAGCCCTGCGGGCTCGATCAAGGCCGACAGCCCCGCCGGCCAGTACCTGGCCGAGCACAGCGTCGACCGCAAGGACTACAACTCCTACGGATCGCGTCGCGGGAACCACGAGGTGATGATCCGCGGCACGTTCGCGAACATCCGCCTGAAGAACCAGCTGCTGGACGGCGTGGAGGGCGGCTACACCCGCGACTTCACGCAGCCCGACGCTCCGCAGTCGTTCATCTACGACGCGTCGCAGAACTACCAGGCCGAGGGCACGCCTCTCGTCATCCTGGGCGGCAAGGAATACGGTTCCGGATCCTCGCGCGACTGGGCGGCGAAGGGCACGAGCCTCCTGGGCGTCAAGGCGGTCATCGTCGAGAGCTTCGAGCGGATCCACCGCTCGAACCTCATCGGCATGGGCGTCATCCCGCTGCAGTTCCCGGCCGGCGAGACCTGGGCATCGCTCGGACTGGACGGCACCGAGTCGATCAGCATCTCGGGCATCGAGGCGCTGAACGAGGGCGTCACGCCCAAGACGGTGCACGTCGTCGCCGAGCCGACCGCCCACTCGCCCGAGGGCAAGCAGCCGATCGAGTTCGACGCGGTCGTCCGCATCGACACTCCGGGTGAAGCCGACTACTACCGCAACGGGGGCATCCTGCAGTACGTCCTCCGCTCGCTCGTCTAGCGCCGACACGGCTGTGCGCCTTCCCGCAAGGGGGAGGCGCACAGCCGTTCCCGGGGGGCCGCGTGCGTAGACTCGGGAGACGTCCACTCCCTCTCATCGACCCCGGAAGGCGGCGCGAATGGCTGTTCTCGAGACGATCGGCGGACCGCGCGACCTCGATCGCCTGACCCGCACCGAGCTCGAGTCCCTGGCGCAGGAGATCCGGGACTTCCTGGTGCGCGAGGTCTCGAAGACCGGCGGGCACCTCGGTCCGAACCTCGGGGTCGTCGAGACCACGATCGCGATCCACCGGGTCTTCGACTCGCCGCGCGACGCGATCATCTTCGACACGGGGCACCAGTCGTACGTGCACAAGCTGCTGACCGGACGGCAGGACTTCTCTGGCCTGCGCCAGCGCGGCGGCCTCGCCGGCTACCCGCAGCGCTCGGAGTCGCCGCACGACATCGTCGAGAGCTCGCACGCCTCGAGCTCGCTCTCGTGGGCCGACGGCATCTCGCGCGCCTTCACCATGACCGGTCAGACCGATCGCCACGTCGTCGCCGTGGTGGGCGACGGAGCCCTCACCGGCGGCATGACGTGGGAGGCGCTGAACAACATCAGCGACGACAACGCGCGCGGTCTCGTCATCGTCGTCAACGACAACGGCCGCTCCTACGCGCCCACGATCGGCGGCATGGCGCGCTTCCTCAACGGCGTGCGCACGAAGCGCAGCTACCGCACCCTGCACCGGGGCTCGCGTGCCGTGTCGGAGCGCCTGGGCAGCCCGGCCGCCGCCGTGTACCGCGGCGTGCGCGGGGGCCTCCACGGATTCCTCAGCCGCTTCATCAACAACGAAGCGCTGTACTCCAACCTCGACATCAAGTACCTCGGTCCGATCGACGGGCACGACGTGACCGCGATGGAGGAGGCGCTGCAGCAGGCCAAGGACTACGGCCAGCCCGTCATCGTCCACGCGATCACTCAGAAGGGCAAGGGGTTCGGCCCGGCGGTCAAGGACCTCGCCGACCAGTTCCACGCGGTCGGCCAGATCGACCCCGAGACCGGCGAGCCTCTCGCCGCTCCGGGAGCCCAGTCGTGGACCTCGGTGTTCGCCGACGAGATCGTGACTCTCGCCGACGAGGACGCGACGATCGTCGGCATCACCGCCGCGATGCTCCGGCCCGTCGGGCTGCACAAGATGGCCGAGAAGCACCCCGACCGCGTCTTCGACGTCGGCATCGCGGAGCAGCACGCGGTCACGTCCGCGGCGGGGCTCGCCTTCGGCGGTCTCCACCCCGTCGTCGCCCTCTACGCGACCTTCGTCAACCGCGCCTTCGACCAGGTGCTGATGGATGTCGCGCTGCACCGCGCCGGAGTGACCTTCGTGCTCGACCGGGCGGGAGTGACGGGGCCCGATGGTCCGAGCCATCACGGCATGTGGGACCTCGCGATCCTGCAGGTCGTGCCCAACATCCGGCTCTCGGCGCCGCGCGACTCCGTCCGCCTCCGCGAGGAGCTGCGCGAGGCCGTCGGCGTCACCGACGCCCCGACCGTCGTGCGCTTCTCGAAGGGCAACGTCGGCGAGGAGATCGAGGCCCTCGAGCGCCTCTCGGACGGCGTCGACGTGCTCTCGCGCGCCGAGCGCCAGGACGTCCTGATCGTCACCGTCGGACCCATGGCGACGATGGGACTGGATGTCGCGCGCCGTCTCGCGGCTCAGGGCATCGGCGCGACGGTCGTCGACCCGCGCTGGGTCGTCCCCGTGCCCGCCAGCATCATCGAGCTCGCCCGCGACCACCGACTCGTCATCTCGATCGAGGACGGCGTCCGCGTGGGCGGCATCGGCACCCGCATCCGCCAGGACCTGCGGGAGGCCGGCGTCGACACCGCGGTGACCGAGCTCGGCCTGCCCGACCAGTTCCTCGACCACGCGAAGCGCGAGGAGATCCTGGAGGACGTCGGGCTCACTCCGCAGCACATCGCACGCGACGTCGTCGCCCAGGTCCTCGGCAGCAAGATCCCCGTGGCGCGCCCGCTGCCCGAAGAGGCCGAGGCGCACGACGAGGCCCGCACCGACTGACGAGGCCCGTCGCCAGGTCGATCAGAGCCGGTAGACCAGCTCGATCGCACCGCCCGAGAACGGAGTCGTGCCGACGAGCTCGAACGGCTCGGTGCGGCGCAGCGGCAGCAGCGGCCGACCGCTCCCGAGCAGGACGGGCATGATCGTGACCCGCATCTCGTCCAGCTCTCCGATCTCGGCGAGGCCGGCGGCGACGCCTCCTCCGCCGACGACCCAGACGTCGAGACCGCCGGCGGAGTCGCGGATCGCGGGGAGCAGCTCGGCGAGGCCACCGGAGGCGAAGCGCACCTCTCCGCCCTCGGGCTGCGGTCGGTCGGCGGAGGTCAGCACCCGGGCGGGGAGCTCGTACGGCCAGGCGCCCTCGCGACGGACGAACTCGTAGGTCGTCGAGCCCATCACCACCGCGCCGACCGTCTCGAGGAACCGGTCGTAGTGCTCCCGGAAGGCCTCGAAGCCGAACTGGAGGAGCCAGTCGAGGCCGTCGTCGGAGTCGGCGATGAAGCCGTCGAGGGAGGAGGCGACGTAGTAGACGATGCGGGTCATGCGGGGAGGCTAGACCGGACGTCCGACACGGGCTGAGGTCCCGACTCCGGCGGAGGAGGCACAGGGCCATCGTCGCGCGGGAACGACGTCGGCTCGCGGGAACCGGCGGCTCCGGTGAGCCGGACCGGTTCCCGCG
>NZ_LMNR01000001.1:1806702-1822727 GCF_001423045.1 Rathayibacter sp. Leaf296
CGCGGACGCGACGGTCAGTCGACTCCGCGGATCACCGGGTGGTGGAAGGTGTCGCCGAAGGCCCGCTCGCTCGCGCCCACCCGATCGAGGTAGGGCGTCAGTCCGCCCATCTGGAACGGGTAGCCGGCGCCCAGGATCAGGCACAGGTCGATGTCCTCGGCGGCGTGGACGACGTCGTCGTCGAGCATCCGCTTCACCTCGTCGGCGAGGCCCGTCTCGACCCGCAGACGCAACTCCTCGGCGGTCATCGGGTCCGTCCCTCCTGCGACGATCGCCACCGCGCGCTTGTCGACGCCCTTCACCCGGCCCTTCGAGTCGCGCTCGAAGACGTGGCCGAGCTCGGCCAGGCGGTGCAGGTTCTCGCTGTCGAAGAAGCGGTCCGGGAAGGCCGCGTGGTGCGTGTCGAGCACGTGCGCCCCGACCTTCAGCCCGACGAGCTCGAGCAGCTCGAACGGAGTCATCGGCAGCCCGAACGGAGCGAGCGACTGCTCGACCACCTCGAACGGCGTGCCGGTGTCGACGGCGTGCATCGCCTCTCCGAGGACCTTCGCGAGAACGCGGTTCACGACGAATCCCGGGGTGTCGCGGGTGATGACGGCGTTCTTCCTCAGCTTCGCCGCCGTCACCATCGCGGTCGACAGCGTCTCCTCGTCGGTGAGAGGAGTCCGGACGACCTCGACCAGCGGCATGACCGCGACCGGATTGAAGAAGTGGAAGCCGACGAGCCGCTCGGGGTGCTCGAGCCGCTCGCCGATCCGCTCGACCGACAGCGACGAGGTGTTGGTCGCCAGCACAGCGGTGGGGGAGACGTACCGCTCGACGTCGGCGAAGACGTCCTGCTTCACCGACAGCTCCTCGAAGACGGCCTCGATCACCCAGTCGGCGTCGGCGAAATCCGCGCGATCGGTCGTGCCGGTGATGAGGCTCCGGAGCCGGTTCGCCTCGTCGGGGGAGACCCGGCCCTTCGCGAGCAGCGCGTCGATCTCGCCGACGATGCCCGCCACTCCGCGGTCGACCCGCTCCTGGTCGAGGTCGGTGATGACGACGGGCACCTGCAGCCGGCGGACGAAGAGGAGGGCGAACTGCGTGGCCATCAGCCCCGCGCCGATGACGCCGACTTTCGTGACCGGCTTCGCGAGCGTCCTGTCGGGAGCGCCGGCAGGACGCTTGGCGCGCTTCTGGACGAGGTCGAAGGCGTAGATGCTCGCGCGGAACTGGTCTCCCGAGATCAGATCGGCGAGGGCCTCGTCCTCGGCGGCGAACCCCTCCTCGCGCGTCGCGCTCTTCGCGCCTTTGAGGAGCTCGAGGGCGCGGTACGGCGAGGCCGCGACGGTCCCGATGCGCGACTCGAGCTGCTTCCTGGCGATGCCGACGGCGACGTCCCACTTCACCATCCGCTCGAGACGCCCGGGAGCGTTCGGACGGGAGACGACGACCGTGCCGCCGAGCACCCCGTCGGCCCAGCGCAGGGAGTCCTCGAGGAACGAGGCGGACGGGAAGAGCGCGTCCGCGATGCCCAGGTCGAGCACCTCGCGGGCCTTGAGGGTCCGGTTGTTCTTGAGCGGATTCTCGACCACGACCTTGAGCGCGTTCTCGATGCCGATCAGGTTCGGCAGCAGCCAGCTGCCGCCCCAGCCCGGGATGATGCCGAGGAACACCTCGGGCAGCCCGAGAGCCGGGATCGAGGCGTCGACGGTGCGGTAATCGGCGTTGAGCGCGATCTCGGTGCCGCCGCCGAGCGCCAGTCCGTTGATGAACACGAAGGACGGGACGCCGAGCTCCGAGAGCATGCCGAGCGTGCGGTGGCCGAGCCGCGCCAGCTGGCGGCCGATCTCGCGGCTCGGGATGCTCCCGACCTTGCTGAGGTCGGCGCCGGCGGCGAGGATGAACGGCTTGCCCGTCACCGCGACGCCCTGGATCGCGCCGGCGGCCGCCCGCTCCTTCTGCGCGATCAGCACGTCGGCGAGCTCGAAGAGCGACGCCGGACCGAACGTGTTCGGCCGCGTGTGATCGCGGTCGTTGTCGAGGGTGATGAGCGCGAGCACCCGGCCGCCGGCCAGCGTCACGTCGCGGACGTAGGAGTGGGTGACGACCTCTCCGTCGGAGAGTTCGGCGAGGTCCTCGAAACCGTCGAGCATGATCAGCGTCCCTTCCGTCGTGCGCGCTTGCCGTCGAAGTGCGGGTTCTCCCAGATGACGGTCCCGCCCTGGCCCAGCCCCACGCACATGGCGGTGAGGCCGTAGCGCACCTCGGGGTGCGCCTCGAACTGCCGGGCGAGCTGGATCATCAGCCGCACCCCCGAGGAGGCCAGCGGATGACCGACGGCGATCGCTCCGCCGTACTCGTTCACCCGCGGATCGTCGTCGTCGATGCCGAAGTGGTCGAGGAAGGACAGCACCTGCACGGCGAAGGCCTCGTTCAGCTCGAAGAGCCCGATGTCCTCGATGGTCAAGCCTGCTTTCCGCAGCGCCTTCTCGGTGCTCGGGACCGGTCCGATGCCCATGATCTCGGGTTCGACTCCGGCGAAGGCGAAGCTGACGAGGCGCATCTTCGTCGACAGGCCGAGCTCCTCCGCGGCGTCGGCGCTCGCGAGGAGGGAGACGGTCGCGCCGTCGTTGAGTCCGGAGGAGTTGCCGGCGGTCACCCGGCCGTGCGGGCGGAACGGCGTCCGCAGTCCGGCGAGCCCCTCGAGCGTGGTCTCGGGGCGCGGAGCCTCGTCGACGGTGGCGAGTCCCCATCCGGCGGCGCTGCGGGTCGCCACGGGGATCAGGTCGGGCTGTATGTCGCCCGAGGCGTAGGCCGCGGCGAGCTTCTGCTGGCTGCGCAGCGCGTAGCGGTCGGAGCGCTCCTTGGTGAGCTGGGGGAAGCGGTCGTGGATCCGCTCGGCCGTCTTGCCCATGTTCAGCGCCTCGTCGCCCACGAGCCGCTCCGAGAGGAAGCGTGGATTGGGATCGGCGTTGAAGCCCATGGGGTGGCGCCCCATGTGCTCGACGCCTCCGGCGAGCACGACGTCGTAGGCGCCGAAGGCGATGCCCCCGGCCGTCGTCGTCACGGAGGTCATCGCTCCCGCGCACATCCGGTCGATCGCGAAGCCGGGGACGGTGCGGGGGAGCCCCGCGAGGAGGGCAGTGGTGCGCCCCAGGGTGAGGCCCTGATCGCCCTGCTGCGTCGTCGCCGCGATCGCGACCTCGTCGACGCGGTCCTTCGGCAGCGACGGGTTCCGCTCCAGCAGGCCGATCATGGCCTTCACGACCAGGTCGTCGGCCCGCGTCTGCCAGTACACGCCCTTCTCGCCCGCACGTCCGAACGGAGTACGCACTCCGTCGACGAACACGACTTCGGATCTCTCGGCCACAATGCCTCCCTGGAACTCACGGTCGCCCCGATCGTAGGAAGAGCACGGTCGTAGCCGGAATCCTTTGCCGCTTCCTACGAAGCGTTTTCCGTGCTGTCCTCGGCCGCTTGGGCGGCTTCCACAAACGCGGTCACCAGCGGACCGGAGGTCGCCTCGACCTGCCAGGCGCGCGCTCCACCGCGGCGGAGCTCGGCGGCGACGGTCTCGGGAGTCAGCGGCTCCGGCGGGTTCCAGGCGAGGCGGCGCAGCAGCTCCGGGGTGAGCAGGTTCTCGACGGGGAGCGAGAGCAGCTCCGCGATCTCGATGACCACCGCGCGTGCAGACTTGAGCCGCAGATCCGCGGGCGGATTGCGATCGCCCCAGGCCCGCGGCGGGGGCAGCGTCTCGACGGCGGGCCGCGTCGCCGAGGGGAGGTCCTCGGTCGTCATGCCGCGCTGGATGGCCGCCCACCAGCGCTCGACCTCGCCGCGGCTCGCGCGCCCGGTGAAGTCGCGTCGGCCCGAGAGCTGGCCGAGGCTGGTGGGGATGTTGCGCGAGACGGCGACGATCGAGGAGTCGGGGATGAGCCGACCCGGGGCGATGTCGCGCTCGCGCGCGAACGCGTCGCGGGCCAGCCAGAGCTCACGCGCGACGGCGAGGGCGCGCAGGCCGCGGAGGGAGTGCATGCCCGAGAGCCGGCGCCAGGGATCCGGGAGCGCAGCCTTGGGCTGCCGGGCGAGCGTCGCCTCGAACTCCTCGCGCGCGATCCTGGTCTTCCGCGCCTCGATGAGCATCTCCTCCATCCGGTCGCGCAGGTCGACGAGGAGCTCGACGTCCTTCGCGGCGTAGACGAGCCAGCTCTGCGGGAGGGGGCGGGTCGACCAGTCGGCCGCGGAGTGCTCCTTCGCCAGGTGGATGCCGAGGAGATCCTCCACCACCGCGCCGAGGCCCACCTTCGGGAGCCCGAGCAGGCGGGCGGCGAGCTCGGTGTCGAAGATGCGGGTCGGGTCCAGTCCGACCTCGCGCAGGCAGGCGAGATCCTGGCTGGCCGCGTGCAGCACCCACTCCTCGTCGCCGATGACGTCCTGCAGGGCGTCCATCCGCCCGATCGCCGGAGGGTCGAAGAGGAACGCTCCCGCGCCGCGCCGGTAGACCTGGATCAGGTACGCGCGCTGGGAGTAGGTGAAGCCGGACGCGCGCTCCGCGTCGACCGCGACCGGTCCCTCGCCCGCGGCGAGGGCGTCGACGGCGGCGAGGAACTCGTCGGGAGTGGAGAGGACTCGGTAATCAGTCACGGTTGTTCCGTCGGAAGGCGAGTGAGGTCACACCGTCGCTCGATACGGGCGGGAGACCCGCGAGCATGCACAACAGCTCCCCCCAGCCTTCCACGTGTGCGGCGAGCTGTGCATCATCGGGGCTCCAGGAGGCGCGGATCTCGATCTGCGCTCCGTCGCCCTGGGCGGCGAGCTCTCCGAATCCGGTGGAGAGGACCTTCGTCGCCGTGCCCGAGGCCGCGTGGTAGGCGGCTCCCCGGGCGTCGAGGGCGTCGATGAGCCACGACCACGCGACCTCGGCCAGGAAGGGGTCGGTGCCGATCTCGACCTCGAGCGGCGCCTGGGCGAAGCAGACGACGCGGAAGGCGCCGCCCCACTGCTCGGGCTCCTCCGGGTCGTGCAGCAGGATGAAGCGGCCCGTCCCCAGCTCGGAGTCGCGCCCGTGCGCGTGCGGCGAGACGTCGCCCGAGAGCGCGAGAGCATACGGCGCGAGCCCTGTGGGGGACGGGATCTCGGACACGGTGAGCTCGGAACGGGTCGAGACCGCGCGGATCGCTTCCGCCGCGGCCCGGAACTCCTCCGGTGGCTGAGACGGCGCTGGGAAGTCGGGCACGTTCCGAAGACTAGAGTTCCGCCATGCCCGATGCCCGCAGGCACGCCGCGGAGGGCGGTCGGCGCATCGGCGCCCTCCTGCTCGCCCTCCTCGCCCTCCCCGCTCTCGCCTCCACCGTCGCGCTCGGCGCCTCCGCCCTCGTCGCGGCCTTCGTGCGCGGGGTGGTCATCCCGCCGTCGAGGAGGAGCGAGGACGCCCGTGTGCTCGACGTGCGTCCCGACGCCCGCGAGATCGTCCTCGCCGCCGACGCCGACACGACCGTGCACGGCGGCTTCAGCCTCTGGTTCGACGGCGGCCGCGGTCATGCGCGCATCGGCCGCGTTCTCGCGACGGGGCAGGGGCGCGTGGTCCGCGAGCTCGGCACGGTGGACCGGGGGACCCTGCGGCCGGGGGCTCGGGGCCGCATCAACGGCTGGCTGCTCCTCTCCCCCCGGGAGACGGGGCTGCCCTTCAGCTCCGAGCAGGTGCCGACTCAGTACGGGCCCGCACCCGCCTGGCTCTTCCCGGCGGGTGACGGCGGCACGTGGGCGATCCACGTGCACGGCCGGGCGACGCACCGCGAGGAGACCCTGCGCGGTGTCGCCGTGTTCCATCGGGCCGGGCTGAGCTCGCTGGTCGTCTCGTACCGCAACGACGGCGATGCTCCGGCGAGTCCCGACGGCCGGTACGGGCTCGGCGACACGGAGTGGCGGGACGTCGATGCGGCGATCCGCTTCGCGCACCGACGCGGTGCCCGCTCCATCGTGCTGGTCGGCTGGTCGATGGGCGGGGCGATCTCGCTGCAGACCGCACTGCGCTCCTCCCTGCGCCACCTGATCGCCGGGGTGGTCCTCGACTCGCCCGTGATCGACTGGCGCGAGACGCTGCGCGGTCAGGCGCGGCTCCGGCGCCTCCCTCCCGTGATCGCCGCTCTGGCGCTGACCGCGATGCAGCTCCCGTGGTCGACCGCCGTCACGGGTCAGAGCGAGCTGATACCGCTCCAGGACCTGGACCTCGTGGCGCGTGCCGCCGAGCTCACGACTCCGGTGCTGCTGCTGCACAGCGTCGACGACGACTTCGTGCCGAGCGCACCCTCCGAGGCACTCGCCGCCGCACGGCCGGACCTCGTCGAGCTCGTGCTGGTGCACGGCGCCCGGCACACCCGGATCTGGAACGACGATCCCGCGCGCTGGGAGCGCGCCGTCGAGCAGTGGCTCGACCGGCGGGGGATCAGCGGATCCGCGTCCAGCGCGCGTACGTGAAGCCGGCGTCGTCGACCGCGAGCCGCTCGAGCGCGTAGCTCTCGTCGACGCTCGCACGCGTCGTGGCGACCGGCAGACCGGGGAGCACCACGCGCGGAGCGGTCGTCAGGCAGATCTCGTCGACGAGCCCGGCCGCCAGGAACTGACCCGACAGCGAGGCTCCTCCCTCGCAGACGATCCGCTCGAGCCCGAGGGCGCTGAGGGCGGCGAGCATCCCCGCCGGGCTCATCCGACCGTCGACGGCGGGGACGCGCACCACCTCGACCCCGGCCGGCAGCGGCCCGGTGGCGGCGAGCGACTCCGGGACGAGCAGCAGCACGCGAGCGCCGTCCTGCAGGCGGAGCCGGTGGCCGGCGAGGTCGCCGCTAGACGAGACGACGGCCAGCGGGACGCGCCGGGGGACCCGGTAGCCCTCGGCCCGCACGCTCGCGGCGCCCACGAGAACCACCTGCGCCTGCGCGCGGATCACACCGAGGATCGTGCGGTCGACCCGGTTGGTGAGGGTCTCGCTCGTGCCGTCCGAGCCGATGCTCGACCCGTTGACGCTCGCGATCATGTTGAGGCGGACGCGGACCGCGTCCCCTGGCCGATAGGCGTCCTCGATCGCGGCCCTCGCGCCGTCGTCCTCCAGCCGCACGGCGGGTCCGGCGGGGACGAGCGGCTGCAGGATCACGCGGCGGCGTGCGCGCGGATCTGGCGCTTCGTGCGGCCGAGCAGCGCGCTCATGCCGCGCAGGCGCAGGGGCGAGACCGCCTCCGAGAGTCCGATCGTCTGCGGGAAGTCGTCGGGGACGGCGAGGACCTGCTCGGGGGTCAGCCCGTCGAGGCCCTGCGCGAGGATCGAGGCGAAGCCGCGGGTCGTCGGCGCCTCGCGCGGAGCGGTCGCGTGCAGGTGGATCACGTCGCCGGCGAACTCGACGACGATGAAGACGGGGGACTGGCACTCCTCCACCCGCTCGAACAGGTCGGGGTGGTCGCGGTAGCGCTCGGGCAGCTCGGGCAGCTCGTTCGAGAACTCGAGGAGGAGCTGCAGCCGCTCCGGCTTCTCGAGGGCGAGGAACTCGTCGCGGATCTCGCGGAGGGCGTCGGGCAGCTGGTCGTCGGTCGGCACCGTGTCGGAAGTCATCGTGTCGATTCTCTCACCGCGTGAGGCCCCGACCGCGGAACGGTCGGGGCCTCACGGTCGGTCAGCGGGCGGCCGGTGCCTCGCCGGGCTCGGAGCCCTTGACGATCGGGACGCGCACGGCGCTGCCCCACTCGGTCCACGAGCCGTCATAGTTGCGCACGCCCTCGAAGCCGAGGAGGTGCGTGAGGACGAACCACGTGTGCGAGGAGCGCTCGCCGATGCGGCAGTAGGCGATGACGGTGTCGCCGTCGGCGAGGCCCGCACCGTCGCGGTAGATGCCGTTCAGCTCCTCCAGCGGGCGGAAGGTGCCGTCTTCGGCGGCCGCCTTGCCCCACGGCACGTTCTTCGCGCTCGGGATGTGGCCGGCGCGCAGCGTCCCCTCCTCCGGGTAGGCGGGAGCCGTGGTGCGCTCGCCCGAGAACTCCTCGGCCGAGCGGACGTCGATCAGCGGGTTGCCGAAGTGCGCGAGCACGTCCTCCTTGAAGGCGCGGATGTCGCCGTCGCGGCGCTCGACGACGGGGTACTCGACCGCCTCCGGCGTCGAGGCGTCGGTGGTCAGCGGACGGCCGTCGGCGATCCACTTGTCGCGGCCGCCGTCGAGCAGGCGGACGTCCTCGTGGCCGAAGAGCGTGAAGACCCACAGGGCGTAGGCCGCCCACCAGTTGTTCTTGTCTCCGTAGATGACGACCGTGGTGTCGCGGGTGATGCCCTTGGCGCCGACCAGGGCGGCGAAGGCCGCTCCGTCGATGTAGTCGCGCTCGACCGGGTCGTTGAGATCGGTGTGCCAGTCGACCTTCACGGAGCCGGGGATGTGCCCGGTCTCGTAGAGGAGGACGTCCTCGTCGGACTCGACGACGACGAGGCCGCGGGTGCCCAGCCGTTGCTCCAGCCACTCACCGCTGACGAGTCGTTCGGGGTGCGCGTAGGCGGCGAACTTCGGCGACGGATCGAGTTCAACGGACAAGGAGGACCTCCAGGGTGGTGCGCGGAGCGCGGGCGTGAATCCAGGAGCGGGCTACGCTGGAGCCTGCCCTTCAGCGACAGTACGCGCCCCCGAGCGCGGGTGCACGGAAGGGGCCGTAAGAGTTCGACACAGAGCCGTCCGGGTCCTCCACGGAGTCCCGCGGCCCGTGCCGCACGGTTCGATGCAGAGTCAGACAGAGCGGCCGGACCCGTCCGGACGCACGATGCGAGGTGCGCGTGATCCCCGACGACGTCCGTTCGACGAGCAGCCTCACGACGCGCTCGCCTCAGATCAGCGGGCACGAGATCGCGTCGACCCTCGTGCCGCCGCGGCAGTTCGAGGGCGCGACCTTCGAGAGCTACCGCCCCGACCCGGAGTACCCGTCCCAGGCCGAGGCGGTCGAGGCCCTGCGCGCGTTCGCGGCGGGCGGCGGCTCCCGCGGGGGCGGCGGCGGATTCTTCGGCTTCGGCCGGAAGAAGGCTCCGGAGGTGAAGCCGGGCGTGTACCTCGACGGCGGGTTCGGCGTCGGCAAGACCCACCTCCTCGCCGCGATCTGGCACGCCGTGCCGGGCCGCACCTACTTCGGCACGTTCATCGAGTACACCGCCCTCGTCGGCGCGCTCGGCTACGCGGCGACGGTGTCGCTCCTGAAGGGCTCCGCCCTGCTCTGCATCGACGAGTTCGAGCTCGACGACCCGGGCGACACGATGCTGATGACCCGCCTGCTGGGCGAGCTCGTCGCCTCCGGCACCCGGATCGCGGCGACCTCGAACACCCCGCCGAACGCGCTCGGCGAGGGCCGGTTCGCGGCCGCCGACTTCCTCCGCGAGATCCACGCGATGGCCGAGCACTTCCAGACGATGCGGATCGACGGCACCGACTACCGCCGTCGCGACATCGAGGGCCACGCCGTCACCCGGAGCGACGCCGAGATCGCCGAGGCCCTCGCGCACGCGCCCGCCGACGCCGTCATCACCGATGACGCCTTCCGCGCGGCCGTGGACCACCTCGGCTCCGTGCACCCCTCGCGCTACATCAAGGTGATCGACGGAGTGGACGCGATCGTGCTGCGCGACGTCGTGGCGCTGACCGACCAGACCGACGCGCTGCGTCTCGTCGCCTTCATCGACCGCGTCTACGACGCGCAGATCCCGGTGCTCGCCTCCGGGGTACCGCTCGACGAGGTCTTCGGGGGCGACATGCTCAGCGGCGGCTACCGGAAGAAGTACCTGCGCTCGATGTCGCGGCTCATCGCGCTGACGAGCATGACGGCGTTCGCGGCGCCGTCTTCGTAGGATCCGAGCCCCCTCGGAGGGTCCGAGTCGTTCCGCAGAGCGCTCCGGCAGGTCCGTGTAACGCGTTGTTCACACGAATCGCTTCCCTGTAACGCGCCCGAAACGCGGCGCCCCTCGGAACGAAACGTCGCACGGCCAGACTGTCCGCGTACTCAAGCGACTCGACTCCGCTGACGCCCAGGCGTTCTCCGGGTCGCTCCTGCGCACCCGAAGAAAGGTTTCAGAATGGATCAAGGCAACACCGCCTTCCTTCTCATCGCCGCGGCACTCGTGCTGCTGATGACGCCGGGACTGGCGTTCTTCTACGGCGGTCTCGTCCGGGCGAAGAGCGTCATCAGCATGATGATGCTCAGCTTCGGAGCGATGGGGCTGATCGGAGTCCTCTGGGTCCTCTACGGCTACGCCATCGCGTTCGGCAACGGCCCCGCGGGCCCGGCCGGCACCGACACCTTCTTCGGGATCGACGGCTTCCTCGGCATCGACGTCGCGCAGATCGGACTGCAGGGCCTCTACAACGACGCGCTCGGCGAGCAGACCGCGGCCTACCCGACGATCGCCTTCGCAGCGTTCCAGGCCACGTTCGCCATCATCACGGTCGCGCTCATCTCGGGTGCGATCGCCGACCGCGCGAAGTTCGGCGCCTGGATGGTCTTCGCCGGCGTCTGGGCGACCCTCGTGTACTTCCCGGTCGCCTCCTGGGTCTTCAACTTCACCCTCGGTGACGAGGGAGTCGTGGACGGCGGCTGGATCGCCTACAACGTCGGAGCGATCGACTTCGCCGGTGGCACCGCGGTGCACATCAACGCCGGTGCGGCGGCCCTCGCCCTCGCCCTGGTCCTGGGCAAGCGCGTCAACTTCACCAAGGGCGCGCACCAGCCGCACAACCCGCCGTTCGTGCTGCTCGGTGCGGGTCTGCTCTGGTTCGGCTGGTTCGGCTTCAACGCCGGCTCCGAGCTGGCCGCCGACGGCATCGCGGCGATCGCGTTCCTGAACACCATCGCCGCTCCGGCCGCCGCGATCCTCGGCTGGCTCATCGTCGAGAAGATCAAGGACGGCAAGCCCACCTCGATCGGCGCCGCCTCCGGTGCCGTCGCGGGCCTCGTCGCGATCACCCCCGCCTGCGCCAGCCTGTCGCCGTTCTGGGCGATCGTCCTGGGCATCATCACCGGAGCCGTCTGCGCCCTGGCGATCGACCTGAAGTACCGCCTCGGCTACGACGACTCGCTCGACGTGGTCGGCGTCCACCTGGTCGGCGGTCTGATCGGAACGCTCTACATCGGCTTCTTCGGCACCGACGTCGGACTGTTCCTCGGTGGCGGAGCCGCTCAGCTCGGCGCCCAGGCCCTCGCGGCGTTCACGGTCCTCGCCTACTCCTTCCTGATGACCCTCCTGATCGGCTTCGTGATCCAGAAGACCATCGGGTTCCGCGTCAAGAACGAGGACGAGGTCGCCGGTATCGACACCGCGATCCACGGTGAGGCGGGCTACGTCCTCGCGGACTGACCCCTCCCCACCCGCACTGCACCGCACGGGGTGCCGCTCTTCCGAGAGCGGCACCCCGTCGCTGTTCCCGCGCCACGGTGCTCAACCGGGCTAGGGTTCCCGGGTGCCCTCCTCGCGCTCGGTCGTGTCCCTGCTCCTCCGACTCCTCGGCCGCACCGTCGCGCCGAGGGCCGACGCGCAGCCGCCGGCGCAGCGTCCGTTCCTGACGCCGACGGCGTCGACGCCGGGGGCGAGCGGAGTCGGCCGGACGGTCGAGATCGACCCGGCCCGCCTGCGCGGAGTGCACGCCGGCTACGCGCCGACCGCCGACGGCGACCCCGATCCGGGCGAGATCGTCTGGACCTGGGTCCCCTACGAGGAGGACGACGGGCGCGGCAAGGACCGCCCGGTGCTCGTCCTCGCGGTCGAGAAGGCCGGGACCGTCCTCGCGGTGCGCCTGAGCTCGAAGCAGCACGACGGCTACCTGCCGGTCGGCACGGGGGACTGGGACGCCGAGGGGCGGCCGAGCTGGGTCGACCCGGAGCGGGTGTTCCGCATCCACCCCGCCGGCATGCGCCGCGAGGGCGCGGTGCTCGAGCGCTCGCGGTTCGACCCGATCGCGAAGGCCGTCTCGGCGCGCTACGGCTGGCGCTGACGGCTCCCGCCCTTCCCGGACGGCGCCGCCGCGGCTCAGGCCAGCGGCTCGATCGGCACGAAGTCCGGGAACTTCGCCGTGCGGCCGTCGCCGGAGGAGGTGCCGGTGAGTCGCCTGCGCACCCACGGGGCGACGTGCTCGCGGTAGTACTGCGCGGATCCCTGCCGGGCGGCCGGCTCCGACGGGATGTCCCGCCAGGCGGCGGGCGGGGTCAGCCCGAGGGCCGAGAGGACCTTGGTCGCGACGCGGTGGTGCCCGCGCGCACCCATGTGCAGCCGGTCCTCCGACCACATCTCGGGACGCTGGAAGGCGGAGTCGTTCCAGTTGTCGGCGACGACGATGTCGTCGCGTCCGCCGATGCGGTGCAGGACCGCGGCGGTGAGCGCGTCGCCACGGCGCTTGATCATGCGCCCCAGCGGCAGTCGGGCGGAGGGGTCGGCGCCGGCCAGGGCGATCAGCACCACGCCCTCCTCGTCGCAGCGGCGGAGCACGTGCGCGTAGGAGTCGGCGATCCTGTCGATGTCGGCGCGGGGGCGGAGCATGTCGTTGCCGCCGCCGTTGAAGGACAGGTGGGTCGGCTTCAGGGCGAGAGCGGGCTCGAGCTGCTGCTCGACGATGGGCGCGATGAGCCGGCCCCGGATCGCGAGGTTGGCGTAGCCGATCCGCTCGCCGGTCGCCTCGGCCCAGCCCTGCGCGGCCAGGTCGGCCCAGCCGCGGGTGGTGCCGTCGGGCAGCTCGTCGCCGACGCCCTCGGTGAAGGAGTCGCCGATCGCGACGTAGCGGACGGCGGTCATCGGTGTACTCCCCGGCACTGCATCGTCCCACGGTAGCGGGCGGGACGGGGCCGGACCCGGGGGTGGACCGTCAGCCCTCCCAGCCGAGGAGCCAGGTGATGCCGTACCGGTCGCGGACCTGGCCGTCCGTCGCTCCCCACGGCTTCGCCCCGAGCGGGTCGACCACGGCGCCGCCCTCGGAGAGCCCCTCGAACCAGCGCTCGAGCACTTCGGGCTCCGCGGCTCCGAGGAGCGCGAAGAGGACGCCCTCTAGGTGGAGCGACTCCTCGCCGGTGGCCGCGTCCGATGCTGCGAGCGCCACCGGGCCGGTGAGCACGCCGTGAGCGATCGCGTCGCCGGGGCCGTCGGTGCGGCCGAACTGCGCGAAGGTGTGCAGGGCGAGCTCGCCGCCGAAGACCTCGCGGTAGAAGCCGAGGGCGGACCGGGCTGTGCCGGGGAACGAGAGGTAGGGCAGCGGCGCGGTCATGCGGGCCACCCTAGAGCGCCGTGCCCGCCGTCGGGAAGCGGCCCGGCACTCAGGTGCCGCGGCCGAAGACGTGGAGATCGAGGTCGGCGCTCAGCCGATCGCTGACCCTGCGCCCGCGGACGCTGGTGCCGTCGCGGTCCAGGGGCGGGCTCACGACGGCCGCGCCCAGCCGACCGGGGACCGAGAGGACCAGTGCGCCCGACACGCTGGACTTCGCGGGGATCCCGACCGCGCGCATCCAGCGGCCGGAGCCGTCGTAGACCCCGCAGGTGGCCATCACCGAGAGCACGTCGCGCGCGACTACGGGAGGGACGACGCGTTCGCCGGTGACGGGGTTCACTCCGCCGAGGGCGAGAGTCGCGCCCATGACCGCGAGCGAGCGGGTGTCCACGAGCACGGCGCACGCGCGCGCGTACGCCGAGACCGCGTCGTCGGCTCCGACGTGCAGCGTGCCCTCGGCGCGCATGAGGTGCGCGAGGGCGTGGTTCCGGTCGCCGAGCAGGTGCTCGTTGCGGGCGACGGAGTCGTCGATCTGCAGGTGGCGCCCCGCGAACGCCGACAGGCCGCGGAGGATGCGCTCGCTCCGCTCGTCGGCGCCGTCGCCGTCGACGAGGGAGGCGGTGAGCAGCGCGCCCGCGTTCACCATCGGGTTCGGCGGACGTCCCGTGCCGCTCTCGAGCTTGACCGCGTCGAACGCCTCGCCGGTGGGCTCGATGCCGACCCGCTCGAGCGCGTCACCGTCGGTGTCGAGCAGGGCGAGGGCGAACAGGAACGGCTTCACGGCCGACTGGATGCTGAAGGGCGCGTCCGCCTCCTCGCTCGCGCGCACGGAGCCGTCGGGCAGCACGAGGGCGAGGGCGAGCAGGTGCGGGTCGGCGGTGGCGAGCTCGGGGATGCTGTCGTCGACGGCGCCGACCTCGTCCCCGTCGTCGGCGAGGACCCGGCGGCGCAGCGCGTCGAGGTCGTAGGTGCGGGGATCGGCGGGGGAGCTCATCCGACCAGCGTGACATGCGCACCTCGAGGCAGCGCGGGAGCGTGCCGGGCGCCTGCCGGGTGGATACCCTGGCCGGATGAGCACTCCGCGCCCCCTCGAGCAGTCCGCGAAACTCCGGAACGTCCTCTACGAGATCCGCGGGAAGGCACTCGTCGAGGCCTCGCGGCTCGAGAGCGAGGGGCACCGCATCCTCAAGCTCAATACCGGCAACCCGGCCGGCTTCGACTTCGAGGCGCCGCACCAGATCGTGCGCGACATGATCGCCGCTGTCCCGAACGCCCACGGGTACAGCGACAGCCGCGGGATCCTCTCGGCGCGCCAGGCCGTCACCTACCGCTACGAGGAGATCCCGGGCTTCCCGGCGGTCGATCCCGAGTGGGTGTTCCTGGGCAACGGCGTATCGGAGCTCATCACGATGACCCTGCAGGCCCTGCTCGACGACGGCGACGAGGTGCTGATCCCGGCGCCCGACTACCCGCTCTGGACGGCGATGACGAGCCTCGCCGGCGGCACGGCGCTGCACTACCGCTGCGCGGAGGAGGACGCCTGGCAGCCGGACCTCGAGGACATCCGCGCGAAGATCACGCCGAAGACCAAGGCGATCGTCGTGATCAACCCCAACAATCCGACCGGGGCGGTCTACAGCCGCGAGGTGCTGGAGGGGATCGTCGCCGTCGCCCGCGAGCACTCGCTCCTGCTGCTCGCCGACGAGATCTACGACCGGATCCTCTACGACGACGCGGTGCACATCCCGCTCGCCTCACTCGCACCGGACCTGCTCTGCCTGACGTTCAACGGGCTGTCGAAGACGTACCGGGTGGCGGGGTACCGCTCCGGATGGATGGCGGTCACGGGACCGCGGGCGCACGCGGAGGGGTTCCTCGAGGGCATCACGCTGCTCGCGTCGACACGGCTGTGCCCGAACGTGCCCGGGCAGTACGCGATCCAGGCGGCGCTGTCGGGCGTGCAGTCGATCGAGGCGCTGGTCGCGCCGGAGGGGCGGCTGCACCGCCAGCGCGACGCCGCGTGGTCGGGGCTCGAGCGGATCCCGGGCGTCTCGTGCGAGCTGCCGCGCGGGGCGCTGTACGCGTTCCCGCGGCTGGACCCCGAGGTGCACGAGATCCGCGACGACGGGAGGCTCGTCTACGACCTGCTGATCGCGGAGCACATCCTTCTGGTGCCGGGGACGGGCTTCAACTGGCCGACGCCCGACCACCTCCGCATCGTCACCCTCCCCGAGGAGCGGGTGATCTCGGAGGCGATCGAGCGGCTCGGCAACTTCCTGTCGTCGTACCGGCAGTAGTCCCGACCGGCCGGGCGGGTCAGCGCAGGAGTGCGCGCAGGTCCTCCACCGTCCGGCCCGCGAGGGTCGGCCAGAGCACGCGATCGGCGCCCTCGGCGAGCGCCACCTGGTGCGGGACGCCGACGGCCGCCGCACCCGAGGCGACGGCGGCGCCGAGACCCGTGGGGGAGTCCTCGACGGCCGCGCAGTCCTCGATCGCGACGCCGAGGCGGCGGGCGGCGAAAAGGTAGGGCTCGGGATCCGGCTTCCCGTGGAGGACGTCGTCGCCCGTGACGATCTCGGCGAACGAGACCACCTCGGCCAGGGCCGCGGCGACGATCGAGGCCAGTCGCCGCGACGAGGTGGTCACGATCGCCTGAGGGATCCCCGCGGTGGCGACGGAGCGGAGGAGCTCGCGCGCTCCGGGTCGCCACGCGATGCCCGCGCCCAGGGCCGCCGCGACGTCGCCCTCGAGCGCGTCCTCGATCTCGGCGTCGTCGAGGGCC
>NZ_LMNR01000001.1:1822785-1825986 GCF_001423045.1 Rathayibacter sp. Leaf296
CGGCGTCGCTCCAGACTCCGCCGGAGCGCTCGACCAGGGCGTACTGCGCTGCGATCCAGGCGGGCTCGGAATCGACGAGCGTGCCGTCCATGTCCCAGAGGACGGCGGCGAGCACCCGGCTCACTGCGCGACCTCCCCGCGGGAGCGGCGCGTACTCAGCACGGGGGAGAGGACGACCGCCAGGACCGCCGCGAGCGGGACGACGGCCAGACCTGCGCGCAGGCCCGCACTGTCGGCGATCAGTCCGACGAGCGGCGGCGACAGCAGGAAGCCGAGCCGCATGAGCCACGAGACGAGCGTCACTCCGGTGCCGGCACGCAGCCCCGGGATCTCGTCGGCCTCGTGCATCGCGGCGGGGACTGTCGTCGCGAGACCGAAGCCTGCGGCGGCGAAGCCGAGGATCGTGCCGGGGACCGAGGGGAGCAGGAGAGCGAGACCCATCCCGATCCCGGCGATCGCTCCTCCGGTGCGCACCACGGCCCGCTGGCCGAAGCGGTCGACCAGGCGGTCGCCGAGGATCCGACCGACGAACTGGGCACCGACGAGGGCCACGAAGCCGTACGCGGCGACGGGGGCGCTCGCTCCGAGATCGGCAGACAGGTAGAGGGCCGCCCAGGTCGAGCCCGCGTCCTCGACGAGCGTGCCCGCTATCGCCACGCCGACCAGCGCGGCGAGGACGAGGGCGACCCGCGCGCCGACGCGAGCGCGTGGCGTGCGGTCGCCGGCCACGGGATCCGGTCGGGCCTCGTCGTCGCGGCCCGGGAGGCAGAACCGCAGCGCGACCAGCGCCACGATCGCGAAGAGGGTTCCCGAGAGCACGAGGTGGAGGGAGCGGGGGACGCCCAGCGCGAGGGCACCGGCCGCCATCGAGCCGCCGAGCACCGCTCCGATCGACCACACCGCGTGGAAGGAGTTGATGATGGAGCGGCCGTAGCGGCGCTGGACCAGCAGTCCGTGGGTGTTCTGCGCCACGTCGGTGATCGCATCGGTCGCGCCGGCCAGGAGGAGTGCCGCGGCGAAGGCGAGCAGGGTCGGCGAGAATCCGGCGACCATCGTGCCGATCGCGGTCAGGACGGTGCCGGCCACGGCCGCGCGGCCGCTCCCGAAACGCCGGATCACGGAGGCGGAGGCGAGGCCGGCGAGGACGGCCCCCGTCGGGAAGGCCGCGATCGCGACTCCGTACGCCGCGTTGTCGAGCAGCAGGTCGGACTTGATCTCGGGGAAGCGCGGCACGAGGTTGGCGAAGAGCGCTCCGTTGGTGAGGAACAGGGCGGCGACGGCACCGCGGGCGCGGCGGGCCTCCCTGGACGGAGGAGCGGAGTCGGGAGCAGGCATGCGTACGAACGTACACGTCATGTGTACGATCGTGCACATGGACTGCTTCGCGGGAGACGATCGGACGGACCGGCGGACGACTGCCGGCTCTCCGCATGCGGTCGGCAACCCGGAGGCCGACCGGTGACCGGGGAGGACCGGGTGCGCGCGGTGCGGCGCACCGACCCCCACCGCCGCGACCGGATCATCGACGCCTGCCTCGACGTGATCGCGGAGGTCGGCGTCTCCGGGACGTCCCACCGGCGCGTGGCCGCGGCAGCCGATGTCCCGCTGGGCTCGATGACCTACCACTTCGCCGGGATGGACGAGCTGCTGCACGCCGCGTTCGCGCGATTCTCCGACTCGGTGGCGGCGCAGGCGCAGCGCCGGATGGACGGCGCCTCGACGCGGGACGAGGCTCGGCAGGCACTGGTGGACCTGGTCGTCCACGACGTCTTCGGCAGCCAGCGCGAACTCGTGCTGACCCACGAGCTGTACACGCTCGCCTCCCGGCAGCCCGAGTTCCGCGCTCTGACCCACCGATGGATGGCACGGACCCGCGCGGCGCTCGAGCAGCACTTCGATCCCGCGACCGCGCGGATGCTCGACGCGCTGATGGAGGGGCTGACGATCCACCGGGCACTCGACGACGAACCGGCGGACGACGCCCTGGTGGCGGAGGCGGTGCGGCGCCTCCTGGCTTGACTCCCTCAGGGACGCCGCGCCCAGACCGGAGCCCGCTCGGGGCGGGGCCCGACTCCCACGATCCAGGCCGGAATCACCGTGAGGGCGGGAACGCACCGCAGGAGCGCCACGAGCACCACGGGTGGGGTGACGGTGCGGGAGAGTGCCGGCGCAATCAGGCGGGCGTGCAGCACGCGCTGGAGGAGCTGCAGCACGACGGTGGGGAACGTCCGTCGACGCTGGACTCGGGCGAGCAGACGGTGGGCTCGAGGGCCTCGCAGCTCCCCCCTCAAGAGGGGGCCCGCGAGCACTCGCCCCGCCGCGACCGCGTCCTGCACAGCCAGGTTCACCCCGACACCGCCCACCGGTGACATCGCGTGCGCGGCGTCGCCCAGGCAGAGCACGCCGTTCGCATGCCAGCGGCGCAGGCGGTCGAGTCGGACGTCGAGGTGCTTCACGTCGTCCATCGACCCGATCGTCCCGACGGCGTCCGCGAGCTCGGGGAAGAGCGCCGCCGCCTCGGCCCGGAACGCCAGGACGCCGCGCGCGCGGACCTCCGTGTCCGCGCCCTTCCTCCGCAGTGAGGCGATCTGGACGTAGCCGGAGCGGGGGATGCCGATGGCGACGCCGCCGTCGGCGAGACGCGGCAGGAGCGACTCGGGCAGCCGCCGCGAAGAGGTCACCCGGTACCACTCGACGTCGAACGGGACGGCGTACTCCCGCACAGGCAGGCCGACATCGCGCCGCACCAGGGACCAGCGGCCGTCGCAGGCGACCGTCAGATCGGCCAGGAGTCGACCTGGTCCCTCCGGCGCCGCGTACTCGACCCCGACGACGCGACCGGCCTCGCGGAGCACGCCGGTGACCTCGTGCTCGCGGAGGAGGGTGAACGACCGCTCGGTCGCCGCGTTCTCGGCCAGCAGATCGAGCAGATCCCACTGCGGGACCATCGCGACGTACGGGTGCCGCAGCGGGAGCCGGCCGAAGTCAGCCATCCGCACTCCCGGTCGACCGGGCAGCGCGACGTGCCGCAGACGCGACTGGGGGAGGGCGTCGAACCGCTCGAAGAGGCCGAGATCCTCCAGCAGGTCGAGGGTGGCCGGATGCACGGTGTCGCCGCGGAAGTCGCGCAGGAAGTCGGCGTGCTTCTCGAGCACGACGACCTCGACTCCGGCGCGCGCGAGCAGCAGGCCCAGCACCAGG
>NZ_LMNR01000001.1:1826049-1922739 GCF_001423045.1 Rathayibacter sp. Leaf296
TCCGTCGTCTTCAGGGTGGACCTGCTGGGCCCGCAGCACCAGAGTCGCGGGCGGAGTAGCATCGGCCCGTTCCCGCCGACGAGAGGACCGCCATGACTCCGAGCGACGAGATCGACGCGCTGATCGCCCGCACCCCCGACTGGCGCGGGGAGGTGCTCGCGGAGCTGCGCCGAGTCGTCCTCGCCGCCGAGCCAGGCATCGTCGAGGAGTGGAAGTGGATGGGCGCGCCCGTGTGGGAGCTCGACGGGATCCTCTGCGTCGGCAACGTCTTCAAGGCGAAGGTCAAGCTCGGCTTCCTCTACGGCGCCTCGCTGCCCGATCCGCACGGGATCTTCAACGGCGAGCTGGGCGGGAACCAGCGCCGCTCGGTCGAGTTCGGCGAGGGCGATCCGGTCGACGCGGAGGCGCTCGCCGAGCTCGTCCGCGAAGCTGTGGCGCTCAACCGGCGGAAGGTCGCCGAGCGCGAAGCGGCGAAGGTGGCGAAGCGGGAGGCTGCCAAGGCCGCCCGGGCGGCCGCGAAGGGCTGATCCGGCCGCGCACGATCGTTCGCCGCCGAGTCCGGATCAGGCCCGAGCTGCCTTCACGTAGGCGACGAGCGCGTTCGCGTGCCCGTGGCCGAGTCCGTGCTCCGACTTCAGCCACCCCACGACCTGCATGTGGGGCTCGGAGTCGAGGCGCTCGTCGACGAGGTCGAGCCACTCCTGCACCGGGCGCCCGTAGGTCTTCTCGATGCTGGGGAAGTAGGAGGCGGGGCCCTTCGGCTTCGAGCCGTCGGCGGGCGGTTCCGGAGCGAGAACGCGGTCGGTCATGGCGACACCCTAGCCAGCACCCGCCCACGGCACGAGTGCCCGCGGGAGGGGGCGCCGCTCCGTAGGCTCGGAGCGTGACTGTGGAGCGGACGGACGTGCTCGTGGTCGGCGGCGGGCCCGTCGGGGTGTTCCTCGGCGCGCTGCTCGCGCAGGCGGGCGTCGGCGTGCAGGTGTGGGAGAAGCGGGCGTCGGTGCCCGCGGGATCCCGCGCGATCGGCATCCATCCGCCGTCCCTCGACGCGTTCGCGGTGATCGGAGCGGCAGAGCCCGTCCTCGCGGAGGCGGCGCTCGTGACGCACGGCGTCGCGCGCAGCCGGGGCCGCGATCTGGGCGTGCTGTCGTTCGCTCGCGCGTCGCGCACGCATCCCTACGTCGCGACCCTCGACCAGCACCGGACGGAGACGATCCTCCGCGGTCGGCTGGACGCCCTCGACCCGACGGCCCTGCGGACGGGAGTCGAGGTGAGCGGCCTGCACCGTCGCGGGGCGCAGGTCGAGGTGACGGGCACCGGTCGAAACGGCGAGACGTTCGAGCTGCACGCCTCCTTCGTCGTCGGGGCGGACGGCGCCCGGAGCGCTGTGCGGGAGCTGCTCGGCATCGGCGTCTCCGGCCGCGACTACTCCGACCGCTACGTGATGGGCGACTTCGCCGACCCCGAGGCGGCCTCGCTGGCCTCCTCCGCTCTCGTCGACGTCGGCCCGGAGGGCGTCGTGGAGTCCTTCCCCCTGCCCGGTGGTCGGCGGCGCTATGTCGCGCTCAGCGGACCGAACGCCTCGCTCGGCGCCCCCGCCTGGCGCCCCGACGCGGCTCCGGACACGGCGGCGGCGGCCGCGCTCGCCGCGGTCGTCCGCGCGCGCACGGGGGCACCCGTCGACGCGAGGACCTGCACGATGCTCAGTGGCTTCCGGGTCCGCCGACGGGAGGCGGGCCTCGTCGGGATCGGAGGCGTGGTGCTCATCGGCGACGCGGCGCACGAGATCAGCCCGATCGGCGGCCAGGGGATGAACCTGGGCTGGCTCGATGCGGCGGAACTCGCTCCGCTCCTGGTGCACGGCGTCCGCTCGGGAACGGCCGGCCCGTGGTCCGCCTTCGCCCGTCGACGGATGCGCGTGGCGCGCCGGGCCGCCCGTCAGGCCGAGCTGAACATGGCGCTCGGCCGGCCGCTGGGAGCCGTCGCCCATCGCGGTCGCACGGCCCTCCTGCGCACGCTGCTCGCGCTGCCGACGTCCGATCTTCTGGCGCGCGTCTACGCGATGCGCTGGTCCTGATCCGGGTCAGGCCACGAGACGGGCGCCCGAGAGCCCCAGCTCGACGACGAGCACGAGCGACGCCGCGATCACCAGGCGGAAGAGCAGGCGCGTCGGGGGTCCGGTCAACACGAGGCGGATCCCGACGGCGGCGAGCGCGATCACGGCGAGGGCCCCGGCGACGGCCAGCGCGATGCCAGGGCCGCGGACCGCCTCCGCACCCCCGATCTGACCGAGCAGCACCAGGAGCGCCGCGACGACGAGGGAGCCGAAGGCGACGACGCCCGAGAGCCGGAGCCCTAGTCGGTGCGGGAACCCGCGGACGCCGGTGGCCGCGTCGTCGACCAGGTCCGGCAGCACGTTGGTGCAGTGGATCGCGACGCCGAACACGGCTCCGGTCGCGATCGCCCAGACGGCCGGGAGGGGACCGCCGCCGGCCGAGACGGCGACGACGGGGAGGAGGCCGAACGCGACGAGGAAGGGGAGCACCGAGAGGGCGGTGCGCTTGAGCCCGGCGTCGTACGCCCAGCCGGCCGCGACGAGCACGATGTGGGCGACCGCCGAGACCGGGCCGAGCAGGAGCGAGAGCACGACCGAGACGGCGGCGGTGACGATCGCGGCGGTCCGCACGGCGCGGACGCTGATCGCTCCGACGGCCACCGGCTTGTCGGTGCGCCCGACCGCGCGGTCGCGGTCGACGTCGATCCAGTCGTTCGCGAGCCCGATCGAGAGCTGGCCCGCGAGCACGGCCAGAGCGACGAGCACCACCACGGGGAGGGGCCGGCCCGCCGCGGCGGCGAGCACCGTGGCGAGGACCGTGACCGTGACGGTGGGCCCGGGGTGCGACGAGGCCAGGAGGAGGCGCACCCGGGACGTCATCGTCCCAGCCTACGGGCCGCTCCCCGGCGATCAGCCGACCGTGACCGCCGCACTGGAGGGCTTGCGTCCGTGCCGCATCCAGACGAAGAACCCGAGCAGCGTGAACGCTCCGTAGACGACGTACATGAGACCGGAGGCGTAGTACCCGGCCGAGAAGAGCAGGGGCACGCCCACGACGTCGACGGCGACCCAGATCAGCCAGAACTCGACCCACCCCTTCGCCATGCCGTAGGTCGCGAGCAGCGACCCGGTGAAGATCCACGCATCGCTCCACACCGGCTCGTACGAGCCGAGCGCGCGGAACAGCGGAGTGAGCACCGCGGTGCCGCCGACCATCCCGAGGACCAGGAGCGCGCGGGTCCGCCAGGACGCCCAGCGCGGCTCGATCACCGTCGGCGACGACTCCGGGCGGTGCGTCCACCGGTACCAGCCGTAGACGCTCACGATCATGAACATGACCTGCCGGCCGGCCTGCCCGAGCAGGTTCACGGGGTTCGGAGTGCCGAAGAGCGCACCCATGAAGACCGTGAAGAGCAGGGCGTTGCCGACGAGCCCGACCGGCCAGGCCCAGACCTTCCGCCGCATGCCGCCCAGAGCGCTCGCCAGCCCGAAGGCGTTGCCGATGACCTCGCGCCACAGCACCCTCTGGTCGCCCAGGACGATCTGCGCATCGAACAGCCAGTGCACGAGCTCCACGTGATCCTCCTCAGCCCCCTCGTGCAGCAACGGAGGAGGGCCGCGCATTCCCGAGGTCAGAACAGCGAGTACACCACGTCGAAGCAGACCGCCGCGGCCGCCGTGACCGCGAGCGACGCGAGCGCGACCGGCAGGCCGGGCCTGCGACGGAGGACGGCGAGCAGGAGGAACACGACTCCGAGCACGATCTCGAGCCACCAGTAGACCGGACTCGTGGTGTCGGCGACGGCGCCCAGCGCCCAGATCCCCTCGCCGATCAGCACCCCCGAGAGCGGAGCGACGGCCGGCACCCGCCAGGCGGTCGTGCCGTGCAGAGTGAGCGCCGCGGCGGCTCCGAGGATCGGGCCGGCGGGGACCGCGAGGAGCCAGAACGGATCGGAGAACGGCGGCGACCAGCCGAAGCCGCGCCAGCCGGTGACCAGGTCGTAGCCCTCGAGCATCGCGAGGAACGAGAGGAGTCCGACGACCGCGCCGGGCACGGGACGCACCCGCGTGAGCCGCACGAGGGCGAACACCAGCATGGACCAGCCACCGGAGGAGTTGGCGAACGAGTTCAGCGCGGGAGGGAGGACGGTCTGCAGGAGGCTCGTCGCTCCTCCCAGCAGCAGTCCGCCGCCGAGCGCGAGGGCGAGGGCGGACAGCAGGAAGGATCTCGAGGCGGTGGGCACGCTCCGATCCTGTCGGGGCGCGCCGCCGAGTGGATCGGGGAGAACCCTGATTCCACCCCGGCCAGCCCCGGACGGGCTCAGTCGGCGCGCACCGATACGTTCTCGCCGAGCGGGGTCCAGTCCTCGAAGGAGGAGTCCTCCGGCCCGCCGCCGTCGGGATGGAGCTGCACCGTCCAGGCGCCCGGACCCGACGACACGGTCCCTCCGCCCGTCGTGCAGGCGCTGCTCGACTGAGCGCCGGCGTCGACGATCACGCACTGATCGCCGCGTTCGACGGAGGAGCCGAGGTACACCTCCAGGCCCTCGACCGAGCCCGCGTAGCGCGCCGACTCCGGATCGATCCCGTCGGTGACGACTCCGAGATCCGGCAGTACATCGGCGTCGGTGCGCTCGCGACCGTAGTCCGAGAACGCGATCGGTCCCGCGCATCCCGAGAGCAGCGGCACCGCCGCGAGCACGACCGCGAGCACGGCGATCCGTCGTCCGTCCCTGGTCCTGCTCCGCGCCATCGAGGCCCCCTTCGCGCTGCGGTCCGCCCACCCTAGCGGGGGAGCGCGATGCCGGGGCCACGAGGGCTCAGGCCGAGCTCTCCCGCACGATCAGGCGCGGCGCGGCCATGTACTCCTCGGCCGCCGTGGTCCCGCCCGCGATCCGGTAGACGAGCCGCTCGACCGCGGTGCGCGCCATGAAGGCGTGGTCGGGATCGATCGTGGTCAGCCTCGGCACCGTGTACTCGCCCTCGAGGATCGCGTCGAAGGCGGCGACCCTGACCTGTCCCGGCACCGGGATCCCTCGATCCGCGAGACCCCGGAGGACCCCGATCCCGACGGTGTCGGTGATGCAGAACACCCCGTCGAAGGGGACGCCGCGGTCGAGGAAGTCGCGGATGCCCCGGGCACCGCCGGCCATCGTGAACTCGCCGACCTCGATGTGCAGCGCCGGGTCGACCGCGAGTCCGGCCTCCTCGTGCGCGCGACGATAGCCCTCGAGGCGCAGACTCGAGACGTCGACCTCGTCGGGTGCCGGATCGTCGACCATCACGATCCGGCGGCAGCCCTTCTCGATCAGATGGGCGACGGCCATCCGGGCCCCGTCCACGTTCGCCATGGCCACGTGATCGACCGGCCCCTCGAAGATGCGCTCGCCGAGGATCACGAGCGGATGATCGACGCGCAGCAGCTCCGTGTCGGCCGCGCCGAGCCCGACGGTGCTCAGGATGATGCCGTCGTACAGCCGCTTCCGGGAGGACGCGAGCGCCCCGAGCTCGTTCTCGCGCTGGGCGCCGGTCTGCTCGATCACGACGCGGAGGTCGTGCTTCTCGGCGGCGGCGATGATCTCGGCAGCGAGCCGGCCGTAGTACGGCCGGTCGATCTCGGGCACCGCGAGTCCGATGGTGCCGGTGCGTCCCGTCCGCAGGTTCCGCGCGGCGACGTTCACCCGGTAGTCGAGCCGCGTGATCACGTCGAGCACCTTCTCGCGCGTGGTCTCGCGGACGTGCGGGTGGTCGTTCAGCACGTGCGACACGGTCATCGCCGAGACCCCGGCCTCTTTCGCCACGTCGTGGATGGTCACCATGACGCACCTCCTCCCCTCGAGCTTCCCACGGGTGCAGGCCCGATCCCGGCACGGGAGCGGAGCCGTGCCGCTTCGTCGTCGGTGAGCGCGAGGAGCGACCCGTGGCGCGCGTCGTCGGGTAGACGCGCGCCACGGACCGGTTCGAACCCTCCGGTCCCGGGTCGGGCGGAGGAGAAGACGCGGTACCCGCGCAGGCCGAACTCGTCGATCAGCAGCCAGGTCGTGGTCCCGTCGGGGGAGCGGATGACCGCGGGACCTTCGCCGCGGGCGAGCTCGGGGCGGCCAATCCCCGTCCGCACGGTCTCGAAGCGGCCGTCCAGGGACACTCCGCGCGCGAGCGTGATCGAGGTCGCGTCGGCTCCCGTCGGCGTCTCGACCGTGAAGCGGAGCCACCCGTCGCCGTCGGGGAGGAACGTCGCGTCGATGACGTCGCGACCGGTGTCCAGGGCGATCCTCGCAGAGGAGAAGCGCACGAAGTCCTCCGTCTCGACAACGAGGATCCTCTGGTGGACGGCGGTGCCGCGATCCTGCCCGGGCGGGAAGAGCGCGCTCGAGAAGAAGACCTGCCAGCAGCCGCGCTCCTCGCTCCGGTACGCCTTCGGCGCCCACGCGTTGCCCGCCTCCTCCGGAGCGACGGCTCGCAGCTGGGGATCGCCCCAGTCGACGAGATCCGACGACTCCCACACCAGGATCGACCGGCTGCCGTGCCGCACCGCCCGGTGCCAGTCGTCGACGTCCTCCGTGCGCAGGTCCGTGGCGAGCAGCACGACCCGTCCCGAGGCGGTATCCCGCACGAGGAACGGGTCCCTGGCTCCGCCCTCGCCCACGTCCGAGCGCAGAGGCCCGCCCGGCAGTGCATGGAAGACGAGCGGAGTCGCGTCCGCGCTCACGGCGAACCGCACGGCCTCCCCACCGGGTCCCGGGAGGAAGTAGGCGAGGAGGTACCCGGTCACCCCTTCACGCTGCCGGACACCAGACCGCCCACGATGTGCTTCTGCATCAGGACGAAGAAGACCACCATCGGCAGCAGCACGACGACGCTCAGCGTGAGGAACGCGGGCCAGTTCACTCCGAACTGCCCGACCGCCTTGTACACCTGCAGCACGAGCGTCTGCTTCTCGGACGAGCTGATGAAGACGTTCGGGGTGATGAAGTCGTTCCACACCCACATCGTCTGGAAGACGCCCACGGTGATGAGGATCGGCCGGATCAGGGGGAGCACGATGCGCCAGTAGATCTGCCACGGACCCGCCCCGTCGATCCGCGCGGCCTCGAAGATCTCGAGCGGGAGCGACTTCATGTACCCCTGGATCAGGAAGTAGCAGAAGATCGACCCCGCGGCGTAGAGCAGGATCAGCCCCTCCAGGCTGTCGACCAGACCGGCGCTCGCCAGGAGGCGGTAGAGCGGGATCAGCGTCGCCTGACCGGGCACCAGGAACGCGATGATCAGCACGACCGACACGATCCGGGTGAGGAGCGTGGTGCGCAGCAGCATCGCGTAGGCCGCCATCGAGCCCACGAGGAGCATGAGCGCCACCGACACGACCGTGACGTAGAACGTGTTCGCGAAGGCTCCGACGATCGGGACGGAGGCGAACACGTCGGCGTAGTTGCGGAAGTCGAGGCGGGTCGGCAGGGCGAACGGAGCGTTCGACACCTCCTGCTGCGTCTTCAGCGTGCTGACGACGATGTAGTAGAAGGGTGCGCCGACCAGCGCGGCCAGCGCGATCATGCCGATGCTGGTCAGGGCGCCCGCCACTCCGCGACGGCGCTGAGCGCGCGTCCGTCGCGGGCGTCGGCGAAGGACGGGGGGATCGGCGACCGGCGGTGCCGGGGGCAGGGAGACCGCGGTGGTGGTCATGAGGTCCTCTCCTCGAATCGGCGCGAGATGAGCAGCTGCACGGCGACGATCGAGCCGACGACGAGCAGGAACACGACGGCGAGGGCCGAGGCCTTGCCGAACTGCGCCTGGCCGACTCCGTTCTGGATGATCGACTGCGTGATCGTGTAGGTCGAGAACCCAGGACCGCCCTTGGTCAGGGTGAAGGGCAGGTCGTAGACCTTCAGCCCGCCCGTCATGAGGAGCAGCGTGCTGACCGTCACCGCGGGGGCGAGCAGGGGGAGGGTGATCGAGAAGAAGCGCCGCACGGCCGACGCTCCGTCGATGCGGGCGACCTCGTAGTAGTCCTCGGGGATCGACTGCAGATAGGCGAGATAGAGGATCGCGTGCCAGCCGGTGCTCGACCAGACGCCCACGACGATGACCGAGAGCTGGGCGAGGGCGCCGTTCGAGAGCCACGGCACCGGACCGAGCCCAGCGACGGTCTCGAGCACCCGGTTGATGGCTCCGGAGCCCAGCGGCGACAGGATCAGGCCCCAGACGAGGCCGAGGATCGCGATGCTGGGGATGGCCGGGAAGAAGAGGACGGCCCGGACCGCTCCGCGACCGACGAAGGGGCGGTTGAGGACGAGGGCCAGAGGGATCGCCAGCGCAGTGACGAGGACCGTGGTCCCGAGGCTGTAGGTCAGCGTGAAGAGGAGCCCGGCCAGCATCGCCGGGTCGCGGACGATGCTGGCGTAGTTCGCGAGTCCGACGAACTCGGAGTCGACGGAGTAGCCGTCGAAGTCGGTCAGGCTGAAGTAGAACGACTGGGCGAGCGGCACGGCGAAGAGCAGGACGAAGACGAGCACGATCGGCACGAGGAACAGGCTCGTGCTGACGGTCTCGCGACGCCGGAGCGGATCGATGCGGGCGCGCCGAACAAGGGCGGCTCCGCGGTGCGGTGCGGTGAGGGCAGACATGGTTCTCCGTTCCCGGAGGGCCGGCCCGGCCGGAGCCGGGCCGAGCCCTCAGCCCTGCGACTCGAGTCGCGCCTGCAGCGCCGCCGAGACGTCCTCGGGGGAGGCCTGCCCCTGCACGAGCAGCTGGATCTGAGCGACCGCCTCGGTGCTCAGAGCGTCCTGCTCGCGCGGCCAGGCGATCGAGGGGAGGTAGAAGCGCCCCTCCTGCAGTCCGGCGAGGTTCGGCTCGAGCGCCGGGTCGACGACCGGCGTGTAGTTGGCGGTCGTCGTCAGCGCGGAGGTGCCCTCCTGATAGATCCGGACGCCCTCCTCGCTGCCGAGGAAGCTCAGGAACGCCTCGGCCTCGGCCTCGTGGTCGGTCTTCGCGTTGATCGCGAAGCCCGGGGACGCGGCTCCGGCCCAGAAGCCGGCACCGTCGAGAGTGGGGAAGGGAGCGAACTCGACGTCGAGGTCCGGGGCCTTCTCGCGGACGGCGGGCAGGTTCCACGGTCCGGCAGCGATCATCGCGACGCGTCCGTTCGCGAACTCGTCCACGATCTGGTCGCCGGTCAGGCTGACCACGTCCTGGCTCATCAGCCCGCTGGTGAGCAGCTCGCTCCAGGCGGCGAGCGGCTCGTCCCAGAGGTCGCCGAACTCGGCGCTCCCGTCGAAGATCGCCTCGTCGACCTCGCCGCCCTGCTCGGCGTCGACCGAGCCGACCATCGCCGACAGGCCCATCGGGATCTGCGTGGCGGCGTCGTAGTACGGCACGACCCCGGTGTCCTTCACGCTCGACAGCGCGTCGAGGAAGCCGTCCCAGTCGGTCGGCACCTCCGTGACGCCCGCCGCGTCCAGCAGTGCCCGGTTGTAGAGGATCCCGCCTGCCCAGGAGGAGGTCGACATGCCGTACGCCTTGCCGTCGCTGCTGTACGTCTCGGTGTTGTACGGCGACATCTCGGCCATGAACGGCTCGCCGGTCAGGTCCTTCACGAAGCCGCCGTCGATGAGGTTCGTCTTGTTCTCGGCGGCGATCAGGAACACGTCCGCCGCGTTGTTCCCCGCGAGGCGGGTCTGCAGGGTCGAGACGTACTCGGCGACCGGAGGCGCGTTCGAGAACTCGACCGAGATGTCCGGGTTCGCTGCTTCGAAGGCCTCGATGACCGGGGTCATCGTCGCCTCGTTGTCCCAGGAGAAGAAGCTGAGCTCGGTCTTCCCGGAGTCGGCGCCGGCGGACCCGCAGGCGGTCAGGGAGAAGGCGCTCGCCGCGGCGACGGCGAGGGCGGCCGCGCGGAGGGCGACGGCGTGGGGGCGATGCGACATTGCATTCCTCGTTCTGTGGTGGGTGGGTGGGATCAGGAGAGAGGGAGTCGGAGGTGGGCGTGCCGGGGGACGACGGGCACGAGTCGGTCGCCGTCGTGGTGGAGAAGGTCGAAGACGATCTCGCGGTGCACCCCGTCTCCGCCCGGCACGGCGAAGCGGTGGTAGGCGATGACCCAGTCGTCCGTGCCGGGGACGCGGCAGATCGAGTGGTGGCCGGTCGCGAGGATGCCCTCGGCGGTGTTCTTCTCGAGCAGAACGCCGCCGTCGGTCCAGGGGCCGAAGGGGCTGCGGCCGACCGCCCAGCGCACGCGGTAGTCCTCCTCCCTGGTGTCGTTCTCGGACCAGGTGAGGAAGTAGGCGTCGCCGCGCCGGTGCAGGTGCGCCGCCTCCCGGAACCCGGTCGGCACCCACGAGTGCACCGCGTCCTCGTCGAACGACATCAGGTCGTCGCCCAGGCGCACCAGGTGGGCGACGGAGTTGCCCCAGAGCAGGTAGACCGCACCGTCGTCGTCGACGAACACCGATGGATCGATGGCGGTGCCGGGGAAGCGGCCGGCGGGGACGAGGGGGGTGCCGAGGTCGGCGTAGGGGCCCGCGGCGTCGGTGGCGCGGGCCGCTCCGATGCTGTTGCCCGCCGTGAAGTAGAGGTAGTGGGTGCCGTCCCGCTCGAGAGCGGCGGGCGCCCAGGCGAAGGAGTCGGCCCAGGCGACGTCGCGCCCGAGGCGGAGGATCTCGCCCTCGTCCGTCCAGTCGACCAGGTCGGGGGAGGAGTAGCACCGGAAGGCCCGGGCGCCCCAGTCCTGGATGCCGTCGGTCGTCGGGAACAGGTGCCATCTGCCTCCGGAGACGACGAGCGACGGATCGGCGAGGAACCGCTCCAGAGGCGAGGGGGAGGGAGCCCTCGTGCCGGTGTCGTGCATCGCACTCCTTCGTGCTCGGCTTCCTGTATCGATACAGGATTGTTCGTGTATCGATAAAGTACGACGAGGTGGAAGCCGTGTCAAGAGAGCGGGGGAGTGACTCGTCGCCGGGGCGCCTGCTACGGCGTCGGGTCACGCTGCGCCGGCGATGCCCCCGACCACCAGGCCCGCACCGCCGAGAGCCGCGACGACGAGGGTGACCCGTCGCACTGCTGCGCCCGACACCCGGGGGGCGACGAGCATCGCCGCGATCGTCCCGAGGACGAGCCCCGCTGCGGCCCAGCCCAGCCCCGACAGATCAGCCGGGGACGGGCCGAGCACCAGCAGCGTCAGCAGGTTGAGGGGGAGTGCGAAGGCCTGGAGAGTCGCGCTCGCGACCAAGGGTGTCCAGCGGCGCTGGGCGGCGAAGAGGGCCACGGGCGGACCGCCGGCGCCCGCCAGCACGGTGAAGACTCCGCTGAGCGCCCCGGCGAGGACCGCGCCCCGCCCGCCGTCGAGGAACGGGAGTGCGCCTCCGCCTGCCACCAGCGCCGTGGCGAGCAGGATCACCGCTCCCGCGACGACGGCGAGTGCCGCGGGCCGGACGGCGTCCAGCACGAGCGCCGCCGGCACGACCAGCAGTGCCGCCGGCACGAGGAGGCGCAGCGCCTCCGCCGGACGCACGTGCCGGAACGACCGGACGAGGACGACCGCGTTGAGGACGATCGACAGTGCCAGCACGGTGCGGACGCCGCGGTCGTGGCCGAGCGCGAGCACGAGCAGGGGGGAGGTGACGAGCGCGAATCCGACTCCCGACAGCACCTGGCAGACCGCGCCGACGGCGACCACGAGCAGGACGAGCACGCTCAGCGCCTCCACGGACGACATCTTCTCCGGAGGCGGGCGGCAGGAGGAGCGACGGGGAGGATCATCGGCTCGCGTCCGGCGCGATGAACGCGCGAGGACGGCGGAGGCGCAGGGCGGTCCGGACGACGACGACCGCGACGACGACGAGCCAGACCCAGAGGTTCGCCGGAGCTCCGAGCAGAGACTGGTGCGCCGTCTCGCACCGCGACGCCGACGGCTCGACGGCGTCGAAGCAGGTGGAGACGGTCGAGAGCGGCGCGAGGACGAGGGTCGCCAGGAGCACGAGACCGATGCCGGTCAGGAGGATCAGCGGTCGCGACATGTCCCGATCCGATCAGATCGCGCGGCCGCAGGAGGCGCGACTCGCCCGGAGCGCACGAAGGCCCGCCGATCGGTGACCGGCGGGCCTTCGCGGGAGAGGTGGGGCGGCCCGCCCTACCTGACCTTCTTGATGGGGAAGATGACGAGTGCTCCGATGATGGCCGCGATGGCGCAGACGGAGAACCAGAGTGCGTAGTTGTTGCCGGTGGGGTCGCTGACGTAGACGAGGATGCCGCCGATGAGGGGGGCGATGGTCTGGGGGAGGGCGTTGGCGATGTTGAACACGCCGAGGTCCTTGCCGGAGTTCTCGGGGTCGGGGAGGACGTCGACGACGAGGGCGAGGTCGACGCCGACGTAGATGCCGTAGGCGATGCCGAGGAGTGCTTCGAGGATGTAGAAGGTGGGGACGTCCTGCACGAAGATCAGCGCGAAGGTCCCGATCGCGAAGAGTGCGGTGGAGCTCCAGACGAAGACCTTGCGCCGTCCGATGCGGTCCGAGAGCCAGCCGGCGAAGTAGCTGGCGGCCACGAGGGTGATCGTGTAGATCAGCACGCTCGTCGAGATGACCGCGGGAATGTCCTCGGCGTCGACGCCGATGTGGTTGAGGAGGTAGAAGAAGCGGAACGTCGTGAAGCCGAAGCTCGCGAAGGTGATCAGGAAGCGGGACCACCAGGCGAGCGCGTAGTCGGGGTTCTTGCGGGGGCTGACCCAGAAGGTCTCGGCCCAGTCGCGCAGGGTCGCCCGGGGCGGTGCGGCGGGCAGGCGGCGGTCGGGGAGGACGACGGCGAAGACGACCATGACGACGATCGCGAGGACCGCCGGGCCGACGAAGAGGATGAGGAGCTGGTCCTGGAACGCCTGCGCGACGTAGGTGCCGCCGAGGACGCCGACGTTCTGCGCGATGCCGAGGGCAGCGGTGATCTTGCCGCGCTGGAACTTGGGCACCTGGTCGGCGATCGTCGCGATGAAGGGCGCGAGCGCCATGTTGGCACCGAGCTGAGCCAGCGACCAGCCGACGGTCGCGACCAGCAGGCTCGGAGCGAGCGCCATGATGACGAACGCGACGGTCATGATCACCGTGCCTGCGACGATCCAGACCCGCCTGCGACCGAAGCGGCTCGTCGTGCGGTCCGAGAGGCGACCGAAGACGACGTTCGCGACCGTGGCGAACAGCGCGCCGAATCCGCCGAGCACGGCCGCCGCACCGGTCAGGCCGTCCTGATCGATGACTCCCGCGTCAGCGAGCGACGTGATCTTGATTCCGATGCCCACGATCGCCGGCCCGAGCAGGGCGATGAAGAACACCAGCTGCGCCGCGAGCAGCCAGAAGATGTAGCTCCCCTTGGCCGGCTCGGTCGGCTCCGGGAACCCCTGGCCCCGTCTGACCGTCGCGGTCGCCGTCGTCATTCCGGACGGCATCCCCGCCGCGGATCCACTCGCAGTTGTCATCTCTGAGTCCTCTCACCGTTGAGTCGACGGGTCTCCACGGCCTCTGCCGAAAACCGAACGTCGTTTGGAAAGCGAGTATGCACGGGGCGGACGGACGCCGCAAGAGATCAGCACAGAAATTCCGAGCGATGTGTGGTTTTCATGTCGCGGCAGGGATGCCCGACGGATCGGAGCAGAACCCTGAGCCGGGCCGCCCGCCGCAGCGACCGCCTCGGGGTCGCCGACCGCGTGCCTGCTGCACGAGGACACGCCGGTGATCACCTGGGGGCGGCACGTCGGGGAGACTGTCGGAATGGCAGCAGAGCGCAGCATCCGCCACGGACGGCTCCGGCGACGATCGGGACGGCGGTCCGCGGCGATCGCGGTGGCGGCGGGACTGGCCGTCCTCGGCGTCAGCGCGACGTCACTGGTGGCCATCGCGGCCGCGAGCATCAGCCGCAACGTCACCGGCAACGCCGTCGACCTCGGCGTCGAGGCCGACGGCACCGGAGGCCTGCGGCTCGGCGCGATCGAGGGCGGCTTCAGCGTCCTGATCGTCGGCACCGACAACGACACCGCGCAGGGGGAGCAGTTCGGCGTCCGCGACTCCACGCTCAACGACGTGAACATCCTCCTGCACGTCTCGGCGGACCACAGCAACGCGACGGTCATCAGCTTCCCGCGCGACCTGATCCTCGGCCGCCCCGAGTGCACCGACCCCGAGACGGGAGTCGTCTCGCCGGCCGAGACCGCCGCCTCGCTGAACCGCGCGTTCGGCGCCGGGGGACTGGCCTGCGTCAACGACACCCTGCAGGCCTTCACCGGCCTCTCCGTCCCCTACGCCGGCTGGGTCTCGTTCAACGGCGTCATCGAGATGAGCAACGCCGTCGGGGGAGTGCCGATCTGCCTCGCCGGTCCGATCCGGGACACCGACTCCGGCCTCGACCTGCCCGCCGGCGTCTCGACCGTCTCCGGAGAGACGGCGCTCGCGTTCCTGCGCACCCGCAAGGGCGTCGGCGACGGCAGCGATCTGGGGCGCATCTCCTCGCAGCAGCAGTACCTCGCCTCGCTGATGCGCACCGTCCGCTCGGCCGACACCCTCTCGAACCCTCCCGTGCTGTACGGACTCGCGCAGGCGGCGTCCTCGAACCTGCACCTCTCGACGACGATGACGAACCCGAGCACGATGATCTCCCTCGCGCTCGCCCTCAAGGACATCGACCTCGAGCGGATGGTGTTCGTGCAGTACCCCGCGCTCGACGATCCGGACTTCCCGGGGAAGGTCGTCCCGGACCCGGTGCTCGGCGCCGAGTTGATGGCCCGGGTCCTGGCGGACGAGCCCGTCGTGCTCGCTCCCGCTCAGGGAGAGCCGGTCGAGCCCGCGCCGCCCGCCGTCGAGCCCACGGCCGGCGCACAGGAGCCCGCTCCGCCGCAGGAGCCCCCGGCGGTCGCCGCTCCGGGCCAGACGGCCGCGGAGGAGACCTGCGCGGTCCCCTCCGGCTGAGCACGGGGCGCAGGATCCTCCGCCGGAGCGTCGTCAGCGCGCGTCGAGCCGCTGCGCCACGTCGGCTGGGAACCCGCCCGTCGAGACGGGGCTCCAGCGCGTCGGAGTGATGCGCAGGAGCGACTTGTCCTGCAGCGCCATCGCCGCGCGGTACTCGTCCCAGTCGGGGTGCTCTCCCGCGATGCAGCGGTAGTAGTCCACCAGTCCGTCCGCGGCCTCGGGCATGTGCAGGACCTCGCCGTCGCCGTCGACCTGGATCCAGGCCCCGTCCCACTCGTCGGACAGCACCAGGACCGACACGGCGGACCGGCGTTCGACGTTCCGGGTCTTCGCGCGACCCGGGTACGTGGAGACGACGATCCGGCCCTCCTCGTCGACCCCGCCGGACACCGGCGACATCTGCGGCCTGCCGTCGCCCCGGGTGGTCGCGACGATCATCCGGTGCCGGGGTCGCACGAAGGCGAGCATCGCGTCGCGGTCGACGGAGGTGTTCGTGGAGATCGTCCTGGCCATGCCTCCACGGTAGGCCACCGCCGTGATGCGGCTCGCGGTGCGGAGTCAGCCGCTGCGGCGCCCCGACAGGAGCGCGTGGAGCAGCGGCACGATCGACACGATCATGAGCGCCGATCCGAGACCGCCGTCGTCGCTCCGCACCACCGCGCCCGCGATCAGCAGCCCTGCGAATAGGACGGCCGACACCACCCGGCGCACGGTCGCGTCGAGCCGGTTCAGCCGGCGCTCGACGCTCGGCACCGTCACCGCGAGAGTGCCGTCCTCGAGGGTCGAGGCGAGCGACTCCAACCGGCGGGGGAGCCGCCAGAGCAGACCGAGGTTCTCGACCGCCTGCCGACCCAGGTCCTGCGCCACGTTGCCGCGCTCCTCCCGGATCAGCCGTTGCGCGTACGGCTCGACCGAGTCCCACAGGTTGAAGGACGGATCGAGCGCACTGCAGACGCCGGAGGTGAGCGACATGGCCCGGATGATCAGCAGGAAGTTCTCGGGCAGCTGGAACGGCAGCGAGCGGACGACGTCGCCGAACTGCTCGGCGAACTGGCGGAACTCGCGCGGGTCGACCTCGCGCAGCTCGGCGAAGCCCATCCCGCCGAAGCGCGCGAACAGCTGCGTCATCGCCTTCTCGAGCTCCCGGGAGTCGGCGGACGGCAGCAGAACGCCGAGGTCGCGCGCCGCATCGACGAGGCCCTTGCCGTCGCGCGAGGCGGCCGCGATGAGCATCGTGCGCAGCCCCGCCCGGGTCGTCGGCGGGACCTCGCCCATCATCCCGAAGTCGATGAAGGTGAGCCGCCAGGGCAGCTCGGCGCCGGGGGTCGGAGTGACGAACACGTTCCCCGGATGCGGATCCGCGTGGAACCAGCCGGTCGTGAACAACTGGTCGAACATCACCGCGGCGAACACCGGCGCGACGTCGCGCGGGTCGATGTCGGCCGCGCACAGCCCGTCGGCGTCGGTGATCTTGATCGCGGTGACGTCCTGCAGGGTGAGGACCTTGCGGGTCGAGCGCTCCCAGACGACGTCCGGCACCCCGATCCGCGGGTCGCCGGCGAAGTCCGCGGCGAAGCGGACGGAGTTGGCGGCCTCCTGCAGGTAGTCGATCTCCTCGAGGCTGGTCGCTGCGAACTCCTCGACGAGTGCGGGGGCGTCGACGCGGTCGGAGACGAGGCGGACGTGGGTGAGCCAGCGCCCGACCCTGCGGAGCGCGGCGAGGTCGACGTCGACGATCGCGTCGATGCCGGGTCGCTGCACCTTCAGGATCGCGGTGGTGTGACCGGTGTCGCCCGAGTCGATCGGCGACAGGAGCGCCCGATGAGCCTGGCCGAGCGACGCCGCCGCCACGGGCGACTCGTTGACTCCGGCGTACGCGCGCTCCAGTGACATGCCGAGTTCGGCCTCCGCGAGGGCGCGGATGCGGGGGAAGGGCACGGGCGGGACCTCGTCCTGCAGTCCCTCGAGCTCCCGCGTGATCTCGGGTGGGAGGACGTCCAGGCGCGACGACATGAACTGGCCGACCTTGATCATCAGGCCGCCCAGCTCGACCGCGAGCACGTGGAAGCTGCGGGCGAACCGCCGCATCCGGTGCGGCCTCGTACGCAGGGCGATCACGTTCAGCCCCAGCCGGGGCAGGACCAGATCGAACCACCAGGTCACCGCGAGGTGCCAGGCGGCGAAGCGCAGGATGCGGCGGTAGCGCCGCCGCTCACTGCTCGCTCGGCGGCCCGGGCCCGAAGGACCCGGGCTGTCCGACGGCACCCGGGTCAGTCCTGCGCGAGGATCGCGTACAGGCGGCGGCGCACGTCCTCGAGTTCGGTCACGGCCTGGCGGATCTGGGCGGGCGTGCCCGAGCGCTGCACCTGCGCGGCGGCCTGCGCCAGTGCGATGCCCGCCTTGGGCAGCGCTCCGGCCTCGACGCCGTCGGTCTCGGCGAAGGGGGAGGAGGCCCCGGACGCGGCGACCTGCGCGTGGCCCGCCTCGGTGAGCGAGTAGGTCTTGCGGCCGTTCGACTCGTCGGCCGAGATCAGGCCCTCGTCCGCCAGAAGCTGCAGGGTGGGGTAGACCGAGCCGGGGCTGGGCTTCCAGCTGCCGCCGCTGCGCTCCTCGATCTCGTGGATGATCTGGTAGCCGTGCATGGGCTGCTCCGCGAGGAGCGCCAGGACGGCCGCGCGGACGTCGCCGCGCCCGACCCGGGTGCCGACCCGCTTCTCGAAGCCGGCGCGCGCCTGCTCCATGGCCTGCCAGATGCTGTCGATCGGGTTGCCGGCGCCGAACGCACCGGTCGAGGAAGAGTTGTTCATGATGACCTCCGTTTCCCCGAACGATACTCAGCGACATGTGCGCCGACTGTGAGCGACATGATCGGCGCGCAGTCCGACGCGGGGCGCGGGGGAGTCCCGGCCGACATCGGATCAGAGGATGCCGCTCTCCGGGACCGGTCGGCGGACCGTGAACTCCAACGCCAGCTTCGGTGCCGTGCGCGTGTCGTAGACGACCGTCAGGTAGCGCTTCCCGATCCGGGCACCGAAGGCGGTGAGGAACGGCGCCGCCTCGAGGAGTCGACCGCGGTGGGGCTCCCGATCGACCATCACGCAGGTCGTCTCGAGCAGGTCGGAGTGGTGGAGACGGCCGGTCGACGTGTTCCTGGGGGAGCGGACCGCGACGTGGCGGGGATCGCGGGCGCGGAGCACGTCGTTCGCGTGGGCGGCGAGGCGCGTCTCCAGGGCGTCCTTCCGGTCGCCCGGGCCCGCCTTCGCCGTGCGGACCGCGTCCCACAGGGTCGGATAGCGGATCTGCCGGATCTGCTCGACCATCCAGAGCGGCAGGCTCGACGTCTCGGCCCTCTCGATGGCGGCGACCTGCTGCGGAGTGAGGTCGACGAAGTTCGAGGGATGGGCCCGGTTCAGCGGGTGCCGGTAGTAGGTGTACGAGAGCGAGACGCCGTCGACCCTGGCTCGATCACTGAGGGTCGCCGCGGCGAGCTCGGAGAGGTGCGGCTGGGCGGCGAACCCGAAGACGGGCCCGTCGAGGGACCGCAGGGTCGCCTCCACCCCGGACGGCTCCAGCGGATCTCGGGTCGTCGCGGTGGCGGTCGTCATGGATGGGCTGCTCCTGGAGGCGTCGGCGTGCGGCGGAGAACGGTGCGCCGAACCCTCAGCGGAAGGACCACGTCCCTCCGAACCACTATCTTTATAGTAAAGTTACTTTACGACGAAGGTTTCCTCCAGCACAAGCCGTCGAGAGGTTCGCGCGAGGACGCCGATCGTTCTCGAGAGCGACGTCGTGCACGCGGCCGTCGGAGTTTCGAGGCAGGCATCGCTGGGGAGGACGCTCAGCGAGCGTCGTTCGTCACCGTCGAGACGGAGGAGCGGCTCAGGCCTCGACGCCGGATCGAACTGACATAATGTGCATTATCGGATATCGCGCAAGCACGCCGGGCGCCGGTCTCCCGCGCCGACGAACCGTCGCCGGCCCAGCGCCCGCAGCGACTACGCGCCGACGAAGTCCGTGATGTCGCCCACCAGCCGCGTGTTCTCCGCCGGGATCGGCTCGACGGCCGCGAGAGCCACCTCGGCCGCGAACTCGCCGACGTTGTAGAGCTTGCCGGCCGACTCGCGGCGCGAGCTGATCGCTCCGGGGTTCGAGCGCTCGAGCAGCGTCGCCGTGATGGTGCCCTCGATCATGTCGCCCGAGACCACGACGAACTCGATGCCGCGCTCGGCGAGCTCGGGGATGCGGTCGCGCAGGGCGTCCTCACCCGCGCGCTTGGACAGCGCGACCGGCTCGTACTCGGGCATCGTCGGCGTCGAGCGGATGAAGTGGGCCTGGTGGCTCGTCACGAAGACGATGCGCGCGCCGTCGCCGAGCAGCGGCAGCGCCGCCTCGAGGGTCGCCACCTGGGAGTCGCGGTTGAGGACCATCGCGTAGTCCTCGCCCATGTTGCTCTCCATGCCGCCGGACGCGTTCAGGACCAGCACGTCCAGTCCACCGAGCTCGTCCTGGATGCGGGCGAAGAGGTCGGTGCGCGACTGCGCGTCGGTGAGGTCCGCTCCGACCGCGAAGGCCGAGCCGCCGGCGGCGACGATCTGGTCGACGAGCTTGTTCGCCCGGGGTGCCTTGGAGCGGTAGTTGACGACCACACGGGCGCCCGCCTCGGCGAAGTAGCGGATCGTGTCGGCGCCGATGCCGCGGGAGGAGCCGGTGACGAGGACGCGCTTGCCGTCGAGCGAGCCGGGAGCGAGGGGGTTGGACACGAGGAGATCCTCCAGGACGCCGATGCGAAGACCGGGGCGGGCACGATGACGGGCCGGGGCCCCGACAGGCGATCCTACCGAAACCGTCCGCCCCGCGCCCCTCGACCCGGCCGCCGACCCTCCCAGCCCGCTTCCGGGGGGCCTTGTTACGGTGGAACCGCTCATCGAGGGGAAGGAGCAACCAGCATGGACGCTGTCCTCCAGTTCGCGTGGATCCTCTGGCTCGCGCTGATCCTGATCTTCGTGATCGTCGAGATGATCACTCTCGAGTTCACGTTCCTGATGCTCGCCGTCGGCAGCGTCGGCGGGCTCCTGACCGGCCTCGTCGGGGCGCCCTTCTGGGTGCAGGTCCCGGTGGCCGCGGTCCTCGCGGTGCTGCTGCTGCTCACGGTCCGTCCGCCCCTGCTCCGCCTGCTCCGACGCGGCGGCGATCCGGCTCCGATCGGCGCCGACGCCCTGCTCGGACTCGCGGGCAGCGTCGTGATCGCCGGGGACGGCCCCGGCCAGGTCAAGCTGGCCAACGGCGAGACGTGGACGGCCCGCCTGTCGCCGCTCGTCGAATCACGTCCACTCGGTCTCGGCGAACGTGTCGTCGTCACCGCCATCGACGGCGCGACCGCTGTCGTCGTCCCCGCCGAAAGGAGCTCCTCGTGACCACTTCCGCACTCGTGACGACCATCGTCGTCGCGGTGATCGTCGTCTTCGCCCTGGTCGTCCTGTTCAAATCCATCAGGATCGTCCCGCAGGCCACTGCGGGGGTCGTCGAGAGGCTCGGCAAGTACCACCGCACGCTGCTGCCGGGTCTCAACCTCGTCATCCCCTTCATCGACCGGGTGCGCCCCTCGGTCGATCTGCGCGAGCAGGTCGTCTCGTTCCCGCCCCAGCCGGTCATCACCGAGGACAACCTCGTCGTCTCGATCGACACGGTCGTCTACTTCCAGGTCACCGACGCCCGCGCGGCCACCTACGAGATCGCCAACTACCTCGGCGCCGTCGAGCAGCTCACCACGACCACGCTCCGCAACGTCGTCGGTGGCCTGAACCTCGAGGAGGCGCTCACCTCCCGCGACAACATCAACGGACAGCTGCGCATCGTCCTCGACGAGGCCACCACCAAGTGGGGCATCCGCGTCGGTCGCGTCGAGCTCAAGGCGATCGACCCGCCCGCCTCCATCCAGGACTCGATGGAGAAGCAGATGCGCGCCGAGCGCGACCGCCGCGCCGTCATCCTCACAGCAGAGGGCACCAAGCAGTCGCAGATCCTGAACGCGGAGGGGCACCGCCAGGCGGCGATCCTCGCTGCGGAGGGAGACGCGAAGGCGGCGATCCTCCGCGCCGAGGGCGAGGCGAAGGCCATCACGACGGTGTTCGAAGCGATCCACCAGGGCCGTCCGGACAAGGAGCTGCTCGCCTACCAGTACCTGCAGACGCTCCCCAAGCTCGCGGACGGAAGCGCCAACAAGCTCTGGATCGTGCCGAGCGAGCTGACCGAGGCGCTGAAGGGTATCGGCGCCGCGTTCGGCCCGAAGGGCCAGGAGCCCGAGCGCCCGCAGGACTCCGCGGTCACTCCCCCGGCGCCGCGCTTCTAGGGTCCGCGCACCATGAGCGACAGGCGGCCGCCGTTCCTCCGGGGACGGCGGCCGCGCGTCATCGCCCATCGCGGCTTCGGGCCGGATCGGATCGGCAACACCCTGGGCGCCTTCGAGCGGGCACTGGAGGCCGGCGCCGACCTGCTCGAGACAGACGTCCGGGCCTCTCTCGACGGAGTCGCCGTTCTCGTCCACGACGAGGTCGTCCGCGACGCCGACGGGCGGTCCCACCGGATCGACGCCGAGCGCTGGGAGGACCTCGCGCGTCTCGTCCTCCCGGGCGGAGAGACGCTGCTGAGCCTCGAGGACGCTCTGCGGCTGCTGCCCGACGCCCTCCTGAACATCGACGTGAAGACTCGCGCCGCGGTGGCCCCCACTGCGCGGGCCGTCGACCGGCAGGGCGCGCGCGACCGCGTCCTGATCACCTCCTTCTCGGAGTCCCGCCGCGCCTCGACCGTGCGGCTGCTCCCCGGAGTCGCCACGTCGGCGTCCGCCCCCCGCTTCCTGGCGGCGCTGCTCGGAGCGCACCTCCGGATCCCCGCGCTGGTGCGCCTCGCGCTGAACGGGATGGACGCGCTCCAGGTCCCGGAGTCGGCGCTCGGCCTGCGCGTCACCACTCCCCCGATCCTCGCCCGCCTGCGGATCTCCGGGGCCGAGATCCATCTCTGGACCATCAACGACGCGCAGCGGATGACCCGGCTGCTCGCCCTGGGCGTGGACGGACTCGTCACCGACCGGACGGACCTCGCGCGCCGCGCCGTCGACGCCCGGAAATCGCCTCTCACCTGAAGGTTCTCTGGCAAAGGAGACGACCGCAAGACCACCTCCAGGTACGCGGTCGACACTTGTCGGAGCACAGCGAGAGGAGACCACACAATGGCAGATCGAAGCTTGCGAGGAATGAGACTGGGTTCTCAGAGCCTGCAGAGCGAGGAGGGTGTCGTCTTCTCACCGCGTTCGACGCACACCTACCACTGCACGAACTGCGGCCACGACACCGACATGGTGTTCTCGGCCGACGCCGAGGCGCCGGAGACCTGGGAGTGCCGCGCGTGCGGTCACGAGGCCACCCTCCTGGTGGACTCGAAGCCCGTCGTCGTCGACCGCGGTGAGCAGAAGGCGCCCCGTACCCACTGGGACATGCTGCTCGAGCGCCGCACCCGCGCGGAGCTGGAGGAGCTGCTCGAGGAGCGGCTCGCCTACCTGCGCGCCCGTCGAGGCGAGCACAAGATCGGCGCTTAGCGCCGGTCTGCGTCCCGGGGCCGGGGAGCGCGCGTCCGCAGGACGAACGAGACCAGGCCCACGAGACCTGCGGCGAGGAAGTACCAGCCGAGGTTCCGGGACCACACCAGAGCCGGGGTCGTGGTGGAGGCGAGGGGGACCTCGTCCACCATGGCACCCGGCTCGAACCATGTCAGGGAGTCGAGCGTCGAGCCGTCGGGCGCGATGATCGCGCTCGTGCCGACCGTCGAGATGTTCACCACGCTCCGGCCGGTCTCGATCGCCCGCAGCCGCGCGATCGCGAGCTGCTGGACGCTCTCGTCCGTGCGCCCGAAGTCGGCGTTGTTGGTCTGGGCGAGGATGATCTCGGCATCGCCGTCGATCATCGCGTTCGTCAGTGCATCGTCCGAGATGTCGAAGCAGATCGCGATGCCCGCGAGCACCCCGTCGATGTCGAACACGTTCGGCCGGGTGCCGATCGAGTAGTCCCGGCTCACGAGATCGACGAGGTCCGGAGCGAACATCCGCCAGAACGCGCGATCCGGCATGTACTCGGCGAACGGCACCGGATGGACCTTGTCGTAGACCTGCGTCGCACCCTCCCCCGCCTTCCAGAGCAGCGAGCTGTTGTAGAAGACGTCCTCCTCGGGGTTCGTGATCGTGCCGACGACGAACGGCGCGTCCATGGTGCGGCTGAGGTAGTCGAGCACCGCGGCCGACTGGGCGTTGCGCGTCGGATCGATGTCGACGCCGTTCTCTGGCCAGACCACCATGTCGACGTCCTCGTCGAGCACGGGCAGCGTCGCGGAGGTGTGGTCCTCGAGGATCTGCCCGCGGTAGCTCTCCGAGAAGAGGCCGGCGTCGGAGTCGCCCTGGATCGCCGCGATGCGGGTCGTCCCGTCGGTCGGTGCCGGCCAGGCCGGGAACACGAGGGCGACGATCGCGAAGCCGGCGACGGTCGCGACACGCGCGGTGCCGGGGACCGAGACCTCGCGGACGGCCTGCGCCAGGAGCGCCGCGAGGAACGCCACCACGAAGCTCAGTCCCGTGAATCCGATCCAGGCGGCGAGATCGGCCAGCGGGCCCGTCGACTGCGAGAGCGCGAGCCTCCCCCAGGCGAAGCCGCCGTACGGCCAGACGCTCGTAATCGTCTCGCGACCCGCCCAGAGTGCGGCGAGCAGGGCCGGGATGCCGACCATGCGCCCGAGCGGTCCGGTCCAGACGAGGTGGCCGCGCGTGGACACGAGCGCCATCAGACCGGCGGAGAGGGCGAAGAAGATCGCCTGGAGTCCCGCCAGGGCCGCCCACGGCACGGGCCCGAGGTACAGCGTCAGCCACTCGATGTGGACGCCCCAGAACACGGCGCCGCCGACGAGGCCCACCAGCGCGCCGCTCCAGAAGCCGCGGCCGGCGAGCGCGGACAGGATGGCCGCGGCGCCGATGATCGCGAGCGGCCAGACGTCGGTGTCCGGGAACCCGCGGTCCAGGACCGCTCCCCCGAGCGCGGCGAGGATCAGCGCGAGCCACAGCGGTGCCGTGCGCCCCGGAGGCGCGGGAGTCGCTCCGATCATGCGACCGCGGAGTAGGCGACGATGCCCCGGCGCACGAGGTCGAGTGCCGTGCGGGCGGCGCGGCCGACCTTGCCGTCCGCCACCACCGAGAGCTGGTCGAGGAGGTCGATGGTCTGCTTCGCCCACCGGACGAAGTCACCGGCCGCCATGTCGGCCTCGCGCAGGACGGCGTCCAACGGCATCCCGCGCGCCCACATGTTCATCGCGAGCGCGAGGCTCGTCGAGATCGGGTTGCTGCCGGGCAGTCGGTGGTCTCGCTCGACGTCGTCGAGTCGCGCCCAGAGCAGCTGCGTCTTCTCGAGCGCCTCGGGGAACCCGCCGCGCGGGAGGAACTTCTCGTTGAGCGTCCCCTCCTCGCGCCGCGGCTCGAAGACGAGGCAGCACGCCATCGCCGCGAGGCCGGCCGGGTCGAGCTCCGTCCAGGCCTGCTTCCGGAGGCACTCCGCGACGAGCAGATCGCGCTCCCCGTAGATGCGGCGCAGGGTCCGCCCGTTCGGCGTGAGCGAGAGCTCGCCCGCGTCGTCGCGCCGGAAGTAGCCCAGCTCGAGGAGGACCTCGGTGATGCGATCGAAGACCTTGGCCACGGCTCCGGTGCGCGAGCGGATCTGGCGCTCGATCTCGTCGGTCTCCCGGCGGAGCTTCCACCACCGCTCGGCCCAGCGCGCGTGCTGCTCACGATCGGTGCAGGCGTGGCAGGGGTGCGCCTTCATCCGGCGGCGGAGCGAGGTCAGCTGCCCCTGCCTCTTCTCGCGCTCGGCGTGCGAGGCGGACTCCCCCCGGACCGCGCCGCGGCGCTCGAGCTCGCTGATCTCGCGCCGGATGGCCGCATACTCCTCGAAGTCGCCGAGGTGGCACTGCATGGCCGTGACGTAGCCGTCGAGCGACTCCTCCTGCTGCCGCACCCGTCGAGCGAGGTCGACGACGGAGCGATCGGCCTGGAACTGGGCGAACGAGGACTCGAGGATCTCGCGGGTCCGCGTCCGGCCGAACTGCTCGATGAGGTTGCAGGCCATGTTGTAGCTCGGCCGGAAGCTCGAGTTCAGCGGGTAGGTGCGGCGCGAGGCCAGCGACGCCACGGCCTGCGGGTTCATCCCGCCGCGCCACTGGATGACGGAGTGGCCCTCGACGTCGATGCCGCGCCGGCCCGCGCGACCGGTGAGCTGGGTGTACTCCCCCGGAGTGATGGGGACGCGGGCCTCGCCGTTGAACTTCTCGAGCTTCTCGAGCACGACCGTGCGAGCGGGCATGTTGATGCCGAGCGCGAGCGTCTCGGTCGCGAAGACGACTCGCACGAGCTTGCGCAGGAACAGCTCCTCGACGACCTCCTTGAAGGCGGGGAGCATGCCGGCGTGGTGCGCGGCGACCCCGCGCTGCAGTCCGTCGAGCCACTCCCAGTAGCCCAGGACGGCGAGATCCTCGTCGCGGATGGTGCGGCAGCGCTCCTCCACGACGGCGCGGATCTCATCGCGCTCGTGCCGCTCGGTGAGCCGGACCCCCGAGCGCAGCACCTGCCGCACTGCCTGATCGCAGCCTGCACGGCTGAAGACGAAGAAGATGGCGGGGAGGAGGTTCTTGCCCTCGAGGATCTCCACGACCTCGGAGCGCTGGACGAGATCGTCGGCCGGACGGGTGTCCTGGAACCGACCGCGGCCCCGGCCGCGCGGGCCGCCCCGGCCGCCGCGCTCGACTCGCGTCCCGCCCTGAGCGAGACGCGCCAGCTCGGGGTTGACCCGGTTCGTCGCGGCGCGGCCGGAGGAATCGAACAGGTCGAGCAGCTTGCCGCCGACGAGCACGTGCTGATCCAGCGGCACGGGCCGCTCCTCCGACACGATGACCTCGGTCTCGCCCCGGACGGTCTGCAGCCAGTCGCCGAACTCCTCGGCGTTCGACACCGTCGCGCTGAGCGAGACGAGGCGGACGCGCTGCGGGAGGTGGATGATGACCTCCTCCCACACCGCCCCGCGGAAGCGATCGGCGAGGTAGTGGACCTCGTCCATGACCACGTACGCGAGATCGCGCAGCAGATCGGAGTCGGCGTACAGCATGTTCCGCAGGACCTCGGTCGTCATGACGACGATGCGGGCCCGGGCGTTCACGTTCGAGTCGCCGGTGAGGAGGCCGACCTCGGACGCTCCGTAGTCCTCGACGAACTCCTGGAACTTCTGGTTGCTGAGCGCCTTCATCGGCGTCGTGTAGAACACCTTGGCGGTCGGGTCCTGCATGGCGAGGTGGATCGCGAACTCGGCGACGGCGGTCTTCCCAGCACCCGTGGGGGCCGCGACCAGGACGCTCCGACCGTCGTCGAGAGCGCTGCACGCCTCGTACTGGAACGGATCGAGGTCGAACGCGAGGGTCGAGCGGAACGACTCGACCCTCGCATGGCCCTGGCGGGTGCGGAACGCGGCGAAGCGCTCCGACGGGGACTGATCGCTCACGCGGGCAGGTCGGAGGCGGTGCCGTCGAACACCGGCTGGCGCTTCGCGACGCGACGGTCGTGGAGGATCGCGATGCCGCACGCGAGGAAGAACAGGACGATGATCGGGATCGCGAGCAGGAACATCGAGATCGGGTCGGCCGCAGGGGTCGCGATCGCGGTGAAGAAGACGATCACCATGATCGCGATGCGCCACGACTTCAGGATCAGCATCCCGGGCAGGATCCCGAGGAAGTTCAGCAGGACCAGGAACACCGGCAGCACGAACGCGATGCCGACCATCAGGACGAGCTTGAGGACGAAGTCGTAGTAGTACTTCGCGTCGATGAAGCTCGCCGCGTTGTCACCCGTGAAGCCCGTGAGCAGCTCGACGATGTGCGGGAAGACGAACCAGCCCGCCGCGCAGCCGGCGAAGAACAGCGGGATGGCGGTCAGGATGAACCCGAGCCCGTACCGCATCTCCTTCTTCGTGAGACCGGGCACGAGGAACGCCCAGATCTGGTAGAGCCACACCGGGCTCGCGATCACGATGCCGACGGTCATGGCGATCTGGAGGCGCAGATCGAAGGCGCCGGCGATCGTCGGGAAGTTGAGGATCGCCTCTTTGCCCTGGGTCGACGCCACCTCGAGGATGGGCGCCTTGAGCGACTCGAACACCCACTCCGAGACGAACCATCCGGCGATGCAACCGAGAACGATCGCGATCGCCGACTTGAAGAGCCGGTTGCGGAGCTCGATCAGGTGAGCGCCGAGGGACATGCGCCCCTCGGGATCCTTCCCCGATCGCTTCGTCCGTGGCTTCTTCGCTGCCACGGACGTCATTACTTGAGCGGTGACTCGGGCGGCGTGGTCGAGCCGGTGCCGGTGGTCGAGCCGGTGGTGGTGCCGGTGGACGACGCCGGACCCTCGGTGGAGTCCTTGCGCTCGGAGCCGTCCTCCTCCTTCATGGTCTTGACCTCGCTCTTGAAGATGCGCATCGACTGGCCGACGCTGCGCGCGAGCTGGGGCAGCTTGGGCGCACCGAAGAGCAGGAGGATCACAGCGAGGATGATGAGGAGGTGCCACCCCTGGAGGCCAGCGAACATTGCAGACTCACTTTGCTTGTCGGTTGCGGTGTATCAGGAGCTTACCCCGTTCGACTCGCACCGACCGGCGATCCTCAGTCCTGTCACGGCGGGAGTCGCGACGGGACTCGTGAGCCCGCCGCACCGCGTCGCGATCGGCGAAGAGCGACGACGACGGCCGGGTGACGACCGGGACGCCGCCCTCGGGCTGGATCGCGTCGAGCGTCGCGGTGAGCTCGTCGAGCTGCCCGAGGAGAGCGCGGCCCTTGCGCCAGTACGACACCAGGAAGAGCGCGAGCACCGCGAGCGCGGCGATCGCGAGCACCGCCCAGATCAGGATCCACGACCACCAGGTCACGACGCCTCCTCCCCGTTGACCCGCAGAGCGGCGAGAGTCCAGTCGGCGACGGCGTCGCGCGCGGCGGGCGGGGCGACGACGGTCACGAGGCCGGGCAGGGAGGCGACCAGGCGGGTGAGGCCCTCCAGGTGCGCCACGCGGATCCGGACGAGCACACCGGGCTCCTCCTGATCGGCGGGAACCGGCGGGAACTCGGCGTCCACGGCGTAGTCGCCGAGGAGCGGGACGGAGCTCGGCGCGACCCGGAGATCGACGAGAAGGTCGGAGTCGGACGCCTCGAAGAGGCGGTCCGGCAGAGTGACCTCGTTGCGGCGCCGCACGATCGGCGATCCCGTGTCGGCGAGCCCGCGCATCCGATCGACGCGGAACGTGCGGACGCCCTCGCGGAGGTGGCACCAGCCCCGGAGGTACCAGTCGCGGTCGACGGACTCGAGGAGGAAGGGGTCGACCAGTCGCGACTCCGTCTCGCCGCGGGCGTTGCGGTAGTCGAAGGCGAGCTGGGTCCCTGCGGCCAGAGCGGTCCGGATCACCTCGAGCCCGGCATCGGCCCCGGTGCCCCGCGCGACGGCCACCGCGCTCGGCGCCGAGGAGGCTCCGCGCGACAGCTTGCCCATCAGAGCGGCGATGCGGTCGTTGCCCTGGTTCTCGGGCAGCGCGGCGAGGTACTGCATGCCGGCGATCAGGGCCGCCGCCTCCCGCGCCGAGAAGCGGGGCGAGTCGTCGATCGCGACCTGCTGGGTGAGGACGACGTGATCGTTCTCCTCGAAGTCGTCCCAGCTGATGTCGAACAGGTCGTTCGCCTGGTACTGGGCCGTCTCTCCGGGGATCCCCGACACGGCGATGAGGCGGACGGCGCGCCGCACCTCCTCCGGGGCGATGTCGAAGTGCTCGGCGACCTCGCCGACGCTGACGCGGCCGCGGTCGAGCAGGTACGGGACGAGGGAGAGCAGGACCGCGAGGCGGTCGCGGGCCTGGAGCGTGCGGGGCCTAGCCATCGTGGCTCCCTCCGGAGGCGGGCTGCGGGCGGTGGTCGGACAGGGAGCGTCGCAGACGCCGGACCACCGCGTCGCGCAGCTCGAGCGGCTCGAGGACGACGACCTCCGGGCCGTAGCCCGCGAGCTCGTCCGCCAGGATGTCGGCGTCGGTGAAGTGGAGGCGGAGCAGGTGCTCGCCCTCCCCCGCCGTCTCGGCACGGCGGCCGAGGCGCAGTGCCGCATCGGAGTCCGGCGCCACCCGCAGGAGCGCGGTGTTGCGGCGCAGCACGTCGTCGAGCTGGGCGAGCGCCGCGACCGCGTGGTCCCCCTCCTCCGGAGCGAAGGTGCGGCCCGCCGACGCGACCGGCCCGACGATGCGCGAGAGGAGGAAGGTGCGCGTCCCCTCGGCACCCTCGTCCCAGGCGTGCAGGTGCCAACGGCCCTGGTGGTTCACGAGGGCCCGAGGCCGGACGACGCGCACGCGCGGCTCGGCGGCACCGGGCTTGAGGTAGGGGAAGCGGACGACCTGACCGCGGTCGAGCGCGGTGCTCAGCGGTTCGAAGGAGGCTTCACGGACCCGGATCGACGGGCTGATCCCGATCACGGGGTCGACCGACTCCACGCCGATCGAGCGGAGCTTGATCAGCGCCCGGCGGGATTCGGCCGAGAGGGTGCCCTCGCGCCACACCGCACCGGCGAGGCGGAGCAGGGCGACCTCCTCCGGATCGAAGGAGATGTCGGCGGGGAGGTCGTAGCTGCGCTTCGCGATGCGGTAGCGCACGGTCTGCGTGTTGCCCGGATCGCCCGGGGCGTCGACCGTCTCGATCGGGATGCCGAGCTCGCGCAGATCGTCCTTGTCTCGCTCGAACTGCCGCTCGAGCGAGGCGCGATCGCCGCGGTCGGACCGCTGGCGGTAGCCCTGGACGGTCGAGAGGACGTCCGCCTTGGTGAGTCCGTTCTCGGCGGCCACGAGGGCGAGCACGAGGTTGAACAGACGCTCCTCGGCCGGGATGCGGCTCGAGGGAGAAGCGTCGGCGGGCACGCCCTCCAGTCTAGGGCGCGGCCCGGGCACGGCCTGCCCGAGCGGCGCCGGGGACTCAGACGGTGCCGAGGATGTCCGCGACGAAGATCAGCGTCGACCCGGCGGGGATGGCTCCCTGCTCGGTGTCGCCGTAGCCCTGGTCGGGCGGGATGATCGCGATGACCTGCGAGCCGACGGGCTGGTCGATGAGGGCCTCGGCGAAGCCGGGGATCACTCCGCCCTGGGTCGTGGAGCCGTCGGCCGCGGTGAAGACGACCGGCGCGCCCTTCTCCCAGCTGGAGTCGAAGGTCTCGCCCGTGCTCCAGAGCCAGCCGGTGTACGCGACGACGACCTGGTCGCCTTCTTCGACGACCTCGCCGTCGCCCTTCTTCAGCTGGGCGATCTCGAGCTCGGTCGGCGCGTCGCCCGAGGGCTTCGCCAGCCCCGGCTGCCCGTTCTCGTCGAGGGTCACGGTCGGGAAGCCGCTGGGAGCGGGCTGCTGCTCCCCGTTCGCGCGGGCGAGCGAGGCGCTCTGCACGTCGGCGACCAGGACGAGGGTGTCCTCGGGGGAGATGCCGAGCTGGGCGGAGGACTCGCCGAAGCCGTCCTCCGGGGCGATCGCGATCGCGACGCGCGAGCCGACCTGCGTGCAGAGCAGGCCGTCGTTCAGGCCCACCAGACCGGAGCCGCCCACGGCGAAGCGCGCGGTGCTCTCGCCGTCGTACGGGGAGGCCTCGAGCACGCTGCCGTCGGCGCCGTTGACGAGCGTGTAGTCGATCGTGACCAGCTGGCCCTTCTCGAGCGGGTCGCCCGAGCCCTCGATCAGGGTGCTGACCTGCGAGGTCGAGACCTTCAGCGGGCTCGGCACCGTCACGTCGGGCTGCGAGCCGAAGTCGCCGGTCGCCTCGACCGCCGACGACGAGTCGCCGGAGGAGAAGGGGGCGTCGCAGTCGGCCGTCGGCGAGGACGCGGAGCATCCCGCGAGAGCGGCGACGATGCCGATGCTGGCGATGAGCGCGGTGGTGCGGCGCACGGGTCCTCTATTCGACGGGTGGAGCGGGGGCCCGCGTGCGGGGCCATCGGGACGGCGGCCCGGAGGCCGGAATCAGCTTAGACGATGCCCTCGTCGCCCTCGGAGCCGTCCGAGGGCTCCTCGGCGCCGAAGCCGCGCGCCCGCGACAGCTCGGCGCTGGTCGCCGATTCGCGGACCCGCTTGCGCAGGCTCTTCGGGCTGACCGCCCGCTCGCCGAGGGCGCCGGGGGTCCAGGCCTCGACGTCCTCGTCGCTGAAGTCGGTCTTGGACGGGCGGCGCTTGAGCTCGGGGAGCACGGTGTCCGGAGCGAGCCGGCGCGCGGTGATCAGGAAGCCGGTGTGCCCGATCATCCGGTGGTCGGGCCGCACGGCCAGGCCCTCGACGTGCCAGCCGCGCACCATCGTCTCGTTGGAGGCGGGGTTGGTGAAGAGGCCGGACGCGCGGATCGCCTCGGCCGTCCGCGAGAGCTGCGTCACGGTCGCGACGTAGCAGAGGAGCACTCCGCCGGGGGTGAGTGCCTCTGCGGCGACGTCGAGGCACTCCCACGGCGCGAGCATGTCGAGGACGACGCGGTCCGCCTCGCCTGCGGGCACCGCTCCGGGCAGCTCGTCGACGAGGTCGCCGACCGTGACGCTCCAGTTGTCGGGCGTGTAGCCGAGGAACGTCTCGACGTTGGCGCGGGCGACGTCGGCGAACTCGTCGCGGCGCTCGAAGGACGCCAGACGGCCGGTCGGGCCGACCGCGCGCAGGAGCCACAGCGAGAGGGCTCCGGAGCCCACGCCCGCCTCGACGACGCGGGCGCCGGGGAACACGTCCGCGAGCGCGAGGATCTGGGCGGCGTCCTTCGGGTAGACGATCGCCGCTCCTCGAGGCATCGACATCACGAAGTCGGCCAGGAGCGGTCGGAGGGCCAGGTGCTCCACCCCGACGGTGTTGACGACCACGGATCCGTCGGGCAGCCCGATGACCGTGTCGTGCTCGATCCCTCCGCGGTGCGTGTGGAAGACCTTGCCCGGGACGAGCGTGATGGTGTTCATCCGCCCCTTCGGCCCGGTCAGTTGGACGCGGTCGCCCGCGCGGAAGGGGCCGGAATGCTGCAGTGCCTCACCGGTCATCGGAGGGCCTCCGTCTCGGTTCTGAGCGGTCGGTCGCCGCGGTGCTCGGAGGACACCAGCGCGAGGTCCGCGAGGGTGCGGCCCGCGAGGGTGGGCCAGAGGGAGTATGGAGCGTCGGGGTCGAGCTCGAGCTGGTGGGGCACGCCGATCGCGGCGGCGCCGGAGGCGACGGCGGCGGCGAGGCCCGCGTGCGAGTCCTCGATCGCCACGCACGCGCCGACCGGAACGCCGAGGGTCCGCGCGGCGAGCAGGTACGCCTCGGGGTCGGGCTTGCTCCGCTCCACCATGTCGCCGCTGACGACGGCGTCGAACGCCGGGAAGGGCAGGCGGTCGACGACGGCGTGCGCCATCCGTCCGACGGACATCGTCACCAGCGCCTGCGGCACGCCCGCGGCACGCACCGCGGCGAGGAGCTCGAGCGCCCCGGGTCGCCACGGGATCTCGACGGCCAGCTGCGCGACGACCTCGTCGGTCATCCGGTCGATGATCTGCTCGACGCTGAGGTCGACGCCCTTGCCCTGCAGGATGCGGGCGGAGGCGGGCAGCCCCGATCCGACGAGGCTCATCGCGTCCTCGTGCGTCCAGACGCCGCCGTAGGACGCGACGAGCGCGTGCTCGGAGGCCATCCAGTACGGCTCGGTGTCGACGAGCGTGCCGTCCATGTCCCAGAGGACCGCGGCCGGGGCGTCGGGAGTCGGGCGCGCGGCGGAGGAGTCGGAAGTCACGAGCGACCATCGTACCGGCAGCCCTGCGGGAGCCGTCCGTACGCGGACAGCGGAAAGCACCGGTGCCGCGCGGGCGCGGGCGGGGCGGGTCCTATCCTTGTGCAACGGGTGCCCGCGGACCGCGCAGGCCCGGACCTCGAGCCGAACGCGGAGATCGTGCCTATGAACGTGATCAAGGGAAACGTCCTCGTCGTGGCCTTCGAAGGCTGGAACGACGCGGGGGACGCCGCGAGCGGGGCGGTCCGCCTCGTCAAGGACGACGGCGACTACGTGCCCCTGTTCGCGGTCGACGCCGAGCAGTACTACGACTTCCAGTACACCCGTCCGATGCTCTCGATCGGCGAAGACGGCCGGCGCACGCTCGCGTGGCCCGGCACGCAGATCTTCGGACCGGCCGACACGTCCGTCCATGCCGAGAGCGCGCTCTACGTGATGATCGGCACCGAGCCGTCGCGCAGCTGGAAGAGCTTCGCCGCCGAGGTCGTCGACGCGATGCTCGCCATCGACATCTCGGCCGTCGTGTTCCTCGGCGCGATGCTCGCCGACGTCCCGCACACCCGGCCGATCTCGATCTTCGCCTCGAGCGAGAACGCCGAGCTGCGCTCCGAGCTCGAGCTCGAGCGCTCGAGCTACGAGGGCCCGGTCGGGATCCTCAGCGTGATCGGCGAGGCCGCGCAGAAGGTCGGGATCCCCGCCGTCTCGATCTGGGCCTCGGTCCCCCACTACGTGCACAACGCGCCCTCGCCCAAGGCGATGCTGGCGCTGCTCGAGAAGCTCGAGGAGGTCGTCGGCCTGGGCATCCCCCGCGGCGACCTCGTCGAGGAGGCCGAGGAGTGGGAGCGCGGGATCGACGCACTTGCGGCCGACGACGAGGAGATGGCCGCCTACATCGCCCAGCTCGAGCAGGCGCGCGACACCGTCGACTCGCCCGAGGCGAGCGGCGAGGCCATCGCACAGGAGTTCGAGCGCTACCTCCGTCGCCGCGGCGACGGCCGCTCGGGCGAGGAGCCCTGGCGGGCGTGACCCGCTGAGCCGCGCGTCGCCGCGGCTCCTGCCGGGGATCAGCCCAGGCGGATCCCGAGCAGGGCGTCGGCGGTGTCGCGCAGCATCGCGGGGTCGTCGACCCCGGTCGCGGCGACCGCGTCCAGGAGTGCGATCGCGCCCGGAGTGTCCAGGTCCTCGCGGAGGACGGCGCGGAGCCGCTCGAGCACCTCGAGTGCCGAGGCGGTCCCGGTCGCCGCGAGCGACGCCTCCCAGCGGCCGAGGCGCTCGACGGCCGCGGGCAGATCCTCCGGCAGCCACTCCCAGTCCGAGCGGTAGTGGTGCGCGAGGAGCGCGAGGCGGATCGCCCGCGGATCCGCTCCCTGGGCGCGCAGTCGCGACACCAGCACGAGGTTGCCGAGCGACTTGCTCATCTTCTCGCCCTCGTAGCCGACCATGCCGGCGTGCGCATAGGCGCGGGCGAGCGGGCGGCCGGACAGCGAGGCGGCGTGACCGGCGCTGAACTCGTGGTGCGGGAAGACGAGGTCGCTCCCGCCGCCCTGCAGCGTGAAGTCGGGCCCGAGCCGATCGAGCGCGATGACCGAGCACTCGATGTGCCAGCCGGGGCGGCCGCGACCGACGGCGGAGTCCCAGGCGGGCTCCCCCGGGCGCTCGGCGCGCCAGAGCAGCGGGTCGAGCGGATGCCGCTTGCCGGAACGCTCCGGATCACCGCCGCGGAGCGCGAACAGCTCGGCCATGGTGGCGGAGTCGAGTCGACTCTCGCTGCCGAGGTGCCAGACGGCGCTCTCCGCCGCGGCGACGTCGTAGTAGAGGTCCGCGGCTCCCTCGGTCGTCGCGTCGGGCGCGGGGACGCGGTAGGCCACTCCGTCGCGCTCGAGACGGGCGACCGCGCCGGCGATCGGCTCGACGGTCTCGGTGACGCCGACGTAGTGCGCGGGCGGCAGGATGCGCAGCGCGGCCATGTCACCGCGGAACAGCTCCACCTGCTCCTCGGCGAGGTCCCGCCAGTCGACGCCGGTCGCCGTCGCGCGCTCGAGCAGCGGGTCGTCGACGTCGGTGATGTTCTGCGCGTAGTCGACCTCGAGACCGGCGTCGCGCCAGAGCCGCTGCACGGTGTCGAAGGCGAGATAGGTCGACGCGTGGCCGAGATGGGTCGCGTCGTACGGCGTGATTCCGCAGACGTAGAGGCGGGCGGTCCCGTCCGTGGCGGTGAGCTCGACGAGCCCGCCGGTCGAGGTGTCGTGGATCCGGGGCACGGGTCCGGCTCCCGGCAGAGCGGGGAGGTCCGGGGAGGTCCAGGCGCGCATCTAGGCGGCGATGAGCCCGGTGCTGAGCGCGACCATCAGGACACCGCCGAGCAGGATCCGGTAGATCACGAACGGGAGGAAGCTGCGGCGCGAGATGTAGCCCATGAAGAACGCGATCACGACGAAGCCGACGACGAACGCGACCACCGTCGCCACGAGGGTCTCGACTCCGCCGACCTGGATCTGGTTCGGCAGCACCTCGGGATCGGTGAGGCTCTTGTAGAGCTGGTAGAGCCCGCTGCCGAACACGGCGGGGATCGCCAGGAGGAACGAGTAGCGGGCCGCCGCGGCGCGCTCGTAGCCCATGAAGAGCCCGGCGGTGATGGTGCCGCCCGAGCGCGAGACGCCCGGGATGAGGGCCAGCGCCTGCGCGCCGCCGTAGATGAGTCCGTCGCGGCCGTTCAGGTCGCGCAGGCGGCGCTTCTTCGCTCCGACGTGGTCGGCGATGCCGAGCAGGATGCCGAAGAGGATGAGCGTCGTGGCGACCACCCACAGCGAGCGGAGCGTCGTCTCGATGGCGTCCTGGAAGATCAGGCCGAGGACGATGATCGGGAGGCTGCCGATGATGATCAGCCAGCCCATCCGGGCGTTCGGGTCGGAGCGGGGCACGCGGCCCACGAGCGAGCGGCACCAGCTGCCGACGATCTTCACGATGTCGCGCCAGAAGTAGATGATCACCGCGGTCTCGGTGCCCAGCTGCGTGATCGCGGTGAACGCCGCACCCGTGTCGCGGCCGCCCAGGCCCGGCAGCAGCTCGCTGACGATGCGGAGGTGGGCGCTGGAGGAGATGGGGAGGAATTCGGTCAGACCCTGGACGAGTCCCAGGATCAGCGCTTCGAGCAGGCCCATGCGTCACTTTCGAGGAGGGCTGGGGCGTCGTCGGCCAGCAGGCGGTCGGTGGCGGTCGGAAGGCCGGCCTCAGGATCGCAGGAGCAGATCGGTCAGGACCTTCCTGCCAAACACTAGTGCGTCGAGCGGAACCCGCTCATCGACCCCGTGGAACAGCGCCGGGAAGTCGAGGGACCCCGGCAGCTGCAGCGGCGCGAAGCCGTAGCCCGTGATGCCGAGCGTCGAGAGGGCCTTGTTGTCGGTCCCTCCGGAGAGCAGGTAGGGCAGCACCTCGGCCTCGGGGTCGAAGCGCCGGAGCGACGCCGCCATGCTGTCGACCAGGGGGCCCGCGAACGGGACCTCGAGGCCGATGTCGCGGTGCTGGACCTCGATCTCGATGTGCTCGCCCGCGAGCTCGCGGATGCGCTCGAGCACCGCGTCCTCCTCGCCGGGGAGCACGCGGACGTCGACGACGGCCTCGGCGAACTCGGGGATGACGTTGGCCTTGTAGCCGGCGGAGAGCATCGAGGGGTTCGCGGTGGTGCGCAGCGTGGCCGCGATGAAGCGCGAGGCGGTGCCCGTGGCGATGGCGAGCTCCTCCGGAGTGCTGCGCTGGGGGTCGCGGCCGAGGATGCGGGCGACCTCGCCGAGGAGTTCGCGCGTGGTGTCGGTGAGGCGGGTGGGCCACTCCTCGCTGCCGATGCGCGCGATCGCCTCGGCCAGGCGCGTGACCGCGTTCTCGCGGTTGATCTGCGAACCGTGGCCGGCGGTGCCGCGGGCGCGGAGCTTCAGCCAGAGCAGCGCCTTCTCGCCGGTCTGCACGAGGTAGGCGCGCGTGCCGTCGAGGTCGATGGAGTAGCCGCCGACCTCGCTGATCGCCTCGGTCGCTCCGTCGAACAGCTCGGGCCGGGTCTTCACGAGGTGCCCGGAGCCGCGCACGCCGCCCGCCTCCTCGTCGGCGAAGAACGCGACGACGAGGTCGCGGGAGGGGCGCCGGCCGGAGCGGAGGACGTCGCCGAGCGACGCCAGGATCATCGCGTCCATGTTCTTCATGTCGACGGCGCCGCGGCCCCAGAGCATGCCGTCCTTGATGACGCCGCCGAAGGGGTCCACGCTCCAGTCCTCGGCGATCGCCGGGACCACGTCGAGGTGCCCGTGCACGACGAGGGCGCCGCGCTCGCGGTCCTCCCCCGCGACCCGGGCGACGACGCTCGTGCGCCCCGGGTCGGAGTCGACGAGCTCCGGCTCGAGGCCGAGGTCGCGCAGGTACGACGCGACGTACTCGGCGGCCTCCCGCTCGGGCTCCGCCCGGCCCTCGCCGTAGTTGCTCGTGTCGAAGCGGATGAGGTCGCGCGCGATCAGCGCGGTCTCGTCGAGCTCCTGGTCGGGGACGGAGGAGGAGGAGGCGCTGGTCATGCCCCCACGCTACCGGCGGGCCGCGGTCATGGACCGCTCCGAAACCGTGCTAATGTCTTCTTCGGCCGCGGAAACGCAGGCCGGAAACAACACTCGTCCGGGTGGCGGAAATGGCAGACGCGCTAGCTTGAGGTGCTAGTGCCCGTATAGGGCGTGGGGGTTCAAGTCCCCCCTCGGACACAGATCGAGAACGACGCATCGGAACCCCTGTCCCTCTTCGGAGGAGCGGGGGTTCTCGCGTTTCCGGAGGTCATCTTGAGGATCCGCTCGGTCGATTCGGTCGGGGATCGGGCCGGCGGGCGGTCTCGGATCACGCCCGCGGGATCGTGCGGGCCGCCCACTCGCGGATCACGCGGTCGAACCGCTCCGGGTCGAGGTTGTACTCCCCTCCGTGCACCGTGTCGGGGAACGCGGCGACCTCGACGAACCGCGCGTTCGCCGTGGCGAAGCGCTCCGTCAGTGCGAAGGGCACCTCGGGATCGCCGACGGAGTGCACGACGAGGGTCGGCACGGACACCAGCGGACCGGCGCCCCAGTCGAGTGCGTCGAGGTCGATCGGAGCGGGGAGACCGACGATCCTGCTGAGGACCGGATCGCCGAGGGCCCACTCCGCGAGCCGTCCCGCCCCGCGCGGCAGACCGGCGCGAGCGGCGCCGTGACGGATCGCTCCGCGCCAGGTGGTCGCGGGGCAGACGAGGACGAGGCCGGCGATGCGGGCGCGGTGCGCGGAGCGCTCCTGGAGCAGGAGCGCGATCTGCGCGCCGAGAGACCAGCCGACGAGGACGATCGACCGGGCGCCCTGCGCGACGGCGTGATCCAGCGCCGCCTCCACGTCGGCCCACTCGGCCTGTCCGAGCATCGACGCGCCCCGCGGAGTGTCGGGTCCGTCGCCGTCGCCGCGGAAGGAGGGGACGATCGAGGTGAAGCCGAGCTGCCGGGCGACGGGGACGGAGCGCAGCGACGTGACGCGCGTGGTGCGGATGCCGTGGATGTGCACGGTCCAGACGTCGGCCGCGGGGCCCGCGCCCGGGAAGACCCAGGCGGGTGCCCTTCCTCCGGAAACGGCGAGGTCGACGGAGCCGACCTCGACCCCGAGCTGCTGCGGCACGGCGAACACGTGACCGGTCCACCGGACGGGACCCGGGCTGATCGTGGCGCCCCAGGAGTGGAGGACCTCGCGCTCGACCAGGCGTCCCGAGTCGCGTGTGCCGAGAACTGCGCCGACGCGCACGTGACCGTCGCGCGACGGGGACCAGATCCCGAAGGACCCGGGACGGGTCGTCGCGTCGTCGGCGTCGAGGACGACGGACGCGGCCGACGCCGAGTGGAGACGCACGAACCTCGGACGGCCGCCGAGCACGACGCGGCGGGCGAGCAGCACCCCGACCGCGGCGGCCACGGCTCCGACCGCCCCTGCCGCGGCGACGACGGTCGCGGCGGCGCGCTCCCCCGGCACCGGGCTCAGACGGCGGCCGCGCGGGCGGACGTCCAGCCCAGGGCGGGCGCGACCGACTCGGCGATGGTCTGCAGGAGCCGCGCGTTGTACTCGACGCCCAACTGGTTCGGGACCGTGAGCAGGAGCGTGTCCGCCTCCTGCACGGCGGCGTCGGCGGCGAGCTCCGAGGCGATGAGGTCGGGCTCGCCGGTGTAGCTGCGGCCGAAGCGCGCCGGCACACCCTCGAGGGACGCGACCTGGTCCGCTCCCCCGCGGCCGCCGAAGTAGAGGCGGTCGAGCTCGCTCGTGATCGGGAGGACGCTGCGCGAGACCGAGACGCGCGGCTCGCGCTGCCAGCCGGCCTCGGCCCAGGCCGAGCGGTACTCGCGGATCTGCCGGGCCTGGAGCTCGTCGAACGGGATGCCCTCCTCCTCGAGCAGGAGGGTCGAGGACTGGAGGTTCATGCCCTGCTCGGCGGCCCAGCGCGCCGTGGCGAAGCTGCCGGCGCCCCACCAGATGCGGTCCTCGAGTCCGGGAGAGCGCGGTTCGATCGGGAGCGGGAGCGACTGACGCGTCATCGCCGGGTCGGACTGCGCCACGGGAGCACCGGACAGCGCCTCCCGGAAGAGCTGCACCTTGTGCCGGGCGAGGTCGGCGTCGGTCATTCCTTCCGGGGGCACGAAGCCGAACGCCTCGGAGCCGCGCAGAGCGGTCTCGGGCGATCCCCGGCTCACGCCGAGCTCGAGCCTGCCGCCCGAGATGAGGTCGGTCGCCGCCGCCTCCTCGGCCATGTAGAGGGGGTTCTCGTAGCGCATGTCGATCACGCCCGTGCCGATCTCGATGCGGCGGGTGCGAGCGGCGATCGCTGCCAGCAGCGGGAAGGGCGAGGCGAGCTGCGTCGCGAAGTGGTGCACGCGCACGTAGGCGCCGTCGAGGCCGATCTCCTCCGCCGCCTCGGCGAGCTCGATGGTCTGGAGGAGCACGTCGCGCGCGGTGTGGGTCATCGACCCCGGCACCGACTGGTAGTGGCCGAAGGAGAGGAAGCCGATGCGCGAGACCATGCCTGCTTCAGCGCCCGCGGACGGCTCGGTATTCCCCCGGGCCGGATCTCAGAGCGCTTCGAAGTCGGCCGAGATCGACGCGGCGATCTCGATGTCCTCGGGCTTCAGGGCGAGCGGCTCCTCGTGGGAGGCGAAGGCGGCGGCGCGGCTCATCGTGCCGTAGCCGCCTCCTCCGCCCGAGGTGTGCGGCCGCAGACCGGGCTCGAACAGGGTGAGCACGCGGGGCTGGCCGAGCCCGAGGGCGGACGCGTACGCGGCGGCCCGCTCCTGCGCGTCGCGGACGGCCGCCACGCGGACCTCGCGCTCCACGCTCGCCCGCCGGGCGGCGGTCAGATCCCAGTCGACTCCCGAGACGACGACGCCCGGCAGTCCGGACACCGATGACACCCATCGCCCGAGGGCGTCGAAGTCCCGGTACTTGACCCGCACGCTCGCGGCGGCGATGTGGAAGACCTCGGCCACGTCCGAGTCCTTGAGGAACCGGCGGACCGTCGAGACCGACACCTGGTCGGCGGACCACCACGTGGCCGCTCCGGACTGCTGCTCGGCGCGCGCCTGGTCGCGGACGGTGGCGTGCAGCGACGAGACCTCGGCGAGCACCGCCGAGCGGGACCGCGACTCGCGGCGGATCTCGAGGCGGACGGTCCCCCGCTCGGCGGGGTGGAAGTGCTGCGCGGTGCCGCTGACGGTGAGGGTGACCATGCCCTCATGGTGCCCCATCCGCCTCCGCCGCGCCCCTCCGCCGCCCTCCGGTGTGCTGCCGCGTCACCCGCGCGACTCGAGCGACCTCCGGATCGTGTCGGCGAGGGCGCGCTCGACGGAGAGGTTGCTGAGGATCTGCTCGCGGTAGCCGCCCCGGGCGGGCGGGACGAGGCGTCCCGAGACCGGGTCGGCGGATCCGCGGAGGGCGCGCTCGCCGTCGGCGATCGACTGCTCGAGCAGCTCGAGACGTCGTGCGAGACGGTCGGAGACGAAGCCCTCGGCGGTGATCCGCTCGTCGGGGGCGGTGGGGAGGGGCGAGGTGGTCGCGGTCATGGTGGTCCGATCCTTCGGGGCGCCCGGAATCGGCGCCGTCACCAGAGAGACACGGGAGAGGCCGTTCCATGACGCGGTGGCGCGGAATCGAGGTCACGAGTGGCGCGAAGCATCGCCTCCGGATCAGTCGCGGAAGACCGAGAGGTGCTGGTTCTCGACGATCGCGAGGGTGCGCACGAGGCGGGTGTAGCGCTCGACGAGCTCCCCCTCCTCGGCGCCCTGGCCCAGCAGGGCCGAGATGCTCTCGGCGGGGAACAGCCCGACGATCTCCATCGCGACGGCCCTGGCGTGCTCGAACGACAGCGCGCGGGCGTACTCGAGGGCGCGGGCGAGCTGGGGGCGCTCGCCGTCGGCGGGCCGGGCGTCCGCTCCGCTCGCCGCGGCGTGCGCCAGGACGGCCACGAACACGCGGGCGATCTCGTCGACGCGCAGGGCCCGCACGAGCGTGAGCAGGCGGGAGGAGACGCGCGTCACTCCGCGGGCCAGGAGCTCGCCGCTCAACGCGCGCACCTCGATGACGTCGCCGCCCGTGAACTCCCCCGACACCCGCTTGATCCCGGAGGCGAAGAGGCTCGACCCGGAGTGGACGCTCCGCTCGGCCTCGAGGTTGATCTCGACCCGGCCGCGCGCCGTGGCGACGCCCGAGATCCAGCGCTGCTCCATGGCGGGGTGCGCGTGCACCGCGCGGACGAGCGTGCCCGGGCCGGGGCTCTCGAGGGCGCGCAGGATGACCTCGGGGGTCCGCGCGCCGGCGATCCTCGTCGAGACGCCGTTGTGCGCGGCGAGCTCGGCCGCCTTCAGCTTCGAGCGGATCCCTCCGCGTCCGGTGCCGCCCTTCTGCACGCCGATGCCGCGCAGCTCGGCGATGCCCAGCTCGTCGAGGTGCACGCCCTCGGCGATGCTGCCGGCGAAGACGCCGGGGACGTCGGTGAGGAGCAGGAGGAGGTCGGCGCCCAGGAGCATCGCGAGGCCGCCGGCGACCCCGTCGTTGTCCGAGCCCGCCGAGTCGATGGTGTCGTTGCCGTTGACGATCGGGACCACTCCGGCGTCGAGCGCGTGGCGAATCGCCTCGGCCACGTGCGACATCTGCCGAGGGGAGGCCAGGTCGGACTCGCCGATCAGGATCTGGGCGACGAGCGACCCGGACAGCTCGGCGACCGAGCGGTAGAAGCCCATGAGCACGGTCTGGCCCACCGCGGCGGCGAGCCTCGAGCTGATCGGCTCGTCCTGCGAGCGGGCGAAGAGGGCGCGGCCGGAGGAGACGGCGCCGGAGGAGACGAGGACGACGTCCCAGCCGAGGCCGTGGGCCGTGAAGGCGCTCTCGAGGGCGCTGGCGAGCAGCACGGGGTCGGGGCCGGACTGCTTGGTGACGGAGCTCGAGCCCATCTTCACCACCAGGGTGCGTCTGCGCGGTGCGACCCCCTCGTCGGAGGAGGGAGCGGCGGCGGAATCGGGCAGTGCGTCGGGCATGGCCCCCATGGTAGAGCTGAGCACTCCCTCCCCGATTACCGAGCGGTGGTCGGTAATCGGGTAGCGTGCCCGATGGAGCCGACGAGGGCTCCCCCTCGGAAGGACCTCCCATGACAGCGTCGTCAGCATCCTCGCCCACCGGCTCGCCCGTGGACCGCCGCTACCTCGATCCACTCCGGCCCGTCGAGGAGCGGGTGCGGATCCTGCTCGGGCAGATGACCCTCGAGGAGAAGGCGGGCCTGCTCTTCCAGACGATGATCGTGCTGGGCGAGGGCGGGGCGCTCGCCGGAGCGGACGACGCTTTCGGACTCCCCTCCACCTCCGAGATGGTGCTCGAGCGGAGGATGACCCACTTCAACCTCCTGGGCGGGGCGCAGGCGTCGGCGCGCGAGATCGCGGAGTGGCACAACCGGCTGCAGGAGCTCGCCGCCTCGACCCGCCTCGGCATTCCCGTGACCGTGTCCACCGATCCGCGCCACTCCTTCACCGACAACCCCGGCACGGGATCGTCCGCCGCGGCGTTCTCGCAGTGGCCGGAGCCGCTCGGACTCGGGGCGATCGGGGACGAGGCCCTCGTCGAGCGCTTCGGCGACATCGCACGGCGGGAGTACCTCGCCGTCGGGCTGCGGGTGGCGCTGCATCCGCAGATCGACCTGGCGACGGAGTCGCGCTGGGCGCGGCAGGTCGGCACGTTCGGCGAGGACGCCGATCTCACGGGGCGATTGGGCGCGGCCTACATCCGCGGGTTCCAGGGCGCCGCGCTCGGCCCCGAGTCGGTCGCGACGATGACCAAGCACTTCCCGGGCGGCGGACCGCAGAAGGACGGCGAGGATCCGCACTTCGCCTACGGACGCGAGCAGGTGTACCCGGGCGGCAACGCCGAGTACCACCTGCGGCCGTTCGAGAAGGCGTTCGAGGCCGGGACGAGCCAGATCATGCCCTACTACGGGATGCCGGTCGGCACCGAGCACGAGGAGGTCGGCTTCGGCTTCAACCGCTCGGTGATCACGGGGCTGCTGCGGGAGCGGTTCGGGTTCGACGGCGTCGTGTGCACCGACTGGGGGCTGCTCACGGACGCCGACATCCTCGGCGACCGGCACCCGGCCCGCGCCTGGGGCGTCGAGCACCTCACCGTGCCGGAGCGGATGGCGAAGGCGCTGGACGCGGGCGTCGACCAGTTCGGCGGCGAGGCGATACCGGAGGTGCTCGTCCAGCTGGTGCGCGACGGGGTGGTCGAAGAGGAGCGCCTGGACGTCTCGGTGCGGCGGCTGCTGCGGGAGAAGTTCGTGCTGGGGCTGTTCGACGCGCGCTCGGTCGACCCGCTGCGAGCGGAGGAGGTGGTGGGGTCCGCGGAGTTCCGCGCCGCGGGCGAGGACGCCCAACGGGCGGCCGTCACGGTGCTCGCGCACGACGACGTCCTGCCGGTGCGACGCGGTGTGCGGCTGTACGTCGAGGGGGTCTCCCCCGAGGCCGCCGCCGGGTACGGCGAGGTGGTGGAGTCGCCGGGGGAGGCGGAGCTCGCCGTGATCCGCCTGCAGGCGCCCTTCGAGCAGCGGACGACGGCGTTCGAGGGCTTCTTCCACGCGGGGTCGCTGGAGTTCCCGGACGAGGTCGTCGCGCACGTGCTGGACATCGCGGGGCGGGTGCCGACGATCGTGGTCGTGTTCCTGGACCGGCCGGCCGTCCTGACTCCGTTCGTGGGATCGACCGCGGCGCTGCTCGCGGAGTTCGGGGCGTCGGACGAGGCGGTGCTGGACGTGCTGGTCGGCGGATCCGCTCCCCGGGGAAGGCTGCCGATGGACCTGCCGCGCTCGATGGCGGCGGCCGCGGCGCGGCGGCCCGATGTGCCGTTCGACACCGTGGATCCGCTGTTCCGCTTCGGCCACGGGCTGCGGATCGGCGCGGCGGAGTAGTGGTTCGGGAGGGGTGGAGGCTCCTCTTCAGGACCGGGATGACGGTGCTCGGGCGTAGTCTCCGAGGACCGCATCGGGGATGTCGGTGGCGATTGACATACTCGAACACATGTTCGAATATGGGCAGATGACAGCCTCCTCCCCCACCCTCTCCGAGGGGACGGCCGAGGCTGCGGAGCCGCTGCTGCGCCAGCTCGCGTCGGTGAAGGAGCTGCAGTCGCGGATCCGCGACATGCAGGCCACCACGCTCGAGACGAAGAGCCTGGCGACGCTGCCGGCGTTCGCCTCGGTGCTGCCGGGAGGCGCGCTGAAGCAGGGCGCCGCCTACTCGGTCGAGGGGTCCCTGAGCCTCGCGATGGGGCTGCTCGCGGGCCCGTCCTCCGAGGGGGCGTGGTGCGGGGTCGTCGGCGTGCCCGAGTTCGGGGCCGAGGCGGCGGCCGGCATCGGGATCGATCTCGAGCGGCTGGTGCTCGTGCCCGCTCCGGCGGAGCACTGGCTCACCGTCACCGCCGCGCTCGTCGACGTCCTCACCGTCGTGCTGACCCGGTCGCCCGCCTCCGTCTCCTCGGCCGACGTCTCCCGGCTCGGCGCCCGGCTCCGCCAGCGCGGAGCGGCACTCGTCGTGCTCGGCGAGTGGCCGCAGGCCGAGGCGCGGCTCAGCATCCGCAGCAGCCGCTGGGAGGGGCTGGGGGCCGGTCACGGCTATCTGCGGTCCCGCGAGGCCCTCGTCGACGTCGTCGGTCGCGCGGGGACCCGCGTGCGGACCGTGCGGATGAGCATGCCGGGCGCCGACCAGGCCTTCGGAGTGCACCACGAGCACTCACGGCTGCGCGAACGGGCGGTGTGAGGTGGCGACCGCACCCGAGCTGCGCCGCACGATCCTCGTGTGGTGCCCGGACTGGCCGCTGCTCGCCGCGGCGGGCGACGCCGGCCTGCCCGCGGAGGCGCCGCTGGCGCTCACCGAGAAGAGCCGCGTCTTCGCCTGCTCCCCGACAGCCCGCGCCGAGGGTGTGCGACGGGGCATGCGGATCCGCGAGGCGCAGTCGCGCTGCACCGGGCTCATCGTGCTGCCCTATGACCCGGTGCTCGACCACCGGGCGTTCGAGCCGCTCGTGCAGGCGCTGGAGGAGATCACCCCGGGTGTTCAGCTGATCCGGCCGGGTCTCTGCGCGATCCGCGCCAGGGGCCCCCGCCGCTACTACGGGAGCGAGCGGTCCGCTGCCGAGGCGGTGCTGCGGCGACTGGCCGAGCTCGGGGTCGACCGGGCCCGCATCGGCATCGCCGACGGGCTCTTCGCCTCCGAGCTCGCCGCCAAGCACTCGGGCGAGGACGTCGCGATCGTGCCCGCGGGGACGACCGCGGCGTTCCTCGCGCCGCTCCCCCTCGAGGCGCTCGGCACCGAGGCGGTCGGAGCGGCCGCGACGCGCTCGAAGCCGGTCCGCGGCGAGGATCTGGTGACCCTCCTGCGCCGGCTGGGCGTGCGGACGCTGGGTGCCTTCGCCGCGCTGCCGGCCGAGGACGTCGCCGCCCGGTTCGGACCGGACGGGGCCCGATCCCACCTCCTGGCCCGCGGGGCCGAGACCGAGGCGGTCGTGCCGCGCCTGCCTCCCGAGCGGCTCGACCGGTCGCTCGAGTTCGAGCCCCCGCTCGACCGCATCGACCAGGCCGCCTTCGCCTTCCGGATCCCCGCGGAGGAGTTCGTCGCGGGGCTCACCCGGGCGCAGCTGGTGGCCACCGCGATCCGCATCGACGTCACCAGCGACCGGGGCGAGGTCTCCTCGCGCAGCTGGCTGCATCCGCGCTGGTTCACCCCGGGCGACGTGCTCGACCGCGTGCGCTGGCAGCTGCAGGGCAGCGGGGCGATCGACACGGGCCTGGGCTCCCCGATCGCGCGCATCGCCGTGGAGCCGGAGGCGGTGGACGCGATCGGGAACCACGAGCAGGGCCTCTGGGGCACCGCCCCCGAGGAACGGGTCCACCACGGTCTCAGCCGCGTGCAGAGCATGCTCGGGCACGAAGCGGTCGTGACGGCGTCGATCGGCGGCGGCCGGGCGCTCCGCGATCGGCAGCACCTCGTCCCCTGGGGCGATCGTGAACCGGGCGACGCACGGCCCAAGGGACTGCCGTGGCCGGGATCGCTCCCGCCGCCCCACCCGCCCACGGTGTTCACCGAGCCGGTGGCGGCACTCGTGCGGGGTCCGCGCGGGGAGCCGGTGTCGGTGGACGACCGCGGCTCCCTCGTCTCGGTCCCCGCCTACTTCACTCCCGGCACCTCGCAGGCCCGGCTCGAACCGGTGGCCGGCTGGGCGGGGCCGTGGCCCGTCGACGAGCGCTGGTGGGACGCGAGGACCGCCACCCGCTACGACCGCTTCCAGGTGGTCGACGCGGCCGGGACCGCCTGGCTCCTGGTCTGCCGCGACGGGGAGTGGGCCGCCGAGGCCCGGTACGACTGACCTCCCGCACCACGCTCCCGCACCTCCCTCCCGCACCATGATCACGATCACGAAGGAGCCCCGCATGGGCTGGAACAACCCGCCGATCCCCTGGTCGGAGTTCGAACGGCGCCTCTCCACCGGCCGCCGGGCCGACGGCACCGTGGTCCGGGGCGACGGAGGGGACAGCCCGGCCTGGTCGCACAAGCGGCCGGCCTACTCCGCGGGCGACGACGTGCGCTCCCCCGACCTGAAGGTGCCCTACGCCGAGCTGCACGCGCACTCCAACTTCAGCTTCCTCGACGGCGCCAACCGCCCCGAGCAGATGGTCGAGGAGGCGGTGCGCCTGGGCATCGACACCCTCGCCCTGACCGATCACGACGGCCTCTACGGGATCGTCCGGATGGCCGAGGCGGCGCAGGGCCACCCCGTCCGGACCGCCTTCGGGGCCGAGCTCTCGCTCGGGCTCCGCACCCCGCAGAACGGCATCGCCGATCCCGAGGGCTCGCACCTGCTCGTCCTCGCCCGCCGCGAGGAGGGCTACCACCGGCTCGCCCGCGCTCTGACCACCGCCCAGCTCGCCGGAGCCGAGAAGGGCAAGCCGAGCTACGACCTCGAGGAGCTCGCCCGCGCGGCGGACGGGCACTGGATCGTGCTCACCGGCTGCCGCAAGGGCGCGGTGCGCCAGGCGCTGGTCGCCGAGGGCGAGGCGGCGGCCGAGGCCGAGGTGCGCGAGCTCGTGCGCCTCTTCGGGGCGGCGAACGTGCTCGTCGAGCTCTACGACCACGGTGATCCGCTCGCCTCCCTGCACAACGACGGCCTGGCGGTCATCGCCGAGCGGCTGCGGCTGCGGGTCGTGGCCACCGGGAACGTGCACTACGCCCGACCGGAGGACCGCCCTCTGCAGACCGCGCTGTCCGCCGTCCGCGCCCGGCGCAGCCTCGAGGAGATGGACGGCTGGCTCCCCGCGGCGGCGGGTGCCCACCTGCGCTCCGGAGCCGAGATGGCCGAGAGGTTCGCGCGCTATCCCGGCTCCGTCGAGAACACCGTCCGCGTCGCGGACGAGATCGCCTTCGAACTCGGGAAGGTCCGCCCCCGTCTCCCCCGCCAGGACGTGCCGGAGGGGCACACCCCCATGAGCTGGCTCCGCGAGCTCGTGCACCGGGCCGTCCCGCAGAAGTACCCGGGAGCCGACTCCGACGTGCTCGAGCGGCTCGAGAAGGAGCTCGCGGTCATCGAGGCGAAGGACTTCCCCGGCTACTTCCTGATCGTGCACGACATCGTGCACTTCGCCAAGGGGCAGGGGATCCTCTGCCAGGGCCGGGGATCCGCCGCCAACTCGGCGGTCTGCTACGTCCTGGGCATCACCGCGGTCGACTCGATCTTCTACGACCTCCCGTTCGAGCGGTTCCTCTCGAGCATCCGCGACGAGGAGCCCGACATCGACGTCGACTTCGACTCGGAGCGGCGCGAGGAGGTGATCCAGCACGTCTACGAGAAGTACGGGCGCCTGAACGCCGCGCAGGTGGCCAACGTGATCACCTACCGGCCCAAGTTCGCGGTCCGGGACATGGCGAAGGCCCTCGGCTACAGCCCCGGGCAGCAGGACGGCTGGTCGAAGCAGGTCGAGGCGTGGGGGGCCATCACCGAGAGCACCGACCACGACATCCCCGACGACGTCGTGGCCCTCGCCACCCGCGTCCTCGGCGCACCCCGGCACCTCGGCATCCACTCCGGCGGCATGGTGCTCACCGACCGCCCCGTCGGCGAGGTCTGCCCGATCGAGCCGGCGCGGATGGAGAAGCGGACCGTCCTGCAGTGGGACAAGGACGACTGCGCCTGGATGGGCCTGGTGAAGTTCGACCTGCTCGGGCTCGGGATGCTCGCCGCCCTGCAGTACACCTTCGACCTCGTCGCCGAGCACGTCGGCGAGCAGTGGGACCTCTCCACGATCCCGCGGGAGGAGAAGGGCGTCTACGACCAGCTCTGCCGGGCCGACTCCATCGGCGTGTTCCAGGTCGAGAGCCGCGCCCAGATGGGCACCCTGCCGCGCCTGCAGCCGCGCCGCTTCTACGACCTGGTGATCGAGGTCGCGCTGATCCGGCCGGGCCCCATCCAGGGAGGCGCGGTGCACCCCTACATCCGCCGCAAGCTCGGCGAGGAGCCGGTCACCTACCAGCACCCCCTCCTCGTCACCCCGCTCAAGAGGACCCTGGGCGTCCCGCTGTTCCAGGAGCAGCTGATGCAGGTCGCGGTCGCGGTCGGAGACTGCAACGCCGAGGACGCCGATCTCCTCCGGCGTGCGATGGGCTCCAAGAGGGGCACGGAGAAGATCGAGACGCTGCGCGAGCGGCTCTACCAGGGCATGGCGCGCAACGGCATCACGGGCGAGGTCGCGGACGACATCTACACGCGGATCCAGGCCTTCGCCAACTTCGGCTTCGCCGAGAGCCACGCGATCAGCTTCGCCCTGCTCGTCTACGCGAGTGCCTGGCTGCGGCTGCACTACCCGGCCGCGTTCACCGCGGCGCTGCTCCGCGCCCAGCCCATGGGCTTCTACGCCCCGCACACCCTCGTGGCCGACGCGCGCCGGCACGGGGTGCGCGTCGAGTCCCCCGACGTCAACCGCTCGCTGCCCCACCCCGGCCTCGAGGCCGCACAGGACCCGCCTCCCCGGCGCCGGGGAGGAGCCGGGTACGGCAGCGAGGAGTGCCTCGCCGTCCACCAGCCGCCGACCGGTCTCTTCGACCGCACGGAGCACTTCCACACCGACGACCACCGCCGCGACGCGGGCTTCGTGATCCGCCTCGGGCTCTCGGGGGTGAAGGGGATCGGCGACGCGCTCGCCCAGCACATCGTGGCCGAGCGCGAGCGCGGCGGCGCCTACGCGAGCATGTCCGACCTCTCGCGACGGGTCGGGCTCACCGCGACCCAGCTCGAGGCGCTCGGCGCCGCGGGGGCCTTCGACTCCCTCGGGCTCGACCGCCGCCAGGCGCTGTGGGAGGCGGGCACCGCCGCCGCCGACCGCGAGGAGTTCCTGCCCGGATCCGTCGTCGCCGTGCAGCCTCCGCTGCTGCCGATGCTCTCGGCGCAGGAGCGCGTCGTCTTCGACTTCTGGGCCACCGGGATCTCCCCCGACGACCATCCGCTCCGGCACCTCCGCGCCGATCTCCGAGCACGGGGCGCGCGGTCGACGGCGGATCTGCCCGGCACCTCCTCCGGCACCCGGATCGAGGTGGCCGGCGTGGTGATCCACCGCCAGCGTCCCTCCACAGCCGGCGGAGTGACCTTCATGAACCTCGAGGACGAGCACGGGATCCTCAACGTGATCTGCTCCGTCGGAGTATGGAACCGCTACCGGCGGATCGCCCGCGAGGCGCCCGCCCTGCTCGTGCGGGGCATCCTCGAGCGCTCCGAGGAGGGTGTCACCAACCTCCTCGCCGACCGCTTCGAACCCCTCTCGGTCGGTGCCCGCACGACCTCCCGCAACTTCCGATGACCACGGCCACCCGGCGACGACCGCTCCCGCGATCGCACGCTCGACGAGAAAGCGATCCCATGACGACCACCCACTCCGCCGGCCCGCTCCCGCACCTGGACGCGCCGCTGCTCGACGACCGCGATCTGCGCGAGCGCGTCACCTCCCTCATCGGCCCGGCCTACCGGCGCGCGCTCTGGCCGATCCTGCTCGACCGGGCCGGATTCCAGCTGCCGATCCTCTACCCCGTCGACGGGCTGCCCGTGCATCCCGACGAAGAGCGCACCGAGCGGATCGTCGCGACTCTCGCCAAGGCCGTCGCCCACCACGAGGTCGGCTCCCTCGCTTTCGCACTCGAGCGGCCCGGCCGCGCTTTCCTCGGCGAGACCGACAGGGTGCTCGCCCGCTACCTCGCCGCGGCGTGCCACCGGCGAGCGATCCCTCTGCGCGCGCTGCTGCTCGTGCACGACGACGGTGTGCGCGTCGTCGCCGAGGCCGAGTACACGGCGTCGATCCGCTGACCGGTGAGCACCCGTCGGAACCGCCGGGGGAACGACGGAGGGACGACCCGCCGAGGCGAGCCGTCCCTCTCCGAGCGGTCGGAGTCAGTCCGCGGTCGTGAGCGTGATCAGCAGCGACGAGGCGCCGAGATCGACCTCGGTGTCACCGGGCTGCACGGCGTACTCGCCGACGCCCAGCAGCGACTCCGCCACCTCGGGCAGGGGCACCCGGGCCGCCTCCTCGCCCACGTTGATCGCGATGGTCACCCGACCGCGTCCGAGCGTCAGCCAGCGCTGCTCCTCGTCGAACTCGACGACGAGCGAGCCGAAGCGCGGATCGGTCAGCTCGGGGAAGCGACGGCGCAGCGCCGCGAGCTCCCGGTACACGCCGAGCATCCGCGCGTGGCGCCCCTCCTCCGCCTCGGACCAGTCCAGGCGCGAGCGGGTGAAGGTCTCGGGGTCCTGCGGGTCGGGCACGACCTCCGGGTCCCAGCCCATCTTCGCGAACTCCTCGATCCGGCCCTTCGCCGTCGCCTCGCCCAGGTCCTTCTCGGGGTGCGAGGTGAAGAACTGCCACGGCGTGGACGCGGCCCACTCCTCGCCCATGAAGAGCATCGGAGTGAACGGGCCGAGCAGGGTCAGCGCCGCGGCGATCGCCAGCCGCCCCTCGTCGAGGGTGGCCGTCAGACGATCGCCGATGGCGCGGTTGCCGATCTGATCGTGGTTCTGGCTGCAGACCACGAGACGCCAGGCGGGCATCCGCTCGGTGTCGATCGGACGGCCGTGGTGACGCCCCCGGAACGTCGAGAGCGTGCCGTCGTGGAAGAACCCGCGCGTGAGCACCTTCTCGAGAGCGCCGAGCGGAGCGAAGTCCTCGTAGTACCCGGTGGTCTCCCCGGTCAGTGCGACGTGGACCGCGTGGTGGAAGTCGTCGCTCCACTGCGCGTCGAGACCGTAGCCCCCGGCCTCGCGCGGAGTGATCAGGGTCGGGTCGTTGAGGTCGGACTCGGCGATGAGGGTCAGCGGTCGGCCGACGTGCGCGGAGAGGACCGCGACCTCCGACGCCAGCTCCTCGAGCACGTGCACCGCACGCTCGTCCGAGAGGGCGTGGACCGCGTCCAGGCGCAGCGCGTCGACGTGGTGGTCGCGCAGCCACATCAGGGCGTTGTCGATGATGTAGCCCCGGACGACGTCCGAGCCCTCGCCGTCGAGGTTGACCGAGCTGCCCCAGGTGTTGGCCTTCTCGTTCTTGAGGTACGGACCGAACTCCGGCAGGTAGTTCCCGCTCGGGCCCAGGTGGTTGTAGACCACGTCCTGCACGATCCCCATGCCGGCGCGGTGCGCGGCGTCCACGAAGCGCTGGTACGCCTCCGGTCCGCCGTACGGCTCGTGCACGGCGTACCAGAGCACTCCGTCGTAGCCCCAGTTGTGCGTGCCGTTCACCGCGTTCACCGGCAGGATCTCGATGAAGTCGACCCCCAGCGAGCGCAGGTGGTCGAGCTTCCCGGCGGCGGCGTCCAGCGTGCCCTCCGGGGTGAAGGTGCCGATGTGCAGCTCGTAGATGACCGCTCCGGCCAGCTGGCGCCCGGTCCAGGCCCCGTCCTGCCAGGCGTACGCGCTCGGATCGAAGGTGCGCGACAGCTCGTGCACACCCTCGGGCTGACGGCGCGACCGCGGGTCCGGGAAGGGTCCGGAGCCGTCGACGCGGTATCCGTAGTCGACTTCGCCCGACGGGACGGAGCCGGAGACCCGCCACCACCCCTCCGACCCGGTGGGCGTCATCGGGACGGAGTCCCCGCCACCGAGCACCAGCTCGACGGCGGAGGCCGTGGGCGCCCAGACGTCGAAGCGGTCGGGTCCGGCGGTGGCGAGGGCGTAGCGGTAGGGAGTCGTGCTGATCACGGAGATCTCCTGACGGTGTCGTGCGAGCGGGAACGGAGCCGGCCGGGCCGCGGGGGCCCGGCCGGACGGTCAGACGACCGGGACGAGCAGGGCGACGGGGAGGCCGCCGCCGAGGATCTCGGCGACGGGGGTGACCCCACCGGCGAAGGTCCGTCCGGTGAGCAGGTCCTCGACCGGGTGGCCCGGCAGCACGATGACGGTGCCGCCCCAGCCGCCGGCCTCGGCCAGCCGGTGCGGGAGCCGCGTCGCGACCGTCAGGGCGCCGCCCCGGTCGAAGGCGACGGCGTGCTCGGCCGCCTCGCCGATCGCCGAGACCGGTGCGTAGCGGGTGAACAGCTCGGGCCGGTCGCGGCGCAGCCGCAGCGCGCGCGACGTGACGAGCAGCTTGGCGGCCCCCTCCTCGTCGATCGGCGGCAGCCAGCCGCCGTCGATCCGCTCGAGCAGCGCGCGGCGCTCGGCGAAGTCCACCGGGCGGCGGTTGTCGGGGTCGACGAGGGAGGTCTCCCACAGCTCGCTGCCCTGGTACACGTCGGGGATCCCGGGGATGGTCAGCTGCACGAGCTTCGCCGAGAGGCTGTTCGACCAGCCGATCCCCTTCACCCGGGCGACGGTCCCCTCGATCAGGCTCCGCACGCGGGAGTCGTCGAAGGCGGCGTCCACGGCGGCGTGCATCCGCTCCTCGAACGCCTCGTCAGGCGCGGTCCACTTCGTCGAGCTGCCGGCTTCGCGGGACGCCTTCTCGGCGTACGCGTGCAGGCGCTCCCGCGACGCGGGCCACGATCCGACGATCGCCTCCCAGAGGAGGTGCTCGACGGGCCCGTCGCCGAAACCGACGAGCGAGTGCAGCGAGCGCAGCGTCTCTGCCCAGGCCTCGGGCTCCTCCGCCAGCGCGGTGATCCGGGCGCGGGTGTCCTCACCGCGCTTCGTGTCGTGCGTCGAGAGGGTCGTGAGCGAGGCGGGGAACGAGGACTGCCGCACGCCCTGTCGGCGGTGGAACTCCTCGAGGTCGATCGCGAACTCGTCCGGGTCGGCCCCGACCTCGTTGAGCGAGGTGAGCCGGCTGTAGCGGTAGAACGCCGTGTCCTCGACGCCCTTCGCCATCACCATGCCGGAGGTCTGCTGGAACCGGACGGAGACGGCGGTGCCGGTCTCGCCGAGCAGCGCGGCGACCCGGTCGATCGTGTCCGCGATCTCGGGGCGGCGACGCACCGCGTCGAGGCGGGCGTGCTCGAGGTGCTCGGCGCCGTAGGGGAGGTAGCTGCGGTAGACCGGGAAGGTCGCGAGCAGCTCGGCGAGAGCGTCGTCGGCGCCGTCCACCGAGGGGATCAGCCGCGCGAGGCGGAGCACCTCGGAGCGGAGGATCCCGTCGGCGATGCCGCGCTTGGTGTCGTGGATGAGGTCGGCCCAGACGACCGGCGATCCGCCGTGGCCGAGCTCGGCGTCCAGTCCTTCGAGGACGCTCCGCGCCTCCGGGTCCACGAGGATCCGGTCGATGTCCGCAAGGGCGTCGTAGCCGGTGGTCCCGACGGTCGCCCAGTGCGCGGGCAGCGCCTCGTCGCCCTCGAGGATCTTCTCGACCCAGACCGGCGCCCCGCCGATGGCGCGGGCGAGGTCGTCGAGGTATCCGCCCGGGTCGGCGAGTCCGTCCGGGTGGTCGACCCGGAGGCCGTCGGCGAGCCCCTCGGTGAACCATCGCACGATCTCGGCGTGCGAGGCGTCGAACACCTCGGGGCGCTCGACCGTGATGGCGGCGAGGGTGTTCACGGCGAAGAAGCGGCGGTAGTTCAGCTCGGCGTCCGCGCGCCGCCAGTTGACGAGCTCGTAGCTCTGCCGCGAGTGCACCGTGCGTCCGGAGTCGCCGGGCTGCGCCGTCCCCGGAGCGATCGGCAGACGGTTCTCGTAGTAGTGCAGCTCGTCGCCCACGACCTCGAGCGCGTCGAGCTCGCTGTCGCTGTCGCCCTCGCTCGCGCCGTCGCCCAGGATCGGCACGCGCAGCTTCCCTCCGCCCGCATCCCAGTCGATGTCGAACGCGGACGCGTAGCGGGACGACGTCCCGTTCTTCAGGAGGTCCCACCACCACGAGTTCTCGCTCGGCGTCGCGACGCCCATGTGGTTCGGCACGATGTCGATGAGCACGCCCAGGCCTTCGGCCTTCGCCGCCGCGGAGGCATGGGCCAGGCCCTCGCCGCCGCCGCGGGCGGGGTCGACCTGCGAGTGGTCGACGACGTCGTAGCCGTGGTCGGAGCCGGGCTCGGCCGTCAGCAGCGGCGAGAAGTAGAGCCAGTCGGCGCCCAGGGAGCGCACGTAGTCGGCGACCTGCGCCGCCTCGTCGAGATCGAAGCCGGAGCGGATCTGGAGTCGGTAGGTCGAAGCGGGCAGTCGCACGTCAGGCTCCTGTCGAAGAGGCGGTCGCGGAGTCGGTCGACTCCGAGTGGGGGCTGGTGGAGGCGATGATCGGGATCGCGGAGGTCGCGGCCAGCGAGGCCAGCGAGGCGGCCACCGAGTGGTCCACCTCCGGCTCCGGGGCGCTGTGCTCCTGCAGGATCACGAGCGACTTGGCCTGGACGGTCAGCATCGCGCCGGCCGGACGCGGGATCGAGTCCGCTTCGGCGCCCGCGGTGTCCACGAGCACGCTCCACAGCGCGGCGTACTCGTCGCTGGGCACCGAGAACTCCACGTCGACGTCGTCGGCGTTGAAGTAGAGGAGGAAGCTGTCGTCCGTCACGGGCAGGCCGCGCTCGTCGCGCTCGCGGATCCCGTTGCCGTTGAGGTAGATGCCGACCGAGCGGCCCAGGCCCGAGTCCCAGTCCTCCGGCGACATCTCCGTGCCGTCGGCCTTGAACCAGACGATGTCGGGCAGGGGCTCCTCCGAGCCGCGGACGACGGGCCGGCCGTCGAAGAAGCGGCCGCGGCGGAACGTGGGGTGCTCGGCGCGCAGGCGGATCAGCGCGGCCGTGAACTCCAGAAGCGGTCGGTCCGCGGTCGACCAGTCGATCCAGGTCAGCTCGCTGTCCTGGGCGTAGGTGTTGTTGTTGCCGTTCTGCGAGCGGCCCAGCTCGTCGCCGTGCAGGATCATCGGCACGCCCTGCGAGATGAGCATGGTCGCCAGGAAGTTGCGCTGCTGCCGAGCGCGCAGGCCCAGGACCTTCGGGTCGTCCGTCGGCCCCTCGACTCCGTGGTTCCAGGAGCGGTTGTGCGACTCCCCGTCGTTGTTGTCCTCGCCGTTGGCGTCGTTGTGCTTCTCGTTGTACGAGACCAGGTCGCGCAGGGTGAACCCGTCGTGGGCCGTCACGAAGTTGATCGAGGCGACCGGGCGGCGACCGGAGCGCGCGTAGAGGTCGGCCGATCCGGTCAGCCGCGAGGCGAACTCGCCCAGCGTCGACGGCTCGCCGCGCCAGAAGTCGCGGACCGTGTCGCGGTACTTCCCGTTCCACTCCGTCCACTGCGGAGGGAAGTTGCCGACCTGGTAGCCGCCGGGTCCGACGTCCCACGGCTCGGCGATCAGCTTGACCTGCGAGACCACGGGGTCCTGCTGCACGAGCTCGAAGAAGGTCGAGAGCCGGTCGACGTCGTAGAACTCGCGGGCGAGCGCGGAGGCGAGGTCGAAGCGGAAGCCGTCGACGCGCATCTCGGTCACCCAGTAGCGCAGCGAGTCCATGATCAGCTGCAGCGAGTGCGGGTGCCGGACGTTCAGGGTGTTCCCCGTGCCGGTGTAGTCCATGTAGTAGCGCTTGTCGTCGTCGACGAGGCGGTAGTACGCCTCGTTGTCGATGCCGCGGAACGAGAGCGACGGGCCGAGGTGGTTCCCCTCGGCGGTGTGGTTGTAGACCACGTCGAGGATGACCTCGATGCCGGCCGCGTGCAGCGCCCGCACCATGCTCTTGAACTCCTGGACCTGCTGGCCCTGGTCGCCCGTGGACGAGTACGTGTTCTGCGGCGCGAAGAAGCCGATCGTGTTGTAGCCCCAGTAGTTCGAGAGGCCCTTGTCGATCAGGGTCGAGTCGTTGACGAACTGGTGCACCGGCATGAGCTCGATCGCCGTGATGCCCAGGTGCTTGAGGTGCGCGATGACCGCGGGGTGCGCGACGCCCGCGTACGTGCCGCGCAGCTCCTCCGGGATGTCGGGGTGGCTCTTGGTGAGCCCCTTCACGTGCGCCTCGTAGATGACCGTGCGGTCGTAGGCGATGCGCGGACGGCGGTCCCCCGCCCAGTCGAAGAACGGGTTGATGACGACGCCCATCATCATGTGCGGCGCCGAGTCCTCGTCGTTCGTCGAGTCCGGGTCGCCGAAGGTGTACGAGAAGAGCGACTGGTCCCAGTCGATCTCTCCCGAGACGGCCTTCGCGTAGGGGTCGAGCAGCAGCTTGTTCGGGTTGCAGCGCTGCCCTGCGGCCGGGTCGTACGGCCCGTGGATGCGGTAGCCGTACTTCTGGCCGGGCTGCACCTGCGGCAGGTAGCAGTGCCAGACGTAGGCGTCCGACTCGAGCACGTCGACGCGCGTCTCGGTGCCGTCGTCGTCGAACAGGCAGAGCTCGACGCGCTCGGCGACCTCGCTGAAGAGAGCGAAGTTCGTGCCGCTTCCGTCGAAAGTGGCGCCCAAGGGGTAGGCGGTTCCGGGCCAGGTCTCCACGAGACTCCTCTGGGGTGTGGTCTCGGGCGATCCGGATGAGGCCGTCGTTCGGTCCGCGGATGCCCGACGTCGGGGGTGATGGTCCATCACCTTCGCGACGGACCGACTGCCCACCTTAGCGAGGGGCTCCTCCGGCGCACCCGGGAGCCGCTCGTCGGCAGGGGTCACCGGGAGCCGTCCTCGAGTGCAGCGAGCGGGCGCGTCGCGACGAGCGGGAGGAGCGGCGAGGTCACGTCTCGAACAGTACGGGCGGCGCCGATCGCGCCGGAGGGGCTGGCGCCGCGCCGGGCCGATCGGCTATCGCCCCGTCGTGCTCAGTGCGAGCCGATCCTCCGCCGCAGCAGGTCGATGCGCGCCTGCAGCTGGGTGACGCTGGCCTGGGCGACGGCCGGTCCGCCGCAGAGCCGCCGCAGCTCGGTGTGCACCTGGCCGTGGGTCTCCCCCGTGTTGCGCGCCCACAGTCCGACGAGCGAGTTCAGGAGGCTCCGCTGCTCCTTCAGGGTGCGGTAGAGCGGCGCGGGGATCTCGCTCTCCTTCGCCTCCGGAGCTGCCGCGGCGCCCGGGCGGGTGCCCGCGCGCTTCGCCTGCCGCTGCTGCCGGTGCTGCAGGAGCTCGCGAACCTGATCGGGTTCGAGCAGTCCCGGGAGTCCGATGAAGTCGAGCTCCTCCTCGCTCTCGACCTCGACCTCCATCCCGAACTCGGCACCCTCGTAGACGACCCGGTCGAACGTCGCCGCGGAGCCGAGCGACTCGAACCGCCCCTCCTCGAGCAGCTCGGAGGACGCCTTCTCCTGCCGCTCGGCGTCGGCCATCAGGTCGGCCTCGGGGTACTCCTCGTCGTCCGAGCTCTTCCGGTCGAGCGCGTGGTCGCGCTGCTGCTCCATCGAGCTCGCGAGCGCGAGCAGCCCCGGCACGTTCGGGAGGAAGATCGACGCGGTCTCGCCGCGGCGCCGGGCCCGCACGAAGCGGCCGATCGCCTGCGCGAAGAACAGCGGAGTCGACGCCGACGTCGCGTAGACGCCCACGGCCAGCCGCGGCACGTCCACGCCCTCCGACACCATCCGCACGGCGACCATCCACCGGCTGGTGTCCTTCGAGAACTCCTCGATCCGGTCGCTCGCCTCCTTCTCGTCCGAGAGGACGACGGTGACGGGCTCGCCGCTGATCTCGCGCAGCATCGCGGCATAGGCGCGGGCGGCGTAGTGGTCGGTCGCGATCACCAGCCCGCCGGCGTCGGGGATCGCGCGGCGCACCTCGCTCAGGCGCGTGTTGGCGGCGCGCAGCACCGACGGGATCCAGTCGCCCTTGGGGTCCAGCGCCGTGCGCCACGCCTGCGAGGTGATGTCCTTCGTGTTGCCCTCGCCGAGCCGCGCCTCCATCTCGTCGCCGGCCTTCGACTTCCAGCGCATCTGCCCGGCGTAGACCATGAAGAGCACCGGACGGACGACGCCGTCGGCCAGGGCGCGGCCGTAGCCGTAGGCGTAGTCGGTCCGCGAGGTGCGGATGCCCTCCTCGTCGGGCAGGTAGCTGACGAACGGGATCGGCGCCGTGTCCGAGCGGAACGGCGTCCCGGTCAGCGACAGGCGCCGCACGGCGGGCTCGAAGGCCTCGCGGATCGCGTCGCCCCAGCTGAGCGCGTCGCCGCCGTGGTGCACCTCGTCGAGGATCACGAGCGAGCGCCCCGAGAGGGTCAGCTCGCGGTGGAGCTCCGGCCGCACCGCGATCTGCGCGTAGGTGACGGCGACGCCGTGGTAGTGCCGGGCGTGGCGCCCCATCCGGTTCGTGAAGGTGGGATCCAGGCGGATGCCGACGCGGTGCGCGGCCTCGGCCCACTGGCGCTTGAGGTGCTCGGTCGGAGCGACCACCGTGATGCGGTCGACGGTGCGGTTGTGCAGGAGCTCGGCCGCGAGCCGGAGAGCGAAGGTCGTCTTGCCGGCGCCGGGGGTCGCGGCGGCGAGGAAGTCGCGCGGCTCGGTCTGGAAGTACGCCTCGAGCGCCTCCGCCTGCCACGCGCGGAGCTTGTTCGCCGTGCCCCACGGAGCGCGTCCCGGGAACGACGGGGACAGGTGCTCCGCAGCGGAGGTGCCGACCTGATGACCGAAGCTCGAGGGACTGTTCACGTGCGCCAACGGTAGCCGACACCACCGACGCGGGGGCCGGGTCCCCGCGATCGGGCGCCGCGGCGGGCGCGTGCTGGGCGTGTCGCGATCGTCCGCACGACGGATCCGGCCGCGAGCGCCGCGGAGCAGAATGGAGGGATGGTCGAGCAGCGTCATCCGTGGTCCCGCTACGTCGCCCTGGGCGACTCGTTCACCGAGGGCATCGGCGATCCCGAGCCCGCCAGCCCCGGCGGTCACCGCGGCTGGGCCGACCGCGTCGCCGAGGTGCTCGGCAGCCAGGTCGACGACTTCGCCTACGCGAACCTGGCCGTCCGCGGGAAGCTGCTCCAGCAGATCCTCGACGAGCAGGTCGAGCCGGCGCTGGAGCTGCGCCCGGACCTCATCACGATCTCCGCGGGCGGCAACGACGTGATCCGCCCAGGCACCGACCCGGACGACATCGCCGCCCGCTTCGAGTCGGGCCTGGCGCGGCTCCGCGCCGATGACGCGACGGTCGTGCTCTTCACCGGCGTCGACGTCGGCTTCTCCCCCGTCTTCGGGCGCATCCGCGGCAAGGTCGCGATCTACAACGAGAACCTGCGTGCGCTCGCGAAGCGCTACGACTGCATCGTCGCCGACCAGTGGTCGCTGCAGGAGATCCAGGACGTGCGGATGTGGGCGCCCGACCGCCTGCACCTCAACCCGCACGGGCACCACGAGGTCGCCCGCATGGTGCTCGAGGCGCTCGCCGTCGAGAACTCGCTCCGGCCTCTGGCTCCGGAGCCGCTGCCCACGCCGACCTGGCGCGCGGCGCGGACCGAGGACGTGAAGTGGGCGCGAGAGTACCTCGTGCCGTGGGTGCTGCGGCGCATCCGGCACCAGTCCTCGGGCGACTTCATCACGGCCAAGCGCCCGTCCGCGGAGCCCTACCGTGCCGACCCCGAGCGCGCGCAGCCCGTCCCCTCCGCGCCGGGCACTGCGGCGCCGGGCAACGCGACCCCGGAGGAGGTCGCCGCCGACATCGCGACCGCCGGCGTCCGCATCGTCGTCGAGGGCGACTGAGCGCTGGCTAGCCCACGAGCTCCGACTGGCCGAGCAGCTCCGCCGGGTGCGAGACGCGCCAGCCGAACCCCGGATCCTCGATCGACCCGTCCGCGACGAGGGGCAGCTCGTAGGGCGTGCCGTTGACGCTCACGGTCGCCGTGCCGACGCCCGCCCCGTCGGCCACCGTGCCGAGCGGATCGAGCTCGACCGTCGTCGAGGTCGTGACGGCTCCCCAGGTCAGCACCGACCGCGCCTCGGGGGTCTCGGCCACGGCCGACTCGCCCCAGAGGCTCGTGTACGAGCCGAAGTCCTGCCCCTCGGTGGTCAGCGGCACCGTGCGGAACCCCGCCTCGACGCTCGGCAGCAGGGTCAGGATGTCCGAGGCGAGCTGCGGATGCGTCCGCGCGCCCACGACGACGCCGACGAGCGTCACCGGCTCGCCCTCGACGACGGTGTCCACCGAGAACAGGAGGCACGACCCGGCCTCGTCCGTCGTCCCCGTCTTGATCCCGTCCACTCCCCCGCGCCCGAGCAGCGTGTTGGTGTTCTCCACGACGCCCACCCCGGGGACGTCCGCGCGGGGCAGGGCGACGATCGGCGCCAGCACCGGATCGGCGACGAGCATCTCGCCCAGGCGCACCATGTCGGAGGTGGTGCTCACGGTGTCGGGCGAGAGCCCGCTCGTGTCGGTGACGATCGTGCGGGTCAGCCCCTGCTGGTCGAGCCAGGTGCGCGCGGCGGCGAGGTACGCCTCCTCCGAGCCGAAGGCCCAGATCGCGAGGGACTTCGAGTAGTTGTTCGCGGACGGCAGCATCAGCACCGTCAGCGCCTCGCGCTGCGTCAGCTCGAGGCCCGCGGAGACGGGCGCGACGGAGCCGTTCTCGGCGAGCGAATCATTGTAGTAGCCGACGTCGGCACTCGTGAAGGTGATGTCCGCGCCATCGGTCCCGTCGGCGATCGGCCGCGCGGCGAGGATCACCAGCGCCGTCACGACCTTCGCGATGCTCCCGGTCGGGACCGGATCCTCGGACCCGTAGCGCGCGAGGACCCCGTCCTGCTCGGCGTCGTCGAAACCGACGGCGCCGATCGCCCCGGAGCCGTACGCCGGCCAGGCGAGCACCGGAGCCTCGGTCGTCGCCCCGGGAGTCTGCGCCACGAGCGCGGTCGCCGCGGGCAGCTCAGCGCTCGCCGCGGTCGCGGAGTAGGCGCCGCCCGCGCCGACGAGGACGACGGCGAGAGCGCCCCCGATGATCGCGCCGACGCGGCGGCGACGCGGCGGAGGGCCGGCAGGCCGCTCCGGCAGGACGGCTCCGAACACGTCGATCGGCGAGTCGTCGGGTCGCGTCGGGGTGCTCACTCCGTCATCGTAGGCGCGGTGTCCGCTCGATCCTCGGAGGGTGCGGCCGAGCGCGTCAGCGCCCAGAGCGCCACCGCTCCGGCCGACGCCACGTTCAGCGAGTCGACCCCGTGCAGCATCGGGATCGTGACCACGGTGTCCGCCGCGTCGAGGGCGGCCCGGCTCAATCCGTCCCCTTCCGCTCCGAGCACGATCGCCACGCGCTCGGGGCGCCGCTGGGCGTAGACGTCCAGCGGCACCGCGTCCGGCGCCAGCGCCAGCGCCGCGATCGAGAATCCGGAGGCGAGCAGCTCGTCCCGCGCCGGCCCCCACTCCGGCGTCCTGGTCCACGGCACCTGCAGCACCGTGCCCATGCTGACTCGGACACTCCGCCGGTAGAGCGGATCCGCGCACCGCGGTGTCACGAGGACGGCGTCCGCCCCCATCCCGGCGGCCGCGCGGAACACCGCGCCGACGTTCGTGTGGTCGACGAGGTCCTCGAGGATCACGACGAGGCGCGCGTCGGCGAGCAGCTCCGTCACGGTGGGCAGCACGGGCCGGTGCATCGAGGCCAGCGCGCCGCGGTGCAGGTGGAACCCGGTCAGCTCCTCGATCACGGGATCGGGTGCCACGAACACCGGGACCTCGGGGAAGCGCTCGAGCACGTCCGCCGCGTCCGCCAGCCGCTTCTCCTGCACCAGGACCGAGCGCGGCCGGTGCCCGGCATCCAGAGCCCGGCCGATCACCTTGGCAGACTCCGCGATGTAGAGACCGCCCTCCGGTTCCAGCACCCGCCGCAGGGCGACGTCCGTCAGCCGGTGGTAGTCGGCGAGGAGGGGGTGGTCGAGGTCCGCGATGTGCACGATCGGCATCCCGGCACCCTAGGGCCTGTCGAACGGGATGCCGCGCACGCGACGGCGATCCCCCGTTCACAGCCCTCGGGCGCCGCGGCGCTCTAGACTTCGAGACGGGTCCGCCGCGCACGCGGAGGGATCACCGACGGGAGGCGCGGATGGAGTCGAGTCCGACACCGGTCGAGGACGGCACTCGTGCCGACGCGATCGAGCAGGCCGTCGAACTCCTCACCGGGCGGCGCATCGCCGCCGTCACCGGCGCGGGCGTCAGCACCGACTCCGGCATCCCGGACTACCGCGGAGCGGGCGCGCCGGTGCGCACCCCGATGACCTACTCGCAGTTCGTCGCCGACCCCGACTACCGCAAGCGCTACTGGGCCGGAAGCCAGATCGGCTGGCGGCGCTTCACGAGCACCCTCCCCAACGACGGGCACCGCGCCCTGGCCCGCCTCGAGGAGCGGGGCGTTCTGACAGGAGTCGTCACGCAGAACGTCGACGGGCTGCACGTGCGCGCCGGATCGCGCCGCGTCGTCGACCTGCACGGCTCCGCCGACCGCGTCCGCTGCATGACCTGCGGGCAGTACTTCGCCCGCGACGCCGTGGCCGATCGGATCGCCGAGGCGAACCCCTGGCTCGACGACCCGGGCGTCTCCTCCCTCAACCCCGACGGCGACGCCGAGGTGCACGACGTCTCGGCGATGACCGTGCCCGACTGCACCGTCTGCAGCGGGATCCTCAAGCCCGACATCGTGTTCTTCGGCGAGTTCATCCCCACCGAGCGGTTCCAGGAGGCGCGCGCCATCGTCGCCGGCGCCGACGCCCTGCTCGTGGCCGGCTCCTCCCTCGTCGTCAACTCCGGCATCCGCTTCCTCGAGATCGCCCGCCGCGGCAAGATGCCGATCGTCATCGTCAACCGCGGCACGACCAAGGGCGACGGCCGCGCCGCGATCAAGATCGACGGCGGCACGACCGAGGTCCTGCGGATCCTCGCCGACCGCCTCCCCGCCCGCTGACCCGGGCGTCCTCCCCTCCCCGCACCTCGAGAGGCTCCCGTGACCCAGCTCACCCTCGTCCGCCACGGCCAGACCGACTGGAACGCGGCGCGCCGCATCCAGGGAGCGAGCGACATCCCGCTGAACGACACCGGCCGTTCGCAGGCGCGGGCGGCCGCGCGGATCCTCGGCGAGCGGGAGTGGGACGCGGTCGTCGCGAGTCCGCTGCAGCGCGCCTACGAGACGGGCGCCGTCATCGCCCGGGGTCTGGGCCTCGACGAGCCGCTCGTCGTGCCCGGGCTGGCCGAGCGCGCCTACGGCGAGGCCGAGGGCATGACCGGGGACGACCTCCGCGCGTTCTTCCCCGGCGGCATCGAGGGTGAGCGCATCCCCGGCTGCGAGACCCGCGCCGAGGTGGTCGCACGGGCGACGGAGGCGCTGCTCGAGGTCGCGGAGCGCTTCCCCGACCAGCGGGTGATCGTGGCGACGCACGGCGCCGTCATCGGCAGCCTCCTCCGCTCGCTCAGCGAGGACGCGCTGCCTCCTCAGGGCATCACCGTCGGCAACGGCTCGCGGCACGACTTCGCGATCGTCGACGGCGCCCTGCGGATCGTCGCCTTCGACGACTCCGGCGACGTGGTGGTCGTGGACGCCGATCTCGACGACGTCCTCAGCCCCACCAGGCCCTAGAGCCCGGTCAGCAGCGCGTAGAGCACCCGGGCGGAGTCGCGCCACGAGTACGCCGCCGCGCGCTCGCGCGACCGCTCCGAACGCTCCGTCCATACCGCCGCATCCTCGAGCGAGCGGACTCCGCGCGCCACGTCCTTCGCACTGCCCGGATCCACCAGGACCGCGGCGTCCCCGCCGATCTCGCGGAAGATCGGGATGTCGCTGACGACGACGGGGGTGCCGAGCGCCATCGCCTCGACCAGCGGGATCCCGAAGCCCTCGTCGCGGCTCGCGCTGACCAGGGCGGTCGCCCGCGCGAGCACCGCCCGGTAGGTGGCGTCGTCCGCGCCCTGGTGGAACACCAGCTTCGCCGTCGGAGCGAGCGAGCGCAGCGTCTCGACCGTCTCGTCGCTCGCCCGGCTCATCAGGTGCAGCTCGTAGTCGGGCAGCAGGCGCATCGCTCGGGCCAGCGTCTCGACGTTCTTGTAGGGCATGTAGGAGCCCATGTAGACCAGCGAGCGGGCGTCGGAGCGGTCGGGCAGCGACGCGGCCAGCGCGGCGCTCGACTCGTCGGGATCGCCCGCCGCATTCGGCACCACCACGATCGGGCGGGTCGTCAGGCGGTGCTCCCGGATCAGCTCGCGAGTGGTCTCCGAGACCGTCACCACGGCGTCGGCCCGCTGCAGCAGTCGCCGCTGCGGCCACCACGACAGGTGGTAGAGCCGCCACAGCCCGCGGACGGGCAACGGAAGGTCGCGCGGGGGCGTGCGGTGGCGGTAGTAGATGAGGTCGTGCACGGTCAGCACGAGGCGGTAGCGGCGGCCGAGCGACCCCATGGTCTGCATCGGCGAGAAGACCACGTCCGGCTTCAGCCGGTTCACGAGGAGCGCCACGAACGGCTCGAACGGACCGGTCGGCGACGTCACCTTCTCCCACGGCAGGTCGGGCAGCAGCGCGAGCTGGCGGCGGTCGCTGATCAGCATCGTCACGTCGTGCAGAGCCGAGAGCTCGCGGACGAGCTCGGAGGTGTAGCGGCTGATCCCGTCGTGGCGCTCGAGCCGGGTGTAGCGGCAGTCGACGACGATCCTCATCGGTCGATCCCCTCCTCGAGGGCGCGGCGGAGCACCGCGGCGGCCTCGTCCGGCGTCTCGTAGTGGATGAGGTGGCCGACCCCGTCGATCACGTGCAGCCGGGCGTGCGGGAGCGCCGCGAGCAGGCGGTGCTGCGCCGGGAGAGGGGTGATGTCGTCCTGCGCCGCCGCGATCAGCAGCGTCGGCACCGTGATGCGCGCCGCGTACTCGCTGACGTCGTGCGAGACCGAGGCGCGGAACGCCTCCAGCACCGTGTCGCGCGACGCGAAGGCGCTGAAGTAGCGATCGTGCTGGTCGTGCACGAAGCGCCGCAGACCGGCGTCCTTCGTCTTCACCATCGAGAGGCTCATCACGCGGACGATCACGGGATCGCGCAGCAGCCGGTACCCGAGGGCCGGCGGCAGCACCGCTCCGAGCCGGTAGTAGAGCACCGCGAGCCGCGTCAGCACTCCCCGAGGGCCGGCGAGGGCCGGAGCCGCGATCGGATTGACGAGCACCAGCAGCGGAGTCGGCAGCCCCGACGCGACGGCCGCCGCGGCCACGATCGAGCCGAACGAGTGCCCGAGCACCACCGCCTCGCCGCGGAGTCCGAGGACGTCCAGGAACTCCCCCAGCCAGGCCGCGTAGCCGTCCACGTCGTGCGGGTGCGCCGTCATGGGCGGGGAGGCGCCGAATCCGGGCAGGTCCGGGGCGATCACGCGGACATCCGCCCCTCCCCCGAGCAGACGGGCGATCACCGGCTCGAGACCGTGGTGCTCGCCGCGGAAGCCGTGCACCAGCACGATCACCGTCGCCGCGTCCTCCGAGCCGTAGCTCCAGTAGGCGGTGGACGCCCCCGGGACGGCCGCGGAGGCCTCCCGGATCGGGAGTCGTCCGAGGTCGGCGGCGTAGGGCGAAGCGAAGGTCATCTCGCTCCCCATCGTAGGCAAGACCGCTCGAACTTCTCGCCGCAACGCCTTGCGTGGCCGCGATCCGAGCCGGGAGCATGAGGACGCGCTCGCTTCGCGACGCACCGCCCCGTCCTTCGTGACGGTCATCCGCTCAGGCAGCAGCAGAAGGAGCACCGTGAGCTTCACGTCGCCGATCCAACTCCCCGGACTCGCCCTCGATCCCCAGTGGTACCGCCGTGCGGTGTTCTACGAGGTCATGATCCGGTCGTACTACGACTCGAACGGGGACGGCGCCGGGGACATCAACGGACTGGCCTCGAAGCTCGACTACCTGCAGTGGCTCGGCATCGACGCGCTCTGGCTGCCGCCCTTCTACATGTCGCCGCTGCGCGACGGCGGCTACGACGTCTCGGACTTCAAGGCGATCCTCCCCGAGTTCGGCACGATGGAGGACTTCCGCGACCTGGTGCGCAAGGCGCACGAGCGCAACATGCGCATCGTCATGGACTTCCCGCTCAACCACACGAGCGACCAGCACGAGTGGTTCCAGCAGTCGCGATCGGACCCCGAGGGCCCCTACGGCGACTTCTACGTGTGGAACGACACCGACGACCGCTACCCCGACATCCGCATCATCTTCGTCGACACCGAGGACTCGAACTGGGCGTTCGACTCCGAGCGCCGGCAGTTCTACTTCCACCGCTTCTTCTCGCACCAGCCGGACCTCAACTTCGAGAACCCGGCCGTTCGCGAGGCGATCCACGACGTGGTGAGGTTCTGGCTCGACCTCGGCGTCGACGGCATCCGCCTGGACGCGATCCCCTATCTCTACGAGTCCGACGAGGGCAACGGCGAGGGCGAGCCGCCCACCCACGACTTCATCAAGAACCTCCGCCAGATGGTCGACCGCGACTACCCCGGCCGCATCCTGATCGCGGAGGCGAACCAGTGGCCGCGCGAGGTCGCCGCGTTCTTCGGCACCGAGGAGGAGCCGGAGTGCCACATGGCCTTCGACTTCCCGGTCATGCCCCGCATCTTCTACTCGCTCCGCGCGCAGACGGCGAACGAGCTGAAGAAGGTCCTCTCCGAGACCTTCGACATCCCCTCCGGAGCCGCCTGGGGCGTGTTCCTGCGGAACCACGACGAGCTCACGCTCGAGATGGTCTCGGAGGAGTACCGCCAGGCGATGTACGGCTGGTACGCCTACGACCCGCGGATGCGCTCCAACATCGGCATCAGGCGCCGCCTCGCGCCGCTGCTCGACAACTCCCGCGCCGAGCTCGAGCTGATCAACGCTCTCCTCTTCTCGCTCGCGGGCAGTCCGTTCCTCTACTACGGCGACGAGATCGGGATGGGCGACAACATCTGGCTCAACGACCGCGACGCCTCCCGCACGCCGATGCAGTGGACGCCCGACCGCAACGCCGGCTTCTCGGCCGCCGACCCCGGCAAGCTCGTCCAGCCGATCGTGCAGTCGCTCGTCTACCACTACAACCAGGTCAACGTGGAGGCGCAGCTCGCGCAGTCCCGCTCGCTCCTGCACTGGATGCGGAACGTGCTGCACGTGCGCCGCGGCCACCCGGCCTTCGGCCTCGGCTCGATGCGCGTGCTCGAGACGGACCACGAGTCGGTGCTCGCCTTCGTGCGCGACTACGCCGGGTCCGGCTCGGCCATGGGCGACCAGCCCGAGGAGGTGCTCTGCGTCTTCAGCTTCAACCACAACCCGGTGTCCGTGACCATCACCGACCCCGAGAACCCCGGCTCCGCGCTGACCGACCTCTTCGGCGGCGGACGCTTCCCCGGGTTCTCGGCGGACGGCACCCTCACGATGACCCTCGGCACGCAGGGCTTCTTCTGGCTGCACGTCGCGAAGGCGGATCACGACCGCTGATCCGCTCGCGACCGTGAGCACGCCGCGGGGCCTCCGACCGATGTCGGAGGCCCCGTTTAGGCTGTCCGCGTGAGCATCACCGCAACGACCGAGCCGACCCTGTTCGACGACGGCGCGTTCGAGGGCCTCCCGTCCGACGAGGGTCGCGCCGCCCCGGCACCCGCCGAGCTCGCCCCCGCCGAGGGCGCGCCCTGGTTCGACCTGCTCGCCGTCTTCGATCTCGAGACCACGGGCATCGATGTGCGCACGAGCCGCATCGTGACCGCGCACGTCGGAGTGATCGGAGCAGACGGCGAGGCGATCGAGGGCACCACGTGGCTCGCCGATCCCGGAGTCGAGATCCCCGCGGGAGCCAGCGCCGTGCACGGCATCAGCACCGAGCACGCGCGCGAGCACGGCCGCCCGGCCGGCGAGGTCGTCGCCGAGGTGTCCGAAGCGCTCCGCTCCCTGCTCGCCCGCGGCATCCCGGTCGTCGTCTACAACGCCCCCTACGACCTCTCGCTGCTCGCCCACGAGGCGCGGCGCTGGGGCGTCCCGGTGCTGATCGATCCGAGCCCGGTCGTCGATCCCCTCGTCATCGACAAGGCCGTCGACCGCTACCGCAAGGGCAAGCGCACCCTCACCCTCGCCGCCGAGCACTACGGAGTGAGCCTCACCGAGGCCCACGACGCCGGAGCCGACGCCGTCGCGGCAGGCAGGGTCGCCCAGGCGCTCGGCCGCGCCTTCGCCGACGAGCTCGGAGTGGGAGCCGACGCCCTGCACGCGCTGCAGATCGACTGGTGCCGCGACCAGGCCGAGTCGTTCCAGGAGTACATGCGCCGCGTGCGCGACGAGGCCTTCGTCGCCGACGGCGCCTGGCCCGTGCGCCACTGACGCCGTCTAAGTCAGCGTGCGCCCCTCGCGGAGCAGCGCCACGTACTCGCGGATCCGGCGCTCGCGCGACTCCGGCCGCTTCAGCTGCTGCAGCCGGAAGAGGAACGCGAAGCGCTTCTGCCCGCCCACGGTCGCGAAGAACGCCGCCGCCGCCGGGTCGGCCTCCAGGGCCGCCAGCAGGTCCGGAGGCACCTCCGCCCCCTTCTGCCGGTACGCCGCGTCCCAGCGGCCGTCCGCCTTCGCGCGCTCGATCTCCGCGAGTCCGGCGGGGCGCATCCGGCCCTCCTCGATCAGCCGGGCGACGTGGTCGCGGTTCACCTGCGACCACGGACTGGCCCGGCGACGCGGCGTGAAGGCCTGGAGCATGAACTGCTCGTCGAACGCGCCGGCCTGCCCGTCGATCCAGCCGTGGCAGAGCGCGACGTCGAGCGCCTCCGCGTAGGTCAGGCCGGGATCGACCGCCGCCTTCTTGCGCAGCTTCAGACGCACCCCGCCGGGATCCGGGGAGTCCGACAGGTACGCCTCCCACTCGTCCGCGGTGACGACGGGGAGGATCGGCTTGTCGGCGAAGGACACCATGCCCGGACGCTACCGCACCGGCGTCGCCCGGGACACGACGAAGGGCCCCCGACCGTGAGGTCGAGGGCCCTTCGAGGAGTGGCTACTTGCCGAAGTTCTTGTAGCGGCTGTTGAACTTCTCGACGCGGCCGGCCGAGTCCATGATGCGCTGCTTGCCCGTGTAGAACGGGTGCGAGGCGGACGAGATCTCGACGTCGATGACCGGGTAGGTGACGCCGTCGAGCTCGATGGTCTTGCTGCTCTTCGCCGTCGAACGGGTGAGGAAGGTCTCACCGGAGGCGAGGTCGCGGAAGACGATCGGCGCGTACTCGGGGTGGATGTCGGTCTTCATGGCGTGTCCTGTCGTTGGTGGTCCTGAACCGCACCTGTCGTCGACGGGAACGGGTGGAAGGGTGGTGGGCGCACCGCGAACGGGCCCGAGCCAGCTACCGAGAATAGCAGATCGTGCGGCCGTCGAGGAGGGGATCCGCGGCGCGGCGGACCGGGTCGATCAGCGGCGGGCGCGAGCCGAGTACCGGCCGTCCTCGCGGGTGAGGGCTATGTCGAGTCCGAACGTCTCGGAGAGCGTCTGCTCGGTCAGAGCCTCGGCCAGCGGCCCGGCGGCGACGGCCTTCCCGTCGCGCAGCAGGAGCGCGTGGGTGAAGCCGTCGGGGATCTCCTCGACGTGGTGGGTGACCATCACGATCGCGGGCGACGCCGGGTCCTTCGCGAAACCGCTGAGAAGCGCGACGAGCTCCTCGCGGGCGCCGAGGTCGAGGCTCGCGGCCGGCTCGTCGAGCAGGAGGAGCTCGGGGTCGGTCATGATCGCGCGCGCGATCTGCACGCGCTTCTGCTCGCCGTCCGAGAGCGTGCCGAACGTGCGGTCGGCGAGGTGGTCGAGCTTCCACTCGGCCAGCACACGGCGGGCGCGGCGCTCGTCGACGGCGTCGTACGACTCGTTCCAGCGACCGGTCACCGAGTAGGCGGCGGTCATCACGACGTCCAGCACCGGCTCGTCGACCGGCAGGCGGCGGGCCATGGCGGTCGAGGCGTAGCCGATGCGCGGGCGCAGCTCGAACACGTCGACGCGGCCGAGGGTCTCGTCGAGGATCCCGGCGGTGCCGGTCGAGGGGTAGTTCTGCGCCGCGGCGATCTGGAGGATCGACGTCTTGCCCGCGCCGTTGGGTCCGAGCACGACCCAGCGGTCCTCCTCGGCGACGGCCCACTCGATGTGATCGAGGATCCGCTTGCCGTTCCGGACGAAGGAGACATCGGAGAACGAGACGACGCTGGGCATGCGTCCCATCCTAAAGGGCGAGGGCGGAGGGATCAGACGAGCGAGTCGTAGATCGCCCGGGTGTCCCGCGCGATCTGCGTCCAGCTGAAATCGCTCTGCGCCCGCTCGCGACCCGCCGCTCCCATGCGCTTGGCCGCCTCGGGATCCGCGACCACCTCGGCGAGAGCCGCCGCGAGGTCCGCGACGTAGCGGTCGGGGTCGACCGGGGTGCCTGTGCCGTCGGTGACCTGCTCGATCGGGACCAGTCGGCCCGTCACTCCGTCCACGACGACCTCCGGGATGCCGCCGGTGGCCGTGCCGACGACCGCGGCGCCGCACGCCATGGCCTCGAGGTTCACGATGCCGAGCGGCTCGTAGATCGACGGGCAGACGAAGGTCGTCGCCGCGGTCAGCACCGCGGAGAGCTCGTGACGAGGGAGGTGGCGGTCGATCCAGACGACGCCGGTCCGCTCCTCCTGCAGCCCGCGCACCAGCGCGGTGACCTCCGCCATGATCTCCGGGGTGTCGGGAGCGCCCGCGCACAGCACGAGCTGCACCTCGGGAGGGAGCGTCGCCGCCGCGCGCAGGAGGTACGGGAGGCCCTTCTGCCGGGTGATGCGGCCGACGAAGACCACCGACGGGCGGGAGGGGTCGATGCCGAGGCCCTCGAGGACCGCCTCGTCCTCGACGGGGTGCCAGGCGTCGAGATCGATGCCGTTGTAGACCACGTGCACCTTCGCCGGGTCCAGTGCCGGGTAGGAGCGGAGGATGTCGGCGCGCATGCCGCCGGAGACCGCGATCACGGCGTCCGCGTTCTCGTACGCCTCGCGCTCGATCCAGCTCGAGACGCGGTACCCGCCGCCGAGCTGCTCGGCCTTCCAGGGTCGCAGCGGCTCGAGGCTGTGCGCCGAGACCACGTGCGGGACGCCGTGGAGCAGCTGGGCGAGGCGGCCCGCCGCGTTCGCGTACCAGGTGTGCGAGTGCACGAGGTCGGCTCCCGCCGCGTCCTGCGCGATCTGCAGATCGACGCCCAGGGTCTGCAGCGCGCCGTTCGCGTTCGCGAGCTCGGCGGGGACCGGGTACGCGAACGCCCCCGGCTCGTCCCGGGGAGCTCCGAAGCAGCGGACCACGACCTCGATGTCGTGGCGCAGCGCCTTGGTGAGCTCGGCGACATGGACGCCGGCTCCTCCGTACACCTCGGGCGGGTATTCCTTGGTCAGCAGATCGACTCGCACACCCCGAACCGTAGTACAGCCGATTCCCCGGCGACAGCAGGGGTTCCGGGCGGGGCACCACCCCCTACTGTTGAGCCATGCAGTCAAAGAAGATCTTCGGCATCGTCCTCGCCGGCGGCGAGGGCAAGCGGCTCATGCCCCTCACGGCCGATCGCGCCAAGCCCGCGGTCCCGTTCGGCGGCCAGTACCGCCTGATCGACTTCGCGCTGTCGAACCTCATCAACTCGGGGCTCACGCAGATCGTCGTGCTGACGCAGTACAAGTCGCACTCGCTCGACCGCCACGTCTCGCAGACCTGGCGCCTCTCCGGCCTGCTCAACTCCTACGTCGCCTCCGTGCCCGCGCAGCAGCGTCTGGGCAAGCGCTGGTTCAGCGGCTCCGCCGACGCGATCCTGCAGAGCCTCAACCTGATCCGCGACGAGAAGCCCGACATCGTCGTCGTGGTCGGCGCCGATCACGTGTACCGCATGGACTTCTCGCAGATGATCGACGCCCACATCAAGTCGGGTGCGAAGGCCACGGTCGCGGCGATCCGCCAGCCGATCGAGCTGGCCGACCAGTTCGGAGTCATCCAGCTCGCGGGCGACGAGGCCGGCGACGGCGTGGTCCCGACCAAGATCGCCGAGTTCCTCGAGAAGCCCAAGGACGCGGTCGGCCTGGCCGACTCGCCGCACGAGGTGCTCGCTTCGATGGGCAACTACGTCTTCGACGCCGACGCGCTGATCGACGCGGTCATCCGCGACGGCGAGCTGTCGACCTCCGACCACGACATGGGCGGCGACATCATCCCGGACTTCGTCGCGCGCGGCGAGGCGGGCGTCTACGACCTCAAGCTCAACGAGGTCCCCGGATCGACCGATCGCGACCGCTACTACTGGCGCGACGTCGGCACCATCGACTCCTTCTTCGAGGCGCACCAGGACCTCATCTCGGCGCTGCCCGTCTTCAACCTCTACAACCAGCAGTGGCCGATCTTCTCGTCGCAGCTCAACTCGCCCCCCGCGAAGATCGTGCGGGACGGCAAGGGCAACATGGGCTCGACCGTGGACTCGGTGGTCTCGCTCGGCACCGTCATCTCGGGCGCCCACATCGAGCGCAGCGTCGTGGGCCCGTGGACCGTCATCGAGTCGAACGCGACCGTGACCGACTCGGTGGTCTTCGACAAGGTCCGCATCGGCCCGGACGCGCTGGTCGTGCGCGCTATCCTCGACAAGGACGTCGTCGTCGAGCCCGGCGCGCGGGTCGGCGTGGATCACGATCACGACCGCGAGCGCGGGTTCACCGTCACCGACTCGGGGATCACCGTGGTCGGCAAGGGCGTCGTCGTCCGCCCGTAGCACCCCAGCGGGCCGAGAGCACTGCGCTTCCGCGCGTCCGGCGTCACCGGCGCGCGGCCCGACCGATCGGACCGTCATGAGTGAGCGTCCCGCGACGCCTGCCCGCTTCCTCGTCGTCCTGGACGCCGATTCGACCCTGCTGCAGGACGAGGTGATCGAGCTCCTCGCGGCCCACGCGGGCTCCGAGGACCTCGTCGCCGCGGTGACCGAGCGCGCGATGCGCGGGGAGATCGACTTCGGCGAGAGCCTGCGCGAACGGGTGGCGACCCTGGCGGGCGTCCCCGACTCCGTGTGCGAGAGCGTCCGGGCGGGGCTCCGCGTCACTCCCGGCGTGCAGGAGCTCATCGCAGGCGTGCACGCCGCGGGCGGCCGCATCGGAGTGGTGTCCGGCGGATTCCACGAAGTGCTCGACCCCGTCGCGCACGAGCTGGGTCTCGACTACGCGCGGGCGAACCGCCTCGCCTCGCACTCCGGTGTGCTGACCGGCGAGGTCAGCGGCCCGGTCGTCGACGCGCACGCGAAGGCTGCCGCCCTCCTCGAGTGGGCGGCCGACGCCGGTGTCCCCGCGCAGCGCACGATCGCGATCGGAGACGGAGCGAACGACCTCGAGATGATGGCGGTCGCCGCGCTGGCGGTCGCCTTCAACGCGAAGCCGCTCGTGCGGGAGCGAGCCGACCTCGTGGTGGAGGGCATCGACCTCAGCCAGCTCCTCCCGGTGCTCGGCCTGCGCGGCTGACCCCGGTCAGACCCCCGAGAGCGCGACCAGCCCTGCGCAGGCGAGGGCGAGCGTCCAGCTGACGAGGGAGCCGACGAGGAAGTACTCGGCCTTCGACCCGCTGTCGCCATCGCGCGAGATCTCGGGGAAGCGCACGATCCCCTTCGCGGCGAACACCGCTCCTGCCAGGCCGATCGCGCCGGTCAGGGTGAGCCCCGCGACCAGCACGCGCTCCAGCGGGCCGATCGCGCGCCCGCCGCGCAGGTCCGGAAGCGGCGCGATCTCCGCGGGCGGGCGGAGGAATCGAGCTCGCAGGGACAGGGAACGGCGGGGCTCCGGATGCGGCGCGAGCTCCCGGTGCAGGGCCGCGCGGACGATCACGTTGCCCGTCTCCAGTAAGAGCAGTCCTGCTCCCACGGCGAGGAGCACCTGCTCCAGCGGCCAGCCCGAGGCGGTGCCGTCGAGTCGCGACCACGCGTCCACCAGTGGTCCGTCGGATGCGGCGCCCGCTCGGTCGACCAGGGTGAGCACGAGGACCGCGACCGCGAGACCGACGACGGCGCGCAGGCCTCCCAGCGGTCGGCGTCCCGCCTCCGTCGTCGTGACCGGGAGCCACAGCGCCGAGAGGATCACGACGACGACGACCCCGATGACCGGTGCGCCGAGCCCTGCGGCGGAGGCGACCGCGAGGACGACGTCGAGGACGACGATCGCGATCACCGCCGATCGGAGGCCCAGATGAGTGCGCAGCACGTCGGCGGCGCCGACGAGGCCGAGCAGCAGGGCGGTCAGCACGCGTCCTCGAAGAGCCTCGCTCCGGTGAGGAGTGCGCCCGCGCTCGCGCGACGCAGCGCCTGCGACACCGCGGACTGCGAGATCGACTCCTGCTCCGCCAGTGTCTTCTGGGGCGTTCCCCGCGCCGCCCCGAGCACGAGTCGGCGGTCGCGAGCGCTCAAGGGGCCGATCAGAGCGTCCCGGGCGAGGAGGTAGGCGTTCACCGCGGCCTCCTCGGCCCCCGGCTCGTCGGAGCCCACGAACCAGGCCCGCGCACTCGGGACGGAGCCGTCCTCGAGCTCGTGGGCGCGGTCGATCGCGGTGCGGGCGCGCCACCACGCCGATCCGTCCTGCAGGCCGCCGGCGACTCCCGAACCGATCACCCTGATCTCCCCCCGGCCGAGACCGACGCGGCAGTCGACCCCGGAGGGCAGGGACAGGCGCGCGTGCAAAGTGGCCGTGAGGGCGGCGGGGAGAGACGGGTAGACGCCCTGGAACTCGTCACCCACTGTCGGATGCAGCGGTTCGATCGCGGGGACGACTCCGTCGACGGAGGCGAAGCCGGTCTCGATCGCGTGCTGCGCCACGTCTCGTCGCTCGAGTCGGCGCGAGCCGACCAGATCGATCAGAACGGCGACGACCGGCGCTTGCCTCATCCGATAAGCCTACAGCTGATATCCGACGGATATAAGCCCACAGCTGAAGCGATCAGTGACCCATCCCGAGGCCGCCGTCGACCGGGACCACCGCGCCCGAGATGTAGGCGGCCTCGTCGCCGGCGAGCCAGCGGGTGACCTTCGCCACCTCGGCGGCGGTCCCGTACCGGCCGAGCGGGATGCTCTTGCGGTACTCCGCCTGCTGCTCCGCCGGCAGCTCCGCCGTCATGTCGGTCTCGATGAAGCCCGGAGCGACGACGTTCGCGGTGATGTTGCGCGCCCCGAGCTCGCGGGTGAGCGAGCGGGCGAAGCCGACGAGGGCGGCCTTCGACGACGAGTAGTTGATCTGACCCGGTCCGCCGTAGAGGCCCACGACGCTCGAGATCAGGATGACGCGCCCGAACTTCTGCTTGAGCATGCCCTTCGAGGCGCGCTTCACCACACGGAACGCCCCGGTCAGGTTGGTGTCGATGACCGACGTGAAGTCGTCCTCGGTCATGCGCAGGAGGAGGGTGTCGCGGGTGATCCCCGCGTTCGCCACGACGACCTCGACGGGACCGAGCTCGGCCTCCACCTGGGTGAAGGCGGCATCGATGGACGCGGAGTCGGTGACGTCGGCCACGACGGTGAGCGATCCGGCCGGACCCGATCCCGACCGAGCCGTGACCGCGACCCGGTGCCCCGCGGCGACGAACTCCTCGGCGATGGCGAAGCCGATTCCTCGGTTGCCTCCGGTGACGAGGACGGTGCGGGGCGTGGTCATGGTGTCCCTCCTGCCGACGCGCGGACGGCGCCGGACGACCCGTACATCCTACGGGCGCGCGGCGCAACACATCGGGAGATCCCGTCCGCCCGACTCCCGCGACTCCCCCGCGACGTAGGCTTGTACAGCTGTGAAACCCCGCGAATCGCTCACCTCCCTCCCGCCGTCGCCGACCGCGGAGCGTCGCTCCCGCGCGATCAAGTACTCCATCGCGATGGGCATCCGCATGATCTGCGTGATCTGCCTGATCTTCGCGCAGGGGTGGTGGCTCGCCTTCTTCGCCATCGGCGCCATCGTCCTCCCCTACTTCGCCGTGGTGCTCGCGAACGTCGGCGGAGTCGGCGAGAGCGGGAACGTGCAGCGCCCCGGTGCGATCGTCCTGTCCCGCCCCGTGCCGCCGCCCGCACCCGCCCCCGAATCCGGCTCCTCGACCGGCGACCGGGCCGAGGGCGGCGGAGCGACGACGGATCGACCGTGATCCCGCTCGGCACCGCGCCCGAGAAGCACACCTGCTCGAGAGCGGGCTGCACGAGCATCGCGACCTGGGCCGTAGAGTGGCGGAATCCGCGGATCCACGCAGAGGACCGGCGCAAGACCTGGCTCGCCTGCGGTGAGCACCTCGAGTTCCTCCGCGAGTTCCTCGCCGCACGGGAGTTCCCGCTCGAGGTGAGACCGCTTCAGACCATCGACCGGGGGACCTCGCGTTGACCGACTCCACGCCGCGTCCCTCCTGGCGCTTCGTGCTCTCGCGCCGCTGGTTCGGCTACCTCGCCCTCGCGGTGGTCTTCGCCGTCGCCTGCGTGCTGCTGTCGCGCTGGCAGGTGGCGCGCCTGGACGAGGCCGCCTCGACGAACCGGCTCGTCACGGCCAACTGGACGGCCGACCCCGTCACTCTCGACGACCTGATCGGCGAGGACGGCGCGTGGGACGACGCGCTCGAGTTCCGGCCGGTCGAGGTCACGGGCGTCTACGAGACGCAGGACGAGACGCTCGTCCGCAACCGGCCCTACAACGGCAATCCCGGATTCGAGGTGCTCACACCGCTCCGACTCGCGGACGGCAGCCTGTTCATCGTGGACCGCGGTTGGGTCCCGGTCGGATCCGAGCAGGACTCCCCCGATGCCGTGCCCGCCCCTCCGGAGGGAGAGGTCACGGTGACGGCCAGGATCAAGCCGAGCGAGGGCCGCATCGAGGGGCGCTCCGCTCCCGCCGGTCAGATCGCGACCATCCAGCTCGACGACCTGCGTGCGCAGCTGGGAGAGCAGGTGCGCACGAGCGCCTACGGCCTGCTGGTCTCGGAATCCCCCGCACCCGTCGACGCTCCTCCTCTCGCGGCGCTGAAGCCGGTGGCCGACGAGGGCCTGCACATCAGCTACGCGATCCAGTGGGTGCTGTTCGCGCTGATGGGCTTCGGAGGACTGGGCTGGGCCGTGCGGCACGAGTTCCGGGTGCTCAACGCCGACGATCCCGAGGTCATCGCGGCGGAGGAGCGGCGCGAGCAGCGCCGGCTCAAGCGCGGTCGCAGCGACTCCGAGATCGAGGACGAGCTCCTCGACGCCCACCACTGAGCCGCCGCGCTCGACGGGGACGGACCGCGATCAGGCCAGGGTGATCAGGTCGAGGTAGTCCGCGGTCCAGTGGTCCTCGGTGCCCTCGGGCATGATGAGCACCCGCTCGGGGTTCAGCGCCTCGACGGCGCCCTCGTCGTGGCTGACCAGGACCACCGCACCCTCGTAGTGCGCGAGGGCGTCGAGGATCTCGTCGCGGCTCGCCGGGTCGAGGTTGTTGGTCGGCTCGTCCAGGAGCAGCACGTTCGCCCCGGAGACGACGATCATGGCGAGGGCCAGACGGGTCTTCTCGCCACCCGAGAGCACTCCGGCCGGCTTGTGCGAGTCGTCGCCGGTGAACAGGAACGAGCCCAGGACGCGGCGCGCCTCGGTCTCGGTGAGGTTCGGGCTGCTCGACACCATGTTCTCGAGCACCGAGCGCTTGACGTCGATCGTCTCGTGCTCCTGGGCGTAGTAGCCGATCCGCAGACCGTGGCCGGGCTCGATCGACCCGGTGTCCGGCGCGTCCACCCCGCCGAGGATCCGCAGCAGGGTCGTCTTGCCCGCGCCGTTCAGACCCAGGATGACCACCTTGGATCCGCGATCGATCGCGAGGTCGACGGCGGTGAAGATCTCGAGCGAGCCGTAGCTCTTCGACAGGTTCTCGGCCTGCAGCGGGGTGCGGCCGCAGGGCATCGGCGTCGGGAAGCGCAGCTTGGCGACGCGATCGACGGCGCGCACCTCCTCGAGGCCGCTCATCATCTTCTCGGCGCGCGCCACCATCTGGTGCGCGGCCGCCGCCTTCGAGGCCTTCGCTCCGAAGCGCGCCGCCTGCAGCTGCAGGGCGCCCGCCTTCTTCTCGACGTTCGCGCGCTCCTTCTTGCGGCGCTCCTCGTCGGCGGCGCGCTGGCGCTGGTAGTTCTTCCAGTTCATGTTGTAGACGTCGATGACCTGGCGGTTCGCGTCCAGGTAGAAGACCCGGTTGACCGTCTCGCCGACCAGCTCGATGTCGTGACTGATGACGATGAATCCGCCGCGGTAGTTCTTCAGGAACTCGCGGAGCCACACCACCGAGTCGGCGTCGAGGTGGTTCGTCGGCTCGTCGAGGATCAGCGTGCTGGCGTCCGAGAACAGGATGCGGGCGAGCTCGATGCGGCGGCGCTGACCACCCGAGAGCGTCTTCAGCGGCTGATCGAGGATCCGGTCCGGCAGGTTCAGGTTGCTCGCGATCGAGGCCGCTTCGGCCTCCGCGGCGTAGCCGCCGAGCGCGAGGAACCGATCGGTCAGGTTGCCGTACTTCTTCATCCCGGCCGCGCTGGTCGCCGGGTCGCTGCTCGACATCGCCTCGGTCGCCTCGGACATGCCCACCACGAGGGAGCCGAGACCGCGGGCGTCGAGGATGCGCGTGCGCGCCAGCTCCTCCGGGTCGCCCGAGCGCGGGTCCTGCGGGAGGTAGCCGATCTCGCCGCCGCGGTCGACCGTGCCCTTGGCGGCGATGAGGTCGCCGGCGAGCACCTTGGTCAGCGTCGTCTTCCCCGCCCCGTTGCGGCCGACGAGGCCGACCTTGTCGCCGTCGCCCACCCGGAAGGAGACGTTCTCCATCAGGAGTCGGGCGCCGACTCGGAGTTCGAGATCGTGGACGCTCAGCACAGTGCTGTCCGTTCTCGCCAAGAAATGGCGGTCGCTTCGGGAGGTGTGGGGCAAGGGGCCGCGATGCGGCAGCCCTCTAGTATATTTCCTGAGCCGCGGGGCCGGTTCACGTCCGCTGTCCGCGGACGCACCCGGACCCCCTGCGCTCGGCCACCTGCACGCTCGACCCCGTCGGGCTCGTCCTTCGTCGCCACCGGGCGCCACGGTCTTTGGAGACACTCATGTCCAGCTACTCGCTCGCCCCGTCGCGGCCGGTCCTCGCGGACCGCCTGTTCGCGCGCTCGATCGTCACCGATCTCGTCCTGGTGGTCGCCGCAGCGGCCTTCACCGCCGGGATGGCCCAGCTCTACATCCCGATGTGGCCCGTGCCGATCACCGGCCAGACCTTCGCCGTGCTCCTCGCGGGCACGACGCTGGGCGCGCTGCGCGGCGCACTCGCGATGGGCGTCTACGCGCTGGTCGGCGCGCTCGGCGCCCCGGTCTTCACCGAGGGCTCGAGCGGCTGGGCCGTCCTCGCGGGGCCGACCGGTGGCTACATCGTCGGTTTCGTCCTCGCCTCGATCGTCACCGGATGGCTGGCGCAGCGCCAGTGGGACCGCCGGGTCGTCGGCACCCTCGTCACCTTCTTCGCGGGCACTGCGACCATCTACCTGGTCGGCCTCCCCTGGCTCGCGACCGCGCTCGGCTCGCTCGGCTACCCCGCCGATCTCGGCTCCGTCCTGACCGCCGGTCTCGTGCCGTTCCTGATCGGCGACGCCCTCAAGATCGTGCTCGCCGCCGCACTGCTCCCCACGACCTGGGCTCTGCTCCGCCGCCGCTCGAGCTGAGCCCGCACGACGGTACGGCGAAGGGCCGGGAGGATGATCCTCCCGGCCCTTCGCCGTACCGGTCTCAGATCGAGAAGCCGAGAGCGCGCATCATGTCGCGGCCGTCGTCGGTGATCCGCTCGGGACCCCACGGCGGCATCCAGACCCAGTTGATCCGGAACGCCTCGACGATGCCGTCGAGCGACTCGGCGGTCTGCTCCTCGAGCACGTCGGTCAGCGGGCAGCCCGCCGAGGTGAGCGTCATGTGGATGACGAGGGCGTCGTTCTCGTCGTCCCATCCGAGGTCGTAGATGAGGCCCAGGTCGACGACGTTGATCCCGAGCTCGGGATCCATGACGTCCTTCAGCGCCTCCTCGACCTGGTCGAAGAGCTTCGGCTCGAGCGTCGTGACGGCCATGATCAGGCCGTCGTCGTCGTGAGGAAGCGGTCGTAGCCCTCGTCCTCGAGGCGGGTGGCGAGCTCCTTGCCACCCTGCTCGGCGACGCGGCCGGCGACGAAGACGTGCACGAAGTCGGGCTCGATGTAGCGCAGGATCCGCGTGTAGTGCGTGATCAGCAGCACGCCGAGGCCCGTGTTCGCGTGCGCGCGGTTCACGCCCTCCGAGACGATCTTGAGCGCATCGACGTCGAGGCCGGAGTCGGTCTCGTCGAGGACGGCGAACTGCGGGGCGAGCAGCTCGAGCTGGAGGATCTCGTTGCGCTTCTTCTCGCCGCCCGAGAAGCCCTCGTTGACGTTGCGCGCCGCGAAGGAGGGGTCCATGCGCAGGTTGCCCATGGCCGCCTTGACGTCCTTGGTCCAGGTGCGGATCGCCGGAGCCTCGCCCGCGATCGCGGTCTTGGCGGTGCGGAGGAAGTTGGTGTTCGTCACTCCGGGGATCTCGACCGGGTACTGCATGGCGAGGAAGAGGCCGGCGCGAGCGCGCTCGTCGACGGACATGTCGAGGACCTCGACGCCGTCGAGGGTGATCGAGCCGCCGTCGACGTGGTACTTGGGGTGGCCCGCGATCGTGTAGGCGAGGGTCGACTTGCCGGACCCGTTCGGGCCCATGATCGCGTGGATCTCACCCTGGTTGATGGTGAGATCGACACCGCGGAGGATCTGCTTGGTCCCCTGCTCGGTCTCGACACTGACGTGGAGATCGCTGATCTGGAGAACGGACATTCAGACTTCCTTCGTGACGGTCGGGTCGATGTAGACGTCGCCGTCGATGATCTCGACGACGAAGACGGGGACCGGCTCGTAGGCCGGCAGGTTGAGGGGCGTCCCGGTGCGGAGGGAGAACTGCGAGCCGTGGGCCCAGCACTCGAGGCTGTCGCCCTCGACGAAGCCCTCCGAGAGGGAGATCTCGCCATGCGTGCAGGTGTCGCCGATGGCGTGGATCTCGCCGGCCGAGTCCTGGACGACGGCGATGGCGACTCCGTCGACCTCGACGCGCATGGCCTGGTTCGGGACCAGCTCGGAGACCGAGCAGATCATCGCGGCGTTGCTCATGCGGTCACCGCCGAGTTGCCGGAGCCGGTCTGGCCGGCGCTGCCCGCCAGCTCGGCCTCGATCGCCAGCTGCAGGCGGTCCTCCAGCTCGGCGACCTTGATCTGCTGCACGATCTCGCTGAGGAAGCCGCGCACGACCAGACGGCGCGCCTCGTCCTCGCGGATGCCGCGCGACTGCAGGTAGAAGAGCTGCTCGTCGTCGAACCGGCCGGTCGCCGAGGCGTGGCCCGCTCCGGCGATGTCGCCGGTCTCGATCTCGAGGTTCGGGATGGAGTCGGCACGGGTGCCGTCGGAGAGGACCAGGTTGCGGTTCTGCTCGTAGCTGTCGGTCCCGGTGGCGCTGTTGCGGATCAGGACGTCGCCGATCCAGACCGTGCGGGCGCCCTGGCCCTGCAGAGCGCCCTTGTAGGTCACGCGGCTGCGGGTGTCGGGGGCGTCGTGGTCGACGTACACCTGCTGCTCGAGGTGCTGGCCGCCGTCGGCGAAGTAGAGCCCGAAGAGCTCACCGTCGGCGCCGCGCTCGACGAGGTGCGCGGACGGGTTGACCCGGACGATCGAGCCGCCGAGGGTGACGACGATGTGCTTGACCTTCGCGTCGCGGCCGACGCGGAGGAAGTGGTTCGCCAGATGGCGCGCCTCGTCGTCCCACTCCTGCACGGTCACGACGGTGAGCTGGGCTCCCTCGCCGACCAGGATCTCGACGTTCTCGGCGAGCGTCGCCGGGCCGTCGTTCTGGAGGACGACGACGCCGCGCGCGTAGGGCGCCGCCTCGATGATCGTGTGAGCGGCGCGAGGAGCGGACCCGAGACCCGAGCGGATCAGGGTCGCGACCTTCTCGTCCTCACCCGTGACGCGAACGGCCAGGGCCTGCTCGAAGCTCGACCAGGCACTGGCCGCCGCGCGGTCCTCGGGCAGGCCGGCGGTCCCGATCCGCTGGTCGTCGCGGCCGACCCACGAGACGTCGACTCCGTCGACCGCGGCGTGCTCGAACGGGGTCGGCGAGCCGTCGAGCGGTCCGTCGATGAGATCGGCGAGGCGGGCGACGGGGGTCAGCTTCCAGGCGATCTCGCGTCCGGTGACGGCCTCGAAGGCGTCGACGTCGGCCGACGCGAAGCGCTCCGAGCGCGTCTGCACGGGCGTGAAGGCCCCGTCGGAGTGGGCGCTGATGCCCAGGCGCTCGGCAGCGGCAGCGCCGTCGATCTCGGGGGTCGCGGCGCTCGTGGGGACCGTCATCAGGCGGTGGTTCCTTTCGATGGGTGCGGGGCGCCCCGTCCGGGCGCCCCTTCGAGGGGGGAGGCGGGCGTCAACCGACGCTCCCCTCCATCCCCATCTCGATGAGCTTGTTCAGCTCGAGGGCGTACTCCATGGGCAGCTCGCGGGCGATCGGCTCGATGAAGCCGCGGACGATCATGGCCATGGCCTCGTCCTCCGGGAGGCCGCGCGACATCAGGTAGAAGAGCTGCTCCTCGCTGACCTTCGACACGGTCGCCTCGTGGCCGAGCTGCACGTCGTCGACGCGGATGTCGATCGCCGGGTAGGTGTCGGAGCGCGAGATGGTGTCGACGAGCAGTGCGTCGCAGCGCACCGTGTTGGCCGAGTGGTGCGCGTTGGCGTCGACCCGGACCTCTCCGCGGTACCCCGCTCGACCGCCGCCGCGGGCGATCGACTTCGAGACGATCGACGACTGCGTGTACGGCGCCATGTGGACCATCTTCGCGCCGGCGTCCTGGTGCTGGCCGGGGCCCGCGAACGCGACCGAGAGCGTCTCGCCCTTGGCGTGCTCGCCGACCAGGAAGATCGACGGGTACTTCATCGTGACCTTGGATCCGATGTTGCCGTCGATCCACTCCATCGTCGCGCCCTCGTGCGCGATAGCGCGCTTGGTGACGAGGTTGTAGACGTTGTTCGACCAGTTCTGGATCGTCGTGTAGCGCACTCGGGCGTTCTTCTTCACGATGATCTCGACCACGGCCGAGTGCAGCGAGTCCGACTTGTAGATCGGCGCGGTGCAGCCCTCGATGTAGTGCACGTAGCTGTCCTCGTCCGCGATGATCAGCGTCCGCTCGAACTGGCCCATGTTCTCGGTGTTGATGCGGAAGTACGCCTGGAGCGGGATGTCGACGTGCACGCCCTTGGGGACGTACACGAACGAGCCGCCCGACCACACGGCGGTGTTCAGCGCCGCGAACTTGTTGTCGCCCGCGGGGATGACGGTGCCGAAGTACTCCTCGAAGATCTCGGGGTGCTCGCGCAGCGCGGTGTCGGTGTCCATGAAGATGACGCCCTGCTCCTCCAGATCCTCGCGGATCTGGTGGTAGACGACCTCGGACTCGTACTGCGCCGCGACGCCGCCGACGAGGCGCTGGCGCTCCGCCTCCGGGATCCCGAGCTTCTCGTACGTGTTCTTGATGTCGTCGGGGAGGTCGTCCCAGGTCTGCGCCTGCTTCTCGGTCGAGCGGACGAAGTACTTGATGTTGTCGAAGTCGATCGCCGACAGATCGGCGCCCCACGTCGGCATGGGCTTGCGCTCGAAGAGCTTCAGCGCCTTCATGCGGCGGTCGCGCATCCAGGCGGGCTCGTTCTTGAGCGCGGAGATGTCGGAGACGACCTCGGGTGAGATCCCGCGGCGCGCGGACGCTCCCGCGGAGTCGGAGTCGGCCCAGCCGAACTCGTAGACGCCGAGGCTCTCGAGCTCGGGGCGGTCGATCAGGATGTCTGACATGTGTACCTCGTTTCCTACCCACTGCTAACCGGTCGGGTTCCGGAGTCATTCCCCGTGGGGCGACCCGGAGCACATTCCGGCTGGTCGCGATCGTGGTCGATGCGCGGGGGCGGTTGATGTGCGTGCCTGAGATGTCCTAAGAGAAGTGCTGCGGCGCGTCATCGGGCCGGTGGTCCCTGTCGACGCCGTGTCCGCGCGGATGCCGGGGTCTCACGTCGTACCTGAACCAACTACTCATTCTACAGAGGCGCGCCCGGATGGGAACCCGCTCACCTGGGTGTCGGCCGGGTGCGACGTCCTGCGCCACCAGACGACGGTGACCATACGGGTGTCTGTGGTCCGTGATGATCTTCCGGCATGCCGAACGACGACTCGATCCCGCTGCTCCCCCGCCTCCTGCTCGCCGCCGCGGGCCTCGGGCTCCCACCCGCCGAGGCCGCGCTCCACCGCCGCCTCGGCAGCGCGGTCGCGCGCGACCTGCCGGTCCGGGCGCTGCCGCTCGCCCTGCTACGACTCCGTGGGCACCTGCGGAGGCCGTCGCGAGGCGGCGCCGGCCGATGAGCCGCGCGGCTCCGTCGGGAGGGCGGCCGGCGGCGTCAGTGGACGGGCTCGAGCTCCTCCGCCGCCCGACGGCGCTGCGCACGGACGGCGAAGAGCCGGGGGTTCACGTCGAGGAGCACGCGCACGGTGCCCACCCAGACGAGCGCCGAGCCCAGCAGGTGCACGGCGACCAGGGCCTCCGGGAGCGCGAGGAGGGACTGCGCGACCCCGACGAGCGCCTGCAGCACGACAACGGCGATGTAGGTGACCACCCGTCGACGTGCGAGCTCCGCACCGGCGACCCGGCGCAGGAGCGCGAACAGGACGATGCCAAGCACGAGGGACGCCGTGCCGAGCACGCCGTGGACGACGGTGACGCTCTCCCAGTGGAAGCGCATCCGGGGCACCTCCGCGGAGTCGCCCGCGTGCGGACCGGTGCCGGTCACGAGTGTGCCCACGAGGATCACGAGGAGGGTCACGGCGACGAGGGCGATGCTGACGGCGCGTGTGAGCGCGTCCGGCTCGAACTCCGTGGACTGCGACCGGTGGGCGCGGTGCCAGGTCAGCGACGTCGTGGTGAGCAGGGCGATGGCCAGGACGAAGTGCCCCGCCACGATGTAGGGGTTCAGACCCGAGTGCACGGTCGCTCCGCCCGCGAGGGCGTTCGCGACGACGAGCCAGAACTGCGACCAGGCCAGTCGCGTCATCGTCCGGTCGCGCGGCTTCTGGAGTCGCGCAGCGGTGATCGCCCAGCCGACGGCGACGATCAGCACGCCCGTGAAGGCCCTGTTGGTGAACTCGATGAAGCCGTGGATACCGAGCTCCGGGGTCGACGTGAGGGATCCCGCGTCGCAGGCCGGCCAGGTCGGGCAGCCGAGGCCCGATCCCGTCAGCCGCACCACTCCCCCGAAGAAGATGATCAGGATGCTCGCGACGAGCGCGGCGGTCGTGCCCCAGCGCAGGGCCCGCGGCGAGAGCGTGACCCGCTCGGCGAGGAACGAGAAGGGCGTCACCATCAGAACGGGAGCAGGGGATCGATGCCGACGGCGAGGAACAGCAGGGTGAGGTACCCGATCGAGCCGTGGAACACGCGCATCGGCGAGACGTGCTCGTGGCGGATCGCGAGGTTGTAGAGGCGGTGCGTCTCGGCGATGAACCAGACGCCGCTCGCGAGCGCGACGACGGTGTACACCACGCCCATCTCCGCCACCGGGATCAGGAGGAGCGAGCAGGCCACCGTCGCCCAGGCGTACAGGATGACCTGCAGGCCGACGACCGTGCGGCCGCGGACCACCGCGAGCATCGGCACTCCGGCGGCCTGGTAGTCGTCGCGGTACTTCATCGAGAGAGGCCAGTAGTGCGGCGGGGTCCACAGGAAGATGACCGAGAAGAGGATCACGGGCGCCCAGTCGAGCGAGTTCGTGACGGCGGCCCAGCCGATGAGCACGGGCATGCAGCCGGCGATGCCGCCCCAGACGATGTTCTGCGGGGTGCGGCGCTTGAGGAAGAGGGTGTAGAAGACGACGTAGATCAGGATCGCCGCGAGCGAGAGGCCGGCAGCCAGCCAGTTCGCCGTCAATCCGAGCCAGACGATCGACAGCACGCCGATCGTGGTGGCGAACACCAGCGCGGCCCGGTCCGAGATCTCGCCCGTCACGAGCGGGCGGTTCTTCGTCCGGTTCATGATGCGGTCGATGTCGCGGTCGAAGTAGCAGTTGAAGGCGCCGGCCGACCCGGCGCTCAGCGCACCGCCGATGAGGACGTTGAGCACGAGCCAGAGGTTCGGGATGCCGCCCTGCGCGAGGATCATCGTCGGGGCCGTCACCACGAGGAGGAGCTCGATCACGCGGGGCTTCGTCAGCGAGACGAAGGCCTTCACCTTGCGAGACAGGGTCGCCCCGGACGATCCGCCCCGTTCGATCGCGGTGGTCTCTACGGCTACGTCCATTGCTCCTCTAACGTTCGACAATCCCGAACGAGTGTAATGCGCGCAGGCTGGACCCGGGCCCGGTCCGTCGGTTCCGTCACACCGCTCCCGCCGCGTGCACGCTTGCCCAAACGACTCCCTACATATGCATCCCGCAACCCCCGTCGGCGAGCGCACCCCCCTCCGTATACTCGGGACTGCTCGCCAGAGCGCCCGGCACGCACCCGAGCCCGCCCCGACCGATCGGTCGCCGCGAGGCCCAGAGGGTCGCCGCCGGAGCATCGTGCCGAAGTCGTCGCGCGGCGTGCTCCACCATGCGAGAGGGCGGACGGTCTGCGTCTGCCCCACGTCTCGAGAAGGGTCAGTACCAAGTGTCAGAACTGCAATGGGAATCCATTGACGAGAAGGCAGTCGACACGGCGAGGGTCCTCGCCGCGGATGCCGTGGAGAAGGTCGGCAACGGTCATCCCGGGACCGCCATGAGCCTCGCCCCGGCCGCGTACCTCCTCTTCCAGAAGGTCATGCGCCGCGACCCCTCCGACAGCACCTGGATCGGCCGCGACCGCTTCATCCTGTCGGTCGGCCACTCCTCGCTGACCCAGTACGTCCAGTTCTACCTGGGCGGCTACGGCCTCGAGCTCGACGACCTGAAGGCGCTGCGCACCTGGGGCTCCAAGACCCCCGGGCACCCCGAGTACGGCCACACGGACGGCGTCGAGATCACGACCGGCCCGCTCGGCCAGGGCCTCGCCTCGGCCGTCGGCTTCGCCTACGCCTCGCGCTTCGAGCGCGACCTGTTCGACCCCGAGGCCGCCGCGGGCACCTCGCCGTTCGACCACTTCGTCTACGTGATCGCCGGCGACGGCGACCTGCAGGAGGGCGTCACCAGCGAGGCCTCCTCGCTCGCCGGCCACCAGCAGCTCGGCAACCTGGTCGTCATCTACGACTCCAACCAGATCTCGATCGAGGACGACACCAACATCGCCTTCACCGAGGACGTCAAGGCCCGCTACGAGGCGTACGACTGGCAGGTCCAGATCGTCGACTGGAAGAAGACCGGCGAGTACCACGAGGACGTCGCCGAGCTCCACGCCGCGATCGAGGCCGCCAAGGGCGAGACCGACAAGCCGTCGCTCATCATCCTGCGCACCATCATCGGCTGGCCTTCGCCGAAGAAGCAGAACACCGGCAAGATCCACGGCTCCGCCCTCGGCGCCGACGAGCTCCGCGGCCTCAAGGAGGTGCTCGGCTTCGACCCCGAGAAGACCTTCGACGTCGCCGACGAGGTCATCGAGCACACCCGCAAGGCCGTCGAGCGCGGCCAGGCGCAGCACGCCGAGTGGACCGAGCAGTTCGACGCGTGGGCCGCGGCCAACCCCGAGAAGAAGGTCCTGCTGGACCGCGTCCTGACCGGCGACCTCCCCGAGGGCGTCGAGGACGCGCTCCCCGTGTTCGAGCCCGGCAAGGAGGTGTCGACCCGCGCCGCGTCCGGCAAGGTCATCAACGCGCTCGCCGGAGTGATCCCGGAGCTGTGGGGCGGCTCGGCCGACCTCGCCGAGTCGAACAACACCACCATCGAGGGCGCCGGCTCGTTCGTGCCGTCCGAGTTCTCGACCCACGAGTGGACGGGGAAGAAGGGCGGCCGCGTGCTGCACTTCGGCATCCGCGAGCACGCCATGGGCTCGATCCTCAACGGCATCGTCCTGCACGGGAACACCCGCCCCTTCGGCGGCACCTTCCTGATCTTCTCCGACTACATGCGCCCGGCGGTCCGTCTCGCCGCGCTCATGAAGGCGCCCGCCATCTACGTCTGGACCCACGACTCCGTGGCGCTCGGCGAGGACGGCCCGACGCACCAGCCGGTCGAGCAGCTCGCGTCCCTGCGCGCGATCCCGGGACTGGACATCGTCCGCCCCGGCGACGCGAACGAGGTCGCCTACGCCTGGAAGACGATCCTCGAGCGCCGCGAGGGCCCCGCGGGCCTCGCGCTGACCCGTCAGAACATCCCGGTGTTCGAGCGCGGCGAGGGCGAGGCCGAGGGCGAGACCTTCGCCCACGCCTCGAACGTCGCCAAGGGCGCGTACGTGCTCGCCGAGGCGCCAGGCGGCACGCCGGACGTCATCCTCATCGCGACCGGGTCCGAGCTCCAGATCGCCGTCGAGACGCGCGAGAAGCTGAAGGCCGAGGGCGTCAACGCCCGCGTCGTCTCGGCTCCGTCGCTCGAGTGGTTCGAGGAGCAGGACGCGGCCTACCGCGAGAAGGTCCTGCCCTCCGCTGTGAAGGCCCGCGTCTCCATCGAGGCAGGACTGAGCCTCGGCTGGCAGAAGTACGTCGGCGACGCCGGCCGCTCGGTCTCCATCGAGCACTTCGGCGCGTCGGCCGACTACAAGACCCTGTTCCGCGAGTTCGGGATCACCACGGAGGCGGCACTCGCCGCCGCCAAGGAGTCGCTCGCAGCCTCCTGAGCCGAAGGCCGCGTCCACACGGACGCGGCCTTCGCCGTCGGGGCTCCGGCTCCACGCCCGCATCACCTCCGAACGAAGAAGAGAAGAAGAGACATGACCGAGAACACCCCCACCGCAGACCTCTCCGCCGCCGGCGTCAGCATCTGGCTCGACGACCTCTCCCGCACGCGCATCTCCTCGGGCGGGCTCCAGAAGCTCATCGACGAGAAGAACGTCGTCGGCGTCACGACGAACCCGACGATCTTCGCGGCCGCCCTGGCCAACGGCGAGTCCTACGACGCCCAGGTGCGCGAGCTCGCCGCCTCCGGCACCTCCGTCACGGACGCCGTCTTCGAGATCACCACCGACGACGTCGCCGCCGCCTCGGATGTCTTCCGTCCGATCTACGACGCCACCAACGGCTACGACGGCCGCGTGTCGATCGAGGTCGAGCCCGGCCTGGCGCACGACGCGCAGGGCACCATCGAGCAGGCCAAGGCCCTGTGGGCCAAGGTCGACCGCCCCAACGCCATGATCAAGATCCCCGCGACCGTCGAGGGCCTCGAGGCCATCACCGAGGTCATCGGCTCGGGCATCTCGGTCAACGTCACGCTGATCTTCTCGCTCGCCCGCTACCGCGCCGTCATCAACGCGTACCTCGCCGGCCTCGAGAAGGCCAAGGACGCGGGCATCGACCTGTCGACCATCCACTCCGTCGCCTCGTTCTTCGTGTCGCGCGTCGACACCGAGATCGACAAGCGCCTCGAGGCAGTCGGCACCGACGAGGCGAAGGCGCTCAAGAGCAAGTCGGGCGTCGCGAACGCCCAGCTCGCCTACGAGGTCTTCGTCGAGGCGTTCGCGACCGAGCGCGCCCTGCTCCTGCAGGAGTCCGGCGCGAACCGCCAGCGCCCCCTGTGGGCCTCGACCGGCGTGAAGTCGACCGAGCTCCCCGACACGCTCTACGTGACCGAGCTCGTCGCGGCCGGCGTCGTCAACACGATGCCCGAGAAGACGCTCGAGGCGACCTTCGACCACGGCGTCATCACCGGCGACACCGTCACGGGCGCCTACGCCGACGCGAACGCCGTCCTCGACGCCGTCGCGGCGCAGGGCGTCTCGTACGCCGAGGTCACGGAGCTGCTCGAGAAGGAGGGCGTGGAGAAGTTCATCGTCTCCTGGAACGAGCTGCTCGACACCGTCACCGCGGCTCTCGAGGGCGCGAAGGCGCAGGCCTGATCATGGCGATCCAGATCCACGTCAGCGGAGACGCCGAGAAGGCCGTCGACCGTGTCGTCCCCGATCTCGTCGCCGACGAGGTCGCCTCGGGCATCACCGCGCAGGTCCCCACGCTGTGGGGCGCCGCCGCGGAGGAGGAGTCGGCCAAGCGCCTCGGCTGGACCGAGTCGACCTCGGTGTCGCGCCCGCTGATCCCCGAGATCCTGGCGCTCCGCGAGGAGTTCGCCTCGAAGGGCATCGATCACATCGTGCTGGGCGGGATGGGCGGCTCGTCGCTCGCCCCCGAGGTCATCACGCGCACGGCCGGCGTCGAGCTGACCGTCCTCGACTCGACCGCTCCCGGTCAGGTGCTTGCGGCCCTCCGGGACCGCCTCTCCTCGACCGCCGTCGTGATCTCGTCGAAGTCGGGCTCGACCGTCGAGACCGCGAGCCAGAAGAAGGCCTACGAGAAGGCGTTCACCGAGGCGGGCATCGACCCCCTCGAGCGCATCGTCATCGTGACCGACCCCGGCTCGCCGCTGGACACGTCCTCGCGCGAGGCCGGCTACCGCGTGTTCAACGCGGACCCGAACATCGGCGGCCGCTTCTCGGCGCTCTCCGCGTTCGGCCTGGTCCCCTCCGGACTCGCCGGCGCCGACATCGAGGCCCTCCTCGACGAGGCCGCGGAGGCATCGCTCGGGCTCGCCGTCGACTCCCCCGAGAACCCGGGGCTCGTGCTCGGGGCGGCGATCGCCGCCACCAGCCCGCGCCGCGACAAGCTCGCGATCGTCGCCGACGGCACCCACATCGTGGGCTTCGCCGACTGGGCGGAGCAGCTGATCGCCGAGTCCACCGGCAAGGACGGCACCGGGATCCTGCCGGTCGTGCTCGGCACGCTCGCCCCCGAGCTGTCGGAGGACCTGCCCGACGTGCAGGTCGTCCGCCTGGTCGACGACGCGAGCGCGCTCCACCTGTTCCCGCGCGATCGCCACGAGGGCGAGATCCTGCTCTCCGGCTCGCTCGGCGCGCAGATGCTGACCTGGGAGTACGCGGTCGCCGTCGCAGGACGACTGCTCGGCATCAACCCGTTCGACCAGCCCGACGTCGAGTCCGCGAAGATCGCGACCCGCGCCCTGCTCGAGAAGCGTCCCGAGCCCGAGGCGCCGGCCTTCACCGACGCCGGCATCGAGGTCACGGGGAGCCCCGTGGTCACCGAGGGCGTCTCGACCGTCGCCGAGGCCGTCGACCGCCTCCTCGCCCAGCTCGGCGAGGGCGGCTACGTGGCCGTCCAGGCCTACGTCGACCGCCTCGCCGTGCCGCAGCTGGAGGGCGTCCGCGACCTCCTCGCCGCGCAGGCTCAGCGGCCCGTCACCTTCGGGTGGGGTCCCCGCTTCCTGCACTCGACCGGTCAGTACCACAAGGGCGGTGCCCCGACCGGCGTCTTCCTGCAGATCACCGAGCGCGCGACCGCCGATCTCGAGATCCCGGACAGCCCCTTCACGTTCGGGCAGTTGATCCTCGCCCAGGCGGCCGGCGACGCGAGCGTGCTCGCCGAGCACGGTCGACCGGTGCTGACGCTGACGCTGACCGACCCCGAGGCCGACCTCGAGGCCCTCTTCGAGGCCCTCAACAGCTGATTCGACGGGCACGCCGCTCCGCCCCTCACCGGGGCGGGGCGGCGTGCCCGCGATCGGTCCCACCCACTCCTCATCGAGAGCAGTGCGCCGGAGAAGCCGGCACACAGAAGGACACTGCACATGTCTGTGGACATCACCCCCGAGTTCAACCCCCTGAGGTTGAGCTTCGACCGGCGGTTGAACCGGATCGCGGGGCCCAGCGGCCTCGTCATCTTCGGCGTCACCGGCGATCTCTCGCGCAAGAAGCTCATGCCGGCGGTCTACGACCTCGCCAACCGCGGCCTGCTGCCCCCCGGATTCGCTCTCGTCGGCTTCGCCCGGCGCGACTGGGACGACCAGGACTTCGAGCAGGTGGTGCACGACTCCGTCAAGAAGTACGCGCGCACCGAGTTCCACGAGGAGGTCTGGGCGCAGCTCGCTCAGGGCATCCGCTTCGTGCAGGGCGAGTTCGACGACCCCGAGGCGTTCACCCGCCTGAAGACCACCGTCGACGAGCTCGATCGCGAGCGCGGCACGATGGGCAACTTCGCCTTCTACCTCTCCATCCCCCCGAAGTCCTTCCCGCAGGTCACCGAGCAGCTGCGCAACTCCGGTCTCGCGGAGCAGAAGGAGGGCCAGTGGCGGCGCGTCGTCATCGAGAAGCCCTTCGGCAGCGATCTCACCACCGCCCGTGAGCTGAACGCCGTCGTCGAGTCGGTCTTCCCGCCCGACTCCGTGTTCCGCATCGACCACTACCTCGGCAAGGAGACGGTCCAGAACATTCTGGCGCTGCGCTTCGCCAACATGATGTACGAGCCGCTCTGGAACTCGAACTACGTCGACCACGTGCAGATCACCATGGCCGAGGACATCGGAGTGGGCGGCCGCGCCGGCTACTACGACGGCATCGGCGCCGCGCGCGACGTGATCCAGAACCACCTCCTCCAGCTCCTCGCCCTCACGGCGATGGAGGAGCCGATCTCGTTCGACGCCGCCGATCTGCGCGCTGAGAAGGAGAAGGTCCTCGCTGCGGTCCGCCTCCCGAAGGACCTCTCCACCGCCACCGCCCGCGGGCAGTACGCCGGCGGCTGGCAGGGCGGCGAGAAGGTCCTCGGCTTCCTCGAGGAGGACGGCATGAGCCCCACCTCGACGACCGAGACGTTCGCGGCCATGCGCCTGGACATCGGTACGCGCCGCTGGGCGGGCGTCCCGTTCTACCTGCGCGCGGGCAAGCGCCTCGGCCGCCGCGTCACCGAGATCGCGGTCGTGTTCAAGCGGGCTCCGCAGCAGCTCTTCGCCGAGAGCCAGACGACTTCGCTCGGCCAGAACGCGCTCGTCATCCGCGTGCAGCCGGACGAGGGCGTCACCATGCGCTTCGGCTCCAAGGTCCCGGGCGCCGGCATGCAGGTGCGCGACGTGACGATGGACTTCGGCTACGGCCACGCGTTCACCGAGGCGAGCCCCGAGGCCTACGAGCGTCTGATCCTCGACGTCCTCCTGGGCGAGCCCCCGCTGTTCCCCCGCCACGAGGAGGTCGAGCTCTCCTGGAAGATCCTCGACCCGATCGAGGAGTTCTGGGAGACCCAGGGCCAGCCCGAGCAGTACCGCCCCGGAACCTGGGGCCCCGAATCCGCCGACGAGCTCCTCGCCCGCGACGGCCGTACCTGGAGGCGTCCATGATCGTCGATCTGCCCGACACCACGACCAGCGAGGTCTCCAAGACCCTCGTCAAGATCCGCGAGGAGGGCGGCGCCGTCGCTCTCGGGCGCGTGCTGACCCTCATCATCGCGACCTCCCGGGGTCACGAGGAGGAGGCGATCGACGCGGCGAACGACGCCTCGCGCGAGCACCCGATGCGCGTCATCGTCGTCTCCAAGGACGACGGGCTCACCACCGTCCCCGTGGACGCCACTCCGCGCGTCGACGCCCAGATCCGGGTCGGCGGCGACGCCGGCGCGAGCGAGGTCGTCGTGCTCCGCCCGTTCGGAGACGCGGCGAACGACGAGGAGAGCCTCGTCACGGGACTCCTCCTCCCCGACGCGCCCGTGGTCGCGTGGTGGCCGAACAGCGCGCCCGAGAGCGCCTCGAAGTCGCCCATCGGCCGCATCGCCCAGCGGCGCATCACCGACGCCTCGGCGCAGTCGAACCCGGCGGAGGCGCTGCACCACCTCGCCTCCACCTACGCCCCCGGCGACACCGACTTCGCCTGGACGCGCCTGACCCTCTGGCGCGCCCAGCTCGCGGCGGTCCTCGACCAGCCGCCGTACGAGCCGATCACCGCTGTCGAGGTGTCGGGTGCTCCCGACTCGCCGTCGACGATCCTGCTCGCCGCCTGGCTCCAGCTCGAGCTCGACATCCCGGTCGATCACGAGCTGACCATCAGCGCGACCGGGTCGAGCGGCATCCACGGCGTCAAACTGATCCGCGCGTCCGGGACCATCGAGCTCGAGCGCTCGATCCCCAACGTGGCGACGCTGACGCAGCCGGAGCAGCCCGTCCACGACATCTCGCTCCCCCGCCGCAGCCTCCGCGACTGCCTGGCCGAGGAGCTGCGCAGGCTCGACCCGGATGACCTGTACGGTGAAGTCATCTCGCGCGGCGTCGACATGCTCTCCGAGCAGACCGGTGCCCGCAGCGCTTCCTGACACGGAGCCGACCACCCGCCGATCGGCAGACGCAACCGAAGGAGACCCCTCATGACCACCGAACGTCGAGTGCTCGTCCACCGCGACAAGCAGACCCTCGCCGGGTCGGTCGCCGCCCGATTCATCACGAAGACGATCGACATCCTCGACGATCTGGGGTCCGCCAACGTGATCCTGACCGGTGGGACCATGGGGGCGGCGACGCTTGCCGAGATCGCGACGTCGTCCGCCTCGGGCAACGTCGACTGGTCGAGGGTCCACTTCTGGTGGGGGGACGAGCGCTGGGTTCCCCGCGGCCACGAGGACCGCAACGACGTCCAGGCGGGTGACCTGTTCACCCGCCTCGACGTCCCCGCCGAGAATGTGCACGCGTTCCCGGCGTCCGACGACGGGATCGACCTGGACGCGGCTGCGACCCTCTACGACGCGGAGCTGCGCGCTCACGCGACGGAGGGTCGCGACTACCCGCGGTTCGACATCACGTTCCTCGGAGTGGGTCCCGACGGTCACATCGCATCGCTGTTCCCCGAGCGCTCGGCGATCCGCTCCACCGAGGCGGGTGTGCTCCCGGTGCGCAACTCCCCCAAGCCGCCTCCGGAGCGCCTCACCCTGACCCTCCCGCTCATCAACCAGTCCGACCGGATCTGGATGGTGCTCGCGGGCGCGGACAAGGCGTCCGCTCTCGGTCTCGCGCTCGCCGGCGCGAACACGAACGAGGTGCCGGTCGCCGGAGCATTCGGGCGCAAGCGCACAGTGTTCTTCGTCGACCAGGAGGCCGCGGCCGAGGTCCCGGAGTCGCTCATCGCTCCGAGCTACTGAGCTCTGCCCGGCGCACCCGGGTCCACGACGGCGAAAGGCCCGATCCTCAGCGGATCGGGCCTTTCGCCGTTACTGCAGGAGCAGGATCAGGACGGCGTCGCGGTGCCGCGGCGGGCGCGCAGCTGCTGCAGCGCCTCCTCGAGGAGCTGGGCCGCCTCGGCCTCGGTGCGACGCTCCTTCACGTAGGCGAGGTGCGTCTTGTAGGGCTCGGTCTTCGCGACCTGCGGGGGGTTCGCGCGGTCGCGTCCCGCGGGAAGGCCGGATTGGGGCGAGTCGATGACCTCGGGGATCTCGTCCTCCGGGAGGGCCGCCGAGAAGTGGCGCACCGTCTCGTTGCCGAGGGCGTCCCAGTAGGACACCGCCACGCGCTCCGCGTGGAAGCCCCGGTCCTGCTCGCCCATGGGTCCCGCGCCGACGCGCGAACCGCGGATTGCACTGCCGCCTGATGCCATTCCGTGTACCCCTATGCTCCGGTGTCGAACTTGGTGATGAGACCGAGCACCACGATGCACGCCAGCCAGACGAGGCCGAGGATCACGGTGATGCGGTTGAGATTGCGCTCCGCGACACCCGAGGCGCCGAGGTTGGAGGTGACTCCACCGCCGAACATGTCGGACAGTCCGCCGCCGCGCCCCTTGTGGAGCAGGATCAGCATGGTGAGCAGGAGGCTCGTGATGCCCAGGATGACCTGGAGCACGACCTGGAGGATGTCCACGCGGTACCTTTCGAAGTTCCGGCGCATTGCGCGCCCCGACGAGTATAACGGCGCCTGCGAATCCGCGCGGAATGCGTCCGCCCGTGTTCGGCTCGCTGTATACGGCGTCGTGCGTGGTGCGACTGCTGGTGTGGGCGGAGGGGGTGGCCTCGTCGCGGCGCCCTCCCGCGCCCCTGCGGGGCGCCCGCCAGACCCGAGCCGGTCACCGCGAC
>NZ_LMNR01000001.1:1922783-2128319 GCF_001423045.1 Rathayibacter sp. Leaf296
CCGCCCGCGTTCCGCGAGGCCCCCACCAGCCGTAGCGGCATACGACCTCGAAACGAGCGTGGGGTGGGATCGGCTCCGTCCGGTCGTCGATCGGAAGCCGGCCCTCGCCCAACGAGGCGGCCGACCGGCGATTCGCGTGCGCGCGAATGTCGTGGCCGAACGCAAGACCCTCCGCGGAACGCGACCGCTTCGACCGACCGACCGCGCCACGCCGTGCAGGCAGCGGCATTGACGACAAGAGGGGCTGGCTCGATGGGCCCCCGTCCGGACGATCGACCGGATGACGGCCCTCGCGCAGCGAGGCCGACCGGCGATTCGCGTGCGAGCGAATCGTCGTGGCCGAACGCAGGACGCTCCGCGGAACGCGACCACGTCGACCCGCCGACCGCGCCACGCCGCGCGAGGAGCGGCGTGGAAACGAGCACAGGAGCGGCGTGGACGACAGAAGGGGCGGGCCCGATGGGCCCGCCCCTTCTGTCGCAGGAACTCAGACCCCGACGTGGTTGCGGAAGCGCGCGATCGCGGCGAACTCCTCGACCTGGAGGCTCGCGCCTCCGACGAGGGCGCCGTCGACGTCGGGCTCGCGCATGAAGCCGGCGATGTTGCCCGACTTCACGGAACCGCCGTAGAGGATCCGGGTCTTCGCCGCGGTCTCGGCTCCGAGGATCTCGGAGACGACGCCGCGCAGCGCCTTGCAGACCTGCTGGGCCTGCTCGGGCGTCGCGGCCTGTCCGGAGCCGATGGCCCAGACGGGCTCGTACGCGACGACCAGGTCGGCGTCTGCGGGGAGGCCGGTGAGGGCCTCCTTCAGCTGGGCGACCGGAACCGCGGACGGTCCGTGCTTCTCGAGGTCCTCGGCGGTCTCTCCGACGCAGACGATCGGCGGGACGCCGTGCTTGACGGCCGCGGCCGTCTTCGCAGCGATGTCCGCATCCGTCTCACCGTGGAGCGTGCGACGCTCCGAGTGGCCGACGATCACGTAGTCGCAGTCGAGCTGCTTCAGGAACTGCCCCGAGATCTCACCGGTGTAGGCCCCGCTGTCGAACTTCGACAGGTCCTGCGCGCCGTACTTGAGCGGCAGTTTGTCGGAGTCGACGAGGATCTGCACCGGGCGCAGGTCGGTGAACGGCGGGAACACCGCGACCTCGACGCCGTCGAAGTCGTGGTCCGCGTCCTTGAGGCTCCACGCGAGCTTCTGGACGAACGCGATGGCCTGGAGGTGGTCCAGGTTCATCTTCCAGTTGCCGGCGATGAGCGGGGTGCGGGTGTCTACTGCCATCCGAGGACCTCCAGTCCGGGGAGACGCTTGCCTTCGAGGAATTCGAGGCTCGCTCCGCCTCCCGTCGAGATGTGGCCGAACTGCTCGTCCTCGAATCCGAGGGCGCGCACTGCGGCTGCCGAGTCGCCGCCGCCGACGACGCTGAGTCCGTCGACCTCGGTGAGGGCCTGGGCCACGGCCTTCGTGCCGGCCGCGAACGGCTCGATCTCGAAGACGCCCATGGGGCCGTTCCAGAACACGGTCTTCGACGCCGCGACGATCTCGGCGAACCGCTTCGCGGTGTCCGGTCCGATGTCGAGGCCCAGACCGGAGCCGCCCCAGGGGGTGCCCTCGATCGCGTCGGCCGACGCCGTCTCGTACTCCGCGTCGGCGCCGAACTTCGACGCGACGACCACGTCCGTGGGCAGAACGATCTCGACGCCCAGCTCCTCCGCCTTCGCGAGGTAGCCGAGCACGGTGTCGATCTGGTCGGCCTCGAGCAGGCTGGAGCCGACCTCGTGGCCCTGGGCCTTGAGGAAGGTGAACAGCATGCCTCCGCCGATGAGGATCGAGTCGACCCGCGGGAGGAGGTGGTCGATCACGCCGAGCTTGTCCGACACCTTCGAGCCGCCGAGCACCACCGTGTAGGGGCGCTCGGGCTTCTCGGTGAGCCGGTCGAGCACCTCGAGCTCGGCCGCGATGAGCGTGCCGGCAGCGCTGGGGAGCAGCTGCGCGAGCTCGTACACGCTCGCCTGCTTGCGGTGCACGACGCCGAACCCGTCCGAGACGAAGGCGTCGCCGAAGGCGGCCAGCTTCTCGGCGAAGGCGCGGCGCTCGGCCTCGTCCTTGCTCGTCTCCCCCGCGTTGAAGCGGAGGTTCTCGAGCACGACGACCTCGCCCGCGGCGAGGCTCTCGACGGCCGAGGCCGCGGAGTCGCCGACGGTGTCGTCCGCGAACGACACCGGAGCGTCGAGCAGCTCGCCCAGTCGCTCCGCGACCGGCGCGAGGCTGTACTTCGGGTTGGGCTCCCCGTCGGGGCGCCCGAGGTGGCTCACGACCACGACTCGGGCGCCCTCGGAGACGAGCCGCTGGAGAGTGGGCAGCGAGGCGCGCACGCGGCCGTCGTCCGTGATCGTTCCGTCCTTCAGGGGGACGTTCAGATCGCAGCGGACGACGAGGCGCTTGCCTGCCAGGGAGCCCAGTGAGTCCAGGGTGCGGAACGTCACTGCGTCAGGCCCTTAGAGCTTGCCGGCGACGAACTCGGTGACGTCGACGAGGCGGTTGGAGTAGCCCCACTCGTTGTCGTACCAGGACGCGACCTTGACCTGGCTGCCGATGACCTTCGTGAGGCCGGCGTCGAAGATCGAGGAGTGCGGGTCGGTCACGATGTCGCTGGAGACGATCGGGTCCTCGGTGTACTTGAGGATGCCCTTGAGGTCGCCCTCGGAGGCGGCCTTGTACGCGGCGTTGATCTCCTCGACCGTGGCGGGCTTCGAGAGCTCGACGGTGAGGTCGGTGATCGAGCCGGTCGGGACCGGGACTCGGAGAGCGTAGCCGTCGAGCTTGCCGACGAGCTCCGGGATGACCAGGCCGAGGGCCTTCGCGGCACCGGTCGAGGTCGGGATGATGTTGACGGCGGCGGCGCGGGCGCGGCGGAGGTCGCTGTGCGGGCCGTCCTGCAGGTTCTGGTCGGCGGTGTACGCGTGGACCGTGGTCATGAGGCCGCGCTCGATGCCGAAGTTGTCGAGCAGCACCTTGGCGAGCGGCGCGAGGCAGTTCGTGGTGCAGGAGGCGTTCGAGATGATGTCGTGGGTCGCGGGGTCGTAGGTGCCCTCGTTGACGCCGAGCACCAGGGTCGCGACGTCGCTGCCGGTCGCGGGAGCCGAGACGATGACCTTCTTGGCGCCCGCGGTGATGTGCTTGCGCGCGTCCTCGGACTTGGTGAAGCGGCCGGTCGACTCGATGACGACGTCGACTCCCAGCTCGCCCCACGGGAGGTTGGCGGGGTCGCGCTCCTCGAGCACGATGATGGGCTTGCCGTTGACGACGATCTTGTCGCCGTCGAGCTCCACGGTGGCGTCCAGACGGCCGGTGATGGAGTCGTACTTCAGGAGGTGCGCGAGCGCCTTGTTGTCGGTGAGGTCGTTGACCGCGACGATCTCGAGGTCGCTGCCCTTGGCGAGGGCCGCACGGAAGAAGTTACGGCCGATACGGCCGAAGCCGTTGATGCCGATCTTTACGGACACAGATTTCTCCTGGTGAGGAAGGGCACCCGGACGGTGCAGTGGAGGGTTGGAACGCTGCGAGAAGGCGCCCCGGGCCGGGCCCGGGACGCCGACATCGCTACGACAGTAGCAGCAGGCCGGAAGTCTTCTCGCGGGCCTTCTCGAAGCGCGCGGACACGTCCGCCCAGTTGACGATGTTCCAGAAAGCCTTGACGTAATCGGCCTTCACGTTGACGTAGTCGAGGTAGAAGGCGTGCTCCCACATGTCCAGGAGCAGCACCGGCACGGTGGCGGCGGCGAGGTTGCCCTGGTGGTCGTAGAGCTGCTCGATGATGAGCTTCTCGCCCAGCGAGTCCCACGCGAGGATCGACCAGCCGGACCCCTGGATGCCGAGGGCCGAGGCGGTGAAGTGCGCGCGGAACTTGTCGTAGGACCCGAAGGAGTCGTCGATCGCCGCGGCGAGCTCTCCGACGGGCTTGTCGCCTCCGTCGGGAGAGAGGTTGTTCCAGAAGACCGTGTGGTTCACGTGACCGGCGAGGTTGAACGCGAGGTCCTTCTGCAGCTTGTTCACGTTCGCGAGGTTGTCGCTGTCGCGAGCCTCCTGGAGCGCGGCGAGGGCGGTGTTGGCGCCCGTCACGTAGGTGGCGTGGTGCTTGTCGTGGTGGAGCTCCATGATCCGCCCACTGATGTTCGGCTCGAGGGCCGAGTAGTCGTAGGGCAGTTCGGCGAGCGTGTAGTCAGCCATTCGCAATCTCCTGTTCGTGATCGTCGATCTCGAGAGGTCGGCCGGCCTCGATCCGACTCCTCACGGGGAGGAGAGCGGGCGCCGGCGGCGACCTGAGCGACCTGCCCAGTCTAGTGACGAGGGCCCTGCGCACTCGGAGTCCCTCCGCCGTTCAACCAGGAGACACTCAGCGTTCGCGCACCGGTCTCAGACGGTCACAGGTCCTGGAGCTCCGGGGGGAGGTTCGCGTCGGTGCCCGGGATGTCGAGCTCCGTGGCGCGCTTGTCGGCCATCGCCAGGAGGCGCCGGATACGGCCGGCGACGGCGTCCTTCGTCATGGGCGGATCGGCGTGGTGCCCCAGCTCGTCCAGGCTCGCGTCGCGGTGCGACAGGCGGAGACGACCCGCGTAGCGCAGGTGCTCAGGGATGTCGTCGCCGAGGATCTCCATCGCGCGCTCCACGCGGGCGCACGCGGCGACGGCGGCCTGCGCCGAGCGGCGGAGGTTCGCGTCGTCGAAGTTGACGAGCCTGTTCGCCGTCGCCCGGACCTCGCGGCGCTGGCGCAGCTCCTCCCAGCTCGCGACCGTCGCGGTCGCTCCCATGAGGGTCAGCATCGCGCTGATGCTCTCCCCGTCGCGGACGACCACGCGGTGCACGCCGCGGACCTCGCGCGACTTCGCCTGCACGCCGAGGCGGCCGGCGGCTCCGACGATCGCCATGGCGGCCTCGTTGCCGGGGCAGACGATCTCGAGCGCGGCGGAGCGCCCGGGATCGGTGAGCGTGCCCTGCGCGAGGAAGGCCCCGCGCCAGACCGCCGCGAGCTCCTCGCGGGAGCCGGTGGTCAGGCGGTTGGGCAGCCCGCGGACGGGGCGCCCGCGCTGGTCGAGCAGTCCGGTCTGGCGGGCGAGGGTGTCGCCGCCCTCGACCACGCGCACCAGCCAGCTGGTCGTGCGGCGCGAGCCGCCGGCCGAGACGATGCTGCCCTCGCTGCGGACCCCGTAGAGCTCGGCGAGGTCGCGGCGGACACGGGTCGCGAGCGGTGCGGAGTCGAGCTCCACCTCCACCGCGAGCCGGTTCGAGATGATGTGCAGTCCTCCGGAGAAGCGGAGGACGGTCGCCAGTTCAGCGGCGCGGACGGTGTTCTTGCGCGAGACGATCGCGACCAGTTCGCCCTTGACGTCTGCGGTGAGGGCCACGGAGTCTTCCTTACGTCGGGTGCGCGGCGGAGCGCGCGGGGATCATTCTCGGCCGAGGTCGCGGTGCGCCACGTTGACGGCGACTCCGGGGAGCTCGGCCAGCCGGGCCGCGACGCGGCCGGCGATGGCGACAGAGCGGTGCTTCCCGCCCGTGCATCCGACCGCGATGGTCGCGTGACGCTTGTTCTCGCGCTGGTAGCCGTCGAGGACCGGGCGGAGCGCGCGCGAGTAGGAGTCGATGAACTCCTCCGCGCCCTGCTGGGCCAGCACGTATTCTCGCACCTCTTCGTCGAGCCCCGTGTGCGGGCGCAGCTCGGGGATCCAGTAGGGGTTGGGGAGGAACCGCGCGTCGGCGACCATGTCGGCGTCGGTCGGCAGTCCGTACTTGAAGCCGAAGCTCATCACCGTGACCTGCAGGCCGGCCCGGCCCGCCTCGGCGAAGCGCTCGGTGATCGAGGTCGCCAGCTGGTGGATGTTGAGGTCGGAGGTGTCGATGACGATGTCGGCCGACTCCCGCAGCTGCGCCAGCCGCGTCCGCTCGGCCGAGATGCCGTCGAGGAGGGTGCCGCGCCCCTGCAGCGGGTGCGGGCGGCGGACCTGCTCGAAGCGGCGGACGAGCGCCGCATCCGTCGCCTCGAGGAACACGACCCGCAGATCGACCCCGGCTCGCAGCTCCCGGACGATCTCGCCGAGGTCGGCGAAGAAGTCGCGACCGCGGACATCGACGACGGCGGCGATCTTGGGCAGGGTGTCGCCCGCGCGCTGAGCGAGGTCGACGAGCGGCCGGAGCATCTGCGGCGGCAGGTTGTCGACGACGTACCAGCCCAGGTCCTCCAGGGCGTTCGCGGCCGTCGATCGGCCTGCGCCGGACATCCCCGTGACGATCAGCACGTCCTGCTGCTCGCTCTCCGTGCTCATGGTGTCTCCGTGCTCGTGTGTGAAGTGTCGGGCCCCGGTGGACGGGCGCCCGGATGTCCAGCCTAGGGTGTGCGCCCTGCGAGGCCGCCCCTCAGGGGTGGAGGTGGGAGTGGATCGCGGCAGCCAGGGTGGGGCCGATGCCCTTGACCTCGGCGATCTCGGCATCGCTCGCCTCGCGCAGTCGCGCGACCGACCCGAAGTGCTTCAGCAGGTCGCGGACGCGGGTGCCGCCGAGCCCCGGGACCTCGCTCAGCTGCGACGAGATGTCGCGCTTGCGGCGCTGCCGCTGGTGCGTGATGGCGAAGCGGTGGGCCTCGTCGCGGATCCTCTGGAAGAGGAAGAGCGCGTCGCTGTTGCGCGGGAGGATCACGGGGAAGTCGGAGTCGGGGAGCCAGATCTCCTCCAGCCTCTTCGCTATGCCGCACAGCGTGATGCCGGTGACTCCGGACTCGTCGAGCGCCCGCTGGGCGGCGGCGACCTGCGGCTGACCGCCGTCGACGATCAGCAGGTTCGGCGGGTACGCGAACTTGCGCCGCTTCGCCTCCCCCGTCTCGGGATCGACGGCGGCCGGCTCGACCGGCTCCTTCAGGTAGGCGAGGCGGCGGGTCAGAACCTGGTGCAGCGACTCCGTGTCGTCCGTCGAGTCGGCGATGGAGAAGCGGCGGTACTGGTCCTTCCGGGCCAGCCCGTCCTCGAACACGACCATCGAGGCGACGATGTTCGTGCCGCTGAGGTGCGAGACGTCGTAGCACTCCATCCGCAGCGGCGCCTCCTCCATGCCGAGGGCGTCGCGGATGTCCTCCAGCGCCTGCGTGCGCGCCGTGAAGTCGGCGGAGCGCCGGGTCTTGTAGAGCATCAGCGAGTGCCCGGCGTTCTGCGTCGCTGTCTCGAGCAGCGCGGCTTTGTCGCCGCGCTGGGCGGCGCGGAGCTTGACGTTCGCGCCGCGCAGACCGCTCAGCCACTCCTCGAGCGCCTCGTGATCCTCGGGCAGCTCGGGCACGACGACCTCGCGCGGAGGGATGTCGCCCGTCTCGTACGCGGCCTGGAGCGCGGTGTCGACGAGCTCGGCGGTGCTCATGTCGAGCTCCTTGTCGACCACCCAGCCCCGCTCGCCGCGGATCCGCCCACCGCGCACGCGGAACTGCTGGACCGAGGCCGCGAGCTCGTCGTGGACGATCGCGTAGAGGTCGACGTCGACGTTGTCCTTGAGCACGACGGCGCTCTTGGCGAGCACGGCGTCGAGGGCGGCGGCCTGGTCGCGCAGCTTCGCGGCGCGCTCGTACTGGAAGTCGGCCGCGGCCTCGCGCATCTCCTTCTCGAGCTCGCCGATCATCCGGCGGTCGTGGCTCCCCATGAAGGCGACGAAGCGGTCGACCATCGCGCGGTGCTCGGCGAAGGTGACCCGGTGCGAGCAGGGCCCGCCGCAGCGACCGATCTGCGAGGCGAAGCAGGGCTTGCCGCTCTGCATCGCGCGCTTGTAGTTGGAGTCGTTGCAGGTCCTGATCGGGAACGCCTTGATCATCAGATCGATCGTCTCGTGGATCGCCCAGATCTTGGGGTAGGGCCCGAAGTAGCGGGCACCGCGGATCTTGGCGTTGCGCGTCACCATCACCCGGGGCGCCTCGTCGCCGAGGGTCACCGCCATGTAGGGGTAGGACTTGTCGTCGCGGAACTTGACGTTGAAGGGCGGATCGAACTCGTTGATCCAGGTGAACTCGAGCTGCAGCGCCTCGACGTCGGTGCCGACGACGGTCCACTCGACGCCGGAGGCCGAGGTGACCATCCGCCGGGTGCGCTCGTGGAGCGACGGGAGCGGCGCGAAGTAGTTGCTCAGCCGGGCGCGGAGGTTCTTGGCCTTGCCCACGTAGAGCACCCGGCCCCGGGCGTCCTTGAAGCGGTAGACGCCCGGGAGGGTCGGGATCTCGCCGGCCTTGGGCCGGTAGTCGACGGTCTGCGTCATGCCTCGGTCTGTCCGTCCACCCCGGTCACTCGAGGATCTCGGCGAGGAACGAGCCGGTGTGGCTCTCGGGCACCTTCGCGACCTTCTCGGGGGTGCCGATGGCGACGACCTGGCCGCCGCCCGCACCGCCCTCGGGACCCATGTCGATCAGCCAGTCGGCCGACTTGATGACGTCGAGGTTGTGCTCGATGGTGATGACCGTGTTGCCCTTGTCGACGAGGCCGTTCAGCACGAGCAGGAGCTTGCGGACGTCCTCGAAGTGCAGACCCGTCGTCGGCTCGTCGAGCACGTAGACGCTGCGGCCGTTCGAGCGCCGCTGCAGCTCGGTCGCGAGCTTGACGCGCTGCGCCTCGCCGCCCGAGAGCGTGGTGGCGCTCTGCCCGAGCCGGACGTAGCCGAGTCCGACGTCGACGAGGGTCTTGAGGAAGCGGTGGATCGCGGTGATCGGCTCGAAGAAGTCGGCCGCCTCGGCGATCGGCATGTCGAGGACCTCCGCGATGCTCTTGCCCTTGTAGTGCACGGTCAGGGTGTCGCGGTTGTAGCGCGCTCCCCCGCACACCTCGCACGCCACGTAGACGTCGGGCAGGAAGTTCATCTCGATCTTGATGGTGCCGTCGCCCGAGCACGCCTCGCAGCGCCCGCCCTTGACGTTGAAGCTGAACCGGCCGGGCAGGTAGCCGCGGGCCTTCGCCTCCGTCGTCTCGGCGAAGAGGTTGCGGATGCGGTCGAACACGCCCGTGTACGTCGCGGGGTTCGAGCGGGGGGTGCGTCCGATGGGGTTCTGGTCGACGTGCACGACCTTGTCGAGGTTCTCGAGCCCGGTGACACGGGTGTGCTTGCCCGGCACCTTGCGCGCGCCGTTGAGCTGGTTGGCGAGGACCCGGTAGAGGATGTCGTTCACCAGCGTGCTCTTGCCGGAGCCGGAGACGCCGGTCACCGCGACGAAGGCGCCGAGCGGGAACTCGACGTCGACCTTCTGCAGGTTGTTCGCCGAGGCGCCGACCACCTTGATGACGCGCTTGCGGTCGATCTTGCGGCGCTTCTTCGGCACCTCGATCGACTTGCGGCCCGAGACGTAGTCGCCCGTGAGCGAGTGGGTGTTCTCGAGCAGCTCCTCGTAGGAGCCGGAGTGCACGACCTTGCCGCCGTTCACGCCCGCGCCGGGGCCGATGTCGACGATCCAGTCGGCGGTCCGGATGGTGTCCTCGTCGTGCTCGACCACGATCAGGGTGTTGCCGAGGTCGCGCAGCTTGATCAGGGTGTCGATGAGGCGGCGGTTGTCGCGCTGGTGCAGGCCGATGCTCGGCTCGTCGAGGACGTAGAGCACGCCGGTCAGTCCGGAGCCGATCTGCGTCGCGAGACGGATGCGCTGCGCCTCGCCGCCCGAGAGCGATCCTGCCGCGCGCGAGAGGTTGAGGTAGTTCAGCCCGACCTCGATCAGGAAGTCGAGGCGCGCCGTGATCTCGCGCAGGACCTGCGCGGCGATGTGCGCCTCGCGATCGGTCAGCTCGAGCTTCCCCATGAACTCCTGGGCATCGCCGAGGCTGAGGTCGGCGACGTCGGCGATGCTCGCCCCGTGCACGAGGACGGCGAGCACCTCGGGCTTGAGCCGCGAGCCCTTGCAGACGGGGCACGCCACCTCACGGAGGAACTCGGCCCAGCGCGAGCGCTGAACGTCGGTCTCGGCCTGGACGTACTGGCGCTCGATGTAGGGGACGACGCCCTCGAAGCCGGAGGTGTAGCTCATCTCGCGGCCGTAGCGGTTCTTCCACTTGACCTTGACCTCGAAGTTGTCGCCGTGGAGCACGGCCTGCTGCACCTCGGAGCTGAGGCGCTTCCACGGGGTGGACAGCGAGAAGCCGAGGTCGCGGGACAGGCCGTCCAGGAGCTTCTCGTAGTACTGGAAGAGGCCCTTGCCCTGCGTGGTCCACGGGATGATGACGCCCTCGGCGATGCTGAGGTCGGGGTCGCCGAGCAGGAGCTCGTCGTCGACCGACATGCGCGTGCCGAGGCCGGAGCACTCGGGGCAGGCGCCGAACGGCGCGTTGAACGAGAAGGTGCGCGGCTCGATCTCGGTCAGCGAGATCGGGTGGTTGTTGGGGCAGGACAGCTTCTCGGAGTAGGTGGTCCAGGCGCCGTCGCCTTCGCCGTCGACGAAGTTGATCTGCACGATGCCGTCGGTGAGGCGGAGCGCCGTCTCGAGCGAGTCGGTCAGGCGGCCGAGGATATCGGGCCCTGCGACGAGGCGGTCCACGACCACCGAGATGTCGTGCTTGAACTGCTTCTTGAGCGTCGGCGGCTCGCTGAGCTGGATCAGCTTGCCGTCGACCATGGCGCGGGAGTAGCCGCCCGCGGTCAGCTCCTTGAAGAGGTCGACGAACTCGCCCTTCTTCTGCGAGACGACGGGGCTGAGGATCTGGTAGCGCGTGCCGGCGTCGAGCTCCATGAGCTGATCGGCGATCTGCTGGACGGTCTGGGCCGAGATCTTCTCGCCGCAGACCGGGCAGTGCGGGACCCCGATGCGCGCCCAGAGCAGGCGCATGTAATCGAAGATCTCGGTGATCGTGCCGACGGTCGACCGCGGGTTGCGGTTGGTCGACTTCTGGTCGATCGAGACGGCGGGGCTGAGGCCCTCGATGAAGTCGACGTCGGGCCGGTCGACCTGCCCGAGGAACTGACGGGCGTAGGCCGAGAGCGATTCGACGTAGCGGCGCTGCCCCTCGGCGAAGATCGTGTCGAACGCGAGTGAGGACTTGCCCGAGCCGGAGAGGCCCGTGAACACGACCATGGAGTCGCGCGGGATCTCGAGGTCGACGTCCTGCAGGTTGTGCACCCGGGCGCCGCTCACCACCAGCTTCGAGACGGAGTCGTCGAGCTGGGAGACGAACCGGTGGGGGTGGTGGGAGTGCTCGGAGGGAGCGGGAGCAGGGTCTTTGACAGCGTTCGAGATCGACACCTCGAAAGTGTATGCGGAGCCACCGACATCGCCGGCGGGCGTTCGCTGGGCGCTGATCCGGCCCCTCCGAGCTTGCGGATCAGGTCAGATGACCGGCCTTCTCCATCTGCCGCAGCTCGCGCTTGAGCTCCGACACCTCGTCGCGCAGGCGCGCCGCGAGCTCGAACTTGAGCTCGCCCGCCGCCTGCAGCATCTGGCCGTTCAGGTCGCCGATGATCGCCTCGAGGTCGTTGCCGCCGTTGGCGGCGAGACCCTGACGGCGCAGGTTCGGAGTGGGGCTCTTCTTCTTCGCGTCGCGGCCCGCGAGCAGCTTCGCCGTGTCGGCGCCCTCTCGGGCGAGCACCTCGGTGATGTCGGCGATCTTCTTGCGCAGCGGGGTCGGATCGATGCCGTGCTCGAGGTTGTAGGCGACCTGCTTCTCGCGGCGGCGATCGGTCTCGTCGATCGCGAGCCGCATCGAGTCGGTCACCTTGTCGGCGTACATGTGCACCTCGCCGGACACGTTGCGGGCGGCGCGGCCGATGGTCTGGATGAGCGACGTCGACGAGCGGAGGAAGCCCTCCTTGTCGGCGTCGAGGATCGCGACCAGCGAGACCTCGGGCAGGTCGAGGCCCTCGCGGAGCAGGTTGATGCCGACGAGGACGTCGTACACGCCGGCGCGGAGCTCGGACAGCAGCTCGACCCGGCGGAGGGTGTCGACGTCGGAGTGCAGGTAGCGCACCCGCACGCCCGCCTCGGTGAGGAAGTCGGTGAGCTCCTCGGCCATCCGCTTGGTCAGGGTCGTGACCAGGATCCGCTCGTCGCGCTCGGTGCGGCGCTTGATCTCCTCGAGCAGATCGTCGATCTGGCCCTTGGTCGGCTTGACGACGATCTCGGGGTCGATGAGGCCGGTGGGGCGGATGATCTGCTCGACGATGCCGTCGGCGATGCCCATCTCGTACCGGCCCGGGGTCGCCGAGAGGTAGACGGTCTGGCCCACGCGCTCCTTGAACTCCTCCCACTTCAGCGGGCGGTTGTCCATCGCGGACGGGAGGCGGAAGCCGTGCTCGACGAGGGTGCGCTTGCGGGACGCGTCGCCCTCGTACATCGCCCCGATCTGCGGCACGGTGACGTGCGACTCGTCGATGACCACGAGGAAGTCGTCCGGGAAGTAGTCGAGCAGGCAGTGCGGAGCCTCGCCGGACTCGCGGCCGTCGATGTGGCGCGAGTAGTTCTCGATGCCGGAGCAGAAGCCGATCTGCTGCATCATCTCGAGGTCGAAGGTGGTGCGCATCCGCAGGCGCTGCGCCTCGAGCAGCTTGTTCTGCTTCTCGAGGTCGGACAGGCGCACCTCGAGCTCCTGCTGGATCGTGTCGATCGCCCGGTGCATGACGTCCTGGCTCGCGACGTAGTGCGAGCCGGGGAACACCGAGACGGACTCGAGCTTGCGGACGATGTCGCCGGTGAGGGGGTGCAGAGTGTAGAGCGCCTCGATCTCGTCGCCGAACATCTCGATGCGGATCGCGAGCTCCTCGTACATCGGGATGATCTCGATCGTGTCGCCGCGGACGCGGAAGGTCCCGCGCGCGAAGTCGACGTCGTTGCGCGCGTACTGCATCGACACGAACTTGCGGATCAACCGGTCGCGGTCGACGCGCTGGCCCACCTGCAGGGCGACCATCGCCTCGAGGTACTGCTCGGGCTGGCCCAGGCCGTAGATGCACGAGACCGTCGACACGACGATGACGTCGCGCCGGCTGAGCAGCGAGTTGGTGGTGGAGTGCCGCAGGCGCTCGACCTCGGCGTTGACCGAGCTGTCCTTCTCGATGAAGGTGTCGGTCTGCGGGACGTACGCCTCGGGCTGGTAGTAGTCGTAGTACGAGACGAAGTACTCGACGGCGTTGTTCGGGAAGAGCTCGCGGAACTCGTTGGCGAGCTGCGCGGCCAGGGTCTTGTTGTGCGCCAGCACGAGAGTGGGCCGCTGCACGGCCTCCACCAGCCACGCGGTCGTCGCGGACTTGCCGGTGCCGGTCGCGCCGAGGAGGACCACGTCGGTCTCACCTGCGGTGATGCGGGCGCTCAGATCGGCGATCGCGCGGGGCTGGTCGCCGCTCGGCTTGTATTCGCTGACGACCTCGAACGGGTGCACGGCACGGGTGGGCTCCATGACTCGAAGCGTAGCCGCGACCACCGACACCGGAGGCGGCGTGCGCTGGCGGCGAACGGTGGTCAGAGCCGGGAGATGCGCAGCCCTCTCAGGAACAACCGGTCCCCCACCGACATCCGCTCGGTCCGCACACGCACGACAGCACGGCTCGCCCAGTCAGGAGCGGGGAGGGAGTAGGCGTCGTCGAGTACGACCCCGGTGAATCCGCCCGTCGCGGTCACGGTCGTCGAGGAGTACCACTCACCGCCCAGCCCCTCCGCACGGCGCTCGGTCGCGAAACCCAGGGCGATCTCCGCGGAGCCTGCGCCGTCGTAGAGCCCGTCCAGTGACACCAGCACCCGCGCACCCGCCTGGAGTGGGACGAAGAGATGGACGGCCCCCCGTCCTCCGCCGTCCTCGATGGAGAACGCGCGGAGCCCCTCGACGGGCGAGTCGTCGGGCGACACGCTCGCGCCTCGTGCGCCCACCCAGTCGTCCGCCAGGGCCGACCGCTCCGCATCGCCGTCGAGGAGTCCGCGGATGCCCTCCGCCGCGTGGAATCGGAGCGACGTCGACGGCAGAGCGGACGTCTCGGAGATCGTGAGCGTTCCCTCGCCCCGTGCCAGGAAGGGCAGGAGCGACGTGCCTCCCTGGAACTGCCCGCCCCGCACGACGGCACGCTGACCGCCGGCACCCGAGAACTCGATCACTCCCCGTTCGGCTCGGATGTCGATCTCCGTCCTCTTCCGTACGAGGAAGCGGCAGTCGGTGAGCGTGAGGAGGGCGCCCCAGCCGGAGAGCTGGAACCACCCGTTCTGATCGGGGATCTGCATCTCGAAGTGGCAGTGGGAGAAGTGCGCCTGCCCCCGCGCTATCGTCACCGCGCGTCCCTGGTTCGTCGAGAACGTGTCGAACGAGCACTGGTCGACGAAGAACTCCTGATCGCGCCGGATGTCGATGGCGCTCTCGGTGTTGCTGGTGAGGTCGCAGCCCTGGAAGGCGATGCGCTCCCCCGAATCGACGGCGTCCTCCGGCGCGAGGACTCCGATCCGGTTGCCCTGGATCGAGCACGACCTGAACTCGAGCAGATAGGCGTGCGATCCCAGCTCGATCGCCGTGTCGAAGCTGCGCACGACGACGTTCGCGAACGAGAGGTACGCGGGTTTGGGACCGGGCGATCGGAGATGGGGATCCGCTGCGATCGAGATCCCCCTGTTGCCGCCGTCTCCGCTCAGGTGGATGTTGCTGAGGACCGTCAGGTGCTGACGGGTGAACCCCGCGGCGGACGTCTGCACGACCGGGCTGACGGTCTCGAGCAGGACGCCGTCGCCGGCGTTCCGGATCTCGCACTGTCCGTCGATGCTGACCCGCGTGTCCCAGGCGAGAGTCTCGTCGACGGTGAAGCTCCCACCGGGCGCCGTGACGACCGCGTGGTGCTCGGCCGGGTCGACTCCGTCGTCCACGACGACGGCGGCCGCCAGCGCGGCCTTCCACGCGAGCGTGTCGCGTCGCGCACCCGCGGGGACGGAGTCGTCGAGGAAGTCGTGCACGTCGACGACGCGAGCGATCCCCGCCGGGCGCTGGATGACCTGTACGGGTGCCACTCCGGCCCTCGCAGCCAGGGCCCCCGCCCCGAGGAGCGCTCCTGCGCCGGACGCGAGCAGAAGCCTGCGAGACCCCGAGGTGGGCGGTCCGGGTTGATTCATGAGCACTCCCCCTGTGATCGGCGGCCAGGGCGAGGGCCGTGCTCGAGGATCGTTCGACGGCGGCCGACTGCCCGCACGGTGTCTCAGTCGACGCGGGGACGGAGTCGCGCCCAGAGGCCGTCCGTCTGCGCCAGGGTCTGCTGGAGACTCCCGGAGGAGTCGATCACCACGTCCGCCAGTGCCAGGCGCTGCTCGTCGGTCGCTTGAGCGGAGACGCGCGCACGGGCGTCCGCTTCGGACAGACCGCGGAGGGCGACCAGACGGTCGACCCTTAGCTCGGGCGGTGCGTGGACGACGACGACCTCGTCGAACTCGCCGACGCCGCGCCCCTCGGCGAGCAACGGCACGTCGTACACGACGACCGCGTGCGGGTCGGCCTCGGCGGCCTCGGCGAAGAGCCGCTGCGACCGGGCGGTGACCGCGGGATGCGTGATGGCGTTGAGGTCCGCGCGCGCCTGAGCGTCCGAGAAGATCAGCGCGCCGAGCGCGGCGCGGTCGAGGGTGCCGTCCTCGCGGAGCATCGAGGCGCCGAAGCGCTCGGCGATCGCGGCGAGGGCGGGCTCGCCCGGCTCGACGACCTCGCGGGCGAGACGGTCCGCGTCGACGACGACCGCTCCGTGCTCGGCGAGGCGGCGGGCGACGGTCGACTTCCCCGAGGCGATGCCTCCGGTGAGGGCTACGAGATGCACGCCGCCACCCTACCCAGCGCCCCCGGGAACGCCGAACGGCCGGCCCCCGAGGGGACCGGCCGTTCGTGGTGTGCACTCGATCAGTTGTTCGAGGACAGCTTCTCGCGCAGAGCGGCGAGCGACTCGTCGTCGGCGAGGGTGCCGCCGGTGGTCGACTCGTTGGTGAAGCCGCCGCCGACCGAGACGCCCTCGGAGACGGTGGCCGCCTCCTCCTGCGACTTGGCGACCTGGGCCTTGTGGGCCTCCCAGCGAGCCTGAGCAGCGGCGTACTCCTGCTCCCAGGCCTCGCGCTGGGACTCGAAGCCCTCGCGCCACTCGTTGGTCTCCGGGTCGAAGCCCTCGGGGTACTTGTAGTTCCCCTGGTCGTCGTACTCGGTGGCCATGCCGTAGAGGGCCGGGTCGAACTCGGTGCCCTCGGGGTCGACGTTCTCGTTCGCCTGCTTGAGCGAGAGCGAGATGCGACGGCGGTCGAGGTCGATGTCGATGACCTTGACGAACACCTCTTCACCGACGGACACGACCTGCTCGGCGAGCTCGACGTGCTTGCCCGACAGCTCGGAGATGTGGACGAGGCCCTCGATGCCGTCCGCGACACGGACGAACGCACCGAACGGGACCAGCTTCGTGACCTTGCCCGGGGCGACCTGACCGATCGCGTGGGTGCGGGCGAAGACCTGCCACGGGTCCTCCTGGGTCGCCTTGAGCGAGAGCGACACGCGCTCGCGGTCGAGGTCGACCTCGAGGATCTCGACGGTGACCTCCTGGCCCACCTCGACGACCTCGGAGGCGTGCTCGATGTGCTTCCAGGAGAGCTCGGAGACGTGGACGAGACCGTCCACGCCGCCGAGGTCGACGAACGCACCGAAGTTGACGATCGAGGACACGACGCCCTTGCGGACCTGACCCTTGTGCAGGTTGTTCAGGAACGTGGTGCGGCTCTCGGACTGGGTCTGCTCGAGGAGCGCACGGCGCGACAGGACCACGTTGTTGCGGTTCTTGTCGAGCTCGAGGATCTTCGCCTCGATCTCCTGGCCGAGGTACGGCGTGAGGTCGCGGACGCGGCGCAGCTCGATGAGCGAGGCCGGGAGGAAGCCGCGGAGGCCGATGTCGACGATGAGCCCGCCCTTGACGACCTCGATGACCGAACCGGTGACGACACCGTCGGACTCCTTGATCTTCTCGACGTCGCCCCACGCGCGCTCGTACTGCGCACGCTTCTTCGAGAGGATCAGGCGACCCTCCTTGTCCTCCTTCTGCAGGACGAGGGCTTCGACGCTGTCGCCCACGTTGACGACCTCGGAGGGGTCGACGTCGTGCTTGATGGAGAGTTCGCGCGAGGGGATGACGCCCTCGGTCTTGTAGCCGACGTCGAGGAGGACCTCGTCGCGGTCGATCTTCACGACGGTGCCTTCGATGAGGTCTCCGTCGTTGAAGAACTTCAGAGTCTTTTCGACCGCGGCAAGAAAGTCTTCAGCAGACCCGATGTCGTTGATCGCGACCTGCTTGGCTGCCTTTTCGGTCGTTGCGGTTGTCATTAAGGGATGCTCCAGGATGGATGGGTATCGGGCGGCGGGCACCGGCGCGACTGGCGACGCGACCGAGTGGTGACCACCGCGGTGTGTGAGGGGATGTGCCGTCGACCGGAGGCGGCTCCGAGCACCACCGGGCCGTGACCCGGGGCCTCTTCGCTCGCCGTGGCACGGCGGCGCCACAAACGTGACGGTCAAGACTATCGAACCCGGGAGCGCAGTGGCAATCGTCCGCGGTTCCGCTCGGAGCGATCCGGGAGAGGGAGCGGTGCCGCGTCAGGACGCGAGACTCGCGCGGAGCGTGTCGAGGCCCACTCCACCGAGGTCGAGTGCTCGCCGGTGGAACGCCGCGAGCGAGAAGGACTCCCCCTCGCGGGTCGCGGCGTCGTCGCGCAGCTGCTCCCAGATCCGCTGGCCGACCTTGTAGGACGGCGCCTGCCCCGGCCAGCCGAGGTAGCGGTTGACCTCGAAGCGGATGAAGGCGTCGTCCATGTTCACGTTCCGCCTCATGAAGGCGAGGGCGGAGTCCGCGGACCAGATCTCGTCCGACCCCGGCATCCGCTTGCCCAGGTGCACGCCGATGTCGAGCACGACGCGCGCGGCGCGCATCCGCTGGCCGTCCAGCATGCCGAGACGGTCGGCCGGATCGTCGAGGTAGCCGAAGCCCTCCATCAGCCGTTCGGCGTAGAGGGCCCAGCCCTCGGCGTGGCCCGAGCTCCCGGCCAGCTGGCGACGCCAGGTGTTCAGGCTCGCCCGGTTGTAGACGGCCTGGCCCACCTGCAGGTGGTGTCCGGGGACGCCCTCGTGGTAGACGGTGGTCAGCTCGCGCCAGGTCGCGAACTCGGTCACGCCGTCGGGGACGGACCACCACATCCGTCCCGGGCGTGCGAAGTCGTCGCTGGGGCCGGTGTAGTAGATCCCGCCCTCGTGCGTCGGCGCGATCAGGCACTCGAGCGCGAGCAGCTCGTCCGGGATGTCGAACGCCGTGCCGGCCAGCTCGCGGACGGCGCGGTCGCTCGTCTCCTGCATCCAGCGCTGCAGAGCGTCGACGCCGTGCAGCGTGCGGGAGGGATCGGCCTCGAGGTGCGCGATCGCCTCGGCGACCGAGGCGCCGGGGAGGATCTCGCGGGCGACGGCCTCCTGCTCCGCCGTCATCCGGGCCAGCTCCTCGATCCCCCACTCGTAGGTCTCGTCCAGATCGACCACCGCTCCGAGGAAGCGGCGCGACTGCAGCGCGTAGTGCTCGCGGCCGACGGCGTCCTGCTCGGTCGAGGCGGGTGCGAGCTCGCCGCGGAGGAAGCGCTCGAGCTCGCCGTAGGCGGCGGCGGCGCGCCTCGCACCGTCCTCGAGCCGACCGGCGAGCGAGGCGGGCAGGGACCCCTGGGCCGGTGCCGCGTCGGCGGCGAGCTCGGCGAAGAAGCCGTGGGGTGCCGCGATCTTCGCGGCCTGCTCCGCGACGAGACCGACCTGGCGTCGCGCGGGGACGACTCCCCTGCGGATGCCCTCGCGGAGGGTCTCGGCGTACCCGGTGAGCGCGGCCGGCAGTGCGCGGAGCCGCTCGGCGACGTCCTCCCAGTCGCCGACCGCGGCGGTCGGCATCAGGTCGAAGACGTCGCGCAGCTCCTGCGCGGGCGACGCGATGACGTTCAGATCGCGGAACGGGAGGCCGGCCTCGTGCGCGTCGAGGGTCAGGCGGAGCTCGGCGCCGAGATCGGCGACCGTGACGCGGTCGACGTCGTCCACCGGCGTCGCGGCCTCGAGATCGGCCAGCGCCGCGGCGGTCGCGCTACGCGCGCGCTCGAGACCGACCGGAGACAGGTCGGCGAGCCCGCCGCCGGGCCGGCCGAGCCAGGTCCCGACGGTGGGATCGAGCTCGACGAGGGCGTCGACCCAGCGCTCGGCGACCTGGTCGACGGACGTGGGCTCGCGGGGGGTGACGGTCATGCTCCGAGCCTAGCCACGGCGACGGCGCGACCGTCGGGACGGGTCAGTGCGCGGCGGCGTCCCAGTTCGCTCCGTGGCCGACCTGGACCTCGAGGGGCACGGAGAGGTCGACGGCGTGCGCCATCCGCGCGCGCACGACGGACTCGAGCGCCTCCTCCTCGCCGGGCGCGACGTCGAAGATCAGCTCGTCGTGCACCTGGAGGAGCATCCGGGAGCCCAGGCCCTGCTCGTCGATGTCGGACTGCACGCCGATCATCGCGATCTTCATGATGTCGGCGGCGGAGCCCTGGATCGGCGAGTTCAGAGCCGCGCGCTCGGCGTTGTCGCGCAGCACCCGGTTGGCGCTCTGCAGATCCGGGAAGGGACGGCGCCGGCCGAAGATCGTCTCGGTGTACCCGGTCTCACGGGCCTGCTCGACGACGCTGCGGAGGTAGTCGCGGACCGCCCCGAAGCGGACGAAGTAGTCGGTCATCAGCTGCTTGGCCTCGGCGCTGGAGATGCGCAGCTGCTTCGACAGGCCGAACGCGCTGAGGCCGTAGGCCAGGCCGTACGACATGGCCTTGACCTTGTTGCGCATCGCCGAGGTGACGTCGCCCGGCTCGACGCCGAAGATGCGCGAGCCGACGAATCGGTGCAGGTCCTCGCCGCTGTGGAACGCCTCGATGAGCCCCGCGTCGCCCGAGAGGTGCGCCATGATCCGCATCTCGATCTGCGAGTAGTCGGCGGTGAGCAGGGTGCTCGCCTCGGCGCTGTGCACGAAGGCGGTGCGGATGCGGCGGCCCACCTCGCTGCGCACGGGGATGTTCTGCAGGTTGGGGTCGTTCGAGGAGATGCGACCGGTGGCCGTCCCCGTCTGGTCGTAGCTGGTGTGGATCCGCCGGTCGGGCGTCACCGACTTCTCGAGCGTCTCGATGATCTGCTTGAGCTTGGTCGCGTCGCGGTGCTCGAGGAGGAGACCGAGGAACGGGTGCGGGTGCGACTCCTGCAGATCGGCGAGAGCGGAGGCGTCGGTCGTGTAGCCCGTCTTGGTCGCGCGGGTCTTCGGCATCGCGAGCTCCTCGAACAGGACCTGCTGGAGCTGCTTCGGCGAGCCGAGGTTCATCTCGTGGCCGATCTCGGCGAACGCGCGACTCGCGAGGTCGGCGGACGTCGTCGTCAGCTCGCCCCGGAGGCGCGCGAGCACCTCGGGATCGATCGCCACGCCCGTGAGCTCGACCGTCGCGAGGACCTGCACGATCGGCAGCTCGATGTCGACGAGGACCGACAGCATGCCCTCGCCGAGCAGCTCGGTGAGAGCGCCGACGAGGCGGAACGCGTACCACGCCTCGGTCGCGGGGCTCATCGGCTCGACCGTCGGCACGAGCTGGTTCGGATCGCCCTGCGCCATCGTCTCGTCGAGGTACTGCGAGACCTGCGCGGGCAGCGTCGCCGCGTGCCCCGTGGGCTGCAGGAGCCATGCCGCGATGCGGGTGTCGAAAGCGAGGCCGGCGACCGGCAGACCGGCGGTGCGCAGCGCCTTCACCTGCGGCTTCGCGTCGGCGAAGTACTTCGGAGCGTCGCTCGCCAGCCACTGCTCGAGACCTGAGTAGTCGGGGCGGTCGGCCGCCCACGGGACGTACGCCGACTCTTTCTCGACCGACAGGCCGATGCCCTCGAGGCCCTCGGGGCCGACGTGCGCGTGGACGGCGACGGGGGTCGTGCCCTTGGCCGAGACCGTGTCGAGCCAGTGAGTGAGCTCCTCGTCGACCATCGTCCGCACCGCGGGGGCCGCGGTCGTGACGGTGTCGCCCGCGAGCGCGGCGGCCGCGCCCTCGACGCCCTCGTCGGCGGCGATCGTGAGCACGCGCTCCTGGAGCGTCTTGAACTCCAGTCGCGAGAAGATCTCGCGGACGGCGTCCGGGTCGATGGGCTGCCGGGCGAGATCGGTGGGGCCCAGCGGGAGTTCGACGTCGGTGACGAGCCGGTTCAGGCGGCGGTTGCGGAGGGCGTTCTCCTTCTGCTCGCGCAGCTTCTCGCCGACGACGCCCTTGATCTCGTCGGCGTGGGCGATGATGTCGGCCACCGTGCCGTACTGGTTGACCCACTTGGCGGCGGTCTTGGGCCCGACCTTGTCGACCCCGGGAAGGTTGTCGCTCGTCTCGCCGACCAGGGCCGCGATCTCGGGGTACTGGTGCGGCTCTACTCCGTACTTCTCGAACACCTTGTCGCGGTCGTAGCGCGTGAGCTGCGAGACGCCCTGAGTGGAGGGGTAGAGGAGGGTGACGTCGGGGGTGACGAGCTGGATCGTGTCGCGATCGCCCGAGACGACGAGCACCCGGTAGCCGGCCTCGGCGCCCTGCTTGGCGAGGGTGGCGAGGATGTCGTCGGCCTCGAAGTCCTCCTTCGAGACGGTGCGGATGTTCATGGCGTGCAGCGCCTGCTCGAGCAGCGGCACCTGGCCCTTGAACTCCGGCGGCGTCTCGCCGCGCGTGCCTTTGTACTCGGGGTACTCGCGGGTGCGGAAGGAGTACCGGGAGATGTCGAACGCGACGCCGAGGTGCGTCGGCTTCTCGTTCTTGAGCAGCAGGATCAGCATCGACAGGAAGCCGTGGATGGCGTTCGTGTGCTGACCGTCGCGGGTCTGGAAACTGTCGACCGGGAGCGCGTAGAACGCCCGGAACGCCAGGGAATGGCCGTCGACGAGCAGGAGGGTAGGCTGTTCCGGATCTGACACACGGCAAGACTACACAGCGCCTCCGACACCGGATCAGGACGGTTCCGAGCCGCTCGTCGGGCGCCTCGCAGGACGCGACGACGAGGAGATCCGTGACCGACTCAGCCCCCCTCGACACCCCCTGGGTCCGTCCTCCTGCGCTCGACCTCGTGGCCGGCATCGGTCGCGGCATGGGCGAGCTCGCCGAGCGGATGGGCATCGTCTGGCACGAGCTGTCACCGCAGCACTCGGTCGCCTCGATGCCGGTCGAGGGCAACCGCCAGCCGGTCGGGATCCTGCACGGCGGCGCCCACGTCGTCCTCGCGGAGTCGATGGGCTCGATCGCCGCGAACATCCATGCGGGCGAGGGCCGGATCGCCATGGGGATCGAGCTGAACGCGAGCCACAGCCGCTCCGTCCGTTCCGGCTTCGTGATCGCCACCTGCGACGCGATCCACCTCGGGGGCACGCTGGCGACCCACGAGATCGTGGTGCGCGACGAGGCCGGACGCCGCCTCTCGACGGTGCGGATCACCAACATCCTGCGCTGAGGCGACCGGCCCGGGCGCGGAACGCAAGCCCCGGTCGCCGGGAGGCTCGGAGCCTAGGCTCGCAGCGTGACCTTCCGCGATCTCCTCAAGAGCCTCCCGTCCATGCCCTCCGAGCTCCCCGCGTTCGACGTCGACGCGGCTCCCGAGGAGCCGCTCGAGCTGTTCGGGCAGTGGCTCGAGGAGGCCGCCGCCGCCGGGCAGCTCCTTCCCCACGGCGCGACCCTCTCGACGGCCGACGCCGGCGGAGTCGTCGGGGCGCGGATCCTCGTGCTGCGGAACGCGGACGAGCAGGGCTGGGCGTTCTCGACCCACGCCACGAGCCCGAAGGGCCGCGCGATGGAGGAGAACCCGCACGCCGCGCTGACCTTCTTCTGGCCTGTCCAGGGGCGCCAGGTGCGCGTGGAGGGCCGCGTCGAGCGCGGCTCCGCCACCGAGTCGGCCGAGGACTTCCGCCGCCGCTCGGAGGCCGGGCGGACCGCGCTGCTGGTCGGTCGCCAGAGCGAGCCGATGGCCTCCGCCGCCGACTTCGGCCTCGTCACGCTCCAGACGAGCGTGGCCGTGAGCTGCTCTCCCGCGACGCTCGACCGCGAGTGGGCCGTCTACCGGGTCGTCCCCGAGCGCATCGAGTTCTGGCAGGGGTCCAGCGCACCCGAGCAGGACCACGTCCGCCTCGAGTACCGCCCGGGAACGACGGAGGCGGGCGGCTCCCCGTGGGAGCGCACCCGCCTCTGGCCGTGATCGGGGACGACGCCCCGGCGGCTACTTCTTCGGGCTCAGCTGCTCGATGATCGCCTGGGCGACGTCGTGCATCGTGAGGCGGCGGTCCATCGACGCCTTCTGGATCCAGCGGAACGCCTCGGGCTCACTGAGGCCCATCTTCTCGTTGAGGAGCCCCTTGGCCCGGTCGACGAGCTTGCGGGTCTCGAAGCGCTCGACCATGTCGGCGACCTCGGCCTCGAGGGTCAGGATCTGGGCGTAGCGCGAGAGGGCGATCTCGATCGCGGGCAGCAGGTCGTTCGGCGTGAACGGCTTGACCACGTAGGCCAGCGCGCCGGCCTCGCTCGCACGCTCGACGAGCTCCTTCTGGCTGAACGCCGTGAGGAGGACGACGGGGGCGATGTGCGCCTTCGAGAGGCGCTCGGCCGCCGAGATGCCGTCGAGCTGGGGCATCTTCACGTCCATGATCACCAGGTCGGGGCGGAGCTCGGTGGCGAGGGCCACAGCGGTCTCGCCGTCGCCCGCCTCGCCCACGACCTCGAAGCCGTTGTCGCGGAGGATCTCCACGATGTCGAGGCGGATGAGCGATTCGTCTTCGGCGACGACGACCCGACGGGGTGCGGTCGGCGCGGTTTCCTGGTCTGTCACGCGGACGAGCCTACGGTATTCTCGACGGGCTCGTGATGAGCCGGTGTGGCGGAATGGCAGACGCGGGGCACTCAAAATGCTCTGTCCGAGAGGGCTTGTGGGTTCGAGTCCCACCACCGGTACCGATGCGGTCGGGGCGGTCCGTCCCGGCCCGGCGGGTCCGCTAGCGTCGACGGATGAGCGGATGGACCTCGACCTGGCCCCTGTTCGATCTCGTGCTGCGGACGCCGCGGCTGGAGCTGCACCCGGTGGCCGACGCCGATCTGCCGGGACTCGCGCGGGCCGCTGCAGCCGGGATCCACGAGCCGGGACGGTCGCCGTTCCCGGCGCCCTGGGCCGAGGCTCCCGCCGAGGAGCTGCCCGCGCAGCTCGCCCGCTACCACTGGTCGCTGCGGGCTGCGACGACGCACGACTCCTGGCGCGTCGCGTTCGCGATCCTCGAGGACGGCGTCGTGGTCGGCTGCCAGGACCTGCTCGCCGACCGCTTCCGCGCGACCCGCTCGGTCTCCTCCGGATCCTGGCTCACCCGCTCGGCGCAGGGGCGCGGACTCGGTCGCGAGATGCGGGCCGCCGTGCTGATGCTGGCGTTCGATCACCTGGGTGCCGAGGTGGCCGAGAGCAGTGCTCTGGCCTGGAACGACGCCTCGATCCGCGTCTCCTCCGCGCTCGGCTACGAGCCCAACGGGACGAGCCGGACCGTGGGAGCGGACGGCGCGGGCGTCGAGGAGACCCGGTTCCGCGTCACTCCCGGCACCTTCGTGCGGCCTGCATGGACCCTCGAGGTCGGCGGCCTGGAGAACGCGCGCCGCGTCCTGCTCGGTCCTCCGGCGGACTAGAACCCCGCGAGGCTCCGCCGCAGGCCTCCGCCCGGATGCTCGCGGCGCAGGATCCCCCGCCGCCGCAGGATCGGGACCAGCTCGTCGAGCATCCGGTGCAGCGTCACGGGATGGAAGTCGCCCGAGAAGGCGATGCCGTCGTTGTCAGCGTCGTCGCCCAGCTCCTGGACGAAGTCCGCGACCTCCTCCGCCGTGCCCACGAGCCCGGCCCGGTCGGCGACGAGTCCGAGACGCGCCTTCGCCGTGAGGAGCTCCCGCAGGGGCGCGTCCGAGTCCGCCGAGCCGTAGAGCCCGGCGATGCTGCCGCGCGAGACGTGCCCGCCGAAGACGGAGGGGTCGATCGCCCGATCGAGGTCGAGCGCGGTGAGATCTGTCTCGAGATCGCTGGACCAGGCGGAGGCGATCGCGAGGAGCGCGGCCTCGTCCGGGTGCGCGGACGCGGCGACGAGGCGCTCCGCCTCCTCCCGGCTCGACACGACGATCGGCTTCACGACGAAGAGGACCGTGAGGTCGTCCGGGTCGCGGCCGTGCGACGCGGCCGCCGCCCGCGCCTTCTCGCGATAGGCGCGCACGGTCGCGACGTCGAGCGAGGCCAGGGCGAGCTGGACGTCGGACTGCGCTCCGGCGAAGTCGATGCCGCGCGGCGAGCCTCCGGGGGACACGATGACCGGCTCGCCCGTGTCGAAGGGCAGCGCGTTCAGCGGACCGTCGAAGGTGTAGTGCTCCCCGCGGTGGTGGACCGGGCGCAATCGGGTGCCGTCCGCGAACACGCCGGTCGCCGCATCCTGGATCAGGGCGCCGTCGTCCCAGCTTCGCCAGAGCTCGCGGATCGAGTCGAGCCACTCGTGCGCGCGATCGTAGGCGCCGTCGTGCGGCAGCGGCTCGAGTCCGAAGTGCCGGCTGCTGCCGACGTCGGTGACCACGTTGAGCCCGAGCCGGCCCTCGCTCAGGTGCTGCAGCGTCGCGAACTGGCGCGCCGCCTGATACGGGCTCCAGGCCATCGGATTCACGGTGGGCGCGACGCCGAGGTGCCGCGTCGCCTCGAAGAGGTACGGAGCGAGCAGGAGCGGGTCGTGCTTCGGCCCGCCGTACGCGCGGCGCACGCGCAAGTCGAGAGTGTCGGCGCTGCCGAGCGAGAGGGCGTCCTCGATGATCACGAAATCGAAGCCCGCCTGCTCGAGCTCACGGGCGCTCTGCCGGTAGAGGTCGGGTCCGGTCCAGCGCCGGTCCCAGTCCCAGTTCGGCTGCCCCCACGCCTGCGGACCGAAGCCGCGCGAGAGGAACCAGGCGAAGTGCTGCAGCCCGCTCACGAGGCCGCCGCCAGGACGAGCGGGGTCACGGAGGCGAGGAGTCCGGTCTCGAGGTCGGCGAGGAGGTCCTCGACGTCCTCGATCCCGATGGACAGACGGAGCAGGCCCGGGCCGATCCCGGCGGCCGCGCGCTCCGCCTCCGTCCGACCCGTGTGCGTCGTGCTCGCCGGGTGCAGGACCAGCGAGCGCACGTCGCCGAGGTGCGTCATGCGGGTGAAGAGGGCGAGGGCGTCCGTGAACCGGCGCGCCGCCTCCGCTCCCCCGCGCAGCGTGAACGAGAAGACCGAGCCCTGCCCGCGCGGGAGGTAGCGCTGCGCGAGAGCGTGCGACGGGCTCGAGGCGAGCCCGCTGTAATCGACGCTCTCGACCTCGGGACGGGATTCGAGCCAGCGCGCGACGACGAGTGCGCTGCGCGACTGGTGGCGCACGCGGAGGGAGAGCGTCTCGAGTCCCTGCTCGAGCAGGAACGCCGTCAGCGGGGAGACGGTCGGGCCCATGCGGCCGGCGACGACGTCCCTGGCGTAGGCGAGGAAGGCCCGGCCGGGAGCGGCGGACATCGCCGCGAGGTGCGGGAACGCGCCGGCCCGGGCGCTCCAGTCGAACCGGCCGGCGTCGACGATCGCCCCCGCGATCACGGCGCCGTGCCCGGCCAGGAACTTGCTGGCCGAGTGGACGACGACGTCGGCGCCGTGCTCGATCGGGCGCAGGAGGTACGGGGTCGCGAACGTGTTGTCGACGACGAGCGGGACGCCCGCGCGGTGCGCGACGTCGGCCACGAGACGGAGGTCGACGACGTCGTTCCGCGGGTTGGGGATCGACTCGACGAGGACGACCCGGGTCCGCGGAGTGATGGCGTCCTCCCACGCGAGCGGATCGTCGGCGTCCTCGACGAAGGTGGTGGTGATGCCCAGACGCGCGAGGTTCTCGAGCAGGAGGTTCCTGGTTCCCTCGTAGAGGCTCGCGGCGGCCACGACGTGGTCGCCGGCCGAGGCGAGCGCGAGGAGGGCGACCGAGACCGCGGCCTGCCCGCTGCCGACGAGGAGCGCCTCCGCGCCGCCCTCGAGCGCGGCGAGACGGCGCTCGACCGCGTCGGTCGTCGGGTTGCCGACGCGCGTGTAGGTGTAGCCGTCGGCTCCCGCGAAGCGGTCGCGCGCCTCGTCGAACGAGTCGAAGCTGAACCCGGCGGTGAGGTAGATCGGGGTGCGCCTCGCGTGCAGCGCGTCCTCGGCCGCACCCTCGTGCAGCTGGCGGGTCGAGAACCCCCAGTCGCGCGTCCGCTCGTTCATCCTGCTCCGCCTCCCGTCCCCGCCCCGCGGCGGTGCCCCACGATGGCATGCGGCCGAGCGGAGGGTGGCGGACGTTACCCGGCGTGACGTGCAGCGCGCGGGACGGGCCGAGCCGGTGCCTCCTTCAGCAGGGGCGGCGGCGACGACCGGATCGGATCACCAGAACATCGTGCCCGGCGCGCCCTTGAACGGTCCGACGACGCGGGAGGTGATCCAGCCCCCGTAGAAGTCGCCCGGCTGGGGCTGCACCGTCTCGCCGTCGACCGTGCACGAGTCCATCCGGCCCGGATACACGGCGACGGTGTCCTGCAGCACCTCGAAGCCGGGCATCGGCTCGGGGTAGGTCCAGCCCGCGCTCTCGGCGATCGATCCGCCGCCGCGGACGCTCAGGTACGAGGCAGCGCCCTTGAACTCGCAGACGCTGCGCCCCGGAGCCGGCTCGAGCGCGCCGTCCGCGAACGCGGAGCGGGGCAGGTAGTAGACGGGCGGGTGGCTGGTCTCGAGGACCCGGAAGGAGGTGCGGGTGTCGGCGACGACGACCCCGCCGAGCCGCACGACGACGTGCTCGGAGCTCGGCTCGACCCGCGGCGGCCTCGGGTAGTCCCAGACGGATTCCTGGCCCTCGGCGGGCGGTACGCGCTTCATCCCTCCACGCTACGCGCGACCGCCGAGCGGTCCTCCGCCTCCCAGCCGATGCCCGGCGGCCCCGCGTCCCGCGACCGCGGATCACCGCCCCGGCGGCACGCCGACCCGTCCGTCGCGTAACGTCGTCCTTGCGCCGGACCCCCCGAGACCGTGCGCAGAAGGATCCAGCGTGCCCACCGAATGCATCCACGGCCTCGACATCGCGCTCTGCGACGTCTGCTCCCCCGCCAAGGCTCCCGAGCCCGCGGCCGGGCGCACGCGCACCCCGGCGCGCGTCCCCGGGACCTCCCGCGCGGCCACCGCGCGAGCGGCGGCGCGAGGAACGGCCCGCGAGAAGCCCCTGCCCAAGGTCGACATCGCCGCCCAGCGGATCTACCACGTCACGCACATCGACAACCTCGCCGCGATCGTGGCGGACGGAGCGATCCTGGCCGACGAGCACCTCCCCGAGCGTCCCGCCATGGACGTCAGCGCGGAGACCACGCGCGAGCACCGCCGCGCCGTCCAGGTCCGCGACGGAGCGAGCGTCGCCGGCTTCGTCCCCTTCTTCCTCTCCCCCGACGCGGCCCTCTGGGCCGACCTCCGCGGCGAGCGGGTGCTCCCCCACTGGTCGCCCCGCGCCCACGACACGACGGCCTCGCAGTACGTCGTCCTCGTCGGATCGCTGGCCTCGGCGCCGGTCCTGAGCGACGGCGACGCGTCCCACGTCCTGACCCGCTTCACCGAGGGCGACGCCCTCGTCCGCACCTTCGCCCGCCTGCTCGTCGACGAGCCCGCGCTGCGCAGCGCCGAGGCCCTCGTGCCGGAGCGGTTCCCGCTCGAGGAGATCGCCGTGGTCGGCGTGCCCTCGGTCACCACCCGCAACAAGGTGAAGGCGCTCTTCGAGGGCAGCTCGGCGTCACCGCGCGTCGCGGTCTACCCGCCCTGGTTCCACCCGGTCGCGGCCGAGGAGGAGTGAGCGCGGATCACGTCCCGCTCTGCAGATCGAGGCGCTCCGAGAGGTAGCGCTCGATCGGCATGAGACCCTGCTCGCCGAGGCCCGGTGCCCAGCGGACCAGGACCTCCGCGCCCCGCAGAGCGAGCGGGTCCGGATCGGCGGTCAGACCGTCGGCGTCCAGCGCGAGCCTCCGCCAGCCGTAGTTGACGATCTCGCCCTCGCGGAACGGTCCGTCGAAGGCGGCGCGGCGGATCTCGCGGCGCGCCTCCTGCGACTCCGACTGGTTGTTCGCGTGCAGCGGCGCCACCGCGCGGGTGACCGACCCGACTGCGTAGAGCGAGCCGGTCCTCTCCAGGAGCAGGACGCCGAGTCGCCAGGCCCTGGTGACCGGCGCCATGACCGGCGCGCGTCGGAAGCCGAGGATCGCCCGGGGCCGGCGCAGCTCGGCGAGGGCCTGATCGGCGACGCCTCGGCGCTCGAGCTCGGCGACCATCGAGGCGAGCACTTCGCCGAGGCGCTCGGCGGCCCGCGCTGCGTCGGTCGAGTGCGTCATGGGCCTCCTCCGGTCCGTTCCGGCCAGCCTAGAACGGGTGGCAGAGCTGATCCGAATCGGCGGGCCGGGCGGACGGGCCCGGATACGATCGCCTGACGACACCGAGGGAGGACGAGCGATGCGCGTCATCATGATGGGACCGCCCGGCGTGGGCAAGGGCACGCAGGCGGCGATCCTGGCCCGGACGCTCGGCGTCCCGGCGATCTCGACCGGCGAGCTCTTCCGCGCTCACGTGGCCGACGGCACCGACCTCGGACGGCGCCTGCGCACGATCGTCGAGGCGGGCCGCTACGTCCCCGACGAGATCACGAACGCGCTCGTCGCGGAGCGGCTCGACGAGCCGGACGCGCAGGACGGCTTCATCCTCGACGGGTACCCGCGGACGCTGGCGCAGGTCGCGGAGCTCGACCGGATGCTCCGGGAGCGCGACGTGCGACTGGCGCGGGCGGTGCTGCTCGCGGCGGAGACGGAGGTGGTCGTGGACCGGCTGCTCTCGCGCGCCGTGCAGCAGAAGAGGGCCGACGACGACGCCGAGGTGATCCGCCACCGGATCTCGGTGTACGAGCAGGAGACCGCTCCGCTCGAGCAGGTCTACGCCGAGGCGGGGATCCTCGTGCGCGTCGACGGCAGCGCCGGACAGGACGAGGTCGCCCGGCGGGTGGCCGCGGCGTGCCGGTCGGAGTGACCGGGCACGCCGCGACGGCGGCTCAGATCGCCGAGGCGAGGACCTCGTCGAGCTTGGCCGAGGCCTCCTCGTCGGAGCCCTTGAGCGCGAGCGACAGCTCGGAGACCAGGATCTGACGGGCCTTCAGCAGCATGCGCTTCTCGCCGGCCGACACTCCGCCGGCCTGCTCGCGGCGCCACAGGTCGCGGACGACCTCGCTGACGCGGTACACGCTGCCGCTGGCCATCTTCTCCTGGTTGGCCTTGAAGCGGCGGGACCAGTTGCTGGCCTCCTCCGCGACGTCGCTGCGCAGGACGTCGTAGACGGCCTGGACCCCGGCGTCGTCGATGATCTCGCGCACGCCGACCAGCTCGGCGTTCTCGACGGGCAGGGTGATCGTGAGCTCGCTGGTGTGCACGTTCATGGTCATGAACGTCTTCTCGACGCCCTTGACCGAGCGCTTCTCGAGCCCGGTGATCGTCACCGCTCCGTGGTGCGGGTAGACCAGGGTCTCGCCGACCTCGAATGTCATCATGTCGTGCCTTTCATCGTGGGGCCTGTGGTGGGAGGGATCGGGGATCCGAGCGGCGCATCGGCCAGCCACGGAGGAAGGAGGGCGACGAGTTGCTCGACGAGCTCCTCGTCGGTGCCGTCGATCGAGCCGGCGAGCCAGGCTCCGACGACGGCGAGGACGCCGCCCGCGGCGAAGGTCGCGGTGAGCTCCGGATCGACGGACGCGGGAACATCGACGCGGGCCAGGACCTCGCGGTGCAGGCCCAGCACCGTGTCGAGCACGGCGTCGTCCGAGGCGACGCGCGCCGACGCGCGGGCGCGGAGCCGGGCGTGGAAGGCGTGCCGGTCGACGAGGCGCTCGACGAGCCGCGCGTAGCCGCGCCGCAGGGCCGTGGATCCGGTGCGGTCCTCCGCGTCCCCCTCGGCGACCTCGGCGACGACGAGGTCCTCGCGCAGCAGGGCGGAGGCGACCGCAGCCGCGTCCTCGAAGTGCGCGTAGAAGGAGCTGCGGCTGATGCCGGCCTCGCGGACGATGTCGCTGACGGCGATGCCCTCGGTCCGCTGCTCGCCGTCGTGCATCACGAGGCGCTCGACCGCATCGAAGACGCGGCGGCGGGTCCGGCGGGCCCGGGGATCGGCCGACGTGGGGCCGTGGGGTGCGCCCGCTCCGTGCAGGGAGGCGACGCGAGCGGAAGTCATCGACGACAGTCTACCACTTCCCGGACAGGTGTTCGGGAGTGACGGTCACGTGGTGCCGTCGTCAGCGGCGGTGCGCCTCCTCGAGTCGGCCGAGCCGCGTCCTCGCCGCGCGTTCGCTGGGCGAGAGGCGACCGAGATGGAGCTCCAGACCCCGCATCAGGAGCCGGTTGGCCGTGATCGCCGGCCACCACGGGCGGCGGAGGCCGAGGAGCCGACGGACTTCCGGGCGGAGGGAGGCGACGGCGCCCGCGAAGAGCAGCGGGTAGACGACGCCGGCCTCGCCGGGGAGGCGGATGTCGCGGAGGAACCCGACGGCCTCGCGGACCCGCTCGTCCGGCTTGAGCTCCGCCGCGAAGCCCGCGAGCTGCTGCCGGAGCTCGGCGACGCTCTCGGGCGGGTTCGGCACTCCGAGCAGGCGGCCCGACTCCGCCCACTCGCGCACGTAGGCGTCGGGACCGCCCGGAATCGGGCGACCCCAGATCTCGTGGGTGCTGAGGAAGGCGTCGGTGAAGGCGTCGTGCACCCACAGCAGGAGGTGCGGATCCTGCGCCGAGTAGGGGCGCTCGGCGCCCGCCGCGTCCTCGTAGGTCCCGGTGATCCGCTCGTGCACGCCGGTCACCCAGCGGGCGGCCCCGGTGGCGGCGGCGCGGTCGCCGAAGCTCGTCGTCAGCACCCAGCGGACGGTGTTGTCCAGACGCCCCATCGGATCCTCGCGATACGTCGAATGGTCGTGGACCCCGGCCATCGCGCCCGCGTGCAGCGTCTGCATCAGGAGCGCTCTGACGCCGGCGATCATCGTCGGCATCGCTCCGTTGACCGCCCACACCGCGCTGCCGGGACCGAAGAGCCCCGGGCCATCGCCCTGCTCGAGTGCGACGACCCAGTCGGGGCGGGGGCGGGGGCGGCGGCTCATCCGGCCAGTGTGCGCTCGCCCCCTGTGCCGCGGCTGTCTGTCACCCTTTCGGCCGAACGCGCCTCGCTACTCGGCCAGCAGCTCGCGCACGTCGTCGGCCGTCAGCGCCTGCGAGAACAGCTCCCCGTCGTCCAGGACGGCGGCGCCGAGGCGGGCCTTGCGCTCCTTCAGCCGCACGATCTTCTCCTCGATCGTGTCGAGGGCGACCAGACGGTAGACGTTGACCCGGCGCTGCTGCCCGATGCGGTGGGCTCGATCGACGGCCTGGGCCTCGGCCGCCGGATTCCACCAGGGGTCGAGGATGAAGACGTGGTCGGCCTCCGTGAGGGTGAGGCCGGTGCCGCCCGCCTTCAGGCTGATGAGGAACACCGGCGCGTCGCCGGAGCGGAAGGACTCGACGACTCCGGCCCGGTCGCGCGTCGATCCGTCGAGCTGCACGAACGGGATCCCGCGCGCCCTCAATCGCTCCGCCGCCCGCTCCAGGTACGAGGTGAACGTGCTGAAGACCAGCGCGCGCCGTCCCTCGGCCAGCACGTCGTCGAGCTGCTCCACCAGAGCATCGAGCTTGGCCGAGGGCACGTGCCGGTAGGAGCGATCGACCAGGGAGGCGTCCAGCGCCAGCATCCTCAGGAGGGTGAGCGAGCGGAAGACGGTGAACCGCTGCCGGTCGAGATCCTCGACCAGGCCCAGCAGCTTCCGCCGCTCGCGCTGCAGGTAGCCGTCGTAGAGCACCCGGTGCGCGGGAGCGAGGGTCACCTCGATCGTCTGCTCCTGCTTCTCGGGCAGCTCGGGCGCGACCGCCTCCTTCGTCCGGCGCAGGAGGAACGGGCGCACGCGTCGGCGGAGGCGCTCGAGCCGCCGGCGCGCCCCCTCCTCCTGCGAGACGGTCCGTCCCTCGGACAGGTCGGGCGACGCGATGCCCAGCGGCGCCTCCGCGTGCTGGATCGGCCGCGTGTACTCCTCCTGGAACCTGCGCAGCGGGGGCAGGAGGCCGGGCGCCGTCAGCGCGAGGATCGCCCAGAGCTCGTCGAGCGAGTTCTCGAGCGGAGTGCCGGTCAGCGCGAGCACGATCGGCGCGCCGAGCGAGCGAGCCGCCCGGTGGGTCTGCGAGGCGGGGTTCTTGACGAACTGGGCCTCGTCGAGGACCAGGGCGGACCAGCTCCGAGCAGCCCACTCCTCCGCGGCCAGGCGCAGAACGGCGTAGCTCGTGAGGACGAGCTCGGCGTCATCGGGGATCCCCGCGACCCCGGTCCGCGCGCTCGACACCGTGTGCACCCGGAGCCCGGGGGCGAAGCGCGCCGCCTCGGAGGCCCAGCCGGGCACCACCGACGTCGGCGCGACCACGAGGAACGGCGCGCACCGCTCCCCCGCCGCGCGCGCCTGCTCGACGGCCTCCAGCATCATCGCGAGGGCCTGCAGGGTCTTGCCGAGTCCCATGTCGTCGGCGAGGATCCCGCCGAGGCCGTGCCGTCGGCGGTGGGCCAGCCACGAGTACCCCTCCTGCTGATAGGGCCGGAGCTGGGCGCGGAGGCCCTCGGGAGCGGCGACGTCTCCCGGCACCCCGGCGGCCAGCGCCTGCTGCAGGACCTGCCGCCACGCGTCCGAGGCGACGCTGTCGTCGGCGAGCTCCTCCAGCTCCTCCCACAGCGCCGTCTGGTGCCGGCCGAGCCGCGGACCCGTCTCCCACTCGTCGAGCTGATCGGCGCGGTTCAGCAGCTCGCGCAGACGATCGAGCCCCGGATGGGCGAGTGAGAGGTAGGAGTGGTCGACGAGCCGGATGCGGTCGCCCCCGGCCGAGAGCGCGCGGAACAGCGGGAGGAACGGCACGCTGACATCGCCGATCGTCACGACGACCGCGAGGTCGAACCAGTCTGCGTCCGCCGTGTCGGCGGCGGTCACCGTGAGGGTGAGGTCGCCGTTCAGGAGCCGGTAGTCGGGCGGGACGCCCTCGGGCTCCACCCGCACCCCTCCGACCTCCTCGAGACGAGGCAGGTGCTCGACGACGAACACCGCGGCGTCCGCTCCGCGCAGGAGTGCACCGGCCGCGAGATCGGGGACGACCGGGGATCCGGCATCCGCGAGCACGGCGGTCGCGCGCCGCAGGATCGCCGCCTCGAGGAACCCCGTGCCCTCGCCGTCGATCTCGCTCGAGCGATCGGCGCTGCGCCACCAACGCCAGCTCACCCGCACCGCGCGGCGGGGCTCGAAGGACACCGTGCAGACCAGCCTCGGCGGCTCCGGCTCGTCGATCTCGATGCCCGGTCCGCTCGGACGGACGGCGACCCGGCCCCGCAGGGCGGGCAGATGGTCGTGGAGGAACTCGTCGACGTCGTCCGCAGGCACGCTCGTCGCCTCCGGATGGCGGAGCAGACGCAGCTCCTCGTCCTCCAGCGCAGCCGCGGCCGGCGCGAGGAGCAGCGCGGACGGATCCCCGCCCTCGACGACGTAGACGCCGTGGCGCGCGACCGGGCGGACCTCGTCGAGCAGCCGATCCTCCTCGCCGAGCCGGAGGACCGGGCGCAGCTCGAGGGCTCCGGACCGATCGGTCGCGAGGAGCGCGACGTGCGCCGCGGGGCCCAGGCGCACCGCGCGGCGGTCCGGTGCCAGGAGGGGGATCCCGAGGGCGGGTGCCTGCTCGAGCAGGCTCCAGAGCAGCGGGCTCTCGTAGTCGTCGAGGTGGATCCAGTCTGGGTCCTGACCGAGGTGCACGGTCCGCGTCGCGCGGTGCAGGGCGGCGAACTCCGCGAACCAGCGCTGGTGGGCCGGATCGAGCGAGAGACGGTGCGTCTGGAAGTTCAGCGACTTCCAGGTGAGCGTCGAGCGGTTCCAGGCCCCGCCGCGCCCAGGGACGACGGGTCGCGTGGCGAGCCGGTGGTCGTCGCGCTCGGAGGGGTCGTAGTCCTTCGGTCCGACGCGCTCGCTCGTCGGCGCCCGCCACGGGTCGTCAGCGCGTCGCACGAGGCGGCGCAGCTCGAACTGCAGCCCTATCGGAGTGAGCGGCCCGGCCACGGCGTCCGGCCGCTCCTCCGAGCCGCTGAGCTCGCCGAGTCGGGCGCGCCAGGCGGACGGGAGCGGTTCGGGAGGCACGGACCCATGCTCCCACGGCCCTCCGACACGCTCGCCGGTCCCCCGCAGGACCGCTGCGGCGAGGAGAATCGGCGCATGACCACGAGCGACTCCCCCACCCCCGTCCGCCTCGAGATCGGGAGCGACGAGCTCCGCGTCTCCGTCACCACGGCCGGAGCCGAGCTCACGTCGCTCCGTGATGCCGGAGGACTCGAGTACCTCTGGCAGGCGGGCCCGGAGTGGCGGCGGCACGCGCCCGTCCTGTTCCCGATCATCGGCCGCCTGCCCGACGACACGCTCCACCACGACGGCGTCTCCTACCCGATGGGGCAGCACGGCTTCGCCCGCGATCGGGCGTTCGAGCTCGCGGGCGCCTCGGGCGACGAGGCCGTGTTCCGCCTCCGCAGCGACGCCGCGACCCGCGAGGTCTTCCCGTTCGACTGGACCCTGCTCGTCGCCTACGCCGTCACCGGATCGACGCTGCGGATCACGCAGACCGTCGAGAACCGCGGAGCCGGTCCGCTGGGCGCGTCGGTGGGCAATCACCCTGCGTTCGCGCTGCCGCTCCCCGGCGGGAACGGCGAGCACCGCATCCGCTTCGCCGAGGAGGAGCCCGAGGGTTTCCGCCGCGCGCCGGGGAACCTGCTGGCCCAGCCGCGCTTCCCCTCGCCGCTCGTCGACGGCGCCCTCGTCGTCGACGACGCCTGGTTCGAGAAGGACGCGGTGATCTTCGACACTCCGAAGCGCCGAGTGATGACTCTCGAGGCCGATGGAGCCCGCTCGATCACCGTCGACGCGGGCGACTTCGACGTCGTCGGCATCTGGAAGCCGGTGGGCGCCCCGTTCGTCTGCATCGAGCCCTGGCGCAGCATCCCCACGCCGGCGGGCTGGGACGGCGACATCGTCGACAAGCCCGGGCAGTTCGTGCTGGCACCGGGCGAGCAGCGGGCGTTCTCCTACAGCATCGCGCTCAGCTGAAGGTCCTCGCGCTGCAGCTGCGCGTCGAGGAGCTCGAAGCGGCGGATGATCAGCCCCTCGCGGGTCGCCCACGGGCAGATCACGAGCTTCTCGACGCCCAGCGCGTCCATGGCGGCCTCGGCGACCAGGGCGCCGGCGAGCAGCTGCGGCGCGCGGAGGGAGGAGACACCGGGCAGTGCGGAGCGGTCGGCCGCGCTGATCGCCGCCAGTCGTGAGCTCCAGAGCCGCAGGTCGACGAGGTGCAGCTCGCGGCGCACCAGGGGGCCCGCGGCGCTCGGAGCGGCGCCGGTGATGCGCGCGAGCGAGCGGAACGTCTTGGAGGTGCCGGCCACCAGGTCGGGGCGGCCCAGCGCGAGGAACGCGCGGGCGGGGTCGGCGAGCAGATCGCGGGCGTGCCGTCGGGCCGCCTTGACGCTCACCGCCGACGGAGGATCGCCCTGCAGCAGGTCGCGCGTCACCCGTCCCGCGCCCAGCGGCACGGAAGCGGCCAGCTCCGGCACCTCGTCGACTCCCATCGACAGCTCGAACGAGCCGCCGCCGATGTCGAGGTCGAGGATCGAGCCGGCGCCCCAGCCGAACCAGCGACGGACGGCCAGGAAGGTGGCGGACGCCTCGGCCTCTCCGCCCAGCTCCTGGAGGTGCACACCGGTCTCCTCGCGGACGCGGGCGAGGACCTCGGCGCCGTTGCCGGCCTCGCGGATCGCCGAGGTCGCGAAGGCGAGCACGTCCTCGGCGCGGTGCTCGCGAGCGACGTCGCGCGCCTCCGTCACGAACGAGATCAGCTCGCGCTGCCCCTCCTCGGTGATGTCCCCTGCGGCGTCCAGGTACGCGACCAGCGCGAGGCTGCGCTTGTGCGAGCGGTACGGGACGGGACGGGCTCCGGGATGAGCGTCGACGAGGAGCAGGTGGACCGTGTTGGAGCCGATGTCGAGCACGCCGAGTCGCATGCGCCCACGCTAGCGCGGCCCCGCCCGCGCTCCGGACACGCCTGACCCGCCCGCGACCGAGGTCCGGAGCTGCTGCGGCCTGAAGAGCCGTTCCCTTCGCGCGGCGAGATCAGCAGGACGACCGCGTGAGCGGAGTCCGACAGCCGGGAGGACGTGCGTCTCGGTACGCCGCTGCGCGGCTACGCGACCAGCAAGGGTGGCGCAGGCTCCTGGTCCCGCAGTGCCGCGGACGACCACCTTCGCCCTTCCCAGGGTCACCGGCGATCCGCGTGCCAGCGGATCGTCGTACCCGGAACGCGACCCGCTCCCTGATACGCGACCCTCTGCGAAAGCCGACCGCGCGACGATCGACGAGGAACGAGGAGAACGTCGAAAAGGGGCCCGGCCGCAGTGCGGCCGGGCCCCTTTTCAACGACTCAGTGGTCCCAGTTCTCCACCGGTTCGACCGAGCTGGAGGAGCCGACGACGTGCACGCGCATGTCGTTGGTGGTGCCGGCGCGTCCGGGGGGCGAGCCGGAGACGACGACGACCGTCTCGCCGGGCTTGGCGAGGCCCTTGTTGAGCAGCACGGCGTCGACCTGCGCGAACATCGCGTCGGTGTGGTTGACGCGCGGCGTGACGAAGGACTGGACGCCCCAGTTGAGCGCCATCCGGCGGCGGACGGCGGGCTCGGGGGTGAAGCCGATGATCGGGATGCCGTGGCGCAGGCGGGTCATGCGGCGCACGGAGTCGCCCGATTCGGTGAACACGCAGAGGAACTTCGCCTCGACGAACTCGGCGACCTCGGCGGCGGCGAGGGTGACCGAGCCGCCCTGGGTGCGCGGCTTGCTGCCGAGCGGGGGGATCCGCTCGAGGCCGTGCTCCTCGGTCGACTCGACGATGCGCGCCATGGTCTGGACGGTCACGACCGGCCAGGCTCCGACGCTCGTCTCGCCCGAGAGCATGACCGCGTCGGCACCGTCGAGGATCGCGTTCGCGACGTCGGACGCCTCGGCGCGGGTGGGTCGGGGGCTCTCGATCATGGATTCGAGCATCTGCGTGGCGACGATGACGGGCTTGGCCCAGCGGCGGGCGAGCTCGACGGCGTGCTTCTGCACGATCGGCACCGCCTCCAGGGGCAGCTCGACTCCGAGGTCGCCGCGGGCGACCATGATGCCGTCGAAGACGTCGATGATCTCCTGCAGGTTGTCGACCGCCTGCGGCTTCTCGATCTTGGCGATGACGGGGGCCTTGCGACCCTCCTCCGCCATGATCTCGTGCACGCGGGTGATGTCGCTCGCGTTGCGCACGAAGGACAGCGCGATGATGTCGGCGCCCAGGCGGATCGCCCAGCGCAGGTCGTCCTCGTCCTTCTGCGACAGCGCGGGGACGTTCACGGCGACACCGGGCAGGTTGATGCCCTTGTTGTTCGAGACGTTGCCGGGGACGACGACCTCGGTGACGACGCGGGGGCCCTCGACGGCCGTGACGCGGACCGCGACCTTGCCGTCGTCGATGAGGAGCATGTCGCCCGGGTTCACGTCGTCGGGCAGGCCCTTGAACGTGGTGCCCGAGAGCTCCTTGGTGCCCACGACGTCCTCGGTCGTGATGGTGAAGACGTCGCCCTCGGCGAGGGCGTACGGGCCGCCCTCGAACTTGCCGAGGCGGATCTTCGGGCCCTGGAGGTCGACCAGGATCGCGACCGCGCGGCCGGCGTCGTCGGCCGCCTTGCGGACGATGCGGTAGATGCCCTCGTGGACGTCGTAGCTGCCGTGGCTGAGGTTCATGCGGGCCACGTCCACGCCGGCGTCGATGATCGCACGAATGGTCTCGTACGACGACGTTGCCGGGCCGAGGGTGGCGACGATTTTCGCTCGTCTCATTGAGGGGGTGCTCCGTTGTTCTGCGCCCGGAGGCGCGTCGTTAGCGGGGAGGGTGAGCAGGAATTGCCAGCGCGAGACTATCGCCTCGGCGCGACTAGAGGGTGAAGCCGCGGTCGTTCGGGCCGACGGGCGCGGGGAGCTGCGTGGTGCCCTCGAGGTAGCGGTCGACCTCGGCCGCGACGGAGCGGCCTTCGGCGATCGCCCACACGATGAGGGACTGGCCGCGACCGGCGTCTCCGGCGACGAACACGCCGGGCGCGGTCGTCTCGAAGTTGGCGCCGCGGTCGACGTTGCCCCGGTCCGTGAACGGGACCGCCAGCTGACCGGCGAGGCGGTCCGACTCCGGGCCGGTGAAGCCCAGGGCCAGCAGGACCAGGTCGGCCGGGATCTCGCGCTCGGTGCCGCTCTTGGGGACGCGGCGGCCGTCGAGGTACTCGGTCTCGGCCACGCGCACCGCGCGGACCTCGCCGACCTCGTTCGAGAGGAACTCCACGGTGGAGGCGAGGAACATCCGCTCGCCGCCCTCCTCGTGGGCGCTCGAGACCTCGAACACGGTCGGGTCCATCGGCCAGGGCTGGCTGTCCGGACGCTCCGACGGCGGCTGCTTGCCGATCGCCAGGTTGGTGACCGAGGCGGCCTTCTGGCGGTGCGCGGTGCCGATGCAGTCGGCTCCGGTGTCGCCGCCGCCGAGGACCACGACGTGCTTGCCCTCCGCACTGATCTGCTCGAACACGGTGTCGCCCGCGAGCACGCGGTTGGACTGCACGAGGTACTCCATGGCGAAGTGCACGCCCGAGAGGTCGCGGCCCGGGATCGGCAGGTCGCGCGGCACGAGGGCACCGGTCGCGACCACGACGGCGTCGTAGCGCGCCCGGAGGTCGTCCCAGGTGATGTCCGAGCCGATGTCGACGCCCGCGCGGAAGCGGGTTCCCTCGGCCTTCATCTGGTTCAGTCGCAGCTCGAGGTGCTTCTTCTCCATCTTGAAGTCCGGGATGCCGTAGCGCAGGAGGCCGCCGATCCGGTCGTCGCGCTCGTACACGGCGACGGTGTGCCCGGCACGGGTGAGCTGCTGCGCGGCTGCGAGGCCCGCGGGCCCGGAGCCGACGACCGCGACGGTCTTGCCGGTCAGGCGCTCGGGCGGGTGCGGCTGCACCCAGTCGTTGCCGAAGGCCTGATCGATGATCGAGACCTCGATCTGCTTGATCGTGACCGCGGGCTGATTGATCCCGAGCACGCAGGACGACTCGCACGGAGCCGGGCAGAGCCGACCCGTGAACTCCGGGAAGTTGTTCGTCGCGTGCAGGCGCTCGATGGCCTGGCGGCCCTCGCCGCGCCACATCAGGTCGTTCCACTCCGGGATCAGGTTCCCGAGCGGGCAGCCCTTGTGGCAGAACGGGATGCCGCAGTCCATGCAGCGTCCGGCCTGGCGACGCAGCACGGCGGAGTCGCCCTGCTCGTACACCTCTTTCCAGTCCATCAGACGCACGGACACCGGGCGCCGCTTGGGCAGCTCCCGGTCCTGCACCTTCAGGAATCCCTTGGGATCAGCCACCGGTCACCTCCAGAATCCGTCCCCAGACGACGTCGCCGTCGGGGTCGAGCCCCTCCTCGACAGCGGATGCGCGCGTCGCGAGCACCGCGGCGAAGTCGCGGGGCAGTACCTTGACGAAACGCGAGACGGTTCCGTCGAAATCGTCGAGCATGCCCTGGGCCAGGGTGGACTCGGTCTCGGCGACGTGTCGCTCGAGCAGGTCGCGGAGCATCTCGACGTCGGCGCTGTCGAGCGCCGAGAGCGTGAGCTCCCCGGAGGCGAGCGCGTCGCGGTTGACGAGCTCGCGCTTCAGGCCGTGCACGTAGGCCGTGCCGCCGGACATGCCGGCGCCGAGGTTGCGCCCGGTGTCGCCGAGGATGACGGCGAGTCCGCCGGTCATGTACTCGAGGGCGTGGTCGCCCACTCCTTCGACGACCGCGGTCGCTCCGGAGTTGCGGACCAGGAAGCGCTCGCCGACCATGCCGCGGATGAACATCGTGCCCTGGGTCGCCCCGTAGCCGATGACGTTGCCCGCGATCACGTTGGTCGACGCGTCGAAGGTGCTGCGGCGGTCGGGCCGCACCACGATCTGACCACCCGAGAGACCCTTGCCGACGTAGTCGTTCGAGTCGCCCTCGAGCCGCAGGGTGATGCCCGCGGGGAGGAAGGCGCCGAGCGACTGCCCGGCCGAGCCGCGCAGCGACACGACGATGGAGTCGGCCGGCAGCCCGTTCTCGCCGAAGCGGACGGTGACCTCGTGGCCGAGCATCGTGCCGACGGCGCGCTCGGTGTTCTTGATCTCGCGCTCGATCGCGACGGTGCCGCGGTGGTCGAGCACGTTCGCCGCGAGCCGGATGAGCTCGTTGTCGAAGTGCTTCTCGAGCTCGTGCTCCTGCGCGCGTCCGTGGCGGCGCGGCTCCTCGGCCGTGAAGACGGGGCCGACCAGGATCGGCGTGAGGTCGAGACCGCTCGCCTTCCAGTGCTCGATCGCCTGGTTGACGTCGAGCAGCTCGCGGTGGCCGACGATCTCGTCGATGCTCCGGTAGCCGAGCTGCGAGAGGTACTCGCGCACCTCCTGGGCGATGAACTCGAAGAAGTTCACGACGAACTCGGGCTTGCCCGAGAAGCGCTTGCGCAGCTCCGGGTTCTGCGTGGCGACGCCGACCGGGCAGGTGTCGAGGTGGCAGACGCGCATCATGATGCAGCCCTCGACGATCAGCGGAGCGGTAGCGAAGCCGAACTCCTCTGCACCGAGCAGCGCGCCGATCACGACGTCGCGTCCGGTCTTCATCTGGCCGTCGACCTGCACCACGACGCGGTCGCGCATGCCGTTGAGCATGAGCGTCTGCTGGGTCTCGGCCAGGCCGAGCTCCCACGGGGTGCCCGCGTGCTTGAGCGAGTTGACCGGGCTCGCGCCCGTTCCGCCGTCGTGACCTGACACGAGGATGACGTCGGCCAGGGCCTTCGCCGTTCCCGCCGCGACCGCGCCGATGCCGGACTGGCTGACCAGCTTGGCGTGGATGCGGGCCGAGGGGTTCGCGCGCTTGAGATCGAAGATCAGCTGCTTGAGGTCCTCGATCGAGTAGATGTCGTGGTGCGGCGGCGGCGAGATCAGGCCGACTCCCGCAGTCGCGTGACGGGTGCGCGCGATCCACGGGTACACCTTGGTCGGCGGCAGCTGACCGCCCTCGCCGGGCTTGGCGCCCTGGGCGAGCTTGATCTGGATGTCGTCGGCGTGGGTGAGGTACATGCTCGTGACGCCGAAGCGCCCGGAGGCGACCTGCTTGATCGCGGAGCGGCGCTCGGGGTCGAGCAGTCGCTCCGTGTCCTCGCCGCCCTCGCCGGTGTTCGACTTGGCGCCGAGCCGGTTCATCGCGATCGCGAGCGTCTCGTGCGCCTCGGGCGAGATGGAGCCGTAGCTCATCGCTCCCGTCGAGAAGCGCTTGACGATCGACTCGACCGGCTCGACCTCGTCGATCGGCACCGGCGTGCGACCCTCGGTGTCGAGCGTGAACATCCCGCGCAGGGTCATGAGCGAGCTCGCCTGGTCGTCGACCATCTTCGTGTACTCGCGGAACACGTCGTAGCGGCGGTTGCGCGTGGAGTGCTGCAGGCGGAAGACGGTGTCGGGGTTGAAGAGGTGCGGAGCCCCGTCGCGGCGCCACTGGTACTCGCCGCCGACCGCCAGGCGCTCGTGCGCGACGACCGCGCCGTCCTCCGGGTACGCGGCGCGGTGGCGCGCGGCGTTCTCCTCGGCGACGACGTCGATCCCGATGCCGCCGAGCTTCGAGACGGTGCCGGTGAAGTACTGGTCGACGAAGGCCTGGCTGAGGCCGACGGCCTCGAAGGTCTGCGCTCCCGCGTAGCTCGACACGGTCGAGATGCCCATCTTGGACATGATCTTGAGGACGCCCTTGCCGAGCGCCTTGATCACGTTCTTCACGGCCTTCTCGGGCGAGATGTCCGAGAGCATGCCGCTGCGGACGAGCTGCTCGCAGGTCTCCATCGCGAGGTACGGGTTGACCGCGGACGCGCCGTAGCCGATCAGCGTCGCGACGTGGTGCACCTCGCGCACGTCGCCGGCCTCGACGACCAGCCCGACGCGCATCCGGTTCTCGGTGCGGATCAGGTGGTGGTGCACGGCGGCGAGCATCAGCAGTGACGGGATCGGAGCGAGGTCCTTCGTGGAGTCGCGGTCCGAGAGCACGAGGAACTGCGCTCCGGCGGCGATCGCCTCATCGGCCTCGCTGCACATCTCGTCGATGCGGTCCTGCATGGCGCGGGGACCGGCGTCGACGCGGTAGAGGCCGCGGATCGTCGTGGTGATGTGGCTGAGCGGACGCGGCGCGATGTGCTGGATCTTGGCCAGCTCGTCGTTGTCGATCACCGGGAAGTCGAGGACGACCTGGCGGGCGTGCTCGGCTCCGGCCGACAGCAGGTTGCGCTCCGGGCCGAGCCCGAGGCGCAGCGACGTGACGACCTCCTCGCGGATGGAGTCGAGCGGCGGGTTGGTGACCTGCGCGAACGCCTGGGTGAAGTAGTCGAAGAGCAGCCGGGGGCGCTTGGACAGCACGGCGACGGGCGTGTCCGAGCCCATCGCTCCGAGCGGCTCGGCGCCGGCCTTCGCCATGGGCAGCAGGAGGAGGCGGACCTCCTCCTCGGTGTAGCCGAACGTGCGCTGACGGCGGTTGACCGACGCGGGCGTGTGCACGATGTGCTCGCGCTCGGGCAGGTCCTTGAGGTTGATCCGGCCCTTGTCGAGCCACTCCTCGAAGGGACCGGACTCGGCGAGCTGCCCCTTGATCTCCTCGTCCTCGACGATGCGGCCCTGCTCCGTGTCGACCAGGAACATGCGACCGGGCTGCAGGCGTCCCTTGCGGACCACCTTCGCGGGGTCGATGTCGAGCACGCCGATCTCGCTCGCGAGCACGACGAGTCCGTCGTCGGTGACGACGTAGCGGCCCGGACGGAGCCCGTTGCGGTCGAGCGTGGCGCCGACGAGCTCGCCGTCGGTGAAGACGATCGCGGCGGGGCCGTCCCACGGCTCCATGAGCATCGAGTGGTACTCGTAGAACGCGCGGCGCTTCTGGTCGATCGCGGCGGCCTGGTTCTCCCACGCCTCCGGCACCATCATCATGATCGCGTGCGGCAGCGAGCGGCCGGCGAGGTTGAGGAGCTCCACGGTCTCGTCGAACGAGGCGGAGTCGCTGCGGCCGGGAGAGACGATCGGGAACAGCGGCGAGAGGTCGCCCAGCTCCTTGCTCTTCAGCTGGGACTGGCGGGCGCGCATCCAGTTGCGGTTGCCCTGCACGGTGTTGATCTCGCCGTTGTGCGCGATCATCCGGAACGGCTGCGCGAGCGGCCACGACGGGAACGTGTTCGTCGAGTACCGCGAGTGCACGAGGGCGAGCTTCGAGGTGAAGCGCTCGTCCTGCAGGTCGGGATAGAACGGCTCGAGCTGGAGGGTCGTGACCATGCCCTTGTAGACGAGCGTGCGGCTCGACAACGACATGAAGTACACCTCGAGCTCGCGCTCGACGCGCTTGCGGAGGCGGAAGGTCAGCCGGTCCAGGCGCACGGAGGAGAACGGAGTGCCGGTCTCGTCGGTCAGGTCGCTCCGGACGTAGAGCTGCTCGATCGCGGGCATCGCGGCGCGGGCGAGCGTGCCGATCTCGTCCGGCTGCACCGGGACGGAGCGCCAGCCGACGACCGTCAGGTTCTCCTCGCGGGCGATCTCGGCGATCGTCGACTTCACCCGCTCGCGCTCGAAGACGTCGACCGGGAGGAACGCGTTGCCGACGGCGTACTGCCCGAGCGGGGGCAGCTCGAACGTCGCGACCGCGCGGAGGAAGTCGTCCGGGATCTGCGTGATGATGCCGGCGCCGTCGCCGGTGCCCGCATCGGAGCCGACCGCGCCGCGGTGCTCGAGGTTGCGCAGGGCGTCGAGCGCGGCGTCGATGATGTCGTGCCCGGCGGTGCCGCGCATGGTGGCGACCATCGCGAGTCCGCAGGCGTCCTTCTCGGCGCTGGGGTCGTACATCCCCTGAGCGGGCGGTGTGCCGAGGAACGGCACGACGGGGACGCGGGGCGAGGGCTGGGCGGGTGCCATGTCAGGAACCGTCCTCACGAGAGTTGTGGCGGATGGGGACGTCGCTGGCCCGCAGGGTGGTGATGGAGGGTCGGCTCCCCGATCGGGAGGGCCGTGTCGTGGGGGTCACGCGCCGTCGGCGTGACCGCACGGACGACACGCGGCAGCGCTTGTGGCTGAGCCGTGGAGTGCGATCGTGCGGTTGTCGGGCATCGGGCGGGCGGCCGCGGAGTTCCGCGGCCTCCGTCAGGTGCGGGAGACCGTCTTCGTGTCGGCGTCGTCGCCGGAAGCAGTGCTGGTGGGTGCGTGCGAGTCGGACTCGACGTCCTCGAATTCTACCCCAGCCGCTTCGGGCTTCCACTCCTTGCCGGGCCGGTACGGGGACGGCTCGTCGCCGGTATGCTCGCGACCCTGGACGATGACGATCGCGAGGCCGATCACGACGGCGATCAGGGCGGCCCACACGTTGGTGCGGAGCCCCAGGAGCACCTCGCTCGGGTCGATGCGGATCGACTCGAACCAGATGCGGCCGATGCCGTACCAGACGAGGTACACGCCGAAGACGTCGCCCCACTGGAGCCGGAAGCGGCGCTCGGCGACCAGGATGACGCCGATGCCGACGACGTTCCAGAGGATCTCGTACAGGAAGGTGGGGTGGAACAGGGTGTCGGCGGGGAGTCCGACGGGGAAGGCGGGGTTCGAGGACGGGACCTCGAGCCCCCACGGCAGGGTGGTCGGGAGTCCGTAGAGCTCGACGTTGAACCAGTTGCCCAGGCGGCCGAGGGCCTGCGCGGCGAGCATGCCGGGCGCGAGGGCGTCGGCGAAGGTCCAGAAGCGGATCCCGGTCCAGCGGCAGCCGATCCAGGCGCCGACCGCGCCTCCGATCAGACCGCCGAAGATGGCGTTGCCGCCCTCCCAGATGTAGAGGGTGCGCAGCAGATCGGCGCCCTCGAAGAAGTAGTCGCCGGGGTGGGTGAGCACGTGGTACACCCGAGCACCGACGATGCCGAGCGGGACGGCCCAGATGATGATGTCGAGCACGACCCACGGCTCGGCGCCGCGGCGCTTGAGGCGCGCGTTCGTCATGATCGTCGCGACCACGATGCCGGCGAGGATGCACAGCGCGTAGGTGTGGATCGAGAAGGTCCGCTCGAAGAGCGTGAAGTCGTACTGACTCCACGCCTCGGGCGGGCTCGGAATGCTCAGCGGTACGGACACCGGTACGTCGACCTTTCGAACGGAGGGGCTCCCCGGGCACGACGACGTCGCGCCCCGACGGGCATCCCGATTGTAGTGGGAGGCGTCAGGCGCGCGGACGCGTTCCGGCTGCCAGACCGCGTGCCGTCTCGGCCACCGCGTCGACTCCTCCGGAGGCGAGGGCGCGGACGAGGGCCGAGCCCACGATCGCACCGTCGGCGTAGGCGAGGATCTCGGCGACCTGCTCCCCCGTCGAGATGCCCAGGCCCACGCACGCGCTGTCGGAGCCCGCGCTGCGCAGGCGGTCGACGAGCGTGCGCGCGGCGGTGTCGACGTCGGTGCGGGCCCCGGTGATGCCCATGGTGGACACCGCGTAGACGAAGCCGCGGCTCGAGGAGACCGCCTGGCGCAGTCGCTCGTCGGTCGAGGACGGAGCGGCCAGGAACACGCGGTCGAGACCGAGCCGCTCGGAGACGGCGATCCACTCGGCGCCCTCGTCCGGGATCAGGTCGGGGGTGATGAGGCCCGAGCCGCCCGCTTCGGCGAGGTCGATCGCGAAGCGCTCGACCCCGTACTGCAGCACCGGGTTGTAGTAGGTCATCACCAGCACGGGCACATCGACCCGGGCGCGGATCTCGCGCACGGCCTCGAAGCCGTGGCGCAGTTTGAACCCGCCGGCGATCGCGGTCTGCGTCGCCTCCTGGATCACGGGGCCGTCCATGACCGGATCGGAGTAGGGCAGGCCCAGCTCGATCGCGTCGACGCCGTTCTCGGCCATGGCGACCGCGGCGTCGATGCTCGTCGCGAGGTCGGGGAAGCCGACCGGGAGGTAGCCGATGAGGGCGCCCGCCGCCTCCGTGTTGCGACGGCGGACGGTCTCGGCGACGCTCGGTCCCACTCCGCTCACGACTGCACCGCTCCCTGGTCCATCAGGCCGAAGTAGTGCGCGGCCGTCGTCATGTCCTTGTCGCCGCGCCCAGAGAGGTTGACGAGGATCGTCGCCTCGGGGCCGAGCTCGCGGCCGAGCTCGAGCGTGCCGGCGAGGGCGTGCGCGGACTCGATCGCGGGGATGATGCCCTCGGTGCGGCTGAGGAGCTTGAGCGCGTCCATCGCGGCACCGTCGGTGACCGCGCGGTAGTCGGCGCGGCCGATGCTCGCGAGCCAGGCGTGCTCCGGGCCCACGCCCGGGTAGTCGAGACCGGCCGAGATCGAGTGCGACTCGACGGTCTGGCCGTCCTCGTCCTGGAGGAGGAAGCTGCGCGCGCCGTGCAGGACGCCGGGGCGCCCCTTGCTGATCGTGGCCGCGTGGCGCGGGGTGTCGATCCCGTCGCCCCCGGCCTCGAAGCCGACGAGGCGGACCTCGGGGTCGTCGAGGAAGGCGTGGAAGATGCCCATGGCGTTGGAGCCGCCGCCGACGCAGGCGGTGACGGCCGTGGGGAGCGAGCCGGTCAGCTCGAGGACCTGCTCGCGCGCCTCCTCGCCGATGATCTTCTGGAAGTCGCGCACGAGCGCCGGGAACGGGTGCGGGCCCGCGACGGTGCCGAAGATGTAGTTCGTCGTCTCGACGTTCGTCACCCAGTCGCGCATGGCGTCGTTGATCGCGTCCTTGAGGGTGCGCGAGCCGGTCTTCACCGAGACGACCTCGGCGCCCAGGAGGCGCATGCGGGCGACGTTGAGCGCCTGGCGCTCGGTGTCGACCTCGCCCATGTACACGACGCAGTCGAGGCCGAAGAGGGCCGCGGCGGTCGCGGTGGCGACGCCGTGCTGTCCCGCGCCGGTCTCGGCGATGACGCGCGACTTGCCGATGCGCTTGGTGAGCAGCGCCTGGCCGAGCACGTTGTTGATCTTGTGCGAGCCGGTGTGGTTCAGGTCCTCGCGCTTGAGGATGATGCGCGCACCGCCCGCGTGCGCGGCGAAGCGCGGCACCTCGGTGATGATCGAGGGGCGCCCGGTGTAGCTGCGGTGCAGCTCCATGAGCTCCGCGTGGAACTCCGGGTCGACCTTGGTGCGCTCGTACTCGGCGCTCAGCTCGTCGAGCGCCTCCACGAGGGATTCGGGGACGTAGCGACCGCCGAAGTCGCCGAAGTAGGGGCCGAGTTCGTCTCGGAGGGCCATGGCAGTACCGCCAGTCGGTGTCAGTGCGCCAGGAAGCTGGCGAGGGTGGAAACGGGGTCGCCGCCGGTGACGAGGGCCTCCCCGACGAGGACGACGTCGGCGCCGGAGCGCCTGTAGTGGGCCACGTCGTCGGCGGAGAGGACCGCCGATTCGGCGACCTTCACCGCGTCGGCGGGGAAGCGCTCGGAGAGGCGGCCGAAGAGGTCGCGGTCGAGCTGGAAGGTGGACAGGTCGCGGGCGTTCACGCCGATGAGGCGGGCGCCGAGGTCGGAGGCGCGCTCGAGCTCGTCGGCCGAGTGGGTCTCGACGAGCGGGGTCATGCCGAGCTCGAGGATGAGCGCGTGCAGCTCGGTCAGCACGCTCTGCTCGAGGGCGGCGACGATGAGGAGCACGAGGTCGGCTCCCGCGGCGCGCGCCTCGAGCACCTGGTAGGGCTCGGCGATGAAGTCCTTGCGCAGCACGGGGATCGACACCCGGGCGCGCACCGCCTCGAGGTCGTCGAGCGACCCCTTGAATCGGCGCTGCTCGGTGAGGACGCTGATCGCGCTCGCTCCGCCCTGCTCGTACTGCGCGGCGAGGGCGGCGGGGTCGGGGATCTCGGCGAGGGCGCCGCGCGAGGGGCTCGAGCGCTTGACCTCCGCGATGACGCGGACGCGCTCGGCGGGGGCCAGCGCCGCCAGCGCGTCGATCGCGGGGGCGCGCAGGGCTGCGCGCCGCTCGACCTCGGCGAGGGGGACGGTCTCGCGGCGCGTCGCCGCGTCGGCCAGGGCGCCGGCGGTCAGATCGGTCAGCACCTAGGCGCGCGCCTTCGGGTTGGCCTTGGAGCCGTTCACTCCGTAGCCGGCCTTGGCCATGCCCATACCGACGAGGAGGCCGACGATCACGAGACCGGCGGAGAGCCAGACGACGAGCGGGACGTCGAACCAGAAGGCGATCGTGCCGATGGTGAACCCGACCAGCATGATGACGACGGCCGTCCATGCGGCCGGCGAGTGGCCGTGGCTGTCTTCGTCGTGCTCGGTGCTCATGGTTCTCCTCCTGGACGGGCATCGGGACCACAGCAGTCTAGCGGTTCGCGCCCGAGGCCCCCCGCGCCGGGGAGGCGGGTCGCGGGCTCCCGGTCAGCGTCGGGACGTGGGGTCGTCGCCGCGCGAGAGCTCGTCCCACGAGACGACCGGGTCGATCGTGCCGTCGTCCGTCTCGACGCTCGAGGCACCGTGCCCGTAGCCGTCGGCGGGCTCGAAGCGCGACACGCGCTTCTTCTTCCGCGCGTCCGGCCAGCGGCGGACCGTCGCGAGCACCAGGACGCCCAGCAGGGCGGTCAGGGCGCCGGCGATCACGGCGAGGACGGGCCAGGCGGTCGAGCTCGAGGAGTCGACGAGCGCGGCCACCGACCGCTCGCCCGCGATGCCGGTCGCCTCGGTCACGGTGGCGGAGCCCGCGCGCACCGGGTCGCCGAGCGCGGTCGCGGACGCCAGCACGACGGAGCCGCCGAGCAGCACCTGCAGGAGTCCGAGCGCGATGCGGAAGGCGGGACCGGCGATCGCGAGAGCGGCCGCCAGCGCGAGTCCCGCGAGCGCGAGAGCCGAGAGCGCAGGTGCGGCGACGGTGCCCGTGACGTCCAGTGCTCCGGAGTCGTCCGCGAGCTCCAGCGCGAACCACGACTGCGTCGAGGAGGTCAGCTCCAGCGCCGCGAGCAGGACGATCCCGAGGATGACCGAGTACTTGAGCCTGCGCCCGCTCACCGGCTCACGCCTCCGCGGAGGCGACCGGGTCGAGCGGGTCGACGTCGAAGCAGGAGTGCGCGCCGGTGTGGCAGGCGGCGCCGATCTGCTCCACCTGCACCAGGAGGGTGTCGGCGTCGCAGTCGAGGGCGGCTCCGCGGACGTACTGGGCGTGCCCGGAGGTGTCGCCCTTGCGCCAGTACTCCTGCCGGGAGCGCGACCAGAAGGTGACGCGGCCCTCGGTCAGGGTGCGGCGCAGGGCCTCCCTGTCCATCCAGCCCATCATCAGCACCTCGCGGGTGTCGTGCTGCTGGATGATCGCGGGCAGCAGCCCGGTCGCATCGAAGGAGGCTCGGTCGAGGACGGCGTCGAGCTCGGTCTCGGTCATCGTCGGATCTCCAGGCCTGCGCCGTCGAGGGCGCGCTTCACGTCGCCGATGGTCATCTCGCGGTTGTGGAACACCGAGGCCGCCAGCACAGCGTCGGCGCCCGCCTCGATCGCCGGGGCGAAGTGCTCGACCGCGCCCGCACCTCCGGAGGCGATGACCGGGACCGAGCTCACCTCGCGCATCGCGGCGACGAGCTCGAGGTCGAAGCCCTGCTTCGTGCCGTCGGCGTCGATCGAGTTGACGAGCAGCTCGCCCGCCCCGCGCTCGACGGCCTCGGCCGCCCAGGCGAGCGCATCGACCGTGGTCTCGCGGCGACCGCCGTGGGTCGTGACGACGAAGCCGGACGGCGTGGCGTCGCTCCGCTTGACGTCGAGCGAGAGGACGAGCACCTGCGCGCCGAACACGTCGGCGATCTCACCGACGAGCGCCGGGCGGGCGAGGGCGGCGGAGTTGACGCCCACCTTGTCGGCGCCGTGGGCGAGCAGGCGCGAGACGTCGTCGACGGCGCGCACCCCTCCTCCGACGGTCAGCGGGATGAAGACCTGCTCGGCCGTCGCGCGGACCACGTCGTAGGTGGTGGAGCGGTCGTCGACGGTCGCGGTGACGTCGAGGAAGGTCAGCTCGTCGGCGCCCTGCTCGAAGTAGAGCCGGGCGAGCTCGACCGGGTCGCCGGCGTCGCGGAGGTTCTGGAAGTTGACGCCCTTGACGACGCGCCCGGCGGCGACGTCGAGGCACGGGATCACGCGGACGGCGAGGCTCATCGCTGCCGTCCTAGAGGCGCGCGGCGTGGATCGACGTGACCAGGATCGCGCGGGCGCCGAGGTCGTAGAGGCGGTCCATCACCTGGTTCATGTCGGCGCGCGGAACCATGACGCGGACGGCGACCCACTCGGCGTCGTGCAGCGGCGAGACCGTCGGCGACTCGAAGCCGGGAGCGATCGCGGTGGCCTGCTCGAGGAGCGCGACCGGGCAGTCGTAGTCGAGCAGCACGTACTCGCGGGCGACCAGGACGCCCTGCAGGCGGCGGAGCAGGACGGGGATGCCCTCGGGCTCCCCCGCGGCCGACACGAGCACGGCCGTGGAGTCGAGGATGACCGGGCCGAAGATCTCCAGGCCCGCCTTGCGGAGGGTGGTGCCGGTCTCGACGACGTCGGCGATCACATCGGCGACGCCGAGCTGGATCGCCGACTCGACCGCTCCGTCGAGGCGGATGAGCGACACCTCGACGCCGTGCTCGCGGAGGAAGGAGCCGACGAGGCCGGGGTAGCTCGTGGCGACCCGCAGGCCGTCGATCTGGGAGAGCTCGGTGTAGCGGCCCGCGGGTCCGGCGAAGCGGAAGGTCGAGTTCGCGAAGCCCAGGCTCGCGATCTCGCGGGCCTCGGAGCCCGAGTCGATGAGCAGGTCGCGGCCCGTCACTCCGACGTCGAGGGCGCCGGAGCCGACGTAGGTGGCGATGTCGCGCGGGCGCAGGTAGAAGAACTCGACGCCGTTGCGCTCGTCGACGACGTGCAGCTCCTTGGGGTCGCGGCGGCCGACGTAGCCGGCCTCGGCCAGCATCTGGCCGGCGGTCTCGGAGAGCGAGCCCTTGTTGGGCACGGCGACGCGCAGGAGCGCGGGCGGGGTGGTGGTCACGGCAGGACGTCCTCTGGAGCTCGAGGGTGATTCGGTGAGCGGCGGTCTCGTCGGCGACGCTGCGGTCGCGGACGCGCCTCGATGTGCGTGGGTGCGCGCGGCGACGGAGCGTCGGCGGACTCCGGCGATCGGAGGGAGGCTCACAGATGTCGGTAGACGTCGGCCGTCGTCAGGCCCTTCGCCAGCATCAGCACCTGGAGGTGGTAGAGCAGCTGCGAGATCTCCTCCGCGGTGCGCTCGTCGCCCTCGTACTCGGCGGCCATCCAGACCTCGGCGGCCTCCTCGACGATCTTCTTGCCGATGAAGTGCACACCGGCGTCGAGCTCGCGGACCGTGCCCGAGCCCTCGGGTCGCGCGGCGGCCTTCTCGCCCAGCTCAGCGAAGAGGTCGTCGAAAGTTTTCACCGGGGAAGTCTATACGCGCGGCGCCCCGGGGCAGGATCAGTGGCGGTGCAGGATCGACGACGCGGTGTCGCGGAGGGCGGCGATCGCCTTCTCGGGGTCGTCGGCGCCGAAGACGGCCGAGCCGGCCACGAAGGTGTCGGCGCCCGCCTCGGCGGCGATCTCGATGGTGCCCGGGGCGATGCCGCCGTCGACCTGCAGCCAGACGTCGAGTCCGGAGTCGCGGACGGCGCGGCGGAGCGCGTGCAGCTTGGGCATCGTCTCCTCCATGAAGGACTGCCCGCCGAAGCCGGGCTCGACCGTCATCACGAGCACCTGGTCGAACTCGGGCAGCAGCTCGAGGAACTCCTCGACCGCCGTCCCCGGCTTCAGCGCGATCCCGGCGCGCGAGCCGATGTCGCGGAGCCGTCGGGCCAGTGCCACGGCGTCGCGCGCCGCCTCGGCGTGGAAGGTGACCGAGAACGCCCCCGTCTCGGCGTACCCCGGCGCCCAGCGGTCCGGGTCGTCGATCATCAGATGCACGTCGAGAGGCCGCGGCGAGACCTCCTGGAGGCGCTGCACCATGGGGAGCCCGAACGTGAGGTTCGGCACGAAGTGGTTGTCCATGACGTCGACGTGCACGAGGTCGGCCGAGGCGATCCGCTGCAGCTCGGCCTCGAAGTTGACGAAGTCGGCGGAGAGGATGCTGGGGTTGATCCGTGCGGGCATGCCGACCAGCCTAGGAGATCGTCTCGGACGGCTCCGCACGCCGGAGCAGCTGGATGAACATGGCGTCGGTGCCGTGCCGGTGAGGCCAGAGCTGCACGTGGCGCGCTCCCTCCGGCAGGTCGAGCTCGTCGAGAGTGACGCCGCGGAGGACCTCGGGAGTGTCCATCAGCTCGAGGCCGTCGCCGTAGCGCTCCTGGGCGAGCGCCAGGACCCGCCGGGTCTCGCCGAGGTGCGGCGAGCACGTGACGTAGGCGAGCACACCGCCCGGAGCGAGGGCCTGGAGCGCCGAATCGAGGAGCTCCCCCTGCAGGGAGGCGAGCGGCTCGACGTCCGCCGCCGTCTTGCGCCAGCGCGCCTCGGGTCGCCGGCGCAGGGCTCCGAGGCCGGTGCACGGGGCGTCGAGGAGGATCCGGTCGAACGCGCCGGGCTGCTCCGCGCCGAGATCGCGACCGTCGCCCGTGCGCACCTCGACGTCCGGGTCGACCGCGGCGAGGGCCTGCCGGACGAGGCCGGCCCGGCCGGGCACGACCTCGTTGGCGAGCAGCGAGGCCCCGCCGAGGCGTGCCTCCGCCGCGAGCAGAGCGGCCTTGCCGCCGGGACCGGCGCAGAGGTCGAGCCAGCGCTCCCCCTGGCGGATCGGTCGGACGCGCGACAGCGCCAGCGCCGCGAGCTGCGAGCCCTCGTCCTGCACCCGCACGCGCCCCTCGCGCACGGCGTCGACGGCCTCGGGATCGCCGCCGGTGCTGACGAGGCCGACCGGCGACCAGCGGTCCGCTTCGGCGTCGGGGAGCTCCGTCGCCTCGGCGAGACCCGGGAGCGCGACGAGGTTCACCCGCGGCGCCGCGTTGTCGGCCGCGAGGAGCGCGTCGAGCTCCTCAGCCCGCCCCTCCGCGGCCAGGGCGCGGCGCAGCGCCTTGACGATCCAGAGCGGATGGGAGCTCAGCGCGGCGATGCGGTCGTCGGTCGAGACGGCGGCGGTCGAGACGCGCTCCCGCCACTCCTCCGACGTGCCCCGCGAGACCGATCGCAGCACGGCGTTCGCGAAGGCGACCGCTCCGCGGGAGCCGTCGGCGGCCACGAGCGCGACGCTCTCGTTCACGGCGGCGTGCGGGGCCACCCGGGTGCTGAGCAGCTGGTGCACGCCGAGGCGGAGCGCGTCGAGGACGGGGGCGTCGACGGACTCGATCGGGCGGCCCGCCGCCAGCACGATCACCCGGTCGTAGTAGCCGGACATCCGCAGAGTGCCGTAGCAGAGCTCGGTCGCGAGGCCCGCGTCGGCGGGCGAGAGCTCCGCGGCGCGGATCCGGCCGGGCAGGACGAGGTTGGCGTAGGCGTCCGATCCGCTGACGGCGCGCAGCACGTCGTAGGCGACGCGGCGGGCGGGGGCGGCTTCCCGGCGGGCGCTCATCGCAGCACCGTGCTCTCGCGCAGTCCCCTGGCCCAGTCGGCCGCGGCCATCGGCTTCTTGCCCGCGGGCTGCACGGTCACGAGCTCGACGGCTCCGTCGCCGGTGCCGACCAGCGCGCGGCCCTGCTCGACGAGCACCCGGCCGGGCTCGAGGGTCGGCGGCTCCTGGGCGGCGCGGGCGGCGAGCACCTTCAGCCGCGCGTCGCCGACGGCCGCGGAGGCGCCGGGCTCCGGGGTCGTGCCGCGGATCACGGCGAGGACGCGGGCGCTCGGCGCTGACCAGTCCAGGCGGCCGTCCGACACGTCGAGCTTGGGAGCGAGCGTCACCTCGCCGGACTGCGGCACGGCCCGTGCGGTGCCCGCCGCGATCGCCTCGACGACCTCGACCGTCAGCCCGGCGCCGGAGTCGGCGAGCACCTCGAGGAGCTCCCCCGCCGTTCGGTCGCGCACCTCCTCGGACAGCTCGGCGTAGACGTCGCCGGCGTCGAGCTCCGCGACCAGCTGGAACACGCTCGCGCCGATCGACTCCTCCCCCGCCATCAGCGCACGCTGCACCGGCGCCGCTCCGCGCCAGCGCGGCAGGAGCGAGAAGTGCAGGTTGATCCAGCCGTGCACCGGCACGGCGAGCAGCCGGGCGCGGACGAGCCCGCCGTAGGCGACGATCACGCCGAGCTCGGGAGCCAGCGCCTCGAGACGGTCGGTGACGGCCTCGTCGAGGCGGTTCGCCTTCAGCACGGGGAGGCCGAGCTCCTCCGCGACGACCGCCACGGGCGAGGGCGTCAGCACGCGCTTGCGCCCGACGGGCGCGTCCTCGCGGGTGACGACGGCCACGATCTCGTGACCGGAAGCGGCGAGGGCGCGCAGGGTCGGGACGGCGGGGGCCGGGGTGCCGGCGAAGACGAGGCGCACGAGGGGCTCCTGGGTGGCGGTGGTGCGGGTGGGACTAGAGGATGTCGGGATCGTCGAGGCGGACCCGCAGCTTCGGGGCCGGGCGGAAGCGGCCGGGGGTGGTCGGCGGTCGGCGGCGACGGGTGGCGTTCCGCACGACAGCGGATCGGAGCCGGGCGGCGACCTCCGCACCGCGAGCGTAGTCGAAGCGCACGATGGCCCGGACGGAGCCGTCCTCCAGGCCGACCGGGCCGAGGACCTCGTGCCGGTCGCTCTCGTCCAGCGCGTCGAGCGCCTCCTCGACCGCATGGGCGTCGCCGCTGACGGTGGCCAGGCGCACCGCGGGCGGGAAGCGGAGGGCGCGCCGCTCCAGCAGCTCGGCCCGGAGGTACTCGGCCTGGCGCCAGGTGGCGAGGGCGGTCGCGATCCGTCCGCCGACTCCGACGAGCAGGACCGGGGCGCCGGGCCGGGCCAGGGCGGCGGCGTTCGACCAGGTGCGCAGGGCGTCGTCGGCGACCCGCAGGCTCTCGCGCGCCAGCATCCGCTCGCCGTCGAGGAGGAGGACGGCGTGGTAGCCGCCGTCCGCCCGGGGCTCGGCCCCCCGCGTCGCGACGACGAGCGCGGGCTCGTCGGGCAGGGTCAGGACCGGGCGCTGGCCGTCGGCGACGACGACCTTCGCTCCCGGGAACGCGCGGCCGAGTTCCTCCGCCGTCCGACCGGCGCCGAGGGTCACGAGTCGGAGTGCGGTGGCCTCGCAGACCGAGCAGCGCCACTCGGCGGCGATCAGGCCGCACCAGCCGCAGCTCGGTCGGGCGCCTGCGGCGTGCACGGCGAGCGGGCCCTGGCAGCGGTTGCAGCGGGCGACCGTGCGGCAGCGGGCGCAGGCGACGACGGGCGCGTAGCCCGGGCGCGCGACCTGGACGAGGACGGGGCCGGAGTCGAGTCCGAGGCGCGCCTGCCGCCAGGCCGACGACGGGATGCGGGCCGCGGCGTCGTGCTCGTCGGCCGACGACTGCTGGGCGGTCGGCACGACGTGCGGCCGCTTCGCCGGGCGCGGCTCGACCTCGGCCGCGAAGCCGATCTCGACGAGGCGCTCGACCTCGACGGTGCGGGTGTGGCCGAGGAGCGCGAGTCCGGCTCCGCTCTGCTCCTGGCGCACGAGGGCGACGTCACGGGCGTGGGCGTAGGGGGCGAGCGGCTCGGCGAAGAGCGGGTCGCCGTCGTCCCACAGCGCGATCAGACGCGGAGCCCGCGAGGGCGCGTAGAGGACGGAGCGGTTGCCGACGATCACCCGCGGCCCCGGACCGAGGCACCGGAGGAACGCGGCGTAGCGCTCCGCTCCCTTCTGCCGGGCGTCGAGCCGCAGGACGAGCTCCGCGGGCAGCAGATCCGCGAGCGCGAGCTCGAGCTGCTCCTGGTCGCGGTAGTCCGGCACCGCCAGGATCGCGTCGCCGCCCGAGACCACGGTGTTGCGCGCCAGCTCGGCGAGCGTGAGAGCCCAGCCGCCGACCCACGTGCCCGTCGAGAGCTGCACCGGCGCGGGCACCGCGCCCACGGCGAGGCGACCGCCCAGGGCGAGGGAGTCGAAGGCGTCGGCGGCGTATCCGGCGACGGACGCCGCTGCCACCGGCACCGGGACCACGACCGGCTCCGCCGCGAGGTGCGTGCGCTCGACCCGGACGTGCCGGCGCGGCACGGCCAGGCGCAGCACGTCGCTCGCCCCTCCGGCGGCCCGGTCGGCCACGCGGCGCGCCAGCGCCCACACCTCGGGCGTGAGGACGACCACCGGCGAGACCAGCTCCTCGATCTCGCTGAGGGTCCCGACGTGCTCGGAGCCCTCGCCGACCTCGACGACGAAGGCGTCGGCGATGCGCCCGCCGGTGCGCAGCGGGACGCGCACCCGCACGCCGGGGCGCACGTCGGCCCGCATCGACTCGGGGACGGCGTAGTCCAGGAGCCGGTCGAGCTGGGGCAGCGGCGAGTCCAGGAGCACGCGCGCGACGGCGCCCGACGCGCCGGAGGAGGGCTCCACCGCCTGCGCCGCGCCCGCTACGAGAGACCCGCGGCGGAGCGGAGGTCGTCGACGCGGTCGAGGCGCTCCCAGGTGAAGTCGGGGAGCTCGCGGCCGAAGTGCCCGTAGACCGAGGTCTGCGAGTAGATCGGGCGGAGGAGATCGAGAGCGTGGATGATCGCGGCGGGACGCAGATCGAAGACGGAGCGGATCGCCTCCGTGATCTGCTCGTCGGAGACGGTGCCGGTGCCGAACGACTCGACGTAGAGGCCGACGGGGGCGGCCTTGCCGATCGCGTAGGCGACCTGCACCTCGAGGCGCCGGGCGAGGCCCGCCGCGACGGCGTTCTTGGCGACCCAGCGCATCGCGTAGGCCGCCGAGCGGTCGACCTTCGACGGGTCCTTGCCCGAGAACGCGCCACCGCCGTGCCGCGACGCTCCACCGTAGGTGTCGACGATGATCTTGCGGCCGGTGAGCCCGGCGTCGCCCTGCGGGCCGCCGATCTCGAAGCGCCCGGTCGGGTTGATCAGCAGGCGGACGGCGGAGGAGTCGAGGTCGACCGTCTCGAGGACCGGCCGGATCACGTGCGCCTCGATGTCGGCGTGGATCGTCTCGGTGCTCACGTGCTCAGCGTGCTGCGTCGAGAGCACGACCGTGTCGATCGAGCGCGGCGTCGTGCCGTCGTAGCCGACGGTGACCTGGGTCTTGCCGTCGGGGCGGAGGTAGTCGAGCTCGCCCGACTTGCGGACGGCCGCGAGGCGCTCGGCGAGCCGGTGCGAGAGCCAGCTCGGCAGGGGCATGTACTCGGGGGTCTCGTCGGTGGCGAAGCCGAACATCAGGCCCTGGTCGCCGGCACCCTGCCGGTCGAAGGCGTCGTCGTCGTCGGCATCGGTGCGCACCTCCAGAGCGGTGTCGACACCGGCGGCGATCTGGGGCGACTGCTGCCCGATCGAGACGGAGACTCCGCAGGAGCGGCCGTCGAAGCCCTTCTCGGAGGAGTCGTAGCCGATCTCGACGATCGTGTCGCGCACGATCTTGGGGATCTCGACGTAGCCGGTGGTCGAGACCTCGCCTGCCACGTGCACGAGGCCGGTGGTGACGAGCGTCTCGACGGCGACGCGGCTCCTGGGGTCCTCGCGCAGCAGCGCGTCGAGGATGCGGTCCGAGATCTGGTCGCAGATCTTGTCGGGGTGCCCCTCGGTCACGGACTCGGAGGTGAACAGGCGGAGCGGTCCGGAGGAGGTCATGCGGGGGGTCTCATTTCGTTCCGGGGGCTGTGGCCGGGGCGTCGAGCGCGGCCGGCTCACGGAGAGCGGGGTCCACCGGCGACGGCAGCGGGGCGCGGCGACGTGCGGACTCGGATCGCCGGGCTCGGGGGTGTTCCGCGCCCGACCGGCGGAGGTGCCGCGCTCGGACCTGGTCCGCGCACGCGCGGGACCGCCTGAGAGCAGCCGCCGTCGGCTAGCGCGCGACCACGTCGAGGACGCGGTCGGCCACCGACGCCTTGGTGCCGGAAGCCTCGATCACTATATCCCCGGCCCGATCGAGGACCACGACGGTATTGCTGTCGCTCTGGAAACCCTCGGTCCAGCCGACCCTGTTGAGGACGAGCAGATCGCAGCCCTTGCGGGCGATCTTGGCGCGTCCGAGGGCCAGCATCGCCTCGCGATCCGGCTCCGTCTCGGCGGCGAAGCCGACCACGAGCTGGTTCCCCGTCTTCGCCGCGGCGATCTCGGCGAGGATGTCCGGGTTCTTGACGAGTTCGAGGACGAGACGATCGCCCTGCTGCTCCTTCTTGATCTTCGACTCCGAGACGTCGGCGGGACGGTAGTCGGCCACGGCCGCGGCCATGATCACGATGTCCGCGTCGGCGGCGGCCGCGAGTACCGCCTCCCGCAGCTCGAGCGCCGTGCCGACGGCGACGACCTCGACCCCGCGGGGCGCCTCGACGTCGAGGTTGGCGGCGAGCACGGTGACGCTCGCTCCCCTGGCCGCGGCGGCGAGGGCGAGGGCGACGCCCTGGCGACCGCTCGAGCGGTTGCCCACGAAGCGGACGGGGTCGAGCGGCTCGCGGGTGCCGCCGGCGGTCACGAGGACGCGGAGCCCCTCGAGGTCGCGCTTCGCACCGACCGCGCGGCGGTGGACGGCGAGGGCCTCGGCGACGATCGTCGCGGGCTCCTCCATCCGCCCCGGTCCGGAATCGGACCCGGTCAGCTGACCCGAGGCGGGGCCGACGAGATGGACGCCGCGCGAACGGAGGGTCTCGACGTTCGCGACGGTGGCGGGGTTCGCCCACATCTCGGTGTGCATCGCCGGGGCGACGATGAGCGGGGCCGTGCTCGCGAGCACGGTGTTGCCGAGGAGGTCGTCGGCGAGACCCGTCGCCAGCTTGGCGAGGGTGTGCGCCGTCGCCGGGGCGATCACGATGAGATCGGCCGCCTGGCCGATCGCCACGTGGCGGACCTCGGCGACGCCCTCGTAGAGCTCGGTGTGCACGGCGTTCCGCGAGATCGCCTCGAGCGTCGGCTTCCCGACGAAGCGAAGCGCGGCCTCGGTGGCCACGACGTGGACGTCGTGCCCCTCGAGGACGAGGGCGCGCACCACGCCGACCGCCTTGTACGCGGCGATGCCGCCGGTGATCCCGACGACGACGTTCAACCGCCGAGCGGTCTTCTGCGAGGAGCGCACCCGGAGGGGGCCGGACTACTCGGCGAGGGGCTGGGCGACGAGCTTGTCCTCGTTGATCTCGTGGAGAGCGACCGAGAGCGGCTTGTCGTCGATCGTCGAGTCGACCAGCGGGCCGACGTTGTCGAACAGGCTGCCCTCGTGGAGGTCGGCGTAGTAGTCGTTGATCTGACGCGCGCGCTTGGAGGCGAAGATCACCAGCGCGTACTTCGAGTCGACCTTCGAGAGGAGCTCGTCGATGGGCGGGTCGATGATGCCGAGGTTGTTGGCCATGGTGTCTCCTTGTTGGCTTGTCAGCTTGGTGGCTTGTCAGCACTGCGGGGCGCGTGAGCGCCGATCTGCGGCTCCGGAGGCGCTCGACGCCGCGGCACCGGAGGGCGGAGCCCCGTCGGCGATCGGGGCGTCGGCCCGGAGGTGGTCGGTGGCCCGGACGTCAGCGGCCCGGGTCGGCGGGCGCGCCGTCGGAACGAGGCGACATCAATTCTACGACCTCGCGAGCCGCTTCGGGCACGGTGCTGTTCACAACGGCGAAATCGAACTCGTCCTGCGCGGCCAGCTCGATGCGCGCGGTCGCCAGTCGGCGCTGCTGCTCCTCCGGGCTCTCGGTGCCCCGGCCGACCAGCCGGCGCACGAGCTCGTCCCAGCTCGGCGGGAGGAGGAAGACGAGTCTGGCGTCCGGCATCCGCTCGCGGACCTGCCGCGCGCCCTGGATGTCGATCTCGAGCATGACCTGGCGCCCCCGCGCGAGGGCGGCGTCGATCGGCCCGCGCGGAGTGCCGTAGCGGTAGGCGTTGTGGACGGTCGCGTACTCGAGGAACTCCCCCGCCTCGACCATGCGGTCGAACTCGGCGTCGTCGACGAAGTAGTAGCTGACGCCGTCGATCTCGCCCGGGCGCGGCGCGCGGGTCGTCGCCGAGACCGACAGCAGCACCTCGGGGTAGTTCTCGCGGATGTAGGTGGACACGGTGCCCTTGCCGACCGCCGTCGGTCCGGCGAGGACGACGAGGCGGGTGCGCTCCCCGCGACGCTGACGCGCCTCGCGCTGCTCGAGGAACGAGTGCAGCCCCTCGACCTGGCGGCGGCCGAGGCCGCCCAGACGCTTGGACGGAGCGATCTGCAGCTGCTCCATCACGCGCGGGGTCTTGACCACGCCGAGGGCGGGCACCGAGCGCAGGAGCTCGCTCACGCGCATCCGCCCCTCGACGCCGGTCGGGTCGCTCTGCGCGGCCGCGAGCACGGCCGTCGCCGGACGCTCACCGGAGGCGACGTCCTTCTTCACGCCGGCACGGGCGCGCCGGGCGGCGATGGCCGCGGCGGAGGCGGCGCGGCGGTCGACCTCGGGAGGCGACGGCCGGCGGGGGGCGGCGACGGTCCCGGGATCGGCGGGGGCGGCTTCAGCGGACAAGGGTCTCCTGGATGTCTCGGGCGCGGCGGTCGATCTCGGCGGCGATCCCGTCGGGACCGGCGCCGAGCACGCTGCGCGACTCGCTCACGAGGGTCGTCGCCGCGAGGGCCCCGAACAGCCGGGGCGCGTCCGCGACGCCGGCGCCCTGGTGGCCGAAGCCGGGTGCCAGCACCGGGAGCCCCGGGGTGAGCGCCGTGTCGGTCCGGATGCCGTAGTCGCCCAGGGCGACCGTGGCCCCCAGGACGACGCCGACCGAGCCGATCGGGGAGCGCGCGTGGTGCGCGTTCCAGGATGCCACGTCCGCCAGCACGGCGCTGGCGAGCGGGGATCCCGCGTGCTCGCCGTCCTGCACGAGAGCGCGCTGCACCGGTCCGGCCTCCGGATTGGAGGTGGCGGCGAGGACGAAGACGCCCTTCCCCGCCTCCTCGGCGAGCTCGAGCATGCCGTCGAGGGAGCCGAGCCCCTGGTAGGCGGAGGCGGTCATCGCATCCGCTTCGAGGGGCGAGCCCGGGCGCAGCCACGCCTCGGCGTAGGCGGTGACGCTCGTGCCGATGTCGCCGCGCTTGACGTCGGCGATCACGAGGAGCCCTGCCGCGCGCGCGTCGGCGAGGACGCGCTCGAGCGCGAGGTAGCCGGCCGAGCCGTGGCGCTCGAAGAACGCGACCTGCGGCTTGACCACGCCCACGCGTCCGGCCGCGGCCTCGACGACCCGGCGGCCGAACGACTCCAGGCCGGCCGCGTCGTCGCCGAGCCCCCACGCGTCCAGGAGGAACGCGTGGGGGTCGATGCCGACGCAGAGCTGTCCGTGCTCGTCGAAGGCGCGCTCGAGGCGCGCCCCGAACGACTCGCTCACGCCAGGCGCTCCGCCCGACGCAGGGCGTAGTCCTGCAGGCTCGTGACCTCGAAGGGCTCGCCGGCCACGTCGAGCGAGGCGACGGCGGCGGCCAGCTGGGCGATGGTGGTGAAGAGCGGCTTGTCGGCGGCGACCGCGGCGGCCCGGATCTCGTACCCGTCGGCGCGGGAGGCGCCTCCGCTGGGCGTGTTGATCACGACGTCGACCTCGTCGCGGCTGACCAGCTCGACGATCGACGGCGAGTCGCCGACGGCCTCCTCGCTGTACTTGCGCACGATGCGGGTCGGGATCCCGTTGCGGTTGAGCACCTCTGCGGTGCCCTCGGTCGCGAGGATCTCGAAGCCGAGCTGGCGCAGGCGCAGCGCCGGCAGCACGATCGCGCGCTTGTCGCGATCGGCGACCGAGATGAAGACGGTGCCGGAGGAGGGCATGCCGCCGTAGGCCGCGTCCTGGCTCTTCTTGAAGGCCCGGGGGAAGTCGCGGTCGATGCCCATGACCTCTCCGGTCGAGCGCATCTCGGGGCCGAGGAGGGAGTCGACGATCTGGCCCTCCTTGGTGCGGAAGCGCTTGAAGGGCAGAACCGCCTCCTTGACCGCGATCGGCGAGTCCATCGGCACATCGGAGCCGTCGCGCTCGGGCAGCAGGCCCTCGGCCTTGAGCTCGGCGATCGTCTCGCCGACCATCAGGCGCGACGCCGCCTTGGCGAGCGGGATGCCGAGCGCCTTCGAGACGAAGGGCACGGTGCGCGAAGCGCGCGGGTTCGCCTCGAGGACGTACAGCACGCCCTGGCCGATCGCGAACTGCACGTTGAGGAGTCCGCGGACCCCGACGCCCTGCGCGATGGCGAGCGTCGCGTCGCGGACCTCGTCGATCTGCCGGCGGCCGAGCGTCACGGGCGGCAGGGTGCAGGCCGAGTCGCCGGAGTGGATCCCGGCCTCCTCGATGTGCTCCATCACGCCGCCGATGTAGAGCTGCTCGCCGTCGTAGAGCGCGTCGACGTCGATCTCGATCGCGTCGTCCAGGAAGCGGTCGACGAGCAGCGGGTGCGTCGCGTCGATGATGCCCTGGTCGGCCATCCGCTCGAAGTAGTCCTCGAGCTGCGCGGCGCCGTACACGATCTCCATGCCGCGGCCGCCGAGGACGAACGACGGGCGGACGAGGACGGGGAAGCCGATGCCGGTCGCGACGCCGAGGGCGCCCTCGAGGTCGATCGCCGTGCCGTTCCGGGGAGCGAGCAGGCCCGCCTCGTCGAGGATGCGCGAGAACGCGCCGCGCTCCTCCGCGAGATCGATCGCCGCGGGGGTCGTGCCGAGGATCGGGACCCCCGCCTCCTCGAGGCCCTTCGCGAGGCCCAGAGCGGTCTGGCCGCCGAGCTGGACCACGACGCCGACGAGCTCGCCGGACTGCGACTCCGCGTGGATCACCTCGAGGACGTCCTCGAGGGTCAGCGGCTCGAAGTACAGGCGGTCGGAGGTGTCGTAGTCGGTCGAGACCGTCTCGGGGTTGCAGTTGATCATGATCGTCTCGTAGCCGGCCTCCGAGAGCGCGAAGGAGGCGTGCACGCACGAGTAGTCGAACTCGACGCCCTGGCCGATGCGGTTCGGGCCGGAGCCGAGGATGACCACCTTGCGGCGGTCGGCCGCGACGACCTCGGTCTCCTCGTCGTAGGAGGAGTAGTGGTACGGCGTGAGCGCGGGGAACTCCCCCGCGCAGGTGTCGACGGTCTTGTAGACGGGGCGGACGGCCAGCTCGTAGCGGGTCGCGCGCACCTCGGCCTCCTCGAGGCCGCGCAGCTCCGCGATCTGCAGGTCCGAGAATCCGTGGTCCTTCGCGAGGCGCAGCAGCCCCGCGTCCAGCGACGGGTGCTCGCGCACCAGGTCGGCGATCTCGTTGATCAGCACGATCTGGTCGAGGAACCAGGGGTCGATCTTGGTGGACTCGAAGGCCTGCTCGACGCTCGCTCCCAGCCGCAGCGCCTGCTGCACCGTGACGATCCGGCCGTCGGTCGGGGTCTTCGCGATCTCGAGGAGCTCCTCGACCGAGTGCTGCTGCTCGCCCCAGTGGAAGGAGGAGCCGCGCTTCTCGAGCGAGCGGAGCGCCTTCTGCAGGGCCTGGGCGTAGTTGCGGCCGATCGCCATGGCCTCGCCGACCGACTTCATGGTGGTCGTCAGCGTCTTGTCGGCCGCCGGGAACTTCTCGAACGCGAAGCGCGGGACCTTGACCACGACGTAGTCGAGGGTGGGCTCGAAGCTCGCCGGGGTGACCTTCGTGATGTCGTTGGGGATCTCGTCGAGGCGGTAGCCGATGGCGAGCTTCGCCGCGATCTTGGCGATCGGGAATCCGGTCGCCTTGGAGGCGAGGGCCGACGAGCGCGAGACGCGCGGGTTCATCTCGATGACGATGATCCGGCCGTCGGCGGGGTCGACCGCGAACTGGATGTTGCAGCCGCCTGTGTCGACTCCGACGTCACGGATGATCCGGATGCCGATGTCGCGCAGCTTCTGGTACTCGCGGTCGGTCAGCGTGAGCGCGGGGGCGACGGTGATCGAGTCGCCGGTGTGGACGCCGACCGGGTCGACGTTCTCGATCGAGCAGACGACGACCGTGTTGTCGGCGGTGTCGCGCATGAGCTCGAGCTCGTACTCCTTCCAGCCGAGGATCGACTCCTCGAGGAGCACCTCGGTGGTGGGGCTCTGGTGCAGTCCGTCGCCGACCATGCGCACGAGCTCCTCGCGGGTGTACGCGAAGCCGGAGCCGAGACCGCCCATGGTGAAGGAGGGACGGATCACGAGCGGGTAGCCGAGGTCCTCGGCGAACTCGATCGCCTCCTCGACGGTGTGCGCGATGTAGGACTTCGCCACGTCGGCGCCCGCGTCCAGCACGAGCTGTTTGAAGATCTGGCGGTCCTCGCCGCGGTTGATCGCCTCGAAGCTCGCGCCGATCAGCTCGACGTCGTACTTCTCGAGGATCCCGAGGTCGTGCAGCTGGATCGCCGCGTTGAGCGCGGTCTGGCCGCCCAGGGTCGGCAGGATCGCGTCCGGCTTCTCCTTGGCGATGATCGCCTCGATCGCCTGCGGGGTGATCGGCTCGACGTAGGTGGCGTCGGCGAAGTCGGGGTCGGTCATGATCGTCGCCGGGTTGGAGTTGACGAGGATCACGCGCACCCCCTCGGCGCGCAGGACGCGGCACGCCTGGGTGCCCGAGTAGTCGAACTCGACCGCCTGCCCGATGACGATCGGGCCGGAGCCGATGACGAGGACGCTGTTGATGTCTTCCCTGCGCGGCATTACTTCTGCTCTCCGGTGGTGCTGGTCGAAAGGATGTCGTTCGCGGGCTCGGCGCCGCCCTGCTCGGCCGTGCGCTGCACGACCATGGCGCGGAATCGGTCGAAGAGGTAGTTCGAGTCGTGCGGACCGGCGGCCGCCTCCGGGTGGTACTGCACCGAGAAGGCGGGGATGTCGAGGCAGCGCAGGCCCTCCACGACGGAGTCGTTCAGGCTGTAGTGGCTGACCTCGACGCGGCCGAAGCCCTCGGGCGAGTCGAGCTCGCCCTCGATGGGCGCGTCCACCGCGAAGCCGTGGTTCTGCGCGGTGATCTCGACACGGCCGGTCAGCTTGTCGAGCACCGGCTGGTTGATGCCGCGGTGGCCGAAGGGCAGCTTGTACGTGCCGAAGCCGAGCGCGCGGCCCAGGAGCTGGTTGCCGAAGCAGATGCCGAAGAAGGGCAGGTCGGCGCGCAGCGTCGTGCGCAGGAGGTCGACGTGGCGGTCGGAGGCCTCCGGGTCGCCCGGTCCGTTCGAGAAGAACAGGGCGGACGGGTCGAGCGCGAGCACCTCCTCGGCGGTGACCGACTCCGGCAGCACGTGGACGTCGAAGCCGCGCTCCGACAGGTAGTGCACGGTCGAGGTCTTCACTCCGAGGTCGATGACCGCGACGGAGCCCACGCGCTCGCCCTGGGCGGGCACCGTGTACTGCTCGGTCGTCGAGACGGCGGAGGAGAGGTTCATCCCCTCCATCTGCGCGCCGCCGAGGACCAGCGCGAGCTGCTCCTCCTCCCCCAGGGCGAGGTCGTCGCCCGAGAAGACGCCGGCGCGCATCGAGCCGGCCGAGCGGATGTGGCGCGTGATCGCGCGGGTGTCGACACCCGAGATGCCGACGATGCCGTCGGACTCGAGGTCGTCGTCGAGCGACCGCTGGGCGCGGAAGTTCGAGACGACACGGGAGGGATCGCGGACGACGTAGCCGGCGACCCAGATGCGCCGCGACTCCTTGTCCTCGTCGTTGGTCCCGGTGTTGCCGATGTGCGGTGCGGTCTGCACCACGATCTGCCCGGCGTACGACGGGTCGGTCAGGGTCTCCTGGTAGCCGGTCATGCCGGTCGCGAAGACGATCTCGCCGAGGGTGCGCCCGCGCGCGCCGTAGGCCTGACCCGAGAATCGTCGCCCGTCCTCGAGGACGAGGACGGCGGTGGGTTCGGTGCTGAGGCGTGACGTTGGCACGGACTAGGAGCCCTTCTGGGTCGGGGAGGAGTCGCCGTCGGCGGCTCCCGGGGTGGAGGGGGAGGAAGAGGGGCCGGCGAGCCGGCGGATCTCGGCGACGAGGTGCCGGCGCAGGGGCGGTTCGGCGACGCGGAGGTAGGAGTCGACCGTCTCGGCACCGCGCGGCGACCACGAGAGGACGAGCAGGCCGCCCTCCTCGACGGCGCGGTCGATGGCGTAGCTGCCCTCGCCCGCCCCGCGCAGCAGGGCCGCCGGGATCACGGTCTCGCGCTCGCCGACCGGCGCGAGGACCACGCCGCGCTCGTGGAGTCGCAGCGTCGCCCTCCCGCGGAAGCCGAGGCCCGGCAGCACCACGCGTTCGAGCGGCTGCTCGAAGCGGGTCGTGGCGACGTAGGGCAGCTCGACCGACTCGAGCTCGGCGCCCAGCGACTCGGCCGGCACGGCCTCGGGTGCGAGGTCGGCGGAGCGGCGGCGGCGCGCGCGCCACGACAGCGCCATCCCGGCGAAGACCAGGACGACGACCGCGGCGATGACGATCGTGATGACGGTCCTATCCACGGGCGGACCTCGCGGCGGCGGCGACCTCGGCGGCGTCGACGAGCTGGCCGTCGAGCACGGTGGGGTAGCCGTCGTGGAACGTGGCGACGACGCGACCGGGCAGCTCGCGTCCGAGGTAGGGCGAGTTCGCGCTGCGACCGCGCAGGTCGGCCGTGGAGAAGCGGCGGCGCGCCTCCGGATCGTAGAGCACGACGTTCGCCGGGGCGCCCACCGCGAGACCGCGGTCGTAGCCGTCGAGCCTGCCGATGCGCGCCGGGGCGGCGGAGAGGACGCGCGCGATGTCCGACCAGGTCATCCGGCCGTCATCGACGACGGCGGCGTGGACGACCGGGAGCGCGCTCTCGAGGCCGACCATGCCGAACGCGGCGGCGTCCCACTCGCAGTCCTTCGCCTCCACGGGGTGCGGGGCGTGGTCGGTCGCGACGATGTCGATCGTGCCGTCGGCGAGGGCCTCGCGCAGCGCCAGGACGTCCTCGTCGCGGCGCAGCGGCGGGTTCACCTTGAAGCGCGCATCGTAGCCGCCGCCCCCGTCGTGCCCCGCGATCAGCTGCTCGGTCAGGAGCAGGTGGTGCGGAGTGACCTCGGCGGTCACGTCGATCCCGCGCGCCTTCGCCCAGCGGATCACGTCGACCGAGCCGGCGGTCGAGACGTGGCAGACGTGCAGGCGGGAGCCGACGTGCTCGGCCAGCAGAACGTCGCGGGCGATGATCGCCTCCTCCGCCACCGCGGGCCACCCGGTGAGTCCGAGGGCGCTCGAGACGGCTCCCTCGTTCATCTGCGCGCCGATGGTGAGCCGCGGCTCCTGCGCGTGCTGCGCGACGACTCCGTCGAAGGCCTTCACGTACTCGAGCGCGCGGCGCATCAGCAGCGCGTCCGAGACGCACTTCCCGTCGTCCGAGAAGACCCGGACCGCCGCACGGCTGCGGGCCATCGCGCCGAGCTCGGCGAGGGACTCCCCCGCGAGGCCCACGGTGACGGCTCCGATGGGCCGCACCGTCGCGTAGCCGGCGTCCTCGCCCAGGCTCTGCACCTGCTCGACCACCCCGGCCGTGTCCTGCACCGGGGAGGTGTTGGCCATGGCGAAGACGGCGGTGAAGCCGCCCGCGGCAGCGGCGCGCGATCCGGTGAGCACGGTCTCGCTCTGCTCGAAGCCGGGCTCGCGGAGGTGGGTGTGCAGGTCGACCAGGCCGGGCAGCGCCATCAGGCCGTCGGCGTCGACGACACGGGCCCCGCTCGAGTCGAGGTCGGCTCCGATGTCGACGACGACTCCGCCGTCGATCAGGACGTCGGCGGTGCTCTCGTCGGCGAGGGTCGCCCCCGAGATCAGGATCCGACCGTGTCCGCGGGTGCTGGTCAGTGGCGTGCTCATCAGTGGATCTCCCGTTCGCCGGACAGCAGCAGGTAGAGCGCGGCCATCCGGACCGAGACCCCGTTGGTGACCTGTTCGAGCACCGTGGAGCGGCTCGAATCGGCGGCGGCCGAGGAGATCTCGACGCCCCTGTTCATGGGTCCGGGGTGCATGACGATGGTATCGGGGCCCAACCGGGCGAGTCGCTCGTCGTCGAGCCCCCAGATGCGCGCGTACTCGCGGCCGTTGGGGAAGAAGCCGCTCGACATCCGCTCGAGCTGGATGCGCAGCAGCATCACGACGTCGGGCAGTCCCGAGTCGAGCGCGTCGTCGAGGTCGAATCGGATGGTCGCCGGCCAGCCGACGGTGTCGACCGGCACCAGGGTGGGCGGAGCGACGAGGGTCACCTCGGCGCCGAGCGCCGTCAGCAGCCAGACGTTCGAGCGCGCCACCCGCGAGTGCAGGATGTCGCCGACGATCGTCACCGCGACTCCGTCCAGGCCCTTGCCGCGGGAGGCCGACGGGCCGTGCAGGCGCCGGCGGATGGTGAAGGCGTCGAGCAGCGCCTGCGTGGGGTGCTCGTGCGTTCCGTCGCCGGCGTTCAGGATCGACGCGTCGATCCATCCGCTCGCCGCGAGCACGGCCGGGGCGCCCGAGGCGCTGTGCCGGACGACGACTCCGTCGGCCCCCATCGCGGCGAGGGTCTGCGCGGTGTCCTTGAGGCTCTCGCCCTTCGAGACGCTCGAGCCCTTGGCACTGAAGTTGATCACGTCGGCCGAGAGCCGCTTGGCGGCCGCCTCGAACGAGATCCGGGTGCGGGTGGAGTCCTCGAAGAAGAGGTTGACGACCGTCTTCCCGCGCAGCGTCGGCAGCTTCTTGACCTCCCGGTTCTGCACGTCCGCCATGTCCTCGGCGATGTCGAGGAGGCCGATCGCGGAGGAGCGGTCGAGGTCGCGGGTCGAGAGGAGGTGCTTCACGCGTCGCCCCGTCCGTCGGACCCGCCGTCGCGGGCGGACTCGATGGCGACGAGGTCCTCGCCGTCGGTCTCGACCAGGCGCACGTTGATCCTCTCGCTCAGACTGCTCGGAAGGTTCTTGCCCACGAAGTCGGCCCGGATGGGGAGCTCGCGGTGGCCGCGGTCGACCAGGGCGGCGAGGCGGACGGCGCGCGGGCGGCCGATGTCGCTCAGGGCGTCCAGCGCGGCGCGGATGGTCCGCCCCGAGAAGAGCACGTCGTCGACGAGCACGACGGTGCGGCCGTCGATGCTCGCGGGGACGGTCGTCCTCGCGGGGGTGCGAACCGGGTGGCGGGAGAGGTCGTCGCGGTACATCGTCACGTCGAGGGCACCGGCGAAGACGGGGGCGGCATCGGGCTCGATGCGGGCGATGGCGTCGGCGATCCGCCGGGCGAGGACCACGCCGCGAGTCGGGATCCCGAGGATCACCAGCGACTGCGCTCCCCGGTTCGACTCGAGGATCTCGTGGGCGATGCGCGTCAGAGCGCGCGAGATGTCAGCGCCGTTCAGCACGATGCGTGCCGTCACACCGACCTCCTTCCCCGTCTCTCCGGACGGCCTTAAAGGAAATGTCCCCCCGAGTATAGGGGGCGCTCGACCGAGCACGGCCTCGTCCCGCCGACGACCCGAGTCGGCCGTGGATCATCGACCGGACCGCGACGGACCCCCTTTCGGGAGGCGGATCAGGGAGAAGAGAACGCCCGTTCCCGCTCGGTCCCCGGTAGCCTGTGACCGGTGACGACGGCGCGCCGCCCCTCCTCCCGTCGCTGGTTCCGCACGCCCCCCTCCCGCGGAACGCCCCCCGGCGCACTCTCCCGAGCGAACTGCTCCTGTCCCGGCCGCTGTGCCCGCCGGAAGTAAGGATCCCCTCCATGACCACGTCCTCCTTCGGCGGATCCCCGCTCTCGCGACGCACCGTCCTCGCCGGATCGATCGCGGGGATCGGCGCGACGATCGTGCTGGCCTCCCCCGCCGCCGCGGCGCCGAACTACTCGGTGATCCCCAGGCTCCTCGGCGAGATCTCGCGCACGGACACGGTCCTGTCGCGCGTGGGCCGCACCCCCTACGAGGTCATCGACGTCTCGATCGGCGGTGACCGGACCCGGCTCTTCGTGCCGCACACCGCCGCGCCGAGCCTTACCTCCGCGAAGACCTTCCTCTGGTACTACCACGCCAACGGGAGCAGCTACGCGGCTCTGTCCGGCGCCTTCCAGTACGCGGCCGACCAGGCCGTCGACCGCGGCTTCGTCTGCATCTGCCCGAACTACGGCGGCAGCGAGTGGACCGGGCCCAAGGCGATCGCCGCTCACGGCAACGCCGTGAAGTGGGTCACCGCTCAGTGGAAGGTCGGAGCCAGCTTCCTCCGCTCCAACTCCGGTGGCGGCACCCTGCTGAGCTGGGCGTACGGCAACCGGCTCGTGCCGAGCATCCGCGGTGCCTACATCGCCAGCGGCACCTTCGACATGGCCGACATCGCCGAGCGCGACCCGCTGCGCGTCCTGCCCGCTTACGGCAACGACCTCTCCACCGTCCCGGCCACGAACCCGGCACTGCTGCCCCAGTCCGTCTGGGCAGGCACGCGTCTGCGGATCAGCGGCTCGGACGACGACATCATCGTCCCGTTCGCGAAGCACGGCCTCGCGCTGCACGAGAAGGCGCTGCCGGTCGCGAAGGAGACGAGCATCCTCCGCCACTCCGGCGAGGGCGCGCCGTACGGTCACGTGGTGCCGAGCGCGACCAACAAGGACATGCTCGACATCTTCGACCGCTGGCTGGCCGAGGGGCCCGTGGACGAGACGCCGAACCCGCCGCAGCCGACGGCACCCGGAGCGGGCACCTATCAGAACGGGTCGGAGTCCATCGTCACCGAGGGCACCTGGTCGACGCTCTCCGCCTCGGCGGACAACGGCGGCAGCATCTCCTACTCCACGAGCACGGGAGCCTCGGCCTCGCTCACCTTCACCGGCACCGCCGTGAGCTGGGTCAGCCGTCGCACGAGCTCCTCCGGGATCAACGAGGTGTACATCGACGGAGCGCTGGTCGCCTCGGTCGACCGCTACAGCTCGTCGACCGCGTACGCCCGGACGGTGTGGACCAGCGGCCCCCTCGCCGCCGGAACGCACACGATCACGATCAAGCGCGGCAGCACGAGGAACCCGTCCTCGAGCGGATCCAACATCATCCTCGACGCCTTCGTCGTCGAGAACACCCCCGTCACGACCCCGCCCACGCCGACGGCGGCCGGGCCCGGCACGTACCAGAACGGGGACGCCCTCATCGTCACCGAGGGGATCTGGTCGTCGCTGTCGTCCTCCGCGGACAACGGCGGCAGCATCTCGTACTCGACCAGCGTCGGAGCCTCGGCGGCGCTGACGTTCTCCGGGACGAAGGTCAGCTGGGTGAGCCGGCGCACGTCCTCCTCCGGCACCAACGAGGTGTACCTCGACGGCGTGCTCGTCACGACCGTCGACCGCTACAGCGCGTCGACGAAGTACAACCAGACCGTGTGGACGAGCGACGCGCTCCCCGCCGGCACGCACACGATCACGATCAAGCGCGGCAGCACCAGGAACGCGGCCTCGAGCGGCTCGAACCTGATCCTCGACGCGATCGTCGTCTCCTGAGACGCGACCGGGCGGTCCGTTCCCCTGCGGGGACGGACCGCCCGGTCGGCGGTGCAGTGCTCGGACTCGATGGTCAGGCGGGGGTGCGCGACTCCGCCACCGACGCGAGCAGGCCGTTGATGAAGCCCGCGGAGTCGTCGGTCGAGAGCACTGTGGCGGCCTCGACGGCCTCCGAGATCGCGACGCCGTCGGGCACCTGGTCGTTGTGCAGGATCTCCCACACGCCGATCCGGAGGATCGCGCGGTCGACGAGGGGCATCCGCGCGAGCGTCCAGCCCTTCGAGAGCCGCTCGATCAGCGCGTCGATCTCGGCGGCGTGGTCGATGACGCCGTCGACGATCTCCCGCGCGTAGAGCCACGAGGCTTCACGGGCGGGCTCGTGGACCGCCCGCTCCGCCTCGGCGCGCAGGGAGTCGGCGAGGGAGATCTGCCGGACGTCGGCGTTGTAGATGATGTCGAGGGCGCGCTTGCGCGCCTTCGTGCGTGCGCTCACGGACGGCCCGGCTCAGCTGACGCGGCCGAGGTAGTCGCCCGTGCGGGTGTCGACCTTGACCTTCGTGCCCTGCTCGAGGAACAGCGGGACCTGGATCTGGTAGCCGGTCTCGACCGTGGCGGGCTTGGTGCCGCCGGTCGAGCGGTCGCCCTGCAGGCCCGGCTCGGTGTACGTGATCTCGAGCACCACGGAGGCGGGCAGGTCGATGTAGAGCGGGTCGCCGTCGTGCAGCGCCAGGGTGACGTTCTGGTTCTCGAGCATGAAGTTGGCCGCGTCGCCGACGACCGCCTCGGGGACGGTGATCTGGTCGTAGTCCGAGGTGTCCATGAAGACGAAGTCCTGGCCGTCGCGGTAGAGGTACTGGAAGTCGCGGCGGTCGACGTTCGCCGTGTCGATCTTCGCGCCCGCGTTGAACGTCTTGTCGACGACCTTGCCGGTGAGGACGTTCTTCATCTTGGTGCGGACGAACGCGCCGCCCTTGCCCGGCTTGACGTGCTGGAAGTCGATGACGTTCCAGAGCTGACCGTCGATGTTGAGGACGGTGCCGTTCTTGATGTCGGTGGTAGAGGCCATGCGAAGGGGGATCCGTTTCGGTGGAAGTCTGCTGCCGGTGGGCCCGACTCCGGGCGCGGCGATATCGGCCGGTACGGCTGACCCGTCGAGTGTAGTCGATGGGCGCGGCGGGGCCGAGGGAGCCTGGACGGCCGGTGCGAATCCGCACCCGGCCCTCGCGGAGGGAGGAGGGTGGGAGGACGTCACGAGAGGAGACCCGCCATGGCGGATGCCACGACACCCTTCGACTCCGGAACGGTCGACGCCGCCTTCACCGCGGTCCCGATCGTCATCGCCGCGATCGTCGTCCTCATGGTCGTGCTGATCGTCGTGAACCTGCGACGTGCGAAGAAGCTCGGAGTGAATCCGCTCACTCTCCAGACCGATCTCGCGGCGAAGCTCGCGAAGGACGGCTTCGGCGGCGGTCGACCGCTGAGCGAGCGACTCGCCGAGATCGACCGGCTGCACGCCGACGGCACTCTCAGCGACGAGGAGCACACCGCGGCGAGGCGTGCGGCGCTCGAGGGCCGCACCTGATCGGAGCGGCCGAGCGGCCCTAGGAGCCGATCTCCTGGTAGGCGGCGAACAGCAGGGACGTCTCGGGCCCCTGCAGGATGCTCGGGCGCGCGATGTCGTCGAGCACCACGAAGCGCAGGATGCCCGCGCGGGACTTCTTGTCGCGCTGCATCGCCGCGAGGAGCGTCTCCCAGCGGCCCAGCGGGTAGCTGGTCGGCAGCGTGAGCGACTCGAGGACGCTGCGGTGGCGGTCGACCGCCGCATCGCTCAGCGATCCCGTGAGCCGCGAGAGCTCAGCGGCGAAGACCATCCCGACCGAGACCGCCGCGCCGTGCCGCCACTGGTAGCGCTCGGCGTGCTCGATCGCGTGGCCGAGGGTGTGGCCGTAGTTCAGGATCTCGCGCAGCCCCTGCTCGGTGAAGTCCTCGCCGACGACCCGCGCCTTGATGCCGATCGAGAGCTCGACGAGGCGTCGGAACTCCTCGGACGTCGGGTCCGTCGCCAGGTCGACGTCGGACTCGATGATGTCGAGGATCTGCGGCTCGGCGATGAGGCCGTACTTCACGATCTCGCCGAAGCCCGCGAGGATCTCGTTCCGCGGGAGGCTCGAGAGCACGTCCAGATCGGCGACCACGGCGCGCGGCGCGTGGAAGGCGCCCACCAGGTTCTTGCCCTCCGCCGTGTTGATCCCGGTCTTGCCGCCGACGGCGGCGTCGACCATCCCCAGCACCGTGGTGGGCACCTGCACGACGCCGACACCGCGGAGCCAGGTCGCCGCGACGAAGCCGGCGAGGTCGGTGATCGATCCCCCGCCGAAGCCGACGACGACATCGGTGCGGGTGAAGTCGGACTGGCCCATGACCTGCCAGCAGAAGGCTGCGACCTCGACGCGCTTGGCCGCCTCCGCGTCCGGCACCTCGGCCAGGAGCACCTCGTAGCGCTCGAGAAGGCTCTCGCGGATCTCGGCGGCCAGGACGGCGAGGGTCGGCGGGTGCACGATGAGCACCTTGGCCGCGCGCGGGCCGATGGCGTCGGCGAGGCCGTCGAGGAGCCCCCGGCCGACGGTGATGTCGTAGCCGGTGGCGCCTGTCACGGTGATGGCGGTGGAGCCGTCGTTCATGGGAGTCTTCCGCTCGGGCGGCCGGAGGCGGCCGCCGGGTCGTCTGCACGGCCGCCGGCGGCGGTCGCGTCGTGTCGGGGATCGGTCGCGCTCGTGCGCACCCACTCGGCGATCTCCGCGGCGATCGCGGTGATCGGCCGGCGGGAGGTGTCGACCGTGAGGTCCGCCAGCGCATCGTAGATCGGACGGCGCTGCTCGTGCAGACGCGTCCAGTCCGCGACCCCGCCGCGCACGAGCGGTCTGCTGCCCGAGCCGAGGCGGTCGCGGACGGCCTCGGCCGTCGTGGTCAGCAGGACCACGGGCACGTCGGCCAGGTCGGCGCGCGTGAGCGGATCGAGCACCGCTCCCCCGCCGAGGCTCAGCACGACGTCGCGGCGCACCGCGCGCGCGACGACCAGCCGCTCCTCCCGGCGGAAGGCCGCTTCGCCGTGGGCGTCGAAGTAGGCGGCGATCGGGCCGTGGGCGGCGACGAAGTCGGCGTCGGAGTCGACGAAAGGCGCGGCCAGGGACTTCGCGACCCGCTTCCCGATGGTCGTCTTCCCGGCCCCCATGGGACCGATGAACACCACTCGGGCGCGGGCCGCGCCGGTATCGTGTCCGGCCATCAGCGCTCTCGCCGGGCGGCGGGGGCGGGCATCAGGAGGCTCCGAGGGCCGGGTTGCTCGCCGTGGCGGTGCGCAGCTCCTCCGGGATCGCGTCGAGGTAGCCGCGCAGGTTGCGGCGCGTCTCGCCGATGCTGTCGCCGCCGAACTTCTCGAGCACGGCGTTCGCCAGCACCAGAGCGACCATCGCCTCGGCGACCACGCCCGAGGCGGGCACCGCGCAGACGTCGGAGCGCTGGTGGTGCGCGCCGGCGGCCTCGCCGGTGGCCACGTCGACCGTGCGCAGGGCGTGCGGGACGGTGGCGATCGGCTTCATGCCGGCGCGGACGCGGAGGACCGTTCCGGTGCTCATCCCGCCCTCGGTGCCGCCCGCGCGGTCGCTGGAACGCGAGATGCCGGCGGCGTCCTGGAACAGCTCGTCGTGCGCCTCGGAGCCGCGGCGGGTCGTCGTGAGGAAGCCGTCGCCGACCTCGACGCCCTTGATGGCCTGGATGCCCATGAGCGCGGCGGCGAGCTGCGAGTCGAGGCGGCGGTCCCAGTGGACGTAGGAGCCCAGACCCGGCGGGAGGCCGTAGGCGAGGACCTCGACGACGCCGCCGAGCGTGTCGCCGTCGTCGTGCGCCCGGTCGACCTCGGCCACCATCAGCGCGCTGGTCGCGGCGTCGTGGCAGCGCAGCGGGTCCGCGTCCAGCGCGTCGACGTCGGCAGCGGACGGCAGCGGCGAGCCCTCGGGGACGCGCACGGGGCCGATCGCGAGGGTGTGGCTGACGAGCTCGATGCCGAGCTCGCCGAGGAAGCGGCGGGCGATCGCGCCCAGGCTCACTCGCGCCGCGGTCTCACGGGCGGACGCGCGCTCGAGGACGTTGCGCGACTCGGCGAAGCCGTACTTCTGCATGCCGACGAGGTCGGCGTGGCCGGGCCGGGGACGCGTCAGTGCGGCTCCGCGCCCCTTGGGAAGGGTCTCGGGGTCGCGCGGCTCGGCCGACATCACGTCGACCCAGCGCGGCCACTCGGTGTTGCCGATGCGCAGGGCGATCGGACTGCCCACGGTGGCGCCGTGGCGGATGCCGGAGGAGACGGTGAGCTCGTCCTGCTCGAAGTTCATGCGTGCGCCGCGGCCGTAGCCGAGCTTTCGCCGAGCGAGATCGCTGCGGATGTCCTCGAGTGAGACGGGGACCCCCGCGGGGAGTCCTTCGAGGACGGCGATGAGTTCGGGACCGTGGGATTCCCCGGCCGTGAGCCAACGGAGCATCCTCCGATTCTCGCACACGGGGCCGGAGCGCACCGCCGGGCCGCGGGCCCGCGCTCGCTCCTCGGCCGGTCAGTCCCCGTCGGCCGCAGCGGCCCGCATGGCGGCGAGGACCTCGTCCTCGCGGAGCAGCGGCGCGGCCGGATCCCCGGCCGTGAAGATCCGGACCTGCACCAGAGCCTGGTGCAGCAGCATCCCGAGCCCGGAGACGACGGGAGAGCCTCCGGCCCGCCAGCGGACGGCGAGCGGGCTCGGCCACGGCGAGTAGGCGACGTCGAAGAGCGTCGAGGCGGCGACGACGGCGTCGGGCACCGCGAGCGCACCGGACGCGCCACCGGGGAGCGTCGAGACGACGAGCGGATGCGGCTCCCCCGACTCCCAGTCCTCGAACGAGCGGATCTCCAGCACCGCGCCGAGGGCGGCCGCGACCGGTCGCAGGGGCTCGGCGCGCTGCGGCGACCGGGCGGTGACGGTGATGCGGGTCGCTCCCCGCTCGGCCGCGGCGGCGATCGCCGAGGCGGCCGTCGCTCCCGCGCCGAGGATCTCGACCCGATCAGCGGCGGGGACCCCCGCCTCGCTCAGCGCGCGGACGATCCCGGCGACGTCGGTGTTGAAGCCCCTCCGCCGGACGACGCAGGCCTCGCGCTCGAGCAGCACGGTGTTCACCGCACCGGTCGCGCGGGCGACCCGGTCCTCCTCGTCCAGCAGCGGCCGAACCGCGTGCTTCAGCGGCATCGTCAGCGAGAGCCCGTGCCACCGGGCGACCGGATCGGCGAGCACGGCGGCGAGCGTCGCCTCCGTCGTCTCGAGGGCCGTGTAGGTCCAGTCGAGCCCCAGCACGCGGTACGCGGCCGCGTGCAGGGCCGGCGACTTCGAGTGCGCGATCGGCGATCCGAGGACCGCCAGGCGCGCACCCGCCGTCACTGGTACTCCGGGTTCGCCCGCATCCACGCCTGCCACTGGTCGACCGCGGCGTTGTGCTCGGCGTCAGTGGTCGAGTAGACCGTCTCACCCGTCTCGAGGTTCACCGTGACGAAGTACATCCAGGTGCCCTCGGCGGGGCGCAGGACGGCCTCGATCGCGACGTCGCCGGGGTTCGAGATCGGAGCGGGCGGCAGGCCGTCGCGCTGGTAGGTGTTGTAGACGTTGTTCACGTCGGCGCGCTCGGCGTCGGTCGTCGACACGCGGTCCGTCGCCCCGGTGCCGTAGGCCACGGTCGCGTCGGACTGCAGCCGCCAGCCCTGGTCGAGACGGTTCTGGAACACGCGGGCGACCTTCGGGAAGTCGTCGGCTATCCGCGCCTCGCGCTGCACGAGCGACGCGAACACGACGACCCGGTAGCGGTCCTCCGGCGCGACCTGCGCCTCGTCCAGCGCCTGGAACATCCGCGTCACGAGCGTCTGCAGGATGTCGTGGGCGGGGGTGCTCGGATCGATGTCGTACGTCGCCGGGAAGAGGAAGCCCTCGAGGCTGGTCGCCTCGGCGGGCAGCCCGTAGGAGCCGAAGTCCGCAGCCGCCGCCTGGAGCTCCTCCAGAGGGACCCCCGTGCCGTCCGCGATCAGCGGGAGGGCGCCCGCGAGAGCCGTCCCCTCCGGGATGACGAAGGTGTTGGCCAGGCGCGTCGACTCGGAGTCGAGCAGCGCGGCCAGTGCCGACTTCGCGCTCATCTCGGCCTTGAGCGAGTAGGCGCCGGGCTGGAACACGGGCTCCGGGGTCGTGGAGACCAGGAGCTCGTAGAAGGGCGCGTACGACTTGATGACCCCGTCCGCGACGAGGTTGCTCGCGATGTCGCTGCCGCCGTCGCCCTGGTGGATCGTGAACACGACCTCGCTCGTGCCGGTGCCGGCGTAGTCGGCCGCCTCGGGCTCGGCGAAGAGCGCGCGGACGGGCTCGACGAACATCGTCACCGCGACGGCGACGAGCGCCACGAAGACGCCGAACGCGAGGAGTCCGCCGATCAGCCCGCGACGGCTGCGGCGCGTGCGGGTCGCTCCGCCGGAGCGCTCCCGGCGACCTCGGGTCGACGCACGCGCATCGGGGTGGGCGGGCTCCACCGCGTCTCCGCGGTCGCGGGCGACGGGCACGTCGGGGCCGGAGAAGAGCCGGTCGAGCTGATCCGCACCGGACGACGTCGTCGCGGCCTCACTCGAATCGGGGAGCGGTCCGCGGTTCGGAGGGAGCTGACTCGGCTGATCGGCGCCGCGGGCGTCGCGGCGGCTCGGGGGGACGTCGGTCACGGGTGGGTCGTCCTTCGTTCGGTTCGAGCGGGGAGCCGGCGGGGAGACCGCTGGAGCGCTCGGAATCGATGGCGTGCTGCAGGATCACCACGGCGGCGACCTGGTCGATCACGGCGCGGGAGCCGCGGGTGTCGCGTCCGGAGCGGTGGAGGGCGCTCTGCGCCGTCACCGTCGACAGACGCTCGTCGACGAGCCGGACGGGTGCGCTCGGCACCGCCGCGGCCAGACGCGCTGCGAACGCGCGCGCGTCGTCGGTGGAGGCCGTCTCGGCCCCCGAGAGCGACAGGGGCAGTCCGACGGTGATGCCGACCGCTCCGTGCTCCTCGGCGATCGCCGCGAGGCGCGAGATGTCCGCGTCCCCCTCGGCGTCCTTCTCGCGGGCGACGGTCTCGACCGGCACCGCGAGCAGACCGTCGGCGTCGCAGCGGGCGACACCGATGCGGGCGCGGCCCACGTCGATGCCGAGCCGGACGCCGAACCGGTCCATGCTCAGCGGGTCGCTTCCGCGACCACGGCCTCGAGGGCGGCGCCGATCGCCGAGACGTCCGAGCCTCCGCCCTGGGCCAGGTCCGGCTTGCCGCCGCCGCCGCCGCCGAGCACGCCCGCAGCCAGCTTGGCGAGCACGCCCGCCTTGGCACCGGAGTCGCGCGCGGCCTGGTTGGTCGCGACGATCACGGCGGGCTTGCCCGAGACGTCGGCCGCGAGGGCCACCACGGCCGGCTCGGAGCCGAGGCGCTCGCGCACCGAGGTGACCAGCGAGCGGAGCTCGTCGCTCGAGCCCGCCGTGCCGACGTTCTCGGCGACGACGGTGACGCCGTTGATCCGGCGCTGGTTCGCGACGATCGCGGGGACGCGGTCCGCGAGGGCCTTCGCCTCGAAGGCGGCGATCCTCTTCTCGGCGGCCTTGAGGCTCGCGACGAGGTCGGCGATCCGCTCGGGCAGCTGCTCGCGCGGCGTCTTCAGCGACGACGAGATCGTGCTGACGAGCGCGCGCTCGGCGGCCAGATCCTGGAACGCCTCCCGACCCACGAGCGACTCGACCCGGCGGTTCGTGGACCCGACGGACGACTCGCTGACGAGGCTGATCAGCCCGATCTCGGAGGAGCTCCCGACGTGAGTGCCCGCGCACAGCTCGCGCGACCAGGGGCCGCCGATGTCGACGACGCGCACGACGTCGCCGTACTTCTCGCCGAAGAGGGCCATCGCGCCGAGCGCCTTGGCCTCGTCGAGGGGCAGCTCGCGGGTGACGACCTGGAGGTTGTCGCGGATGGCGGTGTTCGCGATGTCCTCGATCTCGCTGCGGGTGTCGAGCGACAGCGCCTGGTTCCAGGAGAAGTCGAGGCGGAGGTAGCCGGCCTTGTTGTAGGAGCCGGACTGGTGCGCCTGCGGGCCGAGGACCTGGCGGAGCGCCGCGTGGATCAGGTGCGTGCCGGAGTGCGCCTGCGTCGCTCCGCGCCTCCAGTCGCGGTCGACGACCGACGTGGCGGCGTCGCCGACCCCGACCTCGCCGCTCGCGACCTGGACGGTGTGGCTGATGAGCCCCTTGACGGGCTTCTGCACGTCGAGGACCTCGAGGTCGAAGCCGTTGCCGACGATGCGGCCGGCGTCGGCCTCCTGACCGCCGGACTCGGCGTACAGCGAGGTCGCCTCGAGGATCACCTCGGCGATGTCGCCCGCCGACGCCTTCGTCACGGACTGACCGCCCACGACGAGGCCGACGATGCGGGACTCGGTGTCCAGCACGTCGTAGCCGGTGAACAGGGTCTCGCCGTGCGCGCGGAACGCGGCGTAGACCGAGAGGTCGGCGAGGGCCGACTTCTTCGACTTCGCATCGGCCTTGGCCCGGGCGCGCTGCGCGGACATCAGCGAGTCGAACGCCTCGCGGTCGACGCTCAGCCCCGACTCCTCGGCGATCTCGAGGGTGAGGTCGATCGGGAAGCCGAAGGTGTCGTGCAGGAGGAACGCCGTGTCGCCCGGGAGCGTCTCCGCCTCGGCCTTCCTGGTCTTGAGCACCGCGAGATCCAGGATCTCGGTGCCCGCGGCGAGGGTGCGCAGGAACGCCTCCTCCTCGCCGAACGCACTCGTCGACAGGCGCTCGTACTCCGTCTGCACCTCGGGGTAGGCGGCGGCCATCGCGTCGCGCGAGGCCGCGAACAGCTCCGGGAACACAGCGGTGTCGACGCCGAGCAGGCGCATCGCGCGCACCGTGCGGCGCATCAGGCGTCGCAGGATGTAGCCGCGTCCCTCGTTCGACGGAGTGACCCCGTCGGACAGCAGCATCAGCGAGGAGCGCACGTGGTCGGCGATGACGCGCATGCGCACGTCGTCCTCGTGATCGGCGCCGTAGCGGCGACCCGAGATCTCGGCCGCGCGGTCGAGGACCGGGCGGACCTGGTCGATCTCGTACATGTTCTCGACGCCCTGCTTGAGGAACGCGACGCGCTCGAGCCCCATGCCGGTGTCGATGTTCTTGCGCGGCAGCTCGCCCAGGATGTCGAAGTCGACCTTGCTCGTGCCCTCGCCGCGCAGGTACTGCATGAAGACGAGGTTCCAGATCTCGACGTAGCGGTCGTCGTCGGTGGCGGGGCCGCCGTCGATGCCGTACGAAGGTCCGCGGTCGAAGAAGATCTCGGAGCAGGGGCCGGCCGGACCGGGCTGGCCGGTGGACCAGTAGTTGGTGTCCTTGTCCAGGCGCTGGATCCGCTCGTCGGGCAGGCCCGCGATCTTCTTCCACAGCGCGATGGCCTCGTCGTCGTCCTTGTAGACGGTGACCCAGAGGTCCTTCTCGTCGAAGCCCAGGCCGCCGTCGCCCTCGGCGCCGGTCAGGAGCTCCCAGGCGTAGCCGATCGCCCCCTCCTTGAAGTAGTCGCCGAAGGAGAAGTTGCCGTTCATCTGGAAGAACGTGCCGTGACGCGGGGTCTTGCCGACCTCTTCGATGTCGTTGGTGCGGATGCACTTCTGCACGCTGGTCGCGCGCGGGTACGGCGCGGGGACCACTCCGGTCAGGTACGGCACGAAGGGCACCATGCCGGCGACGGTGAAGAGGAGGCTCGGGTCCTCGCTGACGAGCGAGGCGGAGGGCACCACGGTGTGACCGCGGCTTCCGAAGAAGTCGAGCCAGCGGGTGCGGATTTCGGCGGTCTGCATGGGTTCCGTTACGTGTTCGGTCGGTGTCGACGCGGGAGTGGCCGGACGGCCGGGAGTGCGGGCGGGATCAGCCCTCGCCGATGGCGGCCTTCAACTCGGCCTCCCGCTGGTGGTAGCCCTCGGAGACGGCGTCGCCGAGCTCCTTCGCCTTCCGGTTGATGTCCTCGAAGAGGCGGGCGCCGGCGGTCGTGCGGGCGACCTGGTGCGCGAGCGCGAAGCCGAGGCCGATCCCGACGACGACCAGGACGAGGTTCTTCACGGTGGTTCCTTCCGCGGCGGTGGGTGGCGGACGGCGCGGCGGTGCGCGGCGACCGGATCGATTCTAGGGCGCGAGCCTGCGGCTATCGGGAGGAGGACCTGCGGGTGGGCTTCGAGCGCTTCGCCGCGGTCCGCCCGGCGGCCTCGCCGACCTTGTCGGCCGTCCGCCCGGCCACCAGCACCGCGCGGACGCCCGCCGTGAAGCCGGCGAGCTTGATCAGCGGCCCGCCGATGGTCGCCGCGGTGAGGGCGACGAGGGCGTTCACGTTGCCGGTGACCTCCGCCACGTCCTTGGTGATCGTGTCGACGCGGGCGAGCTGCTGGTTGGCCTCGCGGAGCGTGGAGGCCGACTCGTCGAGGATCGGGGTGAGACCGTCGCTGGCCTGCTTGATCGCCTCGCTGGTGCTGTCGAACACGCGTCCCAGCTTCCACAGCGGGATCGCGGCGATCGCGACCAGGATCGCGAACACTCCTGCGGCGATGAGTCCTGCGATGTCTCCACCGGACACGGTGACCTCCGTTCGGCGCCGCCCGATTGCGGCACTCCAGCCTAGCGACGCGGCGCGGGCCGGGTCGGCAGGGCTGCGGCCGGGCGTGCGCTCCGGCCGGTGCGCCCCCGGGACGGCAGAAGGCCCCGGCGGTGAGCCGGGGCCTTCTGGGACGTCGGTCGAGCGACCGGGTCAGGAGTGGATCAGCGGGCGGCGTAGTACTCGACGACCAGCTGGACCTCGCAGGTCACGGGGACCTCGGCGCGCTTCGGACGGCGCAGGAGCGTCGCCTGGAGCTTGTCGATCTCGACCTCGAGGTAGCCCGGGGTCTTGGGGAGCACGTCGACGTGTCCACCGGCGGCGGCGACCTGGAAGGGCTCGGTGCCCTCGGAGCGCTGCTTGACGTGGATGACCTGGCCCGGCTTCACGCGGAAGGAGGGACGGTCGACGGTCTTGCCGTCGACGAGGATGTGACGGTGGGTCACGAACTGGCGGGCCTGCGCCGTGGTGCGGGCGAAGCCGGACCGCAGGACGAGGGCGTCGAGGCGCATCTCGAGGAGCTCGACCAGGTTCTCACCGGTCAGTCCCTGGGTGCGGCGGGCCTCGCCGAAGGCGATGCGGAGCTGCTTCTCGCGGATGCCGTACTGGGCGCGCAGACGCTGCTTCTCACGCAGGCGGACCGCGTAGTCGGAGTCGGCCTTGCGCTTCGAGCGGCCGTGCTCACCGGGAGCGTAGGGACGCTTCTCGAGGTAGCGGGCCGCCTTCGGGGTCAGCGGGATGCCGAGGGCGCGCGAGAGGCGCGTCTTCGAGCGAGAACGGGAGGTGGTCGACACTGTGGTCCTTCCAAGGTCTGAGAGGTTCGGTCGCAGCTCTCGCCGACGTGCTCCGGGTGGAGCGCGGGCGCCGTGGTCGTGTCCGCTCGCGGGTGCGTGCGGAAGGGTGACCGCGGTGACGAGCTGCGCGATTCAGAGGGATGCGCTGCTCCGCTCGGCTACAGAGCGGTGGGCAACCGGAGAAGACTATCACGGAGGGACCGCGTTCCTCAGCCCAGCGCGGTCTCCGCCCGGATCGGCTCCGGCGCGGGCGGCCTTCACTCGGTTGCTCAGGAGCCCCGGATGATCCTCATCAGCTTCGACAGCCGCGCCGAGACGTCGCGCTCGTTGCCGTGCTCGGTCGGCTCGTAGTACCGGGCGCCGTCGAGCGAGTCCGGCAGGTACTGCTGCTGCAGGACGCCCAGCTCGGCGTCGTGCGGGTAGCGGTAGCCCTTCCCGTGGCCGAGCCGCTTGGCGCCCGGGTAGTGCGCGTCGCGCAGGTGCGGCGGCACCCGGCCCGCCTTGCCCGCGCGCACGTCGGCGATGGCCGCGTCGAGCGCGGTGTAGGACGCGTTCGACTTGGGAGCGGTCGCGAGGTGCACGACGGCCTGGGCGAGCGGGATCCGCCCCTCCGGCATGCCGATGAGCTGGACGGCGTCGGCGGCCGCCACGGCGATGACCAGGGCCTGCGGGTCGGCCATGCCGATGTCCTCGGAGGCCGAGACGATGATGCGCCGGGCGATGAACCGCGGATCCTCCCCCGCCTCGATCATCCGGGCGAGGTAGTGCAGTGCCGCATCGACGTCGGAGCCGCGGATCGACTTGATGAACGCGCTGATGACGTCGTAGTGCTCGTCGCCGTTGCGGTCGTAGCGCAGCAGCGCCCGGTCGACCGCGCGCGCGACGACCTCGGTCGTGATGAGCGGGAGCTCGGGCTCCTGGGCCGGGGCGTCGTCCTCGACGGGGGCGTCGTCGTCCTCGTCGTCCTCGTCCTCGTCGGAGTCGGACGCGCGCGCGGCCCGGTCCGCCTCCCTCGCATCGGAGCGCGCGGACGTCGCCGCCGCCTCGAGTGCGGTCAGCGCGCGGCGCGCATCGCCCGAGGCCAGCCGGACGATGCTCGCCCGCGCCTCCGGATCGAGGGCGACGGTGCCGCGGAGCCCGCGCTCGTCGACGAGGGCGCGATCGACCAGGATCCCGAGGTCGTCGTCGCTCAGCGGCTCGAGGGTGAGCAGGAGCGAGCGCGACAGCAGGGGCGCGATCACCGAGAACGACGGGTTCTCGGTCGTCGCGGCGATCAGGATGACCCAGCCGTTCTCGACGCCCGGCAGCAGCGCGTCCTGCTGCGCCTTGGTGAAACGGTGGATCTCGTCCAGGAACAGGACCGTCGAGGTGCCGTAGAGATCGCGCGTGGAGAGCGCCTCCTCCATCACCTGCCGCACGTCCTTCACTCCGGCCGTGACCGCCGAGAGCTCGACGAAACGCCGCCCGCTCGAGTGCGCCACGGCCTGCGCGAGCGTCGTCTTGCCGGTGCCCGGCGGCCCCCACAGGATGACCGAGACGGCACCGCGCTCCCCCGTGGTGTCCGCGGCGAGGGCGACGAGCGGGGAGCCCCGCGTCAGCAGGTGGCGCTGCCCGGCGACCTCGTCGAGGCTGCGCGGGCGCATCCGCACGGCGAGCGGAGTCGCCCCCGAGCGGAGTCCTGCCTGCTGCATCGTCATGCGCACCAGCGTAACCAGGGGCTCCGACACGGCACCGGCGCGGGCGGAGCGCCGTGTGGAGTCGCCGCGCCGATTCTCGTAGGCTCCTCTCGGTCTGCGCCTGCGCGCGGAGCGCCGCGCCGCCGGGGCGCGACCGGAGACGTCGGAGGAACTCGTGGCCCAGGGAAAGTCGAACGATCGCGAGGCCCGCACCCGGCTCCGGGCCTACCAGGCCCGCCAGGCCCTGCACCGCACGCGAGCGCAGCGCCGCCGACGCGACAACGTGATCGCCGCCGTGGCCGGAGTAGTCGTGATCGCCCTCGCCGTCCTCGCCCAGCTCCTCTACTTCTCCGGCGGACCGGGCACCCCCGTCGCCGAGCCGTCCTCGAGCGCGAGTGCGACTCCGACGCCGGCCGCCACCGGCGAGAACACGGGCGACGTGCCGTCGGCCGACATCGCCGAGGGCCGCGACTGGACCGGCGAGATGACGATCAACACGGATGCACTGACGATCACGCTCGCCGGCGCCGCGGCCCCGCAGGCCGTCTCCTCCTTCCTCTCCCTCGCGCAGTCGGGCTTCTACGACGGCGTCTCCTGCCACCGCCTGACCACCGAGGGCCTCTTCGTCCTCCAGTGCGGCGACCCCGACGGCGACGGCACCGGCGGGCCGGGCTACAGCTACGGTCCCGTCGAGAACGCCCCGGAGGACGGGCTCTACCCCGCGGGGACCATCGCGATGGCGCGGCAGTCCGGCAACGGCTACAGCCAGGGGAGCCAGTTCTTCGTCGTCTACGAGGACACGACCCTGCCCGCCGACGCGGCCGGCGGCTACACCGTCATCGGACAGGTGACCTCGGGTCTCGACGCCCTCGTCGCCGACGTCGTCGCCGAGGGCACCGCCGACGGATCCACCGACGGCGCTCCCGCCGAGCCGGTCGCGATCACCTCCGTCACCGTCCAGTAGACGCGCTGAGGCCGGCCGCCGCCCACGCGGGCAGGAGCCGGGGGCGCCCCCGTGCAATAGGCTGATCGTCACTGCCCGTTCGCGGCCGAGCGCGGTACCCGGCCTCTCGGCCGTCGAGCCCGATCGGCCACCCGACGCGACGGACATCGAACAGCACGACATCGAACAGCAAGGTGAGGCTCCGAGCGATGAGTGACCAGCAGCCGTGGGGACGAGTCGACGACGACGGGACGGTCTACGTCCGAGTCGGAGACGGGGAGCGCGAGGTCGGCCAGTACCCCGATGCCACCCCCGAGGAGGCGCTCGCCTATTACGAGCGCAAGTACACCGAGCTGGCCGGGCAGGTCTCCCTGCTCGAGCAGCGAGCGAAGCGCGGTGCCCCCGCCGCCGACGTCGCCCGGACGGTGCAGTCGCTGACCGCGGCGATCGCCGAGGCGCACGCCGTCGGCGATCTCGAGGCCCTGCAGACCCGCGTCAGCGCCCTGAGCGGGTCGGTGGAGGACCTCACCGAGCAGCAGGCCGCCGAGTCGAAGGCCGTGCTGGCCGAGGCGCTCGCGTACCGCGAGGCGATCGTGGCCGAGGCCGAGGCCCTCGCGGCCGTCGACCCCGCCAAGACGCAGTGGAAGCAGGCGAGCGCCGCGATCGACGAGCTGTTCGCCCGCTGGCAGAGCCACCAGCAGCAGGGTCCCCGGCTGCCCAAGAACGAGGCCAACGAGCTCTGGCGCCGCTTCCGCGGTGCCCGCACCACGATCGAGCAGAACCGCAAGGCGTTCTTCGCCGACCTCGACTCCGCGCACCGCGAGGCGAAGGCGGCGAAGCAGTCGCTGATCGACCAGGCCGAGGCGCTCGTGCCGCGCGGCGCCGACGCGATCCCCGAGTACCGCACCCTCCTCGAGAGCTGGCGGGTCGCCGGACGCGCCGGCAAGCGGTTCGACGACGCGCTCTGGGCACGCTTCAAGGCGGCCGGCGATGCGATCTACGGCGCGAAGGCCGAGATCGTCGCGCAGGAGAGCGTCGAGTACACCGAGAACCTCGATCGCAAGCTCGCCCTCCTCGAGGAGGCCGAGCCGCTCCTGCAGGAGCAGGACCGCGAGAAGGCCAAGCGCGCGCTCCTCTCCATCCAGGAGCGCTGGGACGAGGTCGGCCGCGTCCCCCGCGAGCAGGTCCGCACGATCGAGGACCGGCTCCGCAAGGTCGAGGCGCACGTGCGCAAGCTCGACGAGGAGCACTGGAACCGCAGCAACCCCGAGCGGAAGGCGCGCTCCGAGGGTCTCGCGTCGCAGCTCACCTCGGCGATCCAGAAGCTGCAGGACGAGCTCGACGAGGCGAAGGCCCGCGGAGACCGAGCCGCCATCGCTCAGGCGCAGGAGGCGCTCGACGCCCGCAAGGTGTGGTTGGACGCCCTGGGCTGATCCCTCCCCCGCGCCGATCCCTCCACAGATCGTCGTGAGCGCCTCCGGAGGGGAGGCGCGTCGTCCACTCTCGAGGGATGACGCGCCTCCCCTCCGTTCTGCTCCCCGGCGATCTCCCGCTCGCCGAGCTGTGCGCCGCCCGCCTCGACGGCGAGCTCCGCGCCCTCGACGAGGGCTTCGTGCTGTGCGATCTGCCGACCGGAGCAGCGGAGCGGGGCGCCGCGCTCCTCGCGGTCCTGCCGCGCGGCACGGTCGCCGACCGCTCGAGCGCCGCATGGGTGCACGGAGCGACGACCGAGCCGCCCGCGCTGCACAGCGCCTCGATCGACCGGGAGCACCGGCTGCGTCCGCGGCCGTGCGCCCGCGTGCGCTTCCACGAGGTCCGGCTGCCCACCGCGGACGTCGTCTCGATCGGCGGCTGCCCGGTCACGACTCCGGTGCGCACCCTGATCGACCTGACCCGCGTCCCGGGACGCGTGCGACGACTCCCTGCTCCGGTCGCTCGCGCTGACGACCGGCACCGCCCTGGAGGACGTCCTCGCCGCGCTCGACGCGGCGGGGAGCGCCGTGGCCGGACGCCGCATCGCCGAGCGCCGGTTGACGGCCGCGCTGGGCGCGCGGCCGCCGTCAGGGCCTCTCAGCCCGCGTTGACCCGGTAGACGTCATAGACGGCGTCGATGCGCCGGACGGCGTTCAGCACGCGGTCGAGATGCGTGGTGTCGCCCATCTCGAAGACGAAGCGGCTGATCGCGAGCCGGTCGCTGGAGGTCGACACCGTCGCCGAGAGGATGTTGACGTGGTGCTCCGAGAGCACCCGCGTCACGTCGCTCAGCAGACCGGAGCGGTCCAGCGCCTCGACCTGGATCTGCACCAGGAAGATGCTCTTGGAGGAGGGTGCCCACTCGACGTCCACGATCCGCTCGGGCTCCTTCAGGAGCTCCTGCACGTTGTGGCAGTTGGCCTGGTGCACCGAGACCCCGGCTCCGCGCGTGACGAAGCCGACGATCTGATCGCCCGGCACCGGCGTGCAGCACTTCGCGAGCTTCACCAGGATGTCCGGCGCGCCCTTGACCAGGACGCCCGACTCGCTGCTGCGACTCCGGGGTCGCGGGGAGCGCGGGAGCGTGACCTCGTTCTCGTCCGACTCCGGATCGCCCTGGATCGACGCGACGACCTTCTCGAGCACCGACTGCGTCGACACGTGACCCTCGCCGACGGCGGCGTAGAGCGCCTCCACGTCGTTGTAGCGCAGCTGGCTGGCCACCTCGGTGAAGGTGTCCTGGCTCATCAGCTTCTGCAGCGGCAGGTTCTGCTTCCGCATCGCGCGGGCGATGGAGTCCTTGCCCTGCTCGATCGCCTCGTCGCGGCGCTCCTTCGTGAACCACTGGCGGATCTTGTTGCGGGCCCGCGGGCTCTGCACGAAGTTCAGCCAGTCCTGGCTCGGGCCGCTGTCGGGGTTCTTCGAGGTGAACACCTCGACGACGTCGCCGGTGGTCAGCGAGGACTCGAGCGGCACCAGGCGCCCGTTCACCTTGGCGCCCATCGTGCGGTGGCCGACCTCGGTGTGCACGGCGTAGGCGAAGTCGACGGGCGTCGCTCCTGTGGGCAGGCCGATGACCCGGCCCTTCGGAGTGAAGACGTAGACCTCCTTCGCGCCGATCTCGAAGCGGAGCGAGTCGAGGAACTCGTTCGGGTCGGTCGTCTCGGACTGCCAGTCCGAGAGGTGCGCCAGCCAGGCGAGGTCGGTGTCGTTCGAGCCGGACGTGGGCACTTTGCCCGTCGCCATCTGCTCCTTGTACTTCCAATGCGCCGCGATGCCGAACTCGGCGTGCTGGTGCATCTCGTTGGTGCGGATCTGGATCTCGACCGCCCGGCCCTTGGGCCCGACGACCGTCGTGTGCAGCGACTGGTACAGGTTGAACTTCGGGGTCGCGATGTAGTCCTTGAACCGGCCCGGCATCGGCGTCCAGCGCGCGTGGATCGACCCCAGCACCGCGTAGCAGTCGCGGACCGAGTTCACGAGCACGCGGATGCCGACCAGGTCGTAGATCTCGTCGAACTCGCGGCCTCGGACGACCATCTTCTGGTAGATCGAGTAGTACTGCTTCGGGCGCCCGACGACGCGGCCGCGGATCTTGCCGGCCCGCAGATCCTCGCCGATCAGGTCGATGACGCTCTGCACGAACTCCTCGCGCTGAGGCGTCCGGCGCTTCACGAGGCTCTCGATCTCGTTGTAGATCTTGGGGTAGAGCACCGCGAACGAGAGGTCCTCGAGCTCCCACTTGATCGCCTGGATGCCGAGGCGGTGCGCGAGGGGCGCGTAGATCTCGAGCGTCTCGGTCGCCTTGCGTGCGGCGGACTCGGCGGGCACGAAGCCCCAGGTCCGCGCGTTGTGGAGGCGGTCGGCGAGCTTGATGATCAGGACGCGGATGTCCTTCGACATCGCCACGATCATCTTGCGGACGGTCTCGGCCTGAGCGCTGTCGCCGTACTTGACCTTGTCGAGCTTGGTGACGCCATCGACCAGCATCGCGACCTCGTCGCCGAAGTCGGCGCGGAGCTCGTCGAGCTTGTAGTCGGTGTCCTCCACCGTGTCGTGAAGGAGGGCCGCGGCGATGGTCTTCGAGCCGATGCCGAGATCGGCCAGGATCTGCGCGACCGCGAGCGGGTGCGTGATGTAGGGCTCGCCGCTGCGGCGCTTCTGCCCGGAGTGGGCCCGCTCGGCGACCGAGTACGCGCGCTCGATGAGGGCGATGTCGCTCTTGGGGTGGTGCATCCGCACCGTGCGCACGAGGGTGTCGACCGCACCGGAGGGCTGCGCGCGCGAGAAGATCCGGGGGACCAGTCTGCGCAGGGCAGCGGTCGACGACGTGGTCGTGGTTTCCGTCACGCGGGCATCTCCATCGCCCCATTATCGCGCCTGCGGAACGCGCCGCCGACCGATCCGCCCGGGGCGAACCCCGGAGCCGTCAGTCGATGCGTCCGGGACGCCCCTCGTCGTCGACGACGTCTCCCCCGGCGGCCGCCCACGCGGTCATCCCGGCGTCGACATTGGCCGCCTCGTAACCCGCACCCTCGAGGGCCTGCACGACCATCGCGGAGCGGACCCCCGAGTGGCAGACGACCAGGATCGGCGCCTCCGCGGGCAGCTCGTCCTGGCGTGCGCCGATCTGGTTCATCGGGATGTGGTGCGCGGCGGCGGCGTGGCCGAGCGCCCACTCGTGCGGCTCCCGGACGTCCAGGAGCCACACCTCGTCGCGCGCGACGAGTCCGACGGCGTCGGCCGCGGAGACCTGCGAGAACTCGGCCATCGCTGCTCCTACGCGCTCTGCTCGACGGCCGGCGTGCCCGCCTTCAGTCGCGCCGCCTCGACGCGCTTGTCGTTGCGGGCGACGTCGACCTCCCGGCCGCGCAGCTGCGCGTAGAGGGGCGCCGCGACGAAGATCGTCGAGTACGTGCCCACGATGATGCCGATGAGCAGGGCGAGCGAGATGTCGCGGAGCGTCCCGGCCCCGAGCACGAACGCGCCGATCACGAGGATCGCGCCGACGGGCAGCGCCGCCACGATCGACGTGTTGATCGAGCGGACCAGCGTCTGGTTCTCGGCGAGGTTCACCGTCTCGGCGAACGTCTTCGTCGTGCTGCCCAGCGCCTCGGCCGTGTTCTCGCGGATCTTGTCGAACACCACCACGGTGTCGTAGAGCGAGTAGCCGAGGATCGTCAGGAGGCCGATGACCGCGGCGGGCGACACCTCCGTGCCGGTGATGCCGTACACGCCGGCGACGATCACGAGGTCGTGCACGAGGGCGACGATCGCGGCGAGCGACATCTTCCAGGTGCGGAAGTAGGCCCACATGGCCAGCGACGCGAGCACCACGAAGATGATCAGACCGCGCAGGGCCTGCTGCGTGATGTCGTTGCCCCACGACGCTCCGATGAAGGAGGACGTGACCTGGTCGTTCGGGACGTCGTAGGCCTCGGCGAGGGAGTTGCGGACCGCCGTCGACTCGTCCGTCGAGAGCTGGTCGGTCTGCACGCGGATCGAGTCGTCGCCGACGACCGAGACGCGCGGAACGGTCTCGGGCGAGACCGCGGTGACCGCGTCGGTCGCCGTCGCCTGGTCGAGGCTCGACGGCGAGGACACCGTGAACTCGGAGCCGCCGGTGAACTCGATGCTGAAGTTGAAGCCGCCGCGGGCGACCGTCCCGAGCACCGTGATCAGGATCAGGACGAGCGAGATCAGGTACCAGGTGCGGCGACGTCCGACGAAGTCGATCGAGCGCTTGCCGGTGTAGAGGTCGTTGCCGAACTGCGAGAAGCTGGCCATCACGCGTCCTTGGTCGAGTCGGAGGAGCCGGGAGTGCGCGCCGCCTCGGCGGCCTTGCGCTCGGCGATGGTCTGGCGCTTCGCTGCCTCGCGGGCGGCGGAGGAGCCCTTGCCGGCGACGACGGCGTCCTGCGGCCGGAACGCCGCTCGACCCCGGTAGACGGCGCCCAGAGCTCGGGGGTCGAGCCCGGAGAGCTTGTGCCCGTCTGAGAAGAACCGCGTCGTGGCGAGCAGCTGCAGCATCGGGTGCGTGAAGAGGATCACGACCACGAGGTCGATCAGCGTCGTGATGCCGAGCGTGAACGCGAAGCCGCGGACGCTGCCGACGGCGAGGATGAACAGCACCACCGCCGCGAGCAGGTTCACCATGTCGGAGGCGAAGATGGTGCGCAGCGCACGCCGCCATCCGGCCTCGACCGCCGACTCCAGGCCGCGACCGTCGCGCAGCTCGTCGCGGATCCGCTCGAAGTACACGATGAAGGAGTCGGCCGTGATGCCGATCGCGACGATCAGACCCGCTACTCCCGCGAGCGAGAGGCGCAGTCCCTCCCGCCACGAGAGGAGCGTCACGACGAGGTAGGTGACGACCGCGGCGACGATCAGCGAGGCGATCGTGACCGCTCCGAGCACTCGGTACTGGGCGAGCGAGTAGACGACGACGAGGATCAGGCCGATCAGGCCCGCGAGCAGACCGCTCGCGAGCTGGGCGGTGCCGAGCGTGGCCGAGATGCTGTCCGAGCTCTGCACCTGGAAGCCGATCGGCAGGGCGCCGTACTTCAGCTGGTCCGCGAGCGTCTTCGACGACTCCTGGGTGAAGGAGCCCGTGATCTGCGCGTTGCCGTCGGTGATCGCGGCGTTGGTGGACGGCGCCGAGATGACGCGACCGTCGAGCACGATCGCGAACTGGTTCTGCGCGCCCTGCAGGGCGACGAGGCGGGTCGTGACGTCTGAGAAGGCGGTGGTGCCGGCGTCGTCGAACGAGAGGTTCACGGCCCAGGTCCCGGTGCTGGCTCCCGACTGCGTCGTGACGAGGCCGTTGGAGGCGTCGGCGATGTCCTCGCCGGTCACCTCGACCGGGCCGAGGATGTACTTGACCGTCCCGGTGTCGTCGCAGGTGATCAGCGGCTGGTCCGCGGGGGCGAGGTTCGGGTCCTGGCTGTTGAGGAACGCGCAGTCGAACGCGGTGTACTGCGCCTCGAGGGCCGGAGTGATGTACGCGAGGTCGCTGGCGTCGGTCGGCTCCGCGGTGGGCTCGGTCGAGAGCGCGGGATCGACCGGCGTGGGCGTCGGCGAGGACGTGGCGTCGCCTCCGACCGCGGTGTTCGTGGCCTGGCTGCCGACGAGGACGGGACGGAAGTCGAGCTTCGCCGACGCCTCGATGCGCTGCAGCGTCTCGTCGTCGGGAGTTCCCGGGATCGAGACGACGATGTTGCTGGAGCCCTGGGTCGTGATCTCGGCCTCGGATACGCCGGACGCGTCGATGCGCTGGCGGATGATCGAGACGGCCTGGGTCAGCTGCTCCGTCGAGACCGTGTCACCGTCGTTCAGCTGCGGTTGGAGCACGATCTGCGTGCCGCCCTCGAGGTCGAGGGCGAGCTTCGGAGTCCAGGATCCGCCGCCCCAGAGGACGGCGGCGGTGTTCAGACCGACGAGAGCGAGGATCAGGACACCGAGCCAGCTCAGAGAGCGCCGGGCCTTCCGGACGGGGGTTGATGCGGCCACCCAGGGCTCAGCTTTCTCTTCGGTCGGCGATGACGTGCCGGGACGGACCCGGAGGAACGAGGGGCGGGCCGGGCGCTCGTGCGCCCGTGCCCGCCGAGGAGACTACTGCGCGTCGGGCTTGCGGTCGCGCTCGATCGGGTCGACCAGCGGGTCGGCCTGGTGCGCGGCGTCGCGCTCGCCGAACGCGGGGGCGGTGCCGTCGACGGCGACGGTCTCGTCCTCGTCGGCCGCGACCTCGTTCTCGCTCGGGTCGATCAGGCGCGCGATCGCCTGGCGGTGGATCGTCAGCAGCGTGCCGGGCGTCGACTCGATGACGATCTTGTTGGCGTCGTCGTCGATCGAGACGACGGTGCCGAAGAGGCCGGAGCCGGTCATCAGCTCGACCCCCGGGACCAGGTTGTTCTTCATGTTCTCCGCGTCGCGCTGGCGCTTCTTGTTGTTGCGGAACATGAAGATGATCATCACGGCGAGCAGCAGGACGAGCAGGATGATCGTCGGATCCATGGGTGAGCCTTCCGGAGTGGGTGGCGACTCCGCGCGGCGTCTCAGCCGGGTGCGCGGGATCGAGCGGCCCGTCGGGCCTTGAAGATTATAGGTCATCCCCGAAGAGCGACTGCTGGGACCCGGCGGCCCCGCGCGGGTCGAGCCCGAAATGCCGCCAGGCCGCGGGAGTGGCCACGCGGCCGCGCGGAGTGCGGGTCAGCAGGCCGATCCGCACGAGGAAGGGCTCGACCACCGCCTCGACCGTCTCGGCCTCCTCTCCCACCGAGACGGCGAGGGTGTTGAGTCCGACGGGCCCGCCGTCGAACCGGGTCAGCACGATCTCCATGACGGCGCGGTCGAGGCGGTCGAGGCCGAGCGCATCGACGTCGTAGAGATCGAGCGCGGCCCGGACGGCCGTGACGTCGGCGCGGCCGCCGTTCACGAGGGCGAAGTCGCGCACGCGCCGCAGCAGACGGTTCGCGATGCGGGGCGTGCCCCGGCAGCGACCGGCGATCTCGGCGATCGCGTCCGAGTCGATGTCGAGCTCGAGCAGCCGGGCGGCGCGGGCGAGGACCTGGCGCAGCTCGTCCTCGGCGTAGAACTCGAGGTGCGCGGTGAATCCGAAGCGGTCGCGGAGGGGGTTCGGGAGCAGGCCCGACCGGGTGGTGGCTCCGACGAGCGTGAACGGGGCGAGGTCGAGCGGCACCGACGTCGCTCCGGCGCCCTTGCCGACCATGATGTCGATCCGGAAGTCCTCCATCGCGAGGTAGAGCATCTCCTCGGCGGAGCGGGCCATGCGGTGGATCTCGTCGATGAAGAGGATCTCGCCGGGCAGGAGCGACGACAGGACGGCGGCGAGATCGCCGGCGTGCTGGATCGCCGGACCGCTCGAGAGGCGCAGCGGCGACGAGCTCTCCTCCGCGACGATCATCGCGAGAGTGGTCTTGCCGAGACCGGGAGGCCCGGCGAGCAGGATGTGGTCGGGCGTCCGCGCCTGCATCGCCGCGGCCTTCAGCAGGAGCTCGAGCTGCCCGCGGACCTTGCGCTGCCCGACGAACTCGCTCAGGCTCCTGGGCCGCAGGGCGCCCTCGAAGGCGATCTCGGCCTCGGAGACGACCTCGGGGCCGAGCAGTCCGTCGCCGCTCACGAGCGGGCCGCCGGACCGAGTCGGGCGAGGGCGAGGCGCAGGAGCGCCTGCACGTTCGCGGCGTCGGACGCCTGGGCGTCGAGGAGGATCTCGTCGACCACCTCGGCGGCGATGCGCTCGGGCCAGCCGAGGCCGACGAGCGCCGACAGAACGCTCTGCGCGGCGGTCGCTCCCGGCCCCGAGCCGCGGGCGGCGCGCGGGCGGACCGCGAGCTTGCCCGCGAGCGACAGGATGATGAGCTTCGCGGTCTTCGGGCCGATGCCCGACACCTTGCGGAACACGGCGTCGTCCTCGTCGGCGACGGCCTGGGCGATGCGCTCGGGTTCGACGGCTCCGAGGACCCCCAGAGCCGACTTCGGCCCCACTCCGGTCACCGCGATGAGGAGCTCGAAGATCTCGAGCTGCTCCTCGTCCGGGAAGCCGTAGAGGGTGAGCGAGTCCTCGCGGACGATGAGCGTGGTCGTGACCGTCGTCTCGTCGCCGACGCGCATCTCGAGCGCGTGCTGCGGAGTCACGTTGACCGCGTAGCCGACGCCGTGGACGTCGATCACGGCGAGACTCCCGCGGGCGGAGAGGACGGTGCCGCGGAGGGAGGAGATCACCGCGTCAGTCTAGATGCTCGAACAGGCGTTCGAGTGGAGGCCTCCGCGGCGCGCCATGCACGCTGCGCCGGCGTCTCCCCCTCCGTCGCGGACGACGGTCGGGAGGCGAGCGGAGCCCGCCACGCATGGCATACCGCGAGGGCCAGCGCATCGGCCGCATCGGCCGGAGTCGGAGGCGCGTCGAGACGGAGGACGCGCTGGATCATCGCGGTGACCTGCCGCTTGTCGGCGGCTCCGTAGCCCGTGACAGCGGCCTTCACCTCGCTCGGCGTGTGCATGCCGACCGGGAGGGAGCGGCGGGCGGCCGCGACGAGCGCCACTCCGCTGATCTGGGCGATGCCCATCACGGTGCGCACGTTGTTCTGCGCGAAAACGCGTTCGATCGCGACGGCGTCAGGGCGGTGCTCGTCGAGGAGCGCCTCGATGCCGTCGCCCAGCGCCAGCAGGCGCCGCTCGAGCGGGTCGTCGACGGGAGTGCGCAGCACGCTGACGTGCACCAGGGTGGCCCGCCGGTCGCGGGCGACGTCGACGATGCCGACGCCGCACCGGGTCAGCCCCGGATCGATCCCGAGGACGCGCATCAGTGCGCGCCTCCCCGTCGATCCGGGGTCACCGGGTCACTCCTCGTTCTCGAGCTCGGCGCGCACCTCGGGGGTGATGTCGAGGTTCGTGTAGACGTTCTGCACGTCGTCCGAGTCCTCGAGCGCGTCGATCAGCCGGAACACCTTGCGGGCGGTCTCGGCGTCGGCCTCGACCTGGAGGGATGCGACGAACTCGACGTCGGCGGAGTCGTAGTCGATGCCCGCCTCCTGCAGCGCCGATCGGGCCGGCACGAGCTCGCTCGGCTCGACGCGGACCTCGAAGCTCTCGCCGTGGTCGAGGACGTCGTCGACGCCGAAGTCGAGGACCGCGCCGAGGACGTCGTCCTCGGTGACGCTCTCGCCGTGGGGAACGCTGATGACGCCCTTGCGCGCGAAGTTGTAGGCCACGCTGCCCGGGTCTGCCATGGTGCCGCCGTTGCGGGTCATCGCGGTGCGGACGTCGGCCGCGGCGCGGTTCTTGTTGTCGGTGAGGCACTCGACGAGCAGGGCGATGCCGTTCGGGCCGTACGCCTCGTACATGATCGTCGTGTAGTCGATGACCTCGCCGGTGAGGCCGGCGCCGCGCTTGATCGCGCGATCGATGTTGTCGTTCGGGACCGACGTCTTCTTCGCCTTCTGCACGGCGTCGACGAGCGTCGGGTTGCCCGAGAGGTCGGCTCCGCCGATCTTGGCGGCGACCTCGATGTTCTTGATCAGCTTGGCGAACGACTTCGCGCGACGCGAGTCCTTGATCGCCTTCTGGTGCTTGGTCGTGGCCCACTTGGAATGCCCGGACACGGTGCTCCCTCGGAAAATCGTCGTATGCGACCCCCGCAGGCGCCGCTGATAGCTGGATCAGTCTAATTGAGAGCCGGCGGTGCTCATTCGGAGCCGGTCCCCGCCCGGCTCCGCGCAGCCGGCGGTGCTCATCCGGTGCCGGTCCCCGCCCGGCTCCGCGCAGTCGGCTTCCCCAGGCGGTGCGGCACGTGGAGCGTCCTGCGTCCGGCTACGCCGATCCGCTGCCACGCGGATCGCCGGTTCGCCTCGCGGAGCGAGTCAGCTGCCGCTCGCCGGGAGGGGCTGAGTCGCAGGGCAGGACAGGGAGCTGCCGCAGGACCGGAGGGGCGGGTCTCGATACGGCGCTGCGCGCCTACTCGACCAGCAGGGGGGGTGGTGCACTGAAGCAGCGGAGGTGGGACGCCGGAAGGAGGGATGCGGCGTCGACTCCCGCACGATAGGTGAGGGTGGGGCTCCTTGGAGGAGCCCGCCTCCTTGCTGGTCGAGTAGCCCCGAAGGGGCGTATCGAGACCCACGTCTCCCAGAAGATCCGTCTCTTCCCGCCCCGCGCTGGCGCCGAAGGCGCCAGCTGCCGCACGATCAGTGCGGGTGGGTCTCGATACGGCGCTGTGCGCCTACTCGACCAGCAGGGGGGCGGGCTCCAGTCTCGGAGGAGCCGGATCGGCGACCACCCGCGAGCCGAACCGGCGATTCGCGTGCCAGCGAATCGCCGTAGGCGTTCGCAGGACGCTCCACCCGCGAGACCACCTCGGACAGCCGACTGCGCCGAGCCGGGCAGGGACCGGCTCGGACGCGGTTGCTGAAGTGGCCGGCCGAGCCGGCTACTTCAGCAACCGCGAGAGAACCCTGTCCGCGAGGGGCTTCCCGTTGGTCTGGCAGGTGGGGCAGTACTGGAGGGTGGAGTCGGCGAAGATCACCTGGCGGATCGTGTCGCCGCAGACGGGGCAGGCCTCGCCGGTCCGGCCGTGCACGCGCATGCCGAGCTTCTTCTCCTTCTTGAGGTCGGCGGCGTGCAGCCCCTCGGCACGGCCGAGGGCCTCCTCGAGGGTGTAGCGCAGGGCCGAGTAGAGGCGGTCGAGCTCGTCGGCGGTGAGCGTCGCGGGCTTGAACGGCGACATGCGGGCGACGTGCAGGATCTCGTCGGAGTACGCGTTGCCGATGCCGGCGATCCGCGACTGGTCGCGCAGCACGCCCTTCAGCTGGGCGCGGCCGGCGGTCGCCAGGATGGCACCGAGTATCTCGCGGGTGAAGGCGGGGTCCAGTGGATCGGGTCCGAGTCGGGCGACGCGCTCGACGTCGCGCGGGTCGGCCACGATCGAGAGGGCGAGGCTCTTCTTCGTGCCCGCCTCGGTCACGTCGATCCCGGAGCCGTCCTCGAGGACGAAGCGGGCGGCGAGCGGTCCTCGGCCGGGGTTCACAGGAGCCGTCGGCCGTTCCGGCCGCCAGCGCAGCCAGCCCGCGCGGGCCAGATGCAGGAGCACGTGCGCATCGCCGACCGCGAGATCGAGGAACTTGCCGTGCCGCTCGACTCCGTGCACCGGCTGCCCGGCGAGGGAGGACGGAGGGATCGCGACGGTCTTGAGCGCCGAGATCGCGAACACGTCGAGCCGCTCGAGGACGTGACCGCCGAGCCGCCCGTCGAGATCGCGCGCGAGCGCCTGCACTTCGGGGAGTTCGGGCATGGCCCTACCCTGCCGCGCACCACCGACGCGGTCCACCCCCGGCGGTCAGGCTCCGAAGCGCGTCGCCGCGACCTTCCGCAGGAACAGCTCGTGGAAGCGGTAGTCGCCCGTGATCTCCGGGTGGAACGACGTGCCCATCAGGTTGCCCTGCTCGACCGCCACCACCCTGCCGTCCGCGATCGCGGCGAGGGCGGTCGCCCGCTCCCCCAGCTCCTCCACGATGGGCGCGCGGATGAAGACCGCGTGCACGGGAGGGTCGCCGATCACCGGCACGTCGAGGTCGGTCTCGAAGGAGTCGAGCTGGTTGCCGAACGCGTTCCGGCGCACGGTCACGTCCAGACCGCCGAAGCTGTGCTGGCCCTCGATCCGGTCGAGCACGCGGTCGGCGAGCATGATCAGGCCGGCGCAGGTGCCGTAGACGGGCAGCCCCGCCTCGATCGCCTCGCCGATCGGCTCGGCGAGGCCGAACAGGCGCGAGAGCTTGTCCATCACCGTCGACTCCCCGCCGGGGATGACGAGGCCGGCGACCGAGGCGAGCTCGGCGGGACGGCGCACGAGCACCACCTCCGCGCCGAGCTCGCGCAGTACGGCCGCGTGCTCGCGGAAGTCGCCCTGGAGCGCGAGGACGCCGACCCGGAGCCCCTCGAGGGACTCGCGGGTCTCGCCCTCCCCCGCGACGCGGGGCCCGGTGCTACCAGCCACGCTCGGAGAGGCGGTGCGGCGCAGGGACGTCGGACACGTTGATGCCGACCATCGCCTCGCCGAGTCCGCGGGACGCCTCCGCGATGACCTTCGCGTCGTCGTAGAAGGTGGTCGCCTTGACGATCGCCGCGGCGCGCTTGGCCGGGTCGCCCGACTTGAAGATGCCGGAGCCGACGAAGACGCCGTCGGCGCCGAGCTGCATCATGAGCGCCGCGTCGGCCGGAGTGGCCACGCCGCCGGCCGTGAACAGCACGACCGGCAGCTTGCCGGTCTGAGCGATCTCGGCGACGAGGTCGTAGGGGGCCTGCAGCTCCTTGGCCGCGACGTACAGCTCGTCCTTGGTCATCGCCTTGAGGCGGTTCACCTCGGCCGAGATGGTGCGGATGTGCTTGGTGGCCTCGGAGACGTCGCCGGTGCCGGCCTCGCCCTTGGAGCGGATCATGGCCGCGCCCTCGGTGATGCGGCGCAGCGCCTCGCCCAGGTTCGTCGCTCCGCAGACGAAGGGGACGGTGAACTTCCACTTGTCGATGTGGTTCACGTAGTCGGCCGGCGAGAGGACCTCGGACTCGTCGATGTAGTCGACTCCGAGCTCCGAGAGCACCTGCGCCTCGACGAAGTGGCCGATGCGGGCCTTCGCCATGACGGGGATCGAGACGGAGGAGACGATCGCGTCGATCAGGTCGGGGTCGCTCATCCGCGCGACGCCGCCCTGCGAGCGGATGTCGGCCGGGACGCGCTCGAGCGCCATGACGGCGACGGCGCCGGCGTCCTCGGCGATGCGGGCCTGCTCGGCCGTGACGACGTCCATGATCACGCCGCCCTTGAGCATCTCGGCGAGACCGCGCTTGACGCGGCTCGAGCCGAACTGCTCGGACGCGGCGGAGGAGGAGGGAGTGGTGGTGTCGGTCATGATCGCGGGTCCTGTTTCTCTGCTGTGTCTCCAGCCGACGGCTGGGCTCTGTCGCCCGCCGACGGCTGGGCTCTGTCTGGGGCCGACGGCCGGGCGGCGTCTCGCGTCGGAGGCGCTGCCGCACGTGCCGCCGACAGCGCCGTCCAGTCTACCGAGGTCCGCCTGCGCGGACCCCGCCTACTCGGTGGGCCAGGCGGCCGCGATGCTCGCGCGGACGTCGCCCAGGAGCTGCGGCAGCGCCTTCGTCCGGGCGATGATCGGGAAGAAGTTCGCGTCGGTCGCCCAGCGCGGAACCACGTGCTGGTGCAGATGCGCGGCGATCCCGGCTCCGGCGACCGCGCCCTGGTTCATCCCGAGGTTGAAGCCGTCGTTGTTCGACACCTCGCGGATCACGCGCATCGCTGTCTGCGTGAGGGCGCCGATCTCGGCCACTTCTTCCGGGGTGGCCTCGTCGTACAGCGGGATGTGGCGGTACGGGCACACGAGGAGGTGGCCGGAGTTGTACGGGAAGAGGTTGAGCAGCACGTACGCGTGCCCGCCGCGGGCGACGATCAGCGCCTCCTCGTCGCTCAGCGTGGGCGCGACGCAGAACGGGCAGTCGTCGGCTCCCGGCTGTCCCTTCTGGATGTAGACCATGCGGTGCGGGGTCCACAGGCGCTGGAACTCGTCGGGGACTCCCGCGAGGTGCGCGGACCCCTCCGCTCCCTCGGGGACGAGGCCGTCCACGCTCACACCTGCGCCTTCGACGCGATCGCCTCGCGGATGCGCGCCACGGCGTCGGCGACGGGAATCCCGTTCTCCTGGGTGCCGTCGCGGAAGCGGAAGCTGACCGCGCCGGCGTCGCGGTCCTTCTCGCCGACGATGATCTGGAACGGCACCTTCTGCAGCGTGGCGTTGCGGATCTTCTTCTGCATCCGATCACTGGAGTAGTCGATCTCGGCGCGGACGCCGGCGCGCTTGAGCTCGCCCACGACCTCCTCGAGGTAGGGCAGGTACTCGTCCGCGATCGGGATGCCGACCACCTGCACGGGCGAGAGCCAGACGGGGAACGCCCCGGCGTAGTGCTCGGTGAGGATCGCGAAGAAGCGCTCGATCGAGCCGAACAGCGCGCGGTGGATCATCACGGGGCGCTTCTTGTTGCCGTCGGACGAGGTGTACTCCAGCTCGAAGCGCTCGGGCTGGTTGAAGTCGAGCTGGATCGTCGACATCTGCCAGGTGCGGCCGATCGCGTCGCGCGCCTGCACCGAGATCTTCGGACCGTAGAACGCCGCTCCGCCCGGATCCGGGACCAGCTCGAGACCCGACTCCACCGCGACCGCGCGGAGCGACTCGATGGCCGCCTCCCACTGCTCGGGGGCGCCGACGAACTTCGGGTTGCCCTCCTCGTTGGTCGAGAGCTCGAGGTAGAAGTCGTTCAGGCCGTAGTCGCGGAGCACCTGCAGCACGAACTCGAGGTTGCGGGTGAGCTCCGCCGCCACGTCCTCCTGCGTCACGTAGATGTGCGCGTCGTCCTGGGTGAGCCCGCGCACGCGGGTGAGTCCCTGCAGCGTGCCGCTCTTCTCGTAGCGGTAGACCGTGCCGAACTCGGCCAGGCGCAGGGGCAGCTCGCGGTAGCTGCGGCCGCGCGAGCGGAAGATCAGGTTGTGGAACGGGCAGTTCATGGGCTTGAGGTAGTAGTCCTGGCCCTGGCGGGTGACGTTGCCGTCCTCGTCCTGCAGCTCGTCGAGGTGCATCGGGGGGAACATGCCCTCGGAGTACCACTGCAGGTGCCCGCTGGTGGTGAAGAGGTCGCCCTTGGTGATGTGCGGCGTGTAGACGAGCTCGTAGTCGTGCGCGAGCAGCTGCTCCCGCATGTACTGCTCGATCTCGTAGCGGATGATGCCGCCCTTGGGGTGGAACACCGCGAGACCGGAGCCGATCTCGTCCGGGAACGAGAACAGGTCGAGCTCGTGCCCGAGCTTGCGGTGGTCGCGGCGCGCGGCCTCCTCGAGGCGGGCCTGGTGCGCGCGCAGCTCGTCCTTCGTCGGCCAGGCCGTGCCGTAGACGCGCTGCAGCTGGGGGTTCTTCTCGGAGCCGCGCCAGTAGGCCGCCGCGTTGCGGGTGAGCGCGTAGCCGTTGCCGATCATGCGGGTGTTGGGCAGGTGCGGACCGCGGCAGAGGTCCTTCCAGACCGTCTCGCCCGAGCGCGGGTCGACGTTGTCGTAGATCGTCAGCTCGGCGCCGCCGACCTCGACGGACTCCTCGTCACCGCCGCCGCCCTTGATGCCGATGAGCTCCAGCTTGTAGGGCTCCGTGGACAGCTCGGCGCGGGCCTCGTCCTCGGTCACGACGCGGCGCACGAAGCGCTGCCCCTGGCGGACGATGCGGTCCATCGCCTTCTCGAGCGCCTTCATCGCCTCCGGCGTGAAGGGCTCCTCGACATCGAAGTCGTAGTAGAAGCCGTCGGTGACGGGCGGGCCGATGCCCAGCCTCGCCTCCGGGTTGATCTGCTGCACCGCCTGGGCGAGCACGTGGGCCGCGGAGTGGCGGAGGATGTTCAGCCCGTCCGGAGAGGAGATCAGGACCGGCTCGATGCGGTCGCCCGGCACGACGTCGGCGGCCAGGTCCTTCAGCTCGCCGTTGACCCGGATCGCGACGACGGCCCGGTCGGAGAAGTGCGTGAAGCCCGTCCCGGCCTCGGTCACCACCGCGACGGACTCGTTCTCGGACGGATTCGACGGTTCGTTCGACACGCGCGGACACTCCTCAGGGCTTCGCCAACCCCTCGACTTTAGTCGCCCGCGTGCGCCGGAACGTTCCGGAGCCGGCGGCGGCAGCGACGGACGGACGTCAGCCGAGCACGGCCCGAACGCGCTCGTCCAGACCGCGGAGGGCGTCGACGAGCTCGCCTCGATCGGCCCCGTCGAGCAGCAGGTCGTTCTGCACGAGGTGGCGCACGAGGACGGCCTCGACCCCCTGGGGGAGGGCGTCCGAGACGAGGGCGCCCTCGAGGACGGCGAGGACCGCCACCACCGCGAGGGCGTCGTCGACGGAGAGCGGCAGCGCGCTGCGGTCCGTGTCCATGCATCCGATCCCGGACGCGGGTCGCGTGCGTCCGTCTGGGTCCCCTCCACCTTGGCGAAGCCTTCGGCGGAGAGAGCCGGGGAACGCCCGCCGGCTTCGTTTCCCGTACAGGACGGCGGACGGGCGGGCTCCGCTCCTCGAGCCCGCCTGCGCGCTGGTACGGTGTGCGAGACGGCTTTGGCACAGCGTGCCGGTACACTGTTCCACTGCCACGATGGAACACCGATGGGCCGATCAGGAGGAGGATCCGATGAACCGACGCGAGGAGATCCTCCAGGCGGCCCGGGCGCTCGCCGCCGAGCACGGAGTCGCGGCGCTGAGCGTCCGCGCCGTCGCGGCGCGCGCGGGCATCGGGGCCAGCACGCTGCGCCATCACTTCCCCGCGCAGCGCGATCTCTACGACGCGGTGGTCGCGGAGCTCTTCGACCCCGGTCTCGGCGACCTGCGGATCGAGGACCGGCGCGTCGATCCGCTCGAGAGACTGCTGGAGTGCGTCGGGCAGTTCCTCCCCGCCGAGGACGCCCCTCCCGCCCTGGGCGGCTGGTTCGCACTCCACGCCGCGTCTGCCGGTCCGGGCTCGACGGAGCAGGGCCGCGCTCTCGTCGCCGCCGTCGACGCGAGCAGCCGCGCGAGCACCGTGCGCTGGATCGATCTGCTCGCCGAGGAGGGCGTGCTGCGGCGCGGTCCGCTCGAGCAGCACGTGGAGCTGATCCTCGCGCTCGTCGACGGACTGCGACTGCGGATGCTCGTGCCCGGGAGCGGGACGACTCCCGGCCGAGCGCTCGAGGTGCTGGCGGCGGCGCTCGAGCGGGCCGTGATCCGCGACTGAGCGTCAGCCCGCGGTGCGGAGCCGGATCGCCAGCGCGGCGAGCCCCGGACCGATCGCGCCGGAGTCCTCGATGGCGAGGGCACGGGCGAGCACGTCCCGCTGCCGAGCGTCGAGGGCCCCGGCGCCGACCAGTCCGGCCACCACCGCGACGAGATCGGCGAGTACCGCCGCGTCCCGTTCCTCGGGCCCGTCCATCACGCCTCCTCGCGCCGGGGACAGTCTGCGCGCGGGTCGCGGGGAACGCCTTCGCAGTGCGTGATCGGTACAGCGCCGTTGGCAACCCCTTGTCGATCCACCGGCTCCGGCGTGGGCTGGAGCACCCGCACCGCCCCGTGCGGCTCCTCGACGAAAGGTGCACCCGTGCTCTCCGACTCACCCATCGGCCCAGTCCTCCTCTCGAAGGATCTCGCCGCCTCGCGCAGGTTCTACGCCGACGCCCTCGGCCTGGAGGTGCTGGAGGAGTCCGACTCCGCGGTCGCCTACTCGACAGGAGGGACGCGCCTGACGGTCACCGCCAGCACGACCGGCTCGAAGGACGAGCAGACGAAGGCGGCCTGGCGCGTCGACGATCTCCGCGCCGAGCTCGAGGCCCTCGCCGCGCGCGGGGTGACGCCGGAGGACTACGACAGCGACGAGCTGCGCACCGTCGACGGCATCGCCGATCGCGGCAGCGTCTGGGCGGCCTGGATCCTCGACCCCGACGGCAACGCGCTGGGCATCGAGCAGCCGAAGGACTGACCGCCCGGGCGATCGGCGCGCCCTAGAATCGCCCCATGTCCGACGACTCCCCCCGCACTCCCGCGCCCGGATGGTACCCGCACCCCGCCGACATCGGCTCGGAGCTCTACTGGGACGGCTCGGCCTGGACCGACCGGTCGCGCCCGTCCGCACCGCAGGCCCCGCTGTACGGCACACCGAGCGCCCCGCACGCCGATCCGGCCGGGGCGGCCTACGGCACTCCTCCGGCCGCGCCGTACGGCTCGGACCAGGCCGCCCCGACCACCCCGTACGGAGCGGCGCCCTCCGGAGCGAACCCGTACGCGACGAATCCGTACGCGTCGAATCCGTACGACTCCACCGCCGCCTCCGGTCGCAATCCGATGGCCGTCGCGAGCCTCGTGATGGGGATCCTCAGCCTCGTGTTCAACGTGCTGTTCGTCCCCTCGATCCTCGCCATCGTCTTCGCCGTCCGCGGCCGGGCCGCGGCGACGGTGACCGGGATCGGACGGGGCATGGCGACTGCCGGTCTGATCACGGGCATCGTGGGCATCGCCGTCGGCGGCCTCATGTTCCTCGTCAACATCGCCGGGTTCCTCGCCCAGCTCGGCAGCTGAGCCGGGTGCGCCGCCCCGCTTCCCCCTCGATGCGCCGATGACGCCGCGTCGGAGCGCCCCCTGGCTCTTCGTCGTCGCCGTCTCGCTCGTCGCCCTGGTCCTCCGCGGCCCGATCGTGGCGGTCGCCCCGGTGATCGACGCCGTCCGCGACGATCTGGCACTGTCCTCCGGTCAGGCCGGGATCCTCACGAGCATCCCCGTGCTCTGCTTCTCCCTGGCGACTCCGCTCGCCCTCCTGGTCATCCGGCGCGCCGGACCGGACGCCGCCGTGACGGCGACGGTCCTCGGCGTCGCCCTGGGCACCGTCGTCCGCTCGGCCGGCGACACCGTCGCGGTCGTCGCGGGGACGATCCTCATCGGCGTCTTCATCACGATCGGCAACGTCGTCGTCCCGGTCGTCATCCGGCGCGACGTCCCCGCCCGACGGGTCGACCTCACGACGGGCGTCTACACGGCGGCGCTCAACATCGGCTCCACGATCACCTCCCTCGGCACCGCGCCCCTGGCGCACGCGCTCGGCTGGCGCGGGGCCCTGCTGGCCTGGCTCCTCCTGTCGGCACTCGCGCTGCTGGGCTGGCTCGCCGTCGCGGGCCCCTCGGGCGCGTTCCGGCCCGCACCCCGGCCGGTGTCCCCCGCGGGCCTCGCCGCCGCTCCCCCGCGCGTCTTCCGCAGCGCCACGGTGCTCGCACTGGCGGTCTGCTTCTCGAGCCAGGCGTTCTCCTACTACGGCGTGACCGCGTGGCTGCCGAGCCTGCTCGTCGACCGCAACGGCTTCTCGGTCGAGACCGCCGGAGCGAGCTCCTCCGTCTTCCAGGTCGCCGCCGTCGTGGGGGCGCTCGGCGTCCCGCTGCTCGTCCGCCGGCTCGCGCCGCTGGGCAGCATCGCGCTCGTCGGCTCGCTCTGGTGCACGGTTCCCGCCGGCCTGCTGCTCGCGCCCGACCTCTGGGCGCTGTGGTGCGCTCTGGGCGGCATCGCGCAGGGCGGCGGATTCACGGTGGTGTTCGTCCTCGTGGTCCGTCTCTCGCAGTCCGACGCCCACGCGTCCCGGCTCTCGGCGACCGTCCAGGGCATCGGCTACGCGGTCGCCGCGACGGCGCCCACCGTCCTCGGCATCGCGCACGACACGAGCGGCGGGTGGGACGCTCCCCTGCTCGTCGTCCTCGCGTCGACGACGTCGTTCCTCGTCTTCGGAACGATCGCCGCCGCACGGCAGCGACGGGCCCCGCGACTCCCGGTCGGCTGAGCGCCGCCTGACAGCGCGGGGCACCGCCGTCAAGGGCCACCACCGGATCGCCGAGCGCCGTAGCGTGGCCGCATGGCCGAGAAGAGCACGACCCGCGAGAAGAGCGCGCCCGAACCCGACGACAGGCGCAAGCCCGACGAGCTGAGCGACCTGACGAAGCGGTCGTGGGGCTACGTGCTGAAGAAGACGATGCGCGAGTTCGGCGCCGACCAGTGCACCGACCTCGCCGCAGCACTCACCTACTACGCCGTCCTCGCGCTCTTCCCGGCGCTGCTGGCGATCGTCTCGGTCCTCGGCCTCTTCGGCCAGGCGCAGGCCACGACCGACACCGTGCTCGAGCTGGTCGGGAATCTCGCTTCCGCACAGGTCGTCGACGTGCTGCGCGAGCCCATCCAATCGCTCACGAGCTCGCCGGCCGCGGGACTCGCGTTCGTCACCGGTATCGTCGGCGCCCTGTGGTCGGCCTCCGGCTACGTCGGCGCGTTCGGCCGCGCCATGAACCGCGTCTACGAGATCGACGAGGGCCGCCCGTTCTGGAAGCTGCGCCCGACGATGCTCGGCGTGACGCTCGCCACGGTCGTGCTGATCGTCGTCGCCGCACTGATCCTCGTGCTCAGCGGCCCCGTGGCCGAGGCCGTGGGCGACGTGGTCGGCCTCGGGTCCTCCGCCCTCCTGGTCTGGAACATCGCGAAGTGGCCCGTGCTGCTGGTCATCGCGATCGTGATCGTCGCGATCCTCTACTACTGGGCGCCGAACATCCGTCAGCCGAAGTTCCGCTGGATCGGAGCGGGCTCGGTCCTCGCCCTGCTGATCTGGCTCGTCGCCTCGATCGGCTTCGGCTTCTACGTCGCCAACTTCTCGAACTACGACAAGACCTACGGCTCGCTCGGCGCGGTGATCGTCTTCCTCCTCTGGATCTGGATCACCAACATCGCGCTGCTCTTCGGAGCGGAGTTCGACGCGGAGCTCGAGCGCGGCCGCGAGCTGCAGGCCGGCATCGAGGCGGAGGAGACCATCCAGCTCCCGCCGCGCGACACCGCCGCCAGCGACAAGAAGGCCGCCGTGCACGAGCAGGACCTGCGCGACGGCCGGTGGCTGCGCCTCGCGTCCGAGAACAAGGAGTCGGCGCAGGACGGGAAGAAGGACGACTCGTCGACGTGAGTCCCTGCCCTCAGGACTCCGCCGCCCAGAGCGCGCGGTAGAAGGAGGTCCGCTCCTCGTCCGGGGCGATGCCGTACTCCTCGAGCAGCAGGTCGGTGAAGCCGTCACCGTAGTTCCAGTGCAGGCTCATCGTCGCGACGGCGAGATCGGCCCAGCGGTCGCCCAGACCGAGGTCGCCGAGGTCGACCGTGCCGCTCCAGGCTCCGTCGTCGCCGATCAGCGTGTTGGGTGCGCAGGCGTCGCCGTGGACGAGCACAGGCCGCTCGGGCTCCGGTGCCGCCCCGCGGTGGAACCAGGAGTCGCGGCGGAGCTCGTCCGGCAGGTCGCCGGCGGGGACGGCGTGCAGAGCCCGCAGGTTTCGTGCGATCGCTCGCACCGCGGTCCCGGGCCGCGCGATCCAGAGCGGATCGACGGCGCTGCGCCCTGCGATCGGCGCCGTGAGCAGCCACTGGCCGCCGTCCTCGTCCCCCTCGTCCAGCACGCGGGGCGACGGATGACGACCCTCCAGCCAGCGCAGCCGCGCCGATTCGCGTCGCAGGTCGATGCCTGTGCCCGCGGGATTCCACTTGAGGTACCCGGCCGGCACGCGGAAGGTCAGCCCGTCCGCCTGGTTGCGCCAGGCGAGCTCCGGATCGCCACCGCCGAGCCGTCGCGCGATCGCCGGGATCACCGCGCCCTCGAGCGAGTACTGCCGCGCGAGGTCCGGACCGGTCATCCCGACAGCCTAGGCACTGCGTGTGCCGTGTGGTCGGACCACATGGTACGGTGTGGTCAGACCACACGAGGAGGAGCGGGATGAGCGACACCGGCGAACGCGCGTGGGAGGCCGTCCTCGCCCATGTCGAGGGCCTCCTGCTCACCGGAGCACTCGCACCCGGTGACCGCCTCCCGGGTGAGCGCACCCTCGCCCTCGAACTCGGAGTCGGTCGGTCCTCGGTCCGCGAGGCCGTCCGCGTCCTCGAGGTGATGGGGCTCGTCCGCACCCGCTCCGGCTCCGGGCCGGCGGCGGGCGCCGTGATCGTGGCGCGGCCGACCGGAGGGATGAGCGCGCTGCTGCGCCTCCAGGTCGCCGCGAGCGGGTTCGCGGTGGAGGACGTCGTCCGCACCCGGCTCGTGCTCGAGACCGCCGTCGTCGACGACCTCGCCCGCACGCCCGGTCCGGCTCTGGGCGAGAGCCGCGAGCTCCTGGATGCGATGGACGCCGAGGTGCTCGACCACGACGCGTTCCTCGCCCTCGACGCGCAGTTCCACCTCTCGCTCGCCGAGGCGTCCGGGAACGCGGTGATCGCGGCGATGACCGCGGGCCTGCGCGACGCGGTCGAGAGCTACGTGATCACCGCCGCGCGCACCCTGCCCGACTGGCCGACGACCCGCGATCGGCTCCGCTCGGAGCACCGCGCCCTGGTCGCCGCGATCGCGGCCGCCGACCCCGACCGCGCCCGCGCGCTCGTCGCGGCCCACATCTCCGGCTACTACGCCGAGACCCACCTGACACCCACTGGAGCGGAGAAGGACTGACCATGGTCGACCGACGAATCCCGAAGGTGCGCGACCTCGCGCCCCTCATGCAGTTCAAGAAGCCCGAGCTCGACCTCAAGAAGGCCCGGCTCGACAAGGCTCTGACGATCCACGATCTCCAGCGCATCGCGAAGCGCCGGACGCCCAAGGCGGCGTTCGACTACACGGAGGGAGCCGCAGAGGCCGAGATCTCGCTCGGCCGTGCGCGCCAGGCGTTCGAGGACATCCAGTTCAACCCGGCGATCCTGCGCGACGTCTCGGAGGTCAGCACCGGCTGGGACGTCCTCGGCGCTCCCGTCTCGCTCCCCTTCGGCATCGCGCCGACCGGCTTCACCCGGATGATGCAGACCGAGGGCGAGATCGCCGGCGCGCGCAACGCGGCCAAGTGGGGCATCCCCTTCTCGCTCTCCACCATGGGCACCACCGCCATCGAGGACGTGAAGGCCGCGAACCCGGACGGCCGCAACTGGTTCCAGCTCTACATGTGGAAGGACCGCGACCGCTCGATGGCGCTCGTGGAGCGCGCGGCCGCGTCAGGATTCGACACGCTCCTGGTGACGGTCGACGTCCCCGTCGCCGGCGCGCGCCTCCGCGACAAGCGCAACGGCTTCTCGATCCCACCTCAGCTGACGCTGGGCACCGTGGTGAACGCGATGCCGCGCCCCTGGTGGTGGGTCGACTTCCTCACCACCGAGCCGCTGTCGTTCGCGTCGCTGGACCGCTGGTCCGGCACCGTCGGCGAGCTGCTCGACACGATGTTCGATCCCACCGTCGGATTCGAGGACCTCGCCTGGATCCGCGACCAGTGGCCCGGGAAGATCGTCGTCAAGGGCGTCCAGACGGTCGACGACGCACGTCGCGTCGCCGAGCTCGGCGTCGACGGCGTCGTCCTCTCGAACCACGGCGGCCGCCAGCTCGATCGCGCTCCGATCCCCTTCCACCTCCTCCCGGACGTGGTGCGCGAGGTCGGCACGGGCAGCACGTCCGGCATGGAGATCCACCTCGACACCGGCATCATGTCCGGCGCCGACATCGTGGCCTCGATCGCCCTCGGCGCTCGCTTCACCCTCGTGGGCCGCGCGTACCTCTACGGCCTGATGGCCGGCGGCGAGGCGGGCGTCAACCGGATGATCGAGATCCTGTCCGAGCAGATCACGCGCACCATGCGCCTGCTGGGCGTGAACTCGCTCGAGGAGTTGAACCCCTCGCACGTCACGCAGCTCGAGCGTCTGGTGCCGCGCGCGGTCTCCCCGCAGTTCGTGCTCGCCGACTGACGTCCGTCGGGGCGTCCGGCCGGGCGCCCCGACCGTCAGCGCGCGCGGAGGTAGCGCAGCAGCAGGGTGTCGCCGGAGGCGAGGACGTGCGCGAGGCGCTGCGTCCTCGCCTCCGCCTCGCCCCGGGCGATCCGGCCGCCGTCGCCGGCCTCGAGTGTCGGGCTGACGGTGAGGTCGAGCTCGTCGACCACGTCCTGCGAGAGCAGGGTGCCGAGGAGCCCCGGTCCGCCCTCGCAGTGGATCCTGGCGAGACCGCGATCGGCGAGTGCGTCGCGCATCCGCACCGCGTCCAGGTCCTCCTCGCCGCAGATCAGCACGTCCGCCACCTCGGCGAGCTCCGCGCGCCGACGGGCGGGAGACGCTCCGGTGGTGACCACGACCGGGCGCACCGGAGCCTCGGTGAAGATCCGCGAGGCCGGGTCCAGCTCCAGCGAGCCCGAGACGATCGCGAACACCGGATGCGCGGGGCGCCCCTCGGCGGAGCGCGCCGCGGCCGACTCCTCCCCCAGCACCATCGGCCCGTAGCCCTCGGTGCGGACCGTGCCCGCCGCGACCAGCACCACGTCGGCGAGACGACGGAGGAGGTCGAAGACCCGCTCGTCCGCGTCCCCGCCCAGAGCGCCCGAGACGCCCTCCCGGGTGACCGCTCCGTCGATGCTCGAGACGAAATTCACCCGCAGCCACGGCTCGGAGGTCTCGGCCGAGTAGAGCGCGAGGAGCGTGTCGTCGTCGAGCGCCGCGAGCGGGGACGGGTGCAGGCGGTCGATCGCGGCGCTCATGCGACGGGCTCCTCCTCGATGTTGTGACGGAGGTGGGCGGGTGCCCGCCAGCCGAGAACGGCCTCGGTCAATCGGACCGCGTCGACGGCCTGCCGCACGTCGTGCATGCGCACGATGCGCGCACCGTTGAGGATGCAGATCACCGCCGCCGCGAGGGATCCCTCGAGCCGCTCGCCCTGCGGGCGGTCGAGCGTCTCGCCGATGAAGTCCTTGTTCGACACCGCCGCGAGCACCGGGAGTCCCAGCGCCGCGATCTCGCCCAGGCGACGGGTCAGCTCCAGGGTGTGCAGGGTGTTCTTGTTGAGGTCGTGACCGGGGTCGAGGATGATGCGCTCGTCCGGGACTCCGCCCGCGACCGCCCGGTCCCGCCTCTCGCGCAGGTGGGCGATCACCGAGGCCACGACGTCGTCGTACTCGGGCCGCACGGGCTCGCTGCGCGGTGCGCCCAGGCTGTGCGTGATCACGAGCTGCGCCTCGGACGACGCCACGACGGCGAGCATCTCCGGGTCGTGCAACCCGCTGGTGTCGTTGACGACGGAGGCGCCCTCGGCGATGCTCAGCCGGGCCACCTCGGCCCGGGTCGTGTCGACCGAGACGACCACGTCGCTCCGCTCGTGGATGCCGGCGACGACGGGCACCACCCGGTCGATCTCCTCCTGCAGCGAGACGGCCGGGCCCCGCCCGAACGGCACTCCCCCGATGTCGACCCAGTCGGCGCCCTGCTCGGCCGCCCGCACCGAGGCGGCGACCGCTCGATCCAGTGCGAAGGTCGAGCCCTTGTCGTAGAAGGAGTCGGGGGTGCGGTTCACGACCGCCATCACGGCGACCTGCCGCTCGAAGTCGAACTCGCGTCCGCCGATGGTGCGGGTCATGCTCCAGCCGTCCCTCTCGGTCCGAGCGCCGACGGATCACCGGCGCGGCCGTCGCCCACCCTAGACGAGACGACTCGGAGGCGGCTGCGGCCCCTCCGGCGGCGTGAGCGGGGCGTTCAGCGCGGGCTCGAGCAGTCGCTGGAACAGCACGTGGTCCTGCCACTCGCCCGCGATCCGGAGGTAGCGGCGGGCGATGCCGATGCGCTCGAACCCGTTGCGCTCGAGCACCGTCTGCGAGCCGACGTTGTGCAGGAGGGTCCCCGCCTGGACGCGGTGCAGACCCAGCTCGCCGTCGGCGATCCCCATCGCCTCGCCGACCGCGCGGGTCATCGTCCCCCGCCCCTCGAGGCGGGCGTCGAGCCAGTAGCCCATCTCGGCGCTCTCGAAGGCGCCGCGGAGGATGTTCGACAGGGTGATCCGCCCGACGATCTCCTCGCCCTGCACGAGGACGAGGGGCAGCACGCTGCCGGAGCGGTGGGCGAACAGCGAGTCGGCGATGGCGTCCGTCTGCCCACCCGGCTCGAAGAACCGGGCCGAGCGCAGCGGCTCCCACGGAGCGAGGTGGCGACGGTTCCGGCGGTAGGCCGCTGAGAGCGCCGGTCCGTCCTCTCGGGCGACGAGGCGGAGCACCGTGCTCTCGTCGAGGCGGATCGGAGCGGGCACGTCCCGAGGGTAGTCCGCGCGGCCGCCCGTGCAGAACCTCGAGGCGAGCCGCCGGCGTGGGTGGCCGTCAACGACGGAACCCCGGCCGAGGGCCGGGGTTCCAGGTGGTGGGCGATACTGGGATCGAACCAGTGACCTCTTCCGTGTCAGGGAAGCGCGCTACCGCTGCGCCAATCGCCCGTTGCTCCGCGAGGAGCGCCTCGTTCGTCGGAACGATCGAGGTGGATACGGGATTCGAACCCGTGTATACGGCTTTGCAGGCCGCTGCCTCGCCTCTCGGCCAATCCACCGTGTATTGGGTTCGGTGTCGGCGACCCGCGAGGCGAGCCGACCGGGGTGGAGAAGGCCCGGAGGCCCTCTCAGAAACATCGGCCCGGAGGCCGATATTCGAGCGGATGACGAGATTCGAACTCGCGACCCTCACCTTGGCAAGGTGATGCGCTACCGCTGCGCCACATCCGCATGTAGGTCGTATTCAGTTGTCTTCTTCGAGCACTTCCGGATCAGCGTCTTGCCGGACGCTTCCCGGTCTTCGTCTCCCCGGCGCTTTCGCTGCCCGGCTCGACCTAGAAGACTTTATAGGACGGCTGCGCGAGAAACCAAATCGAGCGGACGCGGATCCGGGGGGACGTCGCCGACTTGCCCGTCTTTCCGCCGGAAACCGCCCCGACACGCCCCGTTCACCCGGGCGTGGCGCGCCGCCGTGGTGCTCCGCGCGCTCCGGGATCCGCTAACATCGTCTCTCGGGTCGTCCACAAGACGGCCTCCTGGGCGATTGGCGCAGTTGGTAGCGCGCTTCCTTCACACGGAAGAGGTCATCGGTTCGAGTCCGGTATCGCCCACCCCCACCCCCGGCCCGTGCATCAGCGCGGCACCGGGGGTTTTCTCGTGCCCCTCCCGGGCGTCGCCGTCCCGCTCCGATCCGACCACGAGGTGCCACCCGCCGTGATGGGCCGCTCCCACGCCGTCTCCGCCGCTCTCGCCTGGTCGGTGGCCACCTCCGTGCCGGCGATCGCCGGTCCGCTCGGAGTCGCGGACCTGCCGCTCGACATCCGTCTCGTCGGTCTCGGGGTCGCCGCGGGCTGGGCGCTCGCCCCCGATGCCGATCACGCCCGCGCGACCATCTCCCGCTCCGCACCGGGAGCGTCGATCCTGACGGCCACCGCCGGACGCATCAGCGGCGGCCACCGCCACGGCATGCACTCGCTGCTCGCCATCGCCGTGGTCTGGTACCTCGTGCCGGTCCTGACGGCGGTGCGCTTCCCGCTCCCTCCGCTGGGCACCGTGTCCCTGGCGGCGCTGCTGACGCTCCCCGCGCTCGCCTTCGCGGCGAAGGCCACCAGGACCGCCCGGTCCTGGCCGCTCGCCTGGGCCGTCGCAGCAGTGGTCAGCGGGCTCCTGATCGGCCTCGCCGACGGCAGCTGGGCCTGGCTGCGCGTGGCGGCCACCCTGGGCTACTTCGTGCACATCGCGGGCGACGCCCTGACCACGGAGGGGATCAACTGGCTCTGGCCGCTGCGCATCCGGGCGCCCCGGGCGGTGCGCCGCATCCCGGTCCTCCGGCGGCTCTGGACCTCGGGCGGCTACGCCGCGCTGCCGGTCCTCGGCTCCGCCGGCTCGTGGCGCGAGACGATCCTGTACTGGCTGATGTCGGCCGCGACGACGGTGCTGACCGCCGCGCTGCTCGTCTCGGAGCTCCTGCCCGCTTGACGCGTCAGAAGACCTTCCCCGGGTTCATGATCCCCAGCGGGTCGAACACCGCCTTGATCCCCCGCTGCAGCGCCGTCGAGTCCTCCCCCAGCTCCTCCTCGAGCCATCGCCGCTTGAGGAGCCCCACGCCGTGCTCGCCGGTCAGGGTGCCTCCGAGCGACACCGCCGTGCGGAAGAGCTCGGCGGCCGCCTCCCAGATCTCCTCCCCGACCTCGTGCGCACCCGCGGGCAGCACGAAGTTCGGGTGCAGGTTGCCGTCGCCCGCGTGGGCGACCGTGGGGATCGACAGTCCGGTCCGCTGCTCGATGCCCCGGATCGCCGCGAACATCGCCGGCAGCGCGGAGCGGGGCACGCAGACGTCCTCGATCAGCACCTCGCCCTCGGCCTCCAGTGCGGGATGGAACGCACGGCGCACGGCGAGCAGCGCCTCCCCGGCGGCCCGGTCCTCCGTGGACTCCGCGTCGCCGCCCGCATCCAGGACGATCCGGAGGATCCGCTCAGCCTCGTCGCGGGCTCCCCCGCCGTCGGTCTGCACGAGGAGGTAGGCCGCACCGCGGTCGAGCACCGTGCCCGTGTAGCGGCCGATCGCGGCGAGCGCGGCCTCGTCCATCAGCTCCATCACAGCCGGTCGGAGCCGCGCAGCGGTCACGGCCGCGGCGGCCGCTGCGGCGGCGACCACGCTCGGGAAGTACGCCCCGATCGTCACGACCGGCCCCTGCGGGAGGGGACGCAGCTTCACGGTGGCCTCGACGATCACGCCGAGCGTCCCCTCCGACCCGGTCAGCAGCGCGGTGAGGTCGTAGCCGGTCACGCCCTTGACGCTGCGCCGCCCGGTGCGCACCAGCCGCCCGTCCGGCAGCACCACCGCCAGTCCGAGCACCGCCTCCCGCGTCACCCCGTACTTCGCGCAGAGCAGACCCCCGGCGTTGGTGGCGATGTTGCCGCCGATGCTCGAGATCGCCTTGCTCGCGGGATCGGGCGAGAAGACCAGCCCGTCGGCGGCGACGGCGTCCGAGAGCGCCTGGTTGATCACGCCCGGCTCCACGACGGCCAGCTCGTCCTCGAGCGAGATCTCGAGGATCCGGTCCATGCGCGCGGTCGAGAGCACGATCGCGCCGCTCGTGGCGACGGCGCCGGCGGCCAGCCCTGTGCCGGCTCCCCGCGGGACGACCGGCACGCGGTGCGCGGTCGCGAGGCGCAGCACGGCCTGGACGTCCTCGACGGAGCGCGCGAGCACCAGCGCGAGCGCGCGCTCCCCCGTGGTGAAGCCCGACTTGTCGGTGTGCACCGCCTCGAAGTCCGGTCCGGCGACGACGAGCGCCTCGCCGACGGCGTCCTGCAGTCCGCGCAGGATCTCGGTGCTGTCCATGGTCCACTCCGTGCCGTCGCGGTCGATCCTCTCGATCCTTCCACGCGGGAGGGGCAGGATGGCGGGATGACCAGGTGCCCGCGATGACCGCCCCGACGAGCGCCGGCCTCCTCCTGCACCGCACCGGCCCGGAGGGTCTCGAGGTGTTCCTCGGACGGATGGGCGGACCGCTGTGGACGAGGCGTCCGCGCGCGTGGTCGATCCCGAAGGGCCTGTACACGGAGGAGGAGGCGCCGCTGGACGCGGCGAGACGCGAGTTCGAGGAGGAGATCGGCGTCCCCGCTCCCGACCTCGACTACCGTCTCCTCGGCGCGTTCCGGCAGTCCTCCGGCAAGATCGTCACGGTGTTCGCGGGCGCAGGGGGCGACGACGTGCGCTTCGTCGCGAGCAACGCCTTCGAACTCGAGTGGCCGCGCGGCTCGGGAGTCGTCCGCGAGTACCCCGAGATCGCGACGGCTCGCTGGATGAGCGCAGCCGAGGCGCGGAGCGGGATCGTCGCCGGTCAGCTGCCGGTCCTCGACGCGCTCGAGGCGGGACTCTCGGGCGGCTCGCCGTCGTCGTAGCCGGCAGCCGGCACGCCGGCCCGGGAGGAGACGCGACTGCCGCGCCTCAGTCGGCGGTCGCGTAGACCCGGAGCGCCAGTCGCACGATCCGCACCGACGCCTCCTCGTAGCCGTCGCGCTCACCGTCGAAGACCTCGGTCTCACCGTCGTGCGCCCAGCCCGGGTCCTCGCCGTCCGGTCGGCGCACCGAGATCGTCAGCCGGTCGGTCGAGTAGGACTCCACGACGGGAGCGCGCCAGCCGGGCACCCGCCCGACGATCGGAGTCGCGGTGCGGCCGAGCACGAGCGAGATCGCGCCGCGGGTGCGCGGCCGACGACCCGAGTGCAGGATGCGAACGTCCAGCTGCCCGTCGTCGAGGCGGCGACGCGCGAGGGGGGTCGCCGTGCGCGGGTGCTCCTGATTGACGCCGACGAAGAAGGACCACACCAGCTCGCTCCGCCCGTCGCGCCGCAACTCGAACGGGTCGGTGCCGCGCACCACCCGCAGCGCGGCGAGCACCGCCGAGACGGGCTTGCCGAGCACCTTCTCGTGCTTCTCGCGCGCGGCGACGAACTCCGGGTAGACGCCGACCGAGACCGTGTTCAGCACCGTCACCGGCTCGGAGTCGCCCGCGACGACCTCCGCCACGTCCACGTCCCGTCGCTCGCCGTGCGCGGCCGCGTCGAAGGCGTCCTCGATCGTCAGCAGCCCCAGTGCCTTCGCGAAGTGGTTCATGGTGCCGCCGGGCAGCACCAGCAGCGTCATCCCCTCGGCCCGTGCGAGCGCGGCGCCGACCGACATCGTCCCGTCGCCGCCGTAGACGCCGAGCACCTCCGGGGGAGATCCACCCGCCCGCGCCGCCCGCACGACGTCGGCGAGCTCCTCCCCGTCCGCCAGGCGGTGGATCCGGGCCTTCGGGAAGCGCTCGAGGATCATCGGCTCCGGATCGGGCCGGTGGGAGTCGCGACCCGAGCCCGGGTTCAGCACCACGAGCAGTGACGCGCCGTCGCCGAGCGGCCGGGTGTCGACCGGGGGCAGCGTCGCTCGCTCCGAGACCGGGACGTGCCGCGGGGTCGCCGGCACCAGCACCCGGCCCAGGGTCGCGACCACCGCGCCGAGCGCGGCACCGCCGAGCACGTCCGACAGCCAGTGCACGCCCACGTGCAGTCGCGAGAAGGCCACCGCGGCGGCCAGCGGAGCGACCGCCGCGCCGACCTTCGGGTTCTCGAGAGCCACGCCCGCGGCGAAGGCGGCGGCGCTCGCCGCATGACCGGACGGGAACGACGGGGACGTGGGCACGCGGGCGAGCCTGCGGCCCACGGGCACGTCGACGACCAGCGGGCGGACGCCGCCGAAGACGCGCTTGCCGATCAGGTTCGCCGCCGCACTCGCGGCGCTCAGCGAGAGCACGCCGCGCGCCGCCTCCCGCGGGCGGCCGGCGGCCAGCAGCACCGCGCCGAGAGCGAACCACAGCACGCCGTGATCGGCGGCACGGGAGAGCCCCACGAGGGCGCCGTCGAGGGCCGGGGAGGCGCGTCGAGCGTTCAACCGCCGCGCTGCGCGGGCGTCAGCGCGACGGACCGCCCGCGGCAGCGCCGTGAGGCGGCGGAGGAGGACGATCGGGGGTCGGGTTCCGCGCAGGGCCATGGCCACAGCCTAGGAGCCGCGACCTGGCGGAGCGCCGGTGCGTCAGACCTCGCCGAAGCCCGACTCGACCAGGTCGCCGAGTCGTCGCACGGCCTCGTCGGCCTGGGAGCCCGTCGCCGAGATCACGACCTCGTCCCCCCGGTTCAAGCCCAGCGACATCACGCCGAGCAGGCTGGTCGCATCCTTGCCGTTCGCGTCGATGCGCGCGTCGAACGCGCTCGCCAGCGTGACGAACTCGGCGGCCGGCCGCGCGTGCAGCCCGTTCGGGTTGATCAGCACGACGCTGCGCCGGACCTGCGCCACCGCGAGCGGCTCCTGGGGGGCGGACGCCGCCTCTCCCCGAGCCGACTCGGCGGCCCGCACGACGTCGTCGAGCGAGGCGCCGGTCTCGGCCGCCACCGCCGCCGCCACCGCGCCCTCGACGAGCGGAGCGTCGACCAGGCGCGCGCGGTCCCGCGCGTCGTCGTCCAGGAACTCCAGCGCCGTCTCGGCCGTCATGATCGCCGACCCGAGATCGCAGAGCACCACGGCGCCCTCGCCCGAGTCCGCCTCGGCGAGAGCCGCCGTGATCCGATCGAAGCTGGTGCCGATCCCGCCGTCGTCCGTGCCGCCCGCGGCGATGAGCGCGACGGAGGGCGCCATCTGCGCCGCGAGCTCCGCCAGTCCCTCCGCGAGCCGTGCGCTGTGCGAGACGAGGACGAGCCCGACGCTCATGCCGCCGCCTCGGCCGCCGCGCGCAGCAGCAGCACGGTCGACACGCTCCCCGGATCGCGGTGCCCGATGGCCCGCTCCCCCAGGTAGCTGGCCCTGCCCTTGCGGGCGACGAGCGGATCGGTCGACTCCGCTCCGCCCTGCGCCGCGTCCGCCGCAGCGCTCAGCACCGCGGCCGGTGCGGCACCCGCGGAGACGGCGGCCTCTGCGGCCTCCACAGCCGGGATCCACGCGTCGACCATCGTCTTGTCCCCCGCCTCCGCCTTGCCCCGGAGCACGATCCCGTCGCGCGCGGCGGTCAGCAGCGCCACCAGCGCAGGCCCGTCCAGCTGCTCGAGACCGGCGACCGCTGCCGAGGCCTTGAAGAACGCCGTCCCGAACAGCGGACCGGAGGCGCCGCCCACCGTCGAGATCAGCGTCGTCGCGACCAGCTTGAGCACCTCGGCGGGAGTCGCCCCGCCGCCCGCGGTGTCGAGCTTCGCGACCACCGCCTGGAATCCGCGATCCATGTTCTCGCCGTGATCGCCGTCGCCGATCGCCCGATCGAGCGTGATCAGCTCCACGCGGTGCTGCGCGATCGACTCCGCCGCTGCCCGCACCCACGCGAGTGCCCACTCGGCGTCGAGCGCCGTCCGTCCGTCCTGCATCGTTCCCTCTCCTGCGACCGCTCCCGCGGCCGTCGTGTCGTGTGCGGCCCGAGCGCCGTCCTCGTCGATCAGCGACCCCAGCGCAGCGCGGCCGTCTCGACCGGGGCGTCCCAGAGCTCGGTCATCGCCGAATCGAGCTTCAGCACGCTCAGCGAGAAGCCCTGCATCTCGAGCGACGTGACGTAGTTGCCGACGAGGCTGCGCGTCACCTCGATGCCCTTCTCCGCGAGCACCTCCGCGGCACGGCGGTACGCGATGTAGAGCTCGATCTGCGGCGTGCCGCCCATGCCGTTCACGAAGAGCAGCACGCTGTCGCCGGAGGAGAAGGGCAGGTCCTCGAGGATCGGGCCGAGGATGCGGTCCACGATCCGGTCCGCCGGCTCGAGCGCGATCTTCTCGCGGCCCGGCTCGCCGTGGATCCCGATCCCGATCTCGATCTCGTCCTCACCCAGCTCGAAGCTCGGCTCGCCCGCGTGCGGCACGATGCAGGGCGAGAGCGCGACTCCCATCGACCGCACGTTCGCGTTCACGGCCTCGGCGATCGCCGCGACTTCGTCGAGCGAGTCGCCGCGCTCGGCGGCCGCGCCCGCGATCTTCTCGACGAGGACCGTGCCCGCCACCCCACGGCGCCCGGCCGTGTAGAGCGAGTCCTTGACCGCCACGTCGTCGTCGATGACGACCGAGCGGACCTCGACGCCCTCCGCCGCCGCGAGGTCGGCCGCGGTCTCGAAGTTCAGCACGTCGCCGGTGTAGTTCTTCACGAGGTGGAGCACGCCTGCACCGCCGTCGACCGCCTGCGTCGCCGCCACGATCGGATCGGGAGTGGGCGAGGTGAAGACGGCGCCGGGCACCGCGGCATCGAGCATCCCGTACCCGACGAATCCAGCGTGCAGCGGCTCGTGGCCGCTGCCCCCGCCGCTGACGATCCCGACCTTCCCCGCTCGCGGCGCGCCGACGCGCACGACGAACAGCGGGTCCGCCTGGACCCGGACGAGATCGGCGTGGGCGAGGCCGAAACCGGCCACGGACTCGGCGACGACATTCTTGGGGTCGTTGATGAGCTTCTTCATCGAGGTCTCCTCCAGGGTCCGACCACCACTCGCGGACCGGGGCGATCCGGCTCGGGGTGGATCGCGGTCCGCTCCGTCGCGGACAGCGCTCCCACGTTACGCCCTGACGCCCTGCGCGGGCAGGGCCGTCCGTGCCCTCGCGTCGGTCGCGGCGCCGAGTCGGTCCTGCCGTCGCGTCAGTCCTGCCGACGCGTCTCCGCGACCCAGGCGTCGAGCTTGGCCGTGGCGGCACCGGAGTCGACCGCGTCGGCCGCCCGCTCCATGGCGCTCCGGAAGCGATCGAGGATCGCCGTCTGGATCAGCGACGGATCCCGCGCGAGATCGAACGCGATGAGCCCGGCCGCCGCATTCAGCAGCACGATGTCGCGCACCGGACCGCTGTCGCCCGCGAGCACCGACCGGACCACCTGCGCGTTGTACGCGGCGTCCTTCCCGCGGAGCTGGTCGATGCTCGCGCGGCGCAGGCCCAGATCGCGGGGATCGAGGTCGTGCTCGACGACGAGCCCGCGCGACACCTCCCAGATGTGGCTGTGCCCCGTGGTCGTCAGCTCGTCGAGCCCGTCGTCGCCGCGGAACACGAGCGCGGTCGCCCCGCGGGTCTGGAACACGCCGACGAACAGCGGCACGCGGTCGAGGTGCGCCACGCCGACGGCGGACGCCTCCGGTCGCGCCGGATTGCACAGCGGCCCGAGGAAGTTGAAGACGGTCGGGATCCCGAGCTCGGCCCGCACCGGGCCCGCGTGCCGGAAGCCGGGGTGGAACATCGCCGCGAAGACGAACGCGATGCCGGTGCGCCGGAACGCCTCGGCCACGCGCTCGGCCGACAGGCTCAGGTCGACGCCGAGGGCGCCGAGCACGTCGGAGGAGCCGGAGGACGACGAGGCCGCCCGGTTCCCGTGCTTGATCACCGGAGTGCCGGCGGCCGCCGCGATGATCGACGCGGTCGAGGAGATGTTGACGGTGCCGAAGCGGTCGCCGCCCGTCCCTACGATGTCCAGCGCCATCGGATCCACGTCCAGCGGGACCGCGTGCTCGAGGATCGCGTCGCGGAAGCCGACGATCTCGTCGACCGTCTCGCCCTTCGCCCTCAGCGCCACCAGGAGCCCCGCCAGCTGCGCCGGCGTGGCCTCGCCCCGCATCACCTGCTCCATCGCCCAGGTCGCCTCCGAGACGCTGAGATCGGAGGATTCGAGGAGAGCGCTGAGAATCCGCGGCCAGGACAGGGTTTCCGACATGGCACTCAGATTATCCGGGTACGAACGGCATACGGGAAGTGCGAATCACCCCTCCGGGCATCGTCCATAATGGTCTGTGTGACGAGCAGCACTCTTACCCCCACGGCCACCGCGCCCGTAGTGAACCGACCCAACCCGGTCGCGGTCGGAACGATCGTCTGGCTGGGCAGCGAGGTCATGTTCTTCGCGGGCCTGTTCGCGATCTACTTCACCCTCCGCAGCACCTCCCCGGAGCTGTGGGAGGCCGAGACGAGCATCCTCAACGTGCCGTTCGCGAGCGTCAACACGGTGATCCTCGTCGCCTCGTCGTTCACGTGCCAGTTCGGCGTGTTCGCGGCCGAGCGGCTCCAGGCGCGCTCCACCGGGCTCAGCCCGTTCAAGTGGGGCATGGTCGAGTGGTTCTTCCTCACCTACGCGCTCGGCGCGATCTTCGTCTGCGGCCAGGTCTTCGAGTACGCAACCCTCGTCTCCGAGGGTGTGAGCCTGTCGAGCAACGCCTACGGCTCCGCGTTCTACATCACCACCGGCTTCCACGCCCTGCACGTCACCGGCGGGCTCATCGCCTTCCTCCTCGTCATCGGCCGCGCGTTCGCGGTCAAGAACTTCGGTCACAAGGAGGCGACGAGCGCCATCGTCGTCTCGTACTACTGGCACTTCGTCGACGTCGTCTGGGTCGGCCTCTTCGTGGTCATCTACTTCCTCAAGTGATGGGTGCCGACCCGATGAACCCCTCCACCCCCGATCCCCGCAGGAAGGTTGCCTCGATGGCCTCCCCGAAGACGAAGAGCCGCGCCAAGAAGGGTCGCCGACACCCCCTGGCCACGCTGGCACTGATCGCCATCGGCCTCGGACTCACCGGCGGCACCTACGCGGCCGTCGGCGTCGCCACCTCGGCCTCCGCAGAGACGTCCGCCAACAGCCAGCAGACGATCGACGAGGGCTCGAAGCTCTTCGCCGCCAACTGCGCGACCTGCCACGGCCTCGACGCCGCGGGCACCGACAACGCGCCGTCGCTCATCGGCGTCGGCGCCGCCTCGGTCGACTTCCAGGTCGGCACGGGCCGCATGCCCATGCAGATGCACGGTCCGCAGGCGCTCGAGAAGCCGGTGCAGTTCACCGACGAGCAGGTCGCCGAGCTGGCCGCCTACGTCGCCTCCCTCGCGCCCGGCCCCGCCATCCCGACCGGGGAGGTCCTCGACGGCAACGGCGACACCGCCAGCGGTGCCGAGCTCTTCCGCATCAACTGCGCGATGTGCCACAACGTCGCCGGAGCCGGCGGCGCGCTGACCGAGGGCAAGTTCGCTCCCCCGCTGGGCGGCGTGACCGAGGCGCACATCTACGAGGCGATGGTCACCGGCCCGCAGAACATGCCGGTCTTCAACGACCTCAACATCTCGCCCGAGGACAAGCGCGACATCATCTCGTACCTCAAGTACATCGAGGCCAACCCGTCCCCGGGCGGATTCGCGCTCGGCTCCCTCGGGCCGGTCGCGGAGGGCCTCTTCCTCTGGATCTTCGGCCTCGGCGCCATCGTCGCGCTCACGGTGTGGATCACCGCCCGATCGAACTAGTGAACATCCGCGCCCTGACGGGCGTGACAACCCCCACGGCTCCGACCGGAGCCGATAGGCGTGAAAAGGAGAACCATGGCAGAGCACGATGAGGGTGGCACGGACCTCGCCACCTCGTCGGCCACCGGGCACGGTTCGGCTCCGGCCGGCACCGCGGTCGTCACACGGGGCCGGGTCCAGGACCCGGGACTCCCGCCGCACCGCCCCCGGATGACCGATCTCGACCCCAAGGTCGAGAAGCGTGCCGAGCGCACGGTGTACACGCTCTTCTACCTCTCCTTCGCGGGATCCCTGTTCGCGGTCGCCGCGTACATGGCCTTCCCCATCACGGAGGAGATCGAGTCCGTCCGCCTGAACACGCTGTTCATCGGTCTGGGCATGTCCCTCGCCCTGCTCGCGATCGGCATCGCCGCTGTCCACTGGGGCAAGCAGCTGATGTCCGACCACGAGGGCATCGACATCCGCCACCCGGTCCGCTCCTCGGAGGACACCCGGGCCCGCGCCCTCGAGATCTTCGACCAGTCCGACAAGGAGTCCGGCTTCGGCCGCCGCTCCGTCATCCGGAACAGCCTGATCGCCTCTCTGGTCGTCTTCCCGCTGCCGGCGGTGATCCTGTTCCGCGGCCTCGGCCCGCAGGACCAGAACCCCGTCGCCCTCCTCAAGACCACCATGTGGAAGGAGGGCACCCGGCTCACGCTGGATCCCTCCGGTGCCCCGATCCTCGCATCGGACGTCACCCTGGGCTCCGCCTTCCACGTCATCCCCGAAGGCCTCGAGCAGGTCGAGGGCAAGCTCGAGGAGAAGGCCAAGGCCTCCGTCCTCCTGATGCGCCTGAAGCCCGAGGACCTCGTCGTCAGCGAGGGTCGCGAGACCTGGAACTACGACGGAATCGTCGCCTATTCGAAGATCTGCACGCACGTCGGCTGCCCTGTGGCGCTGTACGAGCAGCAGACCCACCACCTGCTGTGCCCGTGCCACCAGTCGCAGTTCGACATCAAGCACGAGGCTGCCGTCATCTTCGGCCCGGCGAAGCGCCCGCTTCCGCAGCTGCCCATCACCGTCGACGACGAGGGCTATCTGGTCGCGCAGAGCGACTTCACGGAGCCCGTCGGACCGTCCTTCTGGGAGCGATGACTCACATGTCCACCACCACACCGTCACGACCCTCGTCGTCGCCCCAGGGCAACGACGACGGCGTCATCCTCGGCAGCGGCAAGCTGCAGAAGGGCTACGTCGGAGCAGCGTCGAACTACATCGACGAGCGGACGAGCATCTCGGCCGTCGTCAAGGAGTTCGGCCGCAAGATCTTCCCCGACCACTGGTCCTTCCTCCTCGGCGAGGTCGCGCTCTACAGCTTCGTCATCATCCTGCTGTCGGGCACGTTCCTCACCTTCTTCTTCCAGGCGTCCATGGTCGAGACGCACTACGAGGGCAGCTACCTCCCGATGAAGGGCATCGAGATGTCCGCGGCGATGGCCTCGTCGCTCGACATCTCCTTCGACATCCGCGGCGGCCTGCTGATGCGCCAGATCCACCACTGGGCGGCGCTGCTGTTCGTGGCCTCGATCGGCCTCCACATGCTGCGCATCTTCTTCACCGGTGCGTTCCGCAAGCCGCGCGAGCTCAACTGGGTCATCGGCTTCGTCCTCTTCATCCTCGCGATGGCCGAGGGCTTCACCGGCTACTCCCTCCCCGACGACCTGCTGTCGGGCAACGGCCTCCGCATCATCGACGGCATGGTCAAGGGCATCCCGGTCGTCGGCACCTGGATCTCGTTCCTCCTCTTCGGTGGGGAGTTCCCGGGCACCGACATCGTCGGCCGCCTGTACACCCTGCACATCCTGCTGCTGCCGGCCCTCGTGCTCGCGTTCATCGCCCTGCACCTCGTGTTCGTGGTCGTCCACAAGCACACCCAGTTCCCCGGTGCGGGCAAGACAGAGCAGAACGTCGTCGGCTACCCGGTGCTCCCGGTCTACGCGGCGAAGGCCGGTGGATTCTTCTTCATCGTCTTCGGTGTCGTCGTCCTCATCGCGTCGCTCTTCACGATCAACCCGATCTGGAACTACGGCCCCTACGACCCCTCGCCCGTGTCCGCCGGCACCCAGCCCGACTGGTACATCGGCTTCGCGGACGGCGCCCTGCGCCTCGTCCCGCCGGGACTCGAGTGGGCCATCCCGGGACTCGGCACGCTGTCGTTCAACATCCTCATCCCGCTCGTCGGCCTGGGCCTGTTCATCGTCGCGGTCATGCTCTACCCGTTCCTCGAAGCGTGGATCACGGGTGACAAGCGCGAGCACCACCTGCTCGACCGCCCGCGCAACGCCGCGACCCGCACTGCGATCGGTGCCGCCGGAGTCACGTTCTACGCGGTCCTCTGGGCTGCTGCGTCCTCCGACATCATCGCCACGCACTTCCACCTCACGATGGAGGGCGTCATCCACGCCCTGCAGTTCTGCCTGATAGTCGGCCCCTTCGTCGCGTACTTCATCACGAAGCGCATCTGCCTCGCCCTGCAGAAGAAGGACCGCGAGATCGCCCTGCACGGCTTCGAGTCCGGCCGCATCGTCCGCCTCCCCGGCGGCGAGTTCATCGAGGTGCACCAGCAGCTCGACGAGTACGAGCGCTGGAAGCTGGTCAGCCAGGACGAGTACGAGCCGCTGATGATCCGCCCGAACTCGCGTGGACGCATCACCGCTCCGCAGCGCGTGCGTGCCGGTCTCTCCCGTTGGTTCTTTGAGGACCGCATCACCCCCGTCACCCAGAAGGAGCTCGAGAGCTCGCACAGCGAGCACTGACCTCTTTTCTCCCCGAGGGGCCCGGACGATCCGTCGTCCGGGCCCTTCGTCGTTCTCTCGGACGTACTCCGCGCCGCTCCCCCGCTGCCGTGCACAGCCGGTCGAGAGGACACTGTGCGACGTCTGCGTGACGTCTCGCGTGACGTGGTCGCTGCCGCTGCCGCGGGTGCAGAGTCCGCGCGGCCCGAGCCGCCGGAGCCGAGGACGGTGTTCCCGGTGATGCGCTCAGCCGACCGGCGAGAGCCGGCCGTCGCCGTGCAGATCGGTAGCGGACGGAGGCGGTCTGCTGGTGCCGACGTCGCGATGGAGGCGCCCGCGCTGGGATGCGGCTCGTGTCGAGGAGCCGACTCGGAGTCGGCCCGATCCTTACGCGACACGGGCATCCGCCGGGCCGGTCGGTTCAGAGTGGCACTGCCGCTGCAGAGGTCCGGAGATCGACGGCGTCCGGAGAACGCTCGGCCGCCGTCGAGTCGCTGAAGACCAGGGAAGCCCGGGGTCGGAACGGCTCAGGGCGTGCTCGAGCCACCCAGCGGCTTCGAGAGGCCTGGGTCAACCTGCCGTGATCCAGGGAGAGCGAGCGGAGGCGCGGACCGGCCCCAGGGCCGCAGGGAGCCACCGGCGGGGCTGTGAACGGTCCGGTGGACGTGGCCGTCACTGCTGCTGCGGCGCGCGCGGAGCCGGCAGTCCCGAGCACCGGAGCGCCGCGATTTCCGATCGCGGAACGTCGGCTGAGAACAGGCGCTGTCGGCTGTCAGGCGACAGCCTCACGCACCGCGGATCTTCTGCACGCCCTCCGCCACTCCGCGCCGCCGGGGTCCCGGTCGACCCTGAGTGCGTGCAGGCCTGATCGGCACAGCGAAAGGGCCGGGTGCCGCGAGCTCTCGCTCACGTGCACCCGGCCCTCGGCCGGATCCGTCCGCCTAGCGGGCGAAGTATCCGCGGTAGTACTCGTAGACCCAGCCCGTGATCGCGATCAGGAAGATGCCGGCCGCGATGTAGGTGATCCAGATGCCGACGGCGAGACCGAGGAACGCCAGAGCGGCGGCACCGCCGAGGATCAGCGGCCACCAGCTCCAGGGGCTGAAGAAGCCGAGCTCCGGGTCCCCGTCGTCGATGTCGGCGTCGAGACGGTCCTCGGGCAGTTCGGCGCCCTGCGCCTTGTGCACGCGACCGACGTAGAACGCGATGAATGCACCCAGCACGGCCGAGAGGGTGATGCCGACGGTCCCGACCCACTCCACCTGCTCGGTGTCGATGAGCGACCAGACGGTGTACGCGACGGCCGCGAGGAGGAAGAAGCCGGCCAGGAGCCAGAACAGATTGACGTTGGCGCGCATGGCCCTACTTCACCGTGCCTTCGGACTTGTCGTACGTGGGGGCGTCCGGAGCGTCCTTCGCCGGACCGATTCCGACGGGGATGCCGGCCTCGGGGTGGTTCAGGTCGAAGGCCGGAGCCTCGCTGCGGATGCGCGGGATGGACGTGAAGTTGTGGCGGGGCGGAGGGCACGAGGTGGCCCACTCGAGCGAGCGCGAGAAGCCCCACGGGTCGTTCACGGTGACCTTCGGCGCCTTGCGGGCCGTGATGTACACGTTGAGGAAGAACGGGATCAGCGAGACCGCGAGGATCATCGCTCCGATCGTCGACAGCTGGTTCATCCAGGTGAAGCCGTCCTCGGGGAGGTAGCTCGCGTAGCGGCGGGGCATGCCCACGACGCCGAGCCAGTGCTGGATGAGGAACGTGGTGTGGAAGCCGATGAACAGCAGCCAGAAGTGCCACTTGCCCAGCGTCTCGTTCAGCATCTTGCCGGTCCACTTGGGCCACCAGAAGTAGAAGCCCGAGAACATCGCGAACACGACGGTGCCGAACACGACGTAGTGGAAGTGGGCGACCACGAAGTACGAGTCGGACACGTGGAAGTCGAGCGGCGGGGACGCGAGGATGACGCCGGTGAGGCCACCGAAGGTGAAGGTGATCAGGAAGCCGATCGCCCAGATCATCGGGGTCTCGAAGGTCACCGATCCGCGCCACATGGTGCCGATCCAGTTGAAGATCTTCACGCCGGTCGGGACCGCGATGAGCATCGTCATCAGCGAGAAGAACGGCAGGAGCACCGAGCCGGTGACGTACATGTGGTGCGCCCAGACCGTGACGGACAGCGCCGCGATGGCGATGGTCGCATAGATCAGCGTCTTGTAGCCGAAGATCGGCTTACGGCTGAAGACCGGGAAGACCTCGGACACGATGCCGAAGAACGGCAGCGCGATGATGTACACCTCGGGGTGGCCGAAGAACCAGAACAGGTGCTGCCAGAGCAGGACGCCGCCGTTGGCCGCGTCGTAGATGTGGGCGTCGAAGACGCGGTCGGCACCGAGGGCGAACATCGCCGCGGCGAGGACCGGGAAGGCCAGCAGCACGAGGATCGACGTCACGAGGATGTTCCAGGTGAAGATCGGCATGCGGAACATGGTCATGCCCGGAGCGCGCATCGTGATGATCGTGGTGATGAAGTTCACCGCGCCGAGGATCGTGCCGAAGCCGGACAGGCCCAGGCCGAAGACCCAGAGATTGCCGCCCAGCCCTGGCGAGAACGTCGTGCTCGACAACGGCGCGTAGGCGAACCATCCGAACGAGGCGGCGCCCTGCGGGGTCACGAAGCCGGCGACCGCGATGAGCGAGCCGAAGCTGTAGAGCCAGTAGGCGAAGGCGTTCAGTCGCGGGAAGGCGACATCGGGGGCGCCGATCTGCAGCGGCATCAGGACGTTGGCGAAGCCGGCGAACAGCGGCGTCGCGAACATCAGCAGCATGATCGTGCCGTGCATGGTGAAGAGCTGGTTGTACTGCTCGCGCGTCTCGACGACGGCCAGGCCCGGCTGGAAGAGCTGGGCGCGGATCACCAGCGCCATCACCCCTGCGATGCAGAAGTAGATGAACGACGTGATCAGGTACATGTACCCGATGACCTTGTGGTCGGTGGACGTCATCCAGCGAACGAGGACGTTCGCCTTGCGCTCGACGGGCGGAGTGCCGAAGGTGCGGGACGACGGGGCGGGTGCGGTGGCGGTGCTCATGCTCCCCTACTCCTCGTTCTCGGTGCGGACCGGCGCACCGGTTCCGGGAAGGTTGCTGTTGCGGTCGTACTCCGCGCCGAGCTGGCCGGTCTGGCCCGCGTCGCGCAGCGACTGGATGTAGGCGTCGTACGTGTCTCGGTCGACGACCTCGACGTTGAAGAGCATCGCGGAGTGGTACTCGCCGCAGAGCTCGGCGCACTTGCCGGCGTACGTGCCCTCCTTGAGCGGCGTGACGTACATGTAGTTCGTCTTGCCGGGGATCATGTCCTTCTTGTAGAGGAAGTCGACGACCCAGAAGGAGTGGATGACGTCGCGGGCGTCGAGCTGGATCTTGATCTTCTCGCCGACGGGCAGGTAGAGGGTGGGCACCTCGGACTCGACGAGCGAGCCGTTGGCGTCGCCGTCGGAGGACTCGTACTGGCCCTGGATGCCGGCGGAGTACACGTCCTCGTCGACGTAGTTGAAGTCCCACGCCCACTGCTTGCCGTAGACCTGGATGGTCTCGTCGGGGTTCTCGTAGGGCTCCTCGATCGCCGCCTGATCGCGGGCGGTGAAGGCGAAGAAGCCGATCACCAGGATCAGCGGCACGATCGTGTAGAAGATCTCGATCGGCATGTTGTAGCGCAGCTGCACCGGGAGGCCCGTCTGGCCCTTCCGGCGGCGGTACACGACGACGGCCCAGATCGTGAGCCCCCACGTGACGACGCCGACGGCGAGGAGGACGATCCAGGAGGTGACCCAGAGCCCGATGACCCGGTCGACGTGGTTCGTCGTGCCGGGTTCGGTGGGGAGCCAGCCCTGGAGCTGCTCCTGCGTGCAGCCCGCGAGAACGAGGGCGAGGGCTCCTGCAACGGGGGCAGCGACCCATCTGCGGAGACGGCGATTGAAGCGCACCGGTGACCTTTCGGAAGACTGGGGACCAGTTCACACGAAACTGTATTAGACCGGCTCCAGCCTACCTTCCCCGTCGGGACCGGAGTGCACCGCCGGCCGCTCTTGACCTCCGGGGCCGGGGGTGCGAAGGACGACGGACGGCGCCCGACCGCCCGCTTCTGCGAGCCGTCGGACGCCGTCCGGGAGGTGCTGGTGCGGCGTGTCGCCGCCTCCGATCAGTGGAAGCTGTCGCCGCAGGCGCAGCTGCCGCCGGCGTTGGGGTTGTCGATGGTGAACCCCTGCTTCTGGATGGTGTCCTCGAAATCGATCGAGGCGCCGTCGAGGTACGGGACGCTCATCTTGTCGACGACGAGGCCGACGCCCTCGAACTCGACCGCCGCGTCGCCCTCGAGGGTGCGCTCGTCGAAGTAGAGCTGGTAGATGAGGCCCGAGCAGCCGCCGGGCTGGACGGCGACGCGCAGGCGCAGGTCGTCGCGACCCTCCTGCTCGAGGAGGCTCTTGACCTTCGCGGCGGCGACGGGGGTCATCGAGACGCCGTGCGCGGTCTTCTGGTCGACGGTCGATGTCGTGTCGGACATGTCACTCCTCGAGGGGATCGGTGCGGTGATGACGGCGTGGCGTCGGGGGGACGGCGTGCTGCCGTCGGTGATGCCACACGATTCTACGGTGGCAACTCCCCCGTGGAGCCGGGTATTCCGGATCCGTGCGGGCGCGTCAGCCGCGGTGCGCCGCCGCGCGCAGCAGGAAGAGCGCCTCCGCCTGGGCCGCCCGCTTGAAGACGCCGAGGTGGAGGGACTCGTTGGGGCTGTGCGCGCGCGAGTCGGGGTCCTCCACGCCGGTCACCAGGATCTGCGCGGCCGGGAACTCGCGGACGAGGTCCGCGATGAAGGGGATGCTGCCGCCCGCGCTCGTCTCCAGCGCGTCGCGGCCCCACGCGTCCGCCATCGCCTGCTTCACCAGGCCCACGGCCCAGCCCGAGGTGTCGACGAGGAAGGGCTCCCCCGTGTCGACGTCGTCGATCTCGAGGTGCGCGCCGAACGGAGCGTGCCTGCGCAGGTGGCGCTCGAGCGCGGCGAAGCCCTCGGGCGCCTCCTGCCCGGGCGCGATGCGCGCGCTGATCTTGACCCGGACGGAGGGGCTGAGGGTGTTCGAGGCGTCCACGACGCTCGGGGCGTCGATCCCGGTCACCGTGATCGACGGCTTGGACCAGATGCGCGAGAGGAAGGGGCCGGAGCCGATCGGCGAGACGCCGTCGAGCAGGCCGGCGTCGCGGCGGAGGTCGCCCTCGCTGATCTCGGGGACGGCGCCGTCGTGCTCGCGCAGACCGTCGACGGCGACCGAGCCGTCCTCGTTCCAGAGCGTGGAGAGCAGGCGCACCGTCGCGAGCATCGCATCGGGGACCGCTCCGCCGAGCATGCCGGAGTGGGAGGCGTGCTCCAGCGTCCGGACGGTGAGCGTGAAGGTGACGTTGCCGCGCAGGCCCACGGTCAGGGACGGAGTGTCCACGTTCCAGTTGTCGCTGTCGGCGACGACGATGACATCGGCGCGCAGGGCGTCGTGGTGCTCGCGGAGGAAGGTCGGGAACGACCGCGAGCCGAACTCCTCCTCGCCCTCGATGAAGAGCACGAGGCCGAGGTCGTGGTCGTCACCGGCCACTTCGCGCAGTGCGCGGACGGCGGCGAGGTGGGACACCACTCCGGCCTTGTCGTCGGCCGCGCCGCGACCGTAGAGGCGGTCGCCGCGCACGGTCGGCTCGAACGGAGGGGTCTCCCAGGCGGACTCGGCGCCCTGCGGCTGGACGTCGTGGTGGGCGTAGAGGAGGACCGTGGGAGCGCCGTTGCGCGCGGCACGGGTGGCGAGGACTGCCGGCTGTCCGAGGACTCCCGAGTCGCCGATCGTCGACCGGCGGATCGACACGTCCTCGAAGACCCCGGTCTCGCGGGCGAGCTCGGCGATCGCCTCGGCGCTCGCCGCCACCCGGGTGGCGTCGAAGCCGTCCCACGAGACGGAGGGGATGCGGACGAGGCGCCCGAGCTCCGCGAGCGAGCGCGGCAGGTCGTCGCGGACGGCGGCCAGGACCGCCTCCTCGGCTGCTGGGAGAGTGGACGTCGGAGTCGGAGCGTCGTGGGCCATGCAGGTAATCTTAAGAGACCCTCGATTCCAAGGACGTTCACCGTGGCCAAGCACCCGATCGCAACCGACACGCCCGACGACGCCGACTCGGCCCCGTCGACCGGCAAGGGGCGGCCGACGCCGACCCGGCGCGAGCGCGAGCTCGCCAACCAGCGTCCGCTCGTGACGACCGATCGCAAGCAGGCCGCGCGCGACGCCCGTGAGAAGGCCGCCGTGGCGCGCGAGCAGGCTCGGATCGGCCTCGCCGCCGGGGACCAGCGCTATCTGCCGCTGCGCGACAAGGGCCCGCAGCGCAAGTTCGTGCGGGACTGGGTCGACGCGCGCTTCAGCCTCGGCGAGTTCCTCATCCCCGTGATGGTCGTGGTCCTGCTGCTGAGCTTCTTCCCGCAGCCCGAGCTCCAGTACGTCACCCTCATCGTCCTCTGGGCGTTCTTCCTCGTCGCCGTGCTCGACTGCGTTCTGCTCGGCATGCGCATGCGGAAGAAGCTCGGGGAGCGCTACGGAGCCGACAAGGTCGAGAAAGGCATCCGCTGGTACGCCGCGATGCGCGCCCTCCAGCTCCGCGTCATGCGCCTCCCGAAGCCCCAGGTGAAGCGCGGGCAGTTCCCGGAGTGAGCGCTGCGCGCTCACTCCGGGAGACGCGTGCTCATTTGCTCGGCTACCGCCTCGCCGCGGTCGGCTGAGTGGGCGGTCGCGTTTCGGGGAGCGTCTCGCCTCCGACTAGGTCGATCCGCTGGCACGCGGATCGACCGTTCGTCTTTTCGCGCCCGAGTGGTGCGGTGACTCGGCCTCCGGACGGGGAGTGACGACGGAGCGACGAGCTTCGTGGCGGTCGTCGCTCCCTCCGACCGGGATGCCGTCGCTTTCCTGATCTCCACCGTCTCCTCCATCGAAGCGATGGAGCCGTCGGGCGGCTGCCCTTTGCTTTCCTCGCAGCCCCTCCGACATCTGTCGACTTCGAGGTCGCGTTCACGGTCGAAACCCGAGAGCAGAACTCTGCGGAGCACTTCACATGTCCAATCGATCGCCACAGTTCAGTTTTCGGCAAGGCGATTCCCTGGAGGCGAACGGGTGATTCGCGTGTCAGCGAATCGACCTAGCCGAACGCAGGACGCTCTGCAGGAGGCGACCGCCTCGAGAAGCCGACTGCGCGAGCCGGGCGGGGACCGGCTCGGGATCAGCACCGCGGGCAGGGGCCGGTTCGGGGATCAGCACCGCGGGCAGGGACCGGCACGGGATCAGCGCAGCGCGCGATTCAATCGCGCAGCCCACAGGGGGCCCTCGTAGATGAAGGCGGTGTAGCCCTGGACGAGCGTGGCTCCGGCGGCGAGACGCTCCTGCACGTCGGCGGCGGTCTCGACACCTCCGACCGAGATGACGCAGAACTCCGCGGGGACGACGGCGCGGATCACACGGAGGACGGCGAGCGAGCGGGCGGCGAGCGGGGCACCCGAGAGCCCGCCGGCACCGGCGGCGTCGACGATGGAGGCGGCGGTGTCGAGGCCCTCGCGGGAGAGCGTCGTGTTCGTGGCGATCACGCCGTCGAGCCCGAGGCGCACGGCGAGCTCGGCGACGCGGGCGACCTCGTCGTCGGAGAGGTCGGGGGCGATCTTCACGAGCAGCGGAGTCGTGTCGGCCGCGTCCTTCACCGCGGCGAGCAGCGGCTCCAGCTTGTCGATCTCCTGCAGGCCGCGCAGACCGGGGGTGTTCGGCGAGCTCACGTTGACGACGAGGTAGTCGGCGAGAGGCGCCAGCATGCGGGCGCTGATCAGGTAGTCCTCGATCGCGTCGTCGACGTCGACCGCGCGGCTCTTGCCGATGTTGACGCCGATGACCGGACGCCCACGGACCCCGCGGAGTCGGGCCAGTCGACCGGCGGCCGCACGCGCTCCGTGGTTGTTGAAGCCCATCCGGTTGACGACGGCGCGGTCCGCGACGAGGCGGAAGAGGCGCGGTCGGTCGTTGCCGGGCTGGGGGCGGGCCGTGATCGTGCCCACCTCCACGTGCCCGAAGCCCAGCGCGCCCAGACCGAGGACGGCCGTGGCGTCCTTGTCGAAGCCGGCGGCGACTCCGAACGGCGTGGCGAACCGCAGCCCGAGGGTCTCGACCGATGCGTCGTGCTTCGGCATCGTGAAGCGGCGCGCAAGAGGAGCGACGAGGGCGAGGCCTCGGATGACCGGGAAGGCGAGGTGGTGCGCGCGCTCCGGATCGATGCGCCGCAGGACGGTGCGGAACAGCAGCGGGTAGAGGGCGGCCATCAGAGCTCCTCGACGTCCCGCGCGGCCCCGGTGCGCTCGGCGCGCAGGAGGGTGATGGCGGAGTCGAAGTCGTCGAGCGAGTCGAAGGCCTGGTAGACGCTCGCGAAGCGCAGGTAGGCGACCTCGTCGAGCTCGCGCAGCGGCGCGAGGATCGCGAGACCGATGTCGTTCGCGTCGATCTGCGAGGCGCCGGTGGAGCGGATGCTCTCCTCCACCCGCTGGGCGAGCACCGCGAGATCGGAGTCCGTGACGGGGCGGCCCTGGCACGCCTTCCGCACACCGCTGACGATCTTCTCGCGACTGAACGGCTCGACGACTCCGCTTCGCTTGATCACCACGAGGCTGGCGGTCTCGGTGGTCGAGAAGCGGCGGCCGCACGAGGGGCACTGGCGCCGACGGCGGATCGAGAGGCCGTCGTCGCTGGTGCGGGAGTCGATCACCCGGGAGTCGGGGTGCCGGCAGAACGGGCAGAACATCGCAGGGTGCCTCTCGGGTCAGGCGAAGCGCGCGTCGACGGCGTCGCCGTGCGCGGGGAGCGCCTCGGCGTCGCTGAGCGCGCGGATGTGCGGGGCGACGCGCGTGAGGGCGCCGCGGTCGTAGCTGATGAGCTGCTGCGGGCGCAGGAACGTGTAGGCGCCGAGACCGGAGGAGAAGCGCGCCTGCCCCATCGTGGGCAGCACGTGGTTGGATCCGGCCAGGTAGTCGCCGAGGCTGACCGGCGACGTCGGACCGAGGAAGATCGCGCCCGCGTCGTGGATGAGTTCGGCGGTCGCCTCGGGGTCGCTCGTGTGCAGCTCGAGGTGCTCGGGGCCGTAGGCGTCGCTGAAGGCGCAGGCGGTCTCGAGGTCGTCCACGATGACGAGTGCCGACTGAGGACCGTCGAGCGCGATCGCCACACGCGCCGAGTGGTGGGTCGTCGCGGCCTGACGCTCGACCTCCGCGCCGACCGCGCGGGCCAGCTCGGCGTCGTCGGTGACCAGCACGGCCGAGGCCGCCTCGTCGTGCTCGGCCTGGCTGACCAGGTCGGCCGCGATCAGCCGGGGGTCGCCGGTGGAGTCGGCGATGACCAGGATCTCCGTGGGGCCGGCCTCGGAGTCGATCCCGACCTGGCCGAGCACCTGGCGCTTCGCGGTCGTGACCCAGATGTTGCCGGGTCCGGTGATCATGCCGACGGGCTCGAGGCCGATCGACTCGACACCGTAGGCCAGAGCGGCGACGGCGCCCGCGCCTCCTGCGGCATAGACCTCGTCGACGCCGAGCAGACCGGCTGCCGCGAGGATCGTCGGGTGGACGGCGCCGCCGAACGCCTTCTGCGGCGGGGAGACGATCGCGATGGACTCGACGCCCGCGGCCTGGGCCGGGACGACGTTCATGACGACGCTCGAGGGGTACACGGCCTTGCCGCCGGGCACGTAGAGGCCGGCGCGGGCGACCGGAGTCCAGCGCTGGACCACGGTCGCGCCGTCGTCGAGCACGGTGGTGCGCTCCGGCGGGATCTGCGCGGCGCTCGCGCGGCGCACCCGGGAGATCGCCTCGTCGAGAGCGGAGCGGATGGCCGGATCGAGGTCGCGGACGGCGGCCGCGATGTGCTCGGCCGGCACCCGGATGTGCGGCTGGCGGACGCCGTCGAGTCGCTCGGACTGGTCGAGGAGCGCCTCGGCGCCGCGGGCTCGGACGTCGGCGATGAGCTCGGCGACGATCGGTCCGACGTCGGCGGAGGTGCCCGGGTTGCGCGGCACGAGGGCGAGCAGCTCGGCGGCGGAGGGACGACGGCCGCGGAGGTCGAGAGTCTGGATCATGGCCGCCCCAGTCTACCGGCCGCCCCCGCCGCCCTCCGGCGCCGCGGGCCCGCTCCGCTCGGGCTGCGGCCGGTCGCCCGGCACATCGCGCCGATCATCAGCCGGGAGCGAGCACGGCACTGTCGTCTCGACCCGCACGATCGGGTCTCCTCGAATCCGCTCCGCGGGTGCAAGGGTCTCGATACGCCGCTCCGCGGCTACTCGACCAGCAGGGCGGCCGCGAGCCGTACGTGTGGGGAGGCGCAAGGAGCGCGCCGCCGCAGGCGCGCCTCCCCACCTCGCAGCACCCCCGAGGCGAACCGGTGATCCGCGTCCCAGCGGATCGCCGTAGCCGGACGCACCCCGCTCCACCCGCCGCACCCCGTCGCGAAGCCGACCGCGCCGAGCCGGGCAGGGACCGGCTCGCGTCAAGCACAGCCGACCGCGCCGAGCTGGGCAGGGACCGGCTCGCAATCGAATTCAGTACAGGCAGTTGGGCCCCAGCAGCGACTTCAGCTCTCCGAACAGGTCCGGAGTGATGCGGACCGGGAACGGCACTTCGAAGACGCGGGCCGTGTCGCCCTTGATGAGCTTCAGCCGCACCTCGGTCGAGCCGGAGTGGCGGATGAGCACGTCGCTGAGCTGCGAGACGGTGTCGGTCGTCGCGCGGGACTCGGGCAGGGAGACGGTCAGCGGCCCGGAATCGCCGTCCTGGTTCATCTCGGGGGCGAAGAGGCTGAAGGCGTGCAGGTTCATGCCGTCGTCGCGCATGCTGACGCGGCCGCGGACGACCACGATGGAGTCGTTGGTGAGCGCGGGAGCGAACTCCTGGTACGCCTTGCCCATGAACATGCAGGTGATCTCACCGCCGAAGTCCTCGACCTGGATCATCCCGTACTGGTTGCCCGAGGTCTTCGCCATGCGGTGCTGGACGCTCGTGACGAGCCCGGCGACGACGACGGTCTCGCCGTCGCCGATGGTCTCCGACACGAGGAGGTCGGCGATGGTCGTGCTGTAGTGCTTGGCCAGTTCCGTCTCGAGGCCGGCGAGCGGGTGGTCGGACACGTAGAGGCCGAGCATGTCCCGCTCGAAGGCGAGCTTGTCGCGCTTGGCCCACTCGGGCCGCTCCGGCACCTGGACCGCCGCCTGCGGTTCGTCCCAGAGGCTGTCGAAGTCGAAGCCGACCTGTCCGTTGGCCTCGTTCCGCTTCTCGCCGACGGCCGCCTCGACGGCGTCCTCGTGGATCTCGACGAGCGCACGGCGCGTGGACCCGAGCGAGTCGAACGCACCGGCCTTGATCAGCGACTCGATGGTGCGCTTGTTGGTCGCCTGCATCGGCACCTTGCGGAGGAAGTCGTGGAACGTCTCGAAGCGCCCCTTCTCCTCCCGCGCCGCGCGGATGCCCTCGACGACGTTGGTGCCGACGTTGCGGACGGCGCCGAGGCCGAAGCGGATGTCGGTGCCGACCGCGGTGAAGAACCCGATGGACTCGTTGACGTCCGGCGGCAGCACCTTGATGCCCATCCGCCGGCACTCGTTGAGGTACGCCGCCATCTTGTCCTTCGAGTCGCCGACGCTCGTCAGCAGCGCCGCCATGTACTCCGCGGGGTAGTGCGCCTTGAGGTAGGCCGTCCAGTACGAGACGACGCCGTAAGCGGCCGAGTGCGCCTTGTTGAAGGCGTAGTCCGAGAACGGCAGCAGGATGTCCCAGAGCGTCTTGACGGCCTCCATGGAGTACCCGTTGGCGGTCATGCCGCCCGAGAAGCCCTCGAACTGCTTGTCCAGCTCGGACTTCTTCTTCTTGCCCATCGCGCGCCGCAGCAGGTCGGCCTGCGCGAGCGTGAAGCCCGCGAGCTTCTGCGCGATCGACATGACCTGCTCCTGGTACACGATCAGGCCGTAGGTGCCGCCGAGCACCTCCGCGAGCGGCTCCTCGAGCTCGGGGTGGATCGGCGTGATCGGCTGGACGCCGTTCTTGCGCAGCGCGTAGTTCGTGTGGGAGTCGGCGCCCATCGGACCCGGGCGGTAGAGCGCCAGCACGGCCGAGATGTCCTCGAAGTTGTCGGGCTTCATCAGCCGCAGGAGCCCGCGCATGGGCCCGCCGTCGAGCTGGAACACGCCGAGGGTGTCGCCGCGGGCGAGGAGCTCGTAGGCCGCGGGGTCGTCGAGCTCGAGGTCCTCGAGCACGAGGTCCTGCCCGCGGTTGGCCCGGATGTTGTCGAGCGCGTCGTCGATGATCGTGAGGTTGCGTAGCCCCAGGAAGTCCATCTTGATCAGACCGAGGGACTCGCACGCGGGGTAGTCGAACTGCGTGACGATCTGGCCGTCCTGCTCCCGCTTCATGATCGGGATGATGTCGAGCAGCGGATCGCTCGACATGATGACGCCCGCGGCGTGCACGCCCCACTGGCGCTTGAGGTTCTCGAGTCCGAGCGCGGTGTCGAAGACGAGCTTGGCCTGCGGGTCCTCGGCGATCACGTTCCGGACGTCGACCGCTTCCTTGTAGCGGGCGTGCGCGGGGTCGTTGATGCCGCTGAGGGGGATGTCCTTGCCCATGATCGCGGGCGGCATCGCCTTGGTCAGCTTCTCCCCCATGCCGAACGGGAAGCCCAGGACGCGCGAGGCGTCCTTGAGCGCCTGCTTCGCCTTGATGGTGCCGTAGGTGACGATCTGCGCGACGCGCTCGTCGCCGTACTTGTCGGTCACGTACCGGATGACCTCGCCGCGGCGACGGTCGTCGAAGTCGACGTCGAAGTCGGGCATGGAGACGCGGTCGGGGTTCAGGAACCGCTCGAAGATCAGGCCGTGGCGCAGCGGGTCGAGGTCGGTGATCTTCATCGCGTACGCGGCCATCGAGCCGGCGCCGGATCCTCGACCGGGACCCACGCGGATCCCGTTGCGCTTGGACCAGTTGATGAAGTCGGCGACGACGAGGAAGTAGCCGGGGAAGCCCATCTGCAGGATGACCTGCGTCTCGTAGTCGGCCCGGGCGCGGACCTCGTCGGAGAAGCCGTCCGGGTAGCGCTCGCGGAGTCCCGCCTCGACCTCCTTGACGAACCAGGTGTCCTCGGTCTCCCCCTCCGGCACCGGGAAGCGCGGCATGTAGTTGGCACTCGTGTCGAACTGCACGTCGCAGCGCTCGGCGATGAGGAGCGTGTTGTCGCACGCCTCCGGGTGATCGCGGAAGACCTGCCGCATCTCGCGGGGCGACTTGAGGTAGAACTCGTCGGCGTCGAACTTGAAGCGCTTGGGGTCGTCGAGCGTGGTCCCCGACTGCACGCACAGCAGCGCCGCGTGCGAGGTCGCATCGTGCGCGTGCGTGTAGTGCAGGTCGTTCGTCGCGACGAGCGGGAGGTCGAGGTCCTTGGCGAGGCGGATCACGTCGCCGATGACCCGGCGCTCGATGTCGAGGCCGTGGTCCATGATCTCGGCGAAGAAGTTCTCCTTGCCGAAGATGTCGCGGTAGTCCGCCGCCGCCTGGCGGGCCTCCTTGTACTGCCCCAGCCGCAGGCGCGTCTGCACCTCGCCGCTCGGGCAGCCGGTCGTGCCGATGAGGCCCTCGGAGTACTGCGAGAGGATCTCGCGGTCCATCCGGGGCTTGAAGTAGTAGCCCTCGATCGACGCCCGCGAGGACAGCCGGAAGAGGTTGTGCATCCCCGTCGTCGTCGAGCTCAACAGCGTCATGTGGGTGTACGCGCCGGAGCCGGACACGTCGTCGCCGCCGCCGTCGCCCCAGCGGATCCGGGTCTTGTCCGAGCGGTGGGTCCCGGGCGTGAGGTACGCCTCGGTGCCGATGATCGGCTTGATGCCCGCTGCCGTCGCGGTGCGCCAGAAGTCGAAGGCGCCGAACACGTTCCCGTGGTCGGTGACGGCGATCGCGGGCATGCCCTCCTCGACCGCCGCGTCGATGAGCGGCTTCACCCGCGCGGCTCCGTCGAGCATCGAGTACTCGCTGTGCACGTGGAGGTGGACGAAGGAATCGTTACTCGGCAAGGATGCGCCTCCGACGGACTGCGAGCGAGGGGACCGGGGACCCGGGGAGGGTCGTGAACGACCGCGGTGGAAAAGTCTAACCGCGCGAGGACGGCCGGACGGCGGGGAGCGACGGATCGCTCGGATCACTCCCCGCGCAGCACCGAGAGCGCGTGCGCGAGGTCGTCGGGATAGGACGCCTGGAACTCGACCCACTCCCCCGAACCCGGATGGGTGAAGCCCAGGCGCACCGCGTCGAGCCACTGGCGGGTGAGTCCGAGCCGGGCCGACAGAGTGGGGTCGGCCCCGTACATCGCGTCGCCGACGCACGGATGGCGCTGGGCGGCCATGTGCACCCGGATCTGGTGGGTGCGGCCGGTCTCGAGGTGGATCTCGAGCAGCGAGGCGAACGGGAAGGCCTCGATGGTCTCGTAATGGGTCACCGACGGCTTGCCATCGGCCCGGACCGCGAACTTCCAGTCCGAGGAGGGGTGGCGTCCGAGCGGCGCGTCGATGGTGCCGACGAGCGGGTCCGGGTGGCCCTGGACGACCGCGTGGTAGACCTTCTCGACCGTGCGGTCGTGGAACGCGCGCTTGAGGTGGGTGTAGGCCCGCTCCGACTTCGCGACCACCATGAGTCCGCTCGTGCCCGCGTCGAGGCGGTGCACGATGCCCGCTCGCTCCGCGGCTCCGGAGGTGGACACCGTGAAGCCGGCCGCGGCGAGGGCGCCCAGGACCGTGGGGCCCTCCCAGCCGACCGCGGGGTGCGCCGCGACTCCGACCGGCTTGTCGATGACGACGATGTCGTCGTCGTCGTGCACGATGCCGAGGTCGGGGACCGCGATCGGGACGATCCGCGGCTCCTCGCGGGGGGACCACTCCACCGTCAACCACGAACCGGCGACGACCCGGTCGCTCTTGTCGAGGACGCGGCCGTCGGCCGTCACTCCTCCGGCCTCCGCGACGTCGGCGGCGAAGGTGCGCGAGAAGCCCAGGAGCTTGGCCACGGCGGCGTCGGTGCGCAGGCCGTCGAGCCCGTCGGGGACGGGCAGGGAGCGGGACTGCGCCATCAGGCGCCGGTCCTCGGCTCGCCGTGCGGTGCGTCGGCGTCGTCGCCCGATCGCGCGGCGTCGGACGGCTCCTCGGCCGCGGCGGCCTCGCTCGCCTTCGTCGTGCGCGTGCCGTCGAGGTTCACGCCGCGCAGACTCAGGATCACGAAGATCGCCATCGCCGAGCAGATGGCGATGTCGGCGATGTTGTAGATCGCCGGGAGCAGCCAGGGCGTGTAGAGGAAGTCGACGACGTGTCCGAGACCGAACGACGGCTCGCGGAAGAGTCGGTCGAACAGGTTGCCGAGCGTGCCGCCGAGCAGCAGCCCGAAGAACAGCGCCCAGGCGGCCGAACGGATGCGCCGGGCGAACCAGATCACCGCGACGACCACGCACGCGGCGATGATCGAGAAGATCCAGGTCGAGCCGCTCGCGAGCGAGAACGCCGCCCCCGGGTTCTTCACGTAGTGGAGGATCAGGACGTCGCCCAGGACGTGGACGTCCTCGCCGAGCGTGAGGGTCGTCGTGACCAGGTGCTTCGCGATCTGATCGATCGCGAACACCGCGAGCGCAACGAGGCCGAGGGTGACGAGCACCCTCGGCCTGACGTTCGCTGCGGTGGTGCTACGCCCCAAAGCCGGGGAACGAGGACGACTCCGCCGGAACCGGCTGGACGTCGAGCTCGCGGAGCTGACCCTCGATGTAGCTCTTCAGCTTCTGGCGGTACTCGCGCTCGAAAGTGCGGAGCTCGTCGATGCGGTGCTCCACGGTCGCGCGCTCCTCGTCGAGCTTCGCGAGCTGCTGGCGCTGCTTCGCCTCGGCCTCGGCGACGAGGCGAGCGGCGGTCGCCCGGCCCTCGGCGACGAGAGCATCGCGCTTCTCGGCGCCCTCGCGGACGTGCTCCTCGTGGAGGCGGCGGGCGAGCTGCAGGAGTCCGCTGGAGGACTCGGCCTCGTCGACCGGGGCCGACTGCGACGCGGCGGGAGCGGCGACGGGCGCGGGCGTCGGAGTCGGCTCGGGCTCCGGCTCGGGGGCCGGGGTCTCGTCGACCACGGGAGCGGGGGACGTCACCGGCGCGGCGTCGCGCGGTGCGTCGGAGCCGCCGGAGGCGAGGCTCTGGCGCAGCTCCTCGTTCTCCTGGTTCAGGCGGCGGAGCTCCACGACGACCTCGTCGAGGAAGTCGTCGACCTCGTCCTGGTCGTAGCCCTCGCGGAACTTCGTCGGCTGGAACCGCTTATTGACAACATCTTCGGGAGTGAGCGCCATGGCTTTCCACCTTCGATTTCAAGTAGGTACACGTTTATCGACGTTCGACTAAAGCTAGCAACTTCGTGAACGCGGCGCAGTGCGAGCACCGCGGAGAACGTCAGGACGCCCCCACGATACAGGGAGCGGAAGTGATCCCGGCACCGCCCGGTGCACCCTCTCACTGAGGGACCACCGGGAAAGGCCGGAGTCGGATCAGGCGGCGCGGAGCCAGGTCGCGATGTACATGCCCACGATCACGCAGAGCATGGTGAGGCTCCAGCCGAAGTCGAGGGCGATCGGACCGATCGACACGGGCTTGATGAGCCGCCGGAAGAAGGAGATGGGCGGGTCCGTGACCGTGTAGACGGTCTCGGCGGCGACGAGACCGGCGCCGCGCGGACGCCAGTCACGGCGGATGACCCGCACCAGATCGAGCACGAACCTCGCCCACATGGCGAAGAAGTACAGGAGCAGGACGAAGTAGAGGACGCTCCCGAGGAGCGAGACGACGGAGGTCACCGCGGGCCAGGGCTCCCCGGGGTCAGGACTTCGCGAAGAACGACGCGTCGGCGTCGCTCTCGGCGGAGGCCGAGTCGCCGGCGACCGTGATGTGCGACGGCGAGAGCAGGAAGACCTTGCTCGTCACGCGCTCGATCCGGCCGTAGAGGCCCTGCGAGAGGCCGCTCGCGAAGTCGATGAGACGGCGGGCGTCCGCATCGCTCATCTGCGAGAGGTTGATGATCACGGGGATGCCGTCGCGGAAGTTCTCCGCGATGACCTGCGCGTCACGGTACTGCTTGGGGTGGACGGTGAGGATCTCGTTCATCTCGGCGTGGGCCGTCGCCTTCGGAGTCTGGGGGGTGGGCTTGCGGAGCGGGGTGACCGTCGCGCGGGGCTGCTGCGGGGCGGTCTGCTCGACCGGCGGGACGGGCTGGACGGGCGAGACCGGGGCGCGGTGGGCCGTGGTCGGAGCCGCCTCGACGGTGTCGGCGCGCTCGTACTCGACCTCTTCATCGGCGAGTCCGAGGTAGACCATCGTCTTCTTCAGCGGGTTGGCCATCTGTGTCCTCCGTGTCGTGTCTGCTCCCACTAGTGGGTCAGGTCGAGGTTAAGGGCGGGCGGGTCGATTGCCGGTGATTGCCGACCCGATTCGCAGGTGTGTCGCGCCCTCCGCGATCGCCTCGGCGAAGTCGTGCGACATGCCGGCCGAGACGGCGGAGGCCGACGGATCGATGGCGCGCACGCGCTCCGAGAGCGCGCGCAGTCGCGCGAACGCGGGATGGGGGTCCTCGCCGAGCGGAGCGACCGCCATGACGCCCCGGAAGCGCAGGTGCTCGGCGCTCGCGAGGGCCTCGGCGAGGTGCTCGACGTCGTCGGGTGCCGCGCCTCCGCGGTCCGGATCATCGGTGAGGTTGATCTGCAGGAAGACGTCGAGAAGGTCTTCCCCCGTGTCCAGGAGCGGGACGAGGGCGAGGCGGTCGACGGAGTGGATCGCCGACGCGTACCGACGCGCCTGCCGCGCCTTCTTGCTCTGCAGCTGCCCGATGAAATGCCAGCGCGCAGGAGTGCCGGCGAGCTCGGCCGCCTTCTCCTGCGCCTCCTGGTGCCGGTTCTCGCCGAAGTCGACGACGCCCAGTGCGAGCAGATCGCGGATCAGCGCGACGGGATGGAACTTGGTCACGACGATGGTGGTGATGCCACCGGGATCGCGACCGGCCGAGCGGGCCGCGTCGGCGACCCGCTCGGAGACCGAGGACCAGCGCGCGGCCAGCTCGGGATCGGTCACGGCCGACTACTTGAGGAAGTCGGGGATGTCGAGGTCGCTGTCGTCGTCGTCGAAGGACGGGTCGGCGACCGGCGCGGGAGCCGCGACGGGCGCGCTCGACCAGATCGATCCGGCGGCGGGGGCGGCCGCGGCGACGGGGACCGGCTCGGACGACTCCGACGCCGCGCTCTGCTGCGTGCGGGGCTGGGCGAGCGCCGCGGGAGCCTGCCCGCCCGGCTCTCCGCCGTCGAAGCCGGCCGCGATGACCGTGACGCGCACCTCGTCGCCGAGGGTGTCGTCGATGACGGCACCGAAGATGATGTTCGCCTCGGCGTGCACCGCCTCCTGGACCAGGCGGGCGGCGTCGTTGATCTCGAAGATGCCGAGGTTCGATCCGCCCTGGATCGAGAGCAGCACGCCGTGCGCGCCGTCGATGCTCGCCTCGAGCAGCGGGGACGCGACCGCGAGTTCGGCGGCCTTGATCGCGCGATCGGCGCCGCGCGAGGATCCGATGCCCATGAGCGCGGATCCGGCGCCCTGCATGACGGACTTGACGTCGGCGAAGTCGAGGTTGATCAGACCCGGAGTGGTGATGAGGTCGGTGATGCCCTGCACACCGGCGAGGAGGACCTGGTCGGCGGTGGCGAACGCCTCGAGCATCGAGATGCCGCGGTCGCTGATCTCGAGCAGGCGGTCGTTCGGGACGACGATGAGGGTGTCGACCTCGTTCTTCAGCGTCGCGACGCCGGCCTCGGCCTGGGTCTGGCGACGACGTCCCTCGAAGCCGAAGGGCTTGGTCACGACGCCGATCGTCAGGGCGCCGATCGACTTGGCGATGCGCGCGACGACGGGCGCGCCGCCGGTGCCGGTGCCGCCGCCCTCTCCGGCGGTCACGAAGACCATGTCGGCGCCGGCGAGCACCTCCTCGATCTCCTCGGCGTGGTCCTCGGCGGCGCGTCGGCCGACCTCGGGGTCGGCGCCCGCGCCGAGTCCACGGGTGAGCTCGCGGCCGACGTCGAGCTTGACGTCGGCGTCGCTGAGGAGGAGCGCCTGTGCATCGGTGTTGATGGCGATGAACTCGACGCCGCGAAGGCCGAGCTCGATCATGCGGTTGACGGCGTTGACGCCGCCGCCGCCGATGCCGACGACCTTGATCACGGCGAGGTAGTTCTGGTGTGAAGTCACGTGTCCGGCCTCCGGGCTGAACCTTAAACCTGTAGTTGAGGCTTAAAGTTATGCTGAGTATGCATTTGGGGTGTGGGATCGACGGTAGGCGGAGTCCGCTCCCGCTCGCGACAGACACGCCCGCATTCGGCAAAGAGCCGAGCGGATCCGTCCGGGCCGGGGCTCAGCGACGGCCGACGACGGCCGCGGCGGGCGAGGACACGTCGTACGACGACACCTCCGCCGGGTCCGTGGCCGCCATGAGCTTCTCCAGGACGACCGCCTTCTGCGCCGAGCGGTCGGGCCCGCCCCACATCACGACCGCTCCGTCGCCCAGGGTGAGCGTGACGTCGTCGCCCGTGGTGGCGGTCACCGCGGCGACCCGCCCGTCGAGGGACGCCGGGAGCGTGAGCAGCACCCGGGCCAGCGAGTGGAACGCCGTCCCCGTCGCTCCGCCCGACGGCGTGGTGAGGGTCGGGTACCCGGCCGGGGCCGTGTCGGAGGTCTCGATGACGACGCCCGCCGAATCGACGAGGTCGAAGCGGTCCCCGTTCAGCAGGACGCCGACCGGGGTCCGCTCGACGACGGACACGACCAGCGTGCTCGGCGGGCGGGTCTGCAGCGAGTAGCTCTGGATGAGCGGGTAGCCGCCGATCACGTCGCCGACGGCCTCGCGATCGACGAGGGTCAGCGGGACCCCGATCTGATCCGACAGCGAGTCCTCGAGCGCGACCGCGTCGATGCGCGAGGTGCCGGTGATCTCGATGGTCCTGACCGCCATCAGCGGGGAGTACGCCGCGACCGCGACGACGATCGCGAGGAGCACCAGGGATCCTGCGACGACCAGCGCGGTCAGGCGGCGACGGCGGGCGCGCCGGGTGAATCGGCGCACCTCGCCGCGCTCGAACCGGCGCCGGGTGCGGGCGGCCCGCGCGACGGCGCGCTGCTCGGCACCGGGCATCCGGAGCCCGGCGACGGCCGACCGCGCGGAGGCCGCGGCCCGGGAGGCACTACCCCGCGCAGAGGCGGGAGCGGAGGACTCTCCGGAACCGGACGACGCCCGCTCCGGCGGTCGCTCCTCGGTCGGAGTCGACGAGGCGGAACGAGTCGCCGGGACGATGCGGATCGGCTCGGTCGGCTCTCCGCTGGACTCCGGTACGGACTCCCGCTCGCGCGTCCCCGGGCGCACAGGCACGGCCGGACGGCGCCCCTCGGGCCGCTTCACGCCCGTCGCCCCCGTCGATCCGATCCGGTCATCGACCGACCGCGGCGTCCTCGTTCGCTCCGAGCGACTCGAGCAGCTGCGGGATGATGCGGTAGACGTCGCCGCAGCCCAGCGTGATGACGAAGTCGCCCTCGCGCGCGAGGCGCGCGGTCTGCTCCGCGGCCTCCTGCCAGTCGGCGAGGAAGGACACGTGCGACGGGTCCGCGAACTTGCCGCTCACGAGCGCGCCGGTGACGCCGGGCTCGGGATCCTCGCGGGCGCCGTAGACGTCCAGCACGATCGTCTCGTCGGCGTAGCGCTCGAGCGTCTCGGCGAACTCCTTCGCGAACAGGCGGGTCCTGCTGTACAGGTGCGGCTGGTGCACCGCGATGATGCGACCCTCCCCCACGACGGTCCGCGCGGCCGACAGCGCGGCCGCGACCTCGGTCGGGTGGTGGGCGTAGTCGTCGTAGACGCTGACGCCGCGGACCGCGCCGTGCAGCTCGAATCGGCGCTCGGTCCCTCCGAAGGCCGACACGGCCTCGAGCGAGGCGGCGGGATCGAAGCCGAGGCCGACGAGCACGGCGAACGCGCCGGCAGCGTTGACGGCGTTGTGACGGCCCGGGATGCGCAGGCGGGCGGAGTAGCGGCGCCCTTCGAACTCGACGGTGAAGCCCACGGGGCCCACGAGCTCCAGGTCGACGACCCGCACGTCGGCGCCCTCCGCCTCGCCGAAGGTGAGGACCCGCTTGCCCTCGAGCTTCTCGGACACCTTCACCGCGCCGGGGTCGTCGGAGGAGATGACGACGAGCTCGCCCGCGTTCGACGCGAAGGTGACGAACGCGTCCTCGAACGCCTGCAGCGAGCCGTAGTGGTCGAGGTGGTCGGGATCGACGTTGGTGATCAGCGTCACCGCGGTGTCGTAGAGCAGGAAGCTGCCGTCCGACTCGTCCGCCTCCACGACGAAGAGGTCGCTCGACCCCGCCGCCGAGGAGGTGCCCAGGCTCTCGATGATGCCGCCGTTCACGAAGCTCGGATCGGCGTCGAGACCCAGCAGACCGGTCACGATCATGCCGGTCGAGGTGGTCTTGCCGTGCGCGCCGGCCACCGCGACGAGGCGGTGCCCGCGGACGAGCCAGGCGAGTGCCTGCGAGCGGTGCAGGACGGGCAGGCCCCGCTCCTTCGCGAGGACGTACTCCGGGTTGTCCGGCCAGAGGGCGGAGGTGACGACCACGGCCTCGGCGTCACCGAGGTTCTCCGCGTCGTGACCGATGGCGACCGGGATGCCGAGCTCGCGGAGCTGCTCGATCGGGTGCGACTCGCGCACGTCCGATCCGGTGACCCGGTGACCGGCGTGGTGGAAGAGGCGCGCGATACCGCTCATGCCCGATCCGCCGATGCCGATGAAGTGCACCGATCCGAGTTCGTCGGGGACGGTGATGCCGAGGTCGGGCTTGATCACGGAGGTCTCGCTTTCGGGTCTTCGGCGGCCGGGAGTCGCTGCGGCGAGGGGGCCGGGGCGTGGCGCCGGATCAGTGTAGACGGTGCTGCGGAAGCGTTCGGGGAGCCGCGCGGAGGGGTGTCATCGGCGTGCCGCGAGGGCCGAGTCGACGAGGTCGACGAGCCGCTCGGAGCCGTCGCGGACGCCGACCGTGGCGGCACGGCGGCCCATGGCCTCGAGCCGTTCGGGGTCCTGCAGCAACGGGACGAGCCCGCTCTGCACCCAGCCGGGGAGGAAGGCGGCGTCCTCGACCAGGAGCGCTCCCCCGGCCTCGACGACGCCCCGGGCGTTGAAGCGCTGCTCGCCGTTGCCGACGGGGTACGGGACGTACACCGCGGGCAGACCGAGCGCGCTCAGCTCGCTGACGGTGGCGGCTCCGGCCCGCGAGACGGCGACGTCGGCGGCCGAGAGGGCGAGGTCCATCCGGTCGCAGTACGGGAGGAGGTGGTAGCCGGCAAGACCCGGGTCGGAGATCTCGGCGCGGTCGCCGGTGATGTGCAGGATCTGGACGCCGGTGGCGAGGATCACCGCGGCGGACGCGTGCACCGTGGCGTTGATCCGCCGGGCGCCGAGCGAGCCGCCGGTCACGAGCAGGGTGGGGCGCGCGGCGTCCAGCCCGAACGCCGCGATCGCCTCGTCGCGCCGAGCGGAGCGGTCGAGGTCCGCGATCTCGCGGCGCAGCGGCATGCCGACGACGGTCGCGTGCGGCAGCGGAGTGCCCTCGAACGCGACACCGACGAAGCGGGTGCCGCGGGCGCCGAGCCGATTCGCGAGACCGGGGCGGGCGTTCGCCTCGTGCACGACGTAAGGGACGCGGGCGCGGCGGGCGGCGAGGTACGCGGGAGCCGCCGCGTAGCCGCCGTAGCCGACCACCACGTCGATCCGGCGGTCGCGGATCGTGCGCACGACGCCGTCGATCGCGGACGTGAGCGCGCCGGGGAAGCGCAGCACTGCGGCGTCCGGCCGACGCGGGAACGGCAGCCGGGGGATCACGGACAGCTCGTAGCCGCGGAGCGGGACGAGACGGGCCTCGAGTCCCTCGGCGGTGCCGAGCACCAGTACCTCGGCATCCGCGTCGCGCGCGCGGATCTCGTCGGCGGTCGCGAGCAGCGGATTCACGTGGCCGGCGGTGCCGCCGCCGGCGAGCAGGTAGCGGGTCACTTCGCAGCGGCCTTCCTGGAGCGGCGGGGCGCGCCGAGGTGCGGCAGCCCGGTCGTCTGGTTGCGGGAGAACGAGAGCACGACCCCGATGGCGAGCAGCGAGCTGAGCAGGGCGGTGCCTCCGGAGGAGATGAGCGGGAGGGGCACGCCCAGGACCGGGAGGACCCCGAGCACCACTCCGATGTTCACGAACGCCTGGCCGATCAGCCAGACCATGACGGCCGCCGTGGTGACGCGCACGAAGGGGTCGGTGGCGGCGTGGATGATGCGGAAGAAGGCGACGGACAGCACCACGAACAACGCCAGCACGACGATCGCGCCGATCAGGCCGAGCTCCTCGCCGATGATCGCGAAGATGTAGTCGTTGTCGGCAGCCGGGAGCCACGACCACTTCGCCTTCGAGTTCCCCAGCCCGACGCCGAACACGCCGCCGGAGGCCATCGCCCAGGTGCCGTGCAGGGGCTGCCAGCAGGACGTCTCGTACTGCCCGGGCCCCGAGCAGTCGCCGAGGAAGGAGAAGATGCGGGTGCGGCGGTTCTCGGTCGAGATCGCGAAGAGGACGGCTCCGGCCGCGCCGATGAGCACGAGCGGGGTGAGCACCCGCATCGGCATCCCGGCGTAGAACAGCGCCGCGAGCACGATGCCCGCCATGATCACGACGGTTCCGAGGTCTCCTCCCGCGAGCACCAGCAGGATCGCCGATCCGGCGACGAGCAGGACGGGGACCAGCGCGCTCTTCCACTCCGTCACCGCTCGGAAGCGCCGAGCGAGCAGCAGGCCGAGCCAGAGGGCGAGGCCGAGCTTGAGGATCTCGGAGGGCTGCAGCGTGAAGGCGCCCAGCTTCAGCCAGTTCTTGTTGCCGCCCGTTCCCACTCCGAGCGGCGAGACGACGACGAGCAGCTGCAGGACGCAGCCGGCGCCGAGCAGCCACGGTGTCGACCGCTTGAGCAGGGTGAGCGGGACGCGCGAGACGAGGAGCATCAGCGGGATCCCGGCCAGCGCGAACACACCCTGGCGGAGGAACCCTCCGAACGAGTCGGCGCTCGACCGGAAGGAGGTCACCGAGGAGGAGGAGAGGACCATGGTCAGCCCGAACAGCACCAGGAACAGCGTGGTGCCGAACAGGAGGTAGAAGTTCGGCGACTCGGAGGCGAAGACCTTCGCGAGGACGACGCGCGCGGTGCGCACCCCGCCCCGCTCCTTCGCGGGCCGGCCGCTCTCGGACTTCGCGCCCTGCGGAGCCCTGCCGGTCTCAGTGCGGGAGCGGCCCGTCGTCGGAGCGGTCATCGGCCCCTCCTCCCAGATACGTCTCGACGGCCGCGGCGAACGAGCGGCCCCGCGCCGCGTAGTCGCGGAACTGGTCCATGGATGCTGCGGCGGGTGCGAGCAGGACGACGTCGCCCTCGAAGGCGAGCACCGCGGCGGCCTCGACGGCCGTCTGCATCACCGCCCCAGTGTCATCCGGGACCACCTCGGTGACGGGGAGTTCGGGCGCGTGTCGCCGGAATGCCTCGAGGACCGCGACACGGTCGACTCCGATCACCACGGCGCCCCGGAGGCGGCCGACGTGCGCGGCGACGAGGGCGTCGACGTCGACGCCCTTGAGCAGGCCGCCGACCAGCCAGACGACCGACGGGTACGCGCGGAGCGACGCGTCGGCGGCGTGCGGATTGGTGGCCTTCGAGTCGTCGATCCACGTCACTCCGGAGCGCTCGGCGACGACCTGGATGCGGTGCGCGTCGAGCTCGAAGACCGCCAGGGCGCGGCGGATCGCGCCCGGCTCGATGCCGCAGGCCCGCGACAGGGCGGCGGCGGCGAGGACGTTCTGCACGATGTGCGGGGCGGCCAGGTGGCGGGCGGCCAGTTCGTCGACCGTCGCGATCTCGATCGCGCTGCTGTGCCGGTCCTCCAGGAACGCGCGGTCGCAGAGGATCCCGTCGACGATGCCGAAGTCGCTCGGCCCGGGCACGCCGAGTCCGAAGCCGATGGCCCGAGCGCCCTCGATCACCTCCGCGTCGAGCACCATCTGCTCCGTGGCGGCATCGGCCCGGTTGTACACGCAGGCCACCCGCGTGTTCGTGTAGACCTTGGCCTTCGCGTCGCGGTACGCCTCGAACGAGCCGTGCCAGTCGAGGTGGTCCTCGGCGATGTTGAGGCAGGTGGACGCGATCGGCTCGATCGCGCCGAGGTAGTGCAGCTGGTAGCTCGAGAGCTCGACGACGAGCACGTCGAAGCCCTGCGGATCGCGCACCGCGTCGAGGACCGGGACGCCGATGTTCCCGCAGGGCGCGGCTCGAAGCCCGCCGGCGACGAGCATCGTCGCGGTCAGCTGGACCGTGGTGGTCTTGCCGTTCGTGCCGGTGACGAGCACCCAGTCGGCCGGGGTGCCGTCGGCGCGCACGACCTTGTCGCGCACGCGCCAGGCGAGCTCGACGTCCCCCCACAGGGCGGTGCCCCTCGAGGCGGTCCACTCGAGGATCGGATGCGTCGGCCGGAAGCCGGGCGAGACGATGACGAGCTCCGGGTCGAACGCGACGAGCTCGTCGGGCACGGTGTCGAGGGTCTCGGCGCGGTGGAGGCGGGCGCCGATCACCTCGAGCAGGCGCTCGCGCTCCTCGTCAGCACGGTCGGCGAGGACCAGGACCTCCGCCCCGAGCTCGGTCAGGGTGTCGGCGACGGAGAAGCCCGTCACTCCGAGCCCCAGGACCGCGACGCGGAGCCCGCGCCAGTCGGAGTGCCAGCTGCGGAGGGAGTCGAGGCGGTCGGCGCGTGCGGAGTCGGTCATGCCAGGGAGAGCCATTCGAGGTAGAAGAGCCCGACACCGGCGGCCACGAGGATGCCGGCGATGATCCAGAAGCGGACCACGACGGTGATCTCGGCCCACCCCTTGAGCTCGAAGTGGTGGTGGAGCGGGCTCATCAGGAAGATGCGCTTGCCCCGGGTCAGCTTGAAGTAGATCCGCTGCACGATCACCGATCCGGTGACGATGACGAAGAGGCCGCCGATGAGGATGACGAGCAGCTCGGTGCGGGTCAGGATCGCCAGCGCGGCGAGGGCGCCGCCGAGGCCCAGCGAGCCCGTGTCGCCCATGAAGATCTGCGCCGGCGAGGTGTTCCACCAGAGGAACCCGACGAGCGCCCCCGAGATGGCCGCCGCGATGATCGCGAGGTCGAACGGATCGCTCACCGTGTAGCACTTGTCGGCGACCTCGGGATTGAGCTGCGCGTCGAAGCACCACTGGTTGGACTGCCAGAAGCCGATGATGACGTAGGACCCGATGGCGAGGATCGAGGACCCCGTCGCGAGGCCGTCGAGACCGTCGGCGACGTTCACGCCGTTCGAGGTGCTCGTGACGATGATGCAGATCCACAGCACGAACAGACCGATGCCGATCCAGCCGAGCGAGGCGAAGTCGAACGGCAGGTCCCGGATGAACGAGATCGACGTCGACGCGGGGGTCAGCCCGTTCTGGTCGCGCACCATGATCGCGATCACCGCGAAGCCCGCGGCGACGATCACCTGGCCGGCGATCTTCGCCCAGCCGCCGAGCCCCAGGCTCCGCTGGTTGCGGGTCTTCAGGAAGTCGTCGAGGAAGCCGACGAGGCCCAGGCCCACCATCATGAACAGCACCAGCAGCGCCGAGGGCGCCACCGCGCGGTTCCCGAACAGCATGCCGAGGAAGTACCCCGCCACGGTCGCGATGATGATGACGATGCCGCCCATCGTGGCGGTGCCGTGCTTGACGTGGTGCGACTTCGGTCCGTCCTCGCGGATGAACTGGCCCCACTGCAGCCGGTGGAAGAGCCGGATGAACAGGGGCGTCAGGAGGAGGGTGAACGCGCCGGAGAAGGCGCCCGCCAGAAGGAGTGCTCTCATCGGTGTCGCTCTCCCAGTCGGTCGCCGAGGAATCGCAGCCCGGCCGAGTTCGAGGACTTCACCAGGACGGTGTCGCCGCTCTGCAGGTAGTCCTCGAGGTACGCGTACGCGTCGTCGGCCGTGTCGACGAAGACGGACTCGCCGCTCCACGACCCCTCGCGCTCGGCCGCGATGTGGATGCGCCGTGCTCCGGCGCCCACGACGACGATCTGCGAGAGGTTCAGGCGGACGGCGTGCAGACCGATGCGGTCGTGCTCCTCATCCGCCCACTCCCCCAGCTCGCTCATCTCGCCGAGGACCGCGACCGTGCGGCCTCCGGGCTTCGCGATCTGCGCCAGGGTCCGCAGCGCCGCCGCGGTGGAGTCGGGGCTCGCGTTGTAGGCGTCGTTGACGACCACGACGTCGGACCCGCCGAGCACCTGCATCCGCCAGCGCTCGGCGAGCGTGACGGTCGAGAGCGCCTCGACGATCTCCCGCAGCGGGACGCCGACCGTGAGGGCGGCGGCGGTCGCGGCCAGGGCGTTCATCACGTGGTGCTCGCCCAGCACGCGCAGCAGCAGCTCGGCGCGGCCGGCCTCGCGGCCCTCGCCCTCGCGCACGACGATCGTGAACCGGGTGCCCTCCGCGGAGGGCTCGACGTCGACGGCGCGGACGTCGGCCCGCTCGCCGCGGCCGAACCAGAGCACGCGCGCGGCGGTGCGGCCGGCCATCGTGGCCACCCGGCCGTCGTCGGAGTTGAGCACCGCGACGTCGTCGGCGGTGAGGTCGGCGACCATCTCGGTCTTCGCCTCGAGGGTGCGCTCGATGCCGCCGAACTCGCCGGCGTGCGCGAGACCCACCGCGAGGACGATCCCGACGTCCGGCTTCGCCATGCGCACCAGGCGCCGGATCTCGCCGACGGCGCTGGCGCCCATCTCGGCGACCAGGAACCGCGTCGACTCCGACACCTGCAGCATCGTGATCGGCGCACCGACCTCGTTGTTGAACGAGCCGCGCGGGGCGACGGTCTCGCCGACGCGCTCGAGGATCGTGCGGAGGAGGTTCTTCGTCGTCGTCTTGCCGTTGGACCCGGTCACGCCGACGACGGTCAGCCCGCCGAGCGCACGGACGCGCCGGACGACCTCCGTCGCGAGGGCGCCGAGCGCCTGCACGGAGTCGTCGACGAGCACCTGCGGCACGTCGAGGTCGAGCGGGCGCTCCACGATCAGGAGGGCGGCGCCGTTCTGCACGGCGGCCGGCGCGAAGAGGTGCCCGTCGGTGTGCTCGCCGCGCTTGGCGACGAAGATCCCGCCGGGGCGGATCTCGCGGGAGTCGGTCTCGGTGGCGCCGTCGACGAGCGTCGACGCCGTCGAGGAGGGGCCGGCGAGGTGCAGGCGTCCGGAGACGGCCTCGGCGACCTCGGTGAGGGTCAGGGCGATCATCTAGAGCCAGCCCGCCTCACGCAGAGCCAGACGGACGTCGTCCCTGGCCGAATACGGCATGTGCACTCCTGCAACCTCCTGGTAGTCCTCGTGGCCGGGTCCGGCGTAGAGGATCGAATCCCCCTCGCGCGCGAGCGCGACGGCGACGCGCACGGCGGCGCGCGGGTCGGGGATCTCGTGGATCTCCCGGTCGGGTGACGCCTCCCTCGCCGCGCGGAGGAGGACGTCGCGGATCGCGGCGGGGTCCTCCCAGCGGGGGTGGAAGTCGGTGACGACGACGATGTCCGACAGCCTGGCGGCGATCGCGCCCATGTCGGCGCGCTTGGTCGGATCGCGGTCGCCGTCGGCTCCGAACACCATGATCAGGCGACCGGGCGTCAGTGCCCGCAGCGCCTCGAGGGCGTTCTGGAACGCGTCGGGAGTATGGCCGTAGTCGACGTAGACGCGCGGACCGCGCTCGCCCGAGACCCGCTCGGCGCGACCCGGGATGTACACGTCGAGGACGCCCTCCTCGAGGGCGTGCGCGATGGCTCCGAGGTCGAAGCCGGACTCGACCAGCATCACGATCGCGAGTGCGGCGTTCGCGGCCATGTACCAGCCGATGAGCGGCACGGTCACCTCGACCGAGCGGTGCTCGGGCCCGTCGAGCCGGAAGGTCGTCTGCTCGGTGGTTCCCGCGACGACGGTCATCGTCCAGTCCGCGGGGACGCCGGGGGCCACTCCGACCGTCGGGGAGCTCGCGAGGGTGGCGACGGGGATCCGTGAACGCTCGGCGAGCTCCCGGCCCCAGTCGCTGTCGACCGTCACGACGCCGCGGCGCGCTCGGTCGGGCTGGAACAGATCGGCCTTGGCCTCGAAGTAGTGGGCCATGTCGGAGTAGTCGTCGAGGTGGTCGTGGCTCAGGTTCGTGAAGCCGACGACGTCGAAGACGACACCGTCGATGCGGTGCCGGGTGAGCGCCTGGGCGGACACCTCGATCGACACGGCGCGAACCGCGGACTCGCGCATCCGTGCCAGGAGCGCGTGCAGCTCGCTCGCCTCGGGGGTGGTCAGGGAGCTCGGCACGGCGACGTCGCCGATGCGGCGCTCGGCTGTCGAGCTGAGACCGGAGACGACTCCGAGACGGCGCAGGAGCGCGTCGAGCAGGTAGACGACGCTCGTCTTGCCGTTCGTGCCGGTGACGCCGAACAGGGTGGGCACGTCCTCGCGGGTGCGGTGGATCCAGGAGGCGACGTCCCCGAGGGCGGCGCGCGGATCGGGGGTCACGAGGACGGGCAGGCCGCTCGCCGCGGCGAGGGCCGCGCCCTCCGGGTCGGTCAGCACCGCCACGGCGCCCGAGGCGGCGGCGTCGGAGGCGAACGCGGCGCCGTGCGCGCTCCGGCCGGCGACGCCGACGTAGAGGTCGCCGGACTCGACCTGACGCGAGTCGAGCGTCACTCCGCTCACCTCGACGCCCTCCGTCCCCGGAACGGCGCGGAGCGAGAACTCGGACACCAGCTGCGAGAGCGACCTCGGGACCGGATGCTCGGGTCGGAGGGAGGACTGCGGGCGAGTGACGTGCAATGCCCGCTCTTTCTCTCGTGGTGGTGCGATCACCACGTCGTGGGGTAGCTCACGGCGGGGACCGTCGACGGCTCCACCCGGTTGGTCTTCAGCACCTGGGTCATGACCTGCTGGAAGACCGGGGCGGTCGCCTGGGACGTGTTCATCTTAACCGGATCGGCGATGGTGACCGTCACGACGTACTTCGGGTCCTCCGCGGGAGCGAGCCCCGCGAGGGAGACCGTGTAGCTCGAGGAGTAGCCGCCGTCGCCGTCCGGCTGCTGCGCGGTTCCGGTCTTCGTCGCGATGTTGTAGCCGTCGACGTGGATGTAGTCGGCGAGCCAGCCGTCGGTGTAATGGGTCTGCAGCATGTCGACGACGTCGTGCGCGGCTCCGGCCGAGACGACCTGCGTGCCCGTCGCGTCCGGGACGTCGACGACGGTCCCGTCGGCCGTGGTGCAGCCGGCCACCAGCTGCGCCGGGAGGCGCACTCCGTCGTTCCCGAGGGTCTGGTAGATGCCCGCGACCTGGATCGCCGTGGCGGAGACGCCCTGGCCGAACATGGTCGTGTAGTTGGTCTGGCCGTCCCAGTCCTGGTAGTCGCTGAGCAGGCCGCCGGACTCCGCGGGGAACCCGACCGCGGTCGGAGCGTCGAGCCCGAACTTCAGCATGTAGTCGTAGCGCTGCTGCGCCGACAGCTTCGAGCCGATCGTGGCGATGCCCACGTTCGACGAGTCCTTGAGGATCCCCGTCAGCGTGTAGTTCGTCGGCGTGTGCGCGAAGTCGTCGCTGAACGAGACGCCGTTCTTCTCGAAGGTGTCGGGCGTCACCACGTGGGTCGTCGGAGTCGCGAGACCCTGGTCGATCAGCATCGCGGCCGTCATGGGCTTGAACGTCGATCCGGGCTCGAACGGGCTCTGGAACGCGCGGGATCCGCGATCGGCCGCGGCGCTGGCCGTGACGTCGTTGGGGTCGACGGTCGGCGTCTCGGCGACGGTGAGCAGCTTGCCGGTCTCGACCTCCTGCACGACGACGATGCCGTAGCTGCCGCCGACCTCGGCGACCCGCTGCGACAGCACCTGCTGCGCGTAGTACTGAAGATCGGAGTCGATGGTCAGCTGCACCTGCCCGCCGTCGACGGCGGGCGTCTCGGCGACGGTGCTGCCCGGGATCCGGACGTAGTCGGCGCTGCGCTCGAAGCTCTCGGAGCCGTTCCTGCCGGCGAGGCAGGAGTTCTCGGTGTACTCCACGCCCTCCTGAGCCGCGCCGTCGGCGCCGACGTAGCCGATCAGGTTGCCGGCCACCGCGCCGTTGGGGTACGTCCGCCCCTGCTGCGTCTCGAAGTAGAGCCACGGGATGTCGAGCGCGACCAGCTTCTGGAACGCCTCGAGATCCAGGCCCTCGGCGAGGACGAGGTAGTTGGCCTTCGCGTTCTCGGCCAGCTCGGCGTCGACGAGGCCCGTCACCTGCTCCACGCTCTGGCCGGTGATCGCGCCGATCTCGGCGGCGGCCTGCTCGACGCTGACCACGACCTCCCGACCGTCCGGCATCTCGCGGGGGAACTCGGCGACGTTGCGCGGCGACGTGGTCAGCCGGTAGCGGGTCGTCGTGTCCGCGAGGACCGCGCCCGCACGATCGACGATCGCGCCGCGGGTGCCGTAGGTGACGCTGCTGCTCGACTGGCTCTCGGCGGCTGCGTCGGTCAGCTCGTTCGCGCGGACGATCTGGATGTCGACGAGCTTGCCGATGAACAGGCCCACGACCGCGGCGATCACGAGGAACGTGACGGCGGTGCGGCGTCGGCTGGAGCGGTTCTGTCTCACTGCGGCGGTGTCCTTCTGCGTCCGGGCGGGGTGGAGCCGTTCGTCGTGTGCTGGTCGGAGCGGCCGGGAGGCCTGGCCGGTCAGTGCGTGATCGGGGCGGGCAGCTCGCCCTGCAACGGTACGGCCGAGGCCGCTCCGGCGGCGGACGACGCGCTCGCGGCGGCCGGAGCGGCCTCCGCGCCGGCCGGGAGGATCAGGGCGTTCGGCACGAGCGCGGCGGCGCCAGCGGTGCCGACCTCGCTGGCGGAGGCGGAGGCGGGGTCTCCCAGCACGGCGCCGTCCGACAGGCGGAGGTAGACGGGAGCGGTGTTCGCGACCATGCCGAGACCCTGCGCGGCGGTGGCGAGGTTCTGCGGCGAGCTCAGCGTGTCGACCGCGTCCTGCTTCTCGGCGTTGCTGCGGGTGAGCGTCTTCTGCTCGGTCTGCAGCGCCGCGATCTGGTACGCGCCCTGCGACAGTCCCACGCTCACGAGGAGCTGCACCACGATGATCGCGAACAGGCCCGCCACGGCGACGATCCCGTAGACGAGCTTGGGGCGCGGTGCGCTCGCTGCGGCCGGGACCGCCTCGATGCGGGGCCTCTCGGACGGCTCACCCGGACGGGCCGGGCGGGTGTGCTCGATGACGGCGGGGTCGATGACGGCGGTGGCGCTCACGCGGTCCTCCTGATCCTCTCGGCCGCGCGCAGACGCACGGGTGTTGCTCGGGGGTTTCGGGCCTTCTCCTCGTCGGACGCCAGTTCGGCGCCGCGGAGGACGAGTCGGAACTCGGGTCGGTGCTCGGGCAGCTCCATCGGCAGCCCCGCGGGGGCCGTCGAGGACGATGCGGCCTGGAGTGCGCGCTTGACGATGCGGTCCTCGAGCGACTGGTAGGCCTCGACGACGATCCGGCCGCCGACGGCGACGCGGTCGAGTGCGGCGGGGATCGCGCGCTCGAGGACCGACAGCTCCTGGTTGACCTCGATGCGCAGCGCCTGGAACACGCGCTTGGCGGGGTGGCCGTTGCGCTGGATCGCGACCGGCGTCGCGGCCTGGATGATCTCGACCAGTCGGCCGGAGCGCACGATCGGCGCCTCCCGCCGTGCCTCGACGATGCGCTTGGCGTAACGCTGGGCGAGGCGCTCCTCGCCGTACTCGTGGAAGATGCGGCGGAGCGCGCCCTCGTCGTACTCGGCCAGGATCGTCTCGGCCGTGAGCGGCGCCGTGGCGTCCATCCGCATATCCAGCGGCGCGTCCTTGGAGTAGGAGAAGCCCCGCTCGGTCTCGTCGAGCTGCAGCGAGGAGACGCCGAGGTCGAAGAGCGCCCCGTCGATCTCGTCGATCCCCAGCTCGTCGAGCACGTCGGGCAGCTCGTCGTAGACGGCGTGCACGAGGTCGATCCGCGAGGAGTGCGCGGAGAGCCGCTCCCCCGCCAGCGCCAGCGCCTCGGGGTCGCGGTCGAGACCGACGAGGTGCAGGCCGGGGAAGCGCTCGAGCATCGCGAGCGAGTGCCCGCCCATGCCCAGGGTCGCGTCCACCAGCACCGCGCCGTCGCGCTCGATCGCCGGAGCGAGGAGCTCGACGCAGCGCTCGAGGAGCACGGGGAGGTGGCGCTCCTCGGTCGGGCGCACCTGCTTCTTCTCGGTGTCGTCTGCCATGGCGGTCCCGCCGTCCTGTTCCTGCTGCCCGATCCCCATCCATCTCACGACCGGACACCGGGGAAGGTGCGTCCGGGCGCCGAGTGGCTGGGAGTCGCGCGGCAGGAGCTAGAACAGTCCGGGGATCACCTCCTCCTGGGTGTCGGAGAAGACGGACTCCTGCTCGGTCAGGTACGCGTCCCAGGCGTCCTGCGCCCAGATCTCGGCCCGGTTCCCCGCGCCGATGACGGTGAGGTCGCGGTCGAGACCCGCATAGGCGCGCAGCGGAGCCGGCAGCGTGACCCGGTTCTGCTTGTCGGGCGTCTCGGCGCTCGCGCCCGAGAGGAACACGCGGAGGAAGTCGCGGGCCTGCTTGCTGGTGACCGGCGCCTGGCGGATCTTCTCGTGCATCGTCTCGAACTCGCTCTGGCTGAAGACGTAGAGGCACCGCTCCTGACCGCGCGTGACGACGACTCCGGAGGAGAGCTCGTCGCGGAACTTGGCGGGGAGGATCACGCGGCCCTTCTCGTCGAGCTTGGGGGAATAGGTGCCGAGGAACACGGACGTCCCCCCACTTCTTCCGGCCCGGATGGTGTGTCCTCCACAGTACTCCACTTCCCCCCACCCACAACCCCGCGGCGCGCGGCGACGCTTCGGTTTCTGCCCGGTCATCCGCGGGATCGCGCGGCGGATCACAGGTGGAGCGGAGTGGAGGGACTCAGCGCTCAGAGGGAGGATCCGGGCATGAAAAAAGGGCCGATCCGTGAGGATCGACCCTGTGGGTGGTGCGGAGTGGGGTGTCAGCCGCGACCGTCGCCCCGGTTGTCCCATCGATCGTTCAGACGATCCATGAAGGTGGAGTTCGGACGCGCTCCCGTGGAGCGGGGCTTCGCGGGACGGGCCGCGCCGGGCAGTCCGGGCTCCTCCACTCCCCCGGCGGCCGGGCGCATGGCCACCACGACTCCGGCGAGCATGACGGCGAAGCCGCCGACGCCGACGAGCGGGACCTGGACGATGACGCCGGTCACGAGGATCGCGAGACCGAGGAGCGAGAGGAGGATGCCGAGCACGAGGGCCCGGTAGTTGGTGCCGCCGCGCCCCTTGCTGACCGCCGCCACGAAATCGGCGTCGTTCTGATAGAGGTTGCGCTCCATCTCGTCGAGGAGCCGTTGCTCGTGCTCGGAAAGCGGCATCTTGACCCCTTCAAGGGTGCGGCGCCGATCCTCTCGGGAACGACACCAGGTTGGCGACACGGTGTGGTCGACGGGGCGGGTGGCGCTTCAGTGTAGACCGAGCCCGGCACAGGCGCTAGGCGGCGTCGATGCATAGGCTGGTCGGGTGAACAACAGCACTCGTCTGGTCGATCGCGTCCAGTTCCGAATCGATGAATTCCTCACCGGGCGCACGCCAATTCTGCGCTCCATCGGAGAGGACGTCTCCGCCCTCGGCGACCTTTCGCGGGACTTTCTCAGCGGCGGGAAGCGGTTCCGCGCGCGCTTCTGCGAGGCCGGCTGGACGGCCGTCTCGGCGGTCCCCAGCGAGGCCCATCCGAGCGGCTCCGACCCCGTCGCGAGCGTCGGCGCCGGGCTCGAACTGTTCCACGCCGCGGCCCTGGTCCACGACGACGTGATCGACAACTCCGACACCCGCCGGGGCGCCCCCTCGGCGCACCGCCGCTTCACCGGGATGCACTCGGCGGGCGGCTGGGCCGGCTCGGGCGACGAGTTCGGCCGCTCCTCCGCGATCCTGCTCGGGGACCTGCTCCTGGTGTGGTCGGACGAGATCTTCGCCGACGCGGAATGGGCCCTGGAGGACCGGACGAGCGCCTCCCGCGCGCGGACCGAGTTCAACCTGATGCGCACCGAGGTCACGCTGGGCCAGTACCTCGACATCCTCGAGGAGAGCGCCTGGGCCGGGCACGACGAGCAGGAGCACCTCGCCCGGGCCGAGCGCGTCGTCGTCTACAAGAGCGCGAAGTACAGCATCGAGGCGCCGCTCGCGATCGGCGGCTCCCTCGGTGGAGGCGACGACGCCCAGATCGACGCCCTCCGGCGGTTCGGGCTCCCGCTGGGCATCGCGTTCCAGCTGCGCGACGACGTCCTCGGCGTCTTCGGGGATCCGGCCCTCACCGGCAAGCCCGCGGGCGACGACCTGCGCGAGGGGAAGCGCACCGTGCTCCTCGGCCTCGCCCGCGCGGGATCCTCCGCGTCGGCGCGCGACGCGCTCGACGCCGTCGTGGGTCGCAGCGACGCCGGCGCCGAGGACATCGCCCGCGCGCAGACGATCGTCGCCGAGAGCGGGGCCCTGGACCGGCTCGAGGAGCGGATCGGCCGCGACGTGGAGGCGGCGCTGGCGGTGCTACCGGGATCGCCGCTGCGCGAAGAGGGACTCGACGAGCTGCGGGACCTCGCGGCCCGGGTCAGCGTCCGGACGGCCTGAGGCGGGAGGCGCTCACACCGCCGCCGAGCCGATCAGGCCAGAGCCTGAGCCACGCGGCGCACCTCGGCCTTGCGGCCGGCCTGCAGGGCGAGGACCGGGCTCGTGCCCAGGCTCTCCTCGTCGGCGAGCAGCCACTCGACGGCCTCGTCGTCGGAGAACCCGGAGTCGGACAGCAGGATCGCCGTTCCGCGGATCTCGGACATCGGCTCCCCGTCGCGGAGGAACACGGACGGCACGACGAGCTTGCCGTCGCGGCGCGTGGCGAGCAGGTAGCGCTCCTCGAGCATCCGGCGGATGCGGCTGACGCCGAGGCCGGTGCGCTCGACGAGGTCGGGAACGGTCAGCCACTCGATCTCGGAGGCGGTCGAGGACGGGGCGGGGGCGGACGAGTCGGTCACCCCTCAAGAGTGCCACGCCCCGCGCCTCCGAGCACGCCCGTCCGGGTCGCGCGAGGCGCCGCTCCCGCGTTGCACACGGGTTCGCCGAACGGTCTTGCCTAGACTCGTCGCGTGACCACCAGCCAGCTCGACCCCCTCCTCGGCCGTCTCGTCGACGGCCGCTACGAGGTGCGCTCGAGGATCGCCCGCGGAGGCATGGCCACGGTCTACCTCGCGACCGATCAGCGCCTCGAGCGGCGCGTGGCCATCAAGGTGATGCACGGCCACCTCTCCGACGACGCGACCTTCAAGAACCGCTTCGTCCAGGAGGCCCGCTCCGCCGCCCGCCTGGCGCACCCCAACGTCGTGAGCGTCTTCGACCAGGGGCAGGACTCGGACATGGCGTACCTCGTCATGGAGTACCTGCCGGGCATCACCCTCCGGGATCTGCTCAAGGAGCGCGGACGGCTGACCGCCCAGCAGGTCGTCGACATCATGCACTCGGTGCTGTCGGGTCTCGCCGCGGCGCACCGTGCGGGCATCCTGCACCGCGACCTCAAGCCCGAGAACGTGCTGCTGGCCGACGACGGCCGGATCAAGATCGGCGACTTCGGACTCGCCAGGGCCGCGTCGGCGAACACCGCGTCGGGGCAGGCGCTGCTCGGCACGATCGCCTACCTCTCCCCCGAGCTCGTCACCCGCGGCACCGCCGACACCCGCAGCGACATCTACGCCATCGGCATCATGATCTACGAGATGCTCACCGGCGAGCAGCCCTTCACGGGCGAGCAGCCGATGCAGATCGCCTACCAGCACGCCAACGACTCGGTGCCCTACCCGAGTGCGAAGGTCGCCTCCGTCCCGACGTCGCTCGACGAGCTCGTGCTCTGGGCGACGGAGCGCGATCCGGACATGCGTCCGCGCGACGCCGGGGTGATGCTCGCGCAGCTGCTCGAGGCCGAGCGGCTGATGGGCATCACGCCGACGGACCGTCGGGTCGCCGACACCCAGGCCGTCACCCCCCTGCCCGAGTCGGCCCCGCCGCCAGCGACGACCGCGCTCTTCGATGCGGCGACTCCGGGCCAGACGACCGTCCTCGACGGACCCGGGAGCGAGGCCGAGGTCGTCGAGGACGACGACGAGACCGCTGTGGCGCGGCTGGCTGCGAAGCGGAAGGTCCGCCGCCGACGAGGCGTGCTCCTGGTCGTCGCCGTGATCCTCCTCGCCCTCCTCGGCGGCGGCACCGCCTACTGGTTCGGCGAGGGCCCGGGCGCGCTGCGCACGATTCCGAGCGTCGTCGGCCTCCCGCAGGACGACGCCGTCGAGCTGCTCGAGTCCAGCGGACTGCGGGCCGAGCAGGAGCAGGCGCCCGACCTGACCGTTCCTCCGGGCACGGTGATGAGCTCGAACCCGGCGCCGGACCAGGCCATCCACAAGGACTCGGTCGTGACGCTCGTGGTCTCCAGCGGCCCCCGGCAGCTCGAGGTCCCGGCTCTCACCGGTCTCACGGAGGAGGAGGCGACCGCGGCGATCACCGCAGCCCCGTTCGCCCTGGGCGACACGACCCGCGTGTTCGACGGGGACGTCGACGAGGGCCGGGTCATCTCGGCCGCCCTCCCCGACGGCTCGCCGCTCCCGCCCGTCCTCGCCGAGCAGTCGACGATCGCCCTGACCGTCAGCCTCGGGTCGATCCCGAACGTCGTCGGCATGACCGTCGAGGAGGCGACCGCGGCGGCGAAGGACGCCGGACTCGCCCTCGACCGCAACGGCGAGGACTGGAGCGACACCGTGCCCGCCGGCGTCGTCCTCATCCAGGCGAACCCGGAGGCACCGGCCACCACCGGCGGCACGATCTCGGTCGTCGTCTCCAAGGGTCCGGAGCCGGTCGCCGTGCCGAACGTCGTCGGTCTGACCCGCGACGAGGCCAAGGCGGCCCTCGACGCCGTCGACCTGAAGTGGAGCTACTCACTCTCGACCCTCGGCGCGCTCATCGATGCCGCCCCGAACGAGATCACGAGGGTCACCGCGCAGTCGGACCCCGCCGGCGAGGCCGTGCAGCGCGGCACCTCAATCCAGCTGTCGATCACCATCACGACGTAGCCGTCCACGATCGGGGTCCCCTCCCCCGATCGCCGCGGTCGGCTTCCCGGGACGGCCGGGTCTTGCAGAGCGGGTCGCGACCGGCTAGTGCGGATCGCTCGCACGCGATCCACCCGTTCGCCTCGAGGAGGGGGACGATTCGGGTGCCTGGGAGTCGATCGAACTCGAGCCCCTGGTGATCGAGTAGCCCTCGCAGAGGGCGCATCGAGATACACGACTTTCATGAGGGTGGGTCTCCGAGGAGAAGTCCACTCATGTGGTGACGTCGTCGGCGGCAACCGACTTCTCTCTCGACCACTGAGACGCGAAGCGGCTTCGCCGCTCGATACGCCCCTGCGGGGCTGTTCGACCGGCAGGAACGGGCCGCCGCCGCGGCTGATTATGCGGTCCGAGCCGTCGTCGTGCCCGCAACCGAGGTAGGGGCGGCCTGCCGAGTCCCTTCGAGTCGTCCGAGCGGCTCCTGACCTCGGTTGCGCACAGCTCCGCCTGCACAACGAAGGCTGAGCGCGCAGCTTCGAGCGGACACGGCGGAATCGGGTCGTGGAGCCTTGCTTCTGAGGTCGGGGCGGGTCTCTGAGGAGAAGTCAGCTCACCTGCGTGACAACGTGGTCGGCGGCAGCCGACTTCTCCCTCAACCATGGAGCCGCGAAGCGGCTTCACCGCTCGAGACGGCCGCTCCGCAGTTGCTCGACCAGCAGCATCCCTCGCTGATCGAGTAGCCCTCGCAGAGGGCGGATCGAGATCCACGTACTCCAGGAGGGCCGGTTTCGATATGCCGCTGCGCGGCTACTCGACCAGCGGGCTTCTGGTGATCGAGTAGCGCGCGCAGCGGGCGTATCGGGATCCACGGCCTCCAGCCGGAGGACCGCCTCGCCGAGACGGGGCTCAGACGGCGGAGCCGCGGAGCTCCTCCGCTACGAGGAAGGCGAGCTCGAGGGACTGCATGTGGTTGAGGCGGGGATCGCAGACCGACTCGTAGCGGGTCGCGAGGGTGGCCTCGTCGATCTGCTCCGAGCCGCCGAGGCACTCGGTGACGTCGTCGCCGGTGAGCTCCACATGGATGCCGCCCGGGTGGGTGCCCGCGGCGCGGTGCGCCTCGAAGAAGCCCTTGACCTCGTCGACCACGTCGTCGAAGCGACGGGTCTTGTAGCCGGTGGGCGTCGTCAGACCATTGCCGTGCATCGGGTCGGTGACCCAGAGCGGCAGGGCGTCGCTCGACTTGACGGCCTCCAGCAGCGGCGGCAGGGCGTCGCGGATCTTGCCCGCTCCCATCCGCGTGATGAAGGTGAGGCGACCGGGCTCGCGATCCGGGTCGAGCTTGTCGATCAGCTCGAGCATCGTCTCGGGGCTCGTCGAGGGGCCGAGCTTCACGCCGATCGGGTTGCGCACGCGCGACAGGAAGTCGACGTGGGCGCCGTCGAGCTCGCGGGTGCGCTCGCCGATCCAGATGAAGTGGCTGGACGTGTTGTACGGGGTGCCGGTGCGCGAGTCGATCCGGGTCATCGGGCGCTCGTAGTCCATCAGCAGGCCCTCGTGGCCCGTGTAGAACTCGGTGCGCTTCATCCCCTCGAAGTCGGCTCCGCACGCGACCATGAACTTCACTGCGCGATCGATCTCGCGGGCGAGCTGCTCGTAGCGCTGGTTCTGCGGGTTCTCGGTGAACCCCTTGTTCCAGTAGTGCACGAGCCGCAGATCGGCGAAGCCGCCCTGCGTGAAGGCCCGGATGAGGTTCAGGGTCGACGCGGCCGTGTGGTACCCCTGCACGATCCTGCGCGGGTCGGCTGTGCGCGACTCCGGAGTGAAGTCGTAGCCGTTCACGATGTCGCCGCGGTAGGCGGGCAGCGTGACGTCGCCGCGGGTCTCGAGATCGCTCGAGCGGGGCTTGGCGAACTGGCCGGCCATGCGGCCCATCTTGATCACCGGCATGCTCGCGCCGTAGGTCAGCACGACCGCCATCTGCAGCACCGTCTTGACGCGGTTGCGGATCTGGTCGGCCGTGGCACCGGCGAAGGTCTCGGCGCAGTCGCCGCCCTGGAGCAGGAACGCCTCGCCTCGCGCCGCGGCACCGAGGCGCTCGCGGAGCTGGTCGACCTCGCCCGCGAAGACCAGCGGAGGCAGCGCGGCGACCTCGGCGGACGCGGCGCGGACCGCCTCGGCGTCCGGCCACTGCGGCTGCTGCTTGATCTCGAGCTCGCGCCAATAGTCCAGGCCGGCGACCACGGAGGGGGCGGCGAGGACGTACGGTTCGTTCGGATCGATGACCACGGGGGTTCCTGGTTCTGACGGGCGCCGGGAGGCGCGCGAGCGGGTGCCGCCCGGTCGGACGGCAGCGGTTGACGAGCTTATCGCCTCGCGGGACGCCTCCGAGGAGGAGGCACCCGCGCACAGCCGGCGGTCAGCGGACGAGCGCGGCGCGCTTCTCCTTGACCGACGTCGCGTAGACGTCGAGGTACTCCTGGCCGCTCAGGGCGAGGAGCTCGTACATGATCTCGTCGGTGATCGAGCGGAGGATGAAGCGGTCGCCCTCCATGCCCTCGAAGCGGCTGAAGTCGAGCGGCTCGCCGAAGACGATGCCGATCCGGCCGAGCTTGGGCAGGCGGCTGCCGATCGGCATGATCCGCGCCGTGTCGACCATCGCGACGGGCACGACGGGCACGCGCGCCTCGAGGACCATCCGCGCGACACCGGTGCGTCCGCGGTACATCCGGCCGTCGGGGCTGCGGGTGCCCTCCGGATAGATGCCGAGCGCCTCCCCGCGCGCGAGGACCCGGAGCCCGGTGTTGAGGGACGCCTCGGAGGCCTTCCCGCCGGAGCGGTCGATGGGCAGCATCCCCGTGGCGGTGAAGAACAGGCGCGTCGCCCAGCCCTTCAGGCCCTTGCCGGTGAAGTAGTCGCTCTTGGCGAGGAAGACCATGTTGCGGTCGATCACGAGCGGCAGGAACACCGAGTCGATGAACGACAGGTGGTTGCTCGCGAGGATCACTCCGCCGGTCTGCGGCACCCGGTCGGCGTTCACGACCCACGGGCGGAAGATCGTCTTCAGGAGCGGTCCCGCCACGATGTGCTTCATGAACCAGTAGAACATCGTGCGGCTCCTCAGCGAGTGCAGGGTCGGGGGTGGGGCGGGCGGAGCGGGGTCAGAGCGAGTTCGCGTGGAGGCGGGCGAGATCCGCCGCGCCGACGACTCCGGCGTCGTTGACGAGCTCCGCGATGCGGAACTCCGGCTCCGGGTGGTATCCGCGCGCCGGCAGGTTGTCGAGGTAGGCCTGACGGATCGGGTCCAGCAGCAGGTCGCCGGCCTGCGCCACTCCCCCGCCGATCACGAAGAGCTGAGGGTCGAGGACCGCGCTCAGGCTGGCCGCGGCCTCGCCCAGCCAGTGGCCGAGCTGGCGCAGCGCTGCGAGGGCGCCGAGATCCCCCGCGACGATGAGGTCGGAGATGATGTGGCCGTTGAGCTCGCCGCCGTTCCGGCTGCGGGCGTCGGCGATGCCCTGGCCGATGCCGCCGGCGTCGGCCAGCTCGCCCGCGAAGCGCTGCAGGGCGCGACCGGAGCCGTACTGCTCGATGCAGCCGCGGGCGCCGCAGCCGCACGGCAGCCCGCCGGGGACGACGCGCATGTGCCCGACCTCCGCGGCCGCGCCGAAGCCGCCGCGCAGCAGGCGGTCGTTGATGACGATCGCACCGCCGACGCCCGTGCCGATGGTGAGCATGACCATGTCGCTGACCAGGCGGCCGGAGCCGTAGCGGAACTCGGCCCAGCCGGCGGCGTTCGCGTCGTTCTCGATGATGATCGGCAGGTCGATCCGCGCCGAGAGCTTCTCGCGGAAGGGCTCGTTGCGCCAGTTGATGTTGGGGGCGTAGTAGACGATCGACTGCGAGGCGTCGATGAACCCGGCGGCGGCCACTCCGACCGCGGCGACGTCGCCGGGCTCGAGGCCCTCGCGCAGACGCTGGACCATCTCGACGACGACATCGACGATCAACTCGGGGTGCCCGGCGGGAGTCGGCTGGCGGTCCTCGCGGAGGATCGCGCCGAACTCGTCGACCAGCGCCCCTGCGATCTTCGTGCCGCCGATGTCGATCCCGATCGCGTGCACGCGAACCGCCTTCCCTCCGCCGTCGGCGCATCCGCGCCGGTGGAGCCGCCTTCTCCGGCGACTGGATCGAGTGTAGTGACCGCGGACAGCGCGCAGGCTCAGGCGGGCCGGGCGCCGGAGGAGACGGCATCGCGACCATCGGCCGGATCGTTACCCTGAACGGATCCACAGTTTCGATCCCGCCGATAGAGTGGGCTCGACGTTCGTTCAGGTGCCGAAGGAGTTGCCGTGGAACAGTTCGATTCACCCGCCGTGGTGGCCGCAGATCCCCAGGCGAACGCCGCCGATCTGCTGCTCGACCGGGTCCGCGAGACCCCCGACCGCGTGCTGTTCGCCCTGCCCGAGGGCGGAGGCTGGCGCGACGTCACCGCGCAGGAGTTCCTCGACCAGGTGACGGCTCTCGCGAAGGGCCTCGTCGCCGCCGGCATCGAGCCCGGCGAGAAGATCGGACTGATCTGCAAGACGCGCTACGAGTGGACGCTGATCGACTTCGCCGTCTGGTTCGCCGGCGCGATCCTCGTCCCGGTCTACGAGACCTCGTCGCCCGCCCAGGTGCAGTGGAACCTGATCGACTCCGGTGCCCACGCCGTGATCGTCGAGACGGCGGACCACTTCGCGCGGCTCGACGAGATCCGCGCCGACGTCCCGGACGTCCGCGTCGCCTGGCAGATCGGGCTCGGCGACCTCGACAAGCTCGCGGCACGCGGAGTCGACGTGCCGGACGCCGAGATCGAGCGCCGCCGCTCGCTCGCCACCGGCTCCGACATCGCCACGATCATCTACACCTCGGGATCGACCGGCCGGCCCAAGGGCTGCATCATCCGGCACTCGAACTTCGTCGAGCTCAGCCGCAACTCGGCCGTCGCGCTCACGGAGCTGATCCATCAGCCGGGCGCCTCGACGCTCCTCTTCATCACCACCGCGCACGTGTTCGCCCGCTTCATCTCGGTGCTCTGCGTGCACGGCGGAGTGAAGGTCGGCCACCAGGCCGATACCAAGCAGCTCCTCCCCTCGCTCGCCTCGTTCAAGCCGACCTTCCTGCTCGCGGTGCCCCGCGTGTTCGAGAAGGTCTACAACTCGGCGGAGCAGAAGGCCGAGGCCGGAGGGAAGGGCACGATCTTCCGCCGCGCCGCGGACGTCGCCGTCGCGTACTCGATCGCCGTCGAGGCCGGGTCGGTGCCCCTGGCGCTCAAGCTGCAGTACCTGCTGTTCGACCGCCTGGTCTACTCGAAGCTGCGGGCGGCGATGGGCGGCAACGTGAAGTACGCCGTGTCGGGCTCGGCGCCGCTCGGCGACCGGCTCGGGCACTTCTTCCACAGCCTCGGGATCAAGATCCTCGAGGGCTACGGCCTGACCGAGACGACCGCCCCCGCGAGCGTGAACCGGACCGAGCTGTTCAAGATCGGCACCGTCGGACCGGCGATGCCGGGGGCGTCCATCCGGATCGCGGCGGACGGCGAGATCCAGGTGCGGGGCATCTGCGTCTTCGGCGGGTACTGGAACAACGAGCAGGCGACGGCGGAGTCGTTCGACGGCGAGTGGTTCCGCACGGGCGACCTCGGCTCGCTCGACGAGGACGGGTACCTGCGCGTCACCGGCCGCAAGAAGGAGATCATCGTCACGGCCGGCGGCAAGAACGTCGCGCCGGCGGCGCTCGAGGACCCGATCCGCGCGAATCCGCTGGTCGGCCAGGTCGTGGTGGTCGGGGACCAGCGGCCGTTCATCGCCGCGCTGGTCACGCTCGACAGCGAGATGCTGCCGACGTGGCTCGGCAACAACGGACAGGATCCGACGCTCTCCCTCGACGACGCGGCGGTCAATCCGGCGGTCCTCGCCGAGATCCAGCGAGCCGTCGACCATGCCAACGGGTCCGTCTCGCGCGCGGAGTCGATCCGCAAGTTCGTGATCCTGCCGACGGAGTTCACGGAGGCGAGCGGACACCTGACGCCCAAGATGAGCATCAAGCGCGCCGTGATCCTCTCGGACTACGCCGACACGATCTCCGCGCTGTACTCCGCCGCCCCGGCCACGGAGGGCATCAGCCTCCGCTGAGCGGCGGTGCCGCCCGGTGCTCGGGCGGCGGCGGTTCTGCGTCTGACGAGCGGTCGGATGCAGAGCCGCAGGTGTGAATGGCGGTCAGCGACGATGGCGGCTGAGCTGCACTTCTGGCCGAGGTTGTGCTCGTCAGAGACCGACCACAGTGACGTGGATCTCGATACGCCCGCTCCGCGGGCTACTCGATCAGCAGCAGAAGCTCGATCCGACCGGCCACCGCGGGCTCCGCCGAAGGTCGAGCCGTATCCGGGAATGCGCGTCCCAGCGCTTTCCCAACGGCGAACGCTGGACGGTCTGCAGAACGCGGCCCTCTGCACCAGCCGACCGCGAGGAGCCGGGCAGGGACCGGCTCCTCAGAAGGTCGAGCCGTATCCGGGAAAGCGCGTGTCAGCGCTTTCCCGTCGGCGAACGCAGGACGCTCTGCGGAACGCGCCCCTCCGCGCGAGCCGACCGCGGGACGCCCGGCAAGGACGGGCGTCCGAATCGACTCAGAACCAGGGGGATTCCCGGACGTCCTTCATGGCGGCGCGGCGGTGCTCCTTGGAGAGGCGGTCGAGGTAGAGGCGGCCGTCGAGGTGGTCGCACTCGTGCTGCAGGGCCTGTGCCATCAGGCCGTCGCCCTCGAGGACGACCTCGTTGCCGTCGAGGTCGGTTCCGCGGACCTTGGCGTGCGGGTAGCGGATCGCCGGGTACCAGAGGTTGGGCACCGAGAGGCAGCCCTCGTCGACCGGCTGGGGCTCGCCGGTCAGCTCGACGATCTCGGGGTTCAGGATGTACCCGATGACGCCGTCCACGTTGTAGCTGAAGGCGCGGAGGTTCACGCCGATCTGCGGCGCGGCGACGCCCGCGCGTCCCGGAGGACGGACGCTGTCGACGAGGTCCTCGACCAGTCCGCGGATCCCGTCGTCGATCGCCTCGATCGGTGCCGACGGGGTCTTCAGGACGGGATCGCCGAAGATCCGGATCTGGCGTTCGGTCATGTGGTGCGCTCCCTCAGGGCCTCCTCCGCTTTCAGGAGGGCGTTCTCGACGACTTCGCTCGCCGCCGGGTGCGGCCAGTACTGGCTGCGGGCGAGTCCGTGGATGCCGCGTCCGACGCTGGCGGCTTGGACGAGCGGCTGAATGAGGATACTCGCCTGCGGGCCCATCAGGTGCGCGCCGAGCAGGGCTCCATCGAGCCCGACGACCAGGATGCAGACGCTGGAGTCGTCCTCGAGTGCCCAGCCGAAGGCGGTGGAGCCGTACTCCTGACTGACCGAGATCGCGGCGACGCCGGCGTCCTCCGCGTCGGCCAGCGTCATGCCGAAGTGGGCGATCTGGGGGTGGGCGAAGATCGCTCCGGGCACGGGCGAGAGCGTGTTCCGCTGAGGGTCGTCCGGGTGCAGGAGGTTGTGGGCGACGATCCGCGCCTCGTGGTTCGCGACGTGCTTGAGCTGCCACTCCGACGAGACGTCTCCGAGCGCGTAGAGACCGGGGACGGGCGCACCGCCCGAGAGGACCCGCTGCTCGAGGTCGACCGCGACCCGTCCGTCCGGATGCAGATCGATCCCTACGGAGGCGGCGGCGAGGGTGTCGCTGTTGGGGTCGCGTCCGAGGGCGACGAGCAGGACGTCCGTCTCGACGCTCGACCCGTCGCTGAACGTGACGACGAGCCCGCCGTCGCCCGCATCGACCTGCTCGGCGGTGACGCCGGTGCGGACGTCCCAGCGCTCGCGGGCGATCGTGGTGAACCGCCGCGCGATGTCCTCGTCGAGCGAGCGGAGGAGGAGGTCGCTCCGGACGGCGACGGTGACCGCGGTGCCGAAGGCGGAGAAGACGTGGGCGAACTCGACGGCGACGGCTCCGCCTCCCAGGATCACCATCCGCTCGGGGAGCTCGTCGAGGCGCATGATCGAGGACGAGTCGTGGATGCGCGCATCGGGCGCGTACGCCGCCAGCAGAGGGCGGGGCCGGGAGCCGGCGGCGATGACGACGCGGGGCGCGCTGATCCGGGTGCCGCTCGCGCTCACCAGCACGTGCGGACGGGAACCGTCGCCGAGCGACTCGAAGCCGAAGCTCTCGCGCAGCACGGTGACGTTCGGGGATCGCTCGTCCCGGTACTCGAGTCCAGCCCGGCTGATCGTGTCGGTCCGGCCGAAGACGCGATCGCGGACGGCCGCCCACTCGGGCCGCGCGACGGCTCCTCGCACACCGATCGGCGCTCCCTGGTCGACGTCGGTGACGACGTCGGCCACGTGCACGAACATCTTGGTCGGGATGCAGCCCGCGTTGAGGCAGGTGCCGCCGAACCACTCCCCGTCGTCGAGGAGCGCCACGCGGGAGTCGTCGTACTCGGGACCGACGATCGAGTTGCCGGAGCCGGCCCCGATGACGATCAGATCGAACTGCTCGGCGGCGTCGACCGCCGCCTCAGGCACGCCGGACCGGCATGCCCTCGACGACGAGCGCGGCCAGCAGCCGCGCCGCGTCCTTCGTGGCCGGACGCAGGTGCTCCCACTTCACGACCGAGCCGGCGGCCAGCACCGGGTCGTACGGGATGCGGACGATGTCGCGCACCCGCGAGCGGAAGTGCGACTCGATCTCCTCGAGCTTCACGAGGCTCGTCCCCTGCGTGGCGGTGTTCAGCGCGACGACGGCGTTCTTCACGAGAGCGCCGTGCCCGTTCGCATCGAGCCAGGTGAGGGTCTCGGAGGCGAGGCGCGCCTCGTCGATGCTCCCGCCCGACACGATGACGACCGTGTCGGCGCGCTGCAGCGTCGGACGCATCACGGAGTGCACGATGCCGGTGCCGCAGTCGGTGAGCATGATCGAGTAGAACCGCTCCACGAGGTCCGCGACCACGTTGTAGTCGTCCTCGTCGAACGCCTCGGACAGCATCGGGTCGGTGTCGGAGGCGAGGACGTCCAGTCGGGTCTCGTCGCGCGACACCATCGTCGAGAAGTCGGTGAAGCCGGTGACCCCGGACGCCCGGTTGACGACGTCGCGGACGGTGGCGCGGGTCTGCTTCGGCACCCGCTCGGCGAGAGTGCCCCGGTCGGGATTGGCGTCGACCGCGATGATGCGGTCCTCGCGGGCGTCGGCCAGCGCCATGCCGAGCAGGGTCGTGACGGTCGTCTTGCCGACGCCGCCCTTGCGGGTCATCACCGGCACGAAGCGGGTGCCGCCCTCGAACTGACGGCTGATCCGCTCCCCCATCGCCTTCCAGGCCTGCTCCTTCGCGGAGTCGCCGAGGTTCACGGTGTGGAACGTCACGGTGTAGACGAAGCGGTTCCAGCCGGAGGTCGGCGCGGGGCGCGTGCGGCGGTTCACCTCGAGGAGGCGATCGGCCGTCAGCATCGACGACGATTCGGGGCCGGAGGCGGAACCGGAGGAGAATCCCGGACCGGACGACGCCTCGGACTCGGCCCGCAGACGGTCGCGCCGCGTGGCGCTGCGGGTCTGCTCGGCCGCGGCGGCCTCGGCGGACTCCGCGGCGGGAGTCTCTCCCCGGCCGCGCGGACGCTCGCCCGGCTCCTCGGGCAGCACGGAGACCTCGTCGCGCGAGGCGGACCCGGCGGACACGGGTCCGGCGCCCGAGGCGGGGTCCGGCTCCGGAGGCGCGACGTGCGAGGAGCGGGACGGACGGGCCGAGGGGATGCCGAGCGTGCCGACGTCGACGGAGTCGTCCTCGACGGGCGCCGGCGCGGTGGACCGCCGCCGCAGCGGCGGGTCGACCCGCACGCCCTCGGGGATCCGGGTCGGAGCGGTGTCGCTCTCGCGGGGCACGTACTGCGTCGAGTCCCTCACCGCGTCGAGCGCGGTGCGGGGCACGGGGCCGGTGTCGGGCTGTTCGTCGTTGCGCTCATCCATGCGAACGAGCCTCCTTCCGCTTGCCGTCAGTGTACCGGCGGCCCGTTCGGGGGCGCCGGGCCTTGGAGCCCCCGGGCTCCGACTGCTAGGGCCTGGTGAACACGAGTCCTAGGACGCCTCGACGACGACCAGCAGATCGCCCGCGTCGACCTGCTGCGTGACGGGGACGGCGAGCCGACGGACGGTGCCCGCGACCGGGGTCGTGATGGCCGCCTCCATCTTCATCGCCTCGATCGTCGCGATCGCCGCTCCCGCCGCCACGACGTCGCCCACGGCGACCTTGAGCGTCACGACCCCCGCGAACGGAGCGGCGACCTGGCCGGGCACGGTCCGGTCCGCCTTCTCGGCGCTCGTCGCGTCGACCGCGACGGTCGTGTCGCGGACGAACACCGGCCGCAGCTGCCCGTTGAGAGTGGTCATCACCGTCCGCATGCCCTTGTCGTCGACGTCGCCGATCGCCTCGAGCCCCACATAGAGGCGGACACCGCGGGCTATCTCGACCACGTGCTCCTCGCCCTGCCGCAGTCCGTAGAGGTAGTCGGCCGTGTCGAGGGCCGAGACGTCGCCGTACGACTCCCGCACGTCGAGGAACTGCTGGGCGGGGCCTGGGAAGAGCAGCCGGTTCAGGGTCGCGCGCCGGGCGCCCGCGTCCTCGCCGAGCAGCACCGCGCGGTCCTCGGGCGAGAGGTCGGCCACTCCGATGCGCACGTCGCGGCCCTCGAGCACCCGGGTGCGGAACGGCTCGGGCCAGCCGCCGGGCAGCTCGCCGAGCTCGCCCGCCATGAAGCCGACGACGGAGTCGGGGATGTCGTACGCCTGCGGGTTCTCGGCGAAGTCGGCGGGGTCGGCGTCGACCGCGGCGAGGTGGAGTGCGAGGTCGCCGACGACCTTGGAGGAGGGCGTGACCTTCGGAACCCGTCCGAGGATCCCGTTCGCGGCGGCGTAGAGGTCCTCGACGACCTCGAAGCGGTCGGCGAGGCCGAGCGCGATCGCCTGCTGGCGCAGGTTCGAGAGCTGGCCGCCGGGGATCTCATGGCGGTACACCCGCCCGGTCGGTCCGGGCAGCCCGGACTCGAACGGGCGGTAGAGGCGGCGGACCGCCTCCCAGTAGGGCTCGAGATCCGAGACCGCGTCGAGGTCGAGCCCGGTGTCGCGGGGCGTGTGCGCGAGCGCGGCGACCAGGGCCGAGAGCGAGGGCTGGCTCGTGGTGCCCGCCATCGGCGCGGACGCGGCGTCGACGGCGTCGGCACCCGCCTCCGCCGCGGCGAGCAGGGTGGCGAGCTGACCGCCGGGAGTGTCGTGGGTGTGCACGTGCACCGGCAGGTCGAACCTCCCGCGCAGCGCTTCGACGAGGCGAGCGGCGGCGTACGGACGGAGCAGCCCCGCCATGTCCTTGATCGCGAGCACGTGCGCTCCCGCCTCGACGATCTGCTCGGCGAGTCGGAGGTAGTAGTCGAGGGTGTAGAGATCCTCGGCCGGATCGAGCAGATCGCCGGTGTAGCAGACCGCCACCTCGGCGACGGTGGTGCCCGTCGCGAGCACGGCGTCGATGGCGGGCCGCATCTGCGACACGTCGTTGAGCGCGTCGAAGATGCGGAAGACGTCGACGCCGGTGGCGGCGGCCTCGCGGACGAACGCGTCGGTCACCTCCGTCGGGTAGGGCGTGTAGCCGACGGTGTTGCGGCCCCGGAGCAGCATCTGGATCGCGACGTTCGGCAGCGCCGCTCGAAGCGCCGCGAGCCGCTCCCACGGGTCCTCGCCGAGGAAGCGGAGCGCGACGTCGTAGGTCGCGCCTCCCCAGGCCTCGACCGACAGCAGCTGCGGAGTGAGCCGGGCGACGGACGGGGCGACGGCCACGAGGTCGCGGGAGCGGACCCGCGTCGCGAGGAGCGACTGGTGCGCGTCGCGGAAGGTCGTGTCCGTGACCGCGAGGGCGGTCTGCGCACGCAGGGCGTCGGCGAACCCCTTCGGACCGAGCTCCAGGAGGCGCTGACGCGAGCCGGCGGGGGCGGGAGCCGCGAGGTCGACGGCCGGCAGCTTGTCGACGGGCGGCAGGCCCGGCGGGCGGGCGCCGTGCGGCTGATTCACCGTGACCTCGGCGAGCCAGGTCAGGAGCTTCGTGCCGCGGTCGCGCGATTCGCGTCCGGCGAGCAGCCCCGGCCTCTCGTCGATGAAGGAGGTGCTGAGGTCTCCCGCGGCGAAGGACGCGTCGTCCAGCACGGCCTGCAGGAACGGGATGTTCGTCGAGACGCCGCGGATCCGGAACTCGGCGAGAGCGCGCTTGGCACGGGCCACCGCCGCCGGGAAGTCGCGACCGCGGCAGGTGAGCTTCGCGAGCATCGAGTCGAAGTGCGGGCTGATCTGAGCACCCGGGTTGATCGTACCGCCGTCGAGGCGGATCCCGCCGCCGCCCGGCGAGCGGTACGTCGTGATCTTGCCGGTGTCCGGACGGAAGCCGGCCGCCGGGTCCTCGGTGGTGATGCGGCACTGCAGCGCCGCCCCGTGCAGTCGCAGCTCGCCCTGGGTCAGACCCAGCTCAGCGAGGGTCGCCCCCGCGGCGATCCGCATCTGCGAGGCGACCAGATCGACGTCGGTGACCTCCTCCGTCACCGTGTGCTCGACCTGGATGCGCGGGTTCATCTCGATGAACACGTGCTCGCCCGCCCGCTCCCCCGCCGTGTCCAGGTGGAACTCCACCGTGCCCGCGTTGACGTACCCGATCGAGCGGGCGAAGGCGATGGCGTCGCGGTGCATGGCCTGCCGGGTCGTCTCGTCGAGGTTCGGCGCGGGCGCGATCTCGACCACCTTCTGGTGGCGGCGCTGCACCGAGCAGTCGCGCTCGAACAGGTGGACCGTCTCGCCGTCGGCGTCGGCGAGGATCTGCACCTCGATGTGCCGGGGCCGGACGACCGCCTGCTCCAGGAACATCGTCGGATCGCCGAACGCGCTGTCGGCCTCGCGCATGGCGGCCTCGAGGGCCGCGCGGAGGTCCTCCGGAGCGTCGACGCGCCGCATGCCGCGACCGCCTCCTCCGGCGACCGCCTTGGCGAAGATCGGGAAGCCGATCTCCTCGGCGCCCGCGAGCAGCTCGTCGAGATCCCGTGACGCCGGCGTGGACCGGAGCACCGGGACGCCGGCCGCCCGCGCGTGCTCCTTCGCGGTGACCTTGTTGCCCGCCATCTCGAGGACCCGGGCCGGAGGACCGATGAACGCGATGCCGGCGTCGGCCGCCGCTCGGGCGAGCTCGGGGTTCTCGGAGAGGAACCCGTAGCCGGGGTAGATCGCGTCGGCACCGCACTCGAGGGCGACCCGGATGATCTCGGCCACATCGAGGTAGGCCCGGACCGGATGCCCCTTCTCGCCGATCTGGTAGGCCTCGTCGGCCTTCAACCGGTGCATCGAGTTCCGGTCCTCGTACGGGAACACGGCGACGGTGCGCGCCCCGAGCTCGTACGCGGCGCGGAACGCCCGGATCGCGATCTCTCCGCGATTGGCCACAAGGATCTTCGAGAACACGGCAGTCCTTCGGGTCGGTCCTCCGCGGGCGACGGGGAGCCGGGAGTGCGACGTCGCGCCCCCGTATCCGCATCCCGGGCCGGGTGGCGCGCAGGGAACGGTTAGGTTCTCCCACCCTAGTGAAAGTAAAGTAACCAGCCATGCATGTACTCAGCGTGAGCTCCCTCAAGGGCGGCGTCGGCAAGACCACGGTGACCCTCGGCCTCGCGTCCGCAGCGTTCTCGAAGGGTCTGCGAACGCTCGTCGTCGACCTCGACCCCCAGTCCGACGTCTCCACCGGCATGGACATCAACGTCGCCGGCCACCTCAACATCGCCGACGTGCTGACGTCGCCGAAGGAGAAGATCGTCCGCTCGGCGATCGCCCCCTCCGGCTGGACGAAGGAGCACCACGGCACCATCGACGTGCTCATCGGCAGCCCGTCCGCGATCAACTTCGACGGACCGCACCCCAGCATCCGCGACATCTGGAAACTCGAGGAGGCGCTCGCGAGCGTCGAGGCCGACTACGACCTCGTGCTGATCGACTGCGCCCCGTCGCTGAACGCGCTGACCCGCACCGCGTGGGCGGCGAGCGACCGCGTCGCCGTCGTCACCGAGCCCGGGCTCTTCTCGGTCGCGGCCGCCGACCGCGCCCTGCGCGCCATCGAGGAGATCCGCCGCGGTCTCAGCCCGCGCCTGCAGCCCCTCGGCATCATCGTGAACCGCGCGCGAGTGCAGTCGCTCGAGCACCAGTTCCGGATCAAGGAGCTGCGCGACATGTTCGGCCCGCTGGTGCTCAGCCCGCAGCTTCCGGAGCGCACCTCGCTGCAGCAGGCGCAGGGCGCGGCGAAGCCCGTGCACGTCTGGCCGGGTGAGAGCGCGCAGGAGATGGCGCACAACTTCGACCTGCTGCTCGACCGGGTCATCCGCACCGGCCGCATCGGCGAGCAGGTGCCGGCGGGGAAGTAGGGGCGACCTCTTCTCGACGACGGCGTCGCAGCTCCGGCTGCGGCGCCGTCGTCGTCGGGCGGGGTGGTCGGCGCGGCGACAGCGGTTCCTGGCGCTGGTGGATCTCGAGACGCCCGCTGCGCGGGCTACTCGATCAGCAGAGGCCGCGGAACCACGGATCAGCAGGGGCAGGCGGGAGCCTGCAGGTGACCGGAGCGGCGGTCAGCCGACCTTGCGGGAGGCGCGGCGCTGGGCGAGCTCGTCCATCGGGTCGACGGACTGGCTGCCGAGGTCGACGAGGCTGGACTCGACCTCGCGGAGGACCTTGCCGACGGCGATGCCGAAGACGCCCTGACCGCGGCTGAGGAGGTCGATGACCTCGTCGTTGGAGGTGCAGAGGTAGACGCTCGCTCCGTCGCTCATCAGCGTCGTCTGGGCGAGGTCGTCCACTCCGGACTCGCGCAGCTGCGTGACCGCGGTGCGGATCTGCTGAAGGGAGATGCCGGTGTCGAGCAGTCGCTTGACGAGCTTGAGCACGAGGATGTCGCGGAAGCCGTACAGGCGTTGCGTGCCGGAGCCCGAGGCGCCGCGCACCGTCGGCTCGACGAGCTCGGTGCGGGCCCAGTAGTCGAGCTGGCGGTAGGTGATCCCTGCCGCGCGGGCGGCGACGGCACCGCGGTAGCCCGCGCTGGCGTCGAGATCGGGGAGTCCGTCGGTGAACAGGACGAGGTCGCGCTGGCCGCTGACGTCGCGGCGGACTTCTCTCATCCCGTGGCCTTCCGGATCCGAACGCCGGATCGTCCGAACGCGCTCCCTACGGTACTCACCCGGGGGTGCCGAGTAAACGACATCGGCTCGACGGCCGCGGCGTGTCGTCGCGGCCGCGGGATCACGAACGGGCGATCCGCGTGAGGGCGCTGCGGACCATGGCGCTGCGGATCGTTCCGAGCTGCGCGGCCAGTCCGATGGCGTTCTCGGTCGCGCTCGCGGAGCCGGACACGTCGCCCCGGCGGGCGCTCGATGCGACGACGCTCTCGATGAGCGACATCTCGCGCTCCACCGCGACCCGCAGCGGGCGGAGGTGGCGCGGCTCGATGCCCGACCGCGAGAGCTCGACGAGCGCCTTGAGGGTCGTCACGGCCTCCTCGCCGTAGAACTCGCCACCGCGGACGAGTCCCGCGCCGATCGCCTCCTGGAGGAGCGCGCCGCTCGCTCCGGACTCCTGCGCGAGCTGCTCGCGGGTGAGCCGGGACGCCGGGGCGAGCAGGGAGGCGGGCGCCCCGCCCACACCGCTCGGGAGCACCGGCTCGCGGCCGGCGTCGACGTCGTCGAGGTAGCCGCGGATGACCTTCAACGGCAGGTAGTGATCGCGCTGCAGCCCGAGGATCATGCGGAGCCGCTCGACGTCCGCTCCGGAGAACTTGCGGTACCCGGAGTCGGTGCGAGCGGGTGAGACGAGACCCTGCTCCTCGAGGAAGCGGAGCTTGGACGGGGTGACGTCGGGGAACTCGGTCGTGAGACGGGACAGGACCTGTCCGATGCTCAGCAGAGCGGCCGGACCGGACGGGAGGGCCCGGGCGGTGGAGCGCCCCACGGTCTACGCGTCCGGTGCGGCGACGAGGTCGGCGCGGGACGCGTAGAAGGTGAGCCGGAACTTGCCGACCTGCACCTCGGAGCCGTCGGTCAGGAGTGCGGACTCGATGCGCACGCCGTCGAAGTAGGTGCCGTTGAGGGAGCCGAGGTCGCGGACCTCGAAACCCGTGCCGCGGCGGACGAACTCCGCGTGGCGGCGCGAGACGGTGACGTCGTCGAGGAAGATGCCGGCGTCGGGGTGCCGGCCGACCGTCGTCGAGTCGGTGTCGAGGAGGAAGCGCGCTCCGGTGTTCGGCCCGCGGCGCACGACTAGCAGGGCGGATCCGGACGGCAGCGCGCCGACCGCCTCGGCCTCGTCGCGGGAGGCGCGGTTGTCGAGCGCAGCGAGCTGCGCACCGATGTCGTCGGTGAACGTGAGCGTCGTGTCCGTCGAGGGCTCGACGGGCTCGGACTTCAGCGGTTCGGTGGATGATGCTCCACGCACGGGCTCGGCCAAGACGTACCTCCTATCCGTTCAGCGTATCGGAATCCGGGGGCCCGCCGGACCCGGACTTCTGCGAGCGGACACCCCGGACGAGACCGGCCGTCTGCACCGCGTAGACGATCCCGGCCCACCAGTAGAGGAAGGCGCCCCAGAGCGCGAAAGCCCAGGCGATGGGCAGCGAGGCCGACGCGAGATCGGGGAAGGCCTGTCCGAGCATGATCAGCGGCAGGGCGTAGAAGAGGCAGAACGTCGCGAACTTGCCGAGATGGTGCACCGGGAGCGGCCCGTAGCCGGTGTTCGCGAGGATCACGGCGAGGACGACGAGCATCAGATCCCGCGCGACCAGCACGGCGACCAGCCACCACGGCACGAGTTCGCGGAACGCGAGGCCGAGCACCGTGGCGAAGATGTAGAGCCGGTCGGCGGCCGGATCGAGGATGCGCCCGAGACGCGTCATCTGGTCGAAGCGGCGCGCGATCCAGCCGTCGAGGTAGTCGGTGAGGCTGGACACCACCAGGGTGAGCAGCGCCAGAGCGTCCTCCCCCTCGATCACGAGGACGAGGAACACGGGGACGAGCGCCAGGCGCACCATGCTCAGGACGTTCGGGACCGTCCAGATCCGGTCCTCCCCCGCGCGCGCCATGCGCTCAGCCTACGGGCGGGCCCCGCGCGCCGGGTCAGCGCTTGTCGCGCCAGACCCGCTCGAACGGCAGACGCCAGGCGTGCGGCGCGATCAGCTGGTGGATCGCGTTCGGGCCCCAGGAGCCGGGGGCGTAGAGGCGCACGGGCGGCGGATCCTGCAGCAGCGGCGCCGAGACCTCCCAGAGGCGCTCGATGCCCTCGGCGGTGGTGAAGAGCGTGTGGTCGCCGCGCATCGCGTCGAGGATCAGCCGCTCGTACGCCTCGAGGGCGTCGCCGGCGCGATCGGTCTCCTGCAGCGCGAACTGCATGCTGAGCTTGTCCAGGCGCATGCCCGGCCCTGGCCGCTTGCCGTAGAAGGACAGCGAGACCTTGGAGGCGTCGGCGAGATCGAAGGTGAGGTGGTCGGGGCCGTGGGCGCCGACTCCGGAGCCCTGCGGGAACATGCTCTTCGGGGGCTCGCGGAAGGCGATCGAGATGATGCGCTGCCCCTCCGCCATGCGCTTGCCCGTGCGGAGGTAGAACGGCACGCCCGCCCAGCGCCAGTTGTCGATCTCGCACTTCAGCGCGACGAAGGTGTCGGTCTCGGAGTCGGGGGCGACGCCGGGCTCCTCGCGGTAGCCGATGTACTGGCCGCGCACCACGTTCTCGGGGTTCAGCGGCCGCATCGAGCGGAAGACCTTGTTCTTCTCCTCGCTGATCGCCTGCGGCTCGAGCGCGGTCGGCGGCTCCATCGCCATGAAGGCGAGGACCTGGAACAGGTGCGTGACCACCATGTCCTTGTAGGCGCCGGTGGACTCGTAGAACTCGGCGCGACGGTCGAGCGTCAGCTTCTCGGGGATGTCGATCTGGACGTGGTCGATGAAGTTGCGGTTCCAGATCGGCTCGAAGAGGCCGTTGGCGAAGCGGAAGGCGAGGATGTTCTGCGCCGGCTCCTTGCCGAGGAAGTGGTCGATCCGGAAGATCTGCTCCTCGTCGAACGTCTCGTGCAGCTCGGCGTTGAGGACCACGGCGCTCTCGAGATCGACGCCGAAGGGCTTCTCCATGATGATGCGGGAGCGCTCGACGAGGCCCGCCTCGGCGAGCATCCGCACGACCGACAGCGCGGCCCTGGGCGGCACGCTGAGGTAGTGGAGGCGGCTGACGTCCGGGCCCAGCTCCTTCTCGGCGGACTTCACGGCCTCGGCCAGGGCGGCGGGGCCCGCCGACTGCGGCACGTAGCAGAGCTTCGACGCGAACTCGTCCCACTGCGCGCGGGTGAGCGAGCGGCTGCCGAACTCGTCGTACGCGAGCTTCGCGAAGGCGCGGAACGACTCGTCGTCGTGCTCCTCGAGCGAGGTCCCGACGATGCGCACGTCGGGCGCGAGCGAGGACAGCGCCAGATGCGCCATGCCGGGGATGAGCTTGCGCCGCGCGAGATCGCCGACCGCCCCGAAGAGCACGACGACGTGAGGAGCGGCCTGCTCTGTCTGGACGGCGGGAGCGGAGGGTGCGGGTGTCACGGTCACACCTCCGATCATTCCATTGCGAAACGAGACCCGGGCGTCATCTCCCGGATACGAGGCGCCGCTAATGTCTGTCAGGTGCCTCCGATCTCCGACGCGCCAGCCGCGACCGCAGCACCCGCCCCCACCTCCGCCGACGGCACCGTCGCGCCGCCCCTGGACGACCGCATCCGTGCGGACGTCCACCTCCTGGGCGAGCTCCTCGGACAGGTCCTCCGCGAATCCGGGGACCCGACGCTCTACACCGACGTCGAGCGCCTGCGCGCGCTGACGATCAGCGCGTACGACGGCGGACGACCCGAGGACCTCGCCGATGCGGAGGAGTTCGTCGCGTCGCTCTCGGCCGAGCGCGCCGAGGAGGTGGCGCGCGCCTTCACCTGCTACTTCCACCTGGTCAACGTGGCGGAGGAGTTCCACCGCGTGCGCGTGCTGCGCCGGCGCGAGGCCGATGCCGGCGCGCAGTCGCCCGAGGACTCGATCACCGCGTCGGTCGCGACGCTCACCGCCGAGCTCGGAGAGGAGGAGGCGTTCGAGCGCCTCTCGCGCCTCGAGTTCCGCCCCGTGCTCACCGCGCACCCCACCGAGGCCCGCCGCCGGGCCGTCGCCTCGACCATCCGGCGCATCAGCGCGCTGCTCGAGCAGCGCGACGACCCGCGCACGGGCGGCGTGGTCCTGCTCGAGAACCGCCGACGCCTGCTCGCCGACGTCGACACGCTCTGGCGCACCGCGCCGCTGCGCGAGTCGAAGCCGTCGCCGCTGGACGAGGTGCGCACCGCGATGAGCGTCTTCGACGAGTCGCTGTTCTCGGTCCTCCCCCGCGTGTACCGCCGTCTCGACGACGCTCTCCAGGGCGAGGCGTCGGGCACCCGCGCGCCGATCGCCCCCGCCTTCGTGCGGCTGGGCACCTGGATCGGCGGCGACCGCGACGGCAACCCGTTCGTCACCGCCGAGACGACCCTCGAGGCCGTCGGCATCGCGTCCGAGCACGTGCTGATGGGGCTCGAGCGGGTCGCGCGCCGCGTGGGCCGCGCCCTGACGCTCGACGCGTCGACCACTCCGCCGTCGGACGAGGTGCTGGCGCTCTGGGACGCGTGCACGGCCCGCGCGCCGGAGCTCGCCGAGGACATCGCCGACCGCTCCCCCAACGAGACGCACCGACGCGTGCTGCTGTTCGCGGCCGAGCGACTGGCGGCGACGCGCAACGGCTCCGCGCTCGCGTACTCCTCCGCCGCCGAGCTGATGGGCGACCTGCGGACGCTGCAGGAGTCGCTCCTCGCCGCCGGCGACGCCCGCTCGGCCTACGGCGACCTGCAGAACATGATCTGGCAGGTCGAGACCTTCGGCTTCCACCTGGCCGAGATCGAGGTGCGCCAGCACTCGAAGGTGCACCGCGAGACGATCGCGGCGATCCGGGCCGGCGGTGCACTCGACGAGCGCAGCGAGGAGGTGCTCTCGGTGTTCCGCGCGATCGCGACCGTGCAGGAGCGCTTCGGCGTCGCCGCCGCGCGCCGCTACATCGTCTCGTTCACCCAGTCCTCGGACGATCTGCGGACCGTGTTCGAGCTCGCGGACGCGGCGACGGAGGGGCACCCTCCGGTCATCGACGCGATCCCGCTCTTCGAGACCTTCGCCGACCTCGACGCGTCGACCGACATTCTCGCCGACATGATCCGGCTGCCCCAGGTGCGCAAGCGGCTCGACGAGACCGGGAACCGCCTCGAGGTGATGCTGGGCTACTCCGACTCGTCGAAGGACGTCGGGCCCGTCTCGGCGACGCTGGCGCTCTACGACGCCCAGGCGCGCATCGCGAAGTGGGCGGCCGACGAGGGCATCGTCCTCACGCTGTTCCACGGCCGCGGAGGCGCGCTGGGGCGCGGCGGCGGACCCGCCAACCGCGCGGTGCTCGCGCAGCCGCCGGGATCGGTCGACGGCCGCTTCAAACTGACCGAGCAGGGCGAGGTCATCTTCGCGCGCTACGGCAACCCGGACATCGCGACCCGGCACATCGAGCAGGTCGCCGGCGCGACCCTCCTCGCCTCCTCCCCCTCGGTGGGCGAGCGCAACGCCGCGGCGGCCGACCGCTTCCGCGAGGTCGCCGAGACGATGGACCGCGAGTCGCGCAAGCGCTTCTTCGAGCTGGTGAAGGCCGACGGCTTCGCGCCCTGGTTCGCCCGGGTCACCCCGCAGGAGGAGGTGGGCCTGCTCGCGCTCGGCTCGCGTCCCGCGCGCCGCGGCCTCTCGGTCGAGTCGCTCGAGGACCTGCGGGCGATCCCGTGGGTGTTCGCCTGGACGCAGGCGCGCGTCAACCTGACCGGCTGGTTCGGACTCGGCAGCGCACTGGAGGCCGTGGGGGACCTCGAGCTGCTCCGCTCGGCGTACGCCTCGTGGCCGCTGTTCACGACGATGATCGACAACGTCGAGATGTCGCTGGCGAAGACCGACGAGGGCATCGCGCGCCGCTACCTGGCGCTCGACTCGCGCGACGACCTGGCGGCCCTCGTCCTCGACGAGATGGAGGCGACCCGGCGCTGGGTGCTCTCGATCACGGGCGAGGAGAGCCTGCTCACCGGACACCGCGTGCTCGGCCGGGCGGTGCGGCTGCGCACTCCCTACGTCAACGCGCTCTCGCTGCTGCAGCTGCGGGCGCTCCGCGCGCTGCGCACGGATCCGGGCGGCTCGGGGACGGAGCAGAACCAGCGCCTGCTGCTGCTCGCGGTCAACGGAGTCGCCGCCGGCCTGCAGAACACGGGCTGATCCGGGCGCGCCCCGGAACGACGGAACCCCCGCGACCACGTGGTCGGCGGGGGTTCTGTAGTGCGAGCGTCAGACCTGGGCGCCGTCGGCGAACTTCTCGGTCCCGGCCGCCTCCTGAGCGGCCTTCGCCTCGTCGTACTGGCGGCGGACCTCGACCATGTCGAGACCGCGCACCTGCTCGATGAGGTTGTCGAGGGCGGGGGCGGGCAGCGCGCCGGGCTGAGCCATCAGCGGGATGCCGTCGCGGTAGACGACGAGGGTCGGGATGGAGGAGATGCCGTAGCTCGCGGCGAGCTGCTGCTGGTCCTCCGTGTCGACCTTCGCGAAGGTGATGTCGGCGTTCTTGTCGCTCGACGCCTCGAAGACCGGGGCGAACTGGCGGCACGGGCCGCACCAGGCCGCCCAGAAGTCGATGAGGACGATGCCGTCGGAGACGGTCTGGTCGTGGGAGTCGAGGGTCATCGTGGTCGTAGCCATGCCGACTCCAACCCGGGCGGCCGCCCGGCTATTCCCCGCGCGGGTCGCGGAGTGCGAGGAGGTCGAGCAGGGTGCGGGGGCCGAGGGCGGCGGCTCCGAGGGCGCTCACGCGGGCGATCAGCTCGCGGTCGGCGGTGGCCACTGCGGCGGGGTCCTCGAGAGCGCGCACCAGGGCGACGATCGCGTCGTCGCCCGAGCCGTCCGCGGACTCGATGCGGAGGCGCCGCGCCGAGGCTGCGGCGAGGGCCGCCGTGGTGTCGGCGTCACGGGCCGCGCCCTCGAGGACCACGGCGATCCGCGGCCAGACGCGGTCGGCGGCGACTCCGAGCACTTCTCCGGGCAGACCCGCGACCGCCAGAGCGGCCAGGCCGTCGAGGAGTCGCTCGGCGGCTCCCGCGCGGTCGCGCCACCAGCCGTCGGGCCGGGACCCGACGACGTTCGCGGCGTCGACGACCAGCACGGGGATCGCCGCGTCGAGCTCGCGCAGCCCGCTCCAGGAGGCGCCGAAGCCGGGATGCAGCGGCAGCGCCTCGACGTCGTCGGGGGCGACCCACCGCAGCTCGGTGCTCTCGGCGTCGGCGATGCGGGGCTCGAAGTGCTCGAGCGCGTGCGCGAGGACGGTGGTGTAGCTCCAGGGGCCGATGGTGACGATGCTCGCGGCATCGGGAACGACGAGCTCGGGCGGGACGCCCGCCTCCTCCCCCGACTCGCGCAGGGCGGCCTCGAAGGCCGACTCCTCGGGGTGGCGGGCTCCCCCGGGAAGCCCCCAGGTGCCGCCGAAGTGGCTCCAGGCGACGCGGTGCTGCAGCAGCACCCGGCCGTCGGGATCGCGCAGGAGCAGACCGGCCGCGCCGAAACGGCCCCAGAACCGGCGCCCGTCCCCGACCTCGACCCAGCCGTCGCCGAGCGACGCGTCGAAGGGGTGGCGCGGAAGCGCGGCGTCGCCGCCGCTGTCGCTGCCCGTCATGCCCTCCAGCCTGACACACCGCGCCGGGACGACCGGACGGTGCGACTCCCCGTGGCTGGCAGAATCGGACGATGCGCCGCTCAGGAGTCCTCCGTCTCGCGACGGTGCTCTGGCTCGCGGTCATCGCGCTGATCACGCTGACCCCTGCGCCGTACCCGGCCGGGGAGCCGTCGACGCTCGTCCGCTCGATCATCGCCTTCCTCGGCTCGACTCCGCTGACCTCGTGGTTCGACTACGACGTCGCCGAGTTCACCGCGAACGTGCTCATGCTCGTGCCGCTCGGGGCGCTGCTGGCCGCGCAGCTGCCTCCGCGCCGCCGTCTGCTCGCCGCCCTGATCGGGCTCGGCGTCTCGGTGCTCGTCGAGACGATCCAGCTGCTCTGGCTGCCGTCGCGCGTCTCGGACGTCCGCGACCTCGTCTCGAACGGACTCGGCTCGCTCCTGGGCGCGCTGCTGACGATCGCGCTGCTCCGCTCCTCCGCTCGCCGCTCCCTCCGGAAGGACCGCACCGCCCATGCCCGCTGACACCCTCGTCCTGCTCGACCGCCCCTCCGAGGCGTCACCGGGCCACGGCCTCGCCGCGGCGGCGGTCGTCGATCCGACGGGCGTCGGCGGGATCGACGTCACCGATCTCGGCTTCACCCGGGGCGACGGCGTCTTCGAGACGATCAACCTCGTCGACGGGCGGCTGCAGGCGCTCGACGCCCACCTCGACCGCTTCGCGGCCTCGGCCCGGATGCTGGAGCTGCCGGAGCCCGACGGCGCCGCATGGCGACACGCGATCGACACGGCGGTCGCCTCGCATCCGCGGGTGCCGGAGGCGATGGTGAAGACGATCCTGACGCGCGGGCTCGAGGGCGACGGACGGCCGACGGGCGTGGTGTTCGTCCAGACGAGTCCGGACTTCGGCCCCGCGCGGCGGGACGGAGTGCGGATCGTGCTGCTGGACCGGGGGCTGCGCTCGGACGTGCGGGAGACCTCGCCCTGGCTGCTCGCGGGGGCGAAGACGCTCTCGTACGCGGTCAACCGCGCGGCGTCGCGCGAGGCGGTGCGGCGCGGGGCGGACGACGCGCTCTTCGTCTCGAGCGACGGGCTCCTGCTGGAGGGGCCGACCTCGAACCTCGTGCTGCTCACGGGCGGCGCGCTGCTCACTCCGCCGCCGAGCCTGGGCCTGCTGCCCGGGACGACGCAGGCCGACCTGTTCGCGTTGGCGGGCGGACTCGGTCTGCAGACCGCCTACCGGGCCCTGCGCCGCGAGGACCTGGACGCCGCGGACGCCGCCTGGCTGGTCTCGAGCGCGCGGAACGCCGCTCCGATCCGCGCCGTCGACGGGAGCGAGCGCCGCGTCGACGCCGAGCTCTCGGCCCGGATCAACGCGGCGCTGCTCGCACGCTGACGCGGCGCCCGGAAGCGCCTCGTCCTAGGAGAGGTCGGTCACGTCGGTCGCCTCGCGGCTGATCAGCCCGCCCCGCACGCGGACGGCGGCGGGGTCGACGTCGACGCCCTCGCGCTGGTCGGCGGCCTCGTCGTTGATGACGGCCGACACCAGTCCGCGCCAGTCGGTGCCCTCGGCGACGGCGTCCTCGGAGCCGAGGCGGCTCGAGACGAAGACGGCCTCCGCCTCCTCGCCCGCGTGCGAGATCACGGCGAGCTTCCCGACGGCGCGGCCGTCGGGGTGGCGGACCTGCCACTCCTCGTGGCCGGACGGGACGAGCGCGTACTCGGCGCCCGCGTGCTCGAAGGCGGTGTCGCGCAGCTCGGACGGCAGTCCGCTGTGCGGGGGCGCGCCGCGGGTCGGGACGCCGGCGCCGCCCTCGGAGGAGCGCGCGCTCGTCGTGCTCATGCCGACGTCGCCCGGGGTGCCGGCGGCCGTGCTCGTGGCGGTCGCCTCGGCCACGGGAGCGTCCTCCTGACCGGTGTAAGTGCTGCCGTTGGGGTTCGAGCCGGTGTTGCCGTGGTCGGTGCTCATGAGGAGACCTCCTTGTCGGGCGGTCCTGGGGACCGCGGGGTGTGCGGGTCCGCCGAGCGGCCCGGAGGGACCACCCGGCTCCCGGGTTCGTAGACTGGACGGATGCAGATCCCGGTCACCGGCGCCGTGCGCGTGGACGCCTGGCTGTGGGCGGTCCGCGTGTACAAGACGCGGTCGGCCGCGACCTCGGCGGCCCGCGCGGGCCACATCCGCGTCAACGGCGAGCGGGCGAAGGCGGCGCAGACCGTCAAGGTCGGCGACGAGGTCCGCGCGCGCATCGCCGGATTCGACCGGCGCCTGATCGTGCGCGGGCTGATCGTGAAGCGGGTCGGCGCGCCGATCGCCGCGGAGTGCGCGGAGGATCTCACTCCGCCGCCCCCGCCGCGCGAATCGGCACCCGCGATCATCGAGCGCGACCGGGGTGCCGGACGGCCGACCAAGCGCGACCGCCGCGAGATCGAGCGGCTGCGCGGCTTCTGAGCGTCACGGGATCGCTCACGGCGCGAGGGCGCGCAGGCGCTCGAGGAGGCCGTCGGCCGCCTCGTCGAGGAAGCGCTGCTGCAGCTCGTCGCCGACCTGGACCAGCGCGATGTCCGTGAATCCGGCCTCGATGTAGGGCACGAAGCTCTCGGCGAGCTCGTCGAGGTCGGGTCCGCAGGCGATCTGCTCCGCGACGTCCTCGGGGCGCACGAACTTCGACGCTCCGGAGAAGCCGGCCGGGGTGGGCAGGTCGGCGTTCACGGCCCAGCCGCCGGCGAACCAGCGGAACTGCTCGTGCGCGAGGGCGATACCCTGCTCCTTGTCCGGAGCCCAGCAGATCGGGATCTGCCCGATCGTGCGCGACGGAGCGGCATCGGCTCCGCGGACGGCCGTCCACTGCGAGATCAGCTCGGCGTCGGGCTCGGTGGTGATCAGGTGGTCGCCGAGCGGCGCGAAGCGCTCGATCGACTTCTCGCCCGAGACGGCCAGGCCGATCTCGACGGGCTTCTCCGGCAGGTCCCAGATGCGCGCGGAGTCGACGCGGAAGTACTCGCCCTCCCACGTCACCAGCTCGCCGGTGTGCAGCGCGCGGATGATGTGCACCGCCTCCTCGAGCATGTCCTGACGGACCGAGACGGCCGGCCAGCCCTCGCCGACGACGTGCTCGTTGAGGTTCTCGCCCGACCCCAGACCGAGCGTGAAGCGGTCGTCCGAGAGGAGGGCGAGAGTGGCGGCCTTCTGGGCGACGACGGCCGGGTGGTACCGGATCGTCGGGGCCGTGACGTAGGTGGTGAGATCGATCGTGGACGTCGCCTGCGCGACCGCGCCCAGGAGGGTCCAGGCGTAGGAGGCGTGCCCCTGCTCGGTCAGCCAGGGCGAGTAGTGGTCGCTCGAGACGGCGAACTCGAAGCCGTGCCTCTCGGCGTCGACGGCGTAGCCGACCAGCTGCTTGGGTCCGCTCTGCTCGGTCATCAGGGTGTATCCGAATCGCACCATGGTCGCTCCTCGTTCGCTCGGCGTCGCGTGCCCGGGGGCACGGTCCCATGGTGCGCGGCGGTCGGGGCGGCTGCTAACCCCTTGCACGGGCGACCGGCGGGGGCTAGCGGGAGCGCTCAGACGAAGCGGACGCGGCTCTGCACGCGCGTGCGGACCTCGAAGGACTCTCCATAGCCGCCGAGGCGGTCGTCGGTGCCCGAGCGCAGCAGCTGCGGGAGGAGCGAGCGCCGGATCAGCACGGCGCCCTGGTGCCGGCCGCGCTCGACCTGCTCGTAGGGCTGCTCGAGGCCGTCGTCGGGCACGACGACGACGCTCGCCGAGAAGCGCACGCCGAGCTCGCGGCCCAGACGCCTCGCCGCCTTCGAGAGCGACGCGATGGGCTTCTCGTCGTCGGCGACTCCGGCGCCCTCGACCTCGCCCTTGCGCAGGCGCACCGAGTCGCCCCAGTCGGCCGAGGTCAGGGCGAGCAGCCCGGACGGGCCGAGGACGACGTGGTCGATCTTGAGCCCGCCGTCGCCGACGGCCACGTCGTTCCAGATCGTGTAGGCGATGCCCAGCGAGGCGACGAGGGAGGCGGTGGCCTCCTCGGCCTGCGCCTTCGCGAGCCAGCGCCGCACCTCGCGAGGCGCGGAGCGGACGATCGCCGGATCGAACGGGTCGTCGATGTCGACGCCGCGGCCGAGCCACTCCCGCACGAGGCGCAGGTAGTACTCGCGGGCGGCTCCGCCCGGGTGGCCGTAGGAGCGGGCGCGGACGGCCGAGGCGGTCTGCGGCCGGGGCGACCCGGTGTAGGGCGACTGCGGGGACTGCGCGCCCGGGGCCGGAGCACCGCGGTCGTAATCGGTGCGGGCCGAGGCGCTGCCGATCCGCTCCCAGGCGAGCTGGACCGCGTGGAACGAGGCGGCGTCGCCTCCGGTGTCGGGGTGCGTCTCGCGGAGCAGCCGCCGGTAGGCCTTCCGCAGCTCGTCGTCGGACGCGGTGGCGGGGACGCCGAGGACCTCGTAGGGCGTGCGGGCGGCGTGGCTGTCGGGCATGGTCTTCCGGAGGGGTCGAGGAGCGGTGCGAGCCCTCGAGCATATCGGCGGCGGCCGAGCGGCCGATGGGAGCGCGCAGGGCGTGCGCTCGGAAGCCGCCGGGGTCGGGAGCACCCGGGTGGGCGCTCCCGGACGGCTCAGCCCTCGGCGAGCATCTCGCGCACCAGCGGGATGACGCGGGTGCCGTACAGCTCGAGGTTGTGCATGATCGCCGCGTGCGGCAGGGTGCCGGCGCTGTACTTCAGGTCGAAGCGGTCGATGCCCAGGGCGCCCACCGTGTTCGCGATCTTGCGGGCCACGGTCTCGGGCGAGCCGACGTGCAGCGCGCCGTCGGGGCCGGCCTCCTCCGCGAAGCGCTCGGGAGTGAGCGGAGACCAGCCGCGCTCGCGGCCGATGGCGTCGGCCATCCCTTTGTAGTGCGGGAAGTACAGCTCGCGCGCCTCCTCGTCGGTGTCGGCGACGAAGCCGGGCGAGTGCACGGCGACCGGGAGGCGCGGCTGCTCGAGCTGGTCGAGGGCGCGGCCGAAGAGATCGACGTACGGGCGGAAGCGTGCCGGCGAGCCGCCGATGATCGCCAGCACCAGCGGGAAGCCGAACCGGGCGGCTCGGACGACCGACTCCGGGCTGCCGCCGACGCCGATCCAGGTGCGCAGGCGCCCGTTCTCGACGGAGGGGAACACGCTCTGCTCGGTGAGCGCGGCGCGGGTGCGGCCCTCCCAGGTCACCGGCCCGCCCTCGAGGAGGGCGTGGAAGAGCTCCAGCTTCTCCTCGAACAGGAGCTCGTACTGCGAGAGGTCGAGGCCGAAGAGGGGGAAGGACTCGGTGAAGGAGCCGCGGCCGAGGATGACCTCCGCGCGCCCGTTCGAGACTCCGTCGAGGGTCGCGAAGCGCTGGAAGACGCGGACGGGGTCGTCGGAGGAGAGGACGGTGACGGCGGATCCGAGGTGGATGCGCTCGGTGCGGCCCGCGATCGCGGCCAGGACCACGTCGGGGGCGCTCACCGCGAAGTCGGCGCGGTGGTGCTCGCCCACCCCGAAGAAGTCGATGCCGACGGCGTCGGCGAGCACGCCCTCCTCGACGACGTCGCGCAGGACCTGGCCGTGCGGGAGCAGGGCGCCGTCGGCGCCGCGGGTGACGTCGCCGAACGTGTCGACGCCGAACTTCACTTCATGCATACTCATGGACTTCTGCAACCTCCCGAGGTCGTGGGCTATTCCTGCGGCGGATCCGGGACGATCCCGGCCGCGACGGCGGGCTCGCGGTAGGCGCGGCCGAGGGACTCCGTGGTGTCGTGCGCGTTCAGACCGCTGGGGTTCGGCAGGACCCACAGCGGGACACCCGCGATCCCCTCCTCCTGACGCCCCTGCTTCGCCGAGCGCCGACCGAACGCCGCGCGGTACGCGGTGATGCCGACCATCGCGACGGCGGAGGGTCGCACCCGCTCGACGGTCGCGACCAGCCGCCGCGCCCCGGCGCGCAGCTCCTCGTCGCTCAGCTCGTCGGCGCGCGAGGTGGCCCTCGGCGCGAGGTTCGTGATGCCGATCCCGCGGTCGATCAGCAGGCGGCGGTCCTCGTCGCTCATCCCCTCCGACACGCGCATCGGCCGCTCGAGGATCCCGGCGGCGAGCAGGGCCGGGTAGAAGCGGTTGCCGGGGTGCGCGAAGTGCGCGCCCGTCGCCGCCGTCCAGAGGCCGGGGTTGATGCCGACGAAGAGCAGGCGGACGTCGGGGCCCAGCAGATCCTCGACAGTGCGGTCGCGGAAGGACGCGAGCTGGGCGCGGGTGAAGGGCACGGCTCCATCCTCCCCCGGACGCCCCGCCGCAAGTAGTCGCCGACGCCCCACGGGGGTGGAAGCATGGAGCCATGACGAACGCATCCCAGGACCACCCGATCCAGCACGGCAGCGACGACGCGGTGCTCGACGAGAAGCTGCGGGGGATCCTGCTGCAGGTCGCCGGCGATCTGCAGCTGCGGCCCGACGAGGACCCGGAGGCGCTGCTGCGCCAGCGCCTGCGCGACACCCGCATCGAGCTCTCGGAGGAGAGCATCCCCGGGCTCGCGAAGCGGATCCCCGGGCTGACCGACCGCAGCAACGGCGAGATGAATCCCGGAGCGCACTGACCTACTCCGGGACCGCCGGGCCCTTGCGGTGGTGGTCGAACACGATGCTGGTGCGGGTCGACGCGACCGCGGGGTGAGCCGACAGGTTAGAGACCACGAAGTCGCGCACGTCGTTCGAGTCGCGGACGGCGACGTGGATGATGAAGTCCTCGGAGCCGCCGAGGAAGAAGAGCTGCACGACCTCGGGCAGCGCCCGGATCTCGTCGGCGAACCGGGTGATCGCCTGGCGCTGACCGACCCGGATGCTCACGCTGATCAGCGCCTGCAGCGTGAGTCCGAGGGCGGCCGGGTCGAGCTCGGCGGTGAAGCCGGTGATGATGCCGCGCTCGACGAGCGAGCGCACGCGCGAGACGCAGGTGGAGGGCGCGATGCCCGCCTGCTCGGCGAGGCGGCTGTTCGGCGTCCGCGCATCCGCTCGCAGCAGCCGCACCAGAGCGCGATCGACCGGATCGAGGTCGCCGAGGTCGTGCAGATCCTTCGGTCTCATCGCCGCCACCTCTCCTCGTACCGCCGATCGTGCGGAACTGCGCGCGTTCTTCGACGATCCTGCGGAACGTCACCCGTCGGAAACACGATCTTCGCACGATAGGAGCGACGTCGGCGCAGGATCGGCGTCCACCGTCGGGCGCTGCACCTCGGGCGCCCGCGAATCGAGGAGCCGTCATGCGCATCGGGATCCCCAGCGAGATCAAGAACAACGAGAGCCGCGTCGCCGCGACGCCCGCGGGCGTCCACGAGCTCGTCCGGCGCGGGCACGAGGTGCTCGTGCAGTCGGGCGCCGGCCTGGGCTCCCGCCTCACGGACGAGGACTTCGCCGCGGCCGGAGCACGGCTCGCTGCGGACGCCGACGAGGTCTGGGGCGAGGCCGATCTCGTCCTGAAGGTGAAGGAGCCGATCGAGGCGGAGTACCCGCGGATGCGCGCGGGTCAGGTGCTCTTCACCTACCTCCACCTCGCCGCGTCCCGCCCGTGCACCGACGCGCTGCTCGCCTCCGGGACCACGGCGATCGCCTACGAGACGGTGCAGCTGCCGAACCGTCAGCTGCCGCTGCTCTCGCCGATGAGCGAGGTCGCGGGGCGCCTGTCGATCACCGTCGGCGCGTACCACCTGATGAGCGCGGCGGGCGGGCGCGGCACCCTGCTGGGCGGCGTGCCCGGCACTCCGAAGGCGAAGGTCGTCGTGATCGGCGGAGGAGTCGCCGGCGAGGACGCGGCGGCGAACGCGCTCGGGATGGGAGCCGACGTGACGATCGTCGACCTCTCGCTCCCCCGGCTGCGCGAGCTCGAGAACCGGTTCGGCGGAGCGATCCAGACCCGGGCGTCGTCGACGTACGAGATCGCGGCGCAGGTCGCCGACGCCGATCTGGTCGTCGGCTCGGTGCTGATCCCCGGCGCCCGGGCGCCGAAGCTCGTCACCGACGAGATGGTGGCGACGATGAAGGCGGGCTCGGTACTCGTGGACATCGCTATCGACCAGGGCGGCTGCTTCGAGGGCTCGCGGCCGACCACCCACGACGACCCGGTGTTCGCCGTGCACGACAGCGTCTACTACTGCGTCGCCAACATGCCCGGCGCGGTGCCCGAGACCTCCACGCGGGCGCTGACCAACGCGACGCTGCCCTACGTCGTCGCGCTCGCGGACAAGGGCTGGGAGGCGGCACTGCGGAGCGACCCCGCACTCGCGCGGGGACTCAGCACCCACGACGGACAGGTCGTGAACGCGGCCGTCGCCGAGGCGTTCGACCTGCCGGTCACGCGCGTCGAGGACCTGCTCGGCGGCCGGAGCGCCGACTGAGGACCCAGATCAGCGCACCCGCCGCGAGCACCGCGGCGATCAGACCGAGGACGTGCGCGATCAGCGACGGCAGACCGTTCCCGGGCAGCAGGAAGCCGTAGGGGACCCAGCCGTCCGTCCGGCCGCGGACGAGCACGACGACCAGCCAGACCACCGGGTAGGGCAGGACCAGCGGGAGCCTTCGCCACGGCAGAGGCGGCCGGTCGGCGACGAGGGTCCAGTCGAGGACGGCGAGCACGGGCAGGACGACGTGCAGCAGAGCGCTGACCCACGGCGGCGCGGATCCCGTGCCCGGCACGAGGGTGTTGTAGACGACTCCGACGACGACGAGGTAGGCGGTGGCGATCCCCCGGACGAGGCCCGCCGACTCCGAGGGCGTGCGCCCGAGCAGCGCCATCGCCCCCGAGACGAGCAGCACGACGCTCAGGATCAGGCTGGTCTGGTTCGTGAAGTAGCCGAAGTAGTCGACGGCACTCGCCTCGCCCGCCGCCACCCTCAGGCCGTAGGCGTAGCCGAGCACCGCGAGCACGACCACCGACACGAGCAGGCGCGCCACGGCCACGGCGGCCGGAGTGGCGCGGGCCGCCCTATGCACGCGGGTCGTCCTCGCCGCTCCCCCGGCTCAGCCACCCCGGGCCGTCGGGGTCCGGTGCGGACGGCGGCGGCGGGGCCGGCGGGCGGATCAGCAGCCGGATCTGCTGGACGACGCCCAGGACGACTCCGGCGCCGAACAACGGCACTCCGAGCAGGAGCACGAGCCACAGCGGAGCGTGCCGGCGGCTGCCGCCGATGTCGGCGGTGAGGTCCCAGCCGGCGTCGGAGGCGAGCAGGACGATCCCTGCGACGAAGAGGCCGCTGACGAGCGCCAGCGCCCACGGGTGCTCCTGCAGGTACGCCTGCGATCGTCCCGACCGGGGAGCGCTCACGTGCGCGCCTCCGTCCGCACGGGCTTCAGTCGATCGGGCGCGTCGGTCGCGGGGACCCACTCGCACCGGAAGCTCCCGGTGTAGCCGAAGAGGACGCCGAACACGGCGTTGCGCACCTCGAGATTGATGTGGAAGGCCTCGTCCTCCTCCGACCAGTACTCGTGCAGCGTCGCCCGGCCGCTGAGGAGCATCGGGAAGCGGAAGGCGATCGGCCCCTCGTAGAAGCGCTGCGCACCGGAGGTCAGGACGAGTCCGCCCCGGTCGTCGACGCGGAGATCGAGGTCGACCGCCAGATGCTGGTGGGTCCCGAGGTAGTCGACGACGCGGCCGTCCACGAGCACCATGGTCGCGTCGAAGCGGGCGCTGCGGCCGGGCCGCGTCGCGTACGTGCGCACGAAGGTGACGGTCTCGCGCCCGAACGAGTCCCGGTACGGGTAGTTCTCGATGGTGAAAGGCACGTCGGTGCCGACGTCCGGCACGAGGATGCGTCGGAGCCGTCCGAGCTGGAGGAACGGCACGGTCCACCAGGGGCCGCGGCGGATCGACAGCACGCCGCGGCCGACGCAGGCCTCGCCCGAGTCGAGCCCGACACCGAAGCGCCGCTGCATCAGCGGGTGCAGGCGGGCGAAGTCGGACCCGAGAGCGGCCTCGAAGACGGAGGTCACCGCGCGCTCCCGGGTGCGGGCAGCGACGCCAGCGTGCTCGGGGCGTCGCGCAGGTGGTCGTCGCGGCGCCGACCGCCGATCGGAGCGCGCAGGACGCGGGACGCCCGCGGCCGGTCCTTCCGCCACACCTGCAGGACGCTGATCAGCGGCCAGTCCTCGGGCTCTGCGCCGCCCTCGAGCCAGATCCGCAGGCGGTCGAAGCTCCACGCGGTCGCCCAGCCCAGCAGCGGGCGGACGACGACGTCGAGCGGACCCCACCCGGGCGCGTAGTCGTAGCCGGTGAGGAAGCGGGTGCGCCCGTCGTCGGTGGGGACGTAGCGCCAGTAGCCGCGACCGGAGCGGATCGGCGAGAGGCGGTCGTCGGTGGCGAAGCTCAGGGCCGACGTGCACGTGCCGTCCGCGCGGCGCCGCTCGCCCAGACTCACTCCTGTCCCGTGGACGTCGTGGAGCAGAGTGCGCCGCAGGTAGGTGAAGCGGGTCTCCCCTCCGCTGCCGGGCGGCTCGGGCACGATGCGCGAGAAGCGCACGTCCCAGCGGACGTGCGAGACGGGATCCTGCGTCGCGACCCAGACCGTCTCGAGATCGGCGTCGATGACCGTCTCGACGTAGATCGCCCGTGCCCCCATGCAGCGAGCGTAGCCGCGCGTCTTGACGCTCGACCCCTATCTTCCTATTCTTCGGAGCATGCCCAGACGCAGACCGGGGACGCTCCTCCCCCTCGAGCTCGACCTCCTCGAGGCGCTCCTCGCCGCCGCCGAGCCCGTGCACGGCTTCGCTCTCGCGGCCTCGATCGCCGATCGGGACCCAGGGGCGCTGACCGCCCACGGCACGCTGTACAAGGCGCTCGGGCGGATGCAGGAGCGCGGCCTGGTGACGTCGTCGTGGGAGGACAAAGCCGAGGCCACCGCGCAGGGGCGACCGCGCCGGCGCTGCTACGAGGTCACCGGCGAGGGGCGGGCCGTCGCGCACGCGGTGGCGGCGTCCCGAGCCGCGCCGTCGTCGCCCCTCCTCGCGGGAGGAACGGCGTGAACCGCCGATCCTCGGCCGTCCGCCGCTCGACGCTCTCGGCTCTGCGGTGGTGCCGCTTCTACACCCGCGGACTCGACCCCCTGGCCGCATCGGATCGGGCGGACGAGATCGCCTCCGATCTGCACGAGCACGCCCTGTGGGCGCAGGAGCGCGGGGAGAGCCCCGCGCGGACCGCTCGTGCGATCCGCTCCCGGATCCTGCGGGGAGCGGGCGCCGATCTGCTCTGGCGACGCGCGCGGCTCCGCGAGGGCAGTGCGGAGGCCCTGTTCGACGCGCGCGTCGGCTCGCTCTCGGCGGGACTGCAGGCGATCGCACTGCTGCTCGTGCTCGCCTCCGTCCTCGTCGGCGGGTGGGCGAGCATCCGGGTGACGACCGAGAGCACGGTGCCGCTCCCGACCCTGCTGCCCGTTCCCGTCGCGACCCTGGTCGCGGCGGTCGGGCTCCTGCTGCTGGCGGGCAGGAGGACGAGGATCGCGGGTGCGCTCCTGGGCGCGGTGGGCGTCAGCGTGCTGCCCACGGTCGCGGTCGACGCGCTCTGGTACGTCAGCGCGACGGTGCCGGTGCTCGTGTCCACCGTCCCCGCGCTCGATCTCGGCCTGCTCCTGCTCGGCAACGCGCAGGGGCTGATCCTCCTCGCGGCCGTCCTCTGCTGGTCGATCGAGCGTCGTCGCCCCGAGGGCGTGGTGGCGGCGTGACCCGGCAGCAGGGCGGGACCCGGTTCCGCGCGGCCGTCGCTCTCACCGTGGCCGGGGTGCTCCTGACCGTCGGGATCGGGACCGCGCTGATCGTCGGGGCGAGCGCGTCGGTGCGGCAGTACGAGGCGCTCGCGGCGGTTCCCGGCGTCGTCCGGTCCGACGAGCCGCTCCCCCGCGAGCCGCGGGAGCCCGCTGAGCAGCCGACTCCGACCGCAGCGCCCGACGGAGCGCGCTACGACCAGTGGGGCGTGCGCCTGTACGGCGATGCGGACGCGGCCGCGGTCATCGAGTTCCCCGCGGCCCTGGTCGGCGACGAACTCGAGCACATGCGCTCCTGGGTCGACATGCAGTTCCTCGTCGCGGAGTGCATGACGGAGTCGGGACACGACTACACCTTCCAGCTCCCGTGGGAGCGATCGCCCGAGAGCCACGGCTCCGGACTGCCCGAGGCGGGCGGTGCCGCGTGGATCGCGCTCTACGGCGACGACGCCGACGGGCCCTACGACTGGACACGGGCGGGCTGCCACGGCGCCGTCGTGCACGCGATGGGGAACGACGGTGCGCACTGAGCCGGTGATCCGCGCGTGGACGGGACACCTCTCCTCGGCGGCGGCGACGAGGACCGGCCCGCCGACGCGAGGACGCGTCACGGGGCGGCCGGCGGACCCGGCGACCGGTCCGCGTGGATCGTGCTCGGCATCGTCCTCCTCGTCGTCGGCACGGTCTCGAACGTCGCGGCGGGCATGGTCTGGGATCCGGACGAGGAGTGCGCGGTGGGCGGCCACGGCGGACTGGCGGAGCAGCGCTCCCTGCCGACCGCGATCCTCTGCACGGACGGGGTCGACCTCGTCCCTCCGGGAACCGCGGTGCTCACGCTGCTCTGCCTCGGCCTCGGCGCCGCAGCGCTCCTCCTGGCGCTGCGACGGGAGCGCCGCTGAGCGGTCGTGTCCTCTTCCGGACGTGTCCTCTAGAGGTTCTTGCGGGCGGCGGAGGACGGTCACGACACTGGGGGCACCCGGTCGGCGAAGGCCGGTCACTCGCGCAGTGCTCCGCGAGTGGCCGGCAGTGACGGCTACTCGCTCGCGGGCGCGGCGCCGCTGTCCGCGGTCCACGCCGTGCCGAGCGCGAACAGGGTCGAGACTCCGTGGTGCTCCATCGCCGCCGCGACGCGTCGGCGCCCCGTGCGAGGGTTGATCCCCAGGCGGTGGGAGGCGGTCTCGAGGGTGATCCCGGTCCGCATGAGGCGCAGCAGCGACGTCCACGACTCCTCGACGGCCGCGACCGGGACGGCCTGCCGCCACAGCTCCTCGAAGTACGCGCTGACCAGACCCGCGAGGGCGGCGTGACGAACGCCCACGACGCTGGTCGGCCGCGTCTCGCCCCACTCGAACGGCACCGCCAGGTGCTCGCCGTCGACCCAGAACCAGCTGGGCGGGTTCTCGAGCAGACGGTACTCGACCCCTGCCTTCTCGTAGGCCTCGATGCGGGCGAGGACGCGCGGGTCGCTCACGCAGGAGGCGGGCATGATCACGCGGACGCGGTCCTTCGCCGCCAGGGCCTGCCCGAAGCGGATCGCGCGCTCGGTGGGCGGATCGAGGAAGCGCTCGACGTCGGGAAGGACGGCGATGAGCGTTCCGGAGTCGCGGCGGACGAGGTCGAACCAGAGATCCTCGGACGCGTGCCGTCCGTGCCGGAGCAGGGTGGGCACGAGATCGGCCGACGCCTCGCCGACCGACCAGGCGCCCATCAGCCCCGGCAGTCCGGCCATGACGCGCTCGATGCCCTCGACCGACTCCTCCGTGGCGCGGCGGACGGCGTCGGTGTGCCGGGCGATGCTCGCGGCCGCCCACTCCGCGGGAGGGACGTACGCGAGGAGGTCGTCCTGTCCCCCGAGCAGGCCGCGCTCGCGCAGCCGATGGACGCTCGAGCGCAGGAGATCGGGGGCGAGCTGGGTGAGCTCGGCCGCCTCGACGATCGTGGCCGGGCGTCCGCGGTGCAGCGCCGCGAGCAGGTTCTCGTCGTCCATGGATCTCCCGTGATCTCTTCCCCGGGGACGACAGTTCCGTGTCGCGGTCCTGTGTGCAAGTCCGCCTCGCTCTGCGGCCGGAGCGCCGCCCTGATCGAGGGCCCGAGCGTGCCGGGAACGGCGTCAGCTCAGACCGAGCCGCTCCACGATCTCGGCGATCTCCTCCTCCGGGGCGTTCCCGACGTCGACCGTGATGTGCCGCTCGTCGTCACCGAGGGGCTCCAGCAGGCCGAACTGCGAGTCCAGCAGCGTCGTCGGCATGAAGTGGTCGAGCCGCGAGGCGAGGCGCCCGGCGACGACCTCCTTCGACCCGGCGAGGTGCACGAAGACGAGGTCGTCGCGCCGCAGGATGTCGCGGTAGGCGCGGCGGAGCGCCGAGCAGGTCACGACGACGGGGCGGCCGCTCCCGATCCGCTCGTCGACCACCCGGGCGATCTCGGCGAGCCAGGGAGCGCGGTCGGAGTCGTCGAGAGGGATGCCCGCCGCCATCTTCTCGACGTTCGCGCGCGGGTGCAGATCGTCGCCCTCGAGGAAGCTCCAGTGCAGGAAGCCGGCGAGCAGGGCGGCGACGGTCGACTTCCCGCTGCCGGAGACGCCCATGACGACGATCGCGCGGACGGGGGCGGTGGTCGGGTGCTGCATCAGAGTCCTCCTACGAACAGGCCGATCACGAGGACGCCGGCGAGCCCGGTCACCGAGACCAGGCACTCCATCACCGTCCACGTCTTCAGCGTCTGGCCGATGCTGAGTCCGAGGTACTCCTTGACGAGCCAGAACCCGGCGTCGTTCACGTGCGAGAGGAACACCGAGCCTGCGCCGATCGCGAGCACCATGAGCGCGACCATCGGTCCGTCCATCGTCTCGGTCAGCGGCTGGAGGATTCCTGCGGCCGTCACCGTCGCGACGGTCGCGGAGCCGGTGGCGATGCGGATCACTACCGCGACGAGCCAGGCGAGGAGGAGCGCGGACGCCCCGCTGCCCTCCGCCAGCTGGGCCACGACGCTGCCGATGCCGGTGTCGACGAGGACCTGCTTGAATCCGCCGCCCGCGCCGACGATCAGGAGGATGCCCGCGATGGGCGGGAGGGAGCTGGAGAGCGAGTCCTGGAGCTCGGAGCGGTTCATCCGGCCGCCGCGGCCCAGCAGTCCCAGACCGGCGAGCAGGGCGATGCCCAGGGCGATCGTCGGGGTGCCGAGGAAGTCGAGGACCGCCTTCCACGCCGCCTCGGACTCGGGGGCGGCGATGTCGGCGACGGCCTTGCCGAGCATGAGCACGACGGGGAGCAGGATGCTCGCGACCGCGGCGACGAAGCCGGGGCGGTGCTCGCGGGTGTCGCCGGCGCCCTCGCCGAAGAGCGGCGGGGTCTCGACGGGTGCCCACTTCGCGGCCAGGCGGCCGAAGAGCGGACCGGCGACGACCACGGTCGGGATCGCGACGAGGACGCCGAACGCGAGCGTGACTCCGAGGTTCGCGCCGAGCGCGTCGATCGCGACCAGCGGACCGGGGTGCGGCGGCACGAGGCCGTGCATGACCGAGAGGCCCGCGAGGGTGGGGATCGCGATCGTCATCAGCGGCAGTCCGCTCCGGCGCGCGACCAGGATCACGACGGGGATGAGGAGGACGAGGCCGACCTCGAAGAACATGGGCAGGCCGATCAGCGCTCCGACGAAGCCCATCATCCAGGGCAGCGCGCGGGTGCTCGAGCGGGCGATGAGGGTGTCGACGATGCGGTCGGCTCCGCCGGAGTCGGCGAGGAGCTTGCCGTACATGGCGCCGAGGCCGATCAGGATGCCGACGCCTCCCATCGTGTTGCCGAAGCCGAGCGCGAAGCTGGCGACGGCGTCCGCGGGGGCCATCGCCGCGACGAGGCCGGTGGTGAGCGCGCCGATGAGCAGCGAGACGAAGGGGTGCAGCTTCAGCCAGGTGATCAGCACGACGATCACGGCGATGCCGAGGATCGCGGCGAGGATCAGCTGCCCCTGCGGGGCGGTGGTGGCGACCTCCTCCCCCGCGGCGCGGAGGAGGGAGGGGAGAGTCGGTGTCATGAGCATCCTTGATCGGTCCGACGGCTCGCGGACATGCCTCGCGGGGGCGCGATATGTCCGACATAACCGGTGTTCTCGACGAGTATGTCCGATGAATGGCGCGGAGTCGAGCGTCGGCTTGGGAGGATGGGCCCATGACCGCGACGCCGCCGCCCTCCCTGCACCACTCGGTGCTCGACGAGCTCGGCTCGCAGATCGTGCGCGGGGAGCTCGCCCCGGGGACCGCGTTCAGCGCCGACGAGCGGGCCGAGCGGCGCGGAGTGTCCCGTTCGGTCATGCGCGAGGCGGTGCGGGTCCTCGAGTCGCTCGGCCTGGTCACCTCGCGCCGCCGGGCGGGGACCCGGGTGCAGCCGCCGGAGTCGTGGAACGCCCTCGATCCGCGCGTCGTCGCGTGGAGCCTGGACGGGCCGGACCGCCAGCGCCAGCTGCACCAGCTCAGCGAGCTGCGCCTGGGCGTCGAGCCGCTGGCCGCTCGGCTGGCCGCGGCGAACGCGACGGCGGTGCACCGCGAGGCACTGACGGACGCCGTGCGCGTGATGTCGGCCCACTCGGGGTCCGCCGATCAGGGCGCGTACCTGGCGGCCGACACGACGTTCCACCGCACCCTGCTGTCGGCATCGGGCAATCGGATGCTCGCACAGCTCGCCGACCTGGTCGCGGAGGTGCTGGCGGGGCGCACGCGCAACGCCCTGATGCCGCGGGAGGCCGACAGCGAGGCGCTGCGGCTGCACCGGGCCGTCGCGGTGGCGGTGTCGGAGGGGGACGGAGCGGCGGCGGAGGCGGCGATGCGCGCGATCGTGGAGGAGTCGGACCGGGCTGTGCAGGAGTCCTGAGGGGTTCGCTCGCGCTGGGCCCGGAGCGGAACCGGCGCTTGGCGCGTCCGCTGGCGTGAACCGCTCGTCGCGTTGGGGGAACGTGAGCGGATGTCAGTGGTGGCTGGTTCTGTGCTCGTATGACGGGATCAGAAGTGGTGGAGGTGCTCGCGCTGGTGCGGGAGCGCGGGGATCGGGCGGGTGAGTTGGCGCGGTCGGCGTCGCCGGTGCTGCTCTCGGCGGCGGTCGAGTTGCATGCGGCGTATCGAGCGGCGGTGTCGTGTCCGGAGGCGTTCGCGCGGGGTGTGCCGCGGGGCGGGTCGGCGGACCTCGTGGAGCGCTCGGTCCGGGCGGAGCTCGCGGTCGGATGCGGGGTGTCGGAGCGGGTGGTGTCGCGCGATCTGGAGGACGCGCGACTGCTGATCGAGGACCTCCCGCGCACCCGGGAGGCGCTCGCGGGCGCGAGGCTGCGGTGGGAGGCGGGCCGGATCATCTGCGCGACCGCCGACACCCTGCCGCCGGAGTCGCGGGCGGTG
>NZ_LMNR01000001.1:2128359-2203228 GCF_001423045.1 Rathayibacter sp. Leaf296
TGAGCTGGCGCTCGTGCTGACGCCCACGCAGCTGCGGCGCCGGGTCGCGCGACTGCGCGACGAGCTGCACGTCGAGCCGCTCGCCGAGCGGCATGCGCGGGCTCGAGAGGATCGCGCGGTCTGGCTGGTCCCGGACGCGGACGGCATGGCGCTGCTGTGCGCCCTGCTGCCCGCCCCGGTCGCCGTCGGCGCGTACGGGCGGCTGGACCGCATCGCACGCTGCCTGCGCGACGGAACCGACGGCGGCAGGAACGACGGCCCGGAGGACGAGGCGAGCGCAGCGACCGGGACCTGCGGGGAGAAGCGGACCCTCGCGCAGCTGCGCGCCGATGCGCTCGCCGACCTGCTCTGCGACGGCGACGTCTCCCGGGACATCCCGTCCGGCGACGGCGAGACCGCCGCCGCGACGTTCGTGCCCGGAGTGCGCGCGGAAGTCCGGCTGACCCTCGCCGCGAGCACGGCCCTGGGCCGTGACGACGCCCCCGCCGACCTCGACGGCTACGGGCTGATCCCCGCCGACGCCGCTCGCCAGCTCGCCGGAGCAGCCTCGACGATCACCCGCGTCCTCACCGACCCCGACACCGGAACCGTCCTCTCCGTCGGCCGCACCCACCGCCTTCCCCCACCGCGGATGCGGCTCGCGCTCCAGCTGCGCGACCGGACGTGCCGCTTCCCCGGCTGCAGCCGCTCCGCCGCCCGCGCCGAAGCGGACCACACCGTCGAATGGCGGCACGGCGGACAGACGAGCCTGGACAACCTCGCCTCCCTCTGCACCGCCCATCACCACGTCCGTCATGGCGACCGCTGGACCTACGTCCTCCATCCGGACGGCACCGCCCACTGGACGAGTCCCACCGGGCGCCGTGTCACCACACGACCGGGTGACCTCCTCCCGGACCCGCCGCGACGCCGGCCGGCTCCGCCGGTCGAGGCGACGTGCGCGGCGTGACGGAGGTGCCGGCGACGAGAGCTCCCGACGGGCGGCGCTGGTACCGCATGCCGGCTCCGGGGTTGCCGTCGCGGACGGCGGAGCGCACAGTGGAGGCATGGTCGAGGGCTACTCCTCCGCGCAGGTGCGGGCCGCGGAAGCGCCGCACCTGGCACGGCGCGAACCGCTCATGCAGAGGGCGGCGGACGGACTCGCCCGCGAGATCCGCGCGCTGCTGGCCGGGCGGCGCGACCGCCGCGGTCCGGGGACCGTGCTGGTGCTGGTCGGGCCGGGGAACAACGGCGGCGACGCCCTGTACGCGGCGGCCGAGGTCGCCTCCTCCGGTGTCGACGTGCTGCTCGTGCTGACCGCCGACCGCTGGCACCAGCGGGGGCTGGCCGTGGCGCTCGACGAGGGCTGCGATCGCGTCCCGGCGGACGACGTGCGGGCGCTGCTCGCCGCGATCGCGCGCGCGGACGTCGTGGTCGACGGGATCCTCGGGATCGGCACGCGGCACCCCGCCCTCTCAGGACGGCCCCGCTCGATCGTCGAGACGGTGATCGACGCCCTGGCCGATCGCGAGGAGCGTCCGGTGGTCGTCGCGGTCGACCTGCCCAGCGGCATCGGGCCGGACGACGGCAGCGTCCCCGATCCGACCGTGCTGCACGCGGACGTGACCGTCACGTTCGGGGCGATCAAGGCCGGGCTGCTCCTGCCGCCCGGTGACGCGTACGTGGGGCGGATCCGGCTCGTCGACATCGGTCTCGGGCCGGACTTGGCCGGGGTCGAGCCGCTCGTCCGGGAGTGACGCGGGCGCGAGCAGCGGGTTCCGGCTCCGTCAGCGCGTGAGGAGGTGCGACTTCTCGGGGTGCTCCTCGAACCACTGGCCGACGTACCAGCAGAGCGGCACGATGCGCCGAGCGCTGGAGGTCTCGATGTCGTCGACCGCGAACGCCACCAGCTCGCCGGCGAGGCCGCGGCCGCGGAACGGCGGCGAGGTGAAGGAGCGCACGAGCGACACCGCCTCGTCGTTCTCGCGGTAGTCGAGGACGCCGACCAGCGCGCCGTCCTGATGCAGCTCGTAGCGGGACGCGTCGTCCACGCGCCGGAAGTCCTGTGCCATCCCCTCAGCGTAGGACGGCCGTGCGCGCCGCGGGACGGATGCGGAGAACCCGCTCGTCAGGACTCGTCACCGAGCAGATCGCCGTCGACGTAGAACCAGCGGCCGTCCTCCCGGACGAAACGGCTCCGCTCGTGCACGAGGCCGACGCCCTCCGAGGATCGGTACGACGCGCGGAACTCGACGAGTCCGTCGACGTCGTCCTCCCCTCCGCGGGCCGTGTCGACGATCTGGAGACGGCGCCAGCGGACGTCGTCGTCGAGGTCGACGCGCGACGGGCGCGTCGAGGGGTGCCAGCTCGCGAGCAGGTACGGGGCGCTCCCGAGCACGTTGGCGCTGTAGCGGCTGCGCATCAACCGCTCGGCGGTGGGCGACGGGGTCTCGCCGAGGTGGGCGGGGCGGCAGCAGTCGGCGTAGTGGCGGCGGCTTCCGCACGGGCAGGCGTCGGCGGGGTGCATCCGGACAGTGTCGCAGGTGCGGCGTCGCACGGGACGTGTCGCCGGTGCCGAGCCCGAGCCGGGAGGTGTGCATTCCCTCCACGTCCGCCCGCGCGACTTGAGACCGGCTGCGGATCTCGGAATCGTGGCCGTCTCATCGACCACGGACGGAAAGGAACGACCGATGCTCACGCTCACGGACAACGCCAGCACTGTCGTCAAGACCATCACGGGACAGACCGAGACCCCCGTCGAGGGTGGCCTGCGCATCAGCGGGACCGACCTCGACGCCCAGAACTTCGCCGTCGCCGTCGCGCCGGCGCCCGAGACGACCGATGCCGTCGTGGAGCAGGACGGGGCGCGCGTGTTCCTGGACGTCGCCGCCTCCGTCGCCCTCGGCGATAAGGTGCTCGACGCGCAGGTCGACGAGAGCGGCACCGTCAGCTTCGGGCTCGCCGCCCAGGGCTGACCTGGTCCACCGGCGGTCACGCCAGGACGTCCGAGAGGCCGCCTCCCCGTTCGCGGAGGCGGCCTCTCGTCGATCCGCCGCTCGGTCGAGCAGCCGGAGTCAGGACAGGATGTCGCGGGTCGTGAACCGGCCGGCGGCCAGCGCCCCGAAGACCGCGACGTAGGCGAGCTGCAGCAGCGCGTTCTCACCGAAGGAGCCCCACGCGATGGGGTCGCGCAGCAGATCAGCGAAGTCGAACCAGCGGTCCGTGAACAGGAACGGATGCAGCGCGTCGAGCTGCGAGAGCGACCCGACGATCTGCGCCGCGATCGAGACGACCACGGTCGCCGCCATCGCTCCGACGGGGACGTCGGTCAGTGTCGAGATGAACAGCCCGATCGCGGCCAGCCCGACGAGCGAGAGTGCCACGTAGACCGCGATCGCCAGGGCACGGCCGATCGCATCGACCAGCGGCACGGTGCTGCCCGACAGCAGGGTGACCGGTCCGACCGGGAAGAGCGCGAAGCCGATCAGGATGCCCACCACCATCACCGTGAGAGCCGCGGCGAGGCAGAACGCGAGCGCCGCCGCGAACTTCACGGCGAGGAGCCGCAGTCGGCCGACGGGAGTGACGAGCAGGTAGCGGAGGGTGCCGAGCGACGCCTCGCCCGCGATCGCGTCTCCGGCGACCACTCCGATGGTCAAAGGGAGGAACAGCGGCACCGCCACCGTGATCGCGGCGAAGCCGGTGAACAGGCCGTTGCCGCCGATCGCGCCCACGAAGGACGGACCGCCGCCCTCGCCCGAGAGGCGGACGGCCACGGCCAGGAGGACGGGGATCGCGGCGAGTGCGGCCAGCAGCGCCCAGGTGCGGCGACGGCGGAAGAGCAAGGCGAGCTCCGAGAGCAGGAGGGCTCCCACTCCCCCGCGGGCACGGGAGGCACCCGCGGCGATCGGCTCAGCGCTCGACATCGAAGCCCTCACCCGTCAGCTCGACGAAGCGCTCCTCGAGCGACGGCCGGCGCACGACGAACCCGCGCACGCGGACCTCGGCTCCGACCAGCCCGGCGACGACCGACTCCGCGGAGAGTCCCGGAGGCATCGCGGCGACGACGAGCGGCGCATCGCTCGGGTGGTCAGCGGGGGCGACCCGCGGGGCCAGCCCCTGCTCGACGAGACTGCGCTGGGCGCGCTCGGGATCGGGGGTGACGAGCTCGAGGGTGGCCGCGTCGCCACGGAGCTCGTCCAGCCCGCCCTGCGCGACCAGGCGCCCCGTGCGCATGACGGCGGCGTGGGTGCAGAGCTGCTCGATCTCGGCGAGGAGGTGGCTGGAGACGAGCACGGTCGTGCCGTCGGCGTTGAGGCTCCGCACGAGGGAGCGGACCTCGCGGGTGCCCTGGGGATCGAGCCCGTTCGTGGGCTCGTCGAGGACGATCAGGTCGCGCGGCGAGAGCAGGGCGACGGCGATGCCCAGTCGCTGCTTCATCCCGAGGGAGTACGAGCCGACCTTCTTGCGGGCGGCGGCGCTGAGGCCGACCCGGGCGAGCGCCTCGTCGACCCGGACCCGCCGGGTGCGGGAGGACGTGCCCGCCTCGGCGGCGTCGAACCGGCGGAGATTCGCGGCACCCGAGAGGAACGGGTAGAAGCCCGGTCCCTCGACGAGGGCGCCCACGCGCGGGAGGACCGCGGCCGAGCGGCGGGGCATGCTCTCACCGAGCACCGTGATGCTGCCCTCCGTGGGCGCGGCGAGGGCGAGCAGCATCCGGATGGTCGTCGTCTTGCCCGAACCGTTGGGGCCGAGGAACCCGAAGACCGCCCCGCGCGGGACGGCGAGGTCGAGCCCCGAGACGGCCTCCTGGCGACCGAAGCGCTTGGTGAGGCCGCGTGTCTCGACCGCGAGGGCGGTCGCGGTCACCGACCGGCCGCGTCGACCAGGACGTTGACCGGCACGGAGCCGGCGAGGATGCGGCCGTCGTCGGTGAGGAGCACCGACACCAGCGCGGACTCGAGGGCGCGACCGCCGTCGACGCGGGTGGTGACGGCGTCGAGGGCGGCGAGGGCCTCGGAGTCGCCCGCGGGCAGCTCGACGACCGTGGCCCAGCCGGTGCCGGTGGTCTGGACATCGGACTCGGAGTCGAAGGACTCGGGGCCGGACGGCTCCGCGCCGGGCTGGATCGAGGAGTCGCGCTCCGGGGCCGGCTTCTCGACGACCTCGGCTCCCTCGGGTGCGGTGAAGGCGAACATGGCGGCGTCCGGGGCGTCGAAGTCGATGCTGGAGTAGGCGACGCTGAACGCGGGTGCGGTGCCGCCGCGCGCCGTCACGGCGACTCCGAGCGGCAGGCCCGTCTCTCCGTCGATCGAGACGGTGACCGAGCCGACGAGCGTCGACCCCTCGCGCGGAGTGAGGACGAGCTCGTATGCATCACGGCCGGCGACCTCGACGTCGGAGCCGACCGCCACCGCGGTGGTCGGATCGATGCTCGCGAGCAGGTCCTCGGCGATGCTCGAGGGAGTGGAGACCTCGCCCGACGGCACGGTGTCGGGCGCGGTCGCTGCGGACTCCGGAGGCAGGAAGTGGGTGGCGGTGTTCTCGGCGGAGTCGTAGACCCAGACGCCCTCGCCCTTCGTCGCGACCACGTCGCGCTCGGCGAGCCGGTCGAGGACCTGGAGGCGGGCACCCTGCTCGGCGTCGACGAAGACGCGGGCCTCGTGCGAGCCGGTGGCGAGCTCCATCAGGGCATCCGCCGGGGAGGCGTCGGAGCCCGGAGCGCCCGCCGCGGAGCCGCCGAGGGCGGAGAGGTCCGGCAGACCGAGGTCGGAGGTCTGCTCGATCTCGCCAGAGAACGCGGTGACGTCGTTCTCGGCGGCGAAGGTCAGGAGCTCGGAGGCGGTCTTCTCGGGCAGGTCTCCTGCGGCGCTCGCGGAGAGGGGCAGGGCGACGGCCGCTGCGACGACGACCAGGGGGACAGCCGCAGCGGGCGCCCAGCGCTTCCATGTGGTGCTCATACCCCGGGAGGGTACGCGGCGAACCACCGAGCCGGCTGCGAGTCGCGCGACGTCCGAGGGGTCAGGAGACACGCTGAGCCGAGACGACGACGTTGTCGACGTAGTGCCCGTAGGAGTCGTCGAACACCCCTCCGCAGGTGATCAGCCGCAGCTGCGCGGTGGGGGTCGGGCCGTAGACGTCCTCGGTCGGGAAGTCCTCCTTGGGCACGCTCACCGAGCCGGTCACCTCGAAGGTGCGGGTGCTGCCGTCCGAGAGCACGACGTCGACCGTGTCGCCGGGGACCAGCGCGGAGAGGTCGAGGAAGACTCCGGGGCCGATCCGCGAATCGACGTGGCCGGCGATGACCGCGGGGCCGATATCGCCGGGGACGACTCCGTCCCGGTACCAGCCCGCCCGGTCGACGGCGACGGGCGGCTGGATCCAGCCGGTCCCGTCGCGCGTCAGGGATTCCAGCGACGAGTCGACGCCGATGGCGGGGATGACCACGCGCTCGGGCACGACCGCCGAGCGGGCCGGAGCCGAGGCGGCGACCGGGTCCTGCAGGGCTGCCGCGGCGCCCGGGCCGGGGATCGACGGCGCGGTCGTGGGCTCGCTCGCCGGAGCGGAGGCGGCCGGAGCACCGTCGGCGACGGGCTCCGCCGCCGAGCAGCCGGCCAGCGCGAGCAGTGCCGCGACGACGATCGCCGCGCGGGGACCGCGCCGCATCAGCTCGCGCGTCCGCCGACGCTCGAGCGCCGGGCGATCAGGGCGACCGCTCCGGCGATGAGGCCGTAGACCGCGAGGACGGAGACCACTCCGAGCGCCCCGGAGACGATCGGACTCGCACTGGTCGACGCGACGTGCACGGCGGTCGCTCCTCCGCCGGTCTGGATGCCTCCGGTGGGCAGATCGCCCACGGCAGCGGAGTCGAGCACGGGCGAGAGCACGAGGCCGGCGTTCGCGTCGTCGAGGACGAAGAGCGAGGCGACGGATCCGGGAGCGAGGTCGAGATCGGAGGTGGCGGAGACGGAACCGGCCGAGACGTCGAGGCCGGAGGGGCCCGCCGGCACGCTCGTGTACGGCGAGGCCGTGCCCTGCGCCGCGCCGGTCGCGAGCGGGATGCCGGCCGCGGTGGAGACGTCGACGCGCGATGCGGTGGTCGAGGCCTGGATCACGCGGACGCGGGCCTGCCCGTCGGCAGGCGGGGTGAGGTCGTCGGTGAACACGGTCGTGCTCAGGACGGCGTTGCGTCCGAGGGCCGCGACCGTGAGCGGCGTGCCGCCCGTGACGTCGACGGCCTGCTCGATCACGGGCGCGGTCCCCTCCGGAGCGTCCGAGGGGACCATCGAGACGACGTACGTCCCGGTGTCCAGAGTCCAGTAGGGGGAGACCGCCCCGTAGGCGACGTCGTCGAGTTCGAAGGCCGCCCCGCCTCCCGAGAGCGACGTCAGGGTCACGTCGACCGCCTTCGTGTCGGGCGAGAGGTGCGCGACCCGCACCCAGCCCGTCTCCTGCTCGGCCGCCGAGGCGGGCGCGGCGCCGAGTGCGGCCAGCGCGGACGCGGCGGCGAGGACGACTGCGGCGCGTGAGACGCGGCGGCGACGGCAGGAGCGGGTGGTCGGGAGCATGGCGGGTCCTTCGGGTGGGGGGCGTTCAGGGGGCGCCCGGGAGCAGCCCGGACGGCTCGTCGAGGTCGAGGGTGACGAGCAGGCCGGCGTCGGTGGACTCGACGGAGGTGGGGACGAAGTCGCCCGTCTGGCTGTCGAGCCACGCCGTGGCGGACGCGGTGGCGGCGGCGTCTCCGGGGATGCCGGCGCCGTTGAAACCCGAGAGCAGCATCTGGTGGCGCACCCCGTCGGGCTCGCCCGCTCCGGCCGGGAAGTCGGCGACCGACAGCGGCGAGGCGGCGAGCTGCTGGCCGAGCAGGAGGAGCAGACGGGAGTCCACCCGTCCCGCCTCGAGGAGCTCGCGGGCGGCCGGAGTGGTGGTGAGGGCGGGGTTCGTCGCCAGCTGGCCGCCGGCCGACGCGCGCGCCGCCGTGAGGACGGCGTCGTCAGCGGTGGCTTGATCCGTGCCGTCGGCGAGCACCTGGCGCACCTCGACCGCGGAGTCGCCGCTGCCGAAGCTCACGACCGCCTCGGAGTTCTCGAGCGCGGTCGCGGTCTCGCCGGACGCGTCCGCGAGCAGCGCGGGGGTGGCGAGGACGTACTCGACCACTCGCCACGCGGAGTCGGGCGCCGCCGCGGCGAGTGTCGACTCCGCCACGATCGTGTCGGCGGGGAACCCGGCCGCGGTGACGTCGGGCACGAGATCGTCCTCGACGAGCAGCACGGAGTCGGGGTCGACCGTGGAGGCGATCCAGGCGATCGCCTCGTCGGTCGCGGCGGGGTCGGCGGCCGTTCCGGCTGTGCCCCCGGCGTCGCCGTTGTCGGGGAGGAGGAGCGGGACGGCGACGAGGGCACCGCCGATCACGAGGACGCCGGCCGCGATCCCGGCGCCGATCAGGAGGCGGCGGTGACGGGGACGGACGGGGACGACGGTCCCCTCGTCGTCGGAGTCCTGCTCTCTGCCGTGCCAGCGGTGCTCGGAGGCGGGGACGGGAGCGGGGAGCGCGGAGCGATCGCCGCGATCGACGGGAGGCGCCGCGGGGCGCGGAGCGGGTGGCGCCGCGGGCGGGGGCGCGATCGGCAGGACGGGAGGTGCTGCTCGCGGGGGTGCGACGGGGGTCGCTGGCTCGGGCTCGGGCTCGGGCTCGAAGATCTCGATACCGATCGTCGTGTCGTCACTCGGAGACGTCTCGACCGGCTCGATCTCGATCGGCTCCGCCCCGATCGGCTCCTCGTCGACCAGCTCGGCGTCGATCGGCTCGGCGTCGACCGGCTCGGCCTCGACCAGCTCGTCGTCGACCAGCTCGGCCTCGACCAGCTCATCGTCGACCAGCTCTGCCTCGACCAGCTCATCGTCGACCAGCTCTGCCTCGACCAGCTCATCGTCGACCAGCTCGGCGTCGACCGGCTCGTCTTCCAACAGCTCTGCCTCGACCGGCTCATCTTCAACCAGCTCGTCTTCAACCGGCTCCGCCTCGATCGGCTCGGCCTCGATCGGCTCGGCCTCGATCGGGTCGGCCTCGATCGGGTCAGGAGACATCGGCTGCGCGTCGGAGGGCTCCTCCACCACGGGCTCGCGCACGGGCGCGTCCTCGGGATCGGACGCGACCGCGGGCGGAGTGGCGGCGGGCGGCTTCGGGGCGAAGCGCGACTCCGGCCGGTGCGTCAACGCCCCGAACGTCGGAACCGGGACAGCCGTGACGGGCGGCTCCAGCTCGGGCTCAGGCGCGATGAGGGGGCCGGGCTGAGGCTCGACGGGCGCGGTCGGCTCCGGCTCGATCGGAGCAACGGGCTCAGGCTCCGTGGGCGGGGTGGGCTCCTCGACCGGCTCGACGACAGGGGACGTCTCCGGCTCGACGACGGGCGACGTCTCCGGCTCGACGGCCGGCGCGCGCTCCGGCTCGACGACCGGCGGAACCACCGGATCCGCGTCCGGCTCCTCGGCGGCGACAGCAGGCTCGGCCGTGGGAACCACGGGCGGCGCGAACGACTCCGCACCGGGACGTCGAGCGAGGGTGCGGTCGAGGTCGGGCTCCTCGGGTGCGGCGTCGGCGGTCGCCTCGCGGAGCGGGGCCTCGGTCCCGGCTCCGGCCGACCGCGTGGCGGCGAGTGCGGCGAGGTCGAGCTCGCGGGCGCGGCTCAGCACCGGAACGGCACTCCTGGGCAGGGTGTCGTCGGAGAGCGGCGACGCGGCCGCCTCCTCGGCGACCTCCTCCGTCTCGGCGGGCTCCTCCGACGCGAAGATCGGCTCCGGATCGGCGGGGATCACCTTCCGCGACGGCACCATGGTGATCGGCGGCGCCGCCTCCTCGCGGCCTCCGGTCAGGGACTGGACCTTCGAGAGCAGTCGCCGGGCCGCGGACGTCGGGCGCGCCATCAGCGCACGCTCCGTCCGGGCATGCTCGCGCGTCTGATGGTCATGACTCCTCTTCGGAGCCCTCGGCCCGATCGGATCGGTCCGTCGTGCGGTCGGGAAGCGCGCGCCCACGTGTGCATGCGCCCAGTCTCGCGGTGCGGTGGCGCAGAACGAAAGCCGAGTGGCGCGCGGGCGGCGGTGTCGGACCCGCCCGAGGGGGTGCGCCGAGCCGGAACGCCCGCGATGATCGCAGGATGGACCTCCCGTTCCCCCTCCCGATCGCCCCCATGCTCGCCAAGGCGGTGGCCGGCGTCCCCGCGCAGGACAGCGTCGCGGGCGGCTTCTCCTACGAGCCCAAGTGGGACGGCTTCCGCGCGATCGTCTCGGTCTCCGACGGAGTCGTCGAGATAGGCAGCCGCGGCTCCAAGCCGCTCACCCGCTACTTCCCCGAGCTCGTCGAAGCGCTCGGACGCCTCCTCCCCGACGGCTGCGTCGTCGACGGCGAGATCGTGCTGGCGACCGGGCCCGACGGCGCGCAGCGGCTCGACTGGGACCTCCTCTCGCAGCGCATCCATCCGGCCGCGAGCCGCGTCGCCACGCTCGCCGCCGAGACCCCGGCGATGCTCGTCGCCTTCGATCTGCTCGCCGTCGACGGCCGCTCGCTGCTGGAGGAGGCGTACTCGGCCCGCCGCGCGGCGCTCGCCGACCTGCTCGAGGGCGTGCCGCATCCGCTGCACCTCGGGCGCAGCACCGACGACGAGGCCCTCGCGCGCGACTGGCTCGAGCGGTTCGAGGGGGCGGGACTGGACGGAGTGATCGCCAAGCCGCTCGCGGCCCCGTACTCCCCCGGCAAGCGCACCGTGCTCAAGATCAAGCACCACCGGACGGCCGACGTCGTCGCGATCGGCTACCGCGAGCACACCTCGAAGCCCGGTGTCGGCTCCCTGCTGCTGGGGCTCTACGACGACGGCGGCGAGCTGCGGCAGGTGGGCGGCGCCTCCGCCTTCTCGGACGCGCGCCGGATCGAGCTCGTCGACGAGCTCGCGGACGCGGTGGAGCGCGACGAGTCGGGCGACCCCGTGCGCGGCGCCGGCGAGCGGAGCCGCTTCTCGGGCGCCAAGGACACGTCCTTCGTCCGGTTGCGACCGATCCGCGTGCTCGAGGTGCGCTACGACCAGCGCGAGGGCGACCGGTTCCGGCACACGGTGCAGTTCGAGCGCTGGCGTCCGGACCGCGAGGCGCGCTCGTGCACCTTCGAGCAGCTGGAGCAGCCGGTCGCCTACGACCTGCACGACGTCCTGGGCTGAGGAGCGGTCAGTCGGCCGGCTTCTTCGCGCGGCTCGGCTGCACGCGCGGCGGCTCCCCCGGCATCTTCGGGAAGTCGGGCGGGAAGGGCAGCTCGCCGAGCCCCTCCGACACGTCCCGCTCCCACCAGCCGAGCAACGTCTCGAGCGTGCCCGCGGTCTCGTGCATCCGCGCCCACGGGTCGCCCGTGGAGCGGAGCCGGTCCGGGACCGTGCGGATCGTGAAGGCGGCGGGGTCGACGCCGTCGAGCTCGTCCCACTCCACAGGGCACGACACCGGCGCGTGCGGCAGCGGACGCGGGCTGTAGGCGCCGGCGATGGTGCGGTCGCGGTTCGCCTGGTTGAAGTCGACGAAGAGGCGCTCGCCGCGCTCCTCCTTCCACCACGCCGTGGTGACGTCCTCGGGCATCCGCCGCTCGAGCTCGCGGCCGGCGGCGATGACCGCGTGGCGCACCACGAGGAACTCGTGCTCGGGCAGGATCGGCGCGAACACGTGGAGTCCGCGGTTGCCGGAGGTCTTCACGAACGCCTCCAGCCCCGCCTCGTGGAGCACCTCGCGCAGGACGTGCGCGGCGCGCACCGCCTCGGCGACGCCGGTTCCGGGCTGGGGGTCGAGGTCGATCCGCAGCTGGTCGGGGTGGTCGGAGTCCTCCGCCCGCGAGGCCCACGGGTGGAAGACGAGCGTGTTCATCTGCGCGGCCCAGACCGCGACCGCGGGCTCGTCGATCACGAGCTGCGGATGCACGCGGCCGCTCGGGTAGGTCACCGGCACCGAGCGGACGTACTCCGGTGCGCCCTTGGGCGGGTTCTTCGAGAAGAACTGCTCGCCGTCGATCCCGGAGGAGAAGCGCTGCAGCGAGATCGGGCGGTCGCCGTTCGCCGCGACGAACGCGTCGCCCACGGCGATCAGGTACTCGGCGACCTCGCGCTTCGTGACCCCCGGCTCGGGGTAAAGCACCCGATCGGGACTCGAGAGCCGCACCTCGCGATCGCCGTGCGGTCCGGGAACGGTGAGGACGACGGCGTCACGGGGCATGCCCACACGCTAGCCCGCGGTGCCTCCGGGCGACAGGGGCCCGCCGGGGCGCCGTCGGAGCCGGATCGGGCCCTTCGCGCGCGACGGATCGACGACCTGCCCGCCCTGCACGATCTCGATCTCGCCGCGGTCGACGAGCCTGCGCGCAGCGCGGCGCACGGGCTCCATCAGGGGCCGCCAGTCCTCGCCGCCGACCCTGCGCGCGACCTCGGACGGGCAGGCGGTCGAGGACGCCGCCCGGGCGAGCAGGACGGTGCGGATCTCGTCCTCGAGCCGCGCCTCCTCCGGCCCGACCCCGCGGCGACGGCAGGCGTCGGAGCAGTACTTCACGTCCTCCCAGTCGCGCGCCCACTTCGCGCGCCACTGGATCTCGCGGCCGCAGGAGGCGCAGACCTTGCTCTCGGGGCGGGCGGAGGACTCGCGGACACGGTGGGCCATGCTCCGAGTCTGCGCGGGCATCCGGTCTTCTGCCACCGGTTGCGGGATGCCGAGGGGACCTGCAGGCGCCGGTGTCATACTCCGCAATGCGGCCGAGGTTCCGGAGTCTGTGCGACAGGCTGGAGGGACCGTGCTGCGGCACGAAGGCGGGCCGTCCCGGTCGCCGCGCCGCACCCCGAACGATCAGGAGTCTCCGATGAGCCGTGAGAACCTCGCCACCACCTCCGACGCCGGCGCGCACCACCGCGCGGCCTTCGCCGGCCTGTCCCCGGAGGAGTTCAAGCTCGCGTTCCGCAACCACGCCGCGGGCGTCGCGCTGATCACGGCCGACCCGGGCACCGGACCGGTCGCCCTGACCGCGACCTCGGTGTTCTCGGTCAGCGCCGAGCCTCCGCTCTTCGTCTTCTCGCTGTCGGCGGCCTCCTCGAGCACGCCCGCGATCCGCGCCTCCGAGACGCTCGTCGTGCACCTGCTCGGCGCGCAGCAGCTCGACCTCGCACGTCTGGGCTCGACGAGCGGGATCGACCGCTTCGCCGACACGTCGCTCTGGTCGCGGCTGCCCACGGGCGAGCCCTACTTCCCGGCCGCCGCGGCGTGGATCCGCGGCACCGTCATCAACCGGATGGAGGCGGGCTCGTCCACGATCGTGGCCGTGCACGCCCTCGAGGCGCACGTTCCCGAGGACTCGGACGCCACGGCGCCGCTGGTCTACCACAACCGCACCTGGCACCACCTCGGCGAGCACTCGCGGCTCGGCTGACCCGCTGAACGACGGAGCGGCCGTCCTCGGTATCCGAGGGCGGCCGCTCCGTCGTTCAGCGCGGCTCAGGCGTCGCCGACGGCGACCGTGCTGATCAGGCGTCGCCGACGGCGACAGGGCGCCCCGGCGTGCTCGACCACTGCGACCAGGAGCCCGGGAACACCAGCGGGGCGAAGCCCGCGAGCGTGAGGGCGACCGCGTCGGCCGCGGCCGTCACTCCGGAACCGCAGTAGACCCCGACGGGCGCGTCGCCGCTGACGCCCAGAGACTCGAAGCGGGCGCGGAGCTCGTCGGCCGGCAGGAACCGGCCGGAGTCGTCGACGTTCGCGGTCGCCGGAGCGTTGCGGGCGCCGGGGATGTGCCCCGCCCGCGGATCGATCGGCTCGACGTCCCCGCGGAACCGCTCGGGTGCGCGGGCGTCCAGCAGCACGCCGTGCCCGGGCAGGGCGGCGGCGTCGTCGATGTCGAGCACGGGCAGCGCGCCGTAGCGCAGCTCCACGTCGCCCTCGGGATGCTCGACCGGCCCGGTCTCGAGCGGGCGGCCCGAGCCGGTCCACGCGCGGAGCGAGCCGTCGAGCAGGCGCACGTCCGCCACGCCGGCATAGCGCAGCAGCCACCAGGCGCGGGCCGACGACAGGTTCTTGAGGTCGTCGTAGACGACGACGGACCGCCCCTGCCGCAGGCCCCAGCGGCGCGCCGCCTCCTGCAGCCGCTCGACGGAGGGCAGCGGGTGCCGGCCCTGCTCCGGTGCACCGTGCTCCGCGAGCTCGTGGTCGAGGTCGACGTAGACCGCGCCGGGCAGGTGGCCCTCGAGATACGCCGGGCGCCCGTCGGGGCGGTCGAGCCGCCAGCGCACGTCCAGGACGAGGGGCGGCTCGGGCGAGGCGAGGGCCGCCTCGAGTTCGTCGGGGGAGACGAGGACGTCGCTCCGGGCGGGGGTGTCGGTCATGACGGTCCTTTCGAGGGGGCGCTCACAGCGCTGTTCCGGGGTTCAGGATGCCCTGCGGATCGAAGATCCGCCGCACCGCGCGCTGCAGGGCGACGACCTCGGGTCCGAGCTCGCGGCGCGCCCACTCGCGCTTGAGGGCGCCGACGCCGTGCTCGCCGCTGACGGTGCCGCCGAGCTCGAGGGCGAGGGCGAAGACCGCCTCCGCGGCGGCCTCGGCCTGGCGACGGGCGGTGTCGGAGTCGTCGCGCACGCGGATGATCGGGTGCAGGTTGCCGTCGCCCGCGTGGGCGAAGACGTAGACGTCGGCGCCGGTGTCCTCGGCGATCGCGTGCACCCGCCGGATCGCCTCCGCGAGCCGGGACCGCGGCACGGCGATGTCCTCGATGAGGACCCGGCCGCGCGCCTCGATCGCGGGGAGGGCGTCGCGGCGGGCGGAGGCGAGGGCGAGTCCGTCCGCGGGGTCGAGCGTCGTCTCGACGCTGAGCGCGGTCTCGGCGAGGACGGCGCGGACGGCCTCGATCTCGTCGGCCGCGCCGAAGCCGTCGGTCTGCACCAGGAGGAACGCGCCTCCGCGGAGGGCCAGCCCGGTGCCGCGGAGGGCGTCGATCGCCCCGAGCGTGCGGTCGTCGACCAGCTCGAGGACGCTCGGGCGAAGGCCCGCAAGGGCGAGGGCGGTGGCGGCCTCGGCTCCCGTCGCGACGTCGGCGAAGTAGGCCGCGGCGGTCGCCGTGGCGCGGGGCCGCGGGAGCAGCCGCAGCGTGGCGCCGACGACGACGCCGAGACTCCCCTCCGAGCCCACGACGAGTGCGGTCAGGTCGAGGCCGACGACGCCCTTCAAGGTGTCGCGGCCGAGGTGCACGAGCGACCCGTCGGCCAGCACGACGTCGAGGGCGAGGACGGCGTCGCGGGTGACCCCGTACTTGGCTCCGCGGAGGCCGCCGGCGTTCGTCGCGATGTTGCCGCCGACGGTCGAGATCTCGACGCTGCCGGGGTCCGGGGCGTAGAGGAGGCCGTGCTCGGCGGCGGCCCGGTCGAGATCGGCCGTGATCACGCCGGGCTCGACGCGCGCGATCTGGTCGACGGGGTCGATCGCGAGGATGCGGTCCAGGCCCGAGACGTCGAGGATCAGCGAGCCCTCCCCCGCGCTGGCGGCTCCCGCGAGCCCGGAGGCGGCTCCCCGCGTGACGACGGGGATCCCCTCCGCGGACGCCCGGGCGAGGGTCGCGCGGACCTCGTCGACCGAGCGGGCCCGGACGACCTCCGCCGGGACTCCGCCCGGGGACCAGCCCGAGCGGTCGGCGCGGAGGGAGCGCAGATCGGTCGCGAGGGCGCTCACGCGTCGATCCGCTCGACGATCGGCGCGGCACCCGCCGAGGCCCTGACCCGCTCGAGGAAGAGCACGACGGTCGCGGCGACGGAGCGGTGCGAGACGTCGTTCAGGACATCGTGCCGACCGCCCGCGACCAGGTGGATCTCGGCGTGCGGGGCGGTGCGGTGCACGGCGACCGCCTCCTCCGCGGGGCTGACCGGGTCGGCGTCGCCGTGCAGGGCGAGCAGCGGCACCGCGACGGCGCTCGCCGCCACCGCGAGCAGCTCGGGCGGCAGGACGGCGGTGGGGACGGAGCCGGTCTCTCGGGCGAGGACGCCGGCGTGGGCCGGGCAGGCGGTGCGATCGGCGACGGCCGCTCCGTCGGGGCGGACCGGGAGGCCCGCGACCACGACGGCGTCGACCGCGGTGGTGGCCGCGATCTCGAGTGCGACCGCCGCGCCGGCGTCGGAGCCGACGAGCACGACGGGGGCGACGAGCGACGGATCGGCGAGGAGCGCCCGTGCGGCGTCGGCGACGCCGTCGGCGGTCGCCTCGCCGAGCACGCGGACCCGGTAGGCGTCGCGGGCGAGGCGGGAAGCGAAGCGCTCGTAGACGGCCGGGGTCTCGCCCCGGCCGGCGAGCACGACGAGCGTGCCGCGCGGGGCGATCCCGTCGGGCTCGTCGAAGGCGAGGGGGGCGGGAGCGAGGGTGGCTGCGGTCATGCGGGGACGCTTTCTGTGGGGACGGTGCCGGGAAGGACGGTGTCGGGATCGACGGTGCCGGGATCGACGGAGTCGGGATGCAGGAGCTCGGCCAGCGCGAGCGGCGCGCGGGCCGCCTCCGCTCCGCGCCGGCCGAGGAGGGACTGGAGGCGCTCGTTCACGGGCGCCAGCACGCCGGTGCGCCGAGAGAGCAGCACGATCTCGCCGTTCAGCAGGTCGACCTCGCTCCCGGCACCGCGGGCGAAGCTCTGCCACGTCGAGAGGCGCCCGGGGACGTGCCCGGGGACCGGATCGACGACGAGGCGCGTGCCGTCGTCCTCGGCGATCGCGCGGCCGTCGGCGAGCAGCACGGCCCGCGCCTCCGCGGTGAGCGCCGTGCGCGCCTGCGCCCTCTCGTCGTCGGTGCCGGTGAAGAGGTCGAGGCCGTTCGCGGTGTTGACGACGAGCTTCCTGGCCTTCCAGCCGCTGATGTCGCCGACGGCGCGGGCGGCGAATCCGGCGCGGCGGAGGATCGCGGCGTACTCCTCGGCGCGCGGGTCCTCCGCGTCCGGGTACCGGCCGATCCAGAGCACCCCCACGGTCGGGAACGACGGCGAGACGACCTCGCCGGGCTCGAGGAAGCTCGCGGCGATGCCGATCGAGACGCCGAGGACGTCGCGGAAGCGGCGCGCGCCGCGTCCTCGGCCGTGAGCCCGTTCTGCAGGGTGAGGACGGTCAGGTCGGCGCCCGCTCCCCCTCCGATCAGCGGTGTCCAGGCCCACTCGGCGAGCGCCGCCTCGGCGTCCTGCGCCTTGACCGCGAGCACGAGCAGGTCGCCGCGGGCTGGCGCGACCTCCTCCGGCCCCGCTGCCACCGGCACGGCGACCGTCTCGTCGCCCGCCGGTCGGCGCACGGTGAGTCCGCTCCTGCGCAGCACCCGCAGCTGCTCCCCGCGAGCCACGAGGACGACGGGGTGCCCGGAGAGATGGAGCTGCGCCGCGAGGACGGAGCCCACGGCGCCCGCTCCGATCACCACGAAGCGCCCGCTCACGCGACGGCTCCCGCGACGGCGGTGCCCGGCACGGCGGCCAGGAGCGCCCGGGTGTACTCGGCCTGTGGCGAGCCGAAGACCTGCGCCGTCGTCCCCGCCTCCTCGACGCGCCCGCGGTTCAGCACCACGACCTCGTGCGAGACCTCGGCGACGACCGCGAGGTCGTGCGAGACGAACAGGTACGCCACTCCGAGGTCCTGCTGCAGCTCGACGAGCAGGTCGAGGATCTGCGCCTGCACCGACACGTCGAGCGCCGAGACCGGCTCGTCGAGGAGCACGAGGTCCGGGCCGAGCGCGAGAGCCCGGGCGAGGGCGACGCGCTGGCGCTGGCCGCCGGACAGCTCGACCGGTAGTCGTGAGAGGGACGACTCCGGCAGCCCGACGCGCTCGAGGAGCTCGCGGGCCCGCTGCAGCCGCGAGGAGCGGTCCCCGACGCGGAACGAGACCAGCGGTTCGGTCACCGACTCGAGCACCGTGAAGCGGGGGTCGAGCGCGGCGAACGGGTTCTGGTGCACGAGCTGGATCCGGCGTCGCAGCGGCCGCCACTCCCGCTCCCGCGCCCGGGTCACGTCGACGCCCTCGACGAGCACGCGTCCGCTCGTCGGCGCGACGAGTCCGAGCGCAATCCGCAGGGCGGTCGTCTTCCCCGATCCGGACTCCCCCACCAGGGCGAGGGTCTGCCCGGCGCGGATCGAGAACGACACGTCATCCAGCGCGCGGAGGTCGGCCCGGCGGCCCGGCAGAGCGAACTCGTGCACCACGTTCTCGATCCGGAGCACCTCCCGAGCGGGCTCCACCGTCGTGAAGCGCGGCACGATCGCGCCGCCGTGGCCCAGGCCCGGGGCGGCGGCGATCAGCGCCCGGGTGTACTCCTCGCGGGGAGCGACGAGGATCCGCGCGGGGGCTCCCTCCTCGACCACGCGGCCCGAGCGCATCACGAGCACCCGGTCGGCCCGGTCGGCGGCGACGGCGAGGTCGTGGGTGATGATCAGGAGCGAGAGGCCCTGCTCCCGCACCAGCGACTGCAGGTGGTCGAGGATCCGCTTCTGCACGGTGACGTCGAGCGCCGAGGTGGGCTCGTCGGCGATGATCAGCCGCGGCTTCCCCGCGAGGGCGATCGCGATGAGCGCCCGCTGGCGCAGTCCGCCCGAGAGCTCGTGCGGGTACTGCCGGGCGCGCAGCTCCGGGTCGTCGATGCCGGCCTCCGCGAGCGCCGCCAGCACCTCCGCGTCGACGGAGCGGCGGTCGCCTCCGCGCAGGCGCACCGACTCGGCGACCTGCGCGCCGATCCGGAGCGTCGGGTTCAGTCCGACCATCGGATCCTGCGGCACGAGAGCGACGGTGCGTCCGCGGAGCCGGCGCAGCTCCTTCTCGGACGCGGCGGTGACGTCGGAGCCGTCGATCGTGATCGATCCGCCCGTGACGCGGCCGTTCGCCGGCAGCAGGCCCAGCACGGCGTTCGCGGTCGTGGACTTGCCGGAGCCGGACTCCCCGACCACCGCCACGATCTCGCCCGGAGCGATCTCGAGCGAGACGTCGTGCACCACGGGCCGGCCGTCGTACGAGACCGAGAGGCTCTCGAGCCGCACCAGCGCGCTCATCGCTGCACCTCCTCGAGCGTCTTGGCGACGTGGTTCAGCGAGAACACCAGCAGTCCGACGAAGAGGCCGGGCAGCAGCGACAGCCACGGGCTCGTGACCAGGTAGTTGCGGCCGGTCGAGATGAGCGTGCCCCACTCGGCCGCGGGCGGAGCGGCACCGAAGCCGAGGAAGCTCAGCGCCGCGACCGCGATGATCGCCGTGCCGAGATCCAGGACGGCGAGGACGGCGACCGGGCCCCAGGAGTTGGGCAGCACGTGCCGCACCAGCACCCGCAGGCGCGTGGCCCCGCCGGTGCGCGCCGCCTCGACGTAGGGCAGCGTCTTCACGCGGAGCACCTCCGCCCGCGTCGTCCGGGCGAACCCCGGCAGGATCCCGATCCCGACCGCGAGGGCGACGGGCAGTGTCCCGAATCCGATCGCCGTGACGATCGCCAGCGCGAGCAGCAGACCCGGGACGGCGAGCAGGACGTCGACGATCCGCATGATCACGGCGTCCACGACTCCCCCGGAGTAGCCGGAGACGACGCCGAGCGTCAGCCCGCCGACCAGGGCGATGGCCAGGGCGATCACGGTCGCCTGGATCGTGAGCGCTCCGCCGTGCAGGACGCGGGCGAACAGGTCGCGGCCGAGCTCGTCGGTGCCGAACAGGTGCGCGGCGCTCGGCGCCTGGAGCTTGTCGATCGGGGCGGTCGCGTACGGATCGTAGGACGTGAACAGCGCGGGAGCGATCGCCGACACCAGCACGAAGACGGCGAAGGCGAGGGCGATCAGGAAGCCCGGGCGGCGCAGGAGCAGGCGGAGTGTCCGCCGTCGCCGCGCGCCGCGCCCGTGCGCGGGCGCGACGGGAGTCACGACGGGAGGCGCGGCCTCGGCGGACGTGTCGGGACGGGTGAGTTCGAGCGTCACGGTCGAACCGCCTTCGGGGTGTAGGTGATGCGCGGATCCAGGAGCGGGTAGAGCAGGTCGACCAGGAGGTTCATGCCCACGAAGACCGCGGCGGCGAGCACCACGATCGCCTGGACCACCGGCACGTCCTGGGTGAGGACCGACTCCTGGGCGAGAGTGCCGATGCCCTGCCGGGCGAAGATCGTCTCGGCGACGATCGCCCCCGTCACGGTGTTGCCGGCGAGGACGCCGAGGATCGTCAGCGTCGGGAGCGAGGCGTTGCGGAACGCGTGCCGCCACTGCACCGCGGCCCGACCGAGCCCCTTCGCCCGCGCGGTCGTGATGTACGACTCCGCCTGCACGTCCGCGAAGCTGCGGATCAGCACCTGGGCGAGCATCGCCGAGGTCGGGATCGCCATCGTGACCGCCGGCAGGATCAGGCTCGCCGGCGTCGCGCTGCCCGTGGACGGCAGCAGGTGCAGCGTGAAGGCGAAGAACTGGATGAGCAGGAGCCCGATCCAGAAGCCGGGGAACGCCACTCCCGCCGAGGGGAGCCTCCCCAGCACGGTCTTGAGGGGCCGCCACTGCACGAGCGCCGCGAGGTACGCGAGCGCCGTCCCGCCGACCAGAGCGAGGCCGATCGCCAGAGCGCTGAGCTGCAGGGTGCCCGGCAGCTTCTCGGCGATCAGGTCGGTGACCGGGATCCCCTTGGTGATCGACGTGCCGAAGTCGCCCCGCAGCGCGCTGCCGAGCATGCCCGCGTACTGCTGCCAGACCGGCTGGTCGAGGCCGTACCGGGCCTGCGCCTCGGCGAGCTCGCTCGGCGAGAGCGAGTCGAGCTCGACGTTGTTCGCCGACAGGAGGAGCGCCAGCGGGTCGCTCGGCAGCAGCCACAGCACGGCGAAGGTCACCGTGTACGCGGCCCAGAGCACGAGGACCGCCTGAGCGATCCTCCCGAGCACGTACCGGCCGAGGCCGGAGGAGGCGGAGCGCGAACCCGGCCTCCCCCCGGCCGCGGCGAGCGGAGCCTCGAGGGTCGTCACGGCTGGATCCAGGCGTCGGCGAAGTCGCCGAACGACTCCGAGGTGAAGCGGAAGCCGTGCACGCGGGACGAGACGCCCGCCAGCTGCACCCGCTCCGCGAACGGGAACACGAGCGCGTCGTCGATCAGGTAGTCCTGCAGCTCGGCGTAGACCGCGGCGCGGGCGGTCGGGTCGACCGTCTGCACGCCCTCGTCGAGCAGGGCCTGCACCTCGGCGGCCTGCTCCGGAGCGAAGTTGTTGACCGCCTGCGCCTTCGATCCGGCGACGCGCGAGTCGACGATCCACTGGATCACTCCGGGATCGGCCCGAGTGAAGTACGTCGAGATCAGGTCGTACTGCCCGCTGCCGAGCACGTCGGCGCGCTGGGCGTTGGTGATCACGTTCAGCTCGAGCTCGATGCCGACCTGCTTCAGCTGGTCCTGGATCAGCTGATCGCCCGCGCCGAACTGCGCGACGATCGGGACCGACAGCGTCAGCCTGCGGCCGTCCTTCGAGCGGTAGCCGTCGTCGCCGAGGTCCCAGCCGGCCTCGTCGAGCAGCTCCCCCGCGCCCTCGGCGTCGAACGCCAGAGCGTCGGACTCGTCGACCCAGTAGGGCGTGGTCGTGTTGTAGACGCTCGTCACCGCCGGGTAGTCGGCGCCGAACACGGTCGTCGCGTAGGTCTCGCGGTCGATCGCCTTCTGCACCGCCTGCCGCACCCGCTCGTCCGAGAGGATCCGCCCCTCGGCGACGTTGGGGTAGTAGTTGCTCGCGGGCCCCGGCAGTGCGCGGCTCTCGACCGTGTCGCCGCCGCCCGTGATCACGGCCTGGTCGTTCTCGGTGATCGGGTTGCGCGGCCAGGCCACGTCGATCTCGTCGCTGGTGAGCTGTCCGACGCGCACGCTGTCCTCGGCGACGTAGGTGACGTCGATCCCGTCCAGGTGCGCCTCCCCCGTGTTCTCGCGCAGCGCCGAGCCCCAGGCGTACCCGTCGCGCTTGTCGAGCGTGATGCCCGTGCCCGGCGTGTAGTCGGTGAGCGTGAAGGGGCCCGAGCCCACGACGTCCCCGAGGCAGCGCTCCTCGGGGGTCGCGGCGTACGAGGAGGCCGCGAGGATCGCCAGGTTCGTGGTCGAGGTGCCCTGCAGGAACGAGGCGTTCGGTGCGGCGAAGCGCACGGTCACGGTGTCGGCGTCGACGACGTCGGTGCCGGCGTACCCCGCGAGGTAGACGCCTCCGTAGGCCGAGGGCAGCTCGTCGAGCGTCGCCTGCGCGCTGTCGAAGGCGGTCTTGACGCTGTCGGCCGTGAACGCGGTGCCGTCCGAGAAGGTCACGTCGCTCCGCAGGTCGAAGGTGTACTCAGTGCCGGAGTCGTTCACCGTCCAGCCGGTTGCGAGCCACGGGCGGATCTCGCCGGTCTCGGGGTCCTGGTCCGTGAGGGAGTCGGCGACGTTGCGGATCACCGTGCGGTGCTCGATCCAGTAGGTCTGGAAGGGGTCGACGCACGAGAACGCCGCGTTGTCGGGGAAGAACGCGAGCCGGAGGCGGCCCCCGTCGACCGGGGCGGAGTCGCTCGCGGCGGTGCCCGCGTCGGAGGCTCCGGAGCAGGCGGTGAGCGCGAGGGCGGAGGCGAGAGCCAGCGCTGCGGCGGACGCCGCGCGGGATCGTCGGAAGTGTGCGGTCATGTCGGTGTCTCCAGAGAAGGGTGGTGCGGGAGGGAGGGTCGGTGCGCGGCGGTCAGCGCACGGCGGCCGCGAGGCTGCGGGTGCCGAGGATCACGAGGGCGGCGTCGTCCTGCGGAGGATGCACGCGCGAGGCGAGCACGTCGCGCAGGTGCCGCTCGAGCGGGTGGTGCCGGGTGAGGCCCGGATTGCCGAGGGCGGCGACCGCGGTCTCGACCGCCGTCACCGCGGACCTGGTGGCGAGGAGCTTGCCGGCGAGGACGCGCTCCGCGGCCTGCGGGTCCCCCGCGTCGACGCGGGCGGCGAGCGAGAGGAGCACCTCCTCCGCCTGCACGAGCTGCGCCTGGATCTCCCCGGCGACGGAGCGGATCCGCTCGGTGGTCGCGATGGGCCGCCCGAGCGACGTGGGCACCCGCTCATTCGCGAAGCGCACGAAGAAGCTCTGCGCGGCGCGGCCGACTCCGACGTAGAGCGCGGCGACCGCGAGGCCGAAGCCGCCGGCAGCCCCCGCCTCGGGAGGCAGCTGCGAGCGCGGTGTTCCGCGGAAGTGCTCGAGCGGGATCCGCACGCGGTCGTAGACGACGTCGTGGGTGCTGGAGGCGCGCTGGCCGAGGTGGTCCCAGGTCCGCTCGATCCTGACGCCGACGGCGTCGCCGGGCACGATCGCGTGGCCGAGCTCCGGCTCCCCCGACGGACCCTGCGGGTCGACCGCCCAGACGAGGTGGTACGCCAGGCCCTCGGAGCCGGTGGCGAAGCCCTTGCGCCCCTCCAGCACCCAGTGGTCGCCGTCGCGGCGGATCGTGGTGGCGGGCAGTCCGCCGCGGGCCGGCGCGCCCCACTCCGGCTCGGCCCGCACCGCGTTCAGCAGCACGGGGCGCTCACGCGAGTCGTCGAGGACCGAGCGGTAGAGCTCCTCCGGCCAGATCCCGGAGCGGTCCTGCGCCGCGTGCTGCAGCGCGGTCATCGCCGAGATGAGCGCGACGGCCGGGTCGCCGGCGCCCAGCGCGCCGAACACGCGTACCAGGTCGACGGTGGAGGCGGGGGTGCCGCCGTAGCGGGTGCCGACGGCGAGGGTCAGCAGTCCTGCGTCGTGGACGGCCCGGATCCCCTCCCACGGGAACTCGGCGGTGCGGTCGTAGTGCTCGGCCGTCTCGGCGAGGCGCGCGGTGACGCGGGCGAGGGCGCGGTCCGACAGGTCCGGCGTGTCGAGCAGGGGCGCGGTCAGGAGGGTCATGCGGACACCTCCGCGAGCTCGCGCTCTGCCTCGAGCGGCGGCTGCGCGACGACCTCGCCGCGGCGCCCGGTGGCGTCGCGGTGCGCGAGCTCCTGCCGGACGAGCGGGATGAGGTAGCGGCCGTAGTCGATCGCGTCGTCGAGGTTGTCGTACCCGCGGATCGAGATCAGGTCGGCGCCCAGGTCGACGTAGTCGAGGATCGCCGCCGCGACCGTCTCGGGCGTGCCGACGAGCGCCGTCGAGGCGCCCTGCGCTCCGGTGGCCGTCGCGGTCGGGGTCCAGAGCGCGCGGTCGTGCAGATCCCTGCGCTTCGCGATGTCGAGCAGCCGCTGGGACCCCACGTTCGCCGGGCCCGCGGCGCCGGGAGTCTGAACCCACAGCCCCTTCTCGCCCGTGCGCTGCGTCCCGGTCGTCGCCGAGCGCCCCTGCAGGATCCCGAGGATGCGGTGCGCCTTCTCCCAGGCGAGCTCCTCCGTCGGCGCGATGATCGGTCGGAACGTGACCCACGTGCGCGGCGCGTCCGCGCGACCGGCCGCGAGGGCCGCGTCCGCGATCCGGTCGATCTGCTGCTGCGTGTCGGCCAGGGGCTCGCCCCACAGGCCGAAGACGTCGGCGAGAGCCCCGCCCTGCCGGTAGGCCTCCTCGCTCGATCCGCCGACCGAGACCGGGATGTCCCCGCGCACCGGGCGCACCCGGGAGACGAAGTCGTCGAACCGGTAGTAGCGGCCGTCGTGGTCGAACGGCTCGGTCGCCGACCAGACGCGGCGCAGGATCCGGATGTACTCCTCCTGACGCGCGTAGCGCTCCGCCTTCCCGAGGCGGTCGCCCTCGCGGGCCTGCTCGTGGTCGCTCCCGCCGGCGATGAGGTGCACGACGGCGCGGCCGCCCGACAGCTGGTCGAGGGTGGCGAGCGCCTTCGCCGCGACGGTCGGGTACACCGTGTTCGGGCGCAGGGCCACGATCGGCTTCAGGTGCTCGGTGTACTGCGTCAGTGCCGCGGCGATCGTGAACGGGTCGTGCCCGGCCGAGCCGTACGGGACGAGGGTGTAGTCGAAGCCGCCGTCCTCGAGGATCCGGGAGTAACGGCGGAGGTGGGCGATGTCGATGGCGCTCTCGGTGAGGCCGTTGACCTCGTTCGAGCGGTTGACGTTGATGGCGGAGATGAACTCGACGACCACGGTGGGTCCTTTCGGAGGGTGCCTGCGGGCACGGCGGAGAGACCTCGCTGCGGAGGCCGGAGGCGCCCGGGAGCGGGGCGCGGAGGAGGTCGGGCCGGACCAGGGGTCGCGGCTCGACGGGTGCGACGGAGCGAGCGCGCGAGGCGCCGCGCGTCCGACGGAGCGGCTGGAGCGGAACGCCCGCGGGCGCGTCAGCAGCGGAGCGTCAGACGGAGGGCGGACAGGAACATCCGCGCACCGGCGCGAAGGTGTTCCCGTCCTGGCGCATTCGCGCGGGTATCGCTCCGTCGACTCCGCGGGGCGTCGCTCGGCGGGCGCCGAGGGGCGCGGCCGGAGCGAGGGCACGGGAGGAGGTCATGGGCTCGACGCTACGGGGAGCCGTGTCGGGGCGTCCAACGATGATTCCGGATGCGTTCCGATCGGCACTCCCGATCGTTGGTAACTTCCCGACTTGTTCGCGTGCGCCCGGCGTGGGAGCCCTCACGCGCGGGCCTCGGCGGGCACCGGCGTCGGTCTCGAGCGGACCGCTCCGAAGACCTCGGCGAGCGCCGCGAGCGCGGTCTCCTCGATGTCCGGGGCCAGGCCGCGGCGCGAGACGAGCCGGAGGTTGACCGATCCGAGCGCGGGCAGATCGCGGCGCACCTCGAGGCCCTCTGCAACCGCGCCCGTGTGCGCAGTGGGCAGGGCGGCGACTCCGATGCCGGCGCGGGCCGCGGCGATCACGCCCTCGAGCCCGGCCGACTCGGCGACCACGTGCACCTCGTGCCCGAACGCTCCGAGCTGCTGGAGGGCCCTCCGGCGCATCCCGCAGGGTTCGGAGTAGGCGACGAGTGGCAGGGGGACGCCCTCGGGGGCCTCCCATCCGGGCGCTGCGTACCAGTCCAGCGGCAGCGTGGCCACCTGGCGGCCCGGGAGGTCGCCGCCGACTCCGAGGATCAGCGCGAGGTCCACGACTCCGCGGGCCACCGCCCCCGCCAGCTGGGTCGAGCGGTCGAGCGTGAAGCTCACCGGGCGGTCGTCGAACGCGCGGCGCAGCGTCCCGAGCAGGCTCGGGAGCAGCTGCTCCGCGGCAGGCTCGGTGAGCCCCAGCGCGAGCGGGTTCTCGGTCGCGGCGTCGAGCGTCTCGAGCGCGTCGTCGTGAACGGCGAGGATCCGCCGGGCCTGCACGAGCAGTCGCTCGCCGGCCGGGGTGAAGCGCGCCTTCCGCCCGGCCTTCTCGATGAAGGTCCGCTCGAGGCGCCGCTCGAGCGTGCGCACGTGCTGCGACACCGTCGGCTGGCTGATGTGCAGGGCGACCGCCGCGCGGCCGAAGCCGCCGCAGTCGGCGATCGCCACGAGCGTGCGCAGGTGGACGATGTCGAGGGTCTCCGGCATGCTGCGAGGCTAGACAGGCGCTCGCCGCGGAGCGACCCGGAGCGCAACACGGCGACACGGCGACGCCCTCCCCCGCGAGGCCGGAACCGAGCGGAGAAGGGCGTGCGGGGTCGGTCAGTGCGCGAGCACTTGCTCCCCGGTCGGGGCCGCCGCCACGACGGAGCGACGTTGGAAGAGCAGCACCGACAGCACGGCGCCGAGCGCGAAGAAGCCGGCGCCCCATCCGTACGCCACGGCGTAGCTCTGCACCGCGGCCTCGGCGGCGACCGCCGCGGTGACCGGGGAGTTCGCGGCCAGGTAGTCGGTGACCGCGGTGGCGGCGAGCGTGTTCAGCAGCGCGGTGCCGATCGATCCGCCGACCTGCTGGCTCGTGTTGACCATCGCCGAGGCGACGCCGGCGAAGCGTGGATCGACGCCGCGCGTCGCCGTCTGCATCGACCCGGGCATGATCGAGCCCATGGCGGACCCGAGCACCATCAGCGCCGGCAGCACGTCGGCGGCGTAGGCGCTGTCGAGGTCCAGGCGGGTGAGCAGCAGCATGCCGACCACTCCGAGCACCATGCCGAACGGCACCATGATCTTCGGGCCGAAGCGCGGCAGCAGCAGGTTGGTCGAGAGCTGGGCGGCGAGGACGAGCATGCCGATCATCGGGAGGAACGACAGCCCGGTGCGGATCGGCGAGTAGCCCAGCGAGACCTGCAGGTAGTAGGTGACGAAGAGGAAGATGCCGAACATGCCGGCGCCCGCGATCAGCACCGAGAGGTAGGCGGCGCCGCGGTCGCGGTCGAGCACGATCGGCAGCGGCAGGAGCGGGTGCTCGGTCGTGCGCTGGCGCTGCACGAAGGCGGCCAGCAGCACCACCGCCACGGCGAGGGGCACCCACGTCATCGGCGAGTCCCAGCCGTCGGTCTCGGCGTTCGCGAAGCCGAAGACCAGTCCGAACAGCGCACCCGAGACCAGCAGGGTGCCGGGCACGTCGAGGCGGGGCCGCGGACCGGTGCGGTCGATCGGCGGCACGAAGACGATCGCGCCGATCACGGCGACGACCGCGATGACGACGTTGATGTAGAGGTTCCAGCGCCAGTCGAAGCTCTCCGTGAGCACTCCGCCCAGGAGGAGTCCGACCGCGCCGCCCGCGCCGGCGATCGCACCGAAGACGCCGAACGCGCGCGCCCGCTCCTTCGGCACGGTGAAGGTCGTCGTGAGCACCGCGAGAGCGGTGGGAGCGAGGAGCGCGCCGAACACGCCCTGCAGCGCGCGGGCCGCGATGAGCAGCTCGAACGTGCCGGCGGCCCCGCCGAGAGCGGAGGCGATCGCGAAGCCGATCAGGCCGATCACGAACGTCCGCTTGCGCCCGAGCAGGTCCGAGAGGCGGCCGCCGAGCAGGAGGAGGCTGCCGAAGGCGAGCGAGTAGGCGGTGACGACCCACTGGCGGTCGCCGTCCGAGAAGCCGAGGTCGGCCTGCGCGGCGGGGAGGGCGATGTTCACGACGGTCGAGTCGAGGACGACCATCAGCTGGGCGAGGCCGACGGCCACGAGGGTCCACCAGCGGCGGTTCGAGGGGGCCGCGGCCGCGGAGGCGGCGGGCACCGGCAGGGAGGAGGTCTGCGTCATGAGGGAGAACATATACGAGACTGCACGGTTCCGATACTGAGAAGTCTCGAAACTCCGCGGTCTCGGAATCTCAGGAGGGCTCGACTACTCTGGACGCCGTGGACCGCCTCCCGGACGGCTCCTCCGGCACCAGACAGGAGACGCTGCGATGACGCCGCCCCCTCCCCCCTCGCTCGACTCCGAGGCCCCCGCCCGCCCCGGTCGCCGCCGCGATCCGAGCCGCGACGGCGAGATCCTCGCAGCCGCCCTCGACGTGCTCGCCGAGACCGGGTACGACGGCATGACGATCGACATGGTCGCCGCCCGCGCCCGCGCCGGCAAGGCGACGCTCTACCGCCGCTGGGACTCCAAGGCCGAGCTCGTCGTCGACGCGCTCGCCTGCCTCAAGGGCGCCGACCTCGCCCCGGACCGCCTCCCCGACACCGGCACCCTGCGCGGCGACCTCGTCGCCCTCATCCGGCCGCAGACCATCGAGGACGCCGAGCGCAAGCTCCGGATCATGGCCGGCGTCGTCGCCATGATCTCGAAGTCGCCCGAGCTCTCGGACGCCGTCCGCGCCGCGATCATCGAACCGCGGGCCGAGGCGAACCGCATCCTGATGCGCCGGGCGATCGATCGCGGCGAGATCCCCTCGGACGTCGACGTCGAGACCCTCTCGCTCGTCACGCCTTCGATGGTCGCCTACCGCGTCCTGCTGCTGCGCATCCCGGTCGACCGCGCGTTCCTCCTGTCGCTGATCGACGGGATCGTGCTGCCGGCCGTGGGGCTGAGGAGCTAGGCCTCGACCAGGGCGGCGAGCTGGGCCGCGACCGTCCCCCAACCCTCCGCGAAGCCGAGGCGCTCGTGCTCGTCGCGCGTCGCTGGGTCCTTGTGCATCACGTGCGCCCGGTACAGCGTGCCGTCGGGGTGGTCCTCGAGCGTCACCACCGCCGTGATGAAGGGCGTGGCGGACGGGCGCCAGCCCTCGACCAGGGCGGTCGTGAACACGAGCCGCTCTTCCGGATCCACGGCGAGATAGCAGCCGGAGAGGTGCGGTGCGAACTCCCCGCCGTCGCTCATCGAGGTCTCCAGCCCGCCGCCCGGCCGCACGTCCATCGCGTCGACGCGGCACCGCATCGGGGCCGGGATCCACCACTGCGCGAACAGCTCGGGGGTGGTCCACGCCGCCCAGACCGACGAGCGCGGGGCGCGGATCACGCGAGCGATCTCGAGGTCGAGATCGGGGTCGAAGGCGGTCATGGTGCTGTCCTCTCGTCGGACGGTCGCGGCGTCGTCGGACGGCGGCGCTCGGGGTCGGCGTGCTCGGGGTCGGCGCGCTCGGGGTCGGCGTGCCCGGGGTCGGCGCGCTCGGGGTCGGCGCGCTCGGGGTCGGCGTGCCCGGAGGCCGTCCGCTCGAGGCGGTCGGTGCGCTGCTCCCACTCCGAGCGCTGCTCGGCGAGCCAGTCCTCCACCGCGGCGGAGGCCGCCGGATCGAGTCGGCAGGTGCGCACGCGCCCCTGCTTCGCGGTGCGGATCCAGCCGCCCTGCTCGAGCACGCGCAGGTGCTTGAGGAACGAGGTGAGCGCCATCGGGAAGGGCTCCGCCAGCTCGCCGACCGTCGCGGGGCCCGAGCGGAGGCGGCGCAGGACCGCCCGCCGCGTGGGGTCCGCGAGCGCCCGGAACGCCGTGTCGAGCACGTCGCCATGGTGAGCCATGAGGCTCAGTATGGCACCGGCGGCACGAGAGGGGCCGTCGACCCTCCTAAAATCGGAGCCATGTCGAAAGTGTTGAGCAGTCTGCCCGTGGGCGAGCGTGTCGGAATCGCATTCTCGGGAGGCCTCGACACATCCGTCGCTGTCGCCTGGATGCGCGAGAAGGGCGCGGTGCCCTGCACCTACACCGCCGACATCGGCCAGTACGACGAGCCCGACATCGAGAGCGTCCCGTCGCGCGCCGCGCAGTACGGCGCCGAGATCTCGCGCCTCGTCGACGCGAAGAGCGCCCTCGTCGAGGAGGGCCTCGTCGCCCTCCAGTGCGGCGCGTTCCACATCCGCTCCGGCGGCAAGACCTACTTCAACACCACCCCGCTGGGCCGCGCGGTCACCGGCACCCTGCTGGTGCGCGCGATGCGCGAGGACGGCGTCGACATCTGGGGCGACGGCTCCACCTACAAGGGCAACGACATCGAGCGGTTCTACCGCTACGGCCTGCTCGCGAACCCCCGTCTGCGCATCTACAAGCCGTGGCTCGACGTGCAGTTCGTCAACGAGCTCGGCGGCCGCACCGAGATGTCGGAGTGGCTCGTCGCCCGCGGCTTCCCGTACCGCGACGCCACCGAGAAGGCCTACAGCACCGACGCGAACATCTGGGGCGCCACCCACGAGGCCAAGCGCCTCGAGGAGCTGAGCTCGGGCATCGAGCTCGTCGAGCCGATCATGGGAGTCGCCTCCTGGCGCGACGAGGTCGAGATCGCCTCCGAGGTCGTCACGGTGCGCTTCGAGGCCGGCCGCCCCGTCGCGATCAACGGCACCGAGTTCTCGGACCCGGTGGCGCTCGTGCTCGAGGCCAACGCCATCGGCGGACGGCACGGCCTGGGCAACTCGGACCAGATCGAGAACCGCATCATCGAGGCGAAGAGCCGCGGCATCTACGAGGCCCCGGGCATGGCCCTCCTCCACCTCGCCTACGAGCGCCTGCTCAACGCGATCCACAACGAGGACACCATCGCGCAGTACCACTCCGAGGGCCGCCGCCTGGGTCGCCTGATGTACGAGGGACGCTGGCTCGACCCGCAGTCGCTCATGCTGCGCGAGTCGATCCAGCGCTGGGTCGGCTCCGCCGTCACCGGCGAGGTCACCGTGCGCCTGCGCCGCGGCGACGACTACACGATCCTCGACACCACCGGACCCGCGCTGAGCTACCACCCCGACAAGCTCTCGATGGAGCGCGTCGGCGACGCCGCCTTCGGTCCCGAGGACCGCATCGGCCAGCTGACCATGCGCAACCTCGACATCGCCGACTCGCGCTCGCGCCTCGAGCAGTACGCCGCCGCGGGTCTCGTGGGAGGCCCGACCGCCGAGCTCGTCGGCCACCTCGAGATCGGCGAGGGCGAGGCCATCACCGAGGGCGGCGGCTCGGCCGCGGCCGATGCCCTCGGTCGCGCGACCGACCTCGCCTCGGAGGGCGCGGCGTTCGACGCCGGCACCGACTGACGCGACTCCGCACGGCGGGAACCCCCTGGCGCCTCTCCGGAGCGCGTCGGGGGGTTCCTCCGTTCCAGGGCTGTCGCGAGGCGCCCCGGGTTCAGGCGGCGGGGCCGCGCACCAGAGCGAGCGCCGCGTCCACCGTCGCCACCGATTGAGCGGAGTCGATCCGGGCGAGCACCAGCGCGGCGACCAGCAGCGACACGAGCACGTCGGCCTGGCCCGAGCGCCGAGCGGAGGCGGCGTGCGGCCAGCGCGCGTCGGCCCCCGCGCGCATCGCCCGCAGCAGCTCCGCCCGGTAGTCCGCGATCACCTCGCGCACCGCCTCGTCCCGCGCGATCGGCGCACCCGCGGCGTTGAGCAGGAGGCAGCCGCTGCGAGCGGAGATCGTCCGCGCATCGCTCAGGGCGGATCGGAGCCCCGCGAAGTATCCCTCCAGCGCGTCCGGAGCGACGACGTCGGCCCGCAACGGCGCGAGGCGTGGTCGCACCACCTCGTCGAGGTAGCTCTGCACGGCCGCATCGAAGAGCCCGCGCTTGCTGCCGAACGCGTGGTAGAGGCTGGAGCGGCGCAGCCCGGTCGCCGCCTCGAGCTCGGGGACGGACGCCTCCTCGAAGCCGCGCTCCCAGAACACCGATCGCGCGGCGCGCACGACCTCGTCGGTGTCGAACCCCTGCGTGCGTCCCACGGAAGCCCTCTTTCTGTATCGGTCGTTCCATTATGCACCGTGCAGGCCTATAGTGGATCGAACGTTACACAATCAGGAGGTCCCGTCGTGATCGTCATCGGACTCGTGCTCGCGGCCCTCGCCGCTCTGCTGCACGTCTACATCTTCGTGCTGGAGTCGCTGCTCTGGACGACCCCGCGCGCCCGCTCCACCTTCGGCACCTCCGAGGACGAAGCGCGCGCCACGAAGGAGCTCGCCTTCAACCAGGGCTTCTACAACCTGTTCCTCGCGATCACGACGATCGTCGGCCTGGTCGTCCTCGCGTCCGGAGCGACCGCCGTCGGCGCCGCTCTCGTCTTCACCGGCACGGGCTCGATGGTCGCCGCGGCGCTCGTCCTCCTCCTCTCCTCCCCCGCCAAGCGCCGCTCGGCGCTCACCCAGATGGCACCCGGCCTGCTCGCGATCCTCGTGCTCGCGATCGGCCTCGCCGCTTGACCCCGCCGCCCGCGCCCGACCTCCTCCGGAAGGCTCCATGACCACCGCCACCAGCACCCAGATCCAGCTCGTCCGCCGTCCCGAGGGCTGGCCCGTCGCCGACGACTTCCGCACCGTCCAGGTGTCGTACGACGAGCCGGCCGCCGGCGAGATCCGAGTCGAGAACGCCTTCGTCTCGGTCGACCCGTACATGCGCGGCCGGATGAACGACGTGAAGAGCTACACGCCGCCCTACGCCCTCGGCGAGACCATGACCGGAGGCGCGATCGGCCGGGTCAGCGTCTCCTCCGATCCCGCGTTCCCGGTGGGCGCGGTCGTGCTCCACCAGCTCGGCTGGCGCGACGTCGTCCAGGCCCCCTCCTCCGCCTTCCGCGTCGTCGCCGAGGTGCCCGGCGCCGCCCTCTCGCTGCGGCTCGGGATCCTCGGCATGACCGGCCTCACCGCGTTCGTCGGACTGACCGCGATCGCCGGGATGAAGCAGGGCGACACCGTCTTCGTCTCGGGCGCCGCGGGAGCCGTCGGCTCGGCCGCCGGGCAGATCGCCCGCCTCCTCGGAGCGGGCCGGGTCGTCGGCTCGGCCGGGTCCGCCGAGAAGGTCGCGCTCCTCACCGGGAAGTACGGCTACGACGCCGCCTTCGACTACCACGCCGGCCCCGTGCGGGAGCAGCTCGCTGCGGTCGCCCCCGACGGCATCGACGTCTACTTCGACAACGTCGGCGGAGATCACCTCGAGGCCGCTCTCGACGCCTTCCGCGACGGCGGTCGCGCCGCGCTCTGCGGAGCGATCGCGGGCTACAACAGCACCGACAGGCCGGCCGGGCCCGACAACATGGCGAACATCATCACCCGGGGGCTCACCCTCCGCGGATTCACGCTGTCGGGATACCTCGACCGTGCGCCGGAGTTCGACCGGCTGATGTCCGGCTGGTTCCAGGAGGGACGGATCGCCTACGACGAGACGGTCGTGGACGGGATCGAGAACAGCGTCGAGGCGTTCCTCTCGATGATGCGCGGCGGCAACACGGGGAAGATGGTCGTCCGCGTCTGACACCGCGACCGGGACGCGCTGTCGCGGGGATGCCGCGGCGCGGCGGCGGTGGCAGACTCGGCGCATGTCGTCCCTGCTCAGCCGTCCGAGCGCCGCGGCGCTCGCGCTCCCCGTGCTCCTGGCCTCCGTGCTCCTGGTCGCCGGATGCGCGGGGCGAGCCGACGTGGCGGCGTCGCGGACCCCGCTCCCGACGCCGGTGAGCGCCTCGCCGACCCTGTCGCCGACTCCGTCTCCTGAGGTCACCGCGACGTCCGCTCCCAGCGCGAGCCCCGCGCCGGCCGAGACGGTCCCCGAGGCGGTTCCCTCGGACTCGGCGCCGGCGACGGCCGTCCCCGCCGAGCCGGTCCCTGCGCCGGTACCGGCTGCGGTCGAGCGCTGCCACGGCGGCGACCTCGCTCTCGAGTACGTCCCGGACCCGGAGGCGTCCGGCGCGGGCAGCAGCGCCTTCGACCTCGTCTTCACCAACGTCTCCGCCGCGCCGTGCGCGCTGGCCGGTACCCCGGGCGTGTACCCCACCGACGCCGACGGTGTGCGCATCGGAGCGGTCGCCTCGTCGTTCGGACCGAATCCGGCCGAGCCCTTCACAGTGCAGCCGGGCGGCCGCGCCGACGTCCGCGTGCTCTGGCACTCGCCGGGCGCCTACGGCTGCCCCTCCGCCCGGTCGAGCCGGATCGTCGCTGAGGTCGTGGACGATGCGGACCCCGCGGTCGCCGCGCCGGCGGAGATCGAGGTCTGCACCGACGGCACGGTGATGCTCGAGGCGTCGACCTACACCCTCCTCGGCTGACGCTCCGGGAGCCGGCGACGACGTCGCCGCCCCGCCCTGCTGCTTCCGGAGCCGCTCCGCGACCCCTTGACCGGGACTCCGCGACCCGCGACTCTCACTAGCACGCTCGCTCCCCATCACCTGGAGGTCCCCATGAAGGTCGGCTCGCTCGTTCTCCGTCTCGCCGTCGGCGGTCTGTTCGTCGGACACGGACTGCAGAAGCTCCGCGGCTCGTTCGGCGGTCCGGGTCTGGAGGGCACCTCCCAGATGATGGAGAGCCTCGAGATGCACCCGCCCCGCCGGAACGCGCTCGCGGCCGCGGTCACCGAGACGGCCGGTGGCGCCGCCCTGGCCCTCGGAGCGGCCACTCCGCTCGCCGCGGCCGGCCTCGTCGCGACCATGGTCACGGCCGTCCGCAAGGTGCACTGGAGCAACGGGCTCTGGAACGCGGGCGGCGGGTGGGAGTTCAACGGCCTGCTCGTCGCGGCGACGGCGGCGATCGTCGCCGACGGTCCGGGCCCGCTGTCCTTCGACGCGCTGGTCGGGAAGAAGAAGTGGGGTGCCGGATGGGCGCTGTTCGCGCTCGTCGCGGGCGCCGCCGCCTCCACGGCCGCGATCGAGGCGGGACGCCGCGCCGTCGGCACCTCGGATGAGCCCGGTGCGACGAGCGACTCGTCCACCACTCCCGACTCGCCGACCTCGGCGGCCGACGGCACCGCCTGAACCGGCCTCGCCCGGCGACGGGCGGTAGCGTCGGAGCCGTGACCGATCCGCTGCCGCCCGCCGCCACCCCTCCGTCCCGCTCGGTCGACGTCGACGCCTGGCAGCGCGCCGCCGACCGTCTGCACGCCGACGGCGACGACGTCGTCGAGCGGATGCGCGTGCTCGCCGCCCGGTATCCCGGGACGGACGGCCGAGGCCGCTTCGAGCTGGCCGGCGCCCTCGACAGCGCCGGCCACGAGGCGGAGGCCGCCGCCGAGTACGAGGAGGCGCTCACCCTCGGTCTCGACGACGAGCAGAAGGCGCAGCTGAGCATCCAGTACGCCTCGACGCTGCGGAACCTCGGACGCCACGACGAGGCCGTCGCCGTGCTGAGCGCGGCCGCGCCGCACCCGTCCGTGGGAGCCGCCCGCGAGGTGTTCCTCGCGCTCGCTCTGCACAGCGCAGGCCGACCCGAGGAGGCGCTCCGCACCGCCCTCGAGGCGCTCGTGCCGACGCTGCCCCGCTACCGCCGCTCGGTCTCCGCGTACGCGGCGGCGCTGACGGACTGATCCGTCACTCCTCCTGATCCGCACTCCTCCTGATCAGTCACTCCCCCTGATCCGTCACTCCTGGAGCAGCGCGTCGATCTGGCCCATCGCCTGCCGCATGCCCTCCTCCATCCCCATCTGCACCATCTGCTCGAGCTGCTCGAGGGACCCGAACGACGAGCGGACCGTCATCCGGGTCCGTCCGCCCGCCTCCTCGAGGGTGACGACCGCATGGGTCGTCCCGTACGAGTCGTCCGGATTCCCCTCGTCGTCGGCGAAGCCGTCGTCGAACTCGAAGCGCACCGGCTCGTCGACCGCGGTCACGAGCCACCAGCCGCGTGCCTTCTCGCCATCGGGCCCGGTCATCACGTAGCTGCTCCGGCTTCCGACGACGGCGTCGTGCCGCTCGAACGTCGCGGGCCAGGTCGGCGGCCCCCACCAGCGCTCGAGCTGGCGGGGGTCGGACCAGATCCGCCAGACGCGGTCGATGCCGGCGTCGAACTCGGCGGTGAGGGTCAGGGTCAGGTTCTCGACGTCCTTCACGGACTCCAGCACGGTCATCGTGCGCTCCTTCTGCTCGGTTCTCCGGACGGTTGCGGATCCTCCTCGGCGAGGAGATCGGCGATGCGGTCGGCACGTCCGCGCCACAGCTCCTCGTAGGCGTCGAGGAGACGGGCCGCCGTACGCAGGCCCGCCACCTCCCCCCGGACGAGCTGCTCTCTGCCCCGACGGCGCTTGCTCACGAGCGACGCGCGCTCGAGCACGGCCACGTGCTTCTGAACGGCGGCGAACGACATCTCGTACCGCGAGGCGAGCGCCGTGACGGACTGCTCGCCCTGCAGCACTCGCGCGACGATGTCGCGCCGCGTACTGTCGGCGAGCGCCCGGAACAGCCGGTCCACCTCGCTGTCGCTTCCCACATCTACAACCATAGGGTTGTAGATTATCTCAGTCGTTCCGCCGAGGGAAGGGTCGAGTCCTCCGCTCCGGCACCGGACCGGTCACGGGAGGGCCGCGGCCGACACGAGCCTCCGCGACGTGCTCTCGAGGACCCAGTCCGGCACGGAGCGCGCCGAGAACAACGACTCGTAGAGCAGCGCCATCGAGTAGCCGGGGTCGAGCCTCCTGGCCTCGGCCAGGTGGGCCGCGGCGAGCGAGGCCGCTCCGCGTGCCCACCAGCACCACGCCAGCACGGTCAGCACCGGCGCACGGGCCTCCACGGGCGCGAGGGCCGCCGTCCGCGCGAGTGCTCGGGTCGCGAGCGCGAGCCGCTCGGGATCCGGCCCCGGACCCACGCCCATCAGGAGCTCCGCCTCGGCCACCTCGTCAGCGCCCGGGAGTCGCAGGGCGTCGTGCCGCTCGACGAGCGCCTCCATCGTCTCGCCCGTGAGCGCCTGCTCCCTCTGCTGGCGGATCATCCTCAGCAGCGCCGGCTCCGCCTCGACCGGCCCGAGGGCGATCTGCAAGGTCAGCTGGTCGCGCAGCGGAGGCGACTGGAGGATCTGCACGATGCGTCCCTCCCGTCGCGCGACCGACGGACCTGTCAGCCAGCGCTCGATGATCGGAGTGAGACCGGCGATCCCTCCCGCCGGGCCCAGTGCGAGGACCGCGGAGACCACGGCGCGATCGTCCTCCTCGACCACCGGCAGCACGGCCTGCTCCGCCACATCGAGCGGCTCGTCCGCGACCGCGCGCGAGAACAGGCCCGATTCGCTGCCGTGGATCTCCTCGAGCGGACGCGGCGAGCGCCGCTCGGCCGCGATCGTGTAGCGGCCCCAGCCGTCGGCGGCGATGCAGGCGACTCCGACGATGCCGTGCCGCGTGCGCTCGAGCCGCCGGACCACCGCTCGTCCCAGGGCCGCGAGCGGGATGCCGCGCTCCTCGGCGTAGCTCCGCTCCGAATGGACGACGGCGAGCACCGCATCGGCCTCGGGCACCGCCGTCATCGCCGAGACGCAGGCCCCGGCGAGGGCGGCGGTCTCGGACTCCCCGAGCCGCTCCGGCAGCGGGACCCGGAAGCCTCCGACCGCGCGCCGTCCGAGGAACGGCACGATGACGAGCGAGTTCCTCGGGTGCACGCCGACGAGGGACGGGATCACCGCCAGGAGGTCGGCGAAGCCCGGGGCGCGGATGAGCTCGGGGCCGGGAGACGGGTCGAGGGGGACGGTGGTGCGGTCGTGATCTGCCATGCGCCCCACCGTCCTCCCCTGCGGATCACCGCACAGGCCGACGAGGAGGATCCGTGGACAGCGGCCGCGATGCCCGCCCTGGGGAGGAGACACCTGACGCCCCAGGCACTGGTGCGAACCGCCGGTGCGTCGTACGGTGCTCGCACCACGGGCCCGGCGCCGGGCCCGGAGAGCGGAGGAGCAGCGCCATGGACATGAAGCTCGAACTCGTCCCGGTCCCGGTCACCGACGTCGACCGCGCCAAGGACTTCTACACGGACGTCATCGGCTTCGTCGCCGATCACGACGTCGTGGTGCACGAGGGGCTGAGGTTCGTCCAGCTCACGCCGCCCGGGTCGGCCTGCTCGATCGTCCTGGGCATCGGCATCACCGAGATGGCCCCCGGGTCGCAGAAGGGCCTCCAGATGGTCGTCGCCGATGCGGTCGCGGCGCGCGAGGAACTCCTCTCCCGGGGAGCGCCGGTCTCGGACATCGACTCTCAGCCCTGGGGCGAGTTCGTCCACTTCGCCGACCCCGACGGCAACACCTGGGCTCTGCAGCAGATCGTCATCCCCGGCTGAGGGACCGGGCCCGGCCGCGGCTCAGAACTCGATGCGGTCGAGCTCCCGCCCGAGGTACGGCGCCAGCGTCCGAGCGTAGGTCTCGGTCAGGTGCCCCATGTCGCGGTACACCTTCACTCCGCCGATCACGAACGGGCAGATCTCCGCGTCGCAGAAGTACCGGGTGAGGTCGACCGCGTTCGCCCCCTCCCAGCCCTCGGCAGCGGCAGCCATCAGCTCCCGCTCGGCGAACGCCTCGTCGGTCGGGACCCCGCAGGTGTCGGCGGTGCCCGGGCGCTCGCTGCACGCCAGATCGTGCACCGTCTCGACGACCGGGTTGTCGCGGATCGCGACGACCTCCGTCCCGCGGGCGATCAGGGGAGCCCACGACTGGCGGAACCCGTCGATGCCCGCCTGCTCGTCGGGCTCGCCGGACGAGTCGATGAACACCGACTTCTTCGCGGAGTACGCCGTGACCATCAGGTCGTAGGGCTCCTGCGCCGCCAGCTCCTCCTGCAGCTTCTCGACCCACGTCGCGCACGACGAGCGGGACACGGACGAGTCGTCGCGGCGCGACGCGGTCGTGAAGACGCAGCCCGTCTTGTAGTAGGTGTGCAGATCCCAGCCGCGCTCCTCCGCGACCCCGCGCAGCGCCGGGAAGAACGACGCGGCGTGCGAGTTCCCGATCAGCAGGACCCGGCGGCCGTCGGGATCGCCGAACCGGCACTCCTTCAGCTCGACGCCCGCGTTGTTGGTGCTGCACTCCCTCGTGTTGATCTCGGAGCCGTCCTCGGACGCGTCGAAGGAGGGGACGCTCGTCGTCCAGGAGCGGGTCTGCTCGCAGGCCGACGCGTTCTCGACCGCCGCGGCACCGAAGCAGCCGTCGGTGGAGGCGGGGATCGCGCTCGCGCGGGCGAGATCGGCGCTGATCGCTGCGTTCGTGGCCGCGATCGCCCCTCCGCCGCCGAGCACAGCGACCAGCATCATGGCCGTCGGAGCGAGTGCCCGCCAGCGCGACCCGGTCGGGGCCCGCCGATGCAGCGGATCCTCGAGGAAGTGCTTGGACAGGGTGGCCAGCACCACCGCCGCCGCCACGATGGACAGCCCGGCGAGCAGCCCGGGCTCCTGCCCGGAGATCTCCTCCCAGAACACGAGCAGCGGCCAGTGCCACAGGTAGAGCCCGTAGCTGACGCCGCCGAGCCAGACCAGCGGTCGCAGGGCGAGCAGCCGCGCGACGCCGAAGGTCGGAGCGGGGCCCGTCCCCGCGATCAGCACGAGGACCGCCGAGAAGGTCGGCCAGAGGGCGGCCACTCCCGGGAACGCGCTCGACACCTGCAGGACGATGCCGCACGAGATCACGCCGAGGAGGCCCAGCCACCCCGCGACCACCCGGATCGCCGTCGGCAGGGTCCGCCCGGTCAGCACGAGAGCACTGAGCGATCCGAGGCCGAACTCCCACGTGCGCGCGAGCACGCTGTAGTAGGCCGACGGCTGGTCCCGCTCCACCAGCAGCACGGAGTAGGCGAAGGAGACGATGCTCACGACGGCGACCACGACGAGCAGCACCCGGAGCAGCTCCACCCGACGCCGCAGGACGACGACGATCGCCGTCGCGGCGAACGCGAGGAGCAGCCACACCAGGTAGAACTGCCCCTGCACCGACATCGCCCAGAAGTTCTGCACCGGCGAGTGGAAGTTGTCCTGCGCGAGGTAGTCCACTCCTGCTCGGTCCAGGACCACGTTCTCGACGTAGAGCGCCGACCCGAGCACCTCGGTGAAGGTCTGCTTCAACTGGGAGGGGCGCAGGAGGAACGGGCTCACCGCGGCGACCACAACGAGCACCACGGCCGCCGCGGGGAAGAGCCGCGAGGCGAGCCTCGAGACGAACACGACGGGGCGGACGCGCCCGTAGCGGCGGACCTGCCCCATCAGCGTCACCGTGGTCAGGAACCCGGCGACGACGAAGAAGACGTCGACGCCTCCCGAGACCCGGCCCAGCCAGATGTGGAACGACGCGACCAGAAGAGAGGCGACGGCGCGCAGACCCTCGATCTCGGGCCGGTAGCCCGCGGAGTCGGACTTCTTCGAGACCGCGGGGGCCGACCGACCGCCGGGCGTCGCTCGGTCCGAGGGAGGGGCGATCGACATAGGCGGGAGGATCCTTCGAATGGCGGAGGGGCGGGGCGGGCCGCAGCGTCCGGCGTTCGGTCGCCGGGGCGGATTCGTTCCCGTTCGGGACATCCGTGTCCGAAGAAGGGGCTGGAGCCGTGACTCGACGTCGTTCGCGGACAATCTAGCGGGGGTCCTCCGCTAGCACAAAGTCGAAGGACACGTAGTCCCGAGGCACATCGCTGGCGCGCAAGGCGGGTCGACGGATCCGTCACAGGATCGAGACGATCCCGCCCCTGCCGACACTGTCACAGTGAGAGCAGGCGGAGGAGGCCCGATGATCACCGAGACGACCACCGACGCCGAGCTGGTCCGGCGGGCAGCGGCGGGCAGCGAGGCGGCCTTCCGCACGCTCTACCGCGCCTACGTCCGTCCCGTCTACTGGCTCGCGCACGGCGTCCTCCACGATCCCGCCGAGGCGGAGGAGGTCACGCAGGAGACCTTCGTCGTGGCGTGGAGCAAGCTCGACGGCCTCGACCTGATCGGCGACTCCCTCCTCCCCTGGCTCGTCACGATCTGCCGCTTCCAGGCGGCGAACCGGGTGCGCGCGCTGCGACGCGAGCGCGAGCGCACCGCGCCGACGGAGGAGGAGCCCGCCTCCCCCCACGACCTCGAGCAGCAGGTGGTCACCGCAGCCCTGGCCGAGGCCGTCCTCCGGGCGACCGAGGGCCTCTCCGAGCTCGACCGCGCCGTGTTCCGCCTGTGTGCGACCGAGGGGCGGGGGTACGAGGAGGCCGCGCGCGAGCTCGGCGTCTCCCACGCCACCGTCCGCAACCGCCTGTCCCGCGTCCGCCGGCGCCTGCGCCTGGTGGTCGACGACTTCCGAGGAGCAGAACAGCCGTGACCGAGACTCCCGATCTCCTCCCGCCTCTCGACGAGCACCGCGTCTCCGCGATCGAGGCGCGCGTCTTCCGCTCGCTCACCGCTGCGCGCGCCGCGAGGGCGGCGCGCCGTCGGAGGGCGCTCTCGATCGGGGGCGCCGCCGCGGGCCTCCTCGTGCTCGCCGTCGTGGTCGGTCCTCTCGTGAGCGTGAACGGGTTGTCGGTCGGCTCCTCGGACTCCGCGGCGATCGCACCGGGTTCGGCCGCCGACTCCGGCGCCGATGCCGACGCCGGCGGGTCGGAGTCGTCCGAGGGGTCCGTGCCGGACGGAGCGGGCATCGTCGGCGCCCTCCCCGCCGAGGGCGCCCCGGCGTCGACCACGCGGGAGATCGCGTCGACCGCCGCCGCCACCCTTCGCGTCCCGTCCGTCGCCGATGCGATCGAGGCTCTCTCCGCGAGCGCGGTGGAGCTCGGCGGCTACGTCGAGAGCTCGACCACGTCCGACACCGGCGGATCGACGACGGCCGACGGCTCCGTCAGCGACTCCGGCGGCGACGGGTTCGAGCCCTCCTTCCCCGCACCGCTCCCGTCGGGTGCCGGCTCAGTCACGCTGCGCGTCCCCGCCGATCGACTCTCCGACGCGCGGGAGTCCCTGGCCGAGCTCGGCACCGTCACCGAGTCGACCGTCGAGAGGGAGGACGTCACGCTGCAGGCCGTCGACCTCCGGGCGCGCGCCGCCGCGGCGCAGGCCTCGGTCGATCGCCTCACCGAGCTCGTGGCGCAGGCCGGCGATCTCGCCGACCTGCTGGCGGCCGAGTCCGCTCTCACGCAGCGCCAGGCCGAGCTCGAGTCGACCCGGCAGCAGCTCACCGCACTCGAGAGCCGGGTGTCCCTCGCCTCCCTGAGCGTCACGGTGCTCCCGGAGGAGTCCGCCGCGCCCGCCGACCCGACCGGCTTCCTCGATGGGCTCCTCACCGGCTGGAACGGTCTCGTCGCGGCCGCGAACGCCGCCCTGATCGGCATCGGGTTCCTGCTCCCCTGGCTGCTCGTCGCGGCCGTCGTCACCGCGGTCGTGCTGGCCGTCCGTCGTCGACGGGCACCGCCCGCGCCCGACTCCGACTAGTCTCCAGGGTGGCCTCCGCGCCTGTCGTCCCACCAGAGAGAACCACCGTGAGCCTCCTCCGCACCAAGTCCGTCGAGCAGTCGATCGCCGACACCGACGAGCCCGAGTTCCGACTCAAGAAGTCGCTGTCCGCCCTCGACCTCACGGTCTTCGGCGTCGGCGTCGTGATCGGCGCCGGCATCTTCACTCTCACCGGACGCGCCGCGCACGACATCGCCGGCCCGGCCATCGTCCTGAGCTTCGTGGTCGCCGCCTTCGCGTGCGCCCTCGCGGCCATGTGCTACGCCGAGTTCGCCTCCACGGTCCCCGTCTCCGGCTCCGCCTACACCTTCTCCTACGCCTCCCTCGGCGAGCTGTTCGCCTGGATCATCGGCTGGGACCTCATCCTCGAGCTCTTCCTCGGCGCGAGCGTCGTCGCCCAGGGCTGGAGCGCCTACCTGGGCTCGCTGCTCGGCCAGCTCGGTGTCGTGCTGCCCCCCTCGATCTCCTACGGCGGAGTCGTCGACCTGCCCGCGATCCTCCTGGTGCTCGTGCTCGGCGGCCTCATGACCTTCGGGATCAAGGAGTCGCTCCGCGTCAACCTCGTGCTCGTCGCGGTCAAGCTCTTCATCGTCCTGTTCGTCATCATCGCCGGCATCCAGTTCATCGACTCGGCGAACTACTCGCCCTTCGTCCCGCCGTCGGCGCCCACGGAGTCGGCCTCCGGTCTCGCCCAGCCGCTCCTCCAGTTCCTCTCGGGCATCGAGCCCGCCACCTTCGGCATCGGAGGCATCATCGCCGGCGCCTCCCTCGTCTTCTTCGCCTACATCGGCTTCGACGTCGTCGCGACGACGGCCGAGGAGACGCGGAACCCGCAGCGCGACATGCCCATCGGCATCATCGCCTCGCTCGCGATCTGCACCGTCCTCTACTGCGCGGTCGCCCTCGTCGTCACCGGCATGGTCCCCTACCGCGAGCTCGACCCCTCCGCGGCCCTGGCCAACGCCTTCGCCTACCACGGCCAGACCTGGATGGCGACGGTCATCTCGGCCGGCGCCGTCGCGGGCCTCACCACCGTCGTGCTCACGCTGCTGATCGGAGCGACGCGCATCATCTTCGCGATGTCGCGCGACGGCCTGCTCCCCCAGCGCCTCGCCACCGTGCACCCGCGTCTGCGGACCCCGTGGGTCACCTCCCTCGCCGTGACCGTCGTCGTCGCGCTGCTCGCGGGGCTGACCCCGATCGGCGTCCTGGAGCAGATGGTCAACATCGGCACGCTGTCGGCGTTCGTGCTCGTCTCGGTCGGTGTCATCGTCCTCCGGCGTACGCGCCCCGACCTGAAGCGCGGCTTCCGCGTCCCGCTCAACCCGTGGCTGCCCGGGCTGTCGGCGCTGATCTGCACCTACCTGATGCTCAATCTCTCGATCGAGACCTGGCTGCGGTTCCTGATCTGGCTGGCCATCGGCTTCGCGATCTACTTCGCCTACTCCCGTCGCCACGCGAAGATCGGGAAGTAGGCGCGCACGGAGCCGGGAGTCAGGACACCGCGGTCGGCGACGGCCGCAGCACCTTCTCCATCGCCTTCCCCCTCGCGAGCTCGTCGACGAGCTTGTCGAGGTACCGGATGCGCTGCATCAGCGGGTCCTCGACGTCCTCGACGCGGATCCCGCAGATCACGCCGGTGATGAGCACGGCGTTCGGGTTCAGGTCCGACGCCGCGAAGAAGTCCTCGAACGTCGTCCGCTCGGCGAGGTGCCTCTGCAGCTCGGCCTCGTCGAAGCCGGTCAGCCACCGGATGACCTCGTGGAGCTCCTCGACGGTCCGCCCCTTCTTCTCCACCTTCGCCACGTAGTGCGGATGGACGTCGGCGACCGCCGTGCGGAAGATCCTGCTCATGGCGGAAGGGTAGTCCGGGCGGTCGCCTGCGCGCACGCCCGCTGCCGACGGGGAATGCCCGGCGTCCGCCCGGTCTTGCACCCCGTATGAGAACGATCGTCTACACCTCCATCGGCCCCTCGTCCGTCCTGTCCCTCGTCGACCGCGAGCCCGCCGCTCCGGGCGACGGCGAGGTGCGCGTCCGCGTCGTCGCCTCCGGCGTCAACCCGACCGACTGGAAGGCACGCGCCGACGGCGATCTCGCCTTCGACGAGGTGGTCCCGAACCAGGACGGCGCCGGAGTGGTGGACGCCGTCGGAGCGGGCGTCGCCGACCTCGCCGAGGGCGACCGCGTCTGGTTCTTCCTCGCCGCGCACCAGCGCCCCACGGGCAGCGCGCAGGAGTACACGGTGCTTCCCGCCGACCGCGTCGTCCGCCTCCCCGAGGGCATCGGCTTCGACGTCGCCGCGAGCCTCGGCGTCCCGGCGATGACCGCGCACCGCGCCCTGACCGTGCACGAGGAGGGCCCGGCCAGGCTCTCCCCCGGCGCCCTCGCCGGCCGCACCGTCCTCGTTCAGGGCGGAGCGGGTGCCGTCGGCCACGCCGCGATCCAGCTCGCCGCGTGGGCCGGAGCGACCGTCATCGCCACCGTGAGCAGCGACGCCAAGGCCGCTCTCGCGACCGCGGCCGGCGCCCACCACGTCCTGCAGTACCCCGACGACGCGCTCGCCGACCGCATCCGCGAGATCGCTCCCGACGGCGTCCAGCAGATCGTCGAGGTGGCTCCGGCGCAGAACGCCGCCCTCGACGTCGACGTGCTCGCCAACCACGGCAGCATCGGGTACTACGCGAACAACAACGGCGACGAGTTCACGATCCCGATCGTCCCGAGCTTCGCCAAGAACGCCCGCTGGCAGGGCCTGCTCCTCTACACCGTCGGCGCCGGGCCGCTGAAGGCCGCCGCCGAGGACATCACCGCCGCGCTGATCGACGGAGCGCTCCCCGTCGGCGAGGACGCGGGCCTCCCCCTCACCTGGTTCCCCCTCGAGGAGACCGCCGCCGCCCACGACGCCGTCCAGGCCGGCACCACCGGCAAGATCCTGATCCGCGTCTCCGCCGAGTAGACCGCGAGCAGAACGTCGGCCGGGAGCGGCCGCGGACCGCCCCGCTCGGGCGGCCACCGCTCCCGGCCGACACCGCTCGAACGACGGATGGCCGCTGAGCGCGTACCGACCCCGCCGCGAGCAGATCATCGCCCGAAGCGGCACACGGAACGCCCCCGGAAACAACGAAGCCCTGGTGGAAGAGGCTTCTCACCAGGGCTTGCTGTCGGGCTGACAGGATTTGAACCTGCGACCCCTTGACCCCCAGGTAGACCGTTCAGCCGTTTTCCCCGATTTCCCGGGCGGCTCTGCCGCGTAGGGAGCCTGTTTCCACCTCATGGGATGTATGTTTTGCATGCAACAGGTCCCGGCCAGGTCCCGGCGCTTGGGTGAACTGGCTCATGAGCCCCCCACGCCGGAGAGCACCGCGGGGTCCGTGAGCAAGGACGCCGGGCCGCTTTCGACCTGTACCCACTTGAGTGATGTCTTGCCCGTTTCCCAGAGCATCGCATGGCTAATACCCCTAGTCTTGGTCTTCACCAGACTGCCCGCATCTTTGAGTCGCTTCGCGAACTCGGGCGTCAGCTTGAGGTACATCACCGACTGCTCCACGACACTGGAGGCGGTCCAAAGGCCAGCGGCACCCGTCTTCCCGACGGTGCGGAACTGGCCCTGGTCGAACTCACGCGACCTTGTGACGAGACCAACGTGATCTAGGAATCGTTCGATGGCTGAGCGATCGTCAATCACAACCACGTCGTCGTCTTCGACCAGTTCGATTCCTACCACTCCCTGCTCCTTCGTACTCTGTGAAAAACAGATCGCGCGTGTCGACATCCGCCACACCGGCAGGCTTCAAGAAGACTCAAGTGCGCCAGAGACGCAATACGGCAAGCCCGTCCTGGCGGACACGCACGCTTTCGCAGCGTGGAGTGTCGGTGCGCTCGGGCAGACTGAGGCACATCCATCGTGTGGGATGGCGACTCGAGCAACAGAGGAGGTGATCGCGTTGGAGGACGTTGCCCGCGCAAGCCCGATTGAGTTGATCGAGTACCTACATGCGAACCTTGACGCTCACTTCACCGCATTGGCTGTGCGCCGCGCCAATCTTGAGCTACCAGCGCCTGTCTTCGCACTCGAACACGGCCTGAGCGTCAACGACCGCAAGCTCTTGACCAGAGCAGTAGGCGACGCGCATCGACTGGGCTTGATGCCGGCCGCGAGCCGAAACTCCTGGCTCCCGTTCGTGGTGCATGCCGCCGAGGTTGGTTATATCTACGACGGAGTCGAGTACTGGCCGATCTACGCCTCGAAGACTCTCCGCTGGGCCGACAGCGACTACGAGCGAGATCGCGTCCGCAACTGGTTCGTCAAGTTCTCGCAGCAGTATGGAGGTGCTATCCCGCAGGGTGCTTGGGCGCGAACCTTCAGCAAGATTGCCTGGCCGATCACCCATGCAGTCCTCCCCCGGTATCTCCAGGTGCAACTCGCGAGGATGCTGTCCGACTACCGAGCGAGCTGGCCGAGTTTGCTCGACGACCCCTCGGCCCTGGGCACTCGGTTGCATGCATGGTCTCGGTACTACGGCGACCGCCTCGAGAAGTTCTGCCAAAACACGGAGATCGTTGGCCGCCTTGCGGTAGCCCTGCTCATCACTGACGAACACACAGATTCACCGTTGATTGAGTCGACTGCCCTCGCACGCATTGTCGAGAGCCTCAATTCGGAGCGCCAGTCGCGGCGGTGGCTCTTAGAAGCTCGGCGCTCCGCCAGCAGCATCCGCACCCACAACTTCAGACCTCCGGACGCCCAGGAAGACCTGACGCGTCTTCGACCCCGGCGTCCGGCTACAACTGACCCGCCGCTTCAATTGCGCGAAGACGCCGGCGGCCTCTGGCGAGCATTCGCGATCCTGCCGGATCTCAGACCCCTGCAGCATGCCATGCCTCGCCTGTACGAGGCGCTACGCAATTCACGTGCGGTCGTTGCGGGCGCCCGTCAGGAGATCCCCACCAGTGGACTCCTATACGCCACGTCACCGATCGAACTCACCCGTTGGCCTGCACCGCCCCAGCCATTCCTGCAACTGCGACGCGCATCGGACGAGGTCAACCTCCTGCTCGCTGAGCAATGCCGGATCACCCAGGGGCCATGGTGGGTCTTTCGCCAGAAGCCAGGAGCACCCGCGGGCGAAGTAAAGGGCAAGTTCGTTCGGCCCGGAGCCACCTACTGTATCCTCGGCGACCAAGCACTATCCCCGCCGGCGCTTGATTGGTGCGTCAAGGTGGACATCGCCCTTGAGGGCATGAGTGCCTATGTCCTGAGCGTGCCCGCCACGCTCAGTGAGGCGGACGCTGCGGCGCTGGTCGAAGCTGGCATCTCGCTAGTTTCCGACATCCGAGTGCGCCCAGTCGGGGTTGTGGCGGGCCGCTGGGATGGCGACGGCATCGCCGAGTGGCTGTCAGGCGAATCGGTGCTGATTGCAATCCATGCCGAACACTCGCCCAAAAAGGTCGGCCTGCACATCAACGGAGATCCCTACCTACTCGACTGGCCGGAGGGCGAGTCCGAGCTGTTCCTCTCGCTTGGGGAGTTGGCCGCGGGGACACACGAGATCGTTGTGTCAGTTGACCCGAACGGCGAGAACCCCAAGACCGAGGGGTCCCTGCTTGCGATCATCCGTGATCCGGATGTGCACAGCGAAGCCGGCCTCGCAGGCGAAGGTATTCGACTACGCAGCTTCCCCGCGCAGCCGAGTCTTCCTGAACTCTGGGATGGTCGAGCGCTCCTAGAGATCGATGGGCCGAGTGACGCGGGCGCCGAACTCGCGCTCACCCTTCGCGGTGGCGGCGGCGCCCAGTTGGCAATCCACCGCCAGAATCTCCGGCTCCCGGTCACGGGCAGTGACTGGCAACGTCTCGTTGTTCGGCTGCGCGAGCAGCCCCAGATTGCTCGTCACTACGACGCAGCAGACACGGCCGAGCTGGCCGTCAGCAAGGCGGGCGTGGGGTTCGCCACGCTCCGATGTGAGCGCGGCTTTCAGGGGCTGCGATGGGTTATCTCAAGGCGGCATCGCGACAACGGCTACATTGCGCGTCTCATCGACCGCACCGATGGCGACCCAGTCGACGTCGTCTTCTATCCAGTCGAACGCCCTCTCAGCGGCCAGCCGCAGCCGGCCGACCAGGATTTCTCAGGCCCGCCACGCGGCGGCTTACTCGTTGCCAGCAACGATCAGGATCGAGCCCTGCAGATCATTCCCCCCGACGCGACCCAACTGATTGCCGCCGGTGACGCAACGCCATCGATCCCTACCACGCAGAAGTCTCTGGTCGAATGCACGAGACTCATGAAGGGTCACCAGTTGTGGAAGAACGCGCAGCTCCCTGCCCATCCGTTCGGAGTACGCGAGCGTCGTCGGGTCCTCGACGCGATCACTGGAGCGCTTGTGGGATTGCTCACGCCTGGCAAATGGGTGAGCCTTGAGGGCCAAATTGCGACGCGGGCGGCGGCGGATGTCGACCTCGACCGAGCCCAGACACTCGTTGGCGAGAGGCCTGTGCACCGCGCCGCCGCGCAGGCGATCGCGAACCACCTGTGGGAGTGGGACACCCGCGCGCTTCTTATCGAAGGGTTCAGCGAGGCAGCGGGGGCGCTCATCTCGTCGTCGGGCATGCCGAACAAACTCAAGGGCGCCCGGTTCCTCCTCCAACTCGCCAGTTCCCCGAGCGAGCTTCTCGAGTGGGAAACGGGCGAACGCAATGAGTACCTCCGCGCGGTCATGACTGACCCCGTGCTCGTGCGCGCGGCACGATTCGCCGTGCTCGGTACCGTCGAAGAAGTCGCAGGAGGCGTCGGATGAGCATGCAGCGACTGACTCAGACGGACCTCGAGGCAACGGCGGTCAAGTTGCTCGGTCTCGACCACGAAGCGATCGGGTTGCTCTCGATAGAGGGATTGTGCACGTCCATCCGCCGTGCAGCGTCGTTGCTGTGTCCCGCGACGCCGCGTCAACTCGTCGACGCGGTGCTCGAAGTGCTACGTCCGCTCTCACCGGACCTGAAGCGCGACCTAGTCGCCGAAGCACTCGATCTTGTCGTCAGCGTTGGCGATCTTCTCGAACTGCGATCAGTGGAATCAGGTGTGCGCCAGCTCTACCTCGCCCCACCCTCGTATGTGACAGTTCGACCAAGCCGGCACCTGCTGCTCGGCGTCAGGCCAAACGCAAGTCCGATTGTCGACGAGTCCATCGTCGGAGCCCCGGTGGAGTACGAAGCCCACACGCGGTTCCTGATGCTCGAGACGGACAACGCCGCGGCTTCGTTGGTGGCCGCCGGGCTTCATCGTCTGACCACCGAGCAATGGGCACGCGTCCCTCGCGAAGAGCCTGCTTCATCGCTCATTGAGCGAACTGCCCGCCTGCTTGGCCAGCACCAGATGCCCGGCGAGATACAGGGGCTTGAGATCATCGATCCAACGACACAGGTGCAGTACTACGTCGGTCGCTGGCGGGAACTCACCTCTCACGATGAAGGCATGCTCGTTGGCCGACGCCCGCAGGCATATGGCGCACCGGTGTGGTGTGTCCTTTATGTCGCGGGCGGGATTCCGCGCGCTGTTCTCGACTTCCCGGTCGACTCCTCAGTTATGCCGGGGTGGGACGAGGCCCGCCATCTCCAAGCGGCCATCGATCATCATCGAGGCCAACCACAGGTCTTCAGGATCCGCTCGGCCGGACTGCCCGACGGCAGTCGACTGCTCGACCTCTTCGCTCCGCTACCCTCATGGGCAGAGCGATACATCACGCTTGTCGGAATTCCGATGAGCCGATCAAAGGGTGCGCTCCTCACGTATCGGGTTCCGCTCGATGCTGAGGATTCACTCACGGGGCTTCTCTCGAAATCGCTGTGGATGACGAGAATCAAGGAAGTGCAGGGACGATGACAGGACGATCACTCACGATTGCTCAGACGGCGGACGAAATCAGGAACGCCCTCCGCGAGTACATCGAAGCGACATATCACGTCGGCCATCCGTCATTGATCCGTCAGCGGCGGGTGCTCCTCGATCAGCACGGCAACACCTTCCAAACCCCGTTCCTTGAGAGCACCCCCCGCTACACCCCGGGCAGGCAGTTCGCCGACCTCACGCTCGACAAGGCAGTACTGGATTTACTAGCTCGACTGACGTCGACGGAGCACAACCACGCGCCGCTGCTTTTCGATCCTCCGTACACACACCAGGCGTCCGCGCTCGAGGCTGCGGCGTCCGGGAGGAGTCTCGTGGTCACGACCGGTACCGGCTCCGGCAAGACAGAGACCTTCTTGCTCCCGATGCTGGCGAAGCTTGCCAAGGAAGCCGCCAATCGGCCGAAGTCGTTCGCGGCGCCCGGAGTCCGCGCCCTCGTGCTCTATCCCATGAACGCGCTCGTAAACGACCAGCTTGGCCGCCTTCGACTGCTTCTCGGCGATGGGCGGGTGACGAGCCAGTTCACAACGTGGGCTGATCGACCCGCACGCTTCGCGCGCTACACGAGTAGAACCCTGTATCCCGGTGTGCGAACTGCTGCGAAAGACAGAACCAGACTCAAGTCGCTGGAGAAGTACTACATCGCTCTCCTCGACGAAGCAGCGAAGCCGGCTTCGCCCAGGCAGAAGCGCGCAGCGCAGCTCGTCGGCGAGCTGAAGGCGCGCGGCAAGTGGCCGGCGAAGCCGGACTTGAAGGCTTGGTACGGGTCGAGTGGACAACATTGGGTGGACTCGAAGACCGGTGCCTTCCAGCGCGCGGTCATGCTCCCGGGCGACGCCGAGCTCCTCACGCGCCACGAGGTGCTGGCCTGGCCGCCCGATGTGCTCATTACCAACTATTCAATGCTCGAGTACATGCTGATGCGGCCCCTCGAGCGTCCCATCTTCGATGCGACGCGGCAGTGGCTACGGGACAACCCGGAGGAGAAGTTCCTCCTAATCGTCGATGAGGCACACCTTTACCGCGGCGCGGCAGGCGCCGAGGTTGCGCTCCTGATGCGACGTCTGCGAGCGAGGCTCGATATCCCCGCCGATCGCCTTCAGGTCATCGCCACCAGTGCGAGCTTCTCGGGAGCCGAGAAGGCCCAGGCGTTCGCCGCGCAGCTGACCGGCAAGGACGTGAGCGACTTTGACGCGGTCACCGGCACGCTCGACCTGCGGAACTCAGCGGAACCTGGGTCGCTTGAAGATGCTGAAGTGCTGGCCTCAGTTCCCATGGACGCCTACTACAACGCGGAGACGGACGAGGCGCGAACGCAGGCGCTGGCTCCGCTGCTGAAGTACCGGGAAGTCGCTCACGACGCCGAAACCTCTTCAAGCGCCCTCCTGTTCCGCGCACTGAATGGATACGCCCCACTCAGCCTTCTGATCAACAAGACGATGAAGCAGGCGCTGCCTGTCCACACGCTGGGCGCGCACGCGTTCCCGGGAATCGACCCAACGCAGGCGGAGCGCGCCGCCTCCACTTTGATCGCGCTCGCGAGCGCCGCTCGCCTTAAGTCTGACGATGCGGGGCTGCTCCCGTGCCGCGTGCACGCCTTCTTCCGGGGCCTTCCTGGCATCTGGGTGTGCCTCGATGAGGACTGCTCTGTGGACCGCGGCGGAATCCCGAAGGGGCCCGTCGGTGCGATGTATGGCCAGCCCCGAAGCACCTGCGACTGCGGTGCGCGTGTCTTTGCGTTATTCACTTGTCGCGAATGCGGCGCTACGTATGCACGGGCGTACACGGACGACGTCGCCAATCCTTCGTTCTTGTGGCAGGAGCCTGGCAGTGCCTTCCAGACAGCGTCGGGGCCTATCGCAGCGCTCGAACCGATCGATCTGCTTCTTGAAGAGCCGTCCGACGATGTCGGCAACGCCGTCCTCAAGGAACTCGACCTCGTTACCGGTCGCCTCAACCCGCACGATCTCGGTGATCGCTGGCGCAGGGTCTGGGTGCGACTCCAGCAAGACGACGGGCACCAACCAGATGCCGACCCTGCGGGCGGGCAGAAGCAACCCGGAGAGTTCAACCCATGTGGCGTGTGCGGCGACCACGCACTGTTTGGTCGCACCAGCGTTCAAGACCATCAAACCAAGGGTGACGAGCCCTTCCGAGCACTCGTGAGTCGTCAGATCGAGGTGCAGCCTCCCGGGCCGAAGCCAGCCGACGACTTCGCTCCGCTCCGAGGCCGCAAGGTGCTCGCCTTCTCCGACTCGCGACAGGTTGCCGCTCGCCTTGCACCAAATGTCCAGGAGTACTCACTCCGCGACGCCGTGCGGCCGATTATCCTCAAGGGCTGGAGCGAGCTATCGAAGCACCCTGTCGCGCCGACCATAAGCCTTGAGGATCTCTACCTGGTCGCGATGGTGGGGGCGAAGCTGCTGGGGGTTCGCCTCCGCCCTGAGCTCACAGGTACGGAGAACTTCGAGGCCTTCACGCAGGTCTCGGAGTCGCTCGAGCGCGGCGCTCTGAGCGATCCTGCGGAGTTCATGCAGTTGTACGCCATCAAGGATCCGCCACCGCAGTCGCTTCTGCGAAGCCTGGTCCCCGCGCTCACGAGCCGCTACTACGGATTCACGTCGCTCGGCCTTGCCTCCCTCCGCGAGCGGGGCAATCTGAAGAACTCCGTGCTCGCCGAACTGGTCGACATTCCTGGTGTCGCGACGACCGAGGATGAGAAGCTCGCGCTGGTCCGGATGTGGCTGTCGCTCTGGATTCGCCCCGGTATCTGGTTCTCCGCGATGAGTGCGGATTGGAAGGGCACCAAGGTGCAGGCCGTGAGCGGTAAGTTCACGAAGTTGACGACCTGGCTCGGCACGCGTGAGGCTCGGCGCATCTTCGATGCCGAGTGGCTGCCCGTGCTGCAGAGCAAGTTCTGTCAAAAGGTCGGCGACAAGTATCAGCTCGCCGCCCGCACGGTCGCGCTCGACCTCGATACCGTCTGGGGCTACTGCGAGCGGTGCCGCTCCACCCAGCGCCACTTCCCCGGCCGGATCACCTGCATCTCCTGCGGCGCCGACAAGGTGAGGTCACTCGATGCAGAGACGGACGAAGTCTTCCAAGCTCGCAAGGGCTACTACCGCGCAAGTTCGCGCCGCGCCCTTGCGATGCCACCTGGCGAGGTCATGAGCGTCGTTGCAGCTGAGCACACCGCCCAGCTGAACTCTTCTCAGAGCGACGACGTGTTCTCGAAGGCAGAGATGTACGAGCTTCTGTTCCAGGACGTGAACATCGTGGTGCCCGCACCAGGAGAGCAACCAGAAGTCGCGATCGACCTCCTGTCTTGCACGACCACGATGGAGGTCGGCATCGATATCGGGTCGCTGAGCGGGGTCGCACTGCGCAACATGCCTCCATCACGAGCCAACTATCAGCAGCGTGCCGGTCGGGCGGGGCGCCGCGGCAACGCGGTGGCAACGGTGATTGCGTTCGGTAGCGCCGACACGCACGACGACCACTACTTCCGTGAGCCAGCCGAGATGGTGAGCGGAGAAGTCGCCGACCCCGTCCTTACTATCGACAACGTGGAGATCGCCAAGCGGCACATCACCGCCTTTCTGCTGCAGCGATATCATCAAGACCGAGTCCCGCACATCGACCCGACCACGATGCCCGCCAACCTCTTCGAAGTGCTTGGCTCGGTTGGCGACTTCCTGTCGAGTTCAGCGACGCTCAACCGGACAGATTTCGAGAGTTGGCTCGTGAGCAACGCAGCCACGCTTCGCGCCGAAGTCGACGACTGGCTTCCAAGCGAGATCAGCGGTGACCATCGAGACGAAGTACTGGCCAGCCTGGTCACCACAACGCTTCACGGCATCGATGATGCGCTCGACATCCGAACCGCGCCGACAATCGCCGAGCCGGCACCCGACCAGACTCCCCCAGCCGATGACAAAACTTCGGACGAGGGCACAGGAGCGGCAGGAGCAGACTCAGCGGATGAAGCTGATGTTGCTGAGGACAGTGGCGAGGAGCTGAGCTCCCAGCGCGCGCGAGACAAGCTTCTCGATCGTCTGCTCTATAAGGGCGTGCTCCCGCGCTACGCCTTCCCGACCGACGTCGTCAGCTTCCACGTATTCGACGAGGATCGGTCTACCCCATACCGTCCAGCATTCCAGTACGCGCCAAGTCAGGGCCTTACCGTCGCCCTGAGTCAGTACGCGCCCGGCAAAGTCGTTTGGGTCGATAAGCGCGAGTGGACATCTGGCGCCCTCTACTCCCCGATGCGCAAGGAGCTCTCAGAGGCCTGGAACGATCGTCGCATCTACTTCGAGTGCCAGGACTGCCACTACGCGATCCACACCCCGTGGGAGCAGGCGGATCGTGGGCGCACGGACGTCTGCCCTGCCTGCATGGGCGACCGCTTCGGTCCCGGCATGAATTGGCTTCGTCCGCCAGGATTCGCGCATCGAATTGGCCAACCGCCTGGCACGAGCCCTGACGACGCACCAGCCGTGAGCTACGCGACCCGCGCCAAACTCATCGCCGACGGCCCCGGGAATGCCCAACTCTGGGAGCAGGTGAACGATCGCATTCAACTCAACTTCGATCACCAGAAGCTTCTGGTGTCCAACACCGGCCCGAACAACGAGGGCTACACTTTTTGCACATGGTGCGGCCTCATTGAACCGACCGCGATGCCAACACCACTGCTCGCGGGAACGCATGCCAAGCCGTTCCCTGACAAGGATCCGATGTGTCCAGGCGGTCGAGCCTCCCGAGGTCTGGTGCTCGGCACGGACTTCTTCTCGGATGTCTTGCTGATCCGACTGACGGTCTCCGACCCGGTGACACTCCGACCGTCATATCTGTCCTCTCAAGTCGCACTGCGTACCGCCGCGGAGGCAATCACCATTGCGGCGGCGAAGCACCTCCAGATCGAGGCCAGCGAACTGCAAGCGGAGTTCCGGCCGGCACTCACCCAATGGGGCGGGCACGGACGTGAAGCCGAAATCTACCTCTACGACACCCTGTCCGGCGGCGCTGGCTTCACTCAGCAGGTGAGCCAGCTGGGACGGAAGATCTTCGAGCTCGCACTTGAGCGACTAGTCGAGTGCCCGGCTGAGTGCGAAGAATCCTGCTACAGGTGCCTTCGGAGCTTCCGCAACCGATTCGAGCACACCCAACTCGACCGCCATGTCGGCGCCAGTCTGCTGCGCTACCTGCTCGAAGGCACGCTCCCCGAGCTTTCGCCCGCACGTGTCGACCGCTCCGTACAGCGTCTTTTCGAGGACCTCGATCGGTCCGGCGCGGATGACGTTCATTTCGAACGCGACGCCCAGATCCACGTCACCGGCATCGGTCAAGTGGTCGTTCCCATCCTTGCGACCAAGTCGAGCGGGGAGCGAGCGCTGATCGGTGTCCATGGCCCCCTGACACCCAAAGTGGCTCCCACGCCCGAACTGCATCGCGTGGCCGAGGAGACTTCCGAACGCGTCAAGTTCGTCGACGACCTGATCATCGCGCGCAGTCTCCCGAACGCATCTCGTGAGGTGCTGGAATTCCTGAAGTGACTACGCCGAACAGCCCCCTACAAAAACAGGTATCGAAGGAACGGCAGGTGGGGGGCGCCGGCACTTCTGTGCCGTTTCCTGCGTGATCAATGCGCGTTTGCGGCCAACTTCGGCCAGTCGCCATCCTCGGAAGGAAGCTGTACTCGAGCGCCGTGCGTTACGGGACGAGTCAGACGGTGTCGAACCATGGCGTCGCGAATCTCTGGCCGCTCGGCCCGCCGCAGCGCCCAACGGTCCAGCCACCATTCTGCGATTCGCTGATCGCCGTCAGGAAGGAAGGGACTAAGGAGGTACTCAGGATCGTCATCGATCCCGAGCGAGTAGTCCCGGAGGTTTCGCACTAGAGGCACGCCATAAAGAATCCGCTGACGTCCGTGCTTCAGAAGTTCGTTCGACGGCCAGCCAAGCGCGGCAAAACCGAGACGTACTTTGCGGAGCCGCGGGCTCACGCCCTCACCGAACAGGCTGTTCACACGTACGGACGAATCGCGCAGCGATGAAAGACGAAGCAGAGCTTCGACCGTCTCGTCTGTGAAGTGCGACGTGCCGAACGACCGCGACCGTCCCAGCTCATGGAAGCCCATGCGCGTGCCCTCGTCACCACCGACGACGTCGGCTGACCAGAACAGCCGGTTGTACTGGCTCGACCCCGTTCCGTACAGCGATGTGGTGCTGATAAGAGAGAGGCGGGCCTCGCGCACGATGGGTCGGCCCGCCATGGCGGATGCGATCTCACTTGGCCGGTTGTACTTCTCTTTGTATGCGGCCAACACGGTCTGTGATACTGCGAGCGCCCCGACGAGCTTGCCCGCCGTGAGTCCGTTGTAGGGGGCGACCGCACCGCATACGGTGAGGTCCGCGATGACGGTTCCGACCCGTTCGCCGCGAGCGCGGCGGATCAGCCGGCGGAGTTGCGCGTAGGCTCTGCGATCCGCCAATGCCGCGACAAGCCCCTCGGCGGACGGGTGAGGGCGAAGGTACGAGCCCAGTGCCATGTGAATGTCGAGCGCTTCAGCCAGGGCCGCCGACCGCTTGCTCCGAAAGAGGTCTGTCTCGGCGCGAGCGACCCAAGCGTCGCGCTGGATGTTGCGGACTTCGCGAATCGTCGTCGACCGATGATGACGCTGCCGATATCGTTCCGCGTCCGCCTTGAGGCGCGCGACGAGTTCCTGAGTTGGCTTCACGATGTCCGTGGGCTGCAGCACGCCGCCACGGAGTAGGTCCTCGACATAGATTGCGTCGATTTGGGATGCGATCCGCCGGCTTACCCAAATCGCAAGCTCGTCGGTGGGCTCGTTCTGGATCGAGTGGAGGAACTCGTCTGTCTCCCAGCCCATCCAACTGTCGCGTTCGGCAATCTGGACGACAGGGCTCGAGATGGCGGCGAGTCCGATCACGGAGTGATGAGGGGTGGCCGCGTCGCGAACGAGGATCGGCATCGAGCGACCTGGCACCGTCGCGTAGGCGTTCGACCACGTATGGCGAAAGTACCGCCATATATCGTGAAGTCTGAAACCAGTCAAGCTACAGATGGAGTCGTCAACCACCTGCACGTAAGGCCGAATCGCGCTGCGCCCTGTTGGGTCGCGGTCAAGTGCGTCCACAAGGTCTCGCCCATCGCGCATCAGATCGAAAATCGAGACCAGTGAATCGCGGAACTCGTGCGGTTTCTCCATGCCTTGCACGAAGCGTCGCACGCTTGGTCGCTGGAGTTGTTCGTCGCGCCTGAGATGCTCTTGGGCGCGGATGCGCGACTTCTCGGCGTCACGGTCTCCATGGGCAGCAGGCGGCGAAAAAAGCGGGCCAAGTCGGTCCACCTGGACAGCCCATCCCTGGTCTACTAGATCAATCGCAGTGTGTGCGGCGGCCGCGAGAGCCGGCTGAGCGTATGTGTCTCCTAGTCCTGCGCGCTCCAGCCACTGAGCATGCGTCGATCCCGGCGCGGGTGACTCGGCGAGCAGGCGACAGAGCCGGAGATACTTCGCCCGCTCGGCGCGACTGGACCCGGCAGGAAGGCTGAGCGGCAGATACTTCGACTCGGTCATACTTTCTGCAGCATTCGTCCGTAGGTCGAACTCCATCGAGCCAGAAGTTGATCTGTTCCGTTGCCACTGTCGAGGCTTGCTCGCGCGAGGGAGAGAAGAAGCAGTTCCACAGCAGTGCGGAGTTGGACACCGGCTCCTTCGGACAGCCCCTGCAGGGGTGCATAGAGCGCAGGGAACGCCGGGTGGTCGACGTTGAGTTGCACTTCGAGAGTGCTGTCGTTGAGAGAAGTCGCGAACAGCAAATCGGGAGTGAGTTGAGTGGTGCTGATCCGGTATGAAAGTGGGCCTCTTGCGTGCCCACGGCCGCCTCCCATTAGGGGGAGGTCCGGATCGGCCGTCGCAGCCACTCGACAGGAAATTTCGGCGGCGGCCTGGAACTTCACATCCTCGAACGATTGCCGAACTCGGGCGTTGAGCATGCGCGCGATCGACTCGAGTTCGGGTTCGAGCGCTTCGCGTAGTTCTGCGGAGGGACGGATGCCTTGCTTATTGATGGTGATTCCAAAATGGTCGTCAAGTGCCGGCTCAAACTCGATCTCGCAGCGCCACCAGTCATCATAGTTCTCTCGGCGCTTACCTCCCATGAGGTGCCAGCCGTGGGCGATCTCTCTTCCGGCGCGAAGTACCGAGATCCCGCCCCCACCAACGATTCCGATCCGCCGCTTCGTCATTTTGTCGAGATCGTGCCAGCGATGCACCGGAAGACTCGCGAACCGGACGTGCACCCAGCCCAAACCGCCATCAGGTGTTCGAAGCTCGTACGCAAGTGGCGCGAAGGCAAGGGTTGCCGCCTCACCCTCAATGGACGTAGACATCATCATCGGATCGTCGGGCTCGAGCAGCCGGTCGTTGAGTGAAACCTTCAATCCATCGGACAGGAATCTCCGGTACATCCGCCCGAGTTCGCGGCGAAGCGAACGCTCCAGCCATCCAAGGCGCTGATACTCGATACGATCACAGATCCGCCACGTCACCCGACAGCCGGACGGCGTCGACGGAGGCGCCGCGACCCTTGCCCTCAGTGCGGGAGGGTCTCCAGCGACGATCGCATCAACATCGAGAGCAACAACTAGGGCGGGGGCGCCGTCTTGCCACGCTGCGACCTCGACGTGGCGCGCCTGACTGAGGGATGCTGCAGGTAAGCCCATTCCGAAGCGGCCAAAAGACTCTCGTCGATCGAAGCGAGAGGAGCCGCCGAACTTAAGACACAGTTCGAGCTCTCGTCGGTCCATTCCGACGCCGTTGTCGAGCACCTCGATCACAGGATGCACCGCGTCTTCCGGTCGCGCGATCGTGAGGTCGATATCGCTTGCCCCTGCTTGGATTGAGTTGTCGATGAGTTCCGCAAGAGCCGTCGCGAGATTGACGTAGCCGGATTCGCGCACGGCGCGGATGAAATTGGAAGATACGACAAGTTCTTCCGTCCGCCGGACGGGGTTGATCCTACTGCTCATCGAAGCCCTCTCACTGAGAATCGGGGTACCTCTAGAGTAGCTGGGCGAAGCTGCCGTAGCGAGCGGGCCGCGGTACCGATTCTCATTGACTGAAGTTGACCTGCCCACCGAATCCGCGGGACGGTAGAACTTGGTTGAATGCGCCCGGTTCGGGCGGAGAAGGGATCGGACCGTGTCGATGAGATGGGCGCCGTCGACCTTCAGATCGCTGCGACGGCTGCAAGTTTCGGAGTGACAGAGGGCCCGGGTGCGCCTCCTCGACGACGCACTCCCTCCGCTCCGCCGATGTCATGCGTACTTAAGCGCCAGCCAATCCCGTCAGGGGAACTGCGGATGTCGACTCAATCCCATTCCCGGGTTCGACCGGCTCGTCCGGAGACGTATGCGGCTGTAGGCCCGCAAGGCGAAGGCTACGGAGGTTCGTCAGCTGGAATGATTACGCGCGGAACCGTCAGAAACTTCGAACTACGCAGACTGGACCCGTGCAGCTTCCGGCCCTCGCGGCTTTGCGCGTTCGACCCCGCTCCCGGCCGCCGGTCCAGGCCACGCGAGATGCCGTGCTCGCCCGCGCTGCGAGACGAGCGGATGGCCGCTGAGTGAGTCCGCCGGCCGGAGTCGGCTACCCCGCCGCTGTCGGGTCGGCGAAACGATTCCGGACACAACGAAGCCCTGGTGGAAGAGGCTTCTCACCAGGGCTTGCTGTCGGGCTGACAGGATTTGAACCTGCGACCCCTTGACCCCCAGTCAAGTGCGCTACCAAGCTGCGCCACAGCCCGTGGCAGACCGAGCACGTGGCCCGGGCAACTCGACTATCTTAGCGGGTCGCGACGCCGGAAGTGAAAACGAGCCGGGCCCGCGCCTGCGTAGAATCGCTGAGCGCCTGCGCCCCGGAACCACCGGGTGCCGGACGGGCGGCACGGGAGGCGGCATGGACGCGCGGCAGAGGCGATCGCAGGAGTCGCTGCACAGGGCGATCATCGAGCTCGCCACCGAGCGCGCCGTGTCGGGTCTGACCGTGTCGGACATCACCGACCGCGCCGGAGTGAACCGCTCGACCTTCTACGCGCACGCGGCGTCCGCCGCCGAACTGCTGACGGCGGCGCTCCTGACCGATCTCGAGCGCATCCGCGTCGCGTACGTGACCAGGCTGGGCGACGGCGATCCGGCGGGCGCATCGAACCGCGAGGCGACGCTCCGCATCCTCGACCACCTCGAGCGGCACCGCGACCTCTACCTCGGCGCCTTCGACGACGTCGGAGGGGACTCGGGTATCCGCGTCATGCTGGCCGCCCAGTTCCGCCGATCCGTCAGCGAGGCCGTCGAGAGCGGTGCAGTGACGGTTCCGCACGAGAGCCGCCTCCCCGGCGGCGCGGCGTCCTACATCTCGGCCGGCTCGGCCGCGCTGATGGAGGAGTGGCTGCGCCTGCCCGCTCCTCGCGACCCGGAACTCTATCTCGACGCCTTCGCCCAGGTCCTGCCGGCCTGGTGGCCGCTCACCGCGGACGCGCCCGAGACCGCGGACGCCTGAGGACTCGACTCACCCGAAACGCCTCCGGCCCGCCGGATCCGAGGATCCCGGCGGGCCGGAGGTGAGGGAGCCGGGGTCAGCGCGCCCGCTTCTCGCGCACGCGCATGTTGACGTTCACCGGCGATCCCTGGAAACCGTAGATCTCGCGCAGTCGGCGCTGGATGTAGCGGCGGTAGCCGGGGTCGAGGAATCCGGTCGTGAACAGCACGAATGTCGGCGGCCGCGAGGACGCCTGCGTGCCGAACAGCACGCGGGGCTGCTTGCCTCCGCGCAGCGGGTGCGGATGCGCCGCCGTGAGCTCGGCGAGGAACGCGTTGAACTTGCCGGTCGGGATGCGCGTGTCCCACGACTCGAGCGCCAGCTCCAGCGCGGGGACCAGCTTCTCGAGGTGGCGGCCGGTGCGCGCCGAGATGTTGACGCGGGGAGCCCAGGCGACGTGCGCCAGGTCCTTCTCGATCTCGCGCTCGAGGTAGCGGCGGCGCTCGTCGTCGAGCAGGTCCCACTTGTTGAAGGCGAGGACCAGAGCGCGACCGGACTCGAGCACGAGGTCGATGATGCGGACGTCCTGCTCCGAGATCGGCTCGGAGACGTCGATCACGACGACCGCGACCTCCGCCTTCTCGAGCGCGGTCGAGGTGCGCAGCGACGCGTAGAAGTCGGCGCCCTGCTGGAGGTGCACGCGACGGCGGATGCCGGCGGTGTCGACGAAGCGCCACACCTTGCCGGCGATCTCGACCTGCTCGTCGACCGGGTCGCGGGTGGTGCCGGCGAGCTCGTTGACGACGACCCGCTCCTCCCCCGCGGCCTTGTTCAGGAGGCTCGACTTGCCGACGTTGGGCCGGCCGAGGATCGCGACGCGGCGCGGCCCGCCGACCTCGCGCTTGGCGACGGCGGACTCGAGCGGCAGGGTCTTCAGGACCGTGTCGAGCAGGTCCGCGACGCCGCGGCCGTGGACGGCCGAGACGGGGTACGGCTCGCCGAGCCCGAGCGACCACAGCGTGGCGGCGTTGGGCTCCTGGCGGGCGTCGTCGACCTTGTTGGCCGCGAGGAACACCGGCTTCTTCGTCTTGCGGAGCAGCTTCACGACGTGCTCGTCGGTCGCGGTCGCTCCCACGTTCGCGTCGACCACGAAGATCACGGCGTCGGCGAGGTCGATCGCGATCTCGGCCTGCGCGGCGACGGAGGCGTCGATGCCGCGGGCGTCGGGCTCCCAGCCGCCGGTGTCGACGATCGTGAAGGCGCGATCGATCCACTCGGCGCGGTAGGAGACGCGGTCGCGGGTCACTCCGGGGGTGTCCTCCACGACGGCCTCGCGGCGCCCCAGGATCCGGTTGACGAGCGCCGACTTGCCGACGTTCGGCCGGCCGACGATCGCGACCACCGGCAGAGCCGGCAGATAGCGGACCTCGTCCGAGTCCTCGCCTGAGTACTCGAGGAGGGTGAGGTCCTCGTCGTCGAGGTCGTAGTCCTCGAGTCCGCTCCGGAGCGCGTTCGCGCGCGAGGAGACGAGCTGCTCGTCGAGGTCGCCGAGGCGCTCGACGAGGTCGTCGTCTCCGAAGTTCAGCTCGTCGTCACCGACGCGCGTGTCCTGTGCCATGATCGGCCCTTGCTCTCGAGGTATTGACCTCGGCGATGACCGCGTCGACGGTCTGCTCGAAGTCGAGATGAGTGGAGTCGAGAAGAGTGACTCCTTCTGCGGCGTTGAGGAAATCGACCACCTGGGAGTCGGCGCGGTCCCTCGACCGCAGTGCCTGACCCGTCGCTTGCGCGGATTCCGTGGTGACTTCGCGCGAACGCCTCGCCATTCTAGCCTCTTCGCTCGCCGTGAGCAGGATCCGGACCGCCGCCGTCGGCGCGACGACCGTGGTGATGTCGCGTCCCTCGACGATGATGCCCGCCTTGCGGGTCTCGCCGATGATCCGCCGGAAGAGCAGAGTGACCCGTCGGCGCACCTCCGGCACCTTCGCCACAGCCGACACCCGGGCCGTGACGCGGGGCTCGCGGATCGCCGCGGTCACCTCGGTCCGGCCGACCCAGACGGAGTAGGACTCGGGGTCGGTGCCGATGGAGTAGTCGAAGCCGTCGAGGGCGTCGACGATCGCGTCCTCGTCGTCGAAGTCGAGCCCGACCTCGAGCGCGTGCCAGGCGAGGGCCCGGTAGGCCGCGCCCGTGTCGAGGAACTCGAAGTCGAGGCGGCGGGCCGCCTCGCGCGAGACGCTCGACTTGCCGCTCCCGGCGGGGCCGTCGACGGCGACCACGACCGCGTCGCCGAAGTCGGCGGACTCGTCGGCGCGCGCACCGCGGGTCGACGACGGAGCGGCTCCGCCCTCCTCCGGCATGCTCTGCTGGGCTCTGCGGGCGGGCGTCATCCTGTTCAGGCCGCCCTCCTGCCTGTTCTGCTCCGTGCTCATCCGGCGATCCTCCAGCCGCGTGCGGTCAGTTCCTCGGTCAGGGGCCCGACCGCCTCGGGCACCACCGAGATCTCGGCGAGGCCCACGCGGCGCCCCTCCGCGTGCTCGAGGCGCACGTCCTCCATGTTGACGCCGGCCTCGCCGATCTCGACGAGGAGACGGCCCAGGGTTCCGGGCACGTCGTCGATCAGGACGATGAGGGTCGCGAAGCGCTGGTCCTGGCCGTGCTTGCCGGGCAGGCGGGCGACCCCCGCGTTGCCGGCGGCGAAGTGCTCGGCCAGCAGGCGTCGCGCTCCGGGAGCGTCCAGGTCGCGCAGGGCGTCGGCGAACGCGGCGACGTCGTCCCGGAAGGCGTCGAGCACCTCGACCACGTTCCCGCGGTTGGCCGCCAGGATCTGCACCCAGAGCTCCGGAGCCGACGACGCGAGCCTGGTGACATCCCGCACCCCCTGCCCGGCGAGGCGGAGCGACGCGTTCGGCGCGTCGAGCAGCCGCGCACCGAGGAGCGAGGAGACGACCTGGGGCACGTGCGAGACGAGGCCGACCGACAGGTCGTGCTCCTCCGGACCCATCTCGACGATCGCGGCACCGAGATCGAGCGCGAGGGCCTCGACGCGGGCCAGTGCCTCCGCGGTCGTCTCGCCGTCGCGGCAGATCACCCACGGGCGTCCGACGAAGAGGTCGCCCCGCGCGGCGACGGGGCCGCCGCGCTCGCGGCCGGCCATCGGGTGCGAGCCGATGTAGCGCGTGAGGTCGATGCCGCGCGCGCGGAGGTCGCGCAGCGGCTCGGTCTTGACGCTCGCGACGTCCGTGACGACGGCGTCGGGGTGCGCGGCGAGCTCCCGCTCGACGACCCCCGCCACCACGTCCGGCGGCACGCAGACGACGACCAGTGCGGGGCGGTCCTCGGCGGAGGCGGCACGTCCCGCTCCGTAGTCGATGGCGAGCGAGAGGCTGGCCGGGGACGCGTCGTCGAGCACGACGTCGACCCCGCGCGAGGCGAGGCCGAGGCCGATGCTCGCACCGAGCAGTCCGGAGCCGACCACCCGCACCGTCCCCGTCGTCCGCATCGCGGGCGGGGCGGGGTGCAGGAGCTCGTTCACCCCGACAGCCTACCGATCCGGTCGTCGCTGCTTGTCCGGGCCGGAGCGCCGACCGGCCGCGGGACGTCGATCCGCGCTCGGGGAGGAGCGTCGGTCGTCGGAGGGCCGCCGCTCCCCGCTGTCGCGCCGCTCGCCGGTCGGCCGCCGGTCCTCCCGGCGCTCGTCCGGTCGGGGCCGCCGCGCTCCCGCGCTCGCCTTCCGCGTCGGCTCCGGCTTCTCGGCGACCTTCTCGCCGCCCTGCCGCGAGATCGTCAGCAGCGCGCCCAGCTCCTCGCGGGTCAGGTCCCGCAGATCTCCCGAGCGCAGAGTGCCGAGGTGGAGCGGTCCGAACTGGCGCCGGACGAGTTCGAGCACCGGGTGCCCGACGGCCGCCATCATCCGCCGGACCACGCGGTTGCGCCCGGAGTGCAGCGTCAGCTCGACCAGGGAGGCGTTCGACCTGCCCTCCGGTCGTCCCAGCAGCCGCGCCTTATCGGCCGCGACCGGGCCGTCGTCGAGCTCGACGCCGGCGGTCAGCGCCGCGATGGTCTGCGGCAGGACCTGCCCCTGCACCTTGGCGATGTACGTCTTGGTCACTCCGAACGACGGATGCGCGAGAACGTGGGCCAGCTCCCCGTCGTTGGTCAGGACGAGCAGCCCCGACGTCTCGGCGTCGAGCCGACCGACGTTGAAGAGCCGCTCCTCGAAGTTCTGGGTGTAGGTGCTGAGGTCGGCCCGGCCGTTCTCGTCGGCGAGCGAGCTCACGACTCCCACCGGCTTGTTCAGCATCACGTAGCGGCGCGTGGTGTCCAGCTGCACCGCCACACCGTCGACCTCGATCGAGTCGGTCGCCGGATCGATGCGGCGCCCGAGCTCCGCGGCCACCTCGCCGTTCACCCTGATCCGCCTCGCGACGATCATCTCCTCGACGACCCGGCGGGAGGCGACCCCCGCCGCGGCGAGGACCTTCTGCAGTCGTTCGCCCTCGGGCCCGCTGTCAGGCGTGCTCATCGAATCCGTCCCGTCCGTCGCTCAGAAGTGGGGAGATCTTCGGCAGCTCGTCGAGCGAGGCGAGGCCGAGATGCACGAGCAGCTGCTCCGTCGTGCCGTAGAGGATCGCGCCGGTCTCGGGGTCGTTGCCGACCTCCGCGATCAGGCCACGACCCAGCAGTGTGCGGGCGACCGAGTCGACATTGACAGCGCGGATCTGCGCGACCTGTCCGCGCGAGATCGGCTGCTTGTAGGCGATGACGGCGAGGGTCTCCAGCGCCGCCTGCGAGAGCTTCGTCGGGTTCTGGGTCAGCACGAAGTCCGACACCACGGGGTCGTACTCGCGGCGGACGTAGATCCGCCAGCCCGAGCCGACCTCGCGCAGCTCGAAGCCGCGTCGGACGCCACCGTCCACGCCGTCGAAGTCGGCGACGAGCCGCTCGATCGACTGCCGCACGACCGCGATGGGTCGGGACAGCGCCGTCGCGAGCGCGACGAGCGACTGCGGCTCGTCGGCGACCATCAGGATCGCCTCGATCGCCCGGTCGATCTCGAACGCCACGGTCCCGACGCCCGCTTCCGCGGTCTCAGCCGTCATAGTCGGCTCCCAGGTGCGCCAGATTCGCGTCGGACCACGACGGAGCGACCCACTGCAGGGTGAGCTCGCCGAGCGGCTCCGGCTGCTCGAAGGCGAGTGCGGCGTGCCGGTAGAGCTCGAGCACGGCGATGAAGCGGGCGACGATCACGCCCTTCTCCTCGGCGGTCGCGATCAGCTCGCGGAAGGTGGCGGTGGACCGCTCCCTCAGCACGGCGACGACGTAGGCGGCCTGCTCCCGGATGCTGATCAGCGGCGCGTGCAGGTGATCGAGACCCACCGTCGGGATCTCGCGAGGTGCGAGGGCGAAGGCGGCCAGTGCGCCGAAGTCCTCCGCCGACAGCGTCCAGACGAGCTCGGGCTTCCGAGCCCGGTACTCCTCCTCGAGCGGGACGTCGCGCACGTGGCGCGCCGTCTCGATCTCGATCCGCTCGGCGAACCAGCTCGACACCTGCTTGAACGCGCGGTACTGCAGGAGTCGCGCGAACAGCAGGTCGCGGGCCTCCAGCAGCGCGGCGTCCTCGGCGTCGACGAGCTCGCCCTGCGGCAGCAGCCCGGCGATCTTGAGGTCCAGGAGCGTCGCGGCGACGACCAGGAACTCCGACGCGCGGTCGAGACCCTCAAGCGTGTCGATGCCGTGCAGGTACGACAGGAACTCGTCCGTCACCGCGCTGAGCGCGATCTCGGTGATGTCGACCTGCTGCTTGGTGATGAGGCTCAGCAGCAGATCGAAGGGGCCCTCGAAGTTCGCCAGAGCGACTCGGAACCCGCCGGCGGCCTCGGCCACCGGCTCCCGGACGAGGACCGACTCAGGCGACCGCGCCACGCGAGATCAGCTCCCTGGCGAGCTGGCGGTACGCCGCCGCGGCCTTGTGCTCCGGCGCGAACTGCGTGATGGGCACTCCCGACACGCTGGCGTCGGGGAACTTGACCGTGCGGCCGATCACCGTCTCGAGGACGCTGTCCCCGAACGCGTCCACGACGCGGTCGAGCACCTCGCGGGAGTGCAGGGTGCGCGAGTCGTACATCGTCGGCAGGATCCCGTCGAGCTCGATCGCCGGGTTGAGGCGGTCGCGCACCTTGTCGATCGTCTCGATCAGGAGCGCCACACCGCGCAGGGCGAAGAACTCGCATTCGAGGGGGATGAGCACGCCGTGGCTCGCCGTCAGCGCGTTCACGGTCAGCAGCCCGAGCGAGGGCTGGCAGTCGATCAGGATCACGTCGTAGTCGGCGCTCACCTTGCGGAGCACGCGGGCCAGGATCTGCTCGCGGGCGACCTCGTTGACGAGGTGGACCTCGGCGGCCGACAGGTCGATGTTCGCCGGGATGACGTCGAGTCCGGGGACCCTGGTCGAGCGGATCGCCTCGGAGGGGTCCTTGACCGTGCCGAGCAGGAGGTCGTAGATGGTGATCGCGTCGTAGGTGGCGACACCGAGGCCCGCGGACAGAGCGCCCTGCGGGTCGAAGTCGATGGCCAGCACGCGGCGGCCGTACTCGGCGAGGGTCGCGCCCAGGTTGATGGTGGTCGTCGTCTTGCCGACGCCGCCCTTCTGGTTGCAGAGCGAGATGATGCGCGCCGGTCCGTGCCCGGTCAGCTCGACCGGGAGGGGGAACTCGCGCAGGGGGCGGCCGGTCGGGCCGAGCGTCGGAGCCTCGAGGCCGGTGAGCTCCGTCGTGTCGTCCGTCTTGCCTGTCACCTGCGTCGTCCTCGCTTCCCGGGGCGTGCGCTCCCGCGCGGCCTGCCGTCGAGTCTACCGACCCCCTCCGCCCCCGGAGCCGCGCCCCGCCGCCCGTGCCCTTCCCGCGCCCCGCAGCCCTTGCTGATCGAGTAGCTCCGAAGGGGCGTGTCGAGACCCACCCCGCCGAATCCCCGCCTCCCCCGCTCCCCCCTCAGCGCCGCGCCCGCGGATGCGCCGTCGTGTACACGTCCCGCAGCGTGTCCGCCGTCACCAGCGTGTAGATCTGCGTCGTCGCGACGGAGGCGTGCCCGAGCAGCTCCTGCACGACGCGGACGTCGGCTCCGCCCGCGAGCAGGTGCGTCGCGAACGAGTGCCGGAAGGTGTGCGGGGAGATCTCGCGGTCCAGCCCCGCCTTCTCGGCGACCGCCCGGATCACGAGCCAGGCGCTCTGCCGCGACAGCCGTCCGCCGCGCACGCCGAGGAAGAGCGCCGGAGTCGCGCGCCCGCGCCGCGACAGCTCCGGCCGCGCCCGCACGAGGTAGTCGTCGACCGCCTCCCGCGCGTAGCGACCGAGCGGCACCATCCGCTGCTTCGAGCCCTTGCCGGTCAGGCGCACCACGTCGGCGTCGAGGACGTCGTCGACGGTGAGATCGACCGCCTCCGAGATCCGCGCGCCGGTCGCGTAGAGGAGCTCCAGGAGCGCCCGGTCGCGCATCTGCGCCAGCTCCTCCCCCCGGGACGCCTCGAGGAGCGCGCTCATCTGCTCCACCGTGATCGCCTTCGGCAGGGTCGTCGGGAGCTTCGGCGGCACGACGTCGTGCGCCACGTCGTCGACGACGAGCCCCTCCTCCAGGGCGAACCGGTGCAGCCCGCGCACGCTCGACAGGATGCGCGCGCGCGAGGACGCGGCGAGCGGACGCCCGGGCCGCGCGGCCAGCCACGAAGCGAAGTCGCCGACGTCCGAGCGGCGCAGCTCGGCCAGGTCGCCGACCCCGAGCTCGTCGAGCCGGCCCAGGTACAGCTCGAGGTCGCGGCGGTAGGCGGCGATGGTGTGCGCGGACAGCCCGCGCTCGACGCTCGCCTGCCGGAGGAACGCCTCGACGCTCGCCCTCGGGGTCATCCCCGGGGGTGCCGCACCCTCGGGTGCCGCGTCCACGGCGACGACGCGTCGCCGAGGCCCGCCCAGCCGCGCGAGCGGAAAGCGTGGGCCGCGAGTGCGGCGATCGTCAGCGACGGGTTCTGCACCCGGCGCGCGAGGACGGCGTCGACGAGCTCGTCGAGCGCGACCCACCGCAGCTCCATGTCGGCCTCCTCCGCCTCCCGGTCGAACACCGAGCCGGTGCTCGAGAGATCGCGGGCGAGGTAGATGCGGATGACCTCGTCGCTGCCCCCGGGCGAGGTGGCGAACTCCGAGAGCAGGTCCCACCGGCCGGCCTGCAGGTCGGTCTCCTCGGCGAGCTCGCGCTGGGCGGCGACCAGCGCGTCCTCGCCCTCGATGTCCAGCAGCCCGGCGGGGATCTCCCACTCCCGGGTGCGGACGGGGTGGCGGTACTGCTTGATCAGCGCGACGCGGTCCTCGTCGTCCAGGGCGAGCACCGCGACGGCGCCCGTGTGGTCGAGGAACTCCCGGCGCAGCTCGCCGTCGCCGTAGCGGAAGGTCTCGGCGCGGACACCCCAGACCATGCCGTCGAAGACGCTCTCGCTCGTCAGGATCTCGGGCTCGACGAGCTCGTCCGAGAGGCCGGAGTCACTCATCGGCGCCGGCCTCCGAGGCCGGGAAGAGGCGCGAGGCCTCCTGGCGCTCGAGCGCCGCCGTCACCAGTCCGCGGAACAGCGGGTGCGCGTCGTTCGGACGCGAGCGCAGCTCGGGGTGGGCCTGGGTGCCGACGTAGTAGGGGTGCTTGTCGCGCGGCAGCTCGACGTACTCGACGAGGCGGCCGTCGGGCGAGGTGCCCGAGAACCACAGGCCTGCCTCGGCGATCCGGTCACGGTAGGCGTTGTTGACCTCGTAGCGGTGGCGGTGGCGCTCGGCCGCCTCGGGCGCTCCGTAGACCTCGGAGACGATGGAGCCCTCGGCGAGCTCCGCGGTGTAGAGGCCCAGGCGCATGGTGCCGCCCATGTCGCCCGACGCGAGGATCTCGACCTGCTCCGCCATCGTCGCGATCACGGGGAACTCGGTCCCGGGGTCGAACTCCGACGACGACGCCCCCTCGAGCCCCGCCTCGTTCCGCGCGTACTCGATCACCATGCACTGCAGGCCGAGGCAGAGTCCCAGCGTCGGGATCCCGTTCTCGCGGGCGAAGCGCAGAGCGCCGAGCTTGCCCTCGATGCCGCGGATGCCGAAGCCGCCGGGCACGCAGATGCCGTCAAGCTCCGAGAGCGCCTTCGACGCCGCCTCCGGGTCCTCGAGTCCGTCCGAGGCGATCCAGCGGATGGCCACCTTGGTCTGCTGGGCGAAGCCGCCGGCGCGCAGCGCCTCGGTCACCGAGAGGTACGCGTCGGGCAGGTCGATGTACTTCCCGACCAGGCCGATGGTGACCTCGTGCTTGGGCTCGTGGACCGCTTCGAGGAGCTTTGACCAGCCGTCCCAGACGACCTCTCCGGCGTCGAGGCCGAGCTGGTCGATGATGTAGGAGTCGAGCCCCTGCTCGTTCAGCATGCCCGGGATCTCGTAGATCGAGGCGACGTCCTTGGCGTTCACGACCGCCTGCTCGTCGACATCGCACATCAGCGCGATCTTGCGCTTGTTCGACTCCGACACGGGCCGGTCGCTGCGCAGCACGAGCGCGTCGGGCTGGATGCCGATCGAGCGCAGCGCGGCGACGGAGTGCTGCGTCGGCTTGGTCTTCTGCTCGCCGGAAGCGCCCATGAACGGCACCAGGGACACGTGCACGAAGAAGACGTTCCGGCGCCCGAGCTCGTGCCGCACCTGACGGGCCGACTCGATGAACGGCTGGCTCTCGATGTCGCCGACCGTGCCGCCGATCTCGGTGATGATCACGTCGGGCTGCGGGTCGTCCTCGGCCTGCAGCCGCATGCGGCGCTTGATCTCGTCGGTGATGTGCGGGATGACCTGCACGGTGTCGCCGAGGTACTCCCCTGCCCGCTCGCGCGCGATGACCCGCGAGTAGATCTGCCCGGTCGTCACGTTCGCAGCCTGGTTCAGGTTGATGTCGAGGAAGCGCTCGTAGTGCCCGATGTCGAGGTCGGTCTCGGCGCCGTCGTCGGTGACGAACACCTCGCCGTGCTGGAACGGGTTCATCGTTCCCGGATCGACGTTCAGGTAGGGGTCGAGCTTCTGCATCACGACGCGCAGCCCGCGGGCGGTCAGCAGGTTGCCGAGGCTCGCGGCCGTGAGGCCCTTGCCCAGCGACGAGACGACGCCACCCGTGACGAAGATGTGCTTCGTGACCTTCGCGGGGGCGGAGTGCCCGGCCGTCGAGGAGTCGGAAGAAGAGTCTGAAGGGCCCGCGTTCGAAATGTCCACCACGGGCTTCCACCCTAACAGCAGTTGCCGGGAGGGGGGCCCGGTCGGCCGGATCGGTCAGCCGCGCCGGCTCGTCTCGAGCAGCTCCCGAGCATGCGCCAGGGCGTTGGCGGAGTCGGTCAGCCCCGAGAGCAGACGCGCCATCTCGGACACGCGCTCGTCGGCGTCGAGCTGGGTGACCGCACTGGAGGTGACGCTGCCGTCCGAGCCCTTCTCGACCCGCAGGTGGTTGTTCGCGAACGCGGCGACCTGCGCGAGGTGGGTCACGACGATCACCTGGGAGGTCTCGGCGAGCCGGGCGAGCCGTCGTCCGATCTCGATGGCCGCGGCTCCGCCCACTCCGGCGTCCACCTCGTCGAAGACGAAGGTCGGCACCGGGTCGTTGGCCGCCACGACGACCTCGATCGCGAGCATCACCCGCGAGAGCTCGCCACCGGAGGCGCCCTTGCCCAGCGGCCGAGGCGTCGCGCCCGTGTGCGGCTCGAGCAGCATCTCGACCGTGTCCCGGCCGTGCGCGGTCGGGTCGCCGGTGCTCGTCACACGCACGTGGAGGCGGGCGTCGCCCATGGCGAGGGCGGACAGCTCGTCGCTGACCCGCTCCCCCAGCTCGGCCGCCGCGGCGGTGCGCAGCGCGCTGAGCGTCGTCGCGAGACGGTCGACCAGATCCTGGTCGGCGGCCGTGTCCGACTCGAGCGCGGCGATGCGCTCGTCGTCGCCGTCGAGCTCGAGCAGCCGCAGACCCGAGGAGTCGACGAGGTCGAGGACGTCGTCGAGCGTGGGCCCGTGGGTGCGTGCGAGCAGCGACAGCTCGGCCCGCCGGTTCTCGATCAGCTCGAGGTCGTGCGCTCCGTCGAGGTCGAGCTCGGCGAGGTAGGAGGAGAGGCTGCCCGCGGCGTCGACGAGCAGCACGGAGGCCTCGCTCAGCGTCTGGACCGTCGGCTGCAGGACAGCGTCGTGCTCGGCCGCCCGCTCGAGGACCCGACGCGCGAGGTCGAGCAGACCGAGGGCGTCCCGGCCGTCCAGCTCCTCGGACGAGATCGCCTCGCGGGCCTCGCCGGCGGCGAGCCGCAGCTGCTCGATGCTGCCGAGCCGCTCCGACTGCGCCGCGAGCTCCACGTCCTCGCCCCGTTGCGGCGCGACCACCTCGATCTCGGCCAGGGCGCTCCGGAGTCGTTCCGCCTCTCGCGCCCGCGCCTCACGCGCCGCGGTCAGCTCGTCGAGCTCCTCCCGGTTGGCCCGCCAGCGCTCGTACGCGCTCCCGTAGTCGCGCAGCGCCTCGGCGAGCTCGGCACCGCCGAAGCGGTCGAGGGCGTCGCGCTGCGCTGCGGCCGACCGCAGGCGGATCTGGTCGGACTGGCCGTGGACGACGACGAGCTGGTCGGCGAGCTCCGAGAGCACGCTGACCGGCGCTCCCCTGCCGCCGACGACCGCGCGACCGCGACCCTCCGCCGAGACGGACCGGGCCAGCAAGAGCTCGGGACCGTCGAGGTCGCCGCCGGCGTCGCGGACCCGGTCGGCCACCGCTCCGTCCTCCGGCACGATCCAGCGGCCCGACACCCACGCCTGCGGCCGGCCGGAGCGGACGGCGGAGGCGTCGGACCGGGCACCGAGGACCAGAGCGAGCGCCGTCACCACCATCGTCTTGCCGGCGCCGGTCTCTCCGGTCACGGCGGTGAAGCCGGGGCCGAGCGGGAGGGTCGCCTCGGCGATGACGCCGAGGTCGCGGATCTGCAGCTCTTCGAGCATCGGGGGAACTACTCCGTCTCCGTGGACCCCCGCCATCCGCGGATGGGGAGGCCGAACTTGTGCACCAGGCGGTCGGTGAAGGGGGCGTCGTGCAGGCGGGCCAGGCGCACGGGGTAGGGCGAGCGCCGGAACACGACGCGAGCGCCGGGGGGCAGCTCGTAGGTCCGGCGGCCGTCGGCCCAGAGAACGCCGACACCGTCGGTGCGCTCCTTGACCTCTACGGCGAGGCTGGATCCGGGCCCGACGACGAGCGGACGCGCGAACAGCGCGTGGGCGCTGAGCGGCACGAGCAGCATCGCCTCGAGGGTCGGCCACACGACCGGGCCCCCTCCCGAGAACGCGTACGCGGTCGAGCCGGTCGGAGTGGACACCACGATGCCGTCGCAGCCGAAGCTCGACAGCGGCCTGCCGTCGACGCCGACCATCACCTCGAGCATCCGCTCGCGGCTGCCCTTCTCGACCGTGGCCTCGTTGAGCGCCCACGTCTCGTAGACGACCTGCTCGTCGATCTTCACCCGCACCTGCAGGGTCATCCGCTCCTCGACGCCGTAGTCGCCGTCGAGGGCTCGGGCGACGGCGTCGTCGAGATCGTCGCGCTCGCTCTCGGCCAGGAAGCCGACGTGACCGAGATTCACGCCGAGCAGCGGCGCCGTCCCGGTCCGTGCGATCTCGGCGGCACGGAGGATCGTGCCGTCGCCACCGAGGACGAAGACGAGCTCCACGTCGGCGAGCAGGACGTCGGTGCCGAGGACGGCGACGTCCGAGAGCGACGGAGCTGCCGCGACGATGTCGCCCTTGTCGTCGCCGCACAGAACGGGCCGGGCTCCGGATCCGCGCAGCCGCTGGATCACGAGGATCGCCGCTTCGAGGGAGTCCGTCCGTCCGGTGTGGGCCACGACGAGGATGTTGCGCTCCTGCGGAGGGGACTGCATCGAGAGGGTGTCCTCCAGGTAGATCGACGTCGATCGACCGCCCGCATCACCCGGTGGTGAGCGCGGTGACCGCGTCTCTCCATTCTGTCGGAATCGTTCCGCGGTCGCGGTGGAGGTGCGCCAGATACTCGTGATTCCCAGCGCTTCCGGGTAATGGGGAGGACGCGAGTCCGACCACTCCGAGACCGAGATCCCACGCGGCCCAGAGGACGTCCGACAGAGCCTCCCGGCGCAGCTCGGGATCACGGACGATGCCCTCCTTCACACCGGTTCGACCGACCTCGAACTGAGGCTTCACCAGTACGACGAAGTCGGCGAGCGGAGAGACGGACGCCGTGACGGCCGGCAGCACCATGGTGAGCGAGATGAAGGAGACGTCCGACACCACCAGATCGGGCACGGTCGTCGTCCGGGCTGCTGAGGCGAGAGAGGTCGATGTCATGTCCCGGGCATTGAACCCCTCGACGACGTGCACGCGGTCATCCGAGCGGATTCGCGGCGCGAGTTGCGCGTGTCCGACATCGAGCGCGATCACCGAGGCGGCCCCGCGCTCGAGGAGCACCTGGGTGAATCCCCCCGTCGAGGCACCGACATCGAGCGCGTGCGCCCCCTGCACGGAGACGGTGGGGAAGCTCGCGAGCGCTCCGAGCAGCTTGTGCGCCGCCCGGCTCACGTAGTGATCGAGACCGGCTACGGCGACGTCCTGATCGGGTCGGACCCGGATCGACGCCTTCAGCGCCGGCGCCCCGTCGACTGTGACGAGGGCGTCCGCGATGAGCCGCGCCGCATGAGTGCGCGACCGAGCGATTCCTCGCTCGGCGAGTGCCGCATCGAGGCGCGCGTCCGGCGCAGGAGTGTCCGAGGCGGAGCCGCTCATCGGCGCACGTCCGCACCCTCGAGTCGCGCACGCAGCCGATCCTGGATCGCGGTGTAGGACGACGTCCGAGAGGAGAGCGGCTGCTCCTCGGTCAGTGCGAGCGTTTCGACGAGGTCCTCGAACGGAACCTCGTTCTCCTCGTCTCGAGCAGTGTCGTCTGACATCATGCCTTCCACCTTAGATCTCTGCCCCGGCTCTTCTGCGTGTGCAGGGCCTGGTGGTGCGGAGGGCGGGATAAACAGCGATGGCCACCCATTTCTGGGTGGCCATCGTGAATGGTGTCCGGCGGTGTCCTACT
>NZ_LMNR01000002.1:0-102581 GCF_001423045.1 Rathayibacter sp. Leaf296
ATCGGACACACCCCGCCTCCACCCCACAAAGGAGCTTCACAACGAGAGTGATCGAAGTATTCGCGAAGACCCGGAGGCCTTCGATTTGTTTCCAGTGCCGAGACCGGTTAGGCTTATCAGAACCGCAGTTCCGATCGCCCCCGTGGCAACTCGACTAACTTAGCACATCCGCAGGCCGTGTCAAATCGGCTTCTTCGTGATGTCGGCGCCGACGAGCTCTCGGTTCGACTGCCGTGTTCACGAGGAGCACGACGATCGTCACGATCGCCTTCCGAAGCCTTCATCCGCTCGTCGTCTCCGTTGCCGGTGACGATGTCGCTTCGAAGCCGGGACCGAAGTCCTGCAGAGGCTGTACATCTTACGCTCACGATCCGAAGCCTTCAAGAGACGAATCTCTAACAGGCGGTGGAGTGAGGGGATGGTCCCCGCTTGAGGCCGACGAACTGGTCTCGACGCTCTGCGTCCGACTCTCGCTCGCCGCTCCTTTGGGGTGACGAGGAGTTACATTACGTCGATGTTTCGCAGGGCCGCAAATCGTTCGCAGCCCGGGCGTGTCGCCTCAGGCCTCCGGTGCCACGAACGCGCCGGCGAAGCTCTTCTTGCCCCGGCGCAGCACGGCGATCCCGTCGATCAGAGGGAGGTCGCCCAGCAGGGCGGAGTCCTGGGTCACCACGGTGTTGTTCACCGAGATCCCTCCCTGGGCGATGCCCCGACGGGCCTCACCGAGGCTCGTCGCGAGTCCCGCCTCGACCACCGCCTGGATCACGGGGGTGGAGGGGTCCGCCTCGATGGTGCGCACGGCGGCGAGCGCCCCCCGGAGGATCCCGGGGTCGATCCTGTCCAGAGAGCCGCGACCGAACAGGGCGGAGGCGGCGGCCTCGACCGCGCGCGTCACGTCCTCGCCGTGCACGAGAGACGTGACCTCCCACGCGAGGGCGCGCTGCGCCTCGCGCTTGAACGGGGCCGTCGCGGTCGCCTCTGCGAGGCGCTCGATCTCGGTCCTGGGGAGGAACGTGAACACCTTGAGCCGGTCCACCACGTCGCTGTCGTCGACATTGAGCCAGAACTGGTGGAACGCGTACGGGCTCGTCAACTCGGGATCGAGCCACACGGCGTTGCCCTCGCTCTTCCCGAACTTGGTGCCGTCGGAGTTCATCACCAGCGGGGTGCCGATCGCGTGCACCGAGACCCCCTCGGTGCGGTGGATCAGATCGGTGCCGCTCGTCAGGTTGCCCCACTGGTCGCTCCCGCCGGTCTGCAGGACGCAGCCGTACTGGCGGTGGAGCTCGAGGAAGTCCAGGCCCTGCAGGATCTGGTAGCTGAACTCGGTGTAGCTGATGCCGGCGTCCGAGTTGAGACGCGCGCTGACGGCGTCCTTCTTGATCATCGTGCCGACCCGGAAGTGCTTCCCGATCTCGCGCAGGAAGTCGATCGCCGACAGCGGCGCCGTCCAGTCCAGGTTGTTCACGAGGCGCAGAGCGCTGTCCCCGTCGGTCGACAGGAACCGGGACACCTGCCGCTGGAGCTTCTCGACCCACTCGGACACGGTCTCCCGGGTGTTGAGCGTCCGCTCCGCCGTGGGGCGGGGGTCTCCGATCAGCCCCGTGGACCCGCCGACGAGACCGAGGGGGCGGTGCCCCGCGAGCTGGAAGCGCCTCATCAGGATCAGCTGGACGAGGTTGCCGAGATGCAGGCTCGGCGCCGTGGGATCGAAACCGCAGTAGTAGGTGATCGGGTCGCCGGCGAGGAGCTCCCGGAGCGCCTCTCGATCGGTCGAGACGTGCACCGAACCGCGCCAGACGATCTCGTCCCAGACGTTGTCGAAGCTCGGGTCCAGCAGGGGGTGCGAAGCGGAGCCGGTGGGTGCCTGATCGATCACCGGTCAAGGGTACCGTCGGTCGGGCGCCCACCGCGGGGTGGATCAAGCGTGGGGGCTTGATCTCCACGAATCAAGCGTGGATACTTGATAGCGGAGGTCCTCATGTTCGTCATCACAGCCGACCAGCGCGACAGCCGCCACGACTCGGACCGCGTCGACGACGCGATCGCGCGGCTGACCGCCGACAGACCCGACGACCTGGTGCTGCCTCCGGAGCGCACCGCCGGCGACGAGTTCCAGTGCGTCCTCGAATCGGCGAGCGCGGTCGTCCCCCTCGTGCTCGCGCTCCACCGCAGCGGTCATTGGAGCATCGGCCTGGGGATCGGCTCCGTCGAGCGCCCCCTCCCCCGCACCATCAGAGCCGCGACCGGCGACGCCTTCTTCGCGGCCCGGCGCGCGGTCGAGAGCGCCAAGACCAGGCCCGCGCGCTTCGCGCTCGATCCGGATGCGAGAAGCGGGTCCTTCCCGTCGGTCCCCGACGCCCAGGCGCTCTTCGATCCGCTGCTGCACCTGCGCGATGCGCGATCGGACGCCGGATGGGAGATCATCGACCTCCTCGCAGCCGGGAGCAGCCAGAAGGAGGCCGCCGCACAGCTCTCCGTGACTCCGCAGGCGGTGAGCCTCCGGGTCCGCGCGGCGAGCGCTCGGGTCGACGGACCCGCCGCGGATGCCCTCGTCCGACTGCTGACGGTGGTCGACCGTACGCTCGACCCCACCGACGGAAGGACCGAGCGATGATCCCGCCCCGCACAGCACTGAGCGACACCGTGGCCGCCACGGTGCAGGCCGCCGCCACGACCGGGGTCGTCCTCGTCCTCGTCGCGGCGCTCGTCGGGACCGTCCTCGCCCTGCAGTTGCGACGACCCGCTCTCGCGTGGATCCCCCTCGGAGGAGTCGCCGCGGCGTTCCTGCTGACGGGTCTGGGCGCGGCGGCCGCCCCCGCGCCCGTCGCGCTCCTCGTCGCCACGCTCGCCTTCGCCCTCGCGGTCCTCGGCGGCGGACCCGCCGTGCTGCTGACCCTCGATCTCGCGACCGCCGATGCGCGGGCGGGCGTCCACGGCGGCATCATGATCGCCGCTCCGCGCCCGGCGACCGCTGCTCCGACCGCCATCGGCCAGCCCATCGAGGTCCTGCGCGGAGGCATCACCATCGGTCTCCTCGAACGCCTCGCCACCGCGGGCGCTTTGATGAGCGGCATCCCCGAGGGAGTGGCCGTCGTGGTCGCCGTGAAGGGCGTCGGGCGGTTCAGCGAGCTCGCCTCGCCGGAGGCGCGCGAGCGGTTCATCATCGGCACACTCGCGAGCCTGGCGTGGGCGGCGGCGCTGGGCACGCTGGGGCGGATCTACCTGGCGGGCTGAGTCCCGCCCGGTCGCCGACGCGGCACCGCGGGCCGGTACGGCGAGACCGTCGGCTCCTCGGCGATCGAGAACCGCCACGGGAACTCGGGACCGCCTCCGGGTCCCGCCACCCCTGTCCGCGGCGTGGCCAGCACCACCACCGGAACGGATCGCGGACGCAGCTCGAACGACGCCTCGAGGGGATCGCCCGACTCCGACAGCAGGACCCCGAGCGCCTGCGCGAGTCGGGCCGGTCCTCGCGCGAGATCCCGATCCGTCGCGGTGCCCCGCCGCGTTCGCGCGAGCGCGACACCCTCCACGATCTCGCCCGCGCGCAGCAGCACGGCGGACGCGGTTCCCTCGGGAGCGCAGACGATGTTGACGCAGGTGTGCATGCCGTAGGTGAAGTACGCGTACACGGTGCCGGGAGGGCCGAACATGGGCGCGGTCCGGTCGGTGCGCCGCCGGTAGGCGTGCGAGCCGGGGTCCTCCCCCACGCCGAGGTACGCCTCGACCTCCGTGAGACGGACCGCCACCGCCCCCTCGACGGTGCGGTGCACGAGGGTGCAGCCGAGCAGATCCGGCGCGACGTCCAGCGCGGAGCGGCCCAGATCGATCGGCGGCAGCACGCTCTAGAAGAAGCTCTGGCCGGTCATCACCGTGATGAGGACGACGGCCACGATGATCACCGACGCCACGACGACGAGCGTGCGCTGCTGCCAGGGGCGCAGCGTCCGACGCTGATCGTCGTCGTCGTCGTCGCGACGCAAGGTCATCAGCGCTCCCCCCGGAGCGACGAGCGCACCACGCGCACGCGCTCGGTCAGCCGGGCGAGCTGCTCCGCGACCCGGTCCGGCGCCGTTCCGCCGACGCCGTCACGGCTCGCGACGGAGCCCTCGAGCGAGAGCACGGAGCGCACGTCGGGCGTGAGCAGCGGCGACACGGCCGAGAGGGCCTCGTCGTCGAGCTCGTCGAGACCGAGGCCGCGTTGCTCCGCCGCCTTCACGAGCTCGCCCGTGATCTCGTGCGCGTCGCGGAACGGGACGTGCTTCTTGACCAGCCATTCGGCGACATCGGTGGCGAGCGAGTAGCCCTGCGGTGCGAGCTCCGCCATGCGCTCGGTGTGGAAGGTCAGCGTCGCGATCATCCCGCTGAACGCGGGCAGCAGGACCTCGAGGGTCGTGACCGAGTCGAAGACCGGCTCCTTGTCCTCCTGCAGATCGCGGTTGTACGCGAGCGGCAGCGCCTTGAGCGTCGCGAGCAGACCCGTCAGGTTGCCGAGCAGACGGCCCGCCTTGCCGCGCGCGAGCTCGGCGATGTCGGGGTTCTTCTTCTGCGGCATGATCGAGGACCCGGTCGAGTAGCCGTCGTCGAGGGTGACGAACGCGAACTCGCGGGTGTTCCAGAGGATGATCTCCTCCGCGATCCGCGAGACGTCGACTCCGATCATCGCGGCGACGAAGGCGAACTCGGCGACGAGGTCGCGGCTCGCCGTGCCGTCGATCGAGTTGGGGACGCTCGCGGCGAAGCCGAGCTCGAGCGCCACCGCCTCGGCGTCGAGACCGAGGGTCGAGCCCGCGAGGGCTCCGGAACCGTAGGGCGAGACGTCGGCGCGGACGCCCCAGTCGCGCAGTCGCTCCAGATCGCGCAGCAGCGCCCACGCATGAGCGAGCAGATGGTGCGCGAGCAGCACGGGCTGCGCGTGCTGGAGGTGCGTGCGCCCGGGCATGATCGCGCCGGGGTGGGCCGAGGCCTGGGCGGCGATCGCGTCGATCAGCTGGACCACCTGCTCGGCGATGACGGCGGCGTGATCGCGGAGGTACATCCGCACGAAGGTCGCGATCTGGTCGTTGCGGGAGCGGCCCGCGCGCAGCTTGCCGCCGAGCTCGGGCCCCGCTTCGAGCATCAGGCCCCGCTCGAGCGCGCCGTGCACGTCCTCGTCGGAGTCCTCCGCGACGAAGCGGCCCTCGGCGACGGCGGCGCCGAGGCGCTCGAGTGCGGCCAGCATCCCGGAGAGCTCGGCCTCGTCGAGGTAGCCCGCGGCCGCGAGTGCTCGCGCGTGGGCGCGGGAGCCGGCGAGGTCGTACGCGGCCAGCTGCCAGTCGAAGTGCGTCGACTTCGAGAGAGCGGCGAGCTCGGGCGACGGGCCGCCGGCGAACCGGCCGCCCCAGAGAGCGCCGGCCTCGCCCGCGCGGGCGGAGGGTCGTTCCGTCATGGTTCTCCTCGGGGTCGGCTGTCGAGTCTACTGAGCGGCGGCGGGCTCGCCCGCGCGCTCGAGGAGCCAGACGAGGAGGGCCTTCTGCGCGTGGAGCCGGTTCTCGGCCTCGTCCCAGATCACGCTCTGCGGCCCGTCGATCACCTCGGAGGTGACCTCGTAGCCGCGGTCGGCCGGGAGGCAGTGCAGGAAGAGGGCGTCGGGGGCGGCGGCGGCCATGGTGCCCGCGTCGACCCGGTAGGCGCCGAACGTCGCGACGCGCTCCGCCTTCTCCTCCTCCTTGCCCATCGACACCCAGGTGTCGGTGATCACGATGTCGGAGCCGGCGGCTCCCTCGGCCGGATCGGTCGTCGTGGTCGCCGAGCCGCCCGTGCCCGCGGCGATGCGCTGAGCGTCGGCCAGCACGGCGGGGTCGGGAGAGTAGCTCTCGGGAGACACGATGCGCACGTGCATGCCGGCCGTGGCCCCCGCGAGCAGGTAGGAGTGCGCCATGTTGCTCGCTCCGTCGCCGAAGAAGGTCAGGGTGAGCCCGGCCAGGCGCCCGCGGTGCTCGCGGATGGTCAGCAGATCCGCGAGCAGCTGGCACGGGTGGAACTCGTCGGACAGCGCGTTGACGACGGGGACCCGCGTGCCGCGCGCCATCTCCTCGAGACCGGACTGCGCGTAGGTGCGCCAGACGATCGCGGCCACCTGCCGTTCGAGGACGCGCGCGGTGTCCGACGCGGTCTCCTTGCCGCCGAGCTGGCTGCTCGCCGTCGAGATGATCAGCGGCGACCCGCCGAGGTCGGCGATGCCGACGGCGAAGGACACCCGGGTGCGCGTCGAGGACTTGTCGAAGATCACGGCGACGGTCTGCGGGCCCTGCAACGGCGTGCGCGACCACCGGTCGCGCTTGAGCTCGAGGGCGAGGTCGAGGATCTCGGCCTGCTCGGCGGGGGTGATGTCGTCGTCGCGGAGGAAGTGGCGGGTCACGGGCGCGGGTCGCTTTCGGTGGAGGAATGGTCGGAGGTGATCGCCGCGACAGCGCGGCCGAAGCGGGCGGCGAAGTCGTCGACGTCGTCGGCGGTGATGATGAGGGGAGGCGCGAGGCGGATGCTGGTCTCGTTCGCCGCGTTGACGATCAGGCCCTCGGCGAGGGCCGCGGCGGCGAGCTCGGCCGCGACGGGCTCGGTCAGTGCGATCCCGAGGAGCAGCCCCGCTCCGCGGACGCCGCCGATCAGGGGCGAGCCGAGGGCCTCGACGGCGCGCACGATCTGCGCCCCGCGCTGCCGGGCGTTGTCGAGCAGACCGGCCCGCTCGATCTCGCCGATCACGGCTCCCGCCACCGCGGTGGCCAGCGGGTTGCCGCCGAAGGTGCTGCCGTGATGCCCCTTCTGGAACAGCTCGGACGCCCGACCGAAGGTGACCAGCGCGCCGACGGGGAAGCCGCCGCCGAGTCCCTTCGCGAGCGTGATCGCATCGGGGACGATCCCGGCTCGCTGGAAGGCGAACCAGTGGCCGGTCCGCCCCACTCCGGTCTGGATCTCGTCGACGATCAGGAGAGCGCCGTGCTGCAGGGTGAGCTCGCGAGCCCGCTCCAGGAAGCCGTCCGGGAGCGGGACGACCCCCGCCTCCCCCTGGATCGGCTCGACGACGAGCGCGGCGACCGAGCCGTCGATCGCCTGCCCGAGCGCCTCGACCGTGGCGTCGATGTGCTCGACTCCGGACGGCATCGGCTCGAACGGCGCCCGCATGGACGCCTTCGCCGTCAGCGCCAGTGCGCCCATGGTGCGGCCGTGGAACGCGCCGTGAAGTGCGAGGATCCGCGGGCGGGGGCCGCCCTGGACGTTCAACCGGGCGAGCTTGAACGCGGCCTCGTTCGCCTCCGTTCCGGAGTTGGCGAAGTAGACACGGCCCGCTTCCCCCGCTCCGCTCAGCTCGCGGAGCTTCTCGGCGAGCGCGATCTGCGGGGCGGTGGCGAAGTAGTTGGAGACGTGGGCGATCGCGCCCGCCTGACGGGCCACCGCCTCGACGAACACCGGATGGGCGTGGCCGAGCGAGTTCACCGCGATCCCACCGAGGAAGTCGAGGTACTCGCGCCCGTCGACGTCCCAGACGCGGCAGCCCTCGCCCCGCTCGAGGACGGCGAGCGGAGCGGCGAAGGTGCGCATCATCGCCGCGGCATAGCGGTCGCGCGCCTGGTCGGTGCGGGAGTCGGTGAGAACGGAGTCGGAGGACATGGCGAGCCTTTCTGAGCGAGCGGACCGGCCGAGGGGGCCGTCGGTGCGCGGATCCGGATGGATGGGCGCTCGGAGCCGGGGCCGCTGAGAGGTCAGCGGCCCGACGTTCGCTCCCGGTCGTCCGCCGGCGGGGAGGCGACGACCTCGGTGCCGACGCCCTCGCTCGTGAACACCTCGAGGAGCACGGAGTGGGGCAGACGGCCGTCGATGATCGCCGCCTTGGGGACGCCGCCCTGCACCGCGTCCAGGCACGCCGTCATCTTGGGGATCATGCCTGACTCGAGCGACGGCAGCAGGGCGATGAGCTCGTCGGAGGAGATCTGCGAGACGAGGGAGTCGCGGTTCGGCCAGTCGGAGTAGAGGCCGGGGACGTCCGTCAGGATCACCAGCTTCTCGGCGCCCAGAGCCACCGCGAGCGCGGCAGCGGCCGCATCGGCGTTGACGTTCAGCGATTGAGTCGGGTCATCGGAGTCGGGCGCGATCGAGGACACCACGGGGATGCGGCCGGCCTCGAGCTGCGCGAGCACGGCGGCCGGGTCGACCGCGACCACATCGCCCACGAGCCCCAGGTCGTGCTCGACACCGTCGAGGACGACACCGCGCCTGCGGCCGAGGAACAGCCCGGCGTCCTCTCCGGATATCCCGGCGGCCAGCGGTCCGTGCTCGTTGATCCGGCGGACGATGTCGCGGCTGATCTGCCCGGTGAGCACCATCCGGACGACCTCCATCGCCTCGGGGCTCGTCACGCGGTACCCGCCCCGGAATTCGCTCGTGATGCCGAGCCTGTCCAGCATCCGCGTGATCTGGGGTCCTCCCCCGTGCACGACGACCGGCCGGATGCCGGCGTAGCGCAGGTAGACGATGTCCTGCGCGAAGGCGCGCTGCAGCTCCTCCGACACCATGGCGTTGCCGCCGAACTTGATCACCATCGTGCGGCCGTGGAAGCGCTTCAGCCAGGGCAGCGCCTCGATGAGCGTGCCCGCCTTCGCGCCCGCGTCGGCGCGCAGGGCGATGCCCTCCGCCTCGGTGTGCGTGTCGTGGTCCATGTCCGCCTCAGCTCGAGTAGGCCGAGTTCTCGTGCACGTAGTCGTGCGTGAGATCGTTCGTCCAGATGGTCGCGGTGGCCACTCCCGCATGCAGGTCGATGTCGACCGAGACCGCCCGCGGAGCGAGATCGACCAGGTCGCGGCTCTCGAAGGGCTCGCCGGCGCGGCAGACCTGCACCCCGTTGATCGCGACGTCGATGCCGTACGGGTCGAACTCGGCGTCGGTCGTTCCGACAGCCGCCAGGACGCGGCCCCAGTTCGGGTCGTTGCCGAAGATCGCGGCCTTGAAGAGATTGCTGCGGGAGACCGCGCGGGCGACGACCACGGCCTCGTCCTCGCTCGCGGCGTTCAGCACGCGGATCGCCACGTCGTGCGCGGCTCCCTCCGCATCGGCCTGGAGCTGGAGCGTCAGGTCGCGGCAGACCTCGGTGAGGGCGGCGGCGAACACGTCGACGGCGGGGCGCACCCCGCTCGCTCCGCTGGCGAGCAGAGCGACGGTGTCGTTCGTCGACATGCAGCCGTCGGAGTCGAGCCGGTCGAAGGTCACCCGCGTGGACGATCGCAGTGCCGCGTCGAGTTCGGCGGAGTCGAGGACGGCGTCGGTCGTGATCACCACGAGCATCGTCGCGAGGCCCGGAGCCAGCATGCCGGCGCCCTTGGCCATGCCGCCGATGCTCCAGCCGTCGTCCGAGCGGACCGTCGACTGCTTGGGCACGGTGTCGGTGGTCATGATGGCGCGGGCGGCGTCCTCGCCCGCCTCGGCGCCGGTCGCACCGGCGAGGACCGCCGCCGCGTCCGTTACTCCGCCGGTGATCTTCGCGAGGTCGAGCTGATCGCCGATCAGCCCGGTCGAGCAGACCAGGACGTCACCCGCCGCGACCTCGAGCAGCTCGCCGACGAGCTCGGCCGTGCGGTGCGTCACCTGGAAGCCCTGCGACCCGGTGTAGCAGTTGGCGCCGCCGGAGTTGAGCACGATCGCGGACACGACTCCGTCTCGCATCACCTGCTCGCTCCAGAGCACGGGGTTCGCCTTGCACCGGTTGCTCGTGAAGACGGCGGCCGCGCTCTGCAGCGGCCCGAGGTTGCGGACGAGCGCGATGTCGCGCGCTCCGGTCGACTTGAGCCCCGCGACGACGCCGGCCGCCTCGAAACCCGCTGCTGCTGTGACGCTCACGGAGCGACTCCGTTCACGCTGAGGCCCAGGGACTCCGGGAGGCCCAGGGCGATGTTGGTGGACTGGATCGCCGCGCCCGCGGTGCCCTTCACGAGGTTGTCGATCGCGGTCACCGCGACCACCCTGCGGGCGCGCTCGTCGACGCCGATGCCGACCAGGGCGGTGTTCGCCCCGACGACGTCGGCCGTCCGCGGGAACACGCCCTCGGGCAGCAGCTGGACGAAGGTCTCGTCCGCGTAGGCCGCCTCCCAGGCGGCGCGCACGTCGTGCGCGGACACCCCGGGTGCGAGCCGCGCCGTCGACGTGGCGAGGATGCCCCGGGACATCGGCACGAGCACCGGGGTGAAGGAGATCGACACGGGGCCGGCGCCCGCGAGCACGAGGTTCTGCCGGATCTCGGGGTTGTGGCGGTGAGCGCCGCCGAGCCCGTAGGCGTGGGCGGAGCCGAGGAGCTCGCTCGCGAGCAGATCCGTCCGCAGGGTCTTGCCCGCGCCGGAGGGGCCGACCGCCAGCACGGAGACGAGATCGCCGGGCTCGATCACGCCGGCGTGCAGACCGGGAGCGAGACCGAGGGTGACGGCGGTGACGTTGCAGCCGGGCACCGCGATCCGCCGCACACCCTCGAGGAGCTCGCGCTGCTTGCGTCCGCCGCCGCCGATCAGTAGCTCGGGGAGTCCGTACGGCCACGCACCGGCGAACTCGCCGCCGTAGTAGTCGGCCCAGTCCTGCTCGTCGCTCAGCCGGTGGTCGGCGCCGCAGTCCACCACGAGCACGTCCTCGGGCAGCGTGGCGGTGATCTCTCCCGACCGGCCGTGCGGCAGGGCGAGGAACACGACGTCGTGACCGCTGAGGTTCTCGGTCGTGGTGTCGACCAGCGTCAGGTGACGCAGCGACCGGAGGTGCGGCTGGAGAGCGATCAGAGGCTGGCCGGCGTTCGCGTGCGCCGTGACTGTGCGCACCTCGAACTCGGGGTGATCGGCGAGCAGGCGCAGCAGCTCGCCGCCCGCGTATCCGCTCGCACCGGCCACCGCCACGGAAAAAGTCATGCCCGACAGCCTAGTCCGTGCGGGCGACGCGATCGGTCCGGCCGCCTGCCCCGCAGGGTCGGACGGCCGGACCGCTCAGTCGCGCAGGCGGGCGCCGAAGCGCTCGGCCGCGAGAGCGACTCCGCTCTCCTTCGACGCGGTCGCCTCGGCGGCCGTCAGAGTGCGATCGGCGGCGCGGAAGCGCAGCGCGAAGGTCAGCGACTTCGTCCCCTGCTCCAGGCCCGCACCCCGGTAGTCGTCGACGAGTCGCAGCGACTCCAGAAGCATCCCGGCACCCTCGGCGACGGCCGAGCGGACCTCGCCCGCCGGCACCTCCACGGGGACGACGAGCGACAGGTCCTGCGTCGCGGCGGGCAGCGCCCCGACAGGACGCGCGACGACGACGGCACCCGCGCGGGCGAGGACGGGATCGAGGTCGATCTCGACGACGGCGACCCGGCGCGGCAGGTCGAGCTCCTCCGCCAGCGACGGCAGCAGCTCCCCCGCGTAGCCGACGACGGCGCCGGCGAGCAGGACCTCGGCGGTGCGACCCGGGTGCAGAGCCGCGTGGGAGCCCTGGCGGATCTCGAGCTCGACTCCGGCGGCCGCACCGACCGCACGGACGACGTCGAGCGCGTCGCGCCAGTCGACGTCGCGCTGCGCGACACCGGGCTGTCGCTCCAGCGCGGCTCCGGTCAGCAGCGCGGCCACGTGCAGCGGCTGCGGAGGGATGCCCGCGTTGAGCGCCCGCTCGACCTCGGCCGAGGGCCGTTCGGCGCCGCGCGGCAGCACGGCCGAGCCGAACGGAGCGTCGGCCTCCGGGAGGAACACGGTGCCGGTCTCGTAGACGGCCAGGTCGGTCAGCCCACGCGAGCGGTTGCGCGCGGCGACCTGCACGAGGCCGGGCAGCAGCGTGACGCGCAGCTGCGCCGCGGTCGCATCGAGCGGGTTCGCCAGGGTGACCTGCTGCACCGGATCGCCGGTCGGCGAGCCGAGCCGGTCGTTGATCGATCGCGACAGGAACGGGTACGAGAGCACCTCGACGAGCCCCTGAGCAGCGAGCGTCTGCGCGATCGTGCGGCGCAGGCGCTGCCCGGTCGTTAGACCGCGTCCGGGCGGAGCGACGGGCAGGATCGACGGGATGCGGTCGTAGCCGGTGATCCGGGCGACCTCCTCCGCGAGCGTCGCCTTGTCGGTGAGGTCGGGACGCCAGCTCGGCGGAGTGACGAGGAGGCCTGTGCCGCCGGTCTCGACACTCGCGCCGATCTCGACGAGCGAGCCCCGGATCTCCTCCGGCGTGTAGTCGACCCCGATGAGGGCGGACACGTAACCGTCGGGCAGCTCCAGGACGGGCGGTGAGACCGAGCCGGTCAGGGAGGAGCCGAGCTCGTCCGCAGTGCCGCCGGCGAGCTCGACGAGCAGCTGCACGGCCCTGGCCGCGGCGATCGGGGCGACCAGCGGATCGACTCCGCGCTCGAAACGGCGGGAGGCCTCGCTCGGCAGCTTGTGTCGGCGGGCGGTGCGCGCGACGGACACCGGATCGAAGTTCGCGGCCTCGATCAGGACGTCCCGGGTCGCCGCGCCGATCTCGGTGCGGGCCCCGCCCATGACGCCGGCGAGACCGATCGCACCGCCGTCGTCGGCGATGACCAGGTCCTCCGCGTGGAGCCGGCGGGTCTGCCCGTCGAGCGTCTCGAGGGTCTCCCCCGGCTGTGCCCGGCGCACGACGATGCCGCCCTGGAGGGCGTCGAGGTCGTAGCCGTGCAGGGGCTGGCCGAGCTCGAACATGACGTAGTTGGTGATGTCGACCACGAGCGAGATCGACCGCACGCCGGCGAGGCGCAGACGCGCGACCATCCACGGCGGGGTCGGGCGAGCGGTGTCGACGCCGCGGACGACGCGGGTCACGAAGACCGAGGCGCCGGCGCGGCCCCGGATCGGCGCGCCGTCCTCGATCGAGACGGGGAACACGGGGGCGTGCTCGGAGAGCTCGACGCCGGTGACCGCGAGGGCGGGGTCGCGGAAAGCGGCACCCGTGGCGTGCGCGTACTCGCGGGCGATGCCGCGGAGGGAGAACGCGTAGCCGCGATCGGGGGTCACGTTGACCTCGACCGCCTCGTCGTCGAGGCCGAGCAGTCCGATCGCGTCGGTGCCGACCTCGGGGTCGATGCCGAGGGTCGCCAGGCGCAGGATGCCGTCGTGATCGTCACCGAGGCCGAGCTCGCGGCTCGACGCGATCATGCCGTCCGAGACGTGGCCGTACGTCTTCCGCGCGGAGATGGGGAACGGACCGGGCAGGACGGCACCCGGGAGGGAGACCACGACCTTGTCGCCCGCGACGAAGTTGTGCGCGCCGCAGACGATGCCGCGGACGTCCTCGCCGCCGTCGGCCGCCGTCTGCCCCTCGGGGGCGACGCGGACGGAGCACCAGTTGATGGTCTTGCCGTTCTTCTGCGGCTCGGGCGTGAACTCGAGCACCTGCCCGACCACGACGGGTCCGGAGACGTCGAAGCGGTGGACGTCCTCCTCCTCGAGACCGACCGAGACGAGGGCGGCGTGCACCGACTCGGTGCTCGTGCCCGGCTCCAGGTCGACGTACTCGCCCAGCCAGCTCAGCGGGATGCGCATCAGATCACCATCCCGTACTGCTCGCTGAAGCGGACGTCGCCCTCGACCATGTCGCGCATGTCCTTCACGTCGTTGCGGAACATCAGCGTGCGCTCGATGCCCATGCCGAAGGCGAAGCCGGAGTACTCCTCCGGGTCGATTCCGGCCGCACGCAGCACGTTCGGGTTGATCATGCCGCAGCCTCCCCACTCGATCCACCGGGCGCCGCCGACGAACGTCGGGTGCCAGATGTCGAGTTCTGCGCTGGGCTCGGTGAAGGGGAAGTAGTTGGGGCGCAGGCGGATGCGGGCCTCGTCGCCGAACAGGAGTCGTGCGACGTGCTCGAGCGTGCCGCGCAGGTGCGCCATGGTCAGACCGCGGTCGACGGCCAGGCCCTCGAACTGCGTGAAGACAGGGGTGTGCGTCGCGTCGAGCTCGTCGGTGCGGTACACGCGTCCGGGTGCGATGACGTAGACGGGCAGGTCGCGCTCGAGCATGGAGCGGATCTGCACAGGCGAGGTGTGCGTGCGCAGCACCAGGTGCGAGTCGACCGGATCGACGAAGAACGTGTCCTGCATGGCGCGGGCCGGGTGGTCCTCGTCGAAGTTCAGGGCGTCGAAGTTGAACCACTCGTTCTCGAGCTCGGGGCCCTCCGCGATCTCCCAGCCCATGCCGACGAAGACGTCCGCGATGGTCTCCTGGAGGAGCGAGAGCGGGTGCCGAGCACCGACGCGGCGGAAGGACGCGCCGGCGGTGACGTCGACGCTCTCGGCGTCGAGGGCGGCGGACTCCTCCGCGGCGACGAGCTCGGCCTCGCGGGCGGTGTAGGCGTCGCCCACCTGCTTGCGGGCGGATCCGACGAGCTTGCCGGAGGCGGCCTTGGCCTCGGGGGGCACGGAGCGCATCTGCGCGTTCAGTCGGGCGAGGGCGGAGCCCTCGCCGAGGTGGGCGGAGCGGGCCGCTTTCAGGGCGGCGGAGTCGCCGGCCGCGCTGATCGCGGTGAGCGCCTCCGCGACGGCTGAGGAGACGGCCTCGTCGGTGATCGGGTTGCTGTCGGACACGATCCCCCAGTGTAGGCGAGGGGTCGCGCGCGGCTTCCCGCGGGCTCCGTGGTGCGGCTCGTCCTCGTCCCCGTCCGGACCGAGCGGAACGGCACGAGGCCGGGAGTGCGTCGGTATCGATACGCCGCTTCGCGGCTACTCGACCAGAGGGGGGAAGGACAGCGCTCAGAGACGTGGGTCTCGATACGCCGCTGCGCGGGTACTCGACCAGCAGGGGGGCGGAGGAGGCCCTCGCGGACGACCAGCCGCATCCCCGGAGGCGAACGCGCGAATCGCGTACCAGCGATTCGCGCTAGCCGAACGCACCCCGCTCCCTGGATCGCACCACGCACCCAGCCGACCGCGGTCCTTCACGCCGACGGCGTGGAGGACCAGACGACTCAGTCCTGCGCCGCGATCAGTGCCGTGTCGGTGGTGGCACGGGCGGCGGGGTGGCCGGTCCCGCGGCGTCCGCTGTTCTTGGTGCGGATCTCGACCCACTTCGCCAGACCCGAGAGGGCGAGGCAGATGCCGATGTAGATCGCTCCGATCACGATGGCGGCGGGGATGATGGGGCTGTCGAGGCTCGGCTGGTTGCCGAGGTACTTCGCGTAGTAGAGGAGCTCGTTGTACGTGATGATCGAGCCGAGTGCGGTGTCCTTCAGCGCCACTACGAGTTGCGCGATGATGACCGGCAGCATCGAGCGGATCGCCTGCGGGAACAGGATCAGCCGCATGACTCCGGCCTTGCTCAGGCCGACCGCGTAGCCCGCCTCCTTCTGCCCACGGGGCAGCGCCTCGATGCCGGCGCGGAAGATCTCGGAGAAGACGGAGCCGTTGTAGAGCGTCAGGGCGATGACGACGGCGAGGTACGGGCTGAGCTTGAGCCCGGCGAACGGCAGCCCGTAGTACATCAGCATCATCAGGATGAGGACGGGGATCGCGCGGAACAGCTCGATGAAGAGCGTGACCGGGATGTTGATCCACCGGCGGTCCGAGAGCCGGCCGACGGCGAGGACCAGGCCGAGCACGATGCTGGCGACTCCCGCGGTGGCGAAGGCGGCGAGCGTCTGCCCGAGCGCCGCTCCGATGCTCTGCCAGACGAGCGGGTACTGGAACGCACGCCACTTCTCGGCGGAGAACTGCCCCGACTCGGCGAAGCGCCAGAGCACGAAGGCGAGGAATGCCGCGATGAGGAGGACGACGACCGCCCCGATCAGGCGGTTGCGGGCGATGGCGCGGGGGCCCGGGTTGTCGAAGAGGACGGAGCTCATCGGGCGACCCTCCACTTCTTCTCGAGCTGGCGTTGGACGAGCGAGAGCACGGTGACCAGGACCACGAACACGAGCGCGACCCAGAGCACCACGATGAGGCTGTTCTCGCCGCGCTCGTTGAGCTCGCGGACGATCGTGCCGGCTTCGGCGACGGAGAAGCCCGCGGCGACGGTGGTGTTCTTGAGGAGGGCGATCAGCACGCTCATCAGCGGCGGGATCACCGACCGGAAGGCCTGCGGCAGGACGACCTGGGTCATCGTGAGGCCGAAATCGAGGCCGATGGCGCGGGCGGCCTCGGCCTGCCCGATCGGGACGGTGTTGATGCCCGAGCGCAGCACCTCGGCGACGTACGTTGCGGTGTACAGGCTGAGGGCGAAGATCGCGAGCGTCGTGTAGTCGAGGTCCGGCAGATCGAGCTTCGGGTAGCCGAAGGCGAAGAAGAACATCAGGAGCGTCAGCGGCGTGTTCCTGATGGTGTTGACGTACACCGTGCCGACCGCGCGGGCGATCGGGACGGGCGAGACGCGCATGGCGCCGACGACGGTGCCGATGAGGAGGGCGAAGACGAGCGAGACGGCGAAGAGCAACAGGGTGTTGCCGAAGGCCGGGACGAACACGTCGAGGTTGTTCAGCAGAACATCCATGCGGCGAGCCCTTTCATCGGGAGGTGGGTGGGAGAGGCGGGACCCCGGGGCGGCGCGCTCGGCACCGCCCCGGGGAACCTGCTAGTACGCGTCGACCGCGGGCTGCTCGACCTCGGTGCCGGACTCGCCGAGAGTCTCGTCGTAGATCGCGGTCCAGGTGTCACCGCCCTCGGTGAACATGTCGTTGATGAAGCCGCGCAGCGCGGTGTCGTCTTTCGCGAGGCCGACTCCGTAGAGCTCGGTGCTGAAGGGCTCGCCGACGACCTTGAGCTCGTCCGGGTTCTGCGCCGCGTAGCCGATCAGGATCGCGCCGTCGGTGGTGACGGCGTCGACCTGTCCGTCGTTGAGGGCGTCGACGCACTGCGAGTACGTGTCGAACTCCTCGGTCGGGACGTCGGGGTAGTTGGTGCGGATGTTCTGGATCGGGGTGGACCCGGTCGCCGAGCACACGGTGGTCTCAGCGGTGAGGTCGTCCGGACCCTCGATGGAGTCGTTGTCCGCGGCGACCAGCAGCTGCTGGCCGGTCTCGAAGTACGGTCCGGCGAAGCCGACCTGCTCCTTGCGCTTGTCGGTGATCGAGTAGGTGCCGACGTAGTAGTCGATGTCGCCGTTCACGATCGACGCCTCGCGGTTGGCCGACGGGATCGCCGTGTACTCGATCTGGTCCTCGGAGAAGCCGAGCGAGGCCGCGATCCACTTCGCGATCTCGATGTCGAAGCCCGAGCGCTCGCCGGTCGCGGCGTCGAGGTAGCCCAGTCCGGGCTGGTCCTCCTTCACTCCGATGGTGACCTGGTCGGCCGAGGTCATCGCGTCGAAGGTGGGGCTGCCCTCGAGGGTCACGTCGGTGGCGACCTCGTAGGCCGCTCCGCTCTCCTCGGATCCGGCGCCGGCGTCGCCGGTGCCGGAGTCGCCGCCGGCGCAGCCGGCGAGGGCGAGGGTCGCTGCTGCGATCCCGGCGGTCATGAACATGAGCTTGGTGCGCATGGTCGTCCTTCCTGGGTGTGGCCCGTCTGAGCGGGCGGTGTCCGATCGCTCCCCGGGATGGTGGGGGTCGATCCGTCGGATGGATGCTGTGCGGGGCCCCGCGTCCTGCGTGCTGTGCGGACGCGGACCCTCGCACCTCCTGGTGCGGGAGGAGTCAGTGGGTGATGAGCTTCGAGAGGAAGTCCTTGGCGCGGTCGGTGCGCGGCGCAGTGAAGAACGACTCGGGGTCGGTGTCCTCGAGGATCTCGCCGTCGGCCATGAAGACGACGCGGTCGGCGGCCTTGCGGGCGAAGCCCATCTCGTGGGTGACGACGATCATGGTCATGCCGTCCTTGGCGAGGCCGACCATCACGTCGAGCACCTCGTTGATCATCTCGGGGTCGAGGGCCGAGGTGGGCTCGTCGAAGAGCATCACCTTGGGCTTCATCGCGAGTGCGCGGGCGATGGCCACGCGCTGCTGCTGGCCGCCCGAGAGCTGGGCCGGGGTCTTGCCCGCCTGGTGCCCGACCCCGACACGGTCGAGCAGCGCCTGCGCCTCGGCCTCGGCGGCCTTCCGGGCGAGCTTGCGGACCTTGATCGGCCCGAGCGTCACGTTCTCGAGGATCGTCTTGTGCGCGAAGAGGTTGAAGGACTGGAACACCATGCCCACGTCCGCACGCAACGCGGCGAGGCCCTTGCCCTCCTCCGGCAGCTTCTGCCCGTCGATCGAGATCGTGCCACCAGAGATGGTCTCGAGGCGGTTGATCGTGCGGCAGAGCGTCGACTTGCCGGAGCCGGAGGGACCGAGGACGACGACGACCTCACCGCGGTTGATGGTGAGGTCGATGTCCTTCAGAGCCTGGAACTCCCCGTAGTGCTTCTGCACGCCGTCGAGGACGACGAGGGGTTCTCCGACGGGAGCGGACGAGCGATCGTCCTGCACAGGTGCTTCCATTCGGCCAGAGAATCACACGCGAATGGGTGGGTCAAATCATGAGGGTTTTCTTAATCAGAGGTTAATAACCGCGCCGAACGCCCGGCTCGCACTCAGGCGTCCGCGCCTGGCGCTCAGGAACGCAGGGCGAAGGCGCTCTCGTACAGGCAGACGGACGCGGCGGTCGCGAGGTTGAGCGACTCGGCCGCCCCGTAGATCGGCACTGCGACGACGCTGTCGACGAGCTCGAGCGACTCGTCCTCCAGCCCGCGGGCCTCGTTGCCGAACACCCACACGGTCGGCTGGGCGAGATCACCGCGAGCGCGGACGTCCAGCAGGTCCTCCCCCTTCACGTCCGCGGCCACCGAGCGCAGGCCGATCGAGCCGAGCCGCTGCAGCACGTCCGCGAGCTGGGCGTCGACCGCGACGGGGAGGTGGAACAGGGAGCCGGTGGTCGAGCGCACGACCTTCGGGTTGTAGAGGTCGACCGAGCGTCCCGTGAGGATCACCGCGTCGGCGCCGGCCGCATCGGCGGCGCGGACGATCGTGCCGAGGTTGCCCGGGTCGCGCACCTCTTCGAGCACGGCGACCAGGCGCGGCTCCGAAGCGACGATGTCCTTCAGCGAGGTCGGGAACTGCCGGCAGACCGAGACGAAGCCCTGGGGCGTGACCGTGTCGGCCATCGCGTCGAGGACGTCCTCGGTCACGTACTCGATCTCGACGTCGGCCTCCTCGGCGGCGGCGACGATCTCGGGGTGGCGCTCCAGAGCGGTCGGAGTCGCGAACGACTCGACGAGCAGTTCCGGACGGTAGCGCAGCGCCTCCGAGACGGCCTGCGGCCCCTCGAGGAGGAAGAGCCCCGTCTCCTGCCGGGCCGGGCGCCGGGTGAGCTTGGCCACGGAGCGGACACGGGGGGAACGGGGGTTGTCGAGCATGCGGCGAGCCTATCGGCGGCGCGGACGGGGGCCACGGCGACACGTCGCCTGCGGTCGAGCCTCCTCGGGGAACGACGGAGGGGGCCACGACCAGTGGTCGTGACCCCCTCCGGGAGCAGCGAGGACTACGCGGCGGCCTTGGGCGCCGAGGTGTCGGCAGGCAGCGCGTTCTTCGCGGTGGCCACGAGGGCGGCGAAGGTCGCGGGCTCGGTGATCGCGAGGTCCGCGAGGATGCGGCGGTCGACCTGGACGCCGGCCAGGGCGAGGCCCTGGATGAAGCGGTTGTAGGTCAGGCCGTTCGCACGGGAGGCGGCGTTGATGCGCTGGATCCAGAGGCGGCGGAACTCGCCCTTCTTGGCGCGACGGTCGCGGTACGAGTAGACGAGGGAGTGGGTGACCTGCTCCTTCGCCTTGCGGTACAGGCGCGAACGCTGGCCGCGGTAGCCCGACGCGCGCTCGAGGATGACGCGACGCTTCTTGTGGGCGTTGACCGCCCTCTTGACTCTTGCCATTGCTTTTTCTTCCTATCGATCCGGGTCGGTGTGCAGCGGACCACGCGGCGCAGCGGACTGCGCCGGCCGTGGGCTACAGACCGAGAAGCTTCTTGGCGACCTTGGCGTCCTGCGGGGCGAGGACCTGGTCCTGGTTCAGGCGGCGGGTGCGGACGCTGGACTTGGACTCCAGGTTGTGACGCATACCGGCCTGCTGCTTCATGACCTTGCCGGAGCCGGTCACCTTGAAGCGCTTCTTGGCACCCGAGTGGGTCTTCATCTTGGGCATGTTCTCTCCTTGTCACGTCGCACCCGCGTCAGCGGGGCGAAACCGGTGCCCCGCGAGCAGGGCGTCCGCCGGCCCCGAGGCCGGGGCGGCGAAGTATCAGACGGATTCGGCCTCGGCCGATTCCTCAGGGGTGTTGGCCTCGCGGCGAGCCGCGCGGACCGCGTTCGCCTCGGCCTTCGCCTCGGACTTGTTCTTCAGCGGGCCGATGACCATCACCATGTTGCGACCGTCGATGGTCGGGGTGGACTCGACCTGACCGAATTCGGACACGTCCTCCGCGAATCGCTGCAGGAGTCGGACGCCCATCTCGGGGCGGGACTGCTCGCGACCGCGGAACAGGATCATGGCCTTGACCTTGTCGCCGGCCTTCAGGAAGCCCTCGGCGCGCTTGCGCTTGGTCTCGTAGTCGTGCTTGTCGATCTTCAGGCGGAAACGGACCTCCTTGAGGATCGTGTTCGCCTGGTTGCGACGGGCTTCCTTGAGCTTCTGGGCCTGCTCGTACTTGAACTTCCCGTAGTCCATGATCTTGGCGACGGGAGGCTTGGAGTTGGGAGCAACCTCGACCAGATCCAGGTCTGCGTCCTGCGCGAGTCGCAGGGCGACCTCGATTTTCACGACGCCGACCTGTTCTCCGGCGGGACCCACGAGGCGGACCTCGGGGACGCGGATTCGGTCGTTGGTACGGGGATCGCTGATTGCGTTTCTCCTCTGATCTCGGTGAGTAGCTGCTCTGCTGCCGGATTCTGATCCGGCGCATCCCGAGAGAGGAGATTCCTGACGTGCTCGTGCACGTGCTCGCACCCTGCGACCCGGCCTCCGAGGTTTCGCTCGGGTGCCGCAGCCCTGCCCTCGTCACCGAGGGCGGAGTGCTTCAGACCCGGTAACCTAATGAAGCGGTCAAGCGCGGGTGGGAGAATCTCCACTTTCGAACCGAGGACATGCCTCGGAGCCCGCATCACCTTAGCAGAATCCCGGCCCGAGCGACAGAGCGGATGCGGTCGCCTCTCGCCGCCGCAGCGCGAGGCCCCCTCCGCGGGCCCGATCCACCGAACGAAGGACCCATGGCCCAGTACGACGACGACTACGTGCGGCGCTTCGGCGACGCCGACGCCTCCTCCGACGTGGAGGCCGCCCGCGACATCGCGGAGGTGCCCGCGGTGGAGATCATCACGACGGCGGCGGTCCACCTCATGAGCGCCGCCGCGGTGAAGTGCGGCCTCGCCGACGAGCCGGGCGCCCAGGTCGACCTCGACGAAGCACGGAAGCTCATCAACGCGCTCGCCGGCCTCGTGACCGCCGGCGCTCCGGACATCAGCGACATGCACGCACGCAGCCTGCGCGACGGACTGCGCACCCTCCAGCTCGCGTTCCGCGAGGCCTCGCCGATCGCCGACCCGATCGGCAAAGGCCCGGGCGAGAAGTGGACGGGCCCGGTCACCTGAGTCAGGGAGCCGGAGCCAGCCGGACCGAGAGCGAGTCGACCCGTGAGGCGATGATCCCGTCGGCGGCCCACCTCTCCCCCAGGCGGGAGACGAGTGCGCCGAGTGCCTCGCGGTCGAGTCCGGGAGCGAGTGCCAGCACCACGACGACCTCGGGACCCTGCAGCCGCTGACGCGGATCTCCGGCTCGGACGTCGACCGAGACGACCACCGGCTCCTGCTCCGCGGACGCCCGCAGCGCGCGGAGCACCTCGGAGTCCTCCGCGGCACTGCTCCACGGCGTTCCCTCGGCGATCGCCCACAGCGCGGGCCGACGCACCGCGAACTCGTGCTCGGACACCGGGTCGAGGACCATCACCTCGGTCGACTCTGCGACGGCGGCGAGCGCGGCACGGCGCCCGTCGACGGGCACGGGGCGCGCCGTGGGGTCCCAGCGCCGCATCGCGTCGACGCTGCTGAACACCGGCAGGACGTCGCGACCATCGGGGCCGGCCACCGTGACGATCGACAGCTCCTGCGTCTTGTCGGTCCGGAGCCCGGCGACCTCGTCGCCCTCCTCGCCGAGGTGCGCCACGAGCGGAATCAGCAGACGGGACCCTCGCAGCGCGTCGACGACCGCATCCGGACCGCGCGAGCCGTCGGCGAAGGCGGCGAGAGCGCTCACGAGCGGTTCCGGCGCCCGACCATCGTCCTCGCTGGCCGCACTCGGCTCGAAGTGGCGGCCCGCCCAGGGGGTGCCGGCGGAGTCGGTCAGGTGCGAGGGGAGAGCGCGTCCGTCACTCGGACGCGACATCCAGCGCCTCCGCGAGCGTGAAGGCACCGGCGTAGAGCGCCTTGCCCACGATCGCGCCCTCGAGGCCCTGCGGGACGAGATCACGCAGGGCGGCGATGTCGTCGAGGTTCGAGATCCCGCCGGAGGCGATCACCGGGCGGCGGGTGCGGGCCATGACCTGCTCGAGCAGCTCGAGGTTCGGTCCCTTGAGGGTGCCGTCCTTGGTGACGTCGGTGACGACGTAGCGGGTGCAGCCGGCCGCCTCGAGGCGGTCGAGGACCTGCCAGAGGTCGCCGCCCTCCTTCGTCCAGCCGCGGGCCGCGAGGGTGGTGCCGCGCACGTCGAGACCGACGGCGATCTGATCGCCGTACTGCGCGATGACGCTGGCGGCCCACTCGGGGTTCTCGAGGGCGGCGGTGCCGAGGTTGATGCGCTTCGCTCCGGCGCTCAGCGCGGACTCGAGGCTGCGGTCATCGCGGATTCCGCCGGAGAGCTCGACGTTGACGCCCTTGACCTGCCGGATCACCTTCTTCATGATGCCGTGGTTGTCGCCGCGGCCGAACGCGGCGTCGAGGTCGACGAGGTGGATCCACTCCGCACCCTGATCCGCCCAGTCGCCGGCGGCGTCGATGGGGTCACCGTAGTTGGTCTCGGTCCCGGCCTCGCCCTGCGTCAGCCGGACGGCCTTGCCGCCCGCCACATCGATCGCGGGGAGAAGGACAAGGCCCGGGGCCTTGGTGAACTCGCTCATCGTCATCCTCAGTCTCGGGAGCCCTGGTGCGGAGGCGGCGCTCACGGGGAGCGGCGCCGACCACCGGCCGATCCTAGTTCGTGCGGAGCCCGCCCAGCCAATTCGAGAGCAGGCGCAGGCCCGCCGCGCCGGACTTCTCGGGGTGGAACTGGGTGGCCGAGAGCGGCCCGTTCTCGACGGCGGCGATGAAGGGGCCGCCGTGATCGGCCCAGGTGACGGCCGGAGCGGGGAACGGCGGCATGACGTCGAGCGACCACTCCCGGGCGCCGTAGGAGTGCACGAAGTAGAAGCGCTCATCGGCGATGCCCTCGAAGAGCACCGAGCCCTCGGGCGCACTGACCGTGTTCCAGCCCATGTGCGGAACGACGTCGGCCGGCAGGAGGTCGACCGTGCCGGGCCACTCGCCCAGACCCTCGCTCTCGACTCCGCGCTCGACGCCGCGCTCGAACAGCACCTGCATCCCGACGCAGATGCCCAGCACGGGGCGCCCGCCGGACAGGCGCTTGTCGATGATCTCGCCGCCGCGCGCCTTCGTGAGGGCGTCCATGACCGCGCTGAACGCGCCGACGCCGGGAACGAGGAGTCCGTCGGCCTCGAGCGCCTTCGTGCGGTCCGACGTCAGCTCGACGTCGGCGCCGGCGAGCTCGAGCGCCTTGACGGCGGAGTGGACGTTGCCGGATCCGTAGTCGTACACGACGACCGAGGGGCGGCCGCTCACAGGGCGCCCTTGGTCGAGGGCACGCCGACGACGAGCGGGTCGAGCGCCTTGGCCTGACGGAACGCGCGAGCGAAGGCCTTGAACTCGGCCTCCGCGATGTGGTGGGGGTCGCGTCCGCCGAGCACGGTGATGTGCACGGTGAGACCCGCGTTGAAGGCGATCGCCTCGAAGACGTGGCGCACCATGGAGCCGGTGAAGTGCCCGCCGATGAGGTGGAGGGCGAAGCCCTCCGGCTCGCCGCTGTGCACCAGATAGGGGCGTCCGGAGATGTCGACGACGGCCTGCACGAGGGCCTCGTCGAGCGGAACCAGCGCATCGCCGAACCGCGAGATGCCCGACTTGTCGCCGAGGGCCTGACGGATGGCGGTGCCGAGCGCGATGCCGATGTCCTCGGCCGTGTGGTGGATGTCGATCTCGATGTCGCCCGTCGCCCGGACGCGGAGGTCGGTGAGCGAGTGCTTGGCGAAGGCGGTGAGCAGGTGGTCGAAGAACGGCACACCGGTCTCGAGGTCCGCGGTGCCGGTGCCGTCCAAGTCGATCGAGAGCTCGATGCTCGACTCGCTGGTGGCACGGCTGAGGGAGGCGGTGCGCCCGGGTGCGGCGCTCGGAGAGGTCATGCGACCAGTCTATTCGCCGCTCCGCGGCCACCCTCGGGCCGGGCGCTACTCGTGAGCGAGTGCTGCGGCGGGGTCGGCGTCGAGGGCGGGCAGGGACGCGAGGGCGTCGAGGAACGCCGTCGTCTCCTCCGCGGTGCCGGCGCTCACGCGCAAGTGGTTCGCGATGCCGACGTCGCGGATGAGGACGCCCCGGGCGAGGAGCGCCTCGAAGGTCGCGCCCGGATCCGCGACTCCCCCGAAGAGCACGAAGTTGCTGCCGCTCGCGTGCGGGGTGTAGCCGAGCTCGCGGAGACCGACGACCATGCGGTCGCGCTGCTCGATGATGTCGCCCACCATGGCCAGCATCTCGTCGGAGTGCGCCAGAGCGGCGGTCGCGGCTGCCTGCGTGAGTGCGGAGAGGTGGTAGGGCAGGCGGACGAGGCGCAGCGCGTCGACGACGGCCGGGTCGGCGGCGAGGTACCCCAGACGCACGCCCGCGAAGGCGAACGCCTTGCTCATCGTGCGGGAGACGAGGAGGCGCGGCCGTCCTGCGAGCAGGCTCAGCGCGGTTGGCGCGCCGGAGCCCCCGAACTCGGCGTACGCCTCGTCGACCACGACGATGCCGTCCGTGGCGTCGTAGACCGCCTCGACGGTCTCGAGGGACAGGGGCGTGCCCGTCGGGTTGTTGGGCGCGCAGAGGAAGACGAGGTCGGGCTGCGCGAGTCGGACCTGCTCGGCCGCGTACTCGGCACCGACCTCGAAGTCGTCCTGTCGCGGAGCGCCGATCCACTCGGTGCCGCTGCCGGAGGCGAGGATCGAGTACATCGAGTAGGTGGGCGCGAATCCGAGCACCGACCGCCCCGGGCCGCCGAAGGCCTGGAGGATGTGCTGCAGGACCTCGTTGGAGCCGTTCGCCGCCCAGACGCCGTCGGCGGTCAGACCGTGCCCGAGGTAGGCGGCGAGCGAGTCGCGCAGCTCCCGGAACTCGCGATCGGGGTAGCGGTTGACCGTCCGCAGGGCGATCGACACCCGCTCGACGATGTCGGCGATGACCTGGTCGGGGACCGGGTGGGTGTTCTCGTTGACGTTGAGGGCCACGGGGACGGTCTTCTGCGGAGCGCCGTACGGCAGCTTCCCTCGGAGGTCGTCGCGGAGGGGGAGGTCGTCGAGAGTCGTCACCAGGGAATGGTAGCGGCGACCGGCGGAACGATCCCGTTGCCGCCTGCCCGCCCGAGTCTCAACGGAGGGCGGGCAGCGGAGGCATCAGCGTGCCAGCTCGTACTCGGAGGGAACGGCGAGCCGCTGCCCGGGCTCGAGGCCGGCGCTGGACAGCTGGTTGAGCGAGAGGAGGTCGGAGACGACGTCGCGCGGGTCGGAGCCCGGAGCGATGTCCTCGGCGAGGGACCAGAGGGACTCGCCCGCGCGGACCGTCACGTACTGGAACCGCACGTCGGAGGACTCGCCGGACGCGACCGCTCCCCCTCCGTTGAGGCCGAACGCGAACGCGCCCGCCACTATCGGGAGCGCGCCGAGCACGGCGAGGACGCCACGACCGCGGCGGGTGATCCGCAGGCGCACGCGAGCGACGGCGGGCGAGGCGACGGCAGGAGCCGCGAGGGCGGAAGCGTGCGCCTCCGGGCCGGAGGTGACGCGATGCTGGTCGATGTGCTGGTCGATCATGGGGATCGCTCCTTTCAGCAGGGACTCGGGGCGGACCTCGGCCGGGAGGCCGCCCCGAATCTCTGTTCCGAATATATCTTCGAATAAAGCGAGAGGCAAGAGCCTGTCGCGTCGTATCCGTCGACGGATCGCGCGACACACTCGAACGAATGTTCCGAACGGGAACCCTCGGCGGATACAGTTTCGAGAGCCCGCTGGTAGTACAGCAGCGACCACCGACATCGGTGATCGACCGAGGAGCCGGGCGGGCGCGCACGCGGGGTGCGCGCCGAGAGAGGACGACGTGAGCGACGCGCAGACCGCCAAGGCGAAGCAGGGCACCGGACGGCGCCGGAAGAACCTGAGCGCGAAGCAGCTCGCGATCCTCGACGTGATCCAGCGTTCCGTCTCGAGCCGGGGCTATCCGCCGAGCATGCGCGAGATCGGCGACGCCGTCGGACTCGCCTCGCTCTCGAGCGTCACGCACCAGCTCAACCAGCTCGAGCTCAGCGGATACCTCCGGCGCGACCCGAACCGCCCGCGCGCGCTCGAGATCCTCATCGACGTCCCCAGCTCCACCGAGGACGACGGGTCGTTCGAGTCGAGCGTCACGGTCGGCGACGCCGCCATGGTGCCGCTCGTCGGCCGGATCGCGGCCGGCGTCCCCATCACCGCCGACCAGCAGATCGACGAGGTGTTCCCCCTCCCCCGCCAGCTCGTCGGCAAGGGCGAGCTCTTCATGCTCAAGGTCGTCGGCGAGTCGATGATCGACGCGGCGATCTGCGACGGGGACTGGGTCGTCGTCCGCTCGCAGCGCACCGCCGAGAACGGCGAGATCGTCGCGGCCATGCTCGACGGGGAGGCCACGGTGAAGGTCCTCCGCCAGCGCGACGGCCACACCTGGCTGCTCCCCCGCAACTCCAACTTCGAGCCCATCCTGGGCGACGAGGCCGAGGTGCTCGGGAAGATCGTGGCCGTGCTCCGCTCGGTCTGAGCCGCTGCGACCGCGCTCGACGCAGCCCGGTCAGGACAGGAGGAGGGGGCGGACGGCCGAGAGCCGTCCGCCCCCTCCTCGTTCCGCTTCTCGACCACGGCCTCCACCGGAGCCCGCCACGCCTCGACGGCCGTGTCGACCCTCGTGCGCAGCGACGCCACGGTCTCGTCGCAGCCGCGAGTCTTCGGGCCGCAGCCCGGGTCGGTCCGGAGCCGGCTCGCCGGAAAGGGCGCGTGGACCGTCGGGCCTCCTGGGACCACCGTGGGGAGGGCGGTGCCGCGCCGTCGAGGAGCGACACGGAGGGCGACGTCGGGGGTGGCGCTCGGCGGCTCCGGAGACGACGGAGCGCCCGCCTCCCCTCAGCGGAGAGTGCGGGCACTCGCGTCGTGCGGTCAGGCCTCGACGGCCGCCGCGGGGGCGGCGAACTCGGCCAGCGAGCCCGCCAGGTCCTGGTGGACGAGCGCCTGGACGCGGGTCCCTCCGTCGACGTACTCGGTCGCCAGGATGCGGCCGCTGCGGTGCAGGTGCGACACCACGTCGCCGCGGTCGTAGGGGACGAGCAGGTCGATCTCGACGTCTGGCTCGGGCAGGATCTCGGCGATCCTGGCCTGCAGCTCATCGATGCCCTCGCCGGTCCGCGCGGACACGAAGACGGCATCCGGAGCGAGCCCGCGGAGGACGAGGCGCGTGCCCTCGTCGACCAGGTCGGACTTGTTGAAGGCGATGATCTCGGGGATCCCGCGCGCTCCGACTTCGCCGATCACGTCGCGCACGGTCGCGATCTGCCCGGCGGGATCGGGGTGCGAGCCGTCGACGACGTGGACGATGATGTCAGAATCGGCGACCTCCTCCAGCGTCGAGCGGAACGCCTCGACCAGCTGGTGCGGCAGTGCGCGCACGAAGCCGACCGTGTCGGCGAACGTGTACAGCCGGCCGTCGGCCGTCTGGGCCTTGCGGACGGTCGCGTCCAGCGTGGCGAACAGCGAGTTCTCGACGAGGACCCCGGCGTGCGTCATGCGGTTCAGGAGGCTCGACTTGCCGGCGTTGGTGTAGCCGGCGATGGCGACGGAGGGCACGGCGTTCCGCTTGCGGTTCGCGCGCTTCGCCTCGCGCGCGGGCTTCATCGCGGTGATCTGCTTGCGCAGCCGCGCCATGCGCGTGTGGATGCGGCGACGGTCGAGCTCGATCTTCGTCTCACCCGGTCCGCGCGAGCCCATACCGGCTCCCGCGCCCACCTGGCCACCGGCCTGGCGCGACATGGACTCACCCCATCCGCGCAGTCGCGGGAGGAGGTACTCGAGCTGAGCGAGCTCGACCTGCGCCTTGCCCTCGCGGCTCTTGGCGTGCTGGCTGAAGATGTCGAGGATCACCGCGGTGCGGTCGATCACCTTCACCTTCACGACGTCCTCGAGTGCGCGACGCTGGCTCGGTGCGAGCTCGGTGTCGGCGACCACCGTGTCGGCTCCGAGGGCTGCGACGACTCCCGCGAGCTCCTGGGCCTTGCCCTTGCCGAGGTAGGTGCTCGGGTCGGGGTGCGGACGCCTCTGCAGCAGCCCGTCGAGGACGGTCGCGCCCGCGGTCTCGGCGAGGGCGGCGAGCTCGTGCAGCGAGTTCTCCGCGTCCTCGAGCGAGCCCTGCGAGTACACGCCGATCAGCACGACGTTCTCGAGGCGGAGCTGCCGGTACTCGACCTCCGTGACGTCCTCGAGCTCGGTGGACAGACCGGCGACGCGTCGCAGGGCTTGGCGGTCGGCACGGTCGAACTGCTCGCCGTCCGAGTCCTCGCCCTCGTGGCCCGAGGTCTGCAGCGCCTGTGCGCCGCCCGCGACGAAGCGCGAGTATCCCGCCGACCGCGACTGCGCGTTCGCCAGGACCCTCGAGACGACGTCCACGGCCTCGGTCGTGTCGGTCTCGTTCAGGTCTTCCGTCATCCGGATAACACTAACTCCTCAGCTGTTGATAAGTTCACTTCCCATGGCCGCCGAGCACTACTTCACGAGCACTCCCGACGGCGACATCCGGCCCCGCAGGATCACGGCCCGTCTCGCCGGCCGCGACATCGAGCTCACCACCGCCGGAGGCGTGTTCAGCCCCGGCCACGTGGATCTGGGAACGCGCGTCCTGCTGGACACCGTCCCCGAGCCTCCCGCCGGCGGGGACCTGCTGGACCTCGGCTGCGGCTGGGGCCCTATCGCCCTCGCGCTCGCCCTCGACGCACCGGACGCCCGGGTGTGGGCGGTCGACGTCAACCAGCGGGCGCTCGAGCTGGTCCGTCGCAACTGCGAGGAACTCGGCGTCACCAATGTCAACGCCGTGCTGCCCGAGGATGTTCCCGACGACGTGCGGTTCCGCACGGTCTGGTCCAACCCGCCGATCCGGATCGGCAAGGTCGAGCTCCACGCTCTGCTCGAGCGCTGGCTCCCCCGCCTCGAGACCGGAGCGGACGCCTGGCTCGTCGTGCAGCGCAACCTCGGCTCCGACTCGCTCCAGACCTGGCTGACCGAGACGTTCGCCGATCGCCTGGAGGTGGAGCGCACCGCCGTCTCGAAGGGCTTCCGCGTGCTGCGGACGACACGGATCTGACGGAGCGGGCTCAGTCGATCCGGATCGTGCCGGTGTAGACGAGATCGGCAGGCCCCGAGAGACCCACGTGCTCACCCTCCTCTGTGGCGAACATCGACACCCCGAGGGTGCCGCCGGGCACATCGACGCGCCAGGACTGCGGAGCGCGCTCCCCCGCCCAGTAGCGGACCGCCAGGGCCGCTGCAGCAGCGCCGGTGCCGCAGCTCAGGGTCTCGCCGCTGCCGCGCTCGTGCACGCGCATCCGGATGCGGCCGATGCCGTCGTGGATGAGCGGCTCCCCCGGCACGACGAACTCGACGTTCGCCCCATCGACGGGCTCGGGGTCGAGCTGCGGGATGTAGGTCAGGTCGGCGGAGTCGAGCTCCTCGTCGTTGCTGAGCGCGACGACGACGTGCGGGTTGCCGAGATCGATGCCGATGCCCGGACGCGCGACCTTCAGTTCCTTCGCGCGCACCAGGGGCTCGCCGCCCGCCAGCCGCCAGCGCCCGAGGTCCACCTGGAACCCTGCTCCGCTGCGGGTGACGTCGCGCACACCGGCCCGGGTGCCGATCGGCAGCGTGTCGCCGGGCTCGAGCTCGGCCAGGCCGCCGGCGAGGAGGAACGCGGCGTAGACGCGGATGCCGTTGCCGCACATCTCGGCGATCGAGCCGTCGGCGTTGCGGTAGTCCATGAACCACTCGGCCTCCGGCTCCTCGGACAGCGACGCGGTTCCCTCGGCGATCGCCTTCGAGCGCACGGCACGGATGAGCCCGTCGGCCCCGACTCCGAAGTGCCGGTCGCAGATCATCGCGATCTGCGCGGGAGTGAGCTCCACCTCGCCGTCCGGGTCGCTGAAGAGCACGAAGTCGTTGCCGGTGCCCTGGCCCTTGGTGAAGTGCAGCTCGATGGTCATGGCGGACAGCCTAGCGAGACGGCGGGCCGCCGAGCTGGGCGGCGGGGATCGCGCGCTCGAGCAGATCCGAGGCTCCCGACGGCAGCCGGTGGGCGTCGCGGTACCGGCGGAACCAGCTGTTCTGACGCCGCGCATACCTGCGCGTCAGCGCCTGCGTGGAGGCGATCGCCTCCTCCTGCGTCGACTCGCCCGCCCGTTGTGCGAGCGCCTGCGCGTAACCGATGGCGCGGCTCGCGGTCACACCTCGCTCGATCCCCAGCGGGATCAGTGCGTCGATCTCGTCGAGCATCCCGGCCGCCCACATCCGCTCGACGCGGGCGTCGAGCCGTGGCACGAGCACCTCGCGGGGCGCCTCGAGGAACAGGAGCGCGGCCGGTCGCCACGACTGCGGTTCGTCCGACATGAGTGCGCTGTGCGGCGAGCCGGTCAGCTCGGCGATCTCGAGTGCACGGACGATGCGGCGCAGGTTGTGCGGACCGATCCGACCGGCCACATCCGCGTCGATCGCGCGCAACCGCTCGAAGAGCACGGCCGGGCCTTCGAGCTCCGCCGTCTCCTCGAGGGCGCGGCGCACGTCCGGATCGGTGCCGGCGAAGGAGAACTCGAAGACGACGCTGGACACGTAGAGTCCGGAGCCGCCGACCAGGATCGGGACGGCTCCGCGCGACAGCACCTCGTCGATGACACGACGCGCTTCGGCCTGATAGCGGGCGACCGACGCCTCCTCCGTCACGTCGAGAACGTCGAGCAGGTGGTGCGGGACGCCCCGCCGCTCCTCGGGCGCGAGCTTCGCCGTGCCGATGTCCATGCCGCGGTAGAGCTGCATGGCGTCGGCGTTCACGATCTCGGCCGTACGGCCGGAGCGGAGCACCCATTCGGCGAGGTCGAGGGCGAGCTCGGACTTGCCCGTGCCGGTCGCTCCGACGACCGCGATCACCTCCGGCGCGGGCGGCTCAGCGCTCGCCATCGAGGGCGTCGTAGATCGGAGTCGTGAGCGCCGCGGGGCGCACGCGGAGCGACGGCAGGCCGAGGGGGACCCGCGGCGCGGCTCCCTCGGACGTCGGGGGGACTCCGCAGGACTCGGTCTGCGAACGGTCCCAGGCGTCGCCCGCCCGCGTGCGGCGGATGCGCAGCGGCGCTCCGTCCGCGGAGTCCGCCAGGAGGTAGAACGGCGCCGCACGGGTGATCCGCACCGTGGCGACGTCTCCCGGACGCGGCTGCTCCGAGCCCGCGGGCACGTCGAAGTGCACCAGGCGGCTGTCCTCCGCGCGGCCGCTGAGCCGGTGGGTCGCGGCGTCGCGACGCCCCTCCCCCGTGGCGACGAGCACGTGCACCTCGCGCCCGACGACGGCGCGGTTCTCCTGCTCGCTGATCGCGTCCTGGAGGGCGACCAGCCGCTCGTAGCGCTCCTGGACGACCTCCTTCGGCACCTGGTCGGGCATCGTCGCGGCCGGGGTGCCGGGGCGGATCGAGTACTGGAAGGTGAAGGCGGACGCGAAGCGCGCCTCCTCGACGACCCGCAGCGTCTCGGCGAAATCGGCTTCCGTCTCGCCCGGGAAGCCGACGATGATGTCGGTGCTGATCGCCGCGTGAGGGATGCGCGCGCGGACGCGCTCGAGGATCCCGAGGAAGCGCTCGGAACGGTAGGAGCGGCGCATGGCCTTCAGGATCCGGTCTGACCCCGACTGCAACGGCATGTGCAGCTGCGGCATGACCGCAGAGGTCTCGGCCATCGCGTCGATGACGTCGTCGGTGAAGGCCGCGGGGTGCGGGCTCGTGAAGCGGATGCGCTCGAGGCCGTCGATCGTCCCCGCGGCGCGGAGGAGCTTCGAGAACGCCTGCCGATCGCCGAACTCGACGCCGTACGAGTTCACGTTCTGCCCGAGGAGAGTCACCTCGATCGCGCCGTCGTCGACGAGCGCCTGGATCTCGGCGAGGACGTCGCCCGGACGGCGGTCCTTCTCCTTGCCGCGGAGGGACGGGACGATGCAGAAGGTGCAGGTGTTGTTGCAGCCGACCGAGATGGACACCCAGCCGCTGTAGGTCGAGTCCCGCTTGGTGGGAAGGGTCGACGGGAAGACGTCGAGAGACTCGAGGATCTCGAGCTGCGCTTCGTCGTTGTGCCGCGCGCGCTCGAGCAGGCTGGGGAGCGCGCCCATGTTGTGCGTGCCGAAGACGACGTCGACCCACGGGGCCTTGTCGAGGATGACGTTCTTGTCCTTCTGGGCGAGACAGCCGCCGACGGCGATCTGCATGCCCTCGTGCCGCCGCTTCACCGAGGCGAGGTGCCCGAGGTTGCCGTACAGCTTGTTGTCCGCGTTCTCGCGGACGGCGCAGGTGTTGATGACCACCACGTCGGCCTCGGCACCGTCGGCCGGCACGTAGCCGGCCGCCTCGAGGGAGCCGCTCAGGCGCTCGGAGTCGTGGACGTTCATCTGGCAGCCGAAGGTGCGGACCTCGTAGGTCCTCGGACGGATGCCGGCGGCGGGGACCGGAGCGGGGATGAGCGTAGTCATGGTCTCGGATTCTACGCGCCGCCCGGAGACCCTCCCGAGCGGCGCGGCGACCCGCCCGGGGCGGCGGATCAGCGGAAGCGCACGCTCGAACCGGGCTTGCGCACCGTCTCGCGCACCACGCGCTGCACGAGGGCACCGGAGTAGCCCCGGCGGGCGAGGAAGCCCGTCAGCCGCCGCTCGGCGACCTCGTCCGACAGCGACCGCAGGCTCGGGAGGCGCTTGCGCGCGAGCTCCACGGCCGTGCGGTACTCGTCGTCGCCGTCCAGCTCGTCGAGGGCCGTCGCGATCGCGTCGGCGTCGAGCTTGCGGGCCCGGAGCTCCTGCATGATCGAGGACCGCCCGAGCTTCTTCCGCTCGCGCAGCTGCGTGACGAGCTGCTCGGCCATGCGGTGATCGTCGAGGTAGCCGAACCGGGCGAACCGGTCGAGGATCTCGAGTGCGTCCTTCTCGGCGACTCCCTCGGTGTAGAGGCGAGCCTCCACCTCTGCGACCGAGAGGCTCTTCCGCGCGAGCCCGCGCACGATGCGATCGGCGATCTGCTCGGGGTCGGGCTCCTCCGGGAGCTCCGAGGCGTCCTCGTCGGCGTCCCAGGAATCCGGTGCGCCCTCCGGGACCTCCGCGACCTCGGCGGGTTCCGCGGAGCGGCGGGCGACGTGCGCGGACAGCTCGGTGATCCGATCCGTCCGCTCGTCGCCCGCCTCAGCGACGACCGGAGTGGAGGCGGACGCCTCCGACTCGCGCTCGCCCTCGGACACCCAGGGCAGGAAGGCGACGGGACGGCCCGCTCCCGTCGACCCTTCCGACCCGCTCACCGGGCTCAAGCGCCCTTGCGGACGGGCTGCTTGGCGACCGGCTGCTTCGTCTCGATCGCGACCGGAGCCGCGTCCTTCACCGCGTTCGGGTCGGCGACCACGCCCAGCTTGATCAGGATGCGCTTCTCGATCTCGGCCGCGATGTCGGGGTTGTCGATGAGGAACTGACGCGCCTTCTCCTTGCCCTGTCCGAGCTGATCACCGTCGTAGGTGTACCAGGCGCCGGACTTGCGGACGATCTCGTGCTCGACACCGAAGTCGATGAGGCTGCCCTCGCGCGAGATGCCGATGCCGTAGAGGATGTCGAACTCGGCCTGCTTGAAGGGCGGGGCCATCTTGTTCTTGACGACCTTGACGCGGGTGCGGTTTCCGACGGCGTCGGTGCCGTCCTTCAGCGTCTCGATGCGGCGGATGTCGAGTCGGACGGAAGCGTAGAACTTGAGCGCCTTGCCGCCCGCGGTGGTCTCGGGGCTTCCGAAGAAGACGCCGATCTTCTCGCGCAGCTGGTTGATGAAGATCATGGTGGTGTTCGTCGTGTTCAGACCACCGGTGAGCTTGCGGAGCGCCTGCGACATGAGTCGGGCCTGGAGGCCGACGTGCGAGTCGCCCATCTCGCCCTCGATCTCGGCACGGGGCACGAGCGCCGCGACGGAGTCGATGACGATCAGGTCGATGGAACCGGAGCGCACGAGCATGTCGGCGATCTCGAGGGCCTGCTCACCCGTGTCGGGCTGCGAGACGAGGAGGGAGTCGATGTCGACGCCGAGCTTCTTCGCGTACTCCGGGTCGAGCGCGTGCTCGGCGTCGATGAAGGCCGCGATGCCGCCGTTGCGCTGGGCGTTGGCGATCGCGTGCAGGGTGAGGGTCGTCTTTCCGGAGGACTCGGGGCCGTAGATCTCGACGATGCGGCCGCGCGGGAGCCCGCCGATGCCGAGCGCGACGTCGAGCGCGATGGAGCCCGTCTGGATCACCTCGACAGGGGCGCGCTCATCGCTGCCGAGACGCATGACGGCGCCCTTGCCGAACTGGCGGTCGATCTGCGCGAGTGCGGTCTCGAGGGACTTCTCGCGGTCTGAGGAACTGGGCATGGCCGTCTCGCTCTCGTATCGGGGTGGTATCGCCTACAGGCTGTCGCGTCGTGCCGGTGGTGCCGCCGTACGAAGACGGGGCCGGCCGGATGCGACAAGGCGGTGAAGCAGGTCCGTTGACTTGTCTCGACGGTATGCCCGACCACCGACATCGGTGGAGGACACGAGCACCACCGTGGAGACGGCGGCGTTTCTGCTTCTGTGGAGGAGCCTATCCCCGTTCGAACAGGACTTCGATCATCGCGTCCCGGCGTGTCGAACACGACTTCGGGCACGACGAGTCTGCACCGCTCAGCGGCGCCGCTTCCCCGGATCGCTACCGTGCCAGCGCGACTCGGGCACGTCGTTCGCCCGGCAGAGCGCGAGCCACACTTCACGGGGCTCCGCACCGTCCTGCAGGGCGCGGTCGGCCGTGCGGCCGTCGAGCTCGGTGAGGACCAGGTCCGAGACCAGCACGCGCGCGTAGGCCGACCCGAACTCGTCGTCGACCAGTTGCCGGAAGTCGCTCAACCTCATGCCTCCACGCTAACCGCAGGCGCGCCCGACCGGGAACGCCGAAGGGCGCCCTGGCCGGAGCCGGAGCGCCCTTCGCGTGGAATGGGGGTGGTGGATGATGAGGACGGAGCTTTCTACCGCGTGACGAGATCCGCGTCGAATCCGGCGACCATGTCGGCCGGGATGGTGTCGGGAATGGTGTCGATCCCCTCGATCACGGCGAGTCGGTCTCCGACCTCGCGCATGATGACCGAGATCGGGGTGTCGAGCGCATCGGCGACCGAAGCGAGGATCTCGGAGGACGCCTCCTTCTGACCGCGCTCGACTTCGCTCAGGTACCCCAGAGCGACACTCGCCTTGCTCGCCACCTGGCGGAGCGTGCGACCTTTCTGCAGGCGAAAGTCCCTGAGGACATCGCCGATCTCCTGACGAACTAGAACCACTGGACCCTCCTTCTCCACGTCAACCGCTTCTTCGTCCACGGTCTCGTCGAAGGATGCCGGAGCAGGAATCGAAGGGGGTGTGTACGAAGGAACCGGATAGCTGTTCACTACCCGGTTCGTGTGAGTCGACTCTAATACCGGATGACTGGACTTTGCGTGTGAGCGACGTCAGATGTAACCGGGGCGAAACGCACCGCATTCCTTGTTCCGGAGCGGATTCCGGAACAGTCAGGAAAGGGATCCGGGGAGTCCTGCGACCGTCTCCTCGGCGAGGGACAGAGCGGCTTGGACGGCGGCGGCGCGGACGGCGGCGCGGTCGCCGGCGAACAGGTGCTCGCGCACCGCCTCGACGTCGTCGACCACGACGGCCACGAACACGGTGCCGACGGCGCGGCCGCCCTGCGGATCCGGGCCGGCCACTCCCGTCGTCGCGATGCCGACGGTGCGCGCTCCGACCGGACCCAGACGCTCTGCGACTCCGCGGGCCATCTGCAGGGCGACCTGGGGGTGCACCGGGCCCTCGGCGTCGAGCAGGGCCGCGTCGACCCCGAGCAGGAGGTGCTTGAGCTCCGTGGCGTAGCTCACCACGGCCCCGCGGTGCACCGCCGAGGCGCCGGGCACCTCCACGACGGCGGAGCTCAGTGCTCCACCGGTCAGCGACTCGGCGACGGCGAGGAGCAGGCCCCGGGACTCGAGGGTCCGGACCAGGCGCTCGGCGATCACGACCGGCGAGCGGCGCGGCTCTGGCGGGCCGCATCCGCCAGGTAGTCGATGCCGGTCGCGACGGTCAGCACGACCGCGGCGGTCATCGTGATGCCGTTCACCCAGTGGACCCACTCGCCCAGCAGGTTCCACAGCGGCAGGAGAGCGAGGGAGAGAGCCACCGACTGGACGATCGTCTTGAGCTTGCCGCCGCGGGACGCGGGGATCACCCGGTCCGAGAGCACGGCCATCCGGAACAACGTGATGCCGATCTCGCGAACGAGCACGACGACGGTGACCCACCAGGGCAGCTCGAGGAGGATCGAGAGCCCGACGAGAGCGGCTCCGGTGAGCACCTTGTCGGCGATGGGGTCGAGCAGCTTGCCCAGGTCGGTGACGAGGCCGCGACTGCGGGCGATGTGGCCGTCGATCCCGTCGGTCGCGATGGCGACGATGAACAGCAGCGCCGCGGCGATGCGCAGGCCGCCGTCCGCTCCTGCGTCGGCGAGCAGCATCCAGAAGAACAGCGGAGCCAGCAGGATCCGCACCACGGTGATGGCGTTCGGGAGGTTCCAATTGCTTACCGGAGCCGCCGGGGCGGAGGCGGGACTGCTCATCGTTCTCCTGCGTTCGTCGTGATCGTCCGCGTGCCGCGCATCGCTCAGCGGCCGGTCAGCTGCCAGGCGTCGTCGTCCGAGCCCTCGTCGTCGTCGTGGTAGTCGGTCGCCACGGGGCCGGACGGCTCCGCGAGCGGGTCGGCGTAGGCGTCGGGCGCCACCGCGGAGGGAGCCGCCGGAGCGTCTCCGGGCTGGTCCCCGCGCATCCGCGCGAGCACACCGGGCAGCTGCTCGGCCGTGACGAGCACGTCGCGCGCCTTCGACCCCTCGGAGGGGCCGACGACCTCGCGGGACTCCAGGAGGTCCATCAGGCGACCCGCCTTCGCGAAGCCGACGCGCAGCTTGCGCTGCAGCATCGAGGTGGAGCCGAACTGCGTGCTGACGACCAGCTCGGCCGCGGCGACCAGCAGCTCGAGGTCGTCGCCGATGTCGGAGTCGACCTCCTTGCGCTGCGCCTGCACCGTGATGTCCTGGCGGTACTCGGGCTGCGCCTGCCGCGTGACGTGCTCGACGACCTTGGCGATCTCGTCCTCGCGGACCCAGGCGCCCTGCACGCGCATCGGCTTGTTCGTGCCCATCGGCAGGAAGAGCCCGTCGCCCTGGCCGATCAGCTTGTCGGCGCCGGGCTGGTCGAGGATGACCCGGGAGTCCGTGACGCTGGTCACCGCGAAGGCCAGACGGCTCGGCACGTTGGCCTTGATCAGACCGGTCACGACGTCGACGCTCGGACGCTGGGTGGCCAGCACGAGGTGTATACCGGAGGCGCGAGCCAGCTGCGTGATGCGGACGATCGAGTCCTCCACATCGCGCGGCGCGACCATCATGAGGTCCGCGAGCTCGTCGACGACGACGAGCAGGTACGGATAGGGCTTGAGGACCCGGTTGCTGCCGGGCGGCAGGACGATCTCGCCGCCGCGCACCGCCGCGTTGAAGTCGTCGATGTGGCGGTAGCCGAACGACGCGAGGTCGTCGTACCGCATGTCCATCTCCTTCACGACCCACTGCAGCGCCTCAGCCGCCTTCTTGGGGTTCGTGATGATGGGCGTGATGAGGTGCGGGACGCCTCCGTAGATCGTCAGCTCGACGCGCTTGGGGTCGATCAGCACCATGCGGACGTCCTGGGGACGCGCGCGCATCAGGAGGCTTGTGATCATCGAGTTCACGAAGCTGGACTTGCCGGAGCCGGTGGAGCCGGCGACCAGGAGGTGCGGCATCTTCGCGAGGTTCGCGACCACGTAGCCGCCCTCGACGTCCTTGCCGACGCCGATCGTCATCGGGTGGGTCGAGGTGGTCGAGGCGGCGGAGCGGAGCACGTCGCCCAGCGAGACGATCTCGCGGTCGGTGTTGGGGATCTCGACGCCGATGGCGCTCTTGCCGGGGATCGGCGAGAGGATGCGGACCTCGTTGCTGGCGACCGCGTAGGACAGGTTCTTGCTCAGCGCGGTGACCCGCTCGACCTTCACGCCCGGACCGAGCTCGATCTCGTAGCGGGTCACGGTGGGGCCGCGCGAGAATCCGGTGACCGTCGCGTCGACGTTGAACTGCTGCAGCACCTCGGTGATCGCGCGGACCATCTCATCGTTCGCGGCCGAGCGCGCCTTCGACGGCGTGCCGGTGGAGAGCGCCGCGGCGGACGGCAGCCGGTAGGGGGCGTCCTCCTCGAACGAGGAGTCGAAGCCCGCCGTCGAGTCCTCTGAGGGCACGGGAGCGGTGGGCCCGGTGCCGATCGCGGCCGGGACCGGCACGACCGGCGAGACGTCGAGGTCGTCGAGTCGGATGACCCCGGTCGCGTCGTCGTCGACGACTCCGACGGGAGTGGTCGCGGCGCCGGAGCGCTCGAAGCGCGCGAGCGCGGCCTCGGCATCCTCGACGTCGGAGAGCACCTGCGTCTCGTAGGCACGGGTCGGCGGATCGGACGGCTCGTCGTGCTCCTCGAGGGCGGTGTCGAACCCCTTCGTGCGCGAGCGGCCCCGACGGCCCTTCGGCTCGTCGATGACCTCCGTGAGCGAGTCGATGGGGAGCTCCGTCTGCACGGTGGGCTCGTCCTCGCGACCGGATTCGGTGCGGCGCCACCAGGGCAGCTCGCCGCCCTCCTCCTGCTCGTCGGAGGACTCGGCCTCGGCCTTGGCGGCCTTGGCCGCCGCCTTCTCGGCCTTCAGGCGCGCACGCTCCTCGTCGTCGAGGACGGGGGCGCCGAACAGGTAGGAGTAGAGGTCGCGGAACCGCGCGCCGATGCGGTTCGGCGGCGTCTTGGTGATGATGAAGAGCGAGAGCAGGATGACCGCGGAGAGGATCACCGTCGCGCCGGGGACCTGGGCGATCGCGACGAGCGGCGCTCCGACGAGCCAGCCGAGCACGCCGCCGGCGGCCGCCATGGGGAGGATGCCGTCGCCGGGGTACGGCGTGCCGAGGTGCGCGTGGCAGATGCCCGCGGAGGCGATGAGCAGGAACGACAGGCCCACGCCGATCCGGCCGTTGTCGTCGACGGAGCTCGGGTGCCGGAAGAGCCACAGCGCGAACAGCACGAGCACGACCGGGAGGACGTAGGCGACCCGTCCGAAGAGGGCGCCGAAGCTCCAGGCGTCGAGGATCGCGGCGACGGGATCACCCGCGAGGAACCACTCGACCACCGCGCCGGCGACGCCCAGCAGCACCAGGAGGAAGGGGACGCCGTCGCGGCGCTCCTCCTTCGCGAGCCTCTCGGGGCCCAGCGCGCGCGCGGCTCCGCCGACGACGTGCGCCAGCGTCATCCACAGGCGGACCAGGACGTTCGTGCGCGGGGTGGAGTCGAAGGCGACGGTGGCCTTCGTCTCGGCCGCTCCTCGCGCCGAGCCCCGTCCGGATCGCGGGGCGCCGGAGCGCGTGGAGCCGCTCCCCCGCCCGCGGGAGGTGGTCTTGGTACTGGTCGCCATGAGGCCACCGTACCCGCCGCCCCCGTCATCGCCGGGGACCCGCGCCGCGACCGGAGCCGTCAGCGGAGGGTGACGACCATCGTCTCCGCATCGCCGCGGTCGTCCACCGCGGTGAAGCCCTCGCTCCGGTAGAGCCGACGGGCGAAGTTGTCGGTGGCCACGTTCAGGGACACCCGCGCGTAGCCGGCGGCGCGCGCCTGGGCGAGCGCGGCCTTCAGCAGGGCGCGGCCGACCCCCTGGGCGCGCCAGACCGGGCGCACGCCGAGCGTCAGCTCCGGCACTCCCGGGGCGACGAAGCCGCGACCAGGGACGGCCGAGGTGAACAGCCGCGTCCAGCAGGCGCCGATCCGCTCTCCCTCTGCGGTCTCGGCGACGGAGCCGAGATCGCCCGGGCGCGGCCAGCCTGCGACGTAGCGCCTGGTGGACTCCTCCTCGAGGACGTCGATCCGCGTGCGCGCGGTCGTCCAGTTCCAGTTCGCCGCCTCGACGAGCATGTCGGCGAGGAAGGGCGCGTCCTCGCTCCGGGCGGTGCGGATCGTGTGGTCCACGTGCGGCCTCCTGGCTGCTCGAACGGCGGTCCCCCGCGGACGGTGCGCACTCCCCCCGGGTGCTGGACGGCGGACGGAGGAGGCGGGGCCGCCTCCGTCCGGACGGATCAGGCCTCGATGACGAGCGGGACGATCATCGGACGGCGGCGGTAGCTCGTGTTCACCCAGCGCCCGACGACGCGGCGGATGGTCTGCGAGAGCGCGTGCTGGTCGTTCACTCCGCTCTGCACCGCCTCCTCGAGCGCCTTCGCGATGCGCGGCTTGACCTCGTCGAAGACGCGGTCGTCCTCGGCGAACCCCTTCGCGTGGATCTCGGGACCGACCACGATGCGCCCGGTGCCGGCCTCGACCACGACGATGATCGAGATGAAGCCCTCCTCGCTCAGTATGCGGCGGTCCTTCAGATCGGCGTCGGTGATCTCGCCGACGGTCGAGCCGTCGACGTAGACGAAGCCGAGGTCGAGCTGCCCGACCACCGAGACCTTCCCGTCGAGCAGGTCGATCACGGTGCCGTCCTCGGCGATGATCGTGTTCTCCTCCGGGATGCCCGTGTCGCGCGCCAGCTTCGCGTTCGCGACCAGGTGGCGGTACTCGCCGTGGACCGGCATCACGTTCAGCGGCTTGAGGATGTTGTAGCAGTAGGTCAACTCACCGGCGGCGGCGTGGCCCGAGACGTGCACCTTGGCGTTGCCCTTGTGCACGACGGTCGCCCCCAGCTTGGTGAGTCCGTTGATCACGCGATAGACGGCGTTCTCGTTGCCCGGGATGAGGCTCGACGCGAGGATGACGGTGTCGCCCTCGCCCGGCTGGATCTGGTGGTCGAGGTTGGCCATGCGGCTGAGCACCGCCATCGGCTCGCCCTGCGATCCGGTGGACATGTAGACGATGCGGTCCTCGGGGACGTCGCCGGCCTTCTTGACGTCGATGAGCACGCCCTGCGGGACCTTCAGGTAGCCCAGGTCGGCGGCGATGCCCATGTTGCGGACCATGGAGCGGCCGAGCAGCGCCACGCGACGGCCCGTGGCGTGCGCGGCGTCGAGCACCTGCTGCACGCGGTGCACGTGGCTCGAGAAGCTCGCGACGATGACCCGCCGGGTCGCCTTCGCCATCACGCTCTCGATGACGGGGCCGATGTCGCGCTCGTTCGGCGTGAAACCGGGCACGTCGGCGTTCGTGGAGTCGACCAGGAACAGGTCGATGCCCTCCTCGCCCAGGCGGGCGAACGCGCGCAGATCGGTGATGCGGCCGTCCAGCGGCAGCTGGTCCATCTTGAAGTCGCCCGTGTGCAGCATCGAGCCGGCGTCCGTGATGATCGCGACGGCGAGCGCATCCGGGATCGAGTGGTTCACCGCGACGAACTCGAGCTCGAACGGCCCGAGGTTCTCGATGTCCCCCTCCTTCACGGCCAGCGTGTACGGCTTGATGCGGTGCTCCTTCAGCTTCGCCTCGACGAGGGCGAGCGTCAGGGTCGAGCCGATCAGGGGGAGATCGCGCTTGAGCTTGAGAAGGTACGGGACGGCGCCGATGTGGTCCTCGTGGCCGTGGGTGAGCACGACGCCCACGACGTCGTCGAGGCGGTCCTTGATCGGGCCGAAGTCGGGGAGGATCAGGTCGACGCCCGGCTGGTTCTCCTCCGGGAAGAGCACGCCGCAGTCGACGATCAGGATCTTGCCGTCGATCTCGAAGATCGTCATGTTGCGGCCGATCTCGCCGAGACCGCCCAGAGGGATGATGCGCAGGGTCCCGGCCGCGAGCGCCGGCGGGATGATCACGGGACTGGGCATGCGTGCTCCTCTTCGTTCGTCTCCCGCCGGGCGCTGCCGCTCGAGCGGCGTCAGCGGGTGGTGCCGGCGACCTTCGGCAGTGCGCCGCCCGCGGCCGCGTTGCGGTCGGGACGGAAGTTGCGGAAGTCGACGCCCGGGATGTCGCGGACGAGGCCGAGCTCGTCCTCGATGAGCGCGGCCTCCGACTCCTCCGGACCGACCAGCGGCAGCCGCACGCGCGGCGACGAGATGCGCCCGAGGCCGTGCAGGATGTACTTCACCGCGACTGTGCCGGGCACGTGGGTCATGAGCGCGCGCACGAGGGGCTCGAGCTGCTGGTGCGCGAGGGTCGCGGCGCGCAGGTCGCCGGCGTTCACGGCGTCGACGATCGTGCGGTAGGGCGCGGAGGCGACGTTGGCGGTCACTCCGATGAGCCCGGTGGCGCCGATGGCGAGCTCGGGGAGCACGTTGGCGTCGTCGCCGCAGAAGTACATGAGATCGGTCTGGTTCAGGACCCGGCTCACCTCGGACAGATCGCCCTTGGCGTCCTTCACGGCGAGGATGTTCGGGTGCTTGGCCGCGCGCAGGATCGTCTCGTAGCGGATCGGGACGCCGGTGCGGCCCGGGATGTCGTAGAGGATGACGGGCAGATCCGTGGCGTCCGCGATCATCCGGAAGTGCGTGAGGATGCCCGCCTGCGTGGGCTTGTTGTAGTACGGCGTGACGATCATGTTGCCGTCGGCGCCGGCCTTCTCGCTCTGACGCGCGAGCTGCATCGCGTGCGCGGTCTCGTTCGAGCCTCCGCCCGTGATGATCTTGGCGCGACCCGCCGCGACGGACTTGCCGACCTCGACGAGGCGGATCTTCTCGGGGTCGGTGAGCGTGCTCGTCTCTCCCGTCGTGCCGGTGACGACGATGCCGTCGGCGCCCGCCGCGATGCAGTCGTCGATGTGCTTCTCGACGCCGGGCCAATCGACCTCGCCGTCGGCGGTGAACGGGGTGACCAGGGCGACCAGGACCTGGCCGAAAGGATTCTCCGGAGTTGACACGAGGCCAGGGTAGCGGGTCGGCGGCGGCGCGCCGGAGGCGGGGGCCGACGGATCGGAGGGGCGGCCTGTCCTCACCTCGACCGGCCGGAGGGATCCGTCCCGGTGGTCTCGCTAGGGGGCGACGCGGCCGTTGGCGTTGAAGGCGGCGTAGGTGAGGGGCATGAGCTCCTCGAAGCGCTGCTCCATCTGCTCGGCGGCCATCTCGATCTCGCGCTGCGGGAAGGACGGGAAGGTCGAGTCCTCGCGCTTGGTGCGCAGCGACAGGAAGTTCATGAGTGAGCGCGCGTTCAGCGTCACGTACATCGACGAGTAGATGTTCAACGGCAGGACGATGCGGGCGACCTCCCGGGCGACGCCCTCGCCGAGCATCCGCTGGTACGCCTCGAAGGCCTGAGCGCTGGCGCGGCGGGTCTCGGCGACGACGAGCTCGGTCTGCTCCGGGGTGCCGGGCTCGAAGGAGTAGGCGCCGGGCTTGCCGACCTGGACGAGGTTCCGCTGGGGGCCGGGCACGTAGAAGACGGGGCGCAGCTCGCGGTAGCGACCCGACTCCTCGTTGTAGGAGGCGATGCGGTGCCGCATGAACTCGCGGAAGACGAAGATGGGCGCCTGCACGTAGAAGGTCATGGAGTTGTGCTCGAAGGGCGAGCCGTGGCGGTCGCGCATCAGGTAGTTGATGAGGCCGCGGTCGCGCTTGCGCTGCAGCTCGGCGTCGGCCTCGTCGGCGTCGTCGAGCGCTCCGGCGAGGGTCTGCTCGCCCTGGGTCGAGACGCGGGCGGCGAAGAGCACGTCGGAGTCGTGGGCGCTGGAGCGGACGAGCTCCACGACGACATCGGATCGGAACTCGATCGACGGTCCGGTCTCGGGGGGATTCGGCTCGTTCTTCTGCTCGGTCACCGGATCACGATAGAGCACAGCCCGTCCGGCCGCCCGGGCCGTGCGGATCGACTTCTCGCGCAATGAACGGACGTGCACGCACGGTCCGCGCCTAGCCTTCCTCCGTGGACCCTCTTCTGATCGCCGTGCTGCTGGCCGGACTCGTCGCCCTCGCGACAGGCCTCGGTCTCGTGTACCGGCGCTCGCTCGGGCGCGTCCGCGCACGGCCCGCGCAGGCGGGCGACCGGATCGATCCCGCGGGGCTCGTCCCCGGCGCGGCGCTGGGCCGGACGGCGACGATCGTCCAGTTCTCGACCGAGTACTGCACCCGCTGCCCGGCCGTCCACCGCATGCTCGACGGCCTCGCCCGCGAGCGCGACGGCGTCGAGCACCTCGACGTCGACCTCACCCACCGCGCCGACCTCGCCGATCGGTTCCGCGTGCTGCAGACGCCCACTCTGCTCGTCCTCGACCGCGACGGGATCCCTCGCAGCCGCATCGCGGGCTCCCCGGCGCGCAGCGTCGTGCAGGACGAGCTCGACCGACTCCTGGAGACCCTGTGACCACTCCCGCCCCCGCGAACCGCGTCGACCCGCGCGGACCGCGCTTCGCCGCCTCCGTCACCGCGCTCCTCCTGCTCGTCGCGGTGGGGCTCTCGCTCGCGGCTCCGGCCCGAGCCGATCTGCCGGCCCGCCTGGTGCAGCCCGGTTTCCTCGCGCTCGCAGTGATCGCCGCTCTCTTCGCCTGGTCGGCTGCGCGAGGGGTCGGCTCCGGTCCCTGGGCCGTCGTCTTCCGCCGTCTGGTCCGGCCCCGTCTCGCTCCTCCGACCGAGTGGGAGGACGCCCGACCACCGCGCTTCGCTCAGCTCGTCGGACTCGCGGTGACCGCCGTCGGCGTCGTGCTGCACATCGCGGGCGTGCCGTACGCGGTGCCGGTCGCCGGGTCGCTGGCGTTCCTCGCCGCGTTCCTGAACGCGGTGTTCGGCCTGTGCCTGGGCTGCGAGCTCTACCTGCTGCTGGTCCGCGCCGGGGTCCTCGGGCGCTCGGCGGCCTCACGGGCGTGAGGCTCTAGGCTCGTTCTCACCTCGCGGGCCGCCCGCGACGGGCCTCGGGAGGCACAGATGAGCGACTCGTCCGCACCGCGCACCGACTCGGACGGCGCAGGCGCTCCGTCCCGCCGCTCCGCTCGGGAGAGCACCGCCCGCCCCTCGGTCCTGCCGCCCGCGCAGACGCAGCCGGCCGTCCCCGCTGCGAAGCCCGTGGCGCCGCTGACCGTGCTGATCTCGGGCGCGAGCGGAATGATCGGCACGGAGCTGAGCCGTCAGCTGCGCGCGGACGGCCACGAGATCCTCCGCCTGGTGCGGCACGCGCCCACGAGCGCGGACGAGTTCCACTGGGCGCCGACCTCGCACATGCTCGACTTCAGCGTGCTCGACCGCGTCGATGCGGTCGTGAACCTGTCGGGCGCCTCCATCAGCCGGCTCCCGTGGACCTCCTCCTACAAGCGGGAGATCCTGGACTCGCGGGTCCAGGCGACCCGCACCCTCACCGACGCGATGCGGATGGCGACCTCTCCCCCGTCGATCCTCCTGAACGCCTCCGCCGTCGGCTTCTACGGCGATCGTCCGGGCGAGGACCTCACCGAGGACTCCGCACGCGGCGAGGGCTTCCTCGCCGATGTCGTCGCCCGCTGGGAGGAAGCCGCGCACCTCGCGCCGGAGTCCACCCGCGTCGCGACCCTGCGCACGGGGCTGGTCCTCGGCGACGGAGGAGCGCTCAAGCCGCTGCTTCCGCTGACGAAGCTCGGACTCAGCGGTCCGCTCGGCGGCGGCGAGCAGGCCTGGCCCTGGATCAGCCTCTACGACGAGGCCGCGGCCATCCGCCACCTCCTCACCTCGACGCTGTCCGGTCCCGTCAACCTCGCGGGGCCCGTCCCGGCGACCGCGAACGAGATCATGAAGACGCTCGCCGAGCAGCTGCACCGGCCCTTCAAGGTGCCGGTGCCGGGCCGGATCATCGAGCTCGCGCTGCAGGACGCGGGTCACGAGCTGCTGCTCTCGAGCCAGCGGATGCTGCCGCAGCGACTGCTGGAGGACGGCTTCGTCTTCCGGCACCGCACGGTCGCCCAGGCGCTGGAGTGGGTCCTGGCCTGACGAACGCCGGGCGTCCCCTCCGGCTCAGGCGGGGGCGTCCTTCTCGAGGGCGATCGACGTCCTGATCGCGCCCCGGGCGCGCTTGCGGTCGCCGCTCGCGTCGTAGGCGAGCCCCAGGCGGTACCACGCCCGCCAGCTCTGCGGATCGGCGTCCACGTCGGCCGCGTAGCCGGGGAAGAGCGTGTCGGCCTCCTCGCGGAGCGGGCGGCCGCTGGCGCGCGAGTCGAGGACCTCCTTCGGGAGCGCGTCCTCGGATTCGAGCCGGCGGGCCAGGCGCTCGGCGCGGAGCCCGAACAGGAGCTCGCGGACGAGCCCCCAGACGCCGACGGCACCGAGGATGAGCAGTCCGAGCCCCATCACGATGCCCGGAACCGTGCCCGCGGCGAACGCGACGACGGAGTACTGCAGGCAGACGAAGAGGTAGAGGGCGAGCAGGACCGCCATCAGCCCGACGCCGACGCGGGTCCTCACGGTGCGCTCGTCGCGGCCGCGGCCTGGCCGGACGGCGCGTCGTCGACCGGCGCCGGCTCGCCGGGAGCCCGCTCGGCCAGCGGCGCCGCGTCGAACGCCGCGCGCAGGTCGAGGAGGGCGTCGAGCCCGACGACGACCCCCGTCGTCGAGCGCACCGCGTGCAGCGCCCTCAGGATCCCGGCCTCGTAGGAGGCGGGCGAGGAGGTGTCGTGGCGCAGTGTGACGGTCTCGCCGGTGCCGCCGAACACGACCTCCTGGCGGGCCTCGACTCCGGGCAACCGCAGACTGTGCACAGGGATGCTCGCCACCTGCTGCCCGCGGGCGCGCTGGTCGGTGTGCGGTGCCTGCACCGGTCCGAGCTCCGCCCGCGCCTGCAGGATCAGCTCGGCGGTCCGGACGGCGGTGCCCGACGGCGAGTCGACCTTGCGGGCGCCGTGCGTCTCGACGATCTCGACGGCGTCGAAGAATCGGGCGGCCACGGTCGCGAGCGCGGTCGCGAGGACGGAGCCGAGTGAGAAGTTCGGGACGATGACGACACCCGCGTCGGGCTGGGCCTCGACAGTGCGGCGCAGCGCCGCGATGCGGTCGCCGGTCCATCCGGAGGTCCCCACGAGGACCTTCCGGCCGTGGGCGACCGCGAAGTCGACGACGCCCTGGCTGACCGCCGGGACCGTCATGTCGACGACCACGTCGGCGGCCAGCATCTCCTCCGGATCGCTCCGGGAGCCCAGTCGCGCGACGAGCTCGAACTCGTCGGAGGCGTCGATCAGCGAGCAGGTCAGGGAGCCGAGTCGGCCGGACGCACCGACGACGGCGACGGAAGTAGTCACTCCGTCAGCGTAACAACGCGGGTGCCCGCGGGGGCGGGCGCCGCACCCGGGCGGCGGCCGCTCAGTAGGGCTGGGGCTCCGGCAGGCCGGTGCGCAGCTCCACGGGCAGGTGGGCGAGGTCGTTGTGCACGACGAGGACCGGGGGCTTCCGCGAACGGACCCGGATGATCGTCAGCCCGCAGTTGGCCTGGTTGAGCCCGAGCCAGCGCCAGTCCGGGGCGTCGAAGACGTGCCGCACGAACCAGCCGATCACGAAGTTGTGCGTGATGAGGAGGTCGTGCCGGTCCTCGCGGGACGGGGCCAGGAACTCCGACACCGCGTCCTGCATCTGCGCGTGGCCCGCCTCGATCTCGGCCGGCGTGACGCTGCCGAAGAACGGCTCGAACGCGCGCGGCATGTCGGGTGTGGGGCCGGAGGGGATGCAGTCGAACAGCAGCGAGGAGGGCTCGATCGCGAGTCCGGGCAGGACCGCGCGGAACCGAGCGGCCGTCTCCTCCGCCCGACGCAGCGGCGAGTGCCACGCGCCCGTGAACGGGACGCCGCCGAGCCGCTCGGCGATGAGGCGGGCCTGGCGCTCCCCTCGTGCCGACAGCGGCCCGTCGGGCATGCCGTGCTCGGCGTCCTGCTGCTCGCCGTGACGGACGAGGTAGATGTAATGGGACACGTGGGGCTCCCCCGGGTGCGGCGCGACGGTGCGCGGTCAACGGTCGTTCGCGAGAACGGATCAGACGGTGGGAGCGCTCTCGATCTCGGCGATGCCGGCGAACGTCGATGCGTCGACCGCACCGACGGCCGAGATCGACGAAGGCCCCCTCGCCAAGTCTGCCGCGAGAGCCTGGACGTCCTCCGCGCCGACGCGCGCAAGACGGCGCAGGCTCTCATCCAGGTCGACGAACTCGCCGAAGGTCAGCTCGGCGCGGCCGAGCCGGGACATCCGCGTGTCCGAGTCCTCGAGCGCGAGGGCGGCGGCGCCGGACAGCTGGCCTCGGGCGCGTCCGATCTCGTCCTCGGAGACGCCCTCCTCGGCGAGGCGGTGGAACTCCGAGACGAGGAGCTCGGCGACGGTGCCGGCTTTGGCGGGCGTGCTCGCCGCAAACAGGCCGAAGATGCCGGCGTCCGAGTAGGACGGGGCGAACGAGTAGACGGAGTAGGCGAGGCCGCGCTTCTCGCGGATCTCCTGGAAGAGGCGCGAGGACATCCCGCCGCCCAGGATCGAGTTCAGCACGCCCATCGTCATGCGGCGGTCGTCGGCCGCGGCGAGACCGGGGAACCCGATCAGGATGTTGGCCTGCTCGGTCGGGCGGTGCACGATCGAGAGCGCGCTGCCCCGCTCGTAGTGCGCCTCGAGGCCCACGCGGCGCGCCACGGGAGCCGCAGGGACGGAGAGGTCCCAGCCGTCGGAGGAGAGCACGCGCTCGAGCAGCGCGACCAGCGACTCGTGCTCGACGGCGCCGGCGACGGAGACGACGAGGTCGCGCGGGCTGTATGCCGCCCGGTAGTGGGCCCAGACGGCGTCGCGGGTGGCCTCGCCGATGGTCTGCGGGCTGCCGCCGATCGGGCGCCCGAGCGGGTGGTCGCCGAAGACGGACTCGAACAGGCGCTCGCTCGCCACATCGGCCGGATCGTCGTCGGCCATGGCGAGCTCCTCGAGGATCACGCCGCGCTCGGTCTCGAACTCGTCGGGGTCCAGGAGGCTGGAGGTCACCATGTCGCCGATGACCTCGACGGCCATCGGGAGATCGCGGTCCTGCACCTTGGCGTAGTAGCAGGTGTACTCCTTCGCGGTGAGCGCGTTGTGCTCACCGCCCACGGAGTCGAAGGAGACGGCGATGTCGAGAGCCGAGCGCGACCGGGTGCCCTTGAAGAGCAGGTGCTCGAGGAAGTGGGTGGAGCCGAAGTTCGACGGGGTCGCCGGACGTCCGCCCTCGGCGGGACCCGCGGGCTGCTCGTCGCGCGAGCCGGCGGCGACCCAGAATCCGACGGTGGCGCTGCGGGCGCCGGGGACGGCCTCGCTCAGGATGCGGACACCGCTGGAGAGGACGGAGCGGCGGACGAGCGCGCCACCGGCGGCCCGGATCGTCGTCTCCGGCTGGTCGAGAGGGAGTGCGACGCCGTGGTTCATCCGACCCACACTAGGTCACCCGCGCGCGCTGTCCCGGCCCGCGGTCATCCGTGCAGGACTCGGCGTCAGCGCCGAGCGCGCTCGAGGGCGTGGAGGTGACCGGCGTCGAGCTCGAGCGAGACGGCGCGGACCAGGGTGTCGATCTCGGCGCACGATGCGGGCTCGACGGTCGCTGCGGCGACACCCGGCCGGGCCAGGAGCCAGGCGAGGGCGACGGCGGCCGTGGTCGCGGACAGCTCGGCGCCGATCGCGTCGAGCGCCGCGAGCACCCGCCGTCCGCGCCGGCCGAGATGCACCGACGCGAGCGCCCCGTCGGGAAGGGCCCGCAGTTCGCGCCTCGAGCGCGCCGCTCCGTGCAGGAAGCCGTGCGCGAGAGGCACGGTGGCCACGACGGAGAGCCCCTGGCCCCGCGCGACGAGCCCGAGGTCGCCCTCGGCGTCCGAGCCCTCGAGCAGGCTGTAGCGCAGCTCCACCCCGGAGAAGCGCGGCAGACCGTGACCGGCGAGCACCCGCGCCTCGAAGAGCTCCTCGGCCGCGAATCCCGAGGCGAGGACCGCCCGGACCTTCCCGCGCGCGAGCAGGACCTCGACGGCGCTGAGCAGCTCGTCGAGCCTCCCGGCGCTGTCGGGCCGCACTGCAAGGACGTCCAGATGGTCGGTGCGCAGGCGCCGGAGCGACTCGTCGACGCGCGCCACCAGGGCGCGGGGGGACGGCGAGGCGTCGGCGGTCGGACCCAGGCGCCCGAGGAGGAGGAAGCGGTCGCGATCCCGGTGGCCCGCGAGCCAGCGGCCCACCGTCTCCTCGCCGGCGGCGGAGGCCGCGGTGTCGGTGACGAGGACGCCGTTGCCGCCCCAGGCCGCGTACCGCTCGAGGAGCTCCGGACCGGCGTCGTGGCCGCGGCGGCCGAGGACGGCGGCGTCGAGCAGGAGGGGGAAGAGGGACTGCGCGGAGTCGCCGAGCGAGCGGCGCAGCGTATGGGCGACGACCGGTCCGGTGTCGCCCGGGGAAGCCGCTTCCGGGAGCGCTCCGAGGGATCCGTGACGCGTCGCCTTCACGGTCGCGCGGGCCTTCAGCCTCGGCACGCCACCACACTCCCTGCGGCGGGTCGGGTCCCGCCAGGACCGAGAGTAGTCGAGCGCCGAGCGCCGCTCCGGAGGCGGTGCGGAACGGTTCATCAGATCGTTACACGGAGGCCTCCTCCCCCGCCGCGAACCCGCTCCGCTCTCCCCAGGACGCGGTGCGGCGACCCCTCAGCGGCACCGGGTCGCGGCTAGATTCGGCCTCATGGAGCCCCTCACCCCGCCCCCGTCGACGCCCTGGTGGACCAGTGCCGTCGTCTACCAGATCTACCCCCGCTCGTTCGCGGACTGGAACGGCGACGGCATCGGCGACCTCGGCGGGATCCGCTCGCGGCTCGACCATCTCGCCGACCTCGGAGTGGACGTCGTCTGGCTGTCGCCGATCTACCCGTCACCGCAGCACGACAACGGCTACGACATCTCGGACTACGAGGACATCGATCCGCTCTTCGGCGACCTCGCGGAGTTCGATCTGCTGCTGGCGGAGGCGCACGAGCGCGGCATCCGCATCGTGATGGACCTCGTGGTGAACCACACGAGCGACGAGCACGCGTGGTTCGTCGAGTCCCGCTCCTCGATCGAGAACCCGAAGCGCGACTGGTACTGGTGGCGGAAGGGCCGCGCCGCCGCCGGCACCTCGCCCGAGCTCGAGGCGGCCGACGACGCGGGGCTCGACGTCGCCGAGCCCAACGGCTGGCGCTCGTACTTCTCCGGGCCGGCGTGGACCCGGGACTCCGCGACCGACGAGTACTTCCTCCACCTGTTCGCGGTGCAGCAGCCCGACCTCAACTGGGAGAACCCCGAGGTCCGGCGCGCAGTTCACGCGATGATGAACCGCTGGCTCGACCGCGGTGTCGACGGGTTCCGGATGGACGTCATCAACCTCGTGTCGAAGAATCTCGACGAGGTCGACGGCGAGGGCGGCGGCACGGGCATCGTCGGCGGAGTGGGTCCGCGGCTGCACGAGTACCTCCGCGAGATGAACGAGGCCGTGTTCGCGGGGCGCGACGGCGCCTACCTCACCGTCGGCGAGATGCCCGGAGTGACCCTGGAGGAGGCCGCGCTGGTCACCGATCCCCAGCGCCGGGAGCTCGACATGGTGTTCCAGTTCGAGCACGTGGGCATCGACCACGGCGTCGACAAGTTCCACCCGGTGCCGTTGGACCTCGTCGCACTCAAGGCGAACCTCGCCCGCTGGCAGGACGGCCTCGCCGAGCGCGGCTGGAACTCGCTCTACCTCAACAACCACGACCAGCCGCGGCTGGTCTCGCGCTTCGGCGACGACGGCCGCTACCGCTACGAATCGGCGACGCTCTGGGCGACCCTCCTGCATCTGCAGCGCGGCACGCCCTACATCTACCAGGGCGAGGAGATCGGCATGACGAACGTGCCCTTCTCGGGCATCGAGGACTTCCGGGACGTCGAGTCGCTGAACTACTACGCGGAGGCGGTCGGCGACCGCGGGGAGGATCCGGAGGAGGTCCTGGCGGGTCTGCGGGCGCAGAGCCGCGACAACGCGCGCACACCCGTGCAGTGGGACGGCGGCGAGCACGCCGGCTTCACGACCGGGGAGCCGTGGATCCCGGTCAATCCGAACTCGACCGAGCTGAACGTGGCGGCCGATCGGGCGTCGGAGCGCTCGGTGTTCGAGTACTACCGGGCACTGATCGCGCTGCGGCACGCCGACGAGACCGTGCAGCTGGGCCGGTTCCGGCTCCTGGAGCCCGAGCACCCGACGCTCTTCGCGTTCACCCGCACCGGGGCGAGCGAGCTGCTCGCCGTGGGCAACGTGTCGGGCGAGCCGCTCGAGGTCGCACTGCTCGCGGAGTGGGCGGGCGCCGAGACGGTGCTGGGCAACGTGGCGGGAGCGACCGGGACGACGCTCGCGCCGTGGGAGGCGCGAGTCCTGCGCCGCTGATCGGATGCGGGGCCCGGGCGACGGGCCCTGCACCGGACCGCGTGCCGACGGCCCGGTCGATCACCCGGGAGCCGTCCGACCGGTCAGGCGGAGGCGCGGTCGAGCTGCGCCAGGTCGCTCCGGGTCAGCGGGAGGGCGGCGGCGCCGAAGACCGACTCGAGCTCCTCTGCGCCGCGGGCGCGGACGACGGCGGCGGACACCTCCTGGTGCGAGAGCACCCACGCGAGGGCGACCGTGCCGGGGTTGGTGCCGTGCGCCTGGGCGATCTCGTCGAGCGCGGCGAGCACCTTGCTGCCGTGGCGCCCCACGTAGTCGAGTGCGGCCTCGAACATGACCGACTGCGGCTCGTCCGAGCGGTGGCGCAGCGCGCCCGTGAGATAGCCGCTCGCGAGCGGGAGGCGCGCCAGAGTGCCGAGCTCCTGCCGGATCACCTCGGGGGCGACGTCGGACTCGTAGTCCTTGCGCTCCATCAGGTTGTACTCGGCCACCACGACCGAGAAGACGGGCAGCCCGTGCAGGGTCGCGGCCTCCGCGGCGCGGGCGAGCGCCTCGCCGCTGAAGTGGGCGGCGCCCAGCGCTCCGACGGAGCCGTTCGCGAGGAACGGGGCGACGGCCGCGAGGCTCTCCTCGATCGGCACCTCCGGGTCCTCGCTGTCGAAGGACAGGAGGTCGATCCGGGTGCCCAGGCGCTCGAGGCTGCCTTCGACGGCCGCCCGGACGTCGCTCGGCGCGAGGCCCGGGGCATCGGGGTGGCGGCCGACCTTGGTGGCGACGAGCATCCGCTCGCGCGCGCCGCTCGCCTCGAGCCAGCGGCCGATCATGTACTCGCTGCGACCGGTCGCGTAGTGGTCGGCGGTCGAGATCAGGGTGCCGCCGAGCGCCGCGAAGGCGTCGAGCGCCTCGGTCGTGTCGTCGATCCCGGCGGCCCAGCCGAAGACGGAGCCGTCGAGAGCGAGCGGATGCACGGGGAGGCCGGTGCGACCGAGGGTGCGCTGGGGAGCGGCGGGCGTCTCCGGCTCGGTGGCCAGGGGCGTCGGGTCGATCACGGTGTTCCTCCGGTCGGGGCGGTGCGACGGCGCGGTCCGGCCACGCTACCCCATCGGCCGCAGAACGACGGACGCCCGCCCCACCGGAGTGGGACGGGCGTCACGACGTGCGGGAGGGATCAGCTCTCGACGGGAGCCTCGACCGGCGCCTCGGCGCCGGCCTCCTCGGCCACGACGGGCGCGAGGGACAGCTTGCCGCGGTCGTCGATCTTGGTGATCGAAACGAGCAGCTTCTGGCCGACTCCGAGGACGTCCTCGACGTTCTCGACGCGCTTGCCACCGGCGAGCTTGCGGACCTCGCTGATGTGCAGCAGTCCGTCCTTGCCCGGGAGCAGCGAGACGAACGCGCCGAACGTCGCGAGCTTGACGACGGTTCCGAGGAACTGCTCGCCGACCTCGGGGTTCGTCGGGTTCGCGATCGCGTTGACCTGGGCGCGGGCGGCCTCGGCCGACGGGCCGTCGACGGCGCCGATGTAGACGGTGCCGTCCTCCTCGATGGAGATGTCGGCGCCGGTCTCGTCCTGGATCGCGTTGATCGTCTTGCCCTTGGGGCCGATCAGCTCGCCGATCTTGTCGACGGGGATCTGCACCGAGATCACGCGGGGCGCGGTCGGGGCCATCTCGTCGGGCTGGTCGATCGCGGCCGTGAGCACGGCGAGGATCGTGCTGCGCGCGTCCTTCGCCTGCTTGAGCGCGGCGTCGAGGACCGACGACGGGATGCCGTCGAGCTTCGTGTCGAGCTGGATCGCGGTGACGAACTCGGAGGTTCCGGCGACCTTGAAGTCCATGTCGCCGAGCGCGTCCTCGGCGCCCAGGATGTCGGTCAGCGCCGCGTAGCGGGTCTGGCCGTCGACGACGTCGGACACGAGGCCCATCGCGATGCCCGCGACCGGGGCGCGCAGCGGCACACCGGCGTTGAGGAGCGACAGGGTCGAGGCGCAGACCGAGCCCATCGAGGTCGAGCCGTTGGAGCTCAGCGCCTCGGAGACCTGGCGGATCGCGTAGGGGAACTCCTCGCGGGAGGGCAGCACCGGCACGAGGGCGCGCTCGGCGAGGAAGCCGTGCCCGATCTCGCGACGCTTCGGCGACCCGACGCGACCGGTCTCACCGGTCGAGTAGGGCGGGAAGTTGTAGTGATGCAGGTAGCGCTTCTTGGTGACGGGCGACAGCGAGTCGATCTGCTGCTCCATCTTGAGCATGTTCAGCGTGGTGACGCCCAGGATCTGGGTCTCGCCGCGCTGGAAGATCGCCGAGCCGTGGACGCGCGGGATGACCTGCACCTCGGCGTCGAGCGGACGGATGTCGGCCAGGCCGCGACCGTCGATGCGCACGCCGTCGCGGAGGATGCGTCCGCGGACGACGACCTTCGTGACCGACTTGTACGCCGCTCCGACCTGGCTGTAGGCCTCGGCCGAGAGCTGACCGGCCGCGATGCGCTCGGCGATCTGCTCCTTGACCTTCGCCTTGAGGGCGTCGTCGGCGTCCTGGCGCTCGACCTTGTCGGCGATCGAGTAGATGCGGACGAGCTCGTCGTAGCTGAGCTCGGCGACGTTGTCGTAGGTCTCCTGCGCGTAGGGCAGGAACACCGGGTAGTCCTTGACGGGCTTGGCGGTGTTCGCGGCCATCTTCGCCTGCGCCTCGACGAGCGCGCGGATGAAGGGCTTGGAGGCCTCGAGGCCCTGGGCCACGACGGTCTCGTCGGGCTTGGTGGCGCCGGCCTTGATGAGGTTCCAGGAGCCCTCGGTCGCCTCGGCCTCGACCATCATGATGGCGACGTCGGAGGAGCCGTCCTCGTTGGTGACGACGCGGCCCGCGACGGTGAGGTCGAAGACGGCGTTCTCGAGCTGCGAGGCCTTGGGGAACGCGATCCACTGGTCGTTGCCCGAGCCGTCGGACATGAGCGCGAGGCGCACACCGGCGATCGGGCCCGAGAAGGGCAGACCGGAGATCTGGGTCGAGGCGCTCGCGGCGTTGATCGCGAGGGCGTCGTAGAACTCGTCCGGAGCGATGCTCAGGACCGTGATGACGATCTGGACCTCGTTGCGCAGGCCCTCGACGAACGAGGGGCGCAGCGGCCGGTCGATCAGACGGCAGACGAGGATCGCCTCGGTGGAGGGGCGGCCCTCGCGGCGGAAGAACGAGCCGGGGATCTTGCCGGCGGCGTAGGAGCGCTCCTCGACGTCGACGGTCAGCGGGAAGAAGTCGAAGTTGTCCTTCGGGTTCTTCGACGCCGAGGTGGCCGAGAGGATCATCGTGTCCTCGTCGAGGTACGCGGCGACCGCTCCCTGAGCCTGCTGCGCGAGGCGGCCGGTCTCGAAGCGGACGGTGCGGGTGCCGTACGAGCCGTTGTCGAGAACGGCTTCGGCGAATGTGATTTCAGGACCTTCCAAGAGGTTCTGTCTCCTTCAACGTATGCAGCGGCGCCCGTTCTGGGCGCCGGCGTTCGTCGGAGCAGAGTTCCGGTCAGGAATCGAGACGATTCCACGGCAGGGCGTCGCGCCGTGCCGTCGTGTGGAGGGCGTTCGTGCTGGCCACCAGTAGAAAAGCTCCGGGTCGCCTCCTGTGCGACGACGCCGCACCTGTGAACCGGGACTCCACCACCGAGGACCAGCTTCCTGCCGGCCTGCTCCGTGGTTCGAATCCGGTGACGGCCGGCGGCCGCTGCGGATTCGGAACCGGTTCATGCTATCAGCACGGGTGCCGGACGGCCAGGAATGGGCGGTGGGACGCTCCGGGTCGGCTGCTGGAGAAGCGACGAGCGCAGCACTCAGCCCCGGGTCTCGTGCATCAGCAGCTGCACCCGGAGCGCGCCCTTCACCGTGACGATGCGCGCCGGAACACGCGGCTGCTTGCCCGCCTCCGACAGCCGCGAGAGCGCCGCGTCGACGACGTTCTCGAGACCGCGGGGCACGTAGCCGACGAGGTCGGAGGGGCGGTGGTTCGCGAAGAGGCGGACCGGCATGGGGGCGTCCACCCGCTCCTCCTCGAGGGTGCGGCGCGGGATCACCGCCGTGATCTCGTCCTCGCCGAGCGCCAGGACCCGGGCGAGCTCGTCCTGGTGCGAGGCGCTGTCGGCGATGCCGAGCAGCGTCTCCCCGCGCCGGGACTTCGGCAGCAGGTCGTAGTCGTAGTCGTCGAGCTTCCCCGATCCGCGGTCGTTCGCGGGGAGGGGGTTCTGGTCGTCGCGTCCGCGTCCGAAGGAGAAGAGCTTCATGCCCCCATTGTGACGGGCGGGGCGACCGGGACCGCTCTCGCGAGCGGAGGCGCGGCCCCGGGGCTCGATCAGGAGCGGGAGGAGCGGAGCATCCGCGCGATCGCCGCGAGGACCAGCAGCAGCACGACGGCGACGAAGCCCAGGAGGACGGGCACGGCGGGAAGGAGCGCGAGGGCCGCTCCGATCGCGAGGACGGGGACGGCGAGGCCGAGGTAGGCGGCCAGGAACATGCCGGCGAGCACCTCGCCCCGCGCGGCGTCCGAGGCGAGCGAGCCGGCGACCGCGAGGGACAGGCGGAACAGCAGCCCGACTCCGGCACCGGCGAGCACTCCCCCGGCGACGAACGGCCAGAGGACGGCCGTCACGGCGCCGACGGCGACCAGCACGAGTCCGACGGCCAGGGCGGCGGCCGACAGCAGGAGCGCGGGGCGGGCGGCGAGGCGGGCCGAGACGAGCTGCGCCACGGCGCCGGCGGCGAAGACTCCGAACGACACGGCGCCGGCGACCAGGTGGGAGGTCTCGCCGAAGCGGCCGGCCAGGAAGGTCGGAGCGAGCGAGGTGAAGAGGCCGAAGACGGCGAAGCCGGCGAACGCGCCGACCGCGGCCGAGAGGAAGGCACCGCGCGACTCGGCGGGCACGGCGAGCCGCTGCGGGCGGTAGGCGGGCAGGACCTCGCGCCGCTCGACGGTCTCGGGTACGAGGGCGCCTCCGAGGCCGAGGACGACGAGCAGCACGAGGAAGACCTCGTAGGGCACGACCAGCGGGCGGTCGACGGTCACGGCGAGGACGCCTCCGACGAGCGGGCCCAGCGCCAGACCACCCATGTTCACGAGCGTCGAGACCGCTCGCGAGGTGCCCGGCCCCTCCTCGGGGCGGGCGACGGCGCGCAGCTCCGAGAGGTGCGCGGTCGCGGTGGCGGTCAGGGCGCCGACGCCGAGCCCGGTCAGCAGGCGGGCGATCAGCAGGCCGGGGACCTCGGGCCAGAGCAGGAAGACGATCGCGGCGAGGACCTCGACGAGGATCGACGCGAGCAGGATGCGGCGGCGGCCGAGCCAGTCGCTGACGTGGCCGGCGAGGAAGAGGCTCGCCACCACTCCGACCGCGTAGGCGGCGAACACGACGGTGACGACGAACGCGGGGAAGCCGTCACGGGCCTGGTAGATCGCGTAGAGCGGGGTCGGCACGGTCGAGAACGCCATGACCGCGAGGAACGCCGCGGCGATGACCCAGAAGCCGGGGCCGTGCGGCAGCTCGGGTCGGCGGGAGGCCGGGCCCGCGGGCGCGGGCCGCGAGGGGCGGTGGTCGAGGTCCGGAGTGGTCACGGGATCAGGCTCCTCCCCCGGACTGAGCGTGTCCAACGGAGGATCTCGGTGGCATTCATCGATTCCGGTGGATGATGGCGGGATGGACGATCGACAACTCGCCGCGTTCGTCGCGGTCGCGGAGGAGCTCCACTTCACCCGGGCGGCCGCGCGGCTGTTCGTGGTGCAGTCGACACTGTCCGCCAGCATCCGCGCCCTCGAGCACGAGCTCGGAGCGGCGCTGTTCGAGCGCTCGACGCGCCGGGTCGCCCTCACCGCGGTGGGCGAGGCGCTGCTGCCGGAGGCACGCCGGGCGATCGACGGGCTCGACCGGATGCGCACGCTCGCCGCCGAGGACGCCGCGGGACTGCGCGGACGGGTGCGAGTGGGCACGTTCTCGGGCATGGACCTGATCGACCTGCCCGGGGCGCTCGGCGCCTACCGGCGCCGGCACCCGCTCGTGGACCTGCTTCTGCGCACCTCGGCGACCGGATCGACGGGCCTGGCCGAGGATCTGCGCCGCGGACGACTCGACGTCGCGCTGCTCGCGCTCCCCGCGGACGGGATGCCGGATCTCGCCGTCACGCCGCTCGCGCGCAGCGACTACGTGCTCCTGGTGCCGGACGACCACCCGCTCGCCGACGCGACCGCTCCCCAGCCGAAGGACCTCGCGGGCGAGACGTTCGTGGACACTCCGGCCGGCTTCGGCAACCGGGTCAGCGTGGACCGCGCGTTCCTCGCCGAGGGCGTCCCCCGGCGCGTGGCGACGGAGGTCGCGGATCTGCCCGGGATCCCGAGGTTCGTGCAGGCCGGCCTCGGCGTGGCGGTCGTGCCGCGGGCGGGCGTGGCGTCGCTCGAGGGCGTGCGCTCGATCACGCTGGACTGGCCGGGGCTCGAGTGGGAGCTCTCGGTCGGCACCTCTCCGCGGCCCTCCGCCGCGGTCGAGGCGCTGACCGCGCTCCTGAGGGAGCGACGGGGGGTCTGACGACCCTCCCTCAGCCCTCGAGGAGGGGGCCGCGGACGATCGAGTCGCCGGAGTGCGCGGGGTCGCCGTCGAGCGGCTCCTCCGACACGTCGACCAGCGAGTACTCCGAGAGGTCGAGGCCGGCCGGGACGGCGAAGCGGCCCTCGGTGCCGTCGAGGGCTCCGAGCGGCACGAGGCCGGACGCGTCGGCGGCGATCAGCCAGACCTCGCGGTAGGCGCCGTCGCCACCCTCCGCGTCGAGCCGCACGATCAGCTCGCGACCGCCGTCGACGTCCTCGAGCTCGGCGGAGCCGGTCGCGCCCTGCCAGTCGGGGAACGCCTGGAGCTCGGCCCGCGCCACGACGACCACGTCCTCGGTCTGCGACGCCTGCCACCAGGCTCCGCCCGCCACTCCGACCACGAGGGCGGAGAAGGCGGCGAGCGAGGTGAGCACGACGCGGCCGGTGCGCCGACGACGGCGCTCGGGACGGTGCCGACCGGAGGAGCCGGGCCGCGCGACCGGGACGGGAGCGGTGTCCGGTCGCTCCGGGACGGGGGCGAGCACGGGAGACGCGGAGCGCTCCGCGAGACCGAGCTCGTCGCGGATGCGGTCCCAGACCGCGGCGGACGGCGTCTCGAGGACGACTCCGCGGCTGTCGCGGCCGACCTCGGCGACGTGGCCGAGCTCGACGAGCTGCTGCGCGCACTCCGGGCACTCGGCCAGGTGCGCGTCGGCCTCTCCGCTCGACTCCTCGCCGAGCGCGAGCAGCGCGATCTCGTCGGGATCCAGGTGGGTCATGTGCTGCTCACCTCCAATCGGGAGCGGAGTCTGTCGAGGCTGCGGCGGATGTGGCTCTTGACGGTACCGAGCGGCAGCCCGGTCCGAGCGGCGATCTCGGTGTGGGTGAGGTCGTCGTAGAAGGCGAGGCTCATCACCCGGCGGGGCACGGGGTCGAGGCGGGCGAGCTCGTCGGCGACCAGGACCTTCGCCTCCAGGTCGACCGGGGTCTCCCCCTCCTCGATCGGAGCGACGGCGACGAGCGCCTGGGTGAGCCGGCGCTCCCGTGAGCGGTTCTCGTGCGCGTCGGCGATGCGGTTGCGGGAGATGCCCACCAGCCAGGCCCCCAGAGCGGCGCGGTCAGGATCGAAGTTCTGCCGGCCGGTCCAGGCCGAGACGAAGACGCGCTGGACCACGTCCTCCGCGTCGCCCCGGTCGCCCAGAGAGCGCAGAGCCAGGGTGAACAGCAGCGGGGACCACCGCGCGTAGGCCTCCGCGAGCGAGGACTCGTCGCCCGCGGCGAAACGGAGCCCGAGACGGCGCACGACGGCGCGCTCGTCCTCGGGCCCGTCGAGGGGTGCGCTGGGAAGGGCGTCGGACAGTGGGATGCTCCTGAGCTGGGGACGGCGCTGAACCCTGGCGTCGGGCTGCGCTGCGGCGGTCGCTGCGCTCATCGTACGCGCGGCGATCGGAGGGGCGGAGTCACGGGGACGGCACCGCCGTGACGACCACGTTGCTGAGGTAGTGGCGGGTGTCGTAGTCGAAGTCGCCGCCGCAGGTGATGAGGACCAGCCGGGGCGCGCCGTCGCGGGTGAACACGGCGGGGAGATCGACGGAGGTCTTCTCGGTGGTCTCGACCGTCGTCACGGTGAAGGAGCGCTCGGCTCCGTCGTCGCCCGTGAGGCGGACGATCTGGCCGGGCTGCGCCGACTTCAGCTCGACGAACGGGCCGAGGCCGTACGCGAGGGAGTCGACGTGGGCGGCGATGACGATGGTGCCGTCGGGCTCGTCGAGCCCTGCTCCGAACCGGTACCAGCCGGCCGTCGCGGTGTCCGGGACGAGCTCCATGGTGCCGTCGTCGGCCACTCCGACCGGCTCGAGCGGCATGTCGACCGGCAGCCCGTCGACCACGATCCGCGTGGGGGCGATGACGCGGGGCGCCGGGGTTGCTCCCAGCCGCGCATCCGCGAGGGGCACGGCGGGCACAGCGGTGGAGGGGACCGCGGACGGCACGGGTGGGGGCTGCTGCACCGAGAGGCTCGCGTCGGGCGAGGGCACGACCCCTGCCGCCTGAGCGGAGCATCCGGCGAGACCCGCGCCGACCGCGATCGACCCGATCACGACGAGGACGCGCAGAGGGAAGGGGTTCCGGCTCACAGCGTCCTCCTGGGTCGTGATCGGGTGACCGGCCCGGGCGCGCTCCAGCACGCCCGAGCCGGTGGTGCGTCCGCGGGTCAGCGGCCCGCAGCGGCCTTGCGACGGCCGAACAGGGTCGCTCCGGCGAGACCGAGAGCCGCGAGGGCGGCAGCGCCCCACCAGCCCGCGGCGGCGTCGGTGCGGTTGTCGGCGGCGAGTCCGGCCTCACCGGCGGGGACGCCGGACGGGGTCGAGTGCAGGCCGTCGATGGTCTGCGTCGCGAGGGCGAGGTTGCCCTTCTCGAGGCTGCCCCAGGCGTACACGATCGTGTTGACGCCCTCCTGGACCTGGACGTCGGCCGGGCCGATGACCGGAGTCGTGGTGCCGGTCGCCGCGACGACCGTCGAGATCGTCGCCGGAGCGAGGTTCAGCACGCCCTCGTTCGGGTTGGTGACGTTCGTCAGGACGGGCGAGCCGCCGGCGAGGATGTCGACCGCGGGCGCGGCGGCGACGTGGCGGACGGTGAGCCGTCCCTCCCCCGCGGCGGTGGTCGAGATGTCGTTCGTGAAGAGCGTCGCCGTGGGGGTGTTGTCGGCCTTCAGGTGCGCGGCGGCGGTGTAGCTCTTGCCCGCCTCCAGCGCGAGGTCGATCGGGCCGATGACGGGAGCGCTCGCATCGGCCGCGTCGGCGGCGGTGATCGCGACGGAGTAGGTGCCGGTGGGCAGGTCGAGCGGACCCGCGAGGGTGCCGGGAGTGAAGTCGTCGAGCGTCAGTGCTCCGTTCACGTACACGTCCACGGTGGTGTCCGGGACGGCGTGCAGGACGTACAGGTCGGCGGAGTCGGCGTCGGCGGCGCTCGCGGGAGCGGCGGAGAGGCCGACGACGGCGAGGGTGCCGACGCAGGCACCGGTCAGGAGACGGCGGGAGAAGCTGGAGGTGGTCACGGTGTTCCTCTTTCACGATGGGACCCGGAGCGGGTCGGTGGGTACTCGAGAAGGGCCTTCACGGACTACTTCCGGACGAACCCCCTCGACGGATGCACCTCGTGGCGGATTTCTCCGAGAAATCTCGTACGAGGTGCCCGCGAGCCCGGGAACGCCCTGTTCAGCGTGCGTTTCCGGGGTTACGCTCGCGCCGAGAGGGAGTGGCGGATGGTGCGACGCAGCACACCCGGACCCGCGTCGGGCTCGCGGCGGGCTGCTCCGCGGCCCCACGGCCTGATCGGATCGACAGCCGCGACGGCGGCGGCCTCGGCCGTCCTCGCCCTCGCGCTCGCGGCGATCGCTCCGCTCGCCTCGCTCCCCTCCTCCGCTGCCGGAGCGCCGTCGCAGTGCGCGGACTCCCGCGAACTGCTGGCCTCCGCGCCGGGACTCGAGGGCGCCGACCCCGGGCACCTGATCGCCTGCGTCGACGAGGACCACCGCCGGCTCACGATCCACAACCGCACCCCGGTGGTCTGGGCGATCGGGGATCCGTCGGTGACGGGCGTCGTCGATCAGGCGGGAGGCGTCAGCGGACTGCTCAGCTCCCACGCGTCGCGCTCCGGACGGGGACTGCTGCTCGCTCCGGGCGCCTCCGCCTCCGTCTCCGCCGGATCCGGCCGCATCGCTCCCCGGCCGGATCGGGAGGCGACGAGACTGCACCTGGCCCTGACAGCGATCGTCGACGCGCAGGACGCGGCCGAGGCGACCCTGCCCCCGCGGGCGCCCCGAGCGGTGCTGCGATCGGCCGCACTCACCTGCGCCGTCGCGCTGAGCGGGGTCGCCTCCGGGTGGGAGATCGCCTCGACGGCCGCACTCGAGCGGGCCGCCTCGACGGCGGGATGCGCCCGTGCGTGGCGCGCCGCGGGATCACGCGCGCTCGCGGACGGCTGGCGGCTGCCCGCGCTCGTGGCGGCGGTCCGCGATCCGGACCGGCTGGAGCACGATCGGGCCCGTGCGCGGGCGGCGGAGGGGTGGTTCGCGGCGGCGGGCGGCTACTCCTGGGGCGGTGCGGAGCGACCGCATCGGATCCCGTGAGCCGCACCGGGAACGCGGAACGGGCCGCCCTCCGCGAGGAGGACGGCCCGTTCGGCAAGAAGTTCGCGGTGTCATCGAGACTCCGCGCTCGCTCCGTGAGGAACTAGCGGCGGAGGCCGAGACGCTCGATCAGCGCGCGGTAGCGGTTGATGTCCACGTCCGACAGGTAGCCGAGGAGTCGGCGACGCTGACCCACGAGCAGCAGCAGACCACGACGCGAGTGGTGGTCGTGCTTGTGCTCCTTGAGGTGCTCGGTGAGGTCCTTGATCCGACGGGTCAGGACGGCCACCTGGACCTCGGGGGATCCGGTGTCACCGGGGTGGGTCGCGTACTCTTCGATGATCGCCTTCTTGACATCTGCTTCGAGTGCCATAGGTGGATCCCCTCTCTCTCGTTGCGCGGTGCCCGGCGCCTGATGCGTGGGCTCTCTTGATCCGCGGCCGTCGAACGGCAACTGCACGAGCTTACCAGAGGGTGGAGCGGTGTGGGGCTCGGTTCCAGCAAGGCTCGGTTCTAGCAAGGCTCGGTTCCAGCAAGCACGGCCTAGGCGCCGACGGCCCTGTTCCAGAGCACGACGAGCCACGGCGACACGAGCAGCTCCCAGTAGACGAGGACGAGCACGTTCAGGACGACGGCGATCCACCCGGCGATCGGCGGACGCTTCTCGCGGCGGCGGGCGCGGATGGAGGAGACGCCGAGCAGGACGCCCACGAGCAGCAGCGCGTGGATGAGAGCGGTGTAGAGGACTCCGACGATCAGGTCGCTCATCGCGCGATCGCCCGGGTAGGCCCCGAGCGAGATCAGCGAGTACCAGACGAAGAACGAGATCGGCACCGTGATCACGGCGATGGCCGAGCCGGCCAGCGCGGGTCCGTAGCGACGCCACCAGCCGGAGGCGCGGCTGCCGGAGGAGGACGGGCGGGCGGCGTTCCGCGGGCGGTACGAGGGCGAGGCGCCGCGGGCCGAGCGGCGCGGGGAAGCGGATCCGGCTGCGCGCGACGCGGGGGCTGCCGGACGTCGGGGCGCGCCGTCGGGAGACGTGCTCATCCCACCACCCTAGAGGGTCGGCTCCGCGGGTCCGTCCGGGCACCGCGCCGCCCGGCGAGCAGAATGGGGCGGGTGAGTCAGGTCCCCCGCGCGCCCCGGCGCAGCCACGTCATCGATGTCTCGCCGCTGCGGGAGTCGCCCGCCTTCGCCCGGCTCTGGGCCGGCAACGTGATCTCGGGCATCGGCGGGCAGATGACGATCGTCGCCGTGGGCCTGCACATCTACGAGCTCACCGGCTCGACGCTCGCGGTCGCGATGGTGGGGGTCGTCGCGCTCGTGCCGACCGTGATCGCCGGGCTCTACGGCGGGATGCTCGCCGACGCGTTCGACCGGCGGCTGGTCCTCCTCCTCTCGGCGATCGTGGCGTGGGGATCGACCGCGGGGATCGCGGCGCTCGCCTGGCTCGGCGCCGAGACTCCGCTGACCCTGTACCTGCTCACCGCGCTCAACGCCGTCGCGACCACCGTGATCGTGGCCACCCGGATGACGCTCGCCCCGCGGCTGCTCCGACCGGAGCTCGTGCCCGCGGCCGCCGCGCTCGGCGGGATCGCGAGCGGTGTCGAGGTGACCGTGGGACCGGCGCTGGCCGGTGTGCTGGTGGCCGGGGTCGGCTTCCCGGCGACCTACACGATCGACGTGGTGCTGTTCCTCGCGGCGTTCCTGGGGATCGTGGGTCTCCCGGCGCTGGTGCCCGAGGGCGAGCGGCAGCGGCCGGGACTCGAGTCGCTGCGGTTCGGGATGCGGTTCCTGCGCGGCGCGCCGAACATCCACCTGTCGTTCCTCGTCGACATCGTCGCGATGACGTTCGGGCAGCCGAGGGTGGTCTTCCCCGCGGCGGCGGCGCTCCTGCTGGGCGGAGGCGCGGTCACGGTCGGGATCCTGACGGCCGCCTTCGCGGTCGGGGCGCTGCTGAGCGGAGTCTTCTCGGGCCGGCTCACGGGGGTGCGCCGCCAGGGGCTCGCGATCGGGCGGTCGATCCAGGTCTACGGCGGGTTCATCGCCGCGTTCGGCGCGGTGCTGCTGGCCGCCGCGCTCGTCGGGCACGAGGACGCCGCGCCGGACCTCGCGCTCATCGCTCTCGCGTCGGTCGCCCTGGCCGGAGCCGGGGCGGCGGACAACATCAGCTCGATCTTCCGGCAGACGATGCTGCAGACCGCGGTCCCCGACAACATGCGCGGCCGACTGCAGGGCGTGTTCATCGTGGTGGTGACCGGCGGTCCGCGCGTCGGAGACCTCTACACGGGTCTGCTGGCCTCGCTGGCGCTGCTCTGGCTGCCACCGCTGGCCGGAGGGCTCGCGATCATCGCGATCCTCGGCGCGGTGCTGCGGACGCGGCCCGCCTTCCGCGGCTACGACGCGCTGCATCCGACGGCGTGAGCGGACCCGCCGCGCGCGGTCGGCGCGGCGGACCCGGAGTCACTCCCCCGCGAAGTCGCTCGTGCCGCCGCCGTCGGTGAGGTTCTCGTCCGACACGGCGCCGCTGTCGTCGTCGCGGCCCCCGACCCGCGTGGGGCGGTAGACGTGGAAGCCCTCGTCGTCGTCCTCCAGCTCCCAGACGACCTCGACCTCCTCGCCGTCGATGTCGGCGACGCGGGTCAGGGTGGGCTGCGGGGCTCCGTCGACGAGCTCGAGTCGGATGCTCTCCTGCTCGGCGCCGCTGTCGAGGATGGCCGTGTACGTGGTGGTGTCCATGCCTCGACGGTAGGCACGCCCGCGGGGCGCTCGCCACCCCTTGCGGCGCCCGGGTGGGCGCGTAGCGTCGCCTCCATGACCGACACCGACATCACCCCCGCCGACTCCGACGACGTCGCCCAGATCGCCGAGCTCGTGAAGAGCGCGAAGATCGGGCTGCTCACGACCGTGAACGCCACGGGCCAGCTCGTCAGCCGTCCGCTCGCCGCCCAGGACACCGACTTCGACGGCGTGCTCTGGTTCTTCACCCAGGACCCCTCGCCCAAGGTCGAGGACATCCGCGCGAACCCGAGCGTGAACGTGGCGTTCGAGTCGAAGAAGGGCTACCTGTCGGTGGCCGGATCGGCGAGCGTCGTCCACGACCGGGCGAAGATCGACGAGCTGTGGAGCCCCTCCGTCTCGGGCTGGTTCCCCGACGGCAAGGACGACCCGACCGTCGCCCTGATCCGCGTCGACGCCGAGACGGTGGAGCTGTGGGCGTCGGACGAGCCCGGGCCCGTCGTGCTGTTCAAGGTGCTGACCGCCGCGGTCAGGGGCGGGCAGCCGGACGTGGGTGAGAACCGCACCGTCTCGTTCGAGTAGACGCGCCTGCCGTCGTCCTCCGCGAGATGCCACTCCGGTACGCCTCGTTCGGCGTGTCGCGTACCGAAGTGGCATCTCGCGGCGGAGTGACGGGGTCAGGGGCCGCCGAAGCGCTCGGTGCGGACGCGCTCGGGGGCGTGGCCCTGGGCGACCAGGGCGGTCGCGACGGCTTCGACGAAGGCGGTCGGGCCGCAGACGTAGACCGTGGGCTCGGTCGAGGGCGGCAGAGCCGTCTCGGCGAGCAGCTCCGGAGTGAGCCGGCCGGCCGGGCGAGCAGCACCGGGCGGGGCGACGCGGGTGTAGACCATCTCCGTCGCGACTCCGCCCTGCTCGGCCGGCAGCTCGGCCAGCCGCCGCAGATCGTCGCGGTAGTAGGCGAAGACGGGCGAGCGCACCGAGTAGAGCAGGCGCATCGGAGCCGCGCTGCCGACCCGGCCGTGCTCGCGCGCCATCGCCATCAGCGGGACGAGACCGCTGCCGCCCGCGATCAGCTGCACGGGCTCGGTCTGCGCAGGCCGCCAGACGAACCAGCCGCCGATGGGACCGCGCACTTCGAGGCTGTCCCCCGCCTCGAGGCCCTCGACGAGGTACGGCGACACCTCGCCGTCCTCCAGCCGCTCGACGGCCAGCTCGACGTGCTCGCCGTGCTCGCCGTCGGCGGGCGCGCCGATCGAGTAGGAGCGGCTGGCCTGGTAGCCGTCGGGGGCCGTGAGCCGGACGTCGAGGTGCTGCCCGGCGAGGTGACCGGGCCAGCCGGGCACGCGCAGGGTGATCAGCCGGGACGTCGGAGTGAGCGGGGCGACCGCCTCGGCGGTCGACTCCTGCCAGATCACCGGTAGCGCTCCTCTTTCCACGGGTCGCCGTGCATGTGGTAGCCGTTCTGCTCCCAGAAGCCGGGCTCGTCGCCGGGCATCAAGCGGAGGCTCCTCACCCACTTGGCGCTCTTCCAGAAGTAGAGGTGCGGCACCAGCAGTCGCGCAGGTCCGCCGTGCTCGGCGGCGAGGGGCTCGCCCTCGAACGTGGTGGCCACCCAGGCCTTGCCTCCGCGGATCTCGGCCAGCGGCAGGTTGGTGGTGTAGCCGCCGAAGCTCTGCGCCATGACGTAGCCGGCGTCGCTCTCGACCCCCTCGAGGAGGGTGTCGACCGAGACGCCGCGCCAGGTCGTGCCGAGCTTCGACCAGCGGGTGACGCAGTGGATGTCGGTGTGCACGTCCTCCTGCGGCAGGGCCTGGAACTCGTCCCAGGTCCAGCTCCGGACGCCGGCGGGGCCCGCGTCGATCGAGAAGCTCCACTCGTGGATGTTCGGCGTCGGCCCGATGGAGAGGACGGGGAAGCCGGTCTCGAGGTACTGCCCGGGCGGGATGTCCGGATTCTCGGCGCGCTTGCCGAAGAAGCCCCGCGTGATGATGCCCATGTCCGCCCTCGTCGTCCTCGGGGCAGCGCCCCGGCTCGGTGGAAACCGCTCGTCGATCGTCAGGCTATCGCGGCGGCGCGGCGCTACTCCATCGCGGGCACTCGGGCGAGCCCGAGCCGGTGTCGGCGGTGAGTGCGAGGATCGGCGCATGAGACGAACCGTCGTGCCGCCGTACCTCCTCGTCCGCATCGCCCGACTCGACGATCCCGCGTTCGCGCGGGCCGCCCGGGCCGCGAGCCGCTCCCTCGAGCAGGACGTGCCGTTCCGGCGCGTGCGCCCGGGCGAGCCGTCTCCCGGCCGCAGGACGCCGGGCCCGACCGCCACCGCCACTCCGACGCCCCGCAACCGGGTCGCCGCCCTGCAGCGCACCATCTCGGACGCGCAGACGACCGAGACGCTCCCCGGTGTCACCGTGCGCACCGAGGGGCAGCCCTCGAACGGCGACATCGCGGTGGACGAGGCGTACGACGGGCTGGGAGCGATGTCCGCGTTCCTCCAGCAGGCGTACGGCCGCGACTCCATCGACGACGCCTGGCTGCCGCTGGACGCGACCGTGCACTTCGGCGACGACTACGACAACGCGTTCTGGGACGGCTCCCGGATGGTCTTCGGCGACGGCGACGGGCAGGTGTTCCGCCGCTTCACGATCTCGCCGAGCGTGATCGGGCACGAGCTCGCGCACGGGATGACCGAGTACACCGCGAACCTCGTCTACCGGGGGCAGTCGGGCGCGCTCAACGAGTCGATCTCGGACGTCTTCGGAGCGCTGCTCGAGCAGTTCGGCGCCGGGCAGAGCGCCGAGGAGGCGAGCTGGCTGATCGGCGAGGGGCTCTTCACCGACGAGGTGGAGGGCACGGCCCTGCGCTCGATGATCGCGCCCGGCACCGCCTACGACGACGACGTGCTCGGGAAGGACCCGCAGCCCGGCTCGATGGACGACTACGTCGACACCGAGGACGACAACGGCGGCGTGCACATCAACTCCGGGATCCCGAACCGGGCCTTCGCGGTGGCCGCGATCGAGCTCGGCGGGAAGGCGTGGGAGCGCGCAGGCCAGGTCTGGTACGACGTGCTGACCGGCGGGGTGCTCACCGCGACCGCCGACTTCACGGGGTTCGCGGGGCTCACGATCGCCGCGGCGGCCGAGCGCTACGGTGCCGGGTCGGACGTCGAGACGGCGGTGCGCACCGGCTGGAGCACGGTCGGAGTCGAGCTGCCCGCCTGAGCGGGCGCCGGCCCCTCCCCCTCGGAGGGCGGGCGAGTACCATCGCGCGCATGGACGTCATCGTGTCGCGCAGCGGAGGATTCGCCGGACTCCGGCGCGTGTGGCGGGTCGACGTGGAGGAGCAGCCGGACGAGCGCGCGTGGCGGGAGCTGCTGGGGTCCCTGCCGTGGGAGGCGGACGACGAACCGCAGGCCTCCGCCTCCCCCGCCGCCCCGGGTCGCCCGGATCGCTTCGTGTACGAGATCCAGGTGCAGACCCACCACGTGCGGCTCGGCGAGACCGAGCTCGACGGGGCCTGGCGGGAGCTGGTCGATCGGGTGCGCAAGGCGCAGCCGAGCTGACTCTCCGACCCCGGACACGACGAAGGCGCAGCCCCTCACGGGTGCTGCGCCTTCGTCGTCGGTGCGGAGGGACTACTTCGTGCCGAGCAGGTCGATCACGAAGATCAGGGTCTTGCCGGACAGCGGGTGCCCGCCGCCCGCGGGACCGTAGGCCAGAGCCGGCGGGCAGATCAGCTTGCGGCGGCCGCCGACCTTCATGCCGGGGATGCCCTGCTGCCAGGCGCGGATCAGGTTGTTCAGGGGGAAGTTGATCGACTGGTTGCGGCTCCACGAGGAGTCGAACTCCTCGCCGGTGTCGTACTCGACGCCGAGGTAGTGCACCTCGACGGTCGAGCCGGGCTGCGCCTCGGCGCCGTCGCCGACGACGACGTCCTCGACGACGAGGGAGTCGGGGGCCGGGCCGTCGGGGGCGTCGACCTCGGGCTTGGTCAGGTTCTCGCTGCTCATGGTCATCGATCTTAGAGCGGGGCGGCCGGGAGCGGGGTGTGCGCAGGGGGTGGGCCGGGAGACGGTGGATCTCGAGACGCCCGCTGCGCGGGCTACTCGATCAGCAAGGTGGGCGTGGGTGGGTGAGGGAACCCGGGGGCGTCGAGGGAGCCCGGTGCTGCCGGCGCCCTCGACGGGTCGGGGTTCCCTCGGTGGTCACTCGACGAGGGTGAGGCGCTGGGTGGGGCGGGTCATGGCGACGTAGAGGGCGGCGGCGCCGCGCTCGCCGGCGGCGGCGATCAGGCGGGGGCGGGCGATGACGACGGAGTCGAACTCGAGGCCCTTGGCCTCGGTGGTCGAGAGGACGGCGATCGCGCGGTCGAGGCCCGTGGAGCCTCGGCCGACGGCGCGGCCGAACTCGTCCTCGAGCCGCGCGGTGACGGCGTCGAGATCGGCGTCGGGCGCGATGACGGCGAGGGTTCCCTCCGTCGAGATCGCGCGGTCCTCGCGGATCGCGCCGAGCACGCGCTCGGGCAGCGCCGCGTCGCCGCGGTCGCGGATCGTGCGGACGGGCCACTCCGTCGACCGGACCGAGCGGCTCGGGGTGATCTCGAGTCCGTTACCGCGCGCCGTCCGCTCGGCGAACGCCACGATCTGCGCGGGAGTGCGGTAGTTGACGGTCAGCTCCTCGATGCGCCACACCGGCGGCTCGCCGTCCCGGCCCTGGCGGCCGAAGGCGTCGCGCAGCGCGGCGTCCCAGCTCGACGCGGCCGAGGCTCCGGACGCCTGCGCGGTGTCGCCCACGATCGTGAACGAGCGCATCGGGCAGCGGCGGATCAGCACGCGCCACTGCATCGGCGAGAGCTCCTGCGCCTCGTCGACCACGACGTGGCCGTAGGTCCACGAGCGATCGGCGGCGGCGCGCTCGGCCGTCGTGCCCTGGCTCGTGCGCTCCGCGAATCCGGCGGCGAGGTCCTTCGCGTTGACGAGGCCGTCGACGCCCATGTTGCGGATGGCCTGCTCGGCGTTCTCGACGTCGCGGCGGCGCTGCTCCTTCTCGGCCTTCTTCTGCGCGTCGGCGTGGTCGTCGTAGGCGCCGAGGAGCTCGGCAGCCTCGTCGAGCAGCGGCACGTCCGAGACCGTGAAGGGCTCGTCGCGGCCCCGGCGCAGCAGCGCACGCTGCTCGGGCGTCCAGCGCGGGGTGAGGGTGGCGAACCAGTTCGGCCGGGCGTAGAGGTCCTGGATCAGCTTCTCGGGGGTGAGCGGGATCCACGCGGTGTTGAGGGCGATGCGCACGTCGTTCGCGGTGCGGACGTCCTCGCGGAGCACCGCCTCGTCGGCCTCGTCGACCGTGTTGCCGTGGCTGCGCAGCTGATCGGCGAGCTGCTTCGTGAGGTCGCGGATCATGGTCTTCACGAAGCCCACGCGCGCCTCGTTGTGCGGCTTGCGCGACTCGCGGGCACGGGTGATCGCGCGCTCGACGTCGTGCGGCTCGAGGCGGAGCTTCTCGCCGTTGACGTCGAGGATCTGCGTCTCGGCCGGCACGATCTGGCGCGAGCGGACGGCCCGGCGCAGCAGCTCCGCCATGCGAGCGGAGCCCTTCACGCGGGCGACGGCCGGGTCGTCCTCGTCGACGAGGTCGAGGCCCGGGTAGAGCTGCCCGAGGGTCGAGAGCACGACGCCCGTCTCGCCGAGGGAGGGCAGGACCGCCTCGATGTAGCGCAGGAACGAGCGGGACGGGCCGACGACCAGCACACCGGACGAGGCGATGCGATCGCGGTAGGAGTAGAGGAGGTAGGCGGCGCGGTGCAGCGCCACCGCCGTCTTGCCGGTGCCGGGACCGCCCTGCACGACGAGGACCCCGCGGAGGTCGGAGCGGATGATGCGGTCCTGCTCGCCCTGGATCGTCGCGACGATGTCGTGCATCCGGCCCGTGCGCTCGGCGCCCAGCGCCGCCATCAGCGCCCCCTCGCCCTGGAGCGCCGTGCCCTCGCGCAGCAGTTCCTCGTCGAAGACCTCGTCCTCGAAGCGGACGACCTCGCGGCCGCGGGTGGTGAGGTGGCGGCGGGCGCGCGTGCCCATCGGGCGGGCCGCGGTCGCCTGGTAGAAGGCGGCGGACTGCGGGGCGCGCCAGTCGAGCAGCAGGGTGTCCTGCTCCTCGTCGCGGAGGCCGATGCGGCCGATGTAGCGGTGCTCCGCCTCCTGATCGGCGAGGGTGAGCCGCCCGAAGGCGAGACGGTCGTCGGCTCCGGAGAGCGTCTGGATGCGGTCCTCGTAGAGCCGGGCGTACGCGTCGCGCTCGGAGCGGCTCTGGTGGTTGCCGCCCACGCTCTGGATCCGGACCCGGTCGAGCGCCTCGCGCGCCTGCGCGACCAGCTCGTCCAGCCGGGCGTAGAGCCCTGCCACGTACTCGCGCTCGCGCGAGAGCTCGGACTCGAGGATCGTGTTCTGGTCCGTCATCGTGCGCCCTTCCCGTGCATCGCCGTCGCGGCCGGGAGGCGGATCGCACTCCGGGGGCCGCAGAAAAACAGGCGGTCCAGTCTAACGACCGCGCAGGGTCCGGTCGGCGCGGGCGGCGATCCCGGGGGTCTTGACGAACGGCGCCTCCGGGAGGAGGCTTCTGCCCAAGAAGAGTTCGACCCCCGGTCCGAGCAGGCGGCCCCGCCCCTGCCGTCGGGGGTCGATCTCTGTCCGGGCCCGGCAGGAGCCCCGCCCTCCAGGAACCGCCCGGCGCGCTCCTGCGATGATGGCGGAGGGACCAGCCGCGCTCCCGCCCGACCGGCCGTCGATCGGCCCCGTCCTCCGGGAGCCCCATGACTCCGACGCCCGCCTCCGCGCCCGTGCGGCGGCTGCGCTCGGTGCGGGTGCGGATCCTCGCGGCGATCCTGGTCGTGACGGCGCTGGGGCTGCTCGTCTCGGGCGGCGCGTCGTTCCTCCTCCAGCGCGACCGCATCCTGGCGTCGATCGACGAAGAGCTGCGGCAGCAGGTCGAGAGCGTGCGCACGATCGTCGAGTCGCCCGGGGAAGCGGCGATCGTGGAACCGGACGGCGCCCCGCTCACCGCGGCTCCGACCGACGGCTCCGGATTCTCGGACATCGACGCGCTGCTGCGGACGGTGCTCGGTCAGGTGCTCCCCCGGCTGGACGGCAGCACCGTCGGGCTCGTCGACGGCGTGGCCCGGTGGGAGCCGCAGCCGTACGCGCTCAGCTTCCTGCTGGACGACGACCCCGAGTTCCTGACGCGGGTGTCGGAGGAGACCGGCGCCGGAGCGACGGTGCTGGGCTGGGGCGAGACCGACGACGGCACCCTCCGCTACGCCGCGGTGCCCCTCCGCGTCGAAGGCTCGGACGCCGAGGGCGTGTACGTGACCGCGATCGACACCGATGCCCGCCTCGCGGACCTCGGCGACGTGTCGCTCAGCTACGCGGTGATCGCGCTGGTGGCCCTGGCGGCGACCGGGCTCGTCGGCTGGTTCGTCGCCGGCCGCCTCCTCGCTCCCATCCGCGAGCTGCGGCGGACGGCCTCGCGGATCACGGCGACGGACCTCGGTGAGCGGATCCCGGTCGGCGGCGACGACGACGTCTCGGATCTCACCCGCACGGTGAACGACATGATCGGCCGGCTGGAGGGCTCGTTCGAGGCCCAGCGACGGCTGCTGGCCGACGTGCGGCACGAGCTCGGCACGCCGATCACGATCGTGCGCGGGCACCTCGAGCTCGTCGATCCGCACGACGCCGCCGACGTCGAGTCGACGCGCACGATCGCCCTCGACGAGCTGGACCGCATGGGGCACCTGCTGGGCGACATCGCCGAGCTGTCGGAGGCGGAGCGCGAGGACCGCCTCGACCCGCAGCCGACGGAGATCGGCGAGCTCACGCGCCAGGTGCTCGCCAAGGTGTCCGTGATCCCGGGGCGCGAGTGGCAGGCGGGGCCGGTGGCCGAGGTCCGGGTGCACGCGGATCCGGCCCGGCTCACCCAGGCCTGGCTGCAGCTCGCCGACAACGCGGCGAAGTACAGCCCGGAGGGGTCCCGCATCGTCGTGGGCAGCGAGCGGCGCGGCGACCGGGTGGAGCTGTTCGTCACCGACGAGGGCCCGGGGATCCCGGCCGCGGCGCGGGAGCGGATCTTCGAGCGCTTCGGGCGGGTCGACGACGGGCGCGGGATCCGCGGCTCCGGGCTCGGGCTCGCGATCGTCTCGGCCATCGCCCGGGCGCACGGCGGACGGGTGGAGCTCGACTCCGTCCCCGGCCGCGGCACCCGCTTCGCCCTCTCGCTCCCCCTCCGGCCCCCCACGCACGACGACACCGACGACCACGACAGGACAGGAGGCGCCGAGTGAGCACCATCCTCATCGCCGAGGACGAGGAGCGCATCGCCGCCTTCGTCGAGAAGGGCCTGCGCTCCGCGGGCTACACCACCACGCGCGCCACCCGCGGCGACGACGCGCTCGCCTACCTCCGCAGCGGCGGCTTCGATCTGGTGCTGCTGGACGTGGGCCTGCCGGGGATGGACGGCTTCGCGGTGCTGCGGGCGCTCCGCGCCGAAGGGGAGTCGCTCCCCGTGATCATGCTGACGGCGCGGAGCTCGGTGACCGACACGGTCGAGGGGCTCGATCTCGGCGCCAACGACTACCTCGCGAAGCCGTTCCGCTTCGACGAGCTGCTCGCGCGCATCCGGCTGCGGCTCCGCGAGTCCGCCGCGGCAGGGTCCGGTGCGGACGACGGCATCCTCGTGCACGGCGGAGTGGCGCTGGACCTGCGCTCGCGCCGCGCCACCGTGGAGGGCGGGACCGTGGACCTCTCGGCGCGCGAGTTCGCCCTGGCCGAGGAGTTCCTCCGCCACCCCGAGCAGGTGCTCAGCCGCGAGCAGCTGCTCAGCCGCGTGTGGGGGTACGACTTCGACCCGGGCTCGAACGTCGTCGACGTGTACGTGCGCTACCTGCGCGGCAAGATCGGCGCCGACCGGATCGAGACGGTGCGCGGCATGGGCTACCGGATGGTGGGCTGAGGGGGGGTCCGGCCCTAGTCGTCGAGGTCGTCGTCGACGTCGTCGTCCGGGTCGTCGGTGTCCTCGTCGTCCCCGTCGTCGTCGGGGTCGGCGGGCGCGGGCGCCGGGACGGGGACCACCGGGACGGGCGCGGTGCCTCCGCTCTGCTCGGCCGGCGGGACCTGCTCGGTGGGGGCGGTCGGCGCTGCGGGATCCGTGGCCGCCGGGTCCGTGGCGGGCGCCGTGCTCCCGGGGGTCTCCTCCGCGCCGGGCGCGCGGCTCGGGCCGACGACCGGCGTCGAGCCGATCTCGGTCACCTGCTGCGGCTGCTGCATCGCGCCGGCGACCGTCACGACGCCCCCGGCGATCGCGGCGAGGCAGACGGCCGCGCCGACGGCGAGCAGGACGGGACCGCGTCGGGTCATGGGCTTCTCCTGACCGGTGGGGCCGGTGTCGGTCGTCGGACGGAACAGGGACGTGATCGATCGTCTCACGGGGCGAGGATCCTCTCGGTGGTGCGGGCGAGCGACCGGGCGGCGAGCGAGCGCCACGCCGGCCGGAAGAGGTAGAGGCAGGCGAGGCGGAGCCGCGCGGCGCTCTCGTACGCCTCGAGGCGGTGCGCAGGCACTCCGGCGCGCTCGGCGGCGCGGTCGACGACGGCGGTCGCCGCCGCGGCGGACACGGCGGGCAGCAGCCCCTGGGCGGTCCGCAGTCGCAGATGCGCGCGCAGGTTGCCGAGGTCGAGGGCGGCCTCGGCCCGCGCCGCGGTGTCGAGGTCGAGCAGCGCCAGTCGCCCGTCGTCGGAGGCGAGCAGCTGCTTGTCGTGCAGGTCGCGGTGCGCGAGGACCAGCGGCTCGGCGGGGCCGGAGAGGAGGGCGCCGGCGGCGCGGTCGGCGGCGGCGAGGACGTCGGCCCGGCGCTGGGGCGGGAGGAGGGTCGCGGCGTGGGCCGCCCACGTCGCGACGACCGCGGCCTCCGCCTCGGGGCCGTGCACCGGCAGATCGGAGCCGGCCTCCGGCAGGAGCGCCCAGCCCTCGGCCCAGCGCTCCCAGACCGCGCGCCACTGCTCCGGGGCGGTGCGGGGGTCGGCGCCGACCTCGAGCACGGTGCGGCCGGGCAGCGCCGAGAAGCGGACGAGACCCTCCGGGTCGTCGTCGCGGTGCAGCACCCGGGGCAGGTCGAAGCCGGCGGCGAACGCCTCGGCGCTCGCGTGGGCCGCCACGACCGCGGGAGCGGCGTGCGGTCGGAGCACCTTCAGGAAGCTGCCACCGTCGGCCGCCCGGATCACCGCGCGCCGCCGCGGTCGGTGCACGACGACCGCTCCCTCGAGGCGGGCGTGCGCGAGGGCGGGGAGGCGGCGGTCGGTCCCCGCGGGCAGCAGCTCCACTCCGCGGTCGGCGCTCCAGTGACCCCCGCGGACATCGGAGGACCCCTCGGCGGACGCCTCGAGATCGGCGCCGTCGGGAGCGGGCCACGCGCGCGAGACGGTCCACGTCACTCCGTCCTCGATCACCGCTGACGGCACGCCGCTCAGCATGCGAGCACCCCTTCGGCGCGGGCGACGGCGGCCTCGACGCTCTCGCGCCAGTCGGGCCGGGCGGTGCGGAAGGGCTCGACGGCGCGCAGCAGCAGGCTCGAAACGGTGCGGCGGCGGAGGGCCTCGGGGTCGACGGCTCCCCCGGCGCGGCGGTAGGCGTCGAGCAGCGCGGGGCCGAGGGCGGATCCGCGGGGCTCGGCGGCGAGGAGGCCGCCGAGGTCGCGCTCGGGCTCGTCGATCCTGACGCGGTCGAAGTCGATCAGGCGGATGCCGTCGCCGACGAGGACCTGATCGGCGGAGAAGTCGCCGTGCACGACGCAGCGGCGCCGTCCGTCCGCCGGGAGCGCCGCGGCGAGGCGCTCGAGGCGCGCCGCGAGGGCAGGGACGAGGTCGGCGAGCGCGCGGACCGCGACGGCCGTCTCGTCGTCCGGGCCGTCCGGCACGGGCACGCCGTGCACGGAGTGGAGCCGGGCGAGCGCGGCTCCGGCGGCCGCCGCGGCGCTCTCGGAGGGGCGCTCGGCGAGGTCGCCGTCGCCCCACCAGGCGGTGGCGGACGCTCCGGCGCGAATCACCGTCGGAACGAGGACCGGCACGCCGTGCGCGGCCAGGGCGGCCTGCATGCGGGCGACGTCCTCGACGCGGGACGCGGCTCCGGGAGCCACGATCTTGACGACGCGGGAGCCGTCGGCCAGCACCAGTCGGCGGTGCGGGTTGTGCCGGAGCACGCGGGCGTCGTCGAGCAGGGCCGGCTCGCGGCGGGCGAGCCGGCGGAGGGTCGGCGAGAGCTCGCGGTCGGCGCGCACGGGACCGCTGAGCGCGCCGAGCCCGGGGTGCTCGCGCAGGACGACTCCGATGCGGGCGGCGCGCTCGCGGGTCTTCTCGAGCTTGGCCGGATCGGCGTAGGCGGCGATCCAGGACGGGCCGTCGGGCGCGTCGAAGGCGACGACCACGTCCGCTCCGCGCTTCCAGCGGCGGCGGGTCACGAGGGCGGGGTGGCCGAGCGCCTCGGCGAGCCGCGTGGGGTCGAGGAGGTCGGCGAGCGCGGGGAGCGACGGATCGCGGCGGACGAGATCGGCGACGGCGGCCGAGGTGGCGGGGGTCATGCGCGCACCTCCCCCACGGTCGAGGAGACCTCCGCCCGGCGGAACCAGGCGGCGACGCGGGAGTCGCTGCCCAGCAGCTCCTGGGGGCTGCCGTCCTCGACGATGCGGCCGTCCTCGAGCCAGAGCAGGCGGTCGGCACCCGCGATCGCGGCGGGATCGTGCGTGATCGAGATCGTGGTGCGCCCGCGGGTGAGCTCGGCGAGCGACTGCGCTACCTGCGCACGCGCCTCCGGGTCGAGCCCCGTCGTCGCCTCGTCGAGCACGACGACCGGGGCGTTGCGCAGGAGAGCGCGGGCGATGGCGATGCGCTGGCGCTGGCCGCCCGAGAGGGTGCCGCCGCGCTCGCCGAGCACCGTCTCGAAGCCCTCGGGCAGCGCGACGACGAACTCGAGCGCGTTCGCGCGGCGCGCCGCCTCCTCGACCTCGGCGTCGGTCGCGTCGAGCCGGCCGTAGCGGATGTTCTCGCGCACGCTCGTCGCGAAGAGCACCGAGTCCTGCAGCAGCAGCGAGATGCTCGAGCGCAGGCTCGACAGGGTGGCGTCGCGCAGATCCGTGCCGTCGATCGCGAGGGAGCCGCTGCGCGGATCGGAGGCGCGCACGAGCAGGCTCACGAGCGTCGACTTGCCCGCGCCGGACGCACCCAGGAGGCAGACGTTCTCGCCCCCGCGGATCTCCAGCGAGAGACCGGAGAAGAGGGGACGGCCGTAGCCGTCGTCGACTCCGATCGACCGGAACGAGACCGCGCCGACCGTCGTGACGAGGTCGCGCGCGTCCGGGCGGTCCTGCACCTCGATCCGCTCGTCGAGCAGATCGGCGACGCGCTCGCCCGAGGCGGCCGCGCGCGCGATGCGGCCGGTGTACTTCGCCAGGTCCTTCAGCGGGCGCATGGCGATCTTGAGGTACATCGTGAAGACGACGAGGTCGCCGGGAGTCATGACGCCCTCGAGTACGCGCCAGCCGCCGCCGACGAGCACCAGCGCGGTCGCGGCTCCGACGATGACGTCGGTGCGGCGCTCGAGCGCGGCGGCGAGGCGCCGGGCCTTCACACCCTGGTGCAGGGCGGTCGCGTTGCCGCGGTCGAACGCTCCGCCGACCTCCTTCTCGAGTCCGTAGGCCTGCACGACGCGGATCGCGCCGAGGGTCTGCTGGGCGGTGTCGGCCAGGGCGCCCTCGCCCTTGCGGGTGGAGCGCGAGGCGCTCGTGATCGAGGTCGAGCTGCGCCGGGACGAGACGAGGTAGACGACCGCGGCGGCGACCACGACCAGCGTGAGCAGCGGATCCAGCCACAGCATCACGACGGTCAGCACGACCAGGGTGATGATGTTGCCGACCAGCGGCAGGCCCGCCGTGACCGCGACCTCCTGCAGTCGGCCGATGTCGCCGACCAGGCGCTGCACCGTGTCGCCCGCCGAGGACACCGTGTGGTACCGCAGCGACAGGGCCTGCACGTGGGCGAAGACCCGGGCCCGGAGCGAGGTCGCGACCCGTGAGCCGACCAGGGCGAAGGCGATCGTGGAGAGGTAGGCGGTGATCGCGCGCAGGCCCACGAGGCCCAGCAGGATCGCGCCGCACGCCACGAGCAGGCCGATGGTCGCCGGCGGGGTGCCGGCGTTCGCACCCGCGGTGGCGCCCAGGCTCGCGCTGACGCTGTCGATCACGATCTTGAGCGGCCACGGCTCGAGGACGCGGAGGATCACCTCGGCCAGCAGGGCGACGAGACCGCCGAGCATCAGCGTCCGGTGCTCGCGCAGGTGCGGGCGGACGATGTGGAGGCTGCGGCGCAGGGCTCCGGGGTCGGGGGTGGTGCGGCTGGTGCGGCTCACGCGGCGGCCTCCTCGGTGCGGGGCAGCGCCGCGAGGATCCGCTCGAGCACCTGAGACCAGTCGTGCTCGGCCACAGCGGCGGACCGGGCTGCCCGCCCCATCGCGCGACGGCGGGCGGGATCGTCGGCGAGGGACGCGATCGCCGCGGCGAGCGCCTCCGGCCGACCCGGTTCGATGACGAGGCCGGTGACGCCGTGGCGGAGGATCGACGGGATCTGCCCGACGCCCGTCGCGACGACCGGGAGCCCCGCGGCCAGGTACTCGTAGACCTTCAACGGTGAGAAGTAGTCCTCGGCGGCGCGCGCCGGGTAGGGGGCGACTCCGATGTCGAGGCGGGCGAGCTGCGCGGGCATGTCCTCGGGCGCTACGGCACCGGTGAACTCGACGTCGAGGCCGAGGCGCCGCGCCTGCTCGCGGAGCGCGGGGCCCTCCGGTCCGTCGCCCACCACGAGCAGCCGGACGAGGGCCGGATCCAGCCGGGCGACCGCGTCGAGCAGGGCGCCGACTCCGTGCCAGGGCTTCAGGGTGCCGACGAAGCCGACGGTGAGCGTGCCGTCGCCGCGAACGGGTCCCGGCACGATGCGGCGGGTGTTGACCCCGTTGGGCACGACGAGCGGAGCGACCGCGCCGTGCTCCGACGCCCAGCGCGCGACGGGAGCGGAGACGCACGCGACGACCGCGGCCGAGGACAGGACCGCGCGGGTCGCGTCGAGCGCGCCCTCCTCGTCGAGGAGCACGCGATGCTCGCGCTGCTCCTCGACGAGCGGCGAGTTCACCTCGAGCACCGCGGGCACGCCGAGGGCGCGCGAGACGAGAGCGGAGGCGCGGCTGAAGAGGGAGTAGCGCTCGTAGACGAGGTCGCAGCCGTCGAGCACCACGGCCTCGGCGAGGTGCACGGCGGCCTCGGCGATCGCGCGCTCGCGCTCGGCCGGGTCCTGCACGCGCGTGCGGTGCTCGAGCACCGGGACATCGGCGAGATCGGCCGGGACGCTGTCGCCGGCACGGGCGCAGTAGACGCGGACCTCGTCACCGCGGGAGCGGAGGGCCCGGAGGATCTCCTGGACGTGGACGGAGGAGCCCTTGCTCCCGAAGACGGGGACCCCGGGATCGGCGCAGACGACGGCGACGCGCATCACGCCACCGCCGTCCGGGCGGCCTCGCGGGTCAGCGCCGCGAGGGTCCGCGCCTGCACGCGGGAATCGAACTCGCGCTCGACGAGGGCGCGGGCGCGGGCGGTGACTCCTGCGGTGTCGAAGGCCGGGTCGGCCAGGCGCTGGAGCGCTCGGGCCAGGTCGTCGACGCGGCCCGGCCGGCAGAGCAGACCGGTGTCGCCGTCGCGGACCACCTCCGGGATCCCCGTGACGGCCGTCGAGATGCACGGCACCCCGGTGGCCATGGCCTCCAGCAGCACGGTCGGCAGCCCGTCCGCGTTGCCGTCGGCACCGACGACGCAGGGTGCGACGAAGACGTCGGAGCGGCGCAGCAGAGCGGCCACCTCGTTCTGCGGCACCGGCCCGAGGAGCCGGATGCTCGACTCCAGCCCCGCGGCGCGGATCCGCCCGGCGAGGGAGCCGTGCAGCTCCCCGCCGCCCGCGATCTCGACCTCGACGTCCTGGCCGCCCGCGGCGAGCATCGCGACCGCGTCGACGAGCAGCGCGAAGCCCTTCTTCTCGACGAGACGGCCGACGGCGGCGACGCGCAGCACTCTCGCGCGCTCGGGACGCGCCGAGAAGGCGAACCGTTCCAGCTCGAGCCCGTTGTAGACGCGGCGGACACGGTCGGAGGCCTCGGGGAAGCGCGCCGCGAGGTGCAGCACGTTGTAGTCGCTGACGGTCGCGGCGAAGCTCGCATCGGAGAGCTTGCGGGCCAGGTCGGCGGAGTCGACCGACTCGTGGAACAGGTCCTTCGCGTGGGCGGTGAAGGAGTAGGGCACCCCGGTCAGCAGCGACGCGAGCCGGGCGACGGTCGTGGCGCTGGAGGCGAAGTGCGCGTGCAGGTGCGTCACTCCTTCGCGCTGCACGGCGGCGGCCAGCTGCACGGCCTGCACGGCGTCCTCGGGGCTCGCGCGCAGCAGCTCGGGCAGCAGGCGGCCGACCGCGGCCAGGAGCTCCGGCGACTGCTCGGCGGTCCGCAGGCCCTGCCAGAGAGCGGACGCCTTCAGCGGCTTGTCGAGGTAGCGCACGGGCGCCCTCACCCGGGCGAGCTCGGGGTGGAAGCGGGGGTCGTCGGGCGCTCGGAGCGAGAAGATCACGAGGTCCTCGCCCGCGGCCTCGCGGGCCAGGATCTCGGAGACGACGAAGGTCTCGGAGAAGCGGGGGTAGACCTTCAGGACGTAGGCGGTGCGGGGCATCGGGATTCCTCCGGTGGGCGGGGTCTCGGACGGGGACGGGTCAGACGGCACGGTCGGCCTCCTCCTGAGCGGTGCCGCGGGCCGCGGCGACGAGGCGGGCGGCGAGCGGGCCGACGGCGGCGAGGCCGTCGAGGTCGATCCCCGTGCGGTGCACCTCGGTGCCGACACTCGCGGCGAACCAGGCGCCGAGCCGCTCGGCGGTGACGTCGGCGGGGTCGAGCACTTCGACGGCTCCGCGGGCGGCGAGCGCGTCGGCGCGCAGCCGCTGCTCCTGGCGGCGGTGCGTGCGGGGCACGACGAGCGAGGGGACGGTGGTGCTCATCACCTCGCAGACCGTGTTGTAGCCGCCCATGCTGACGACGGCGGAGGCGCGGCGCAGCAGCGCGAGCGCATCCGGCACCGAGCGGACGACGGTGGTCGCGGGGCCGGCGGCGGCGCGGATGGCGCGCCGGTGCTCGGCGGGCATCTGCGGGCCGGTCACGACGACGTGGCGGTAGCCGGTCGGCACCTCGGCCGCGACGGCCGCCTCGGCGATCGCGCGCCCGTCCGACCCTCCACCGACCGTGGTGAGCACGAAGGGCTCGTCGACGACGGAGTGGCCGGTGCCCAGGCGCCCGTTCGCGAGGAAGCCGGTGTGGGCCACGAGGTCGTGCAGCCCGGGCGGGATCTCCCCCGTGGCCGCGAGGTCGTGGACGCCCGGGTCGCCGTAGACCCAGACCGCGTCGTAGAGCTCGCGGACGGCGGCCGCTCCCCCGACGGCCTTCCACTCGGCCGTGGTCGCCGAGCGGCGGTCGAGCACGTCGCGCAGCCCGAGCACCACGACGGCGGCGGGGTTCGCCGCGCGGACCGCCCGCAGCGCCGGCTCGAGCTCGCCGTGCACGCCGAACGCGTGCCGGTCGACGATCACCATGTCGGGGGCGAAGGCCGCGAGTCCGGCCCGGACCACTCCTCCGCGCAGGCTCGTCAGGGTGCGCAGCTCGACGTCGAGGTGCCGCGAGCGGTAGCCCTGCTCGCCGGTGGTGACGCCCGGCAGCGCGAGCCAGTCCCAGCCGTCCGGAGCGGCGAACGCGGTGGCCGAGGACTGACCCGTCACGAGGAGGCCGGTCACCTCCTCGCCGAGAAGCTCGGGCAGCGCGGTGTTCAGGGCGTGCGCGAGAGCGACGTTGCGCCGGACGTGTCCCAGCCCCACGGAGTCGTGCGAGTACAGGGCGATGCGGATGACCATGGCGTTCCCCTCAGCGGCGGTCGCGGCCGGGGCCGCGGCGGATCCTCGACCCGTGCTCACAGCCTCGTGACGCGGCGTAAGGCGGGTGTGAGACGAGGATGAGAGGCGTCTCATCTGCGCGCTCCTCGCCGGGAACAGTTCGGACGCCTCCCGCGTTGCACGCTGCATGCCTTCGACGAGCAGCAGCACCACCGCCCCCTCCCGCGCCTCGATCGACACCACCGAGTCGGCGCGAGCCGGCTGGGAGTCGTGGCTCGCGCGCCGCGCCGAGCGCGTCACCGGCCCCCGCGGCGACCTCGCCCTGGTCGAGACCCGCTGGCTCGAGCCCGGCGAGAGCGTCGACGACGAGACGGCGCTCGCCGGGTACGGACCCACCGCGACCCTCTCGCGGATGCGCCGCCCGAACCTCGAGACCGGCGAGGAGGAGTACGGCTACCGCGTCTGGGACGCCGCCTCGGAGGGCGTCCGCACGTTCGACGCCATCGAGACCTTCCCCTTCGACGCCGCCTGGGTGCTCGAGGCCTGGTTCGAGCCGGTCGACGGGGAGCGGACGATCCCGTTCGAGCATCTGCGCGACAACGGGGCGACCCGCGAGCTCGTCGTGCCCGGCGACATCACCTTCTCGCTGGTCGACGACGGCCGCGCCCACGAGTACACCGTCGCCGCGTTCGACGACGGAGGCACGCTGCTGGTGCCGTTCGGCGATCCGACGAACCGCTCGGACGACCCGGACCTGCAGAGCTACCCCGTGGGCCGGTTCCTCGTGGTGCAGCGCCTGGGCGGCGCGGCGGACGCCGGCACGCCCGGCCCGGTCCTGCTCGACTTCAACCGCGCGTACATCCCGCCCTGCGGCTTCTCGCCGCACTACAACTGCCCGCTGCCGCCGGCGCAGAACCGGCTCGGCGTGCCGGTGACCGCCGGCGAGCGCCGGGTGCTGCGCGCGGCCGCCGCATGAGCCGCCCGCGACATCGCGCGCTCCGATGAGCCGCTTCGGCCGTCGCGGCAGCTTCTGGGTGTCCACCCTGGTGCTGGCGCTGTGCCTCTGGTCCAGCGGCGCCCCGTCGGTGCTCTACCCGACGTACGCGCAGGAGTGGGGCCTGTCGTCGGTCGTCGTCACCTCGGTCTTCGCGGCGTACCCCGCGGCGCTTCTCCTGAGCCTCCTGGTCGTCGGCGACCTGTCGGACGTCATCGGCCGCCGGCGCACGATGCTGCTGGGGATCGCGCTGATCGCGGTCTCGGCGATCGTCTTCTCGCTGGCGGGCGGAGTCGCACTGCTCTACGTCGGCCGGGCGCTGCAGGGCGTCGGCACGGCCCTCGCCCTGAGCGCGGCGAGCGCCTCCCTCGTCGACAACAACGTCTCGGCGAACCCGCGGCTGCCGTCCTCGCTGACCACCGTCTCGACCTCCACGGGACTCACCCTCTCGCTCCTGGTCTCGGGCGCGCTGGCGCAGTACGCGCCGCTGCCCCTGCAGTTGAGCTACTGGGTGCTCGCCCCGGTCGGACTCCTCACGATCGTGATGCTCGCCCTCAGCCGCGACGACCGCCCCGAGGGCGCGGGCCGCTGGCGCCCGCGGCTCCCGCACGTCGCTCCGGGGCTGGGCACGGTCTACGTCGGCGCGACGCTCGCCGTCTCGGTCGCCTACGCCACGGGGGCTCTCGTGCTCTCGCTGGGCGCGCAGATGGCCCGTGAGCTGACCGGCGCGACCGACCTGCTCGTGATCGGCTCGGCCCTCGCCCTGTCCTCGGTCGTGATCGGAGTGACGGCCCTCGCGATCCAGCGCGTCCCGGCGCACACGCTGATCGTCACCGGCGCCGGCTCGGCGATCGCCGGGCTCGCACTGATGGAGTGGGCCGCGTCCAGCGGCTCCTTCGCCCTCTTCCTCGCCTTCAGCGTCGTCAGCGGAGTCGGCTACTCCCTGAGCTTCTCGGGCGGGCTCTCGCTCGTCGGCCGGGCGGCGCCGGCCGAGCACCGCGGCTCGATGATCTCGGCGGTGTACCTCGTCAGCTACCTCGGCCAGGCCGTCACGGCGGTCGCCGCCGGAGCGCTGGCGACGTCGCTGGGACTCGAGCTCGCTCTGGATCTCGTCGCCCCCGTGGTCGCCCTGCTGTGCGTGGCGGCCGGAGTGGTCGCCCTGCTGGATCTGCGACGGCGCCGGATCGCGGTGCGGCCCGCGAGCGCCTAGGGCGTGGTGAGCGCCTGGCGGTCGGTGTGCGCCTAGCGGCCGGTGAGCGCCGTCCGCCGCACGACGAGCTCCTCGAGCAGCACGCGCTCGTCGACCGCGCCGGTGCGACCGCCGCGCCCCGCCACCTGCTGCTGACGCAGGTGGGCCAGGCGGGTGGCCGAGCGGAGGAACGCGCTCATCGCCCGCGGCCGGTCGCCGCCCGCGGTCCGCGCCCAGCGCATCGCCGTCCGGCGCCCCTCCGCCGTGCCGATCATGCGGACCTCGGCGGGCGAGAGCCAGCCGGCCGCTGCGTAGTCGCCGAGGCGCTCGAGGGTGACCCGGCGCTCCTGCCGCCGCAGCAGCACGACCACCACGACCGCGACGACGAACAGCGGCACCTGCACCACTCCGTAGAAGCCGAACCAGTCGGCGACCAGGAACGACGAGCCGTTCCAGAGCGCGTGCAGGAACACGGCCGCGGCGAGGCCGAGCAGCGCGATCGGCACGGCCGCACCCGCGCGCCGCGACACGGCGAAGCCCAGCGCCGCTCCGGTGCACGAGGTGAAGAGCACGTGGGCGAACGGCGAGAGCACCCCGCGGAGGAAGAACGTGACCGCGAGCGAGCCGAGCCCGCCCTCCACGAGGGCGCTGCCGAAGTAGAGGATGTTCTCGACGAAGGCGAAGCCCGAGGCCACGACCGCCGCGTAGACGATGCCGTCGACGGGTCCGTCGAAGGTGCGGCGCCAGATCAGCAGGATCAGCAGCACGCCGAGGCCCTTGGCGCTCTCCTCGACGAGCGGCGCCTGGATCACAGCGCCGACGAAGTCGGATCCGCTCGGCTGCTCCCCCGAGGCGTAGACCGCGATCTGCACGCCCAGGTCGACCAGCAGCGAGATCGCGACCGATCCCGCCGCGCCCCACAGGAACGCGAACCACAGCCCCAGCGGGGCCTCCGGCTCCCAGCGGTCGACCCAGCGCACTCCCGAGAGCACGACGAGCAGCGGCACGAGCGCGACGACCGCGCAGACCGCCGCGGCGCTCACTCCGAGCCCCAGCACCACGTAGGCGAGCACGAGCAGCAGCAGGACCCCCAGCAGAGCGACCCCGAGGGCGCCGAGCACGGTCGGGACGATCGAGGGGCGGGCGGGAGCCGGCGGCGGATAGGCGCTCATGGGGACCGACAGTAGGGCACGGGCGGCGAGCGCCTCCGGCGGTTGACAGGACGGCACGGGCCAGCCGTGTCCGATTCCCGCGACCGCGGAAGCCGTCGGCGTGACAGGCTCGAGTCGTGCCCGTCTCCGATCCGCTCTTCGAGGAGCGCTACCGCGCCGTCGCCTCCCGCGACGCCCGCTTCGACGGCCGCTTCATCACCGGCGTGCACTCGACCGGCATCTACTGCCGGCCGAGCTGCCCCGCCACGACGCCCCGCGCCGCGAACGTGCGCTTCTACCCCACGGCCGCCGCGGCGCACGAGGCCGGGCTGCGCGCCTGCAAGCGCTGCCTGCCCGACGCCGTGCCCGGGTCGCCGGAGTGGAACCTGCGCGACGACACGGCCGCCCGCGCCATGCGCCTCATCGCCGACGGCGTCGTCGACCGGGAGGGTGTCGAGGGCCTGGCGTCGCGACTCGGCTACGGAGCGCGCCACCTCGGCCGGATCCTGCGCGAGGAGCTGGGCGCGCCACCGCTCGCCCTCGCCCGCGCCCAGCGCGCGCAGACCGCGCGCCTGCTGCTCACCGGGACGGAGCTTCCCGTGTCGGAGGTGGCCTTCGCGGCCGGCTTCGCGAGCATCCGCCAGTTCAACGCGACGATCGCCGAGGTGTACGAGCGGACGCCGAGCGAGCTGCGAGCCTCGGCCCGCGGCGGCCGCACCGGGGTCGCCGTGCAGCCCGGCGCGACGACGCTCGAGCTGCGGCTGCCCGTGCGCGCGCCGTTCGACTCCGGCGTCCTCGACGCGCTCGCGGCGTCGGCGATCCCGGGGCTGGAAGAGGGGGGCCGCGGCCGTCACACGCGCTCGCTCCTGCTGCCGGGCGGGCCGGCCGTCGTCCGCCTCGAGGTCGACGGAGCCGCGGTGCGCTGCACGACGGCCCTCGCCTCCGTCGCCGACATCGCGCCGCTCGTCTCGCGGGTGCGCCGACTGCTCGACCTCGACGCCGACGCGCGGGCGATCGACGAGGCGCTCTGCGCGGATCCGGTGCTCGCCCCGCTCGTCGCGGCGACCCCGGGAATCCGACTGCCCGGCTCCGTCGACCCCGCCGAGACCCTCGTGCGGGCCCTGCTCGACGGGCGCCCCGCCGTACTGGCCCGGCTGGTCGCGCTGCTCGGCGATCCGCTGCCCCCGGCCCTCGCCGGCGCGGGCGTCTCGCGCACCTTCCCCTCCCCCGCCGTGATCGCGGCCGACGGAGACGCGGTGCTGGGTCGGTCGGCCGAGACCGTCCGCCGGGTCTGCGCCCTGCTCGCCGACGGTTCTCTGGGGCTCGACGCCGGCGCGAGCCGCGAGGAGCTGTCGGAGCGACTGCTCGCGGTCCCGGGCGTCTCGGCCCGGACCGCGGTGGCCGTGGCGATGCGCGTGACCGGCGACCCCGACGTCCTGCAGACCGGGGACAGGGGCGTGCGACGCGGAGCGATCGCGATCGGGCTCGGCGGTGCTCCCCTCGTGCTCGCCGCGGCCGGACGCCGCTGGGCCCCCTGGCGCAGCTACGCCGGGGAGCACCTGCGGCGCGCGGCCGCGGGTTCGCCGCGAGCTACTGGTTCGCGGCGGGCGGGATGATCGGCAGGGCCGCCGTCATCGCCTCGATGCCGGAGAGGCGCGCGGGCGAGATCAGCCGCAGCACCTCCTCCCGCGACATCAGCCCCGCCTCGACGACGAGATCGGCGACGTTGCGCCCGGTCGCGAGGGCCGCCTTGGCGATCGCCGCCGACGCCGTGTAGCCGATGCTCGGCGTGAGCGCGGTCACGACGCCGACGCTCGACGCCACCATCGCCTCGAGCCGGGCAGTGTTCGCGGTGATGCCGTCGATGCAGTTGACGCGGAGGGTGAGGCAGGCCTGGGTCATCCAGGTGATGCTCTGCAGGAGCGAGTGCGCGATCACCGGCTCGAAGGCGTTGAGCTGCAGCTGCCCCGCCTCGGCCGCCATGGTCACCGTGACGTCCGCTCCCGCGACCGAGTACGCGACCTGGTTCACCACCTCGGGGATCACGGGGTTCACCTTGCCGGGCATGATGCTCGAGCCGGCCTGCCGCGGCGGCAGGTTGATCTCCCCGAAGCCCGCCTGAGGCCCGGAGGAGAGCAGGCGCAGGTCGTTGCAGATCTTCGACAGCTTGATCGCCGAGCGCTTCAGCGCGCTCGAGAACGACATGAAGACTCCGGTGTCGCTCGTCGCCTCGACGAGGTCCTGCGCCATCTCGAGGTCGAGGTCGGTGATGTCGTTCAGGTGGCGCACCGCCGCGGCGCCGTAGCGGGGATCGGCGGTGATGCCGGTGCCGATGGCGGTCGCTCCGATGTTCACCTCGGCGAGCAGCCAGATCGTCTCGGACAGCCGAGCGTGGTCCTCGCCGAGGGTCGTGGCGAAGCCGTGGAACTCCTGGCCGAGCGTCATCGGCACCGCGTCCTGCAGCTGGGTGCGCCCGACCTTCAGCACGCCGCCGAACTCGACCGCCTTCTGCGAGAACGACCCGCGGAGCAGCGCCAGCTCGTCCAGCAGTCGGCGCAGCGACCAGGTCATGGCCATCTTGATCGCCGTCGGGTACACGTCGTTGGTCGACTGGCTCCGGTTGACGTCGTCGAGCGGATGGAGGGTGCCGTAGTCGCCCTTGGGGCGCCCGGCGATCTCGAGCGCCACGTTCGCGACGACCTCGTTCGCGTTCATGTTGGTGGACGTGCCGGCGCCGCCCTGGATCACTCCGACCACGAACTGGTCGTGGAACTCGCCGTCGATGATCCGGCGGCACGCGGCCTCGATCAACTCCGCCTTGTGCGCGGGGAGGGTGCCGAGCTCGGTGTTCGCGCGCGCCGCGGCGAGCTTGACCGTCGCCAGCGCCCTGACCAGATCCGGGTAGATCGAGATCGGGCGCTTCGAGATCGGGAAGTTCTCGAGGGCCCGGGCGGTGTGGATGCCCCAGTAGGCGTCGTCCGGGATCTCGAGCGAGCCGAGGGAGTCGCTCTCGGTGCGGGTCACGGCGGGTCCTTCCTGGTCGCTCTCGGGGAGGGTGCTCGATGAGAGGGTCACGTCAGCTCCGTTGCTGTCGTCGTGCGGCCCCGGGGGTGCAGGGGGTCCGCGGTCTGCGCCGCCAGCCTACGCCGGAGGCGGGTCGGGGCTGCAGGAGCGGAGCGGCGGCGGCGGCGCGCACGATCTGCAGGGGCCCGCGCGGTCCGCCCGCGGCGGCGGAGAGCGCGGGAAGAGTCCGTCTTCCGCTGCCGCGCCGTGGTTTCATCGTCGCCAGGGCTTCCGCACGGCCGCGACGGGAGCCGCGATCGGAGGATCCCATGCAGCAGACGACCGCGCCCGGCCCGATGATCGGCCTGACCACCTACCGCGAGCGCATCGTGTCGGACGTCTGGGACCTCGAGGCGCCGTACCTCCCCGCGAGCTACCTCGACTCCGTCACCCGGGCCGGCGGAGTCGCGCTGCTCCTGCCGCCGCAGCCCGCCTCCCCCGACGTGGCCCGGGCCGTCGTCGACCGCCTCGACGCCCTGGTGATCACGGGCGGTCTCGACATCGATCCGGCCCTCTACGATCAGGAGCCGCATCCCGAGACCGACCTCCCCCGCCCGGACCGCGACGCGTGGGAGGACGCCCTGCTGACGGCCGCCCTCGAGGCCGACCTGCCCCTGCTGGGGGTCTGCCGCGGAGCGCAGCTGCTCAACGTCGCCCTCGGCGGCACCCTGCACCAGCACCTGCCCGAGGTCGTCGGCGACACCCGCTACCAGGCGGCCGGCGGCGTCTTCTCGCACGTCGACGTCGCCATCGCTCCCCGGTCCCGACTGGAGCATCTGCTCGGCGTCCGGTCCCTCATCGCGAAGGTGCACCACCACCAGGCGGTCGACCGGGTGGCGGAGGGGCTCGTCGTCACCGCGCGGACGGCCGACGGCACGATCGAGGCCGTCGAGCTGCCGGCCCGGCGCTTCGCCCTCGGCGTGCAGTGGCACCCGGAGGAGGACTCCGCCGACGACCGCCTCTTCCGCGGCCTCGTCGCCGCGGCCCGCGAGCACCGCGACCGCGCGGCCGAGCGCTGAGCCGCCGGACGACGGATGGGTACGCTCGCCTCATGACCAGCCGGATCGCGCGACTCGTCGCTCCCGCACTCGTCCTGGCGATCGCCCTCGCAGGCTGCACGCCCGAGACGTTGTCGAGTTCGCCCTCCGGTTCGCCGGGCTCCGCAGCCGGCGCCAGCACCGGACCGTCCGCGTCAGCGCCGACCGCGGCGGGCACGCCCCGCGCCTCCACCGAAGCGGACGGATCGGCCTCGCCCGCTCCCACTGTCGCGGCCTGCTCCCCCATCGAGCTGTACGAGCCGTGGTCGCCCGCGACTCCGATCGTGGCCACGCTCGGAAGCAGTCGGATGCGGATCCCGGTCGATCAGGGCCCGGTCGAGCACGCGAGCGGGGACGCGGTCCTCGACGACGCCGGCCGACCGGTCGCCTACCTCGTCGCCCCCGACGACGTGTGGACCGTGGTCGCCGAGCGGTTCTGCCTCCACGTCGACTACTTCACCGCTCTCAACCAAGTCCGGCGCAACGGTGCGGCGACGCTCTTCGCCGGGGACACTCTGAACCTCGATCCCTACACCGTGACCAGCGTGGGATCGGAGAACGGGACCGTCTTCGAGAACGACCCGCCGCATCCGATGCCCCCGCAGGCGTAGCCCCGCGGCCGACGCCGGGCGCCGCGAGTCGGCGCGGAACGGGCCCCGCGGACACGCCGAGGCCCGGCTCGGGTCCACTCGCGGCGGAGTCGCGCGGCGAGTGGACGCGAACCGGGCTTCGGGACCGGTCAGGGACCCGTCAGACGACCGGTCGGCGCCGCCGGGTCAGCGGTAGTCGCCGGTCGCGACCGCGACGAGCGGCAGCAGCAGCCCGGCGAAGATCAGGAACGCGACGAACAGGCCGACGAGCCCGATCATCACCGCGTTGAGGACGATCCCCCAGATGGCCAGCGTGCGCCCGGTGGGCTCGCGACGGAGCCCCAGGAGGCCGAAGACGAGGCCGGCGACGGGGGCGATCACCGTCAGGCCGAAGAAGACCGAGGTGACGCCGAGGATCAGGCTGGTGAGTGAGAACGGCGTCGACGGAGCGGCGGCGACGGTGTGCGGCGGGACGCTCGGGGTCCCGTACGGCGCGGGGTAGGACGCGCGCGCGTCCTCGGCACGCACCTGCTCGGCACGCACCTGCTCGGGGCGCACCTGCTCGTCGCGCTGCGACGACCCTTCGATGCGGAGCGTGTCGCGCTCCTCGACCACCGGGTCCGGGAGCACCGCGGTGGCGCGCATCCCGAGGTCCTCGGTCGGCTGCTCGGAGGCGGTGCTGCTGAGGGGGGTGGTCTCGTCGCTGGACATGGCTGATGCTCCTGGTCGTCGTGGGTGGGCCGGTGTCTCCGGCGATGCCTCCACGCTACGGAGGCGGCTCGCGCCGCCCCATCCGGTGAACCCCCCGCCGACGGGGGGAAGCCCCCGCTCGCGGGAGGGGGCGGGTGCGAGACTGGGACGACCGGCGCTCCGCCGGGCGCGCAAGGAGGCGGTGACCGATGACCGACGACGAGATCCGGCACCGGACCCGCGACAACCGCGGTGCCCGCGCCGTCTGGTTCGCCGGGCTGAGCGCGATCGCCGGCTTCGTGCTCCTCTCTCCGCTGATCTCGCTCACCGCGACGGTGATGACCTGGGGGGCGAAGCGGCGGATCGGCGGCCTCAGCGACCGCAACGGCGTCGTCGCCGTGAACTGGCAGCTCACCTACCTCGCCCTGCAGCTGATGCTGGTGCCCCTCCACCTGGCGCTGGTCTCGGTGCGCGACACCCTCAGCGCCGACTGGCCGGTCGTCACGATCACGGCGATCCTCGCGCTCGCGGTGCTCAACCTCGTGCTGTGCATCGTGCTCGGGATCCGCTCCGGACGCGGCAAGGCGGTGCGCCTGCCGATCGCGGTGCCGTTCGTCCGCTCCTCCCGCCCGCTGCGCTGAGCTCGGCAGCGGATGCGGCAGGGTGGAGCGGTGACCCCGATCGCGTTCCCCTCCCCCGTCTTCGTCGTCGCGGACGACGGCACCCGACTGGCCACCTACTCCATCGGCGACGAGGGCGCGCCGACCGTTCTCGCTGTGCACGGCTTCGCGTCGAACGCCGTCCTCAACTGGGAGACGGCGGGCTGGCTCCGCACGCTCGTCCGTGCCGGGTACCGGGTCGTCGCGCTCGACCAGCGCGGGCACGGCGCGAGCGAGAAGCCGCACCGCACCGGCGCGTACGGGGTCGACGTCATGGTCGAGGACCTCGTCCGGGTGATCGAGTCGTACGACCTGGTCGCACCCCACGTGCTCGGCTACTCGCTGGGGTCGCGGATGAGCTGGGTCCTGGGCCTCCGGCACCCCGGGCTCGTCGCGACGCTCAGTCTCGGCGGGCTCACCGTCGGCGAGCCGCTCACCCGCTTCGACGCCGGGGCGGCCCGGGCGCGCGTGGCGAGCGGAGGGGAGATCGACGACCGCTTCACCCGCGCGTTCATCGGCATGGCCGAGGGCGTCGCCGGCAACGACCTCGCGGCGCTCGTCGCCGTGGCCGACGGCGTGCGCGGCGGCGCGCACCCCGTGGCAGGCGAGCACCCGGCGGCCCCGCTGCTCCTCGTGACGGGCGGAGCCGATCCGATCGCCCCCGACGGCGCCCGGCTCGCCGCCGCGGCCGGCGCCCGCTTCGTCGAGGTGCCCGGCCGCGATCACACGAGCACGGTGCCCGCCCGCGCGTTCAAGGAGGCGGTGCTCGCGTTCCTCGCGGAGCACCCCTGACCGCTCGCGGGGTGCAGGCGTAGCATCGCGCCATGCATGCCCTCCGCGTCGTCGCACCAGGACCCGACTCCCGTCTCGTGCTCGAGGAGGTGCCGACCCCGACTCCCCGCGAGGGCGAGGTGCTGCTGCACGTGGCGGCCGCCGGAGTGAACCGCGCCGATCTCGGCCAGCGGGCCGGGGTGTACCCGCCGCCGCCCGGTGCCTCCGAGATCCTCGGGATGGAGGTGTCGGGTTCGGTCGTCGAGGTGGGGCCCGGCGTCTCGGGCGTCACGGTGGGCGACGAGGTCTGCGCGCTGCTGTCGGGCGGGGGCTACGCCGAGTACGTGGCGGTCGACGCGGGACTGCTGCTGCCGGTCCCCGCCTCGGTCGGGCTCGTCTCGGCGGCGGCGCTGCCCGAGGCGATGGCGACGGTGTGGTCGAACCTCGTGATGGTGGCGGGCCTGCGGGCGGGAGAGACGGTCCTGATCCACGGCGGAGGGAGCGGCATCGGCACCGCGGCGATCCAGATCGCGCTCGCGGTCGGCGCGCGGGTCGCGGTGACGGCCGGGAGCCCGCGCAAGCTCGACGCGTGCCGCGCGCTGGGAGCGGACATCCTGATCGACTACCGCGAGGAGGACTTCGTCGCCCGGATCCGCGAGGAGACCGACGGCCGCGGGGTCGACGTGGTCCTGGATCCGATCGGCGGCGACTACCTCGCGCGCGACGTGGAGGCTCTGGCGACGGGCGGGCGCATCGTGTTCATCGGCAACCAGTCCGGGACGGAGGGCGCGCTCGACATCGGGCTGCTGATGCGCAAGCGCGGCGCGGTGCACGCGACCACACTGCGGGCGAGGCCGCTCGAGGAGCGGCGGGCGATCATCGCGCAGGTGCGCGAGAAGCTCTGGCCCCTGGTCGCCGACGGCGGCATCCGCCCGGTGATCGACGAGGTCGTGCCCCTGGCCGAGGCCGAGCGGGCGCACGAGCGGATGCGCGCGTCGGGCCACATCGGCAAGCTGCTGCTCACGCCGTGACCGGTCGGCGACGCGCAGAACCTCGGCCTGGAGCACCCGTCAGCGGTCGTCGCGGCTGACGGGCACTCCCGGCCGATGCAGGGAACCCGGGCTCAGACTCCCGAGCGGAGCAGCCCGAGCGAGCGGTTGATGCCGTCGACGTCGACCGAGGCCGGGTCGAACGAGGCGCCCTCCGCGAGGCCGAGCGCCTCGAGCGCCTCGGCGTAGTCCGCCGAGGACGGGTCGGTGGCGGCGCGGACCGTGTCGGCCCAGGCCGCCGGGCCGCCGGGCGCGTCGATCGGAGCCGCGCCGCGCGCCCCGGTGCAGCGCGGCAGCGCCGCCCCGAGCGGCGACACCGCCTCGAGCCGGATGACGTGGCGCCACTCGTCCTCGAGGTCGTAGACGTAGAACAGCTCGTCCTGGACGTTCTCGAGCACCTCGGCCAGCGCGACGGAGGCCTCGTCGACCAGATCGGCCCCGAGCTCCTCGGCGTCGGCGGGCGAGCCGATGCGGGTGCCGTCCTCGTCGGGCACGCCGACGCTGAAGTAGTGCGGCTGCGCGTCGGTCCAGCCCAGCGAGAGCTGGAGCGCGAGATGCAGATCGCGCAGCGACGACTCCGACGACAGTTCGAGGCGGCGCCAGACCACGGGCTTGGTGCCCAGCAGCGCCACCTTCAGGGTGTAGGCCGAGGCGGTGTCCTGCGTCGCCTCGTCGAGGATCTCGAGGCGCGACGCGTCGCGCTCGCCGAGCAGCACGATGCTCGCGCGGACGACCGAGGCGAGCACCGGCTGCAGACCCTCGGGCACCACGTAGCCGAACTCGGGCGAGTGCAGGAGCAGTCCGAGCTCGGCGGCGTCGTCGAGCATCCGCTCGGCCGCGCCCACCATGCGCTCGCGCTCGTCGAGCGCCTCCTCGAGGGCGACGTCGGAGTCGGCCGCGAGCTCGTCGACGAGCTCGCCGACGACGAGACCGGGGTGGATCTGCGACTGGCAGGCGACGGCGATGCGCAGGAGCACCGCGTCGGTCGTGGTGACGGCGCGCTCGCGCGGCGAGAACGCCCCGTTCTCGGTGTCGGAGGAGGCGAGCGCGGCCTGCGCGCTCACGATCCACTGCTCGAGGAAGCGGGCCACGTACGCGACGCGCTCGGCGGCGGCTTCGAGGGCGTCGGAGCTGCGCCAGAGCGGAGCCGCCTCGCCGAGGACCGCGACGGACCCCTCGGTCTCGAGGACGGAGGAGGCGACGAGCGCGTCCCACCAGGCCGAGACAGGGATCCGCACGGCGTCGTCGCTCGGCGTCGACCCGGCGGAGGGGATGCCGGCCTCGACCGCGATCTCGCGCGCCGCGCGCTCGGAGAGGGACGCGTCGTCGGCGCCGGCGAGGTGCTCGACCACGACGTCCGCCGCGTGCACGAGAGCGGTGGCCCGCACGGCCGAGAGCTGCTCGGGGGCGGGGACGTCCTCGACGGCGGTCAGATCCTCGAGGACGGCCTCGACGAACGAGCCGGCGAGGTCGAGGACCTCGTCGAGGACCGCCTGGCAGTCGTCGAGCTCCTCGTCGGTGCCCGTCCAGAGGTCCTCGTCGGTCAGGAAGTCGAGGAAGTGCTCGATGACCTCGGCGACGGTGAAGAGCGTGTCGTCGAGATCGGCCTCGCTCTCCTCCCCCGACAGGTCGGTCTCGATCTGGTCGAAGACCGCCTCGAGGAGCTCGGCGTCGGGCTGGGCGAAGGAGCCGCGGGGGCGCAGGTCGCGCGTCATGGCGAAGAGGTCGGTGAGGACCTCGACGGCCTCGTCGACGTCGAGGTGCTCGTGCAGGACGCCGACCTCGGCGAGGTGCGCGCGGTACCAGCTGCGGAACCGCACCATCATCGCCGTCTCGGCGGTGCGCCCGCCGCCGGATCCGCCCTGACCACCCGAACGGCCGCCGCCGGATCGTCCCTGATTGCGCTTCTTGCCCATGGTTCCTCCGCGACCGCTCCACTCTCGACTGCGAAGCGCTCCAGCCTACCGGAGCCCGCCGAGGGAGAGCGGTGCGGTGTCAGCCGATCGTCGAGGTGACGGAGTCGACGACGAGGCGCGCGGCGAGGGGTCCGGCGTTCAGGAAGAACGGCTCCATCGGGACCTCGACGGCCGTGCCTCCCTCGACCGCCGTCAGCGTGGGCCAGAGCGCCGCGTCCTCGATCAGCGCGAGGCCGTCGCCGAGCCCGGCGTAGAACACGAAGTCGGCGTCGGCGAGCTCGAGCTGCTCCGCGCTGATCTCCTGGGCGGTGTCGTCGAAGCGCTGGGACTCGGGCCGGTCGAGGCCGAGATCCTCGGCGAGACCGCCGACGAAGGACGGAACGCCCTGGATGCGGGTGCGGTCGCCGGTGGACTGGAGGAACGAGACCGTCGGCGCCGGATCGGGCAGCGTCGCGGCGAACGCGTCGGCGTCCTCGTGCAGCGCGTCGAGCATCTCCTGCGCGTCGCCCTCGCGGCCCAGCGCGTCGGCGAGCAGGAGGAGGTCGCTCTTCCAGTTCACGCCGTTGCCGAGCGTCACCACGGTGGGGGCGATCGCGCTGAGCTGGTCGTAGAGCTCGGCTCCGCGGACGGAGTTGATCAGGATGAGGTCGGGATCGGCCTGGGCGATCGCCTCGACGTCGGGCTCGGTGCGCTCGCCGATGTCGGCGATCCCGGCGCCGGAGCCGACGCGGTCGGCGAGGTACTCGGGCACGAGGCCGCTGTTCTCGGCGCGGGTGGCGGCGGCGGGCACGACGTCGAGCGCGAGCAGCGCGTCGAGCTGGCCGGTCGAGACGACGGCGACCCGCTCCGGAGCCGCGGCGAGCTCGGTCGACCCGGCGTAGTGCGCCACGGTGCGCGGGAACACGCCGTCCTCCTCCGGGGCGCCCATGCCCTCGCCCATCGTGCGCGAGACGGTCCAGTCGCCGACGGCGGCGGCCTCGGCGTCGGGCAGCTCGGCGGTCGAGGCGGAGCCCGAGCAGCCGGCCAGGGCGAGCAGGGCTGCTCCGGCGAGCGCCGGCACGGCGAGGAGGCGGGACGGACGGACGGGGACGGTGCGGGTCGAGGAGTTCACGCCGGTAAGGATAGCCTTGCCTGAATGATCGACCGCACCCCTGCGCCTTCCGCGCCTCCGGAGCCCGCCGCGGGTCCCCTCGCCCCTCGGCGACCGCTCGGGCGGACGCTCGGCGCGGGACTGCTGCTCGCCGTGCTGCTCCTGCTCGCCTGCACGGCGAGTCTCGCGGTCGGCTCCCGACCCGTCCCGGTCGGGGCCGCGCTGGACGCGCTGCTGCACGGCGGCGCCACCGCCGACGCGTTGATCGTGCGGGAGCTGCGGATCCCCCGCACCGCCACCGGCCTGCTCGTCGGCGCCGCACTCGGAGCGGCCGGGCTGCTGATGCAGGCGGTGACGCGCAACCGCCTCGCCGACCCGGGGCTGCTCGGAGTGAACGCGGGCGCCTCCGCGGCGGTCGTCGTCGCCATCGGGTTCCTCGGCGTCTCGAGCGCGGGCGACTACGTCTGGTTCGCCTTCGGCGGTGCGGCGGTCGCCGCGGTGCTCGTGCACCTCGTCGGCGGCGGCGACGGCCGCGACCCGATCGGCACCGTGCTCGCCGGAGTCGCGCTGGGCGCGTGCCTGAGCGCGCTGGTAGGCATCGTCACGCTGCTCGACACCGAGACGTTCGAGTCGTACCGGTTCTGGGTCGTGGGCTCCCTCGAGCGGCGCGAGCTCGGCACCGCGGCGCAGCTCGCTCCGTTCGTCGCGCTCGGGCTCGTCGTCGCCGCGCTCGTCGCGCCGGGGTTGAACCAGCTGGCGCTCGGGCACGACGTCGCGCGCTCCCTCGGGGTGCGCCCCGGCGCCGTGATCCTCGGCGCGGGCGCCGCGATCACCCTGCTCTGCGGAGCGGCGACCGCCGCCGCCGGACCGCTCGCCTTCGTGGGGCTCCTCGTCGCGCACCTCGTGCTGCGCCTCGCCGGGCCGGATCTGCGCTCGGGACTCCCGCTGGCGGTCCTCGGCGGGGCCGTCCTGGTCGTCGTCGGCGACGTGCTCGGCCGGCTGATCGCCGCTCCGGGCGAGGTGGAGGTCGGCATCGTGACTGCCCTGCTGGGAGCGCCGCTCCTGTTCCACCTGGCGACTCGGAGGAACGCGCGATGACGCTCGCCGAGCGCCGGTCGGCGCGCCGCAGCCGTGTGCTCGCCGTCACCGCGGTGCTGGCGCTCGCGGCGGCCGTCGCGGGGATCGTCGGAGGCTCCTACGAGACGACGCTCGCCGACGTGCGCGACGCCGTCCTCGGCACGGCGTCGGCGCGGACCAGCCTGATCGTCGTCGACCTGCGCCTCCCCCGCGTCCTCGCCGGACTCCTCGTCGGAGCAGCCCTCGGAGTCGCGGGCGCCGTCTTCCAGACGCTCTCGCGGAACCCGCTCGGCAGTCCCGACATCGTGGGCTTCAGCGCCGGCTCCGCCTCGGGCGCCCTGGTCTGCCTGGTGCTGCTGACCCCGCCCGCCGACCCGGCCCTCGGCGCGTGGGCCGGCGGGGTCGGCGCGGTGCTCGTCGTCCTCTTCCTCACCCGCGGAGCGGGCCTGGCGAGCGAGCGGACGATCCTGGCGGGGATCGCCCTCGCGGCCCTGCTCTCGGCGGCGAACGAGTTCCTCCTCACCCGCGCGCCGACCGAGGTGGCGCGCTCGGCGACGATCTGGCTCTTCGGGTCGCTCTCGGCGACCGACTGGGGAGACACAGCGCTGCTCGCGGTCGCCGGCGGAGTGCTCGCACTGCTGCTCGCGACGCAGCGCGAGCGGCTGCGGCTGCTCGAGCTGGGCGACGAGCTGGCGACGGGGCTCGGGGTGCCGGTGCGGCGGACCCGGCTGGTGCTGCTCCTGCTCGCCGCGGGGCTGACCGGGACGGCGACCGCGGTCAGCGGTCCGATCGGCTTCGTCGCGCTCGCGGCGCCGCAGCTCGCCCGCCGCGCGACGGGCTCGGCGGGGATCCCGCTGACCGCGTCGGCGGCGATCGGGGCGACCCTCCTGCTGGCGTCGGACGTGCTGGCGCAGCGGGTGCTCGCTCCGCTCCAGCTGCCGGTCGGCCTGGTGACCGGAGCGGTCGGCGGGGCGTACCTGTTCTGGCTCGTCGCGCGGGGGCGGCGGCGCGCGACGGCGCACGCCGGACGCGTGTGAGCCTGCCCAGCGAGCAGGAGACCGGGGCTCGTCGGCCGCCCGAGCGGCGCGGGGTCAGGACGGGGGCGGTGCCGCGGCGTAGCGCAGCCACAGGCCACCGGAGGAGAAGCGGTGCTGGTCGAGCAGCCGCAGGTCCAGCCGTCTCCCCGGCGGGAAGAACGGCGTGCCTCCGCCGACCGCCACAGGACCGAGGATCGGCTGGTACTCGTCGACCAGCCCGGCGCACACGGCGTGCGAGGCGAGCTCGGGGCCGTCGACGGTGAGGTCGCGCGTCGACGCGTCCTTGAGCGCGCGGACCGCGGCGGGATCGAAGGAGCGCTCGATCCGTGTCCGCTCGCTCGACACCTCCTGCAGCGTCGTCGAGTAGACGACCTTGTCGGCCGCCTGCCAGGCACGGGCGAAGTCGACGACGAACTCCGGGTGGTCCGGATCCAGGTGCGCCGTCTCCCAGAACAGCATCGTCTCGTACATGCGGCGGCCGTAGAGGAAGGTGCCGACGGAGCGGAGCTGCTCGGCGAAGAAGTCGTGCGCCTCCTTCCCGACGTCGAGGAAGTCGGAGCCGCCCTCGGCGTCGATGGCGTAGCCGTCGAGCGAGGTGATCATGGAGTAGATGAGCTGTCCCAAGGGGCGCCTCGCAGTCCTCGTCGTCGGCGGTGTGCGACGACCGTAGCCGCGGTCGAGCGCCGCGGACAAGCACGATCGGACGCCGCCGGAGGAGGGCTCGCTCCGGCGAGCCGTGCCGCCGCAGGAGTGCGGGACCCCGTGCGTTGACACGGCCCCGCGGCGGTGCCTGACTGGATCCGAAGCGAGGAGGCGCTCATGGCGGGAATCACGGGGTTCGACCACATCGGAGTGACGGTCGTCGATCTCGAGGCGGCGACGGCGTTCTTCGTCGGGCTCGGCCTCGAGATCGAGGGCAGCACCCCCGTCGAGGGCGAGTTCCTCGACACGGTCATCGGCCTGACCGGCGCGCGAACCGAGATCGTGATGCTCCGGCCTCCGGGAGGCGGGACGGCCGTCGAGCTCTCGCGCTTCGTCCGGCCCCCGTCGCCTCCTGTGCCTCCGCCGGTCGGGGCGACCGAGCCCGGGCTCCGGAGCCTCGCGTTCGTGGTCGAGGACCTGGCGGCGGTGCTCTCGCGTCTCGCCGCCGACGGCTTCGGGCTCGTCGGCGGTGTCGGCGAGCACGAGGGCGTCTGGCGGATGGCCTACGTCCGGGGTCCCGAGGGGATCATCGTCGCCCTGGCCGAGCGGATCGACGGCTGACGCGCCCGCCGTTCCTCACACGAGCCGGGGCGTGCGCCTGCGGTACTCGGTGGGTGTCGCTCCCGTGCGGCGCCGGAACGCCGAGCTGAAGGCGAACGGATCCTCGTAGCCGACGGCCCGCGCCACCTCCGCCACCGTCGTGGTCGGATCCAGCAGCAGATCCCCCGCGAGCGTCAACCGCCAGCGCGTGAGGTAGGTCATCGGAGGCGTCCCCGCCGCAGTGCGGAAGCGGGCGGCGAGGGACGCGCGCGAGACGCTCACGCGCCGGGCCAGCTCGGCGACCGTCCACGGTGCCGCAGGTTCCGCGTGCAGGAGCTCGAGTGCGGCGGCGACGACCGGATCGCGGCACGAGAGCCAGGCGTCGACGTCGGCCTCCGCCGCCCAGCGGCGGACCGTCGAGACCACCAGGACGTCGAGCAGCCGGTCGACGACGACCCCGGCCGCGGCTCCGCTGCCTTGCAGCTCGCGGGCGAGCAGAGGGACGACCGCGTCGTCGGCGCAGGGCACCACGACCAGTCGCGGCAGTGCTCGCAGGACGAGTCCGCCGAGATCGTCCGCCCGGTCGTACGCACCCACCAGCACCGTCGTCCCGCCGTCGACCCGATTGCCCCAGCGGCGGATCCCGCGCCGCAGCTCGTCGGTGAGGTCGCGGCCGTCGAGGCTGCGGCAGAGCTGGCCGGGCTCGATGACGACGGTGGGAGCGCTGCCGTCCGCGTCGCTGACGATGTACGGCTCGGGCCCGATCACGAGGGCGACGTCACCGGCCTCGAGCAGTCGGCCGTCGATCCGCGCCGCTCCCGCCGTCACGGCGATCACGGTCAGGGCCGAACCGTCGCGGACGTCGAGCGCCCACGGCGATCCCATCTGCACGAGCAGGGCGAACGCCCGAGACGCGCGAGGGCCGGCGAGGAGGTGATCGAGCGGATCCACGGCCTCACCGTAGACGATCACCGAGGGATGCGAGTGTCGCGCCCCTTCTCCGTCCATGACCGCCGCGATGGGATGGGGACATGACCGCAACCGCTCACGCCCTCGCCACCACCGCCGTCGTCGGAGCAGGACTGCTCGCCGGCGTCTACACCGCCTTCAGCACGATGGTGATCCCCGCGCTGCGCCGCCAGGGCCCGCGCGAGGCCGCCGCCCTCATGGTCGGGATCAACCGGGTCGCCGAGCGCGGTCCGTTCCTGATGCTCTTCGGCGGGGCGGCCGTCGCCGCGGCAGCGCTCGGAGTCTCGGCGCTCGTCCGCTCCGACCCCGCCGACGGAGCGGTCGCCGCCGCGTCCCTCGCGAGCACCGCGATCACGGTGACGGTGAACGTGCCGCTGAATCGGCGACTCGAGCGCGAACCCGGCTCCTGGACCTCGTACGCCCGCACCTGGACGGCGTGGAACAGCATCCGTGCCGTCGCGGCCGCTCTCGCCGTCGCGGTGGCGGTCGGCACGCGCTCCTGACTCAGTCGCAGTCGGCGGGCTCGCCGTCGCCGATCTCGGCCGCGAGCTCGTCCGCGCTCAGCCGGTCGCCGGGAGCGGGCGTCCGGAACGGCCCGGCGGGCGGGAGCTCGACCTCGGGCTCGGCGGTCTCGGGGGCGGCCTCGACGTCGAGATCGCGCTCGGCCTGCTCGGCGTCGCGGGCGGGTCGGGAGGACGGGAGGAACGGCTCTGCCATCGACATGCCCTCGAGGATCACCCGCGGAGGTGACGGCGAGGTGAACGCGGCCGTCGCGGGAACGTC
>NZ_LMNR01000002.1:102646-117259 GCF_001423045.1 Rathayibacter sp. Leaf296
CGTCCGTGAGAAATCTCGCAGTGATCGACCACCAGGGCTTGCGCTGAGTGCCCCGGATGGGTGGAGTTGCCGGATGACGGATACGACGAGCACGACCGGCGAGAGCTCCCCGGGGACCGGCAAGGGATCCGAGAAGGGATCCCTGAAGAAGGTCATCACCGGGCCGCTCCTGTTCGCCTTCATCGTCGGCGACACGCTCGGCGCGGGCATCTACACGCTCGTCGGCACGATGGCGAACGACGTGGGCGGCGTGATCTGGCTCCCGCTGCTGATCGCCCTGGTGATCGCGCTGCTGACCGCGGGCACCTACGCCGAGCTGATCACGAAGTACCCGCACGCCGGTGGCGCCGCCCGCTACGTCGACCGCGCCTTCGGCAAGCCCTACCTGTCGTTCCTCGTCGGCTTCCTGATGATGGCGTCCGGCATCACGACCGCCGCCGCCCTCGCCAACGCGTTCGCCGGCGACTACCTCGGCGCGCTGCTCGACGTGCCGCCCGTGCCGACGGCCCTCGTCTTCATCGCGATCCTCACCCTCGTGAACCTGCGGGGAGTGAAGGAGTCGCTGACCGCGAACCTCGTCGCCTCGGTCATCGAGGTCAGCGGCCTCGTGATCGTGATCGTCTGCGCGGCGATCTTCTTCGGCGGCGGCAACGGCGACTTCTCGCGGGTGCTCGAGTTCAACCCCGAGGTCGCCCCGCTGCAGGGCGCGTTCGCCGCCTCCATCGTCGCCTTCTTCTCCTTCCTCGGCTTCGAGGCCGCGGCCAACATGGCGGAGGAGGTGCGGAACCCCTCGAAGGTCTACCCGCGCGCCCTCTTCGCGGCCCTGTTCACGGCCGCCGTCGTCTACCTCCTGATCGCCCTCGGCGCGGTGATCGTGCTGCCGATCGACGAGCTCGCCGAGTCGACCGGTCCCCTGCTCGACGTGGTCGCGGCCAGCGGAGTGGCGGTGCCGCCGTGGCTGTTCGGCCTGATCGCGCTCGTCGCGATCGCGAACGGCGCGCTGCTGTTCATGGTGATGGCGAGCCGGGTCGGCTTCGGTCTGGCCACGGCGGGCCTGCTTCCGAGCGCCTTCGGACGCGTCCTGCCGAACCGCCGCACCCCGTGGGTGTCGATCATCGTCGTCGGCGGCGTGACGATGCTGCTCAGCGTCCTCGGCGACGTCGGCACGCTGTCCGAGACCACCGTGCTCCTCCTCCTGCTGGTCTTCATCTCGGCGAACGTCTCGGTGCTCGTGCTGAAGAAGGACCGCGTCGACCACCCGCACTTCTCGGTGCCGCGCGTCGTGCCGATCCTCGCGACGATCGCGAGCATCGTGCTCCTGACCCAGCAGACCGGAGTGGTGTGGCTCGGGACCGCGGGCTACGTCGTGGTCGGGTCGCTGCTGTTCCTGGCGACGCGCTTCGGCAAGAAGCGTCACGCCGACCAGGTGTCGGCGCGCGAGGACGCAGACCGGTCGTGATCGCCGCCGTTGAGCGCTTTCCGCTGCTCTGAGCTGCTCAGAGCCGCAGATCGTGCCCAACGGTGGGCGGCGGTGGTCCGATCCGTCGCGGACGGCCGCCTCTGCTCGGGATGAGCGGCCGTTCGCGACGGATCAGTAGTGGCCTCGCGCCGGGAGTGACGGATCGATCGCGCGCGGGGACAGTGAGCGACGGATCGTTCCGCGTCGTGGGAGCGTGGACGGGTGACCGTCTCCCTCGCCCCGTTCCCTCCCTCCGATCTCGCCGCCTGGATGGAGGTGCAGCGTGCGTCCTACGTCGCCGACCGTCTGCGCGCGGGGGACACCGAGGCGGCGGCGGAGCGGAACGCGGATGCCTCGCACGACCGCCTCTTCCCGGACGGCCGCCTCGCACCCGGCCACGACGTGCTGCGGATCCTCGACGACGGCGTCCCGGTCGGCGTGATCTGGGTGGGCCCGCACCCGCAGGAGCTCGAGGGCGTGGCGTGGATCTGGGACGTCGAGGTGGACGAGCCGTTCCGCGGGCGCGGATTCGGTCGCGCCGCGATGCTCCTGGCGGAGGAGCACGCGCTCGCGCGCGGCTACCGCGCGCTGGCCCTCAACGTCTTCGGCTTCAACACGACCGCGCGCGGACTGTACGAGTCGCTCGGCTACGAGACGACGGCGGTGCAGATGCGGAAGGAGCTGGGCACTCTCTGATTCCGCGATGACCGTCCCGCGTGTGTGGGAATCAGGTCCTCGTACCGAGGCCGTGAACGGGAAGCATCTCTTTCAGGGCAGGAGGTCGATCATCCCTGGACGCGCCTTCATCGCGTGGATGACGAGTTCGTTGCCGCTGTCGAAGGTCAGGACGACCGTCTCGAGCAGTCGCCCGCTCGAATCGAAACCGAGCCGCAGCTGGCGCGCCGGCGAGTCGTCGTCGAGGTCCTCGACCCACACCGCCTGACTCGCCGCCAGGATCGCATCCTCCGGCGCGACTCCATGCTTGAGTGCGGCGTCGTGAACCTTCACGCCGCAGAAGCGGCGAGTGCCTCGCGGATGACCTCGGAGCGCGACTTGTGCTCCCGGGCAGCGCGCTCGTCGAGTGCAGCCAGTTCCTCGGCGGTGAGGCGCAGGGCCACGACCTGCGACGGCTCGGCGCCACGTCCTGGGCGTCCCCGTCCACGGGCGCGAAGGGCGTCGACGTCGTAGCCGCGCTCGGCCTCCGCCGCCCAGTCCGCGATCTGCTGCTCGGTCACGGGTCGGCCCTCGATCGTCTCTCGGTCGCTCATGGCGAATATCGTATGACGGAAAGCGCCGAAGGAGACAGGTCGTCGCAGAACGTGCCCGGAAGTGCGTCGCCGCGGCTGGTCGGACCCGGAGTCCTCGCGGGAGCCCGACCCGGCACCGCTATCGGGCACCGGGCCGGGCGGCCTGCCGCCGGAGCTCAGCTCGTTGAGGGCACCGCGGTCGGGTCGGACTGGCCCGACCCTTGAGCAGCCGCACCGACCCCGCGGCCGAAGGCCTGGCCCTGGAGGATCGCCCCGAGGTCGACGCCGGTCGCGGACTTGACGCTGTCGAAGGTCGCGGCGAGGCTCGCCGCCTGCTCGCGGGCGATGTGCGTGCCGGCGGTGTCGCCGCCGATCAGCGTGATGGTGCCGACGTTCTGGTAGCCCTTGGCGAACTCGGACATGAGCGAGGGCAGCTGCCCGATGAGTTCGCGACCCAGGATCGCCTCCTGGTTCTCGCGGAGCGCCTCCGCCTCGGCCGCGATGGCCGCCGCGCTCGCCTCGCCCTTCGCGCGGATCGCCTCCGCTTCGGCGGTCGCGTTCGCGCGCAGGGCCTCGGCCTCGGCGCCGGCCTTGGCCCGCAGAGCGTGTGCCTCCGCCTCGGCGCGGGCGCTCACGGCTGCAGCCTCGGCTGCTGCGGACGCCTGGCGGGCCTCGGCCTGGCGCTGAACGGCGTAGGCCTCGGCGTCGGACACCTGCTGCGCGACCTGGCGGTCGGTCTCGGCCTTCTTGGCGCGCCCGTAGGCGTCGGCGTCGGCCTCGGTCTGGCGGCGGTACTTCTCGGCGTCGGCGACGCGCTTGACGTCGGCGTCGAGCTCGGCCTGGCGGTTCTCGGCGCGCTGCACGAGGACGGCCTGCTCGCGCTCGGCGCGGGCCAGGTTCTCGGCCTGCTCGGCCTCGGCGTTGGCGCGGCCGACCTCGGACTTCGCCGCCGCGGTGTTCTTGTCGTAGGCGGTCTGCTCGATCAGGTTCGCCTCGTCGGTCGCGAGCTGGCGCGCCTTGACCTCGCGCGCCGCGTTGATCCGGGCGACGTCGGCCTCGCGGCGGACGCGCTCGATCTCCTGCGCGCCGAGCGCCTCGATGTAGCCGTTGCGGTCGGTGACCCCCTGGATCGCGAAGGAGTCGAGGACGAGTCCCTGAGCGAGCAGGTCGCCCTTGATGCCCTCGGCGATCTCGTCGCCCAGCTTCTGCCGGTCCTGCATGACCTCCTCGACGCTGAGCTTCGCGACGACGCCGCGGAGGGCACCCTCGAGCTGCTCGGTCGTGAAGACGTCGATCGACTGGTCCTGCGAGGCGAAGCGCTCGGCGGCGGCGCGCACCTGGTCGGCCGTGGATCCGATCTTCACGAGCGCGACGCCGGCGAGGTGGATCGTCACGCCGTTCTTGGTCTGCGCGACCGGCTCCATCTTGATCTGCCGCGATCGCAGCGAGATGCGGTCGGAGCGCTGGGTCAGCTTGTTGACGAACGCGCCGCCGCCGGTGATGACGGTCATGTTGGACGTGAGCCCGTCATCCCCCTTCTGCTTCTTGCCGACGATGACGATCGCCTCGTCGGCCTGGGGCACCTGGTACCAGGCGCGGAAGATGAAGAAGCCGATGAGTGCCAGCAGCAGCAGGGCGCCGGCGACGACCCCCGCGATGACGATCCAGAGCAGGTCGGATTGCATGAACGAGATTCCCCCTTCTCGGGACACGCCGAAGGCGCGTCTCTGAGCGATGTACGGCTTCATCGTGGCATGCCCCGGCCCGAGGCGGAGCGGCGGGCATCGGCGCGGAGCGACCGCGACTCGGCACCGTCACTCGGCGGAGGCGTCGCAGACCCCGGTGCCGTCGGCGCGCTGCACGCAGACGCGAGCGCCGTCGGGGGCGAGGCTCCGGGCCGGAGGGAGCAGCCGCTCGAGGTCGCCGTCGTCACCCGCGGCCGTCACCGTCACCGACCGGTCCGAGCGGGCCACCGCGGTGACGCCCGGCGTCGCGAGCACCGCCGACGCCTCGGCCACGGCCGCGCCGAAGGAGCGAGGAGGTGCGCTGATCTCGAGCGTTCGAGCCTCGCCGACGCTCATCGTGACGGTCGAGAACCGCACGGAGCTGGCAGTCGCGGACACCGCCTCCGCGACGGTCACGGCCCGATCGACCGCCTCGACGGCGAGCCGGAGGTGGTCGTCGTCCGTCCAGACGGAGCGCAGGTCGGCGAGGACCTCGGGGTCGAGAGCGGCGAGCACGGCGCGCGCCGACTCCCCGGACGCGCCGCCGCCGAGCGCGACGAGCGGACTCGAGAAGGCGACCGGCGGACCACCGGACGACCCGGCCGCCGCCTCCGCCAGAGCGAGATCGTTCTCGCTGCCCAGCGTCACCTCGAGGCGCTCCGGCGCCGCCCGGAAGCCGATCACGGGCACTGCCGCCGAGACCGCTGCCCACGTGCCCTCGGCACCGTCGATCCACGCGCCCGGGTCACCGGTGACGAGCTCCGACCGGTCGGAGTTCTGCACGCTGACGTGGACCGGAGCCGCGTCCGGCAGCAGGTCGGGAGCGTCCCGGGCGAGCGCGAAGAGGTCCCGCGCCGTCGCCGACTCGGAGAGGAGGAGGCTCAGCCCGCTGACTCGGTCGTCGCTGTCGTCCGCGGCGAGCGCGACGGACGACACGCGCGGATCGTCCCGCAACTCGAGCGCCGCCGCGATCCTCCCGTCGGTGAGATCGGAGTCGCCCGAGACGGGGAGACTGAGCCCCTCGGCGTCGAGCACGACCCGGACGTCTCCCGCCGGGCGCTCGGACGCGAAGGCGCTGAGCCGGTCGGCGAGCGCCCGCAGGTCGGCGTCGGCGAGGTCGTCGCGGGCCACGACCTCAGCGCTCACTCCGCCGGTGAAGGGCATGTTGTCGACGGTCGAGAGCTCGAGATCGGCGACCGCCTCGTCGCTGCCGAACGTCCGTGCGAAGTCGGCGCGGAAGGAGTCGCCGGAGCACCCGGTGAGCAGGAGCACGGAGGTCAGGGCGAGGGCGGCGACGCCGAACCTCCGCATCCGCTCAGACCGCATGGCGCCAGCGTAATCGCGAGCTGCAGAAGTCGAACGGAGTGGACGGATCGCGATCGGCGTGCTCGCCGTGGCACGTCGGTGCCCGCTCGATGACGAGTCGTCGCGGATCGGGGCTCGCACGGAGCGCCGAGGCCGTTCCACGTCCACTGACCCGGGCGAGCCGGAGCGACCGGGTACGAACAGGGGCCTGATGAGCGGGAGGGGCCCGGTCCGCGTCGAGTGACGTGATCGACCGCAGCGCAGTCGGATCGGGCGCGGAGCGTGCGGAACAGCGGAAGTTCGGAGCGACAACCGAACCGCACAGCACGAGAAGCTGAGCGCCGTTCTCACGCCGAAGCCGAGCCGAGAAAGTGCTGGGGTACCTGGACTCGAACCAAGAACAACTGAACCAGAATCAGCCGTGTTGCCAATTACACCATACCCCAATGGCCATCCACAGGTGAGGGAGGAGGCCAGGCGGCGACCGGAAGAACTTCCGGCGCCGAGGAAGAACACTACCCTACGGGCGCACGCCGCTCAAATCGACGCCGGCCTCGTGGATCGCGTGGGCCTCGGACTCGGGGGCGGCCTCGCCGAGGCGGGCGCGCACGAGGTCGCGGTTGACGGCCGAGGCCACCTGGGCGCCGGAGCCGGCGGCCACGATCAGCTGCTGCGGGCCGGGGGCGGTGACCTCGCCGGCGGCGTAGAGGCCGGGCACCGAGGTGCGTCCGCCCGCATCCACGCGGAGGAAGCCGTCGCGGTCGGTCTCGGGGCCGGCGGCGTCGAGGTACTCGAGGACCGGCACCCAGATCGGGCGGACGAAGGCTCCGGTGCGCGGGATCACGTCGCCGTCCTCGAGGAGGACTCCGGTCATGAGCGCACGCTCGCCCGCGAGGTCGGCGACCGGGCGGCGCTCGACGCGGATGCCGATCGAGCCGAGCAGGGACTCGTCGGCGTCGCTGACGACTCCGATGCCGTTGGTGAAGACGATCAGATCGGTCGACCACTGCGAGAGGAGCATGGCGCGCTCGGCGAGGTCGGAGGTCTCTCCGATCAGGGCGAGGGGCTCCCCCGCCTTCTCGTAGCCGTCGCACTCCATGCAGCTGTGCACGGCGGTGCCGTAGTAGGCGCGGAGGCTGGGCAGGCGGGGCAGCTTCTCGCTCAGCCCGGCGGCGACGACCACGGCGGTGGCCACGACGGCGCGGTTCGCGGCGCCGCGCACGCCGCGCGCGGAGACGAGGAACTCGCCTCCGGAGCGCTCGACCGAGGTCACCAGGGCGTTGTGCACCTCGGCGGCCTCGTAGCTCTCGACCTCCTCGCGGCCGAGGCGGCGGAGCTCGAGCGGGGAGACTCCGTCGCGCGTCAGGAAGCCGTGCGAGTGCAGCGTCGCGGCGTTCCGCGGACGGTTGCTGTCGAGCAGCAGGACGCTGCGACGGGCGCGCGCGAGGTTGAGCGCGGCCGACAGACCGGCCGGGCCCGCGCCGATCACGACGACGTCGTACTGGCCTCCCACCGCCTCGGCCATGCTCAGGCCGGTCCGGCGGAGGCGGCGGGCGATGCAGAGCGCTCGGCGAGGCGCGAGAGGCGCGCGAGCGACTCCGCCCTGCCGAGGATCTCCATCGACTCGAACAGCGGGGGCGAGACGCGTCGGCCCGAGATGGCGGTGCGCAGCGGCCCGTAGGCGATGCGGGGCTTGAGCCCGAGGCCCTCGATCAGGGCCGAGGCGAGCGCGGCCTGGATCGAGGCGGTCAGCCACTCCCCCTCCGGCACCGCGGACAGCGCCTCGATCGACGCGGTGAGCACGTCGCCGGCGTTCGCGGGGAGGCCCTTGAGCGCGTCCTCGTCGTAGGTCAGCGCCTCGGCGGTGGTGAAGAGGAAGCCGAGCATGCCCGGCGCCTCGCCGAGCAGGCCGATCCGCTCCTGCACGAGCGGAGCGGCGGCGTCGAGCACGGCGCGCTGCGCCGGAGTCGGCTCCCCGTTGAGCACGCCCGCGGCGATCAGGTACGGCACGGTGCGCTCGGTGAAGTCGTCGACGGCGAGCAGGCGGATGTGGTCGCCGTTGATCGACTCGGCCTTCTTGAGGTCGAAGCGCGCGGGGTTGGGGTTCACGTCGGCGACGTCGAACGCGGCGATCATCTCGTCGATCGAGAAGACGTCGCGGTCGTGGGTCAGCGACCAGCCCAGCAGCGCCAGGTAGTTGACCAGGCCCTCGGGGATGAAGCCGCGGTCGCGGTGGTGGAAGAGGTTCGAGGAGGGGTCGCGCTTCGAGAGCTTCTTGTTGCCCTCGCCCATCACATATGGGAGGTGGCCGAAGCGCGGCACGAAGGTGGTCAGTCCGATGTCGATCAGGGCGTGGTACAGCGCGATCTGCCGGGCGGTGGAGGGCAGGATGTCCTCGCCGCGGAGCACGTGCGTGATCTGCATGATCGCGTCGTCGACCGGGTTCACCAGCGTGTAGAGCGGCTGGCCGTTGGGGCGCACGACGACGAAGTCGCTGAAGGAGCCGGCCGGGAAGGTGATCTCGCCGCGGACCAGGTCGTCGAAGGACAGATCGGCGTCCGGGACGCGGAGGCGGAGGGCGGGGCTGCGGCCCTCGGCGCGGAACGCCGCGCGCTGCTCCTCGGTCAGACCGCGGTCGAAGTTGTCGTAGCCGTGCTGCTTGGCCCGGCCGGCGGCCTCGTTGCGGGCGTCGATCTCCTCGGCGGTGGAGTAGCTCTCGTAGAGGTGGCCCGACGCGAGCAGGCGCTGGATCACGTCGAGGTAGACGTCGCTCCGCTCGGACTGGCGGTACGGACCGTGCGGGCCGCCCACTCCGACGCCCTCGTCCCAGTCGAGCTTCAGCCAGCGCAGCGCGTCGACGATCTGCTCGTAGCTCTCCTCGCTGTCGCGGGCCGCGTCGGTGTCCTCGATGCGGAAGACGAACGTGCCCCCCGTGTGCCGCGCGTACGCCCAGTTGAACAGGGCGGTGCGGATGAGGCCGACGTGCGGCGTCCCGGTCGGGGACGGGCAGAAGCGGACGCGCACGTCGCTCCCGGTCGCGGTCGTGAACGGGTGCGCCGCTGCGGCGCGATCGGAGGGCGGGGTGAGCTCAGACATACGCCCGCGATTCTAGCCGCGGAGCGCGCAGTGCCGTCGGGCTGGACAAGGGGCGTCCCGGTGGTGCGGACTCCGCGCGGACGCCGGTTCAGGGGCCCTCCGCACTGCCGCACGGACGGGATCCTCCGCGGATCGACCGGATGACCGCGCTCCCACGCCCTTTATCGCGAAGCAGTGCTCCGCGTCAACGGACTCGTCTTCTCCGAGGAGCAGTGGTGCTCTGTGCAGAGCGCTTCTCCGGGGCCGCTCGATGAGGAGCGCACCGCATCCGCCATGCCCCGGGCCTCGCGCCAGCACGCCCGGAAAGGGGATTCGGATGAGCACGACCGTCGCCATGTCGCGCGCCACCGCCGCGATGGATCCGGCACGCGAGGAGAAGGACGCTCGCACCCTCTCGCTGTTCCGCGCGGCCGCCGAGGCCACGGGCGCCGAGGGCGACCGCATCCGCGAGCGCATCGTGCTCGACCACCTCGGACTCGCCGAGGCCATTGCCCGCCGCGTCTCGCGCGGAGGCGGCGCCGGCGGCGATTGGGCGGACCTGCGCCAGGTCGCGTACGTCGGCCTCGTCAAGGCCGCCCGCCGCTTCGCTCCCGAGCGCGGCGACAGCTTCGCCGCCTTCGCGGTGCCCACGATCACCGGTGAGCTCAAACGCCACCTGCGCGACCTGGGCTGGATGGTGCGCCCGCCGCGCAGCGTTCAGGAGCTGCACCGCCGCTCCGCTGTCGTCTCGGAGGAGCTCTCGCAGGAGCTCGGCCGGCACCCCTCCGACCGCGAGATCGCGCTGCGGCTCGGCGTCGACGCCGCCGACATCGCCGACGCCCGCTCGGCCGGTCACCCGCTCTCGCTCGACGAGACGGTCGGCACGGGCGGCGACGGAGGAGTGCGGCTCGGCGAGACGCTGGGCGGGGACGACGAGAACCTCGCGGCGATCGACCGCCGTCACGGCCTCGCCACCGCACTCGCCGAGCTCGAGGACGCGCAGCGCGAGCTGCTGCGCATGCGCTTCGTCGAGGAGATGACTCAGCAGCAGATCGCAGAGGCGTTCGGCACGACGCAGATGCAGGTCTCGCGCCTGCAGCGCCGGATCCTCGCGCAGCTGGCCGACCGGCTGGGCGCTCCCTCGCGCTCGCATCAGCCGCGCTCCCCCCGCGCCCGCGTCGCCGTGGTCACGCCCGTCCGGCAGGCACCCCGCCTGCGGTCCGCCTGAGGTGCGCCTCGGCACGCGAGGGCAGCGAGGCGAGGGCGTCCAGGACGTCCTCGGTCTGCACGGCCAGGAGGGCCGGGTCCGGCTCGGAGGAGAAGACGTCGCCCTTGCGGAGCGACGCGTCGGTCAGCACGATGTGCGGTCCGCTGACGGGCGGGCCCCAGGCCTCGGGCGGTGCCGGGCCGAAGATCACGACCGAGGGGATGCCGTACGCCGACGCCAGGTGCGCGGCTCCGGTGTCGACCGTGACGAGGGTCTCGGCGGCGGCGACCACCGCGGCGAACTCGACCAGGTCGACCTCCCCGGCCAGCACCTCCCCCGTGCCGGCGAGCTCGGCGACGCGACGGGCGCGATCGGCCTCGTTCGCGCCTCCGGTGTAGACGACGCGGTGCCCCTGGCCGGCGATCGAGCGGGCGACCGCGGCGAAGCGCTCTTCGGGCCACTCGCGCGAGCCGTAGAAGGCGCCGATGTGCACGACGGCGGCGCCGGCGACCCGCGGGGCGACCTCGGGGACCGCGATCGCGACGTCCTCGGGATCGGCGTCGAGGCCGATCGAATTCACCAGGCGCGCCCAGCGCGCGCGCTCGAGCTCGCCGTCGATCCACAGCGGGCGCGGGTCGTCGTGGCTCGCGTCGGGATCGAGGGCCGGCACGCGGAACTCGAGCGTGCGCTCCGGCTCGATCTCGGCGAGGCGCAGCCGCGACTCCGGACCGTTGCCGTGCAGGTTGACGCCGAGCTCGACGCGGCCGGCGGCCATCGGCAGCGGATCGTCGAGACCGTGCAGGGTGGGCACCAGGGCGTCCAGCCCCTCGATCAGGTCGACGATCGGCTCGAGCCAGGGCGTCGTGGCGAGGATCAGCCGGTGCTCGGGGAAGCCGCGGCGCAGGGCCTTGAGCGCCGGGACCGCCACGAGGATGTCGCCGAGCTTGAGCGCGCGGAGCGCGAGGACCTCCGGGGTGCCGTCCGGTTCGGTGAGAGCGCGCACGGCGCCTCCTTCCTGTCGGAGGTCCCGTACCCCGTCGCCGGACGCTCAGACGCACGGGCCCCGATCCCGACGCGCCCGAACGGCACCACTTCTCCTCGGCACCGTTTACGAGGAGGAGAAGCAGGGTACGAGGACGGTGTGACCGACCCGATGCACCCGAGCGAGCAGCGCAGCACCGCCGAGCTCGAGCGGACCCCGCGACTGCGCGGGATCCTCTTCGACCGCGATGCCACGCTCGTCGTCGACGTGCCCTACAACGGCGACCCCGAGCGGGTCGAGCCGATGCCGACGGCCCTCGACGCCGTCGAGCGAGCGCGCGAGGCGGGGCTGTCGATCGGAGTCGTCACCAACCAGTCCGGCATCGCCCGCGGCATCATCGACCGGTCGCAGGCCGACGCGGTCAACCGGCGGGTCGACGAGCTCTTCGGCGGCTTCGACGTCTGGATGCTCTGCCCGCACGGCCCCGAGGACGGCTGCGACTGCCGCAAGCCCGCGCCCGGGATGGTGCTGGGCGCGGCGGCGGCTCTCGGACTGCCCGCCGACTCCCTCGCCGTGATCGGCGACATCGGCGCCGATGTGGGCGCGGCGGCCAACGCGGGCGCGCGGGGCGTGCTCGTCCCCACTCCGATCACCCGGGCCGAGGAGGTGGAGGCTGCGGCGTTCCGCGCCGACACGCTCCTCGAGGCGGTCGAGCTGCTCCTGGCGATGCAGCCGGACCCGTCCGAGGAGGGCACGGCATGACCCGCCGCGTCCTCGTCGCCCGCCTCGACAGCGCGGGCGACGTGCTCCTCTGCGGCCCCGCCGTCCGCGCGATCGCCGCGGACGCGGAGGTGCTGCTGCTCGCGGGGCCCCAGGGTGCGCCCGCCGCCGCACTGCTGCCCGGGCCGACGAGCGTCCGCACCTGGTGGTGCCCGTGGATCGGCGATGCCTCGCGACCGGTCGACGCCGCGCTCGTCACGGAGCTGCGCGCGATCGTCGAGGAGTTCGCCCCGGACGAGGCCGTGATCCTGACCTCCTTCCACCAGTCGCCGCTGCCGCTCGCGCTCCTGCTCCGCCTCGCGGGCGTCGCGCGGATCAGCGGCGCCTCCGTCGACTTCGCCGGCGCCCTGCTCGATGTGCGGCTGGTGCCGGGCGAGACCCTCGAGGAGGACCAGCCGGAACCGGAGCGGGCGCTCGCCCTCGCCGCCGCGGCCGGCTTCGCGCTGCCCGAGGGCGACGACGGACGCCTGCGCGTCCGCCGCGAGGGCGTGCTACCCGCTGCGCTCGAGGGAATCGGCCCCTACGTCGTCGTGCACCCCGGAGCGGCGGTGCCGGCGCGCGCCTGGCCCGCGGCGAACGCGGCCCGCGCCGTCGAGCTGCTCGCCGACGAGGGCTTCGCCGTCGCGGTCACGGGCGGCCCCGGCGAGCGCGCGCTCACGGCCGAGGTCGCGGGCACCCGCGGCATCGACCTGGGCGGCGCGACCGACTTCGCCGGTGCCGCCGAGGTACTCGCCCGCGCCGAGGTCGTCGTCAGCGGCAACACCGGTCCGGCGCACCTCGCCGCGGCCGTCGGCACTCCGGTCGTCAGCCTCTTCTCCCCCGTCGTCCCCGCGATCCGCTGGGCGCCCTACGGCGTACCCGTGGAGCTGCTGGGCGATCAGGGCGCCGCGTGCGCCGGCTCCCGCGCCCGGGTCTGCCCGGTGCCCGGCCATCCCTGTCTGGCGGGGGTGAGCGCCGAGGAGGCGGTCGCCGCCGTCCTGCGACTCCGCGCCCTCGGGCGCTCCACCACGACCACGACGGAGGCGATGGCATGAGGATCCTCCTCTGGCACGTGCACGGCGGCTGGGCGGACGCGTTCGTCCGCGGCGACCACGAGTACCTGCTCCCCACGACGGACGCCCGCGACGGTTGGGGCCTGGGCACCGGCGGCCGCGACTGGCCCAATGCGATCGAGATCGCCCCCGAGGACCTGCGCGACGCCGACGTCGACGTCGTGCTCCTGCAGCGTCCGGAGGAGCTCGCGGAGGCGGAGCGCCTGCTGGGCCGGCGCCTCGGCCACGACGTGCCCGCCGTCTACGTCGAGCACAACACCCCGCGCGGCGACGCCCCGACCAGCCGGCACCCGCTGGCCGACCGCGACGACCTCCTCCTGGTGCACGTCACGCACTTCAACGCGCTGATGTGGGACACCGGATCGACGCCGACGACGGTGATCGAGCACGGGATCCACGACCCCGGCCCCCTCTACACGGGTGAACTGGCGCACTTCGGAGTCGTGATCAACGAGCCGGTGCGGCGCAACCGCGTCACCGGCACCGACCTGCTGCCCCGCTTCGCCGAGGTCGCGCCGCTCGACGTGTTCGGGATGAAGACCGAGGGCCTCGCCGAGCTCCCCGGGTTCCCGGCGGGGCGGCTCGCCGTCCTCGGCGACGTGCGGACGAGCGAGATGCACGCGCAGCTCGCCCGCCGCCGCGTCTACCTCCACCCGTTCCGCTGGACCTCGCTCGGCCTCGCGCTGCTCGAGGCGATGCACCTGGGCATGCCGGTGATCGCGCTCGAGACGACCGAGGCGGGCCGGGCAGTGCCTCCGGGTGCGGGAGTCGTCTCGAACGACCTCGACGAGCTCGTCGCCGCCGCTCGCGAGCTGCTCGCGGATCCGGAGCGCGCCGCCGCCGCCGGGGCGATCGCCCGCGAGAGCGTCCTCGAGCGCTACGGCCTCGCCCGGTTCCACCGGGACTGGGACGAGGTCCTCTCCGATCGTCCGCGCCGCACCGGCCGGACCCTCACCGCCGCAGGGACCCGAGGAGGGAGCACCCGATGATGCACACGACCACCACCCGACCTCTCGCGATCGCGATGGTCTCGGAGCACGCCAGCCCGCTGGCGACGCTCGGAGGCGTCGACGCCGGCGGCCAGAACGTGCACGTCGCGGCCCTCGCCGACGCGCTCGCCCGCCGCGGCCACCGCGTCACCGTCTACACCCGGCGCGACGACCCCTCCCTCCCCCGCCGCGTCCCGTTCACCTCCGGAGTCGAGGTCGTGCACATCGACGCCGGCCCGGCCGCGAAGGTGTCGAAGGACGAGCTGCTCCCCTACATGGGCGACTTCGCCGTCGACCTCGCGAACGACTGGCTCGACTCCCGCCCCGACCTCGTGCACAGCCACTTCTGGATGTCCGGGGTCGCCGCGCTCGACGCCTCCGAGCGGGTGGAGCGCGCGACGGGCCGCCGCGTGCCCGTGTTCCACACCTTCCACGCGCTCGGAGTGGTCAAGCGCCGCCAGCAGGGCGCGCTCGACACGAGCCCCGAGGAGCGCGCCTGGCTCGAGCCCGGAGTCGGCCAGCGCGCCGACGGCATCGTCGCGACCTGCTCCGACGAGGCGTTCGAGCTCAAGGGCCTCGGCGTGCCGACGAGCAGCATCTCGGTCGTGCCCTGCGGAGTGGACCTGGAGCGCTTCTCCCCCGACGGACCCGTGGCCGAGAAGACCCGTCCGATCCGGCTGATGAGCATCGGGCGCCTCGTGCCCCGCAAGGGCATGGGCCACGCGATCGAGGCGCTCGCCCGCCTGGTCGACGACGGCCACGACGCCGAGCTCGTCATCGTCGGCGGGGCGGG
>NZ_LMNR01000002.1:117273-291029 GCF_001423045.1 Rathayibacter sp. Leaf296
GACGCCCTCGCGGCCGATCCCGAGTACCAGCGCCTGCACGGCGTCGCCGAGGGCCTCGGAGTCGCGGACCGCGTCCACCTCGTGGGCCAGCTCTCGCAGACCGAGATGCCCGCGATGCTCCGCTCGGCCGACATCGTCGTCTGCGCCCCGTGGTACGAGCCGTTCGGCATCGTGCCGCTGGAGGCGATGGCGTGCGGCCGGCCGGTCGTCGCGTCCTCGGTCGGCGGGCTCATCGACACCGTCGTCGAGGACGTCACCGGCGTGCACGTGCAGCCCCGCGACCCGGCGGCCCTCGCCGCCGCCCTCGCCGCTCTGATCGCCGACCCCGAGCGCGCCCGCGCCTACGGAGCCGCGGGTCGCGAGCGCGTCGAGTCGCGCTACTCCTGGGACCGCGTCGCCGCGGACACGGAGCGCGCGTACCTCACCACCCTCGCCGGACTCGGCGACGGGGACGCCGTCCTGACCGGCGCTCCCCGCAGCTCCCACTCCTCGAAGACCCGGAAGGCGGCCCCCCGACGATGAGCATCGACACCGTGCTGGACACCCCGACGGACGCCGCCCGGCGGATCGTCGACGACCACATCTCCCGCTCGCTCGACGTCGTCGCGCAGCTGGAGCGCCACTCCGAGCGGATCGTCGCCTGGGGCGTCGAGCTCGCCGACCGCCTGCACTCGGGCGCCCGGCTGCTCGCGGCCGGCAACGGCGGCTCGGCGGCCGAGGCGCAGCACCTGACGGCCGAGCTGGTCGGCCGCTTCGACGGCGACCGCGTGCCGTTCTCGGCGATCTCGCTGCACGCCGAGACGTCCAGCCTCACCGCGATCGGCAACGACTACGGCTTCGACCACGTCTTCGCCCGCCAGGTCACCGCCCACGCGCGCACCGGCGACGTCGTCGTGCTGCTCTCGACCAGCGGGCGCAGCGCCAACCTGCTGCACGCGGCCGAGGCGGCCCGCGCCGCGGGAGCCCGCACCTGGGCGCTCACCGGTGACGGACCCAACCCGCTGACCGACGCGTGCGACGAGGCGATCGCCCTGGAGGGCCACGGCTCGAACGTGCAGGAGGCGCAGCTCGTGCTCGTGCACGCGCTCTGCCGGGCCTTCGAGCACCGCATCCGCGCCCGCGTGGGAGCCGCCGCGTGAGCCCGCGCCTGCGGATCGCCGTCGTCGGCGACGTGATGCTCGACGTCGACCTCTCGGGGCCCGCCGAGCGGCTGAGCCCCGATGCGCCGGTGCCCGTCGTCGACGTCTCGACCCGCGGCGTGCGCGCCGGCGGGGCCGGGCTCGTGGCGCGGATGCTCGCCCGCGACGGGCACGACGTCACCCTCGTGACGGCGCTGGCCGACGACTCCGACGCCGACGTGGCGGAGCTGCGCGCGGCGCTCGACGGGATCCGCGTGGTCGCCGGCCCGTCGGGAGCACCGACTCCGGTGAAGACCCGCGTCGCCGCCTCGGGGCAGGCCGTCGTGCGCTTCGACCGCGGCTGCGAGCGCCCGCCGGTCCCGGTCGTCACCGACGGCATGCTGGCGGCGCTGCAGGACGTCGACGCCGTCGTCGTCGCCGACTACGGCCGCCGCCTCACCGAGGACGGGTCGCTGCGCGCGGCGCTCGACGCCCTCACCGTGCCGCTCGTCTGGGATCCGCACCCCCGCGGCACCGCGCCCGTCGCCGGCACCGCGCTCGCGACTCCGAACCTCGCCGAGGCGACCGCGTTCTCGCAGGCGACCGGCCGCGGAGTCACGCTCGCCGAGACCGCCGCGACCACGCTGCTCGAGCGCTGGGGCTGCGCCGCCGTCGCCGTCACCATGGGCGGCAGCGGCGCCCTGGTGCGCTCGCGCGGCGCCGGCGTGCCCGTCGTCGTGCCCGCCGCCTCCGTGCCGCCGACCGACCCGTGCGGAGCGGGCGACCGCTTCGCCGCGTCGGCCGCGGTGGCCCTCGCCTCGGGCGCGACCGCCTCGGAGGCGGTGAACGCGGCAGTCTCGGACGCCGGTGCGTACCTCCTCGCGGGCGGGGTCGCCTCGCTCTCGGCCCCCGCCGACACGGCGGTCCTGCACGGCGCCGGCGTCGACGCTCTGCGCGTCGCCGAAGCCGTCCGCGGCTCCGGAGGCACGGTCGTCGCGACCGGCGGCTGCTTCGACCTGCTGCACGCGGGACACGCCCGCACGCTCTCGGCGGCCCGGGCGCTGGGCGACTGCCTGATCGTCTGCCTCAACTCCGACGACTCGGTGCGCCGCCTCAAGGGCGCGTCGAGGCCGATCATCCCCGAGGACGACCGGGTCGATCTGCTGCTCGCGCTCGAGTGCGTCGACGCGGTGCTCGTCTTCGGCGAGGACACCCCCGACGAGGCGCTGCGCCGCATCCGTCCGGACGTCTGGGTGAAGGGCGGCGACTACTCCGCCGAGTCCCTCCCCGAGACCGCGACCGTCGCCGAGTGGGGCGGGCGCGTGCTCACCGTGCCGTACCACCCGGGCCGCTCGACCACCCACCTCGCCGCGGCGCTCGCCCGCGTCGGCTGAACTTCCTCTTCCCGCCCCGCGGCGGCCGGCCACCCGCTCGCCGTCGCACCGTCACCCAGAAGGACATCATGAGTCTCACCCCCACCCCCATCGGCCGCGTCCTGATCACCGGAGGAGCCTCCGGACTCGGCGCCGCCGTCGCGGCCGCCGTCACCGCCGCGGGCGGCACGCCGATCGTGCTCGACCGCGACGTCTCGAGCGTGGCCGAGGGCGTCGCCGCCTACCAGGTGGACGTCGCGAAGACCCGCGAGGCCGAGAAGGCCGTCGTCGACATCGCCCGCGAGCACGGCGGACTCGACGCCGTCGTCACCGCCGCCGGGATCGACCGCTGCGGCCGCCTCGTCGACGTCGACCCGGAGGAGTGGGAGCGCGTCATCTCGGTCAATCTCCTGGGCACCGCCGCGGTGGTCCGGGCGGCGCTGCCGTTCCTGACCGAGACCCACGGCCGCGTGGTCACCGTCGCCTCGTCGCTCGCGATCAAGGCCGTCTCGGACGCGACCGCCTACTGCGCGTCGAAGTTCGGCGTGCTCGGCTTCACCCGTGCCCTCGCGGCCGAGACCAAGGGCGAGATCGGCGTCACGACGCTCATCCCCTCGGGCATGAAGACGCGCTTCTTCGACGACCGCGACGCGCAGTACAAGCCGGGCCCCGACGCCCTGCTCAACGAGCCCGAGAACGTGGCGAACGCCGTCATGTTCGTCCTCGGCCAGCCGCAGGGCTGCGAGGTGCGCGAGCTCGTCATCACGCACGAGGAGGAGCCGTCCTGGCCGTGAGCCTGATCCCCTAGGGATCCCCTCCGCGAGATGCCACTCCGGTACGCGACACGCCGTCGTGGGCGTACCGGAGTGGCATCTCGCGTCTCAGCGGGTGGAGGCGAGCACCTCGCGCACGTCCTCCAGGACGGCCTCGATCCGCACGTCCGAGACGAACGACGGGTCGTGCTCGCAGCGCGGAGCCGTCCAGCCGACCTGCGTGGAGTCGCGACCGCAGACCGGGCACGCCGTGGTCCAGCTCAGCTGCACACGGTGGCGCTGCCGACCGAGCGGAGCCGCGTTGATCGCGTTGCCCACCCAGAAGACGCCGACGGTGGGGGCGCCGACCGCCGCGGCGAGGTGGCGGGGGCCGCTGTCGTTGCCGAGCACGAGGTCGGCGAGCGAGAGCAGCGGAGCGAGGTCGCGCAGCTCCACGCGTCCCGCCCACGACTCGGCGCCGGGCGCCCCCGCGACGATCGCGTCGGCGGCGGGCACGTCGGAGTCGTCGCCGACGACGAGCACGCGCGCTCCGTCCTCGAGCAGGGCCCGGGCCACCGCGGCGAACGACTCGGAGGGCCAGCGGCGGCGCGGATCCGTCGCCCCCGGGTGGATCAGCACGAGCGGACCGCCTCCGCCCAGCGTCGCCGCGAGCCGGTCGCGGCGCTCGACGTCGACGCGCAGCTCCGGCTCCAGCCGGACCGCCGGCGCCCCGGCGAGACCGACGACCTCCAGCGCGCGCAGCATCTCGTGCTGGTAGTAGACGTAGGGGATCGTGCGCTCGAGCTCGGCCGCGTCGGGCGTGCGGCAGCCGACGGTGTGGCGCGCGCCCAATCGCTGCAGGAACGGGTTGGAGTAGCGCCCGCCGCCGTGCAGCTGCACGGCGAGGTCGAAGGAGCGCGCGCGCATCCGGGCGGTGAAGTCCTCGACGACCCGCGGGTCCTCGCCCTGGCCGTCGCGGACGCCCTGCGCCACGGGCAGCACCTCCACGTCGGCGACGGGCGACACTCCGCCCTCGAGCAGGACGCGGTGGGCGGGGGTACCGAGCAGGGTGATCTCGGCCCCCGGATAGGAGGCGGCCAGCGCGTCCACGGCCGGCAGCGCGAACAGCAGGTCGCCGAGGCCGCCGCCGCGGAGCACGGCGATCCTCTCGACTCCGTCGAAACGCTCTCGGAAGGGGGCGATGGCGACCACGGGGTGTTCCTCTCGGTGGTGCGGAGCCGGCGGGCCGGATCCGGGGAAGGTGCACTCCTCCCCTTCCCCGGACGGCCCGATCCGAAACGCCCGCGACCGGAGTCGACCCCGCGGGGTCAGCGGCGCGCGCCCGAGCGGCCGGCGAAGCGGGTGTAGACGAGCAGCACGATGATCGCGCCGATGACCGAGCCGATGATGCCGGCCGGCTGCAGGAATCCGTCGCCGGCGTCCTGCCCGAAGATCAGGAAGCCGAGGAACCCGCCGACGAACGAGCCGACGATGCCGAGCACGATGGTCATGAGGATGCTGATGCTCTGCCGTCCGGGGACGAGGAGCCGCGCCAGCGCTCCGGCGATGAGACCGACGACGACGATGCTGATGATGAGACCGATCACGATGGTCACCTTCCGTTGGGCGGACCGGGTCCGCGTGTCAGCCCTGCTGGTGCGGGGCCTGAGGCAACGGTTCCACCCGCAGGGAGGCGGCGGTACACCCCTGGGGGTGTGGTCGCGCCTCGCCGGGGTGCGGTAGCGTCCGACCCATGTCCCGGACCGCGCCCCTCACCGTCGCGCTGGTCGACGACTACGACGTGGTCCTCACCGGCCTCGCGCACATGTTCGACCACTACCGCCACCGCGTGCTGGTCGCCGAGATCGACGCCAACGCGACACTGTCCGACACGATCGATGTCGTGCTCTACGACTCGTTCGCGCAGCCGGAGTCGGACCACGACGAGATCGCGGGCCTCGTGAAGAACCCGCGCGCCCGCCACGTCGTCGTCTACACCTGGAACTTCGCGCCGACCCTCGTCGCCGATGCGCTCGAGCAGGGCGTGCACGGCTACCTCTCCAAGACGCTGCCCGCGCGCGACCTCGTCGCCGCCCTCGAGCGCGTCGCGGCGGGCGAGGTCGTCGTCAGCGATCCGCCGCAGCGGGCCGGAGCCGCGCCCGGGCTCGACTGGCCGGGCCGGCACGAGGGCATCACCGACCGCGAGTCCGAGATCCTCGCGCTCATCACGCAGGGCAAGAGCAACGCCGACGTCGCGGCGCTCACCTACCTCAGCCCCAACACGGTGAAGTCCTACATCCGCAGCGTCTACGGGAAGATCGGAGCGACGAGTCGCACGCAGGCCGTGCTCTGGGGCGTCGACCACGGCTTCACGCCGGATCACCACCGCATCGACCACTGGCTCGGCGGGCCCTGAGCCGCCTCAGCGCCGTGTACCCGCTTCAGCGCCCTCGGCGCAGCGTCTCGAGCGGATACTCCCCGAACCGCTGCAGGTACGCGCCGGCGAACCGGCCCGGGTTGAGGAACCCCCAGCGCGCCGAGACCGCGGCGATCGTCGTCGTGTCCGGATCCGCGTGCCGCAGCTCGTCGCGGGCCCGGTCGAGCCGGACGTCGCGGAGGTAGCCGAGCGGGGTCCGGCCGAAGTGCCGCCGGAACGCGAGCTGCAGCGCGCGCGGGGTGAGCGCCGCCGAGTCCGCGATGTCGCTGAGCGAGATCGGCGATGAGGCGAAGGCGTGCACGAACTCGGCCGCTCGGAGGAGGTGGGCGTTGCGCGGCCGGAGCACGTCGGCGGGGACGGCGACCGGGCGGTGCGGGAACGCAGCGAGGAGCCGCAGCGCGACTCCGCGGTCGGCCTCGGCCAGCTGCAGTGCCGACGCGCGAGAGGCGAGCAGCCCGGACAGGTCGCGCACCGCATCCCACCAGGCGTCGACATCGGCGGGTCGGGGCACCACGCGGTGGTCGAAGACCAGCGGGGCCGGATCGGCGCCCGTCGACTCCGCGGCGACTCCCTCGAGGAACCCGCCGTCCACGTGCACGAGGCTCTGGTCGTACTCGCCGAAGTCGAACTCGAACGGGCGTCCGGTGGGGAACACGGCCGGGCGTGCGCGCGTCAGCGGCGTCTCGTCTCGGCCGACGTCCATCACTCCACGGCCCGCCTGGAGCCACGAGACGACGTACTCCCCCTGCGGGGCGATCTCTCCGCGGATGGAGCCGCGGAAGGTGGAGGTGCGGACGCTGACCTGCTCGTCGCCCAGCGCGGTGTAGCGGAAGAAGAAGGAGTCGGGCAGCGGCTCCGCCCGGAACCGCGTGCCGTGGTAGCCGTTCGAGTAGAAGGCGACCGCCTCGTCGACCCGACGGCTCGCGTGCTCGAAGCCGGACACCGTCGGCAGTGCCGCACTCATCACTCGAGTCTGCCAGCGGGCGGCCGGGCGATCGACAGCAGAACCCCGTGTTCCCTCGCCGCTCGCCGTAATCCTTCGTATACTAACCTTTATGGCACGAAGGAAGAACGACGGCACCTCGAACCGCACGCCGAACCCGATGAATCCCTTCGACGGCAAGCCGGGCCTCTACAACCGGATCAACCGCGCGATCTACTCCTTCACCGGCCCGGCCCACGTCGGCATCGGCCGCCCGGAGGAGCCCTACGTCGCCCCCGCGGACCCCGCCTGCCCGCTCTGCGGCCGACCGATGGCGCAGCACTCGATCGACCGCTCCGGCGAGCGCACCCAGCTGCACTGCCCGCGCGACTGAGCGCGCCCCCTTCCTTCTCCTCCTCCACAATTGCGGTAAACGCGAGCGGTTCCCGCAAATACTGCGGAACCAGTACGCACGCACGACCCGAACATCAACCGCCTCACGCCTCCCCTCGGCTCTCCACAAGTTGCGGGAAGTGCCAGCGGATACCGCAACTCCTGCGGAACCGGCGCCCCGCTCACCCCTCGCGCAGCCGCCGCCGGTTCACCTTCCCCGCATCGCTGCGCAGCGGCTCCCGCTGCAGCCGCAGGGCCCGCGGCGTGCGCGCCCGCCCGAGCCGCTGCCGCGCGAACGCGAGCAGCTCCTCCGCCCCCACGTCTGCCCGGTCGATGTCGACCACCGCCTCGATCGCCTGCCCCAGGTCCTCGTCGGGCACGCCGAACGCGACGGCCCCGCGCACGTCCGGATGCTCCTCCAGCACCCGCTCGATCTCGGCCGGGTGGATGCTCACCCCGCCGCGCAGCACGAGGTCGTCGACGCGGTCGAGCACGGTCAGCCAGCCGCCCGCGTCGAGCGAGCCGAGGTCGCCGAGCGTGTCCCAGCCGTCCCCGGTCCGGCGCGACTCCCCGCCGAGGTAGCGGTACGCCGGATCCGCGCCGCGCCGCATCCAGATCGTGCCCGGCCGCCCGACCGGCACCGGAGCCCCGTCCGCGTCGAGGATCCGCACCTCCGTCCCTCCGATCGGCCGGCCGACGCTGCCCGGCCGCTCGAGCCACTCGTCGCCGCGGATCATCGTGAGCCCGTTCGACTCGCTCCCCGCGTACACCTCGACCACCGTCCGCGCCCCGACCCACTCGATCAGCCCGCGCTTGTCAGCGGGCGGGCACGGCGAGCCCAGGTGCAGCACCGTCTCGAGCGAGGACACGTCGACGTCGCGATGCCCCGGCCAGCGCAGCAGCCGGTGGATGGTCGTGGGCACCAGCAGCGCCCAGGTCACCCGGTGCTCCTGGATCGCCGCGAGCACCCGCCGCTCGTCGAACCGGGGCAGGATCACGAGCCGCTGTCCCGTCAGCAGCCCGCGGAACGCGTAGGTGAAGGTCGCCGAGTGGGTGAGCGGCCCCGCGACCAGCTGCACCCCCTCCCGCGGCAGGAACGCGGCGACCGGCTGAGTCGGATCCATGACGGCGGGCGCGGCGGCGAGCACGATCTTCGGGCGGCCGGTGCTGCCGGAGGAGGCGGGCGCCTTCCACGACGAGGCGGCGGCGTCCGGCAGCGGCGCGTCCGGCAGCGCGGGGTCCGGCACGTGCCCGGCCGGCACCGACGGCACCCCGTCCAGCGCGAAGCCGACGGCCAGCGCCGGCCGCGCGAGCTCGGCGATCTCCGCCCGCTCGCTCGGCGAGAGGTCCCTCGACAGCGGCAGCGGAGTCGCTCCCGCCTTCCAGATCGCCGCGCAGACCACGACGAACTCGGCCGTGTTCGGCAGCGACACCGCGACGAGCGAGTCGTGCGTCACTCCGAGCGCCAGGTACGCCCGGGCGAGCCGCGTGCTGTCGGCCTCGAGCTCGCCCGCCGTGAGGGTGCGGTCGTCCGCGATCACCACGATCCGCTCCGGATCCGCCTCGGCGAGCGCCGTCACGCAGCGCGAGAAGGAGCGGCGCATCAGCTCGCGAGGTGCCGACGGTAGAGGTCCTCGTGCCGGGCCGCGACGTCGCGCCAGTCGTGCGAGAACGCGAGCGCCCGGCCGTCGCGCGGCGCCGACCCGTCGAGGGCCGCCGCGAGCGCCGCCCGGATCCCCTCGACGTCCGCCCCGTACGCCACCGTGTCGCCGAACACCTCCCGCAGCACCGGCAGATCGCGGGCGACGACGGCCACCCCGGCGGCGAGCGCCTCCATCGCCGCGAGACCGAAGCCCTCCTTGGTCGACACGAAGCCGAGCACCGTCGCACCGGCGACGAGCGGAGCGACCTCCTCCTCTGCCAGAGTGCCCAGCACGACGGGCGACACCCCGAGCTCGCGGGCCCGGCGCTCGAACTCCTCGCGGTACGGCCGGTAGTCGAAGAGCGTCTCGCCTCCGCCGAAGACGAGCGCGGTGCCCGGAGCGAGGCGGGCGTGCGCCTCGAGCAGGTCGATGCTGCCCTTCCGCGGCTCGATGCCGCCGAGGGCGAGCACGTACGGGCCGAGCCGGGCGCGCCACTCCAGCGCCGCGTCGCTCCCGGCCGCCGCCGCGAACCGCGCCGCGTCCACCCCGTTCGGGATCACCTCCGCCCGCCGTCCCCATCCCGCCGTCACGTCGTCGGCCACCGCCTGCGACACGCAGACGAGCGCCGCCGGGGCGACCAGGGCGCGCTCGTGGCACGCGACGAGCGCCGGAGTCGTGAACTCGTCCAGGTGGTGCACCGTGCGCAGCAGTCCGCCCGGCCCCGCGAATCCGGCGTCCAGCGCCGCATTCGCCGAGATGCAGTCCTGCGCGTGCACGACGTCGGCCTCGCCTCCGAGCGCCGCGGCCATCGCGGCGAGCGAGCGGACGATGCGGTCGCCGACGCTCTCGTCGTCGCGCGCCGCGAACGGCACGACCCGCACCCGCACCGCCGGCGCGACCGGCCGGAAGAACGCCTCGTCGCCCCCGCGCCCGAGCGTCCACACCGTCACCTCGTGACCGCGGGCGGCGAGCGCCTCCGCGAGGGCGAGGGTGTGCACGACTCCCCCGCGCGGCCGGGTCGAGTACGTCAGCAGCGCGATCCGCACGCCGTCAGCCCTCGTCGGCCGCGAGCCGCACGCCGGGGTGGTAGCTGTGCTCCGCCCGATCGCGGAGGTGGTCCATGCTGCGGCGAGCGCGGGCGACGGAGGCGGCGACGTCGTCCGTCGCGGTCGCGAGACCGCCCTTCGCCCAGGTCTTCGCCACGATCTCGCCCGCCGGATCGACGACCTTGGCCTGCCCGAGGAAGCGCAGCCCGCCCAGCACCCCGGTCTGGTTCGAGGACACGAGGTACACCTGGTTCTCGGCCGCCCGCGCGCAGTCGTAGAGGTCGAACAGGTGCGCCTGGCGGTCGTTGCGGATGCGGTCGGAGCGGTCGGTCACGCTGGCCGGCCACGCGCTGAGGCAGCAGAGGATCTCGGCCCCGTCCAGCGCGAGCGAGCGCGCCGACTCCGGGAACGTCTTGTCGAAGTCGATCATCATGCCGATCCGCCCGACCGGGCTGTCGAAGGCGCCGAAGCGGTCGCCCGGCGCGTACACCTGCGACTCCCCCAGCGGCAGGTGGACCTTCCGGTGCGTGCCGATGACCTCACCGCCCTGCACGCAGACGGCGGAGTTGTAGCGCCGAGCCTCCCCGCCCTCGAGGGCCCGCTCGGCGATGCCGAAGCAGACGGTCATGTCCCCGGCCATCTCGGCGACCGCCGCCACCTCCGGTCCGTCCACCTCGACCGCCTCCGGCAGATCGTCGGGACCCGGGTGGTGCAGGTCGAGGAGGTAGCCGCCGAGCGTGGCGTCGGGGAGCACGAGCAGGTCGATCCCGCGCTCGCGGGCGCTGGCGATCATCCCGGGCAGCTTCACGAGGGTCCGCTCGAGGTCGCGGCCGAAGTGCGCCGCGACGGCGGCCATGGTGATCGTCGTCATGGTCCTCTTCCCGGCGACCGGCCCCGCGACCGGTGGGCGTCACCGTACCGCGGTGCTCTCGAGCCGGTCCAGTCGGCGACCGGAGCGCAGCTGCTCCGCGACGTGGCCCGCGTCGCGCGCGATGGCCTCGAAGCGTCCGGAGCCCCAGGTGTGCAGCCACGGCAGGCCCAGGAAGAAGAGCCCCGGCACGGCGGTGGCGCCCCGGCGGTGCGTCGGGTGCCCCGCTCCGTCGAAGACGCCGACCTGCACCCAGGAGTAGTCGGAGCGGAAGCCGACCGCCCAGATCACACTCGTGATGCCCCTCGCCGCGAGGTCGAGCTCCTCGATCTCGCGCTCCGGCCGCCAGACGGGGACGTACCGCGCCTCGGTCGGCGCCGCCACTCCGGAGCGCTCGATGTAGGCGTCGATGTCGTTCTTGATCGACTCCGCCACCGAGTCCGCGTAGTCCAGCGACGCCTCCGCCGTCGGCGCGAAGCGCAGCACCCCGCCGTCGACCTTCTGCAGCCGGCCGTAGAGGCGCATGCCGTCGCGCGCGAAGGCCCGGAGGTCGATGTCGCGGCCGCCGTCGCGCCCGGTCACGTAGTGGTTCGTCGACTCCCGCTTCGAGAGGCCGCCGACCTGCGCGTGCACGGGCACGTCGTAGACACCCATGTCCGCGAGCCAGGCGACGCAGTCGCGCCCGCGGTAGAAGCGGGCGACCCGCGGAGCCGTGCCCAGCGCCAGGTGCACCTCGCGGCCCTCGAGGAACAGGTCCTCCGCGATCTGCGCGCCCGACTGACCGGAGCCGACGACGAGCACGCCGCCCTCGGGCAGGTCGGCCGCCGAGCGGTAGTCGGCCGAGTGCAGCTGCGCGACGGAGTCGGGGATCCGCTGCGCCACCGCCGGCAGCACCGGACGGTGGTAGCCGCCGGTGGCCACGACGACGCGGTCGGCCGTGATCGTGCCGCGCGAGGTGACGACCTCGAACCCGCCGCCCTCGCGCTCGCGCATCCGCAGCACCTCGGTGCCCTCGGCCACCGGGGCGTCGAACGACGCGGCGTAGCGGCGGACCCACGCGTGGACCTCGTCGCGCGTCATGAACCCGTCGGGGTCGTCGCCGTCGTACGGGTAGCCGGGCAGACGGCACTGCCAGTTCGGGGTGACCAGCGTGAAGTTGCTCCACCGCCGGTCGAGCCAGTCGTGCGCGATCGTGTCGCGCTCGATCACCAGGTGGTCGATCCCGTCGTCGGTGAGGTGCCGGCTGATCGAGAGGCCGGCCTGGCCCGCTCCGATCACCGCGACCTCGACGTGCCGGCCGTTCTCGAGCGCCGTCACGAGGGCACCGCCGGCGGATCCATGGCCAGCACGCGGACGCGTCCGCCGTCGAAGCGGGCGGCCGCGGCGACGATGTCCGCCTCCTGCTGCATCGCGGAAGTGCAGGCGAAGCCGAACTTCGCGCGGACGCGGTCGCTCGCGATGCGCAGGGCCTCGCTCGAACGGTCGACGAAGTCCTCGAGCGGGTAGCTCTCGCCCGCGGCGAGGAAGTCGTGCATCACCAGGCTCGGCGAGTAGCAGCGCTCCTCGACGCCGTCGGGCCAGCGGACCCGGAAGGTCATCTCAGGCATGGACGAGCCCTCCGCTCCAGACCCGGTCGATGTCGTACGCGTCGGGGCGGCGGTCGCGCAGGTGGAACATGCCGCCGCGCATCGCCTCGAAGGTGCCCTGCACGTCGATCTCGGCGACGGCCATGCCCGAGCCGAGCAGTGTCGTCGCCAGGATGTTCCCGCCCGGATCCACGACCTTCGCGTTGCCGACATAGCGCAGCGATCCGAACGTGCCCGACTGGTTCGACGCCATCCAGAAGACCTGGTTGTCGAGCGCCCGGGCGATGTCGAACTGGTTGAACCGGTAGGTCCAGCGGTCCTCCTGGAGGTTCTCGGCGGTCGCCGTTCGCGCGGCCGGCCACGCCGAGAGCGAGGCGATGATCTCGGCGCCGTCGAGCGCCATCGAGCGCGCCGCCTCCGGGAACGCCTTGTCGTAGCAGATCTGCAGGCCGACGCGGCCGACCGGAGTCTCGTGCACCGCGTAGCCGGGGCCCGGCGAGTACGACATGTGCTCGCCCAGCGGCTGGTGCACCTTGCGGTAGCTGCCGTAGATCTGCCCGCCGTCCAGTAAGGCCGCCGCGTTGTACCGCGTCTCGCCGTCCTCGTCGAGCTCGCAGAAGCCGATCGCGACGAGCAGGTCGCCCGCGATCTCCTGCACCCGCCGCAGCTCCGGGCCGTCGAGCGAGATCGCCGGCGGCATCGAGCGCGTGGTGGTGCGGATCGTGTCGCCGTGGTTGCCGAGCGAGGAGAGGTAGCCGCCGATCGCGGCCTCGGGCAGCGCGAGGAACTCGACGCGCTTCTCCCTCGCCTCGTCGACGAGCGCCCGGATGAGCGCGTAGTTCTGATCGAGGTCGCGGGTGAAGTTGGCCGCGACGGATCCGACGACGGTCATCGCGGGCGCCTAGAGGTTGTAGGTCGAGTTGATGATGGCGCCCTTGCGGGCGTAGTGGATGAGGGCGTCCTGCACGTCGAGCGGGTGGCACGGGATCGTGCCCTCGATCAGGTCCTCCTCGCGGAGGCCGTGCAGCGCCATGCCGAAGCGGCAGACGAAGACGCGGTTCCCCTCCTCGATGAACGTCTTCAGCGCGTTGTTGATGTTCTGCTCGCCCGGGAAGCCGGAGTCGCCGACCGTGGGGAAGCCGCGGGTCGCCATCGCGTTGATCGTGCCGGGACCGTAGAAGTACACGGCCGACTCGAAGCCCTTCCGGGCGGCGCGGGTCGCCTGCAGGATCGCGACGAAGCTGACGGAGGATTCGTGGGCGATGCCGTGCACGAGCGTGAAGTACGACTGGCCGGGCTCGGCCTGGTAGTCGGGGAACACCTTGGTGGAGCCGTAGAGGTTGCTGCCGTTCGGGAGCGACGGGTGCGCGATCTCGGAGCGGGACTTCTCGATGTTGGCGGTGATCTGGTCTTCGATGTCGGACACGGGAACCTCCGGGGTTCGTCGAGGGACTGCGCCGAGGGGCGCAGGTGCGAGGGGGACGACCGCGCCTGAGCACGGTGCGAGTGGGGGACGACTGCGCCTCAGCGCGGTGCGATGGTGCGGGACAGGAGAGCCGGTGATGCGGTCGTGCTGTGATGCGGGTGTCGCTCGGGGCGGATCCGGACGAGCGGAGCGACGGGGCCGGGTCGTCGAGGACGCCTCCCGGTACCGATCAGTCAAGGCCGCTCCTGTTTCCGTGTGGTTTCGAGCGGAAGAAGCCTGCGTTACACGACAGCCGTCGCCGATGTAACACGATCGCGTTCCCGATGTCATCGTTCGGAAACACCCGGCGCCTCTAATGGGTGGTCACGGCGACGGACGTCCGCGCCGCGCACCGCTCGACTCGATGCACCGAGGAGCCCCATGACCGATCTGCAGATGCCCCGCCTGCGCACCGCCTCGCACTCCGTCCCGTCCGACTCCGCCGACGCGTCCTGCGGAGCGACTCCGCTGCGCACCCGCGTCGACATCGCCCTGCAGGGCATCCGGGTCGACGCCCCCGTGCACCGCGAGGCCGGAGCCGGCCCGAGCGACGACGGCCACGTCGTGCTCGGCGGCCTCGGCGCCGCGATCCCCGTGAATCCGCGCAGCCCCTACTCCGTCACCAACGGACGCCTGCTGCTCGACGGCGCCGACATCGGCCTGGACGTCGAGCCGGTGAAGCGCCCGCGCTTCTACGACCTCGCGACCGCCGACGGCGTCTCGTACGAGAAGATCGCGCGGCTGCACGGCCGCAACATCCTCGCCACCACCGTCGTGCAGACCTGCATGCGCTACGACGAGGCCGAGCGGTGCCGCTTCTGCGCCATCGAGGCATCCCTGACGAACGATTCGACCATCGCGGTGAAGACCCCCGCGCAGCTCGCCGAGGTCGCCGAGGCGGCCGCCCGGCTCGACGGCATCCGCCAGATGGTGATGACGACCGGCACCTCCAAGGGCCGCGACCGCGGCGCCCGCCACCTCGCCCGCTGCGTCCGCGCCGTGCTCGAGGCCGTGCCCGGTCTGCCGATCCAGGTGCAGTGCGAGCCGCCCGAGGACCTCGCGGCGCTGCAGGAGCTCAAGGACGCCGGCGCCCTCTCGATCGGCATCCACATCGAGTCGATGGACGACGACATCCGCCGCCGCTGGACTCCCGGCAAGGCCCGCGTCTCGACCGAGAAGTACAAGGAGGCGTGGGCGGAGGCCGTGCGGATCTTCGGCCGCAACCAGGTGTCGACCTACCTCCTCGTCGGCCTCGGCGAGGACCCGGACCAGCTCGTGGCGAGCGCCGGCGAGCTGATCGAGATGGGCGTGTACCCGTTCGTCGTCCCGTTCCGCCCCCTGAAGGGCACGCTCGCGACGGAGGTGGACCACGTCCTCCCGCCCGCCGGCTCGCTCCTCGAGACGGTCAGCGAGCAGGTGGCCGCGCTGCTCATCGCCGCCGGCATGCTGTCGTCGGGCCAGAAGGCGGGATGCGCCGCCTGCGGCGCGTGCGGCGTGCTGAAGACCGCCGGCGCCTGATGGAGCTGTCGATCCTCGAGGGTGTGCGGAGGACCGCTCCGGCCGCCCTGCCGTCGATCGGAGTCGCCGACGCGGCCGACGCCCGCGCCTATCGCGCCCTGCGCCGTGCGGTGTTCGTCGAGGAGCAGCAGCTCTTCGACTCCGACGATCGCGACGCCCTCGACGACGATCCCCGCACCGTCGTGCTCGTCGCCCGCCTCGGCGGCGAGGTCGTCGGCGGGGTGCGCCTCGCGCCCGCGCTCGAGCAGGACCTCGGCTGGTGGACCGGCAGCCGCCTCGTGGTCCGCCGCGACGCCCGCGGAGCGGCCGGGCTGGGTGCCGCCCTCGTGCGCGCCGCGTGCGCCGAGGCGGAGTCGCGCGGAGTGATCCGCTTCGAGGCGACCGTGCAGCGGCAGAACGAGGTCCTCTTCCGCCGCCTCGGCTGGGACCGCCTGGGCACCGCCGACGTCGCGGGCCTGCCGCACGTGCGGATGCGCTGGCCGATCGACCGCTTCGACCGCCTCGCCCGATCGGCGAAGGCCTCCCTCGGACCGCTGCTCGAGGCGTTCGCCGGTCAGCTCGGCGGCCCCGGCTTCCGCGGCGACGACGGCGCCCCCGTGCCCGGCTCCGACCTCATCGCCGTCTGCGACGCGATCGTCCCCTCGATGGTCGAGCGCGATCCGGAGTGGGCGGGCTGGTGCTCGGTGCTCGTGAACGTGAACGACCTCACCGCCATGGGCGCGGATCCCGTGGGCCTGCTCGACGCGGTCGGCGCCCGCGACTCAGGCTCCGCCGCCCGCATCCTGCGCGGCCTCCGCGCGGCGTCCGAGGCCTGGGGCGTTCCACTGCTCGGCGGGCACACCCAGCTCGGCGTCCCCGCCGCGCTGTCCGTGACAGGGTTGGGCCGGACCTCCCGCCCGGTCCCCGGTTCCGCCCCGCTCGGTCACGAGCTGAGCCTGACGGCCGATCTGAGCGGATCCTGGCGCCCCGGGTACGCGGGAGCCCAGTGGGACTCGACCTCCGGCCGCTCCCCCGACGTCCTGCGCTCCCTCGCCGCGAGCGTCGGCACCTGCGCTCCCGACGGCGCGAAGGACGTCAGCATGGCGGGCCTCGTCGGCACCGTCGGCATGCTCGCCGAGGCGTCCGGCACCGCCGCCGAGCTCGACGTCTCCGCGATCCCCCGCCCCGCGGCCGCCGGAGTCGCCGACTGGCTCTCCTGCTTCCCCGGCTTCGCGATGCTCACCGCCGACCGGGCGGGGCGGGGACGGATGCGCTCCCCGCACGCCGCGACTGCCCCGATCGGCCGCCTCGTCCCGGGCGAGGGCGTCGTCCTCCGCTGGCCGGACGGCGAGACCACCCCCGCCATCGCCTCCGCGGTGACGCGCCTCGGCGCGGCCTGAGCGGCTCCGGAGGCGCGTCACCGCTCGTCCCCTCTCCCGTGCTTCCCCCGCTAGCCGACTCGCTTCTCCACAAGTTGCGGTAAGCGCGCGCGATCCCCGCAACTTCTGCGGAACCGCGCCCGCCCCTCCACTCAGGCGCCCCCTCACGTCCCCAAAAGTTGCGGTAAGCGCGCGCCTCTCCCGCAACTTCTGCGGAACCGCGCGGCACCACCCGCCTCCCGCGCAACCCCGTCCGGCGATCCCGCGCGCCGTGTCTAGCCGCGGACCCCCGGGGTACCGGACGTGGGCAGACGCGCCCGCCGCCTCCGGCGAGCCTTGGAACGAGAGGTGACCGTGACCATCGACACCGCGACCCCCGCCGACTCCGCCACCGCGGACGACGCCCCCCGCAGCACCACCGACACCGCGACCGCAGCCGTCGCCCGCGCCCGCGCCGCGTTCCCCGGCTGGGCCGCCACCCCGCCCGCCGAGCGCGGGGCCCTCCTCCGCGCCGCCGCGCACCGCGTCGCCGACCGCGAGGAGGAGCTCGCCGCCCTCAACACCGACGAGACCGGCAAGCCCGCGGGAGACGCCCTCGGCGGCGTCCGCGCCGGAGTCGACACCCTCCTCCAGTACGCCGAGCTCGGCCCGCTGCACCGCGGCAAGTCCCTCCGCGGCGGCGCCCTCAACGTCGACCTCGCCCTTCCGCACCCGCGCGGAGTCGTCCTCGCGCTCACCCCGTGGAACGACCCCGTCGCCGTCGCCGCCGGCATGCTCGGCGCTGCGATCGTCTCGGGCGACGTCGTCGTCCACAAGCCCAGCGAGCGCAGCCCCGGCACGGGCGCCCTCTTCACGCGGATCCTCGCCGAGGCCCTCCCCGAGGGCGTCCTGACGCTCGTCGAAGGCGACGGCGCCGTCGGCGACGCCCTGGCCCGCACCGAGGGCGTCGCCGTCCTCGCGCACGTCGGATCCACGGCCACGGGCCGTGCGCTGGCCCGCGTCGCCGCAGTCACCGGCGCGCACGTGATCCTCGAGAACGGCGGCAACGACGCGCTCGTCGTCGACGCCGACGTCGACCCGGTCTGGGCCGCGGAGCAGGCCGCTCTGGGCGCCTTCGCCAACGCCGGCCAGATCTGCACCTCCGTCGAGCGGATCTACGTGCACCGCGCCGTCGCCGACGCGTTCACCGCGGCGCTCGTCGCCGAGGCCGACCGCTGGAGCGCGGGCCCCCTCCCCCGCCTCGTCGACGCCCGGATGCGCGACGCCGTGCACGAGCACGTGACCGAGGCGCTCGGGGCGGGCGCCCGCGCCCTCACCGGCGGCGAGCCCGGCGACGGCACCTTCTACCCCGCCACGGTCCTCGCGGACTGCACCGACGAGATGCTCGTGATGACGGAGGAGACGTTCGGCCCCGTCGCTCCGATCGTCGTCGTCGACGACTTCGACGAGGCGCTCCTCCGCGCCGCCGCGAGCCCCTACGGCCTCGCCGCCACCGTGCTCACCGCCGACATGGAGCACGCGCACCGCGCCGCGGCGGCCCTGCCCGTCGGCACCGTCAAGATCAACGCCGTCTTCGGAGGCGCCCCCGGCGGCAGCGCCCAGCCGCGCGGCACGAGCGGCTCCGGCTTCGGCTACGGCCCCGAGCTGCTGGACGAGATGACCACCACCACGGTCGTCCACTTCGGCCTCCCCGTCCTGCCCGGCGGCGCACGATGAGCCTCGAGGGCTCCGCGCTCCAGCGGGCGAGCGCGCTCGTCGCGCACGTGCGCGAGCACCCGCCGGTCGTCGCCGTCGTCGGCGACCTCATCCTCGACTCCTGGTGGCTGGGCGACGCCGAGCGCGTGACGCGCGAGGCTCCGGCCCCGGTCCTCCGGCTCGACGACGTCGTGGACGTCGCGGGCGGCGCCGCCAACACCGCCGCGAACCTGCGCGCCCTGGGCGCCGAGGTCCGCACGGTCGGAGTCGCGGGCCGCGATCCCGAGGGCGACCGCCTGATCGCGTCGCTCGAGCGGGCGGGCCTGGACACCGGGTCGATCCTCCGGACCGCCGCCGCCACCACGATCAAGACCCGCGTGGTCGGCGGCGACAGCGTGATGCTGCGCGTCGACTCCGGGCCGCACCGCCCCTCCGACGACGAGATCGCGCGGCTCGCCGAGCTGGCCGTGCGGGCGGCCGAGGGCGCCGACGCCGTGCTCGTCTGCGACTACGGCTCCGGCATCCTCCGCGCGGCCGTCGAGCGCGTGCTCGCCGAGCACCGCCCGGGCCTGCTCGTGATCGACGCGCACGCACTCGCCGACTGGGCCTTCGCCCGTCCCGACCTCGTCACGCCGAACGCGAAGGAGGCGGAGGCGCTCCTGGGCGCGCAGCTCGGCCGAGGAGCAGCGAGGGCGACCGCCGTCCGCGACGCCGCCGATGAGCTCCGCGAGCGCTCCGGCGCCCGTCACGTCGTCGTCACCCTCGACCGCGAGGGCTCCGTCGCGCTCGACGCCGACGGCACGGTCAGCCGCACCTTCGCGCAGCCCGCCGAGGAGAAGCAGGCGTCCGGAGCCGGCGACACGTTCGCCGCCACCGCCACGCTCGCCCTCGCCGCCGGCCGCTCGCTGGCCACCGCCGTCGACCTCGCCCAGGCTGCGGCCGACGTCGTGGTCCAGCGCCCCGGCACCTCCGTCTGCTCGGCCGACGACCTCCTCGCCTCCCTCGCCGCCCCTGGCGCCGTGGTCCTCGGCGAGGACCGCCTCGTCGAGGTCCTCGCCGAGGAGTCGCGCCGCGGCCGCCGCATCGTCTTCACCAACGGCTGCTTCGACGTCCTGCACCGCGGCCACACCGCCTACCTCCGCCAGGCGCGGGAGCTCGGCGACGTGCTGGTCGTGGCGGTGAACGACGACGACTCCGTCCGCCGCCTCAAGGGCGAGGGCCGCCCGATCAACCCCGAGGGTGACCGCGCCGGAGTGATCGCCGAACTCGGCTGCGTCGACTACGTCACTCTCTTCAGCGGCGACACCCCCATCCCGATCCTCGAGCGCGTACGGCCCGACGTCTACGTCAAGGGCGGCGACTACAACCCCGACATGCTCCAGGAGGCGGTGGTCGTCCGCTCCTACGGCGGCACCGTCACCACCGTCGGCTACGTGTCCGAGCACTCCACCACCGAGATGGTGCAGCGCATCCGATCGGCGGCCCCGCGGTGACCAGCCGGCGCTGGTCGGGCCGATGGGGGCGGCCCACCGAGCCCGACGCCCCGCTGATCGACGTGCTCGTGCCGACGGTCGGGCGCCGCGCCGAACTGGCCGCGACCCTCGCCGGTCTCGCGGCGCAGGACGATCCGGCGTTCCGCGTGTTCCTCAGCGACCAGTCCGACGACGCCGTCGCCGAGAACGATCCGACCGTGCTCGCCATGCTGCGCGTTCTGGAGGCGCAGGGCCGGGCGCCGTTCGTCACCCGTCACCTCCCGCGCCGCGGTCTCGCCGAGCAGCGCCAGTACCTGCTCTCGCTGTCCAGCGCTCCGGCCGTCCTGTTCCTCGACGACGACGTGTGGCTCGAGCCGGGCACTCTGCTCCGCCTGCACGAGGCCCTCGAGCGCCTCGGCTGCGGCTTCGTCGGCTCCGCGGTGCAGGGTCTGTCCTACCTCGAGGACGAGCGTCCGCACGAGCAGACCGCCTTCGAACCGTGGGACGACGGCGTGCAGCCCGAGCGCATCCGCCGCGGCACCCCGGAGTTCGAGCGCTGGCCGCTGCACAACGCGGCCAATCTGACGCATCTCGCCGCCCGCCTCGACGTGGCCGAGGGAGACTGGCGCGCGTACCGCGTCGCCTGGCTCGGCGCCTGCGTCCTCTACCGTCGCGACGCCCTCGTGGCCAGCGGCGGCTTCGACTTCTGGGAGCAGCTGCCCCCGGAGCACAGCGGCGAGGACGTCGCCGCGCAGTGGCGCGTCATGGAGCGGTTCGGCGGCGCGGGGCTCATCCCCAGCGGCGCCGTCCATCTCGAGACGCCCACGACGGTCATCGACCGGCGCGTCGACGCCTTCGACCGGCTCTTCGCCGAAGAGCACAGCCGGTGACACCGGCGCCACCACCCGCACGGCGACGAAAGGACAGCACCATGGACGCACCCAACCCGATCCAGATCCAGAAGTACCTCTCGGGAATCGACTACCCCGCCTCGAAGGACACGATCGTCGAGACCGCAGAGAAGGAGAACGCTCCCAGCGACGTCCTCGACGCTCTGCGCGCGATCCCCGAGGGCGATTACGACGCCCCCACCGCGGTGAGCTCGGCCGTCTCGAACGTCTGACCCGCCACGCGAGAGGCCCCTCGCGCCCGCCGTTCGGCGGTGCGCGAGGGGCCTCTCCCCGTTCCCGGAGCGATCAGACGGAGACGTCCTCGCGCTCGCGCAGCACGCCCGACTCGAGCGCCTGGAACGACAGCACCTTGTAGCCCTCCGACTCGAAGAAGATCGTCGCCCGGTCCGACTCCACGCTCATGACCGTGCCGGTGCCCCACTCGCGGTGCTCGACCGACTCGTCGACCGAGAGCGGAGCGTCGGCCGGCGCCGTCGAGGCCGCCTCCTGCTGCGCTTCGTGCCGCTCGCAGCCGTCGCAGTTGCCGCACCACTCCGGGCCCTCGACGCCGAAGTAGTCCAGCAGCACGCGGCGCCGGCACTGCTGCGTCTCGGCGTACGCGCGCATCATCGACAGCCGCGACTCCGCGATCCGCTCGCGGGAGGCGACGGCATCGGCCACCGCCTGCACGGCGTCGTCGGCGCTCGCCTCGCGGGTCGGGCGGACGCCCTTCCCGGTCTCGATCAGGTCGGCGTCGGCGAGGTCGTTGACGAGTCGGGAGAGCGTCCGGGCCGGCTTCCCGAGCTCGTCCGCGAGCTCCGCGATCGTCCGGCCGGGCTCCGCGGTGACCGCGGCCCAGATCACCCGCAGCGCCGCCTTGTCGATCGAGCGCTTGGTGAAGAAGCGGCGGAGCCCGAGGTCCTCGGCGCGGTAGTGCAGCGCCCCCGTCGCGGGCTCGCCGTCGCGCCCCGCGCGTCCGATCTCCTGGTAGTACGCATCGAGCGACTCCGTCGTCGTCGCGTGCAGCACGAAGCGCACGTCGGCCCGATCGATCCCCATGCCGAACGCCGAGGTGGCCACGACGACGTCGAGCTCTCCCGAACGCCAGCGCTCGTGCACCTCGCGGCGCTCCGACACCTTGAGCCCCGCGTGGTACGCCGCGACCGTGCGGCCCTCCGCGCCGATCTCCGCGGCGTACGTCTCGGTCTCCTTGCGCGTCGCGACGTAGACGAGCCCCGGAGCCGTCCAGCTGCGCGCCTCCTCGACGACGGCCGCGCGCTTCTCGTTCTCGCTCTCGTGGCGGTGCACGACGAGCCGGATCTCGGGCCGGTCCACGCCGTGGACCTGCACCTCGGGGTCGGTCATGCGCAGTCGCTCGATGATCTCGGCGCGCACCGGGCCCGAGGCCGTCGCCGTCATCGCGAGCACCGGAGGATCGCCCAGCTCGCCGCGGACGTCCGCGAGACGCAGGTAGTCGGGCCGGAAGTCGTGCCCCCAGCTCGAGACGCAGTGCGCCTCGTCGACGACCAGCAGCGAGACACCCGCCTTCGCGAGCCGCGCCACGTTCTCGGCCTTCGCCAGCTGCTCCGGCGCGAGGAGCACGTACAGCGGACCGCCCTCGTCGATCCGCTCCCAGGCGCGGGCGACTGCCGCGGCGCCCAGCGAGGAGTTGACCGCGACGGCCGGGGGTGCCGCCGGAGCCGCCTCGATCGAGGCGAGCTGATCGGCCTGGAGCGCGACCAGCGGGGAGACCACGAGGACCACTCCGCCCCGCTCTGCTCCCGCGATCTGGTACACCGCGGACTTGCCGCCGCCGGTCGCGAGGACCAGCAGGGTGTCGCGTCCGGAGGCCGCCGATTCGATCGCCTCGCGCTGCCCCGGCAGGAGCGACGTCCAGCCGAAGTCCTCTCGGGCGATGCGTGCGACGGGGTCGTTCCGGGACGTGTTCATGTCTTCGACGCTACGTCGAACACCTCTTCGAGCGACTCCGCTTGACAGCTCGGGGGAGCACGGTGAAGCGCTCCCACGGAACCCTCACCCCGACGCGCCGGACGCTCCCCCGCCGCGTTTGTCAACGTCCTGCGTCGGCGTCGCTGCCGGTGCTGAGCTGGATCACCGACTGGAAAGGAGCCACCATGGCGAACGAGGACCTCCCCGAGCAGACCACCGGAGCGGGCTCGACCGCGGGTGCCGACCCGACCGCCGTCGACGGGGCGCAGACCACCCTGCCCGGCGAGGACGCGACCGACGCCTCGATGGCGGGAGCCGCTCCCGGCGGCACCGCGATCGACCGCGGCACCTCCGACCAGGTCACCGACCTCGACAGCGGAGGCGACTCCGTCGCCGACGACGACGAGCTCCCCGACGAGACGACCGGCCCGACCACCGCCGACTGACTCGCCCGGACACGCGGAAGGGCCTCCCACCCGCAGGGGGAAGGCCCTTCCCGACCGTCGCGCGATCAGCCCCGGACGATCACCGGATTGAACAGCGTCCCGATGCCCTCGATGTCGATCGCCACGGCATCGCCGTTCGCGATCGGCCCGATCCCGGCGGGCGTCCCGGTGAGGATGATGTCCCCCGGCAGCAGCGTGAACACCCGCGACACGTAGGCGATGATCTCGGGCACCCCGTGGATCATGTCGCCCGTGTTCCCGGACTGCACGCGGCGTCCGTTCACGCGCGTCTCCAGCGCCGCCTCGTTCCAGACGAACTCCGTCTCGATGACCGGCCCGATCGGGCAGAACGTGTCGTAGCCCTTCGCGCGCGCCCACTGGCCGTCGCTCTTCTGCAGGTCGCGAGCGGTGACGTCGTTGGCGATCGTGTAGCCGAAGACGACGTCCTCGTAGTCCTCCGCGCGCACGTTCCGCGCGACGGCGCCGATCACGACCGCGAGCTCGCCCTCGTAGTCCACCTGCTGGCTGTCCTCGGGCAGCACGATCGCCTCGTCCGGCCCGATCACCGAGGTGTTGGGCTTGAGGAACATCAGCGGCTCGGCCGGAGCGTCGCCGCCCATCTCGGCCGCGTGGTCCGAGTAGTTCTTGCCGATGCCGACGACCTTCGAGCGCGGGATCACCGGGGCGAGGAGCTTCGCCTCCGAGATCGGGATGCGCTCCCCCGTCGTGTCGAAGCCCGCGAACATGGGGTCCCCGGCGAGCACGACGAGGTCGTCCTCGTCGACGATCCCGAAGTGGATCGCTCCCCCGTTGTCCCCCGAGCGCTGCGTGGCGAATCGTGCGATCTTCATGCGTCCAACCTCGTCATCCATCCGTGCCGGTCCTCGCGGCGTCCGTACTGGATGCCGGTCAGCTCCTCCCGCAGCGACATCGTGAGCTCGCCGGCGGGCGCGTCCGCGTGCCCGACCGAGAAGCCCTCGCCCTTGAGCTCGGCGATCGGAGTGATGACCGCGGCGGTCCCGCACGCGAACACCTCCACGACCTCGCCCGACGCCACTCCGTCGCGCCACTCGTCGATGCTCACGCGGCGCCGCTCGACGCGGTGGCCGCGGTCCTCGGCGAGCTGCAGCACGCTGTCGCGCGTGATGCCCTCGAGGATCGAGTCCGACTCCGGAGTGACGAGCGTGCCGTCCTTCTTGACCAGCACCACGTTCATGCCGCCGAGCTCCTCGATGTACTGCGACTCCTGCGAGTCGAGGAACAGCACCTGCGCGCAGCCGTGCTCGTAGGCCTCCTGCTGCGGCAGGAGCGACGAGGCGTAGTTGCCGCCGGTCTTGGCCGCTCCCGTGCCGCCCTTGCCCGCGCGGGCGTACGAGGTCGACAGCCAGATCGACACCGGAGCGACGCCGCCCGAGAAGTAGGCGCCGGCGGGGCTCGCGATCACGTAGTAGCCGACCTTCTCGGCCGCGCGGACCCCCAGGAACGCCTCCTTCGCGAACATGAAGGGCCGCAGGTACAGGCTCGTCTCGGGCTCTGAGGGCACCCAGTCGCCGTCGACGGCGATCAGCCGGCGGAGCGACTCGATGAAGTGCTCCGTCGGCAGCTCGGGCAGCGCCAGACGGCGGGCCGAGCGCTGCAGGCGCGCGGCGTTCGCCTCGGGGCGGAACGTCCAGACGGAGCCGTCCGCGTGGCGGTAGGCCTTCATCCCCTCGAAGATCTCCTGCGCGTAGTGCAGGACCGCCGCGGCCGGGTCGAGCGCGATCGGGCCGTAGGGCTGCACGCGCGGGCGGTGCCAGCCGCCGGTGCGCGACCAGCAGATGTCGACCATGTGGTCGGTGAAGTAGACGCCGAAGCCGGGGTCGGCCAGGATCCGGTCGCGCTCCTCGATCGAGCGCGGCTCGGGGTTCGGAGTCACCTGGAAGGCGAGGTCCTGGGGGGCGAGCGGGAGGGGGATGGTCATCTCGGTGTCTTTCGTCGGAAGCGTCGGGAGGAGGGGCCGGGTCAGCTCAGCCGGGCGACGACGGCGTCGCCGATCGCCGAGGTGGCGCGGGCGGAGCCGTCGCGGGACTCGATGTCGGCGGTGACCGCGGCAGTCACGCGGGCGGCCTCGTCGGGCCGGCCCAGGTGGTCCAGCAGCAGGGCCACCGAGAGGATCGCGGCGGTCGGATCGGCGAGCTGCTTCCCGGCGATGTCGGGCGCGGATCCGTGGACCGGCTCGAACATGCTGGGGAACGCGCCGTCGGGGTTGATGTTGCCCGAGGCGGCGAGGCCGATGCCGCCGCTGATCGCGCCGGCCAGATCGGTGAGGATGTCGCCGAAGAGGTTGTCGGTGACGATGACGTCGAACCTAGCAGGGTCGGTCACGAGGAAGATCGTGGCGGCGTCCACGTGGAGGTAATCGACGGCCACGTCCTCGTAGGTGGCCCCCACCTCGTCGACGAGGCGCTTCCACAGCGATCCGGAGAAGACGAGCACGTTGGTCTTGTGCACGAAGGTGAGCTTCGAGCGGCGCTTGCGGGCCAGCTCGAACGCGTGGCGCACCACCCGCTCCACCCCGTAGGCGGTGTTCACCGACACCTCGTTCGCGATCTCGTGCGGGGTGCCCTGCCGGATCGCTCCGCCGTTGCCGACGTACGGGCCCTCGGTGCCCTCGCGGACGACCACGAAGTCGACGTCGCCCGGCGCGGACAGCGGCGACGGGACGCCCGGGTACACCCGCGTCGGCCGCAGGTTCACGTAGTGGTCGAGGGCGAACCGCAGGCGCAGCAGCAGGCCGCGCTCGATGTTCGCGTCCTTCAGGCGCGGGTCGCCGGGCACGCCGCCGACGGCGCCCAGGAGGATCGCGTCGTGCGCCGCGATCGCCGCGAGGTCCTCGTCGGTGAGCACGTCGCCGGTCTCGAGGAACCGGGCCGCCCCGAGCGAGAACGGCGTCTTCTCGATCACCAGGTCGGAGTCGGCGGTGACGGCATCGAGGACCTTCACGGCCTCGGCGATCACCTCCGGTCCGATCCCGTCTCCGGGGATGACGGCGAGCTTCACGGTGCGGGGCATGGGGCATCCTCAGGCGTGCGGGGGCAGTGCGCGAGCAGTGCGGGGCAGAGACGGTCCCAGCGTACTCTCGGGCCGCTCAGCTGCGCCGCAGCCGCCAGGCCGCGACGACCGCCGCGAGCAGCACCAGGCCGACGCCGATCCAGGCCGACCAGCCCACTCCGGCGTCGAACGCGGCGCCGGCCGAGGCCAGCAGGCTCGCGGCGGAGTCGGCGGGCAGCTCGCCCGCCACCGCGACCGCTCCGCCCAGGGTCTCCCCCGCGCGCTGCACCTGATCGGCGTCGAGCCCGGCGGGCAGCACGACTCCGCTGCGGTACGCCGACGTCAGCACCGTGCCCAGCGTCGCCGTGCCCAGCACCGCGCCCAGCTCGTACGCCGTCTCGGACACCGCCGAGGCGGCCCCCGCCTTGTCGGCCGGCGCGTTCGCGAGCACGAGCTCGTTCGACACCGTCTCGGCCGCACCGATGCCCAGGCCGAGGAACGCGAACGCGACGGCGACGGTCAGCGCCGTCGCGCCTCCCTCCGCCCCGCTGCCGATCGCCAGCAGCGCGTAGCCGACCGCCGACACCACGAGTCCGGCGGGCACGACGAGCCGCGGAGTGATGCGGCGCGCGACGGGAACGACGCCGAGCCCCGCCAGGATCATCACCGCGAGCCCCGGCACGAGCACGAGCCCGGCCTGCAGCGGCGAGAGCCCCACGACCAGCTGCAGGTGCTGCGAGACGAAGAAGAGTCCGCCGACGAGCGCCACCACGCTGAGGAGGTTCACCACGATGGCCGCGCTGAACGAGCCGCGGCGGAAGAGCGAGAGGTCGAGCATCGGCACCGCGCGCCGCTGCTGGCGCCGCACGAAGAGCACGCCGCTGACCACGCCGACGACGAGGGCGGTCACGGCGACCGCGTCGACGCCGTGCTCGGCCACGGACTTCACCGCGTAGACGATCGGCGCCATCGTCGCGAGCGAGAGCAGGATGCTGACGACGTCCACGGGTCCCGGCTGCGGGTCGCGCGACTCCGGCACCAGGATCGGCGCGAGCACGACCAGCGGCAGCAGCACGGGCACCGCGAGCAGGAACACCGAGCCCCAGGGGAAGCTCTCGAGCAGCACCCCGCCGACGAGCGGACCGACCGCGGAGCCCACCGCGAACCCGGTCGCCCAGATCGCGATCGCGAGCCGGCGCTGGTCGCGGTTCGGGAACAGGCTGCGCAGGAGCGACAGCGTCGAGGGCATGAGCGTCGCGCCGAAGAGGCCCAGCGCCGCGCGGGCCGCGATGAGCGCGCCGGCCGTCGGAGCGAACGCCGCGGCGATCGAGACGACGGCGAAGCCGATCGCGCCGATCACGAGAAGCTTCCGCCGGCCGACCCTGTCGCCCAGGCTGCCCATCGCCACGAGGAGGCCCGCGAGGACCAGCGGGTACGCGTCGACGATCCAGAGCAGCTCGGTGCCCGTCGGCCCGAGGTCCTCGGCGATCAGCGGCAGCGCGAAGTTGAGCACCGTGTTGTCGACCGAGACCAGCAGCACCGGCAGCATCAGCACCGCGAGGGCGAACCAGGCGCGGCGGCCGACGCGGTCCTCGGCGGGCGCGGCGGAGGTGGGGGGAACGGTGACGGGGGCGGTGCGGGCGGACACGGTGGTGCTCTCTCTCGGATCGACGTCGCGCCGGCACCGGACGGTGCGCAGCGGGCGACTCGAGGAGTATACCGTCCAGCCGGTACAGTAGCGCAAGGCCGACCGTAGGATGGGGCGCATGCCTCCCGCCTCCCCCGCCCGCGACCGCGTCCTCGACGCGTTCGAGGAGCTGCTGAACGAGCAGGGCGAGCGCGCGGCCACCCTCGACGCCGTCGCCCGCGCGGCCGGAGTCTCCAAGGGCGGCCTGCTCTACCACTTCCCTTCGAAGGACGCGCTGGTCGACGGACTCGTCGCGCGGCTCGACGAGCGCCTCGCCGAGGACATCGATCGCATCCGCACGTCCGACGAGGGCGTGGTCCCGTACCTGATCCGCACCTCGTTCGCCGCCGACACCCCCTTCGACCGCACGATCCTCGCCGTCTCGCGCATCGCGCAGGGCCACGACGAGCGTGCGAGCACCGCCCTCGCCCGGATCCACGACAGCTGGAACGACGTCGTCGTCGAGGCCGTCGGCGATCCGCTGGTCGCCCGTGCGATCGTCCTGATGAGCGACGGCCTCTACTACAACTCCGCCCTGCTGCCCACGGGCCAGCAGTCGCGCGGCGAGGCCGAGGACGTCCTCGCGGTCATCGACCGCCTCCTGGCCCCGCGCGGCGACTGAGCGCACCGGCACCGCGCCGACGACGGAGCCCGCCCCGCGACGGTGCGCGGGACGGGCTCGGGTCGTGCTCGCGACGGGGCTACTGCTCCGTGATGTCGATCTCCTGCATGATGTCGGCGTCGATGGCGACGCGGACCTTCTCGAGCAGGCCCGCCGGCGCCGGCGAGTCGATGGTGATCACCGAGAGGGCCTTGCCGCCCGCCTCGGTGCGCGCGATCTGCATCCCCGCGATGTTGACGGAGGCCTCGCCGAACTCGCGCCCGTAGACCGCGACGATCCCCGGGCGGTCGACGTAGCTCATCACGACGTGGTGCTTCGCGATCGGCACCTCGACGTCGTAGCCGTTGACGGCGACGAGCTTCTCGACCTGCTTGGTGCCGGTGAGCGTGCCCGAGACCGAGATCTGCGAGCCGTCCGAGAGGGCGCCGCGCAGCGTGATCAGGTTGCGGTACTCGTCCGAGACGCCGTCGGTGATCAGGCGCACCTCGATGCCGCGCTGCTCGGCGAGGACGGGCGCGTTCACGTAGGAGACCGTCTCGGACACGACGTTGGTGAAGACGCCCTTGAGCGCCGCGAGCTTGAGCACCTTGACGTCGTACGCGGCGAGCTCGCCGCGCACCTCGACGTCGATGGAGGTGACGGGCGAGTGCGCCAGGCCCGCGAAGACCTGGCCGAGCTTCTCGACCAGCGGGATGCCGGGGCGCACGTACTCGTCGATCACGCCGCCGGCGACGTTGACCGCGTCCGGCACGAGCTCGCCCGAGAGCGCGAGGCGCACCGACTTGGCGACCGAGACGCCCGCCTTCTCCTGCGCCTCGTCGGTCGACGCTCCGAGGTGCGGAGTGACGACCACGTTCTCGAGGGCGAGCAGCGGCGAGCCGGCCGGCGGCTCCTTCACGAACACGTCGAGTCCGGCGCCGGCGATCGTGTTGGCGACCAGGGCGCGGTGCAGGGCGTCCTCGTCGATGAGGCCGCCGCGCGCCACGTTCACGATGTACGCGGTGGGCTTCATCAGCGCGAGCTGCTCGTCCGAGATCATCCCCGTGGTCTCGGGGGTGCGCGGCATGTGGATGGTGATGAAGTCGCTCTTCGCCAGGAGCTCCTCGAGCGGCAGGAGCGTCACTCCGAGCTGCTGCGCGCGGGCGCTCGTCACGTAGGGGTCGTACGCGACGACGTCGACTCCGAACGCCTGCAGGCGCGCGGTGATGAGCGCGCCGATGCGGCCGAGGCCGATGATGCCGACGGTCTTCTCGTAGAGCTCGGTGCCGGTGTACTTCGACCGCTTCCACAGGCCCTGCGCGAGCGCGCTGTGCGCCGCCGGGATGTGGCGGGCGAGGCTCAGGATGTGGCCCACGGTCAGCTCGGCGGCCGAGATGATGTTGGAGGTCGGCGCGTTGACGACCATGACACCGGCGGCGGTCGCGGCGGTGATGTCGACGTTGTCGAGACCCACTCCCGCGCGCGCGATCACCTTGAGCGAGGGCGCGGCGGCGATGGCCTCGGCGTCGACCTGAGTCGCCGAGCGGACGAGGATCGCGTCGGCGGTGCCGAGCGCCTCGAGCAGCGCCGGGCGGTCGGTGCCGTCCACGGAGCGGATCTCGAAGTCGGGACCGAGGGCGTCGACGGTGGCGGGCGAGAGTTCTTCGGCGATCAGGACGACCGGCTTTGTCACGAGTGCGCTTCCTTCGGGGAGGGGACGGTGCGGGCACCGGACGCGGGCGTCGCGGGAGCCCCCGCCACTGTAGCGGAGCCCCACCACCGGGCTCGGCCGTATGACGTCGCACTCCCCGCGGTGACGACGGTCCGCTCAGCCCAGCGAGACGAGGCTCGCGAAGCCGAAGACCTGCTGCACGTCGAGCGAGAGCACGGCCGAGAGGCAGAGCGCCGCGACCAGGAGTCCCGCCCGCGCGGCGACTCCTCGGCGCCGTCCGAGCAGCAGCGCGACGGCGAAGCACACCACGGGCAGCGCGAGCCCGAGCAGCAGCACCGTCCATCCGGTCGCGTTGAGATCGGTGTTCAGCCCCGCGGCGTAGGCGCGGATGCCCACGAGGTTGCCGATCGCCTCCCACACGTCCCACGCGAACAGGGCCCCGAACAGCACGGCGATCAGCACCGAGAGCGCGAAGCGCTTCCCCCGGCCCTCGCGCCGGCCGCCCAGGGTGGCCTTCGTGGCGGTCTCGTCGCTCATCCTCACGCCCCCTTCAGGAACGGCAGCGGAGCGAGCAGCACGAGTCCCGCGACCAGCCAGAGCACGCGGGTGCGCACCCGGGCGTCCCGCGTGCCGAGCAGCGTCGCGGTGAACCAGGCGACGGGAGCGGCGACGGCGAGCCACAGCCCGAGGCCGTAGAGCGCCCCGCCGACCGCATCGCCGGCGAAGGTGGCCGCGATCGCGGCGTTCTGTCGGGTGGCCGAGATCATCCACGCGATCGTGTACAGCAGGTAGACGCCGGCGGTGACCCCGGTCGCGATCAGAAGCACGGAGGAGGCGGCCGCGGCGTCGAGCTCGGACGTCCCGTCCTCCTCCGGCTCGTCCTCGCGCAGCTCCTCCGGGAGCGGCTCCTCGGTCTCGTCCTCGAGCGCCGGTCGCTCCTGGGGCGCCGAGCGGACCGCGCGGGGCGGACGCCGCCGCGTCGTCCCCGGCCCCGCCGCGAGCGTCGGGTCCTCGTCCTCGCCCGCCCAGCTGAGCGCGTCGTCGTCCCTGGCATCGATCACCCCGACACCCTAACCGCGCCCGGCTCCCAGGCGGCTCGGAGTGAGGGGTCACCGCTCGGACACCTGCTCGCCACCGCCCGGTCTCCCCCACCCGCGATCCTCCCCGGATGGGGGAACGCACTGCGGCGGCCGGCGAGCGGCGCTACGTCGCGATCGGCGACTCCTTCACCGAGGGCGTCGGCGATCCGCATCCGCGACTGCCCAACGGAGTCAGGGGCTGGGCCGACCGCGTCGCCGACCGTCTCGCGAAGGCCGAGCCGGGCTGGGAGTACGCGAACCTCGCCATCCGCTCCAAGCGCCTCGCGCAGATCCGCGACGAGCAGCTCGAGCCCGCTCTCGCGCTGCGGCCCACGCTCGTGACCCTCTACGCCGGCGGCAACGACATCCTCGACCTCGGCACCGACATGGAGGTGCTGGTCCGGCGGTACGAACGCCTCGTCGACGACCTCGCCACCACCGGCGCGGTGCTCGTGCTCTTCACGGGCTTCGACATCCCCGGACTGCCGGCGCCGCGGATGTTCGTGCGCCGCAATCGGATCTACAACAGCGCGGTGCGCCGCATCGCCCGCGAGCGCGGCGCGGTCCTCGTCGACTACTGGCGGATGCAGGCGTTCCGCGAGCCGATGATGTGGTCGCCCGATCGGATGCACCTCTCCCAGCGCGGCCACCGCTACCTCGCCGCGCGCGTGCTCGACACCCTCGGAGTGCCGCACTCGATCTCGGACGGACCGTGGGATCCGCCCGAGCCGCTCACTCCCCTCGAGTGGCTGCGCGACCAGCAGCGCTGGACGACGGACTGGGTGCTCCCCCTGGTCGGCCGGAAGATCCGGCGCGTCACCCTCGGCGACCACCTGGCGCCCCGCTGGCCGGAACCGGTGCGCGTGCCACCGAAGGGCGGCCTGCGCCGCCTCGCGCGGGAGGCCGGGAGCTAGGGCCCGTCAGCTCAGCAGTGGCAGCACCAGCACCGGGAGCAGCACGGCGGCCAGCATCACGATCGGAGCCGCCCGTCCGGCGGCGGGGCTCGCCGGCGCCGCCCTCCGTGATGCTCCGGGCAGAGCACGCCGGTCGATCGCGGCCACTCCCCCGCGGACCGACAGCGGCCCCTCCTCGAGGTCCCCCGGCCACAGCTCGACGAGCAGGCGACGGCTCCGCGCCAGCTGCGCGTCGCCGACGCGCGCGAGGGCGATCGGCACGGCGTTCGCCTGGGAGGATCCGATGCCCGCCCCGGCCCCGGCGGCGGCGAGCACGGCGGCCGCGAGGACGAACCGCTCCTCTCCGCTGATGAGGAGGGTCGCGAACAGCAGGAGCAGGCCGGCGCCCGCCGTGGCGACGCCCGCGATCGAGAGCAGGGCGACCAGCACCGAGCGCTTCCAGAGGCCGGCCGCGGCGCTCCGCGTCCGCGCCTCGGCGCGCTCGGCGGCCGACGGGCTGAGGATGCTCGCGAGGTCCGCCGGAGTCAGAGCGTCCTCGGGCAGACGCACGTCGAACGGCAGATCGCGGTCCCCTGCAGGTCGCTCCGGTCGAAGTCCGCCGGCACGGGCCACGCCGCCGCCGTGAACCGCCGCGCAGCACGGTCGGAGTGCCGACGGAGCTGCGACGCCGTCACGACCAGCGTCGTCGCCGCGATGAGCGCGAGCGGCAGAGCGGCGAGGGTGCGCAGCAGCGGCGGAGACGACTCCAGGATCCCGCCGGACAGCAGCGCGAGCGCCGCCGCGAGACCCGCTCCCGCGAGCCCGCACAGCACGACCCCCGCCGAGACCCCGTACGACAGCCCGTCCCGGATCGCCGCCGCCCTCTCGTCCCACTGCCGCAGCCGCCGCGCCCGTCGCTCCATCCGCCCCACGCTACCCGCCGCCCCGAGGGAGCCCCGGACGCGAGGGAACCCCGACCCGTCGAGGGATCCCGCTGGAGCGGGTTCCTTCGACGGTCCGGGGTTCCCTCGGTCCGTCAGACGTCAGTGCGTCAGCGGGCGACGCTGCCGTCGGTGTAGTCCGTGTCGGTCTGCTTCCAGGCGAAGAGCTTGCGCAGCTCGCGGCCGGTCGCCTCGATCGGGTGCTGCTCGCCCTTGGCGCGCAGCTCCTGGAACTCGGGCGCTCCGGCGTCCTGGTCGGCGATGAAGCGCTTCGCGAACGCGCCGCTCTGGATGTCGCCGAGGACCGCCTGCATGTTCGCCTTGACGCTGGGGTCGATGACGCGGGGGCCCGACACGTAGTCGCCGTACTCGGCCGTGTCGGAGACCGACCAGCGCTGCTTGGCGATGCCGCCCTCCCACATCAGGTCGACGATCAGCTTGAGCTCGTGGAGCACCTCGAAGTAGGCGATCTCGGGCTGGTAGCCCGCCTCGACGAGGGTCTCGAAGCCGTACTGGACGAGCTGCGAGGTGCCGCCGCAGAGCACGGCCTGCTCACCGAACAGGTCGGTCTCGGTCTCCTCGGTGAAGGTCGTCTTGATGACGCCCGCGCGGGTTCCTCCGATGGCCTTCGCGTACGACTTCGCGGTCTCCCAGGCGGTGCCGGTCGCATCGTTCTCGACGGCGATGATGTCGGGGATGCCGCGGCCGGCGACGAACTCGCGGCGCACGGTGTGGCCGGGGGCCTTCGGCGCGATCAGGATCACGTCGACGCCCGCGGGGGCCTCGATGTAGCCGAAGCGGATGTTGAAGCCGTGCGCGAAGGCGAGCGTCTTGCCCTCGGTCAGCTTGTCGGCGATCTGCTCGCTGTAGATCGCGCGCTGGTGCTGGTCCGGCGCGAGGATCATGATCAGGTCGGCCCAGTCGGCGGCGTCGGCGACGCTCTTGACCTCGAAGCCGTCGTCCTCGGCCTTGGCGGTCGACTTCGACCCGTCCTTGAGCGCGATGACGACCTGGACGCCGGAGTCGCGGAGGTTCTGCGCGTGGGCGTGGCCCTGCGAGCCGTAGCCGACGATGGCGACCTTCTTGGCCTGGATGATCGAGAGATCGGCGTCGGTGTCGTAGATGAGCTCGGTCACGTGGTGTGTCCTTTTCTGTTGAGGAGTGGTCGCGGTCAGTTCTTGAAGACGCGCTCGGTGATCGACTTCGAGCCGCGCCCGATGGCGAGCAGGCCCGACTGCGCGATCTCCTTGATGCCGTAGGGCTCGATGACGCGGAGGAAGGCGTTGGTCTTCCCGGAGTCGCCCGTCACCTCGATGACGAGGGCGTCGGTCGCGACGTCGACCACGCGGGCGCGGAAGAGATTCACGGCCTCGAGCACCTGCGAGCGGGTGACGTTGTCGACGCGCACCTTCACGAGCAGGTGCTCGCGGTGCACCGACTGGTCGGGGTCGAGCTCGACGATCTTGATCACGTTGACGAGCTTGTTGAGCTGCTTCGTGACCTGCTCGAGCGGGAGGTCCTCGACGTCGACGGCGACCGTGATGCGCGACAGTCCGTCGAGCTCGGTCGGGCCCACGGCGAGGGACTCGATGTTGAAGCCGCGGCGGGCGAAGAGCCCGGCGACACGGGTGAGCAGTCCCGGCTTGTCCTCGACGAGCAGGGAGAGAACGTGGTGCGTCATGCGGTCTACTCCTCGTCGTCCCAGGTCGGGCTGTGGTCTCTGGCGTACTGGACGTAGCTGTTCGAGACGCCCTGGGGCACCATCGGCCACACCATCGAGTCGCGGCTGACCACGAAGTCGATGACCACGGGGCGGTCGTTCGTCGCGATCGCGAGGCGGATCGCGTCGTCGATCTCCTCGGGCTTCGTGACCCGGATGCCGAGCGCGCCGTACGCGTCGGCCAGCTTCACGAAGTCGGGCACCCGCACGGTGTCGTGTCCGGTGTTGAGGTCGGTGTTGGAGTAGCGGCCCTCGTAGAAGAGGGTCTGCCACTGCCGCACCATGCCGAGCGAGGAGTTGTTGATCACCGCGACCTTGATCGGGATGTCGTTGATCGTGCAGGTGGCGAGCTCCTGATTGGTCATCTGGAAGCAGCCGTCGCCGTCGATCGCCCACACGACACGGTCGGGCTCGCCGACCTTGGCGCCCATGGCGGCCGGGACGGAGTAGCCCATGGTGCCGGCGCCGCCCGAGTTCAGCCACGAGTTGGGGCGCTCGTACTTGATGAACTGAGCCGCCCACATCTGGTGCTGGCCGACGCCGGAGGCGAAGACGCCCTCGGGGCCGGTGATCTCGCCGATGCGCTTGATCACGTACTGCGGAGAGAGCTGGCCGTCGGCCGGCTCCGTGTAGCCGAGCGGGAACTCCTCCTGGAGGCCCTGGAGGTAGGACCACCACTCGGAGGTGTCGGGAGCGCCGCCGTCGATCACCTTGGCATAGGCGTCGGTGAGGTCGGGCAGCACGTCCTTGAGGTCGCCCACGATCGGCACGTCGGCGGTGCGGATCTTGGAGATCTCGGCGGGGTCGATGTCGACGTGCACGACCTTCGCGTGCGGGGCGAAGAGCGCCGCCTTGCCGGTCACGCGGTCGTCGAAGCGCGAGCCGAGCGCGAGGATCAGGTCGGCCTCCTGCAGCGCCAGCACCGCGGGGACGGTGCCGTGCATGCCGGGCATGCCGAGGTGCTGCTCGTGCGAGTCCGGGAACGCGCCGCGGGCCATCAGCGTGGTGACCACCGGGGCGCCGGACGTCTCGGCGAACGCGAGGAGCTCGGCCGAGGCGCGGGCGCGGATGATGCCGCCGCCCACGTACAGCACCGGCTTCTTCGACTCGGCCAGCAGCTGCGCCGCGGCCTGGATCTGCTTGCCGTGCGCCTTGGTGACCGGGCGGTAGCCGGGCAGGTCGATCTTCGGCGGCCAGAGGAACGGCGCCTCGTTCTGCTGCGCGTCCTTCGTGATGTCGACGAGCACAGGGCCGGGACGGCCGGTCGTGGCGATGAGGGCGGCGGAGGCGAGCGCCTGCGGGATGTCCTCGGGTCGCGTGACCAGGATCGAGTGCTTCGTGATCGGCATGGTGATGCCGACGATGTCCGCCTCCTGGAAGGCGTCGGTGCCCATCAGCGTCGAGAAGACCTGACCGGTGATCGCGAGCATCGGGACGGAGTCCATGTAGGCGTCCGCGATCGCCGTGACGAGGTTCGTCGCTCCGGGGCCGGATGTCGCGATGCAGACGCCGAGCTTGCCGGTCGCCGAGGCGTAGCCCTCGGCGGCGTGGCCGGCGCCCTGCTCGTGGCGGACCAGGATGTGGCGGATCTTCGACGAGTCCATCAGCGGGTCGTAGACCGGGAGGATCGCGCCGCCGGGCAGGCCGAAGACGTCCTCGATCCCGAGCATCTCGAGCGAGCGGACGACCGCCTGCGCTCCGGTGAGGGTCTCGACCGCGGGGGCCGGGGCCGCTGCGGACGCGGCGGGGCGGGGTGGCTGGGGCGTGGGTGCGGGATGCACGGCGGACGGGTCCGGGGTCATGCGGGTGTCGTTTCCTTCGAGAGGGAGTGCGGCGGCGGGCCCGGGACCGCGAGGTCCTGGACGCGGGAGGCGCGAGTGCGCGGCCGGCGGGAGCGGGCCGGGGTCACCCGGTGGTGGCGCCCACGGCCGCCGAGCGCACGAGCTTGGCGTACTTGGCGAGGACACCGCGGGTGTAGCGCGGAGGAAGGGGGGCCCAGCCTTCTCGGCGGGCGGCGAGCTCGGAGTCGTCGACAAGTAGGTCGATCGAGCGAGCGGCGATGTCGACCCGAATCGGGTCCCCATCGCGCACGAATGCGATGGGACCTGCGTCCACCGATTCGGGTGCTATGTGTCCGATGCACAGGCCGGTTGTGCCGCCTGAGAATCGTCCGTCGGTCAAGAGTAGTACATCTTTTCCGAGGCCCGCGCCCTTGATGGCGGCGGTGATGGCGAGCATCTCGCGCATCCCCGGGCCGCCCTTGGGGCCCTCGTAGCGGATGACCACCACGTCGCCCTTCTCGATCTCGCCGTTCGTCAGCGCGTCCATCGCGGCGCGCTCGCGCTCGAAGACGCGCGCGGGGCCCTCGAAGACGGAGGCGTCGAAGCCCGCCGTCTTGACGACCGCGCCCTCGGGGGCGAGCGAGCCCTTGAGGATCGTGAGGCCGCCGGTCGCGTGGATCGGGTTGTCGAGCGTGCGGATGACCTCGCCGTCCAGCGGCGCGATGTCCATCGCCGCGAGGTTCTCGGCGACCGTCTTGCCGGTGACCGTCAGGCAGTCGCCGTGCAGGAGTCCCGCGTCCAGCAGCGCCTTCATGACGGCGGGCACGCCGCCGTGGCGGTCGACGTCGTTCATGACGTACTTGCCGAAGGGCTTGAGGTCGCCGATGTGCGGGATCGTGTCGCCGATGCGGTTGAAGTCGTCGATCGTGAGGTCGACCTCGGCCTCGTTGGCGATCGCGAGCAGGTGCAGGATGACGTTGGTCGAGCCTCCGAAGGCCATCGCGACGGCGATGGCGTTCTCGAACGCCTCCTTCGTCAGGATGTCGCGCGCGGTGGTGCCGTTGCGCAGCAGCTCCACGACGGCCTCGCCGGACTTGCGGGCGAAGTAGTCGCGGCGGCGGTCGGCCGCGGCGGGCGAGGCCGAGCCGGGCAGGCTCATCCCGAGCGCCTCGGCGACGCTGGCCATGGTGTTCGCGGTGTACATGCCGCCGCACGAGCCCTCGCCCGGGGCGAAGGCGCACTCGATGCGCTTGGCGTCCTCCTCGGACATGATCCCGGCCTTCACGCCGCCGACCGCCTCGAAGGAGTCGATGATCGTGATGTCCTTCTCGGTGCCGTCCGAGAGCTTGACCCAGCCCGGGGCTATCGATCCGGCGTAGACGAAGACGGCGGCGAGGTCGAGTCGCGCGGCGGCCATCAGCATGCCGGGCAGCGACTTGTCGCACCCGGCGAGCATGACGGTGCCGTCGAGGCGCTCGGCCATCATCACGGTCTCGACGGAGTCGGCGATGACCTCGCGCGAGACGAGCGAGAAGTGCATGCCCTCGTGGCCCATCGAGATGCCGTCCGACACCGAGACGGTGCCGAACTGCAGCGGGTACCCGCCGCCCGAGTGCACGCCCTCCTTCGCGGAGCGCGCGAGGCGCTCGAGGGAGAGGTTGCAGGGGGTGATCTCGTTCCAGGAGGAGGCGATCCCGATCTGGGGCTTCTCCCAGTCGTCGTCGCCCATTCCGACGGCGCGGAGCATCCCGCGGGACGTCGTGGCCTCGATGCCGTCCGTGACGGTGCGCGAACGAGGCTTCCAATCGATTTCCGGCATGTGACGAGGCTACCGCCTCGCGGCCCCTGCTCCGGCGCTCCCGGGCGCCCCGATCGCGCTCCTCGTCAGGCCGAGGCGCCGCGGAACTCCGCCAGCAGCGAGAGCACGTGCGCGACCTGCTCCGGACCCCGCACGCGGTACGCCGCGGAGGTGGTGCCCGGCCCGCTCTTCACGCCCACGTCGCCCGCCCGCATCACGGCGAAGGCGTCCTCGTCGGTCACGTCGTCGCCCGCGTAGAGCACCGCGGTGGCGCCGGTGTAGCGGCGCAGGTGCTCGACGGCCTCGCCCTTGGTCGTGGAGCGCACCGAGAACTCGAGCACGTTCTTGCCCTCTCGCACGTGGACGCCCGCGACCTCGGCGCGCGCCTCAGAGAGTGCGACGACGTGCGCGACCCTGCTGTGCTTGTCGGTGGCGAGACGGGTGTGCAGGGCGAAGCCGGCCGGCTTGTCCTCGATCCAGACGTTGTCGATCCCGCGGGCGATGCCCTTGAGCACGCCCTCGAGCCGGTCGACCTTCGCGAGTTCGACGGGGTTCAGACGCACGGCGTCCTCATCGGGGTCGAGCCGGATCTCCACTCCGTGGGAGCCGACGAGCAGGGCCGCGTCGGGCAGCTGCGACACCTCCTCCAGGCTCTCGAGCGCGCGACCCGAGACGAGGGCGACGCGGGTGCCGGGCAGGTCCAGGAGGCGCAGCACGGCCTCGCGCGCCTCGGGCAGGGCTCGGGCGCGCGCCGGGTCGTCGACCTCCGGGGCGAGGGTGCCGTCGAAGTCGAGGGCGACGAGGAGCCGGCCGGTCGCCGCCAGCTCGCGCAGAGCGAGGACGAGGCGGTCGGGGACGCCGGGGAGGTGCGGGTCGACGGGCGAGGGGGTGACGGTGCTCATCGCGCCTCCGCCTCCTTGCCGCGCTCGGAGTCCTCGCGGTGCTCGGCCTCCTGCCCGACGGGGGCCTCCTGGCCGCGCGCCGCCGGCCGCACGTCGAGCTGCTGGCCCGCGGCGTGCTCGGTGAGCGCCGAGAGGAAGCTCTCGGACCAGCGCGCGACGTCGTTCTCGAGGACCCGGCGGCGCAGGGCCCTCATCCGCCGCGTCTTCTCGGCCCGCGGCATGCGTGCGGCGGCCTCCATCGCGTCCTTCAGCCCCGAGATGTCGTGGGGGTTGATCTGCACCGCCTGCTTCAGCTCGTCGGCGGCTCCGGTGAACTCGCTCAGCACCAGCACGCCGTCGTTGTCGAAGCGCGAGGCGACGTACTCCTTGGCGACGAGGTTCATCCCGTCGCGCAGCGCCGTGACGAGCATCACATCGGCGGCGAGATAGAGGGCCACCATCTCCTCGCGGGGGTAGCCGTGGTGGAGGTAGCTGATCGCCGGGTGCCCGATCCTGCCGTAGTCGCCGTTGATCCGGCCGACCTGCAGCTCGATGTCGTCGCGCAGCTGGCGGTAGGTGTCGACGCGCTCGCGGCTGGGGCTCGCGACCTGCACGAGCACGGCGTCGGCGGTGCTGAGGCGCCCGTCGGCGAGGAGCTCGCCGAACGCCTTCAGCCGGTGGCCGATGCCCTTGGTGTAGTCGAGCCGGTCGACGCCGAGCATGATCACCTCGGGGTTCCCGAGCTCGTCGCGGATCTCCTTCGCGCGCGCCTGGATCTCGGGCGTGCGGGCCATCTCCTCGAAGAAGGCCGAATCGATCGAGATCGGGAAGTGCCGGGCGACCACGGGCCGCACGCTCGCTCCCCGGCGGGAACGGTTGACGCGCCGGGTGCCGCCGGCGGCCTCGTCCTCGACCGGGACCTCGACGACGGTGCTGCGGGTGTCGTAGCCGAGCAGTCGCCGCACCGCCCGGAGGAAGCTGCCCGCGTCGCCCTGGCGCTGGAAGCCGATGACGTCGGCGCCCAGCAGGCCCTCGACGATCTGCTTGCGCCACGGCAGCTGGGCGAAGATCCCGTAGGGCGGGAACGGGATGTGGTTGAAGAAGCCGATCGTGACGTCGGGGCGGAGCTCGCGGAGCATCTTGGGCACGAGCTGCAGCTGGTAGTCCTGCACCCAGACCACGCCGTTCTCCTCCGTCACCGCGGCGGCGGCCTCAGCGAAGCGCCGGTTGACCCGCACGTACGCGTCCCACCAGTCGCGGTGGTAGGTGGGGGGCGCGATGACGTCGTGGTAGAGCGGCCAGAGCGTGTCGTTCGAGAAGCCCTCGTAGTAGTCCTCGAGCTCCTGCGCGCTGAGGGCGACGGGCACGATCAGCACGCCGTCGTTCTCGAACGGGGCGACGACCTCGTCGGCGACTCCCGGCCAGCCCACCCAGGCGCCCTCGTTCGCCCGCATCACGGGCTCGAGCGCGGTCACCAGGCCTCCGGGGGACGTCTTCCACGACGCGGTGCCGTCCTCGGCCGTCACACGGTCGACGGGCAGCCGGTTGGACACCACCACGAACGCGTTGCGCGGCGCCGGAGCACCGTCCTGGAGATCGGGAACTGCGTGCTCGGAGATGGTGTACCCCTCGTCGAATCGGGTCGTCGTGGACCCCAGGAGGCTACCAGCCCCTCTCGAACGGGTGTCGGACAGGAGATGTCCTCCCGCCGCCTACCCCTGCGTCAGTGCGAGGGCGAGCACGGCGCCGCCGACCGTCGGAACGACCGCGACGAGACCGAGCAGCGCGTACTGCGTCCACGAGATCCGGACGCCCATCGCCGTCAGCCGCTGGTGCCAGAGCAGGGTCGCGAGCGACGCCCACGGCGTGATCAGCGGGCCGGCGTTGACGCCGATCAGCAGGGCGACCAGGCGCACCGGATCCGCGGCCACGGGTTCGAGGGCGAGGTACGCCGGCAGGTTGTCGACGAGGTTGGCGGCCACGGCGCCGGAGCCGGCGAGACGCAGCAGGTCCGCGACTCCGCCGCCCTGCCCCGCGACCACGGCGAGCGCCGCCCCCAGCCCGAGCTGGTGCGCCGCCTCCATCGCGACGAAGAGGCCCGCGGCGAAGACGACGAGCTGCCACGGGAGGAGCGAGGCGCGGAGCGCGCGGGGCCGGCGCACCGCGAACAGGGCGACCAGCACCAGCGCCGCAGCCGTGGCGGGGATCCACACCTCCAGACCGGACACCAGCGCGGGCAGCAGGACGGCCACCACGACGCCGGAGCCGACGAGCAGCACCCGGTCCTCGATCGGGGTCCGCTCCCCCGTGCGGTACCGGCCCGCCAGCTCGCGGCGGTACCGGAGGGCGAGCACCAGCACCGGGACCGCGGCGGCCACCAGGGCGGGCAGGGCGGTGAGCGCGGCGAACTCGAGCGGCCCGTCGACGCCGAGCCGCCGCTCCGCGAGCAGGTTCGTGAGATTCGACACGGGCAGCAGGAGCGACGCGCAGTTCGCCAGCCAGACCGTCGCCATCGCGAACGGCAGGGGCGACACCTTCACGTGCGCCGCGAGCAGCACCACGACGGGTGTCAGCAGCACCGCGGTCGTGTCGAGCGAGAGGAAGACCGTGCTCAGCACCGCCAGGAGCACGACGAGCAGCCAGAGAACGGCCGTCCGGCCCCGGCCCCAGACGGCGGCGCGCTCGGCGACCACGGTGAAGACGCCCGCCTCCGAGGCCAGCTCGGCCACCACCGTGACCGCCACCACGAAGGCGAGGATCGGACCGGTGCGCTCGACGAGCTCGCCCAGCGCCTCGGGAGGGAGGACTCCCGTGAGCACCGCCACCGCTCCGAGCAGGAGCAGGACCACCCCGATGACTGCGGTGCGCATGCTGTTCCGTTCCTCCCGGCGCCCGGATGCTGCCGGGCGGCGGTCCACGGTAGCGGGAGGACGGGTCCGTCCTGTCAACCGCTCCGGGCATCGCGGCGGCACCGGTAGCGTCGTCGTGAACACCGGGAGGCAATCGATGCGCAAGTTCATCCTCAACTCGAGCGTCATCAGCGCGCTGGTCGGCGGCTGGTCGATTCTTCAGACGACCCGCAAGGGGCCGCGCGACTGGCGACTCGTCCTGCAGTGGATCAGCTGGGCGATCGCCGTGGCGGTCGCCTTCGGATCCGTCTCCTACGACTCCCAGGAGCTCGCCAAGGAGGAGAAGGGCAAGAAGCGCGATCGCTGATCGCTGATCGCGCCCGCTGACGCGCCGTTCGCCCTGTGCGGCGGCGTGTCAGCGACCCTCCTCCCTGCTCCCCCGCGACACTGGTCTCAACTGTTGGTCGCACGGGAATCGGGGTTCGTCATGAGGTTTCGTCTGAGGCGCCGCCCGCCGGTCCCCGAGGTCGTCGCGGCCCCGGCGCTCACGCAGGACGAGCTCTTCGCCGTCGTGCACGAGCGCCTCGCCGCGTTCGTCGGCTCCGACGGGGCGTGGGTCGTCACGCGCCGCAGCCACGACGACCGCGATCCGATCTTCCACGGGATGCTCGCCCGGTCCCTCGCGCACGAGCTCGCCGGAGCGATCCAGGCGCAGCAGCTGCGCGCAGGGGTCGCGGAGACCGCGAACCCCGTCACCTCGGCGATCCCGGTGATGCGCGCCTCGACCCCGCCCGTCGAGACGGAGCCGGCGGCCCTCACCTGGGAACCGAAGCCGATCGCCGTCTGGGCCGAGCCCGACGCGCCCGCGCAGCTCCCGGCCGCCGCGAGCCGCTAGGCCCCGCCGCTCAGACCTGCTTCCAGCCCTCCGGGCCCCCGCTGCCCGCGGGGTACTCGTCGAGCGGCACGGCGCCCGAGCGCCAGGCGTCGAGTGCCGGCTGCACGATCCGCCAGCACTCCTCGGCCGCGTCCCCGCGCACCGAGAGCGACGGGTCGTCGTCGAGGATCCCCGACAGCACCTCGCCGTAGGCCAGCAGCTCGCCGGCTCCGAAGGTCGCCTCGAGCGACGCGCGCTCGAGCGTGTAGGGGTCGCCGGGACCGTTGATGTTGAGCTCGAGCGCCATCTTGTCCGGAGCGAGGAACAGCCGCAGCACCGAGGGCGACTCCGTGCCGTGGAAGCCGCTGGGGAGGTGCGGCACGGGCTTGAAGCGGATGACCACCTCGCGGCGGCGCTCGCCCAGCGCCTTGCCGGAGCGCAGCGTGAAGGGCACGCCGGCCCAGCGCCAGGTGTCGATCTCGACCGTGAGCTCGGCGAGCGTCTCGGTGCCGCGCTCGGGGTCCACGCCCTCCTCCGAGGCGTACGCGGGGAGCTCGCGTCCGTCGACGGACCCGGCGGTGTACCGCGCCCGGCGAGAGCCCTCCTCCTCGCGGATCCGCGTGGCGCGCAGCACGATCCCCTTGGCGTCGCGCAGGTCGGCGGCGTCGAGCGTCGACGGCGCCTCCATGGCGACGACCGCCAGCACCTGCAGCAGGTGGCTCTGGATCATGTCGATCAGGGCACCGGCGCCGTCGTAGTAGCCGGCGCGCCCCTCCAGCCCGAGCTGCTCGTCGTAGACGATGGCGACGCTCTCGATGTGCTCGGCCGACCACAGCGGCTCGAGGATCCGGTTGGCGAAGCGCAGGCCCAGCAGGTTCATCACGGTGGCGCGGCCGAGGAAGTGGTCCACGCGGTGGACCCGCTCCTCGGGCACGAGGGCGGCGAGACGCTGGTTCAGGGCGCGGGCGCTCTCCTCATCGACGCCGAAGGGCTTCTCGAGCGCGAGCACGGTGCCCGCGGGCAGGTCGTGCGCGGCGAGCGCGTCGCACGCCTTCGCGGCGATCGCGGGCGGCAGGGCGAAGTAGATCGCGACCGGTCCCTCGCAGCTCGCGAGCAGCGCGGCGAGCGCCTCCGGATCGGCGACGTCGATCTGCTGGTACCGGGTGCCGGCCACCATCTCGTCGGCGCCGGTGCCGCTCGTCTCGACCGTCGCGAGCGAGGTGGAGAGGACCTCGTGCCAGTGCTCCTGCGTCCAGTCCTCGCGACCGGCGCCGACGAGCTGCAGCCTCCGGTCGGGTTCGCGCGTCAGCAGCTGGCCGATCGCGGGGAGCAGGAGCCGGGAGGAGAGGTCCCCCGTCGCTCCGAGGATGAGCAGTGTCGAGACCGAGTGCGTCATGCGGCTCACCCTACGGCGCGGTCGGGGACCGACGCTCCGCCTTGACGGGGAGTGCCCGGCTCGTGCTGAGAGGATCCCTGCATGGTCTCCCCGATCGAGGACTACGCGGTCCTCTCCGACTGCCGCACCGCCGCTCTCGTCTCCCGCGACGGCGGCATCGACTGGCTCTGCCTCCCGCGCTTCGACTCCCCGTCCGTCTTCGGCGCCCTTCTGGGCGGTGACGAGCAGGGGCGCTGGTCCCTGCGGCCGGTCGATCCCGACGCCCGCGTCGAGCGGCGGTACCTCGGCGACACGCTCGCCCTGCTCACCCGCTGGACGACGTCGAGCGGAGTGGTGGAGGTCACCGATGTGATGCCCCTGCGCGACGACCGGGCCGAGCTCGTGCGCCGGGTGCGCGGCGTCTCGGGCACGGTGCGGATGCGGCAGGAGCTGCGGCTCCGCTTCGACTACGCGCGGGTCGTGCCGTGGGTGCGGCAGGAGGGCACCGAAGACGCCCCGCTGCTCGTCGCCGTCGCGGGACCGGACGCGGTCGTCGTCCGCGGTGTGCGGCTGACGGCGACCGACCACGTCCACAGCGCCGAGTTCGACGTCGCCGCGGGTGCCGTCACCGATCTCTCGATGGCTTGGTTCCCCTCCCATCACCGCTCCCCCAGGGCCCTCGACGTCGATCGGGCTCTCGAGAGCACGCTGGCCTGGTGGTCGGAGTGGGCGGGATCGATCCGCTACGACGGCCCGTACCGCGAGGCGGTCGTGCGCTCCCTGCTCACGCTCCGCGCCCTCACCGACGACCAGACGGGCGGCATCGTGGCCGCCGCGACCACGTCGCTCCCGGAGGAGTTCGGCGGCAGCCGCAACTGGGACTACCGCTACGTCTGGCTCCGAGACGCCGCGCTGACCCTGCAGGCGCTGCTCGCGCACGGCTTCGAGCAGGAGGCGCAGAAGTGGCGCGCCTGGCTGCTCCGCGCGGTGGCCGGCGATCCGGCCGACGTGCAGATCATGTACGGCATCGCGGGTGAGCGGGACCTCGCGGAGCGCACGATGCCGAGCCTGCCCGGGTACGACGGAGCCTCGCCCGTGCGGATAGGCAACGCGGCGGTCGACCAGTACCAGGCCGACGTCATCGGCGAGGTCATGGTCGCTCTGCACGAGGCGCGCACCGCGGGTGTCGACGAGAACCGGTTCTCGTGGCCGCTCCAGCGCGCCCTTCTCGGCTTCGTCGAGGAGAACTGGCAGCGACCCGACAACGGCATCTGGGAGATCCGCGGGGAGCCGCGCCACTTCACGCACTCCCGGGTCATGATCTGGGCCGCGCTGGACCGCGGTGTGCGCGCGGTCCGCGAGCACGGCCTCGACGGCCCGGTCGAGACCTGGGAGGCGCTGCGCGACGAGGTGCGCGCCGAGATCGACGCGCAGGGCTTCGACGCCGAGCGCGGTCACTTCGTGCAGTCCTACGGATCGACGGAGGTCGACGCGTCGCTCCTCGTGCTGCCGATGGTCGGCTACGTCGACGCCGACGATCCGCGGATGACCGGCACCGTCGCCGAGCTGGAGCGCACGCTCCTGCACGACGGGCTGCTGCACCGCTACCGCACCGAGTCCTCGGTCGACGGCCTGCCGGGCGGCGAGCACCCGTTCCTCGCCTGCTCGTTCTGGCTCGTCCGGCAGTACGCCTCCTCCGGACGCCTCGACGACGCCCGGACGCTGATGGACCGGCTGGTGTCGCTCGCGAACGACGTGGGCCTGCTCTCGGAGGAGTACGACGTCGAGAACCGCCGCCACGCGGGCAACACTCCGCAGGCGCTCTCGCACCTCGCTCTCGTGCAGGCCGCCGACGCGATCGCGGCGAGCCGATGAGCGCGCGCCGGCGCCGGCCGCTCCGGATCGTGCTGCTCGCTCTCGGCGGGCTGCTCGCGGTCGCCGTGCTCGGCTTCCTCACCTGGTCCTCGATCGTCCTCGGGCCGGACGAGGCGGCCCTCGAGCGCGTGCGGGCCGATCCCGGAGTGAGCGTCGAGCGCACCGACTCCGCGATCGTGATGACCCCGACCGGCGGCGCGTCGGGCGAGGGTCTCGTCTTCGTGCCGGGTGCCAAGGTCGATGCGGAGTCGTACGAGGCGACCCTCGCCCCGCTCGTGGCGGAGGGCGTCACGGTCGTCGTCACGCGCCCGATCCTCAACCTCGCCTTCTTCGACCTCCGTTCGCTCGAGAGCTTCACCGACCAGGCGGAGGGGGTCGACGAGTGGTTCGTCGGCGGTCACTCCCTCGGCGGCGTGAAGGCCTGCCAGTGGGCGGGAGGCGACGACGTCGCCGGCCTCGTGCTGCTGGGCAGCTACTGTGCGAACGACCTCTCGGAGAGCGGCCTCCCCGTCCTCAGCGTCAGCGGATCGGAGGACGGACTGAGCACCCCCGCGAAGGTCGTCGCCGCCCGCGACCTGCTGCCCGCCTCCGCGGAGTCCGTCGAGATCGAAGGCGCGAACCACGCCGCCTTCGGCTGGTACGGCCCGCAGCCGGGCGACGGCGTCGCGACGATCGGCCACGAGGAGTCGGATGCGCAGCTGGCCGAGGCGCTGACCGCGTTCCTGACGGCGGAGCGCTGAGCGGGCGCGGATCCGGGGCGGCTTGACTTCGAGCGCGCTCGAAGTCCTAGGGTGACGCCATGTCCACCACCTCCCTCGCCGAGGCGCCCGCCGCCGACGTGCTGTCGATCTCGGAGGTCGCCGCGGCGACCGGTCTCACCGTGCACACGCTGCGCTACTACGAGCGCGTCGGGCTCATGCTCGAGCCCGTCGAGCGGGCGTCGTCGCGGCACCGGCGCTACAGCCCCTCGGACGTCGGCTGGGTGGACTTCCTGACCAAGCTCCGCGCCACGGGGATGCCGATCGCGCGCTTCCGCGAGTACGCCGGTCTGCTCAGGATCGGTCCCGCGAGCGAGCCCGAACGGCTCGCCCTCCTCCGGGCGCACCGCGCCGAGGTCGAGGAGCAGCTCGCACGGACGCACCGCAGTCTCGCCGCGATCGACATCAAGATCGCGGCCTACCAGGAGAGGACCACCTCGTGAAGAAGATCACCCTCGGCGCCGGCGACCCCGGAACCGCCCTCGACGTCTCCCGCCTCGGCCTCGGCGCCATGGGCATGTCCGCCTTCTACTCCGGTGCCGGAACCGATGACGCGGAGTCGATCCGCACCCTGCACCGCGCCGTCGACCTCGGCGTCGTCTTCATCGACACCGCCGAGATCTACGGCCCGTTCACCAACGAGGAGCTCGTCGGCCGCGCCCTCGCCGACCGCCGCGACGAGGTGGTGATCGCCAGCAAGTTCGGCATGATCCAGCACCGCGGCTCCGGCGAGCGCGGCCTCGACGGCTCCCCCGAGAACCTCCGCCTCGCGGTCGAGGGGTCGCTGCAGCGCCTCGGCACCGACCGCATCGACCTCTACTACCAGCACCGGATGGACCCGGGCGTGCCGATCGAGGAGACGGCCGGCGCCTTCGCCGAGCTGATTCAGGAGGGCAAGATCCGGGCCTACGGGCTGTCGGAGGCGGCGCCCGCGACGATCCGCCGGGCGCACGCCGTGCATCCCGTCACGGCCGTTCAGTCGGAGTACTCGCTCTGGACGCGCGACCCCGAGGCCGAGGTGCTGCCGCTGCTGCGCGAGCTCGGCATCGGCTTCGTGCCCTACTCGCCTCTGGGCCGCGGCTTTCTCACCGGAGCCATCCGCTCCGTCGACGCGCTGGGCGACGACGACTTCCGCCGCTCCAACCCGCGCTTCGCGGACGGGAACCTCGAGGCGAACATCCGCATCGTGGAGGAGGTCGACCGGGTCGCGGCCGAGGTCGGCGCCACGTCGGCGCAGGTCGCGCTCGCGTGGCTGCTCGCGCAGGGCGACGACATCGCGCCGATCCCCGGGACGAAGCGCGTGTCGCGGATCGAGGAGAACGCGGCGGCGGATGCGCTGGTCCTGACCGGGCAGCAGCTCGCGGCGCTCACGGCCATCGAGCCGCCGGTGGGCGAGCGCTACGCCGACATGTCCTCGATCGGACGCTGACCGGCAGCGGAGGCCGCCTGCGGGAGGCGACCTCCGCTCGCGTCAGTCGGGCCGCCGGGTATCGCGCAGGTCGATCAGGCCGGTGAACAGCGCGCCGCGCTCGTTCGACGCGGCGTCCCCCGAGAACAGGTTGTCCGGAGTCGCGTGCTGGCGCGGCGGCGTCGGCCGGGCCGCGCCGTTCGCTCCGGCCTCCTGCCGCTCCATCTCGACGCGCTGGCGGGGCAGGGCGACCGGGCCGCTCTCGTGCAGCCACTGCACGAGCCGCTCGCGCACGTAGCAGCGGAGGTCGAACAGCGTCGGCGCGTCCTTCGCGGTGACGAGCACCCGGATCCGCACGAAGCCGCCGACCGCGTCGGTCACCTGGAGGACGCTGACGCGCTGGTCCCAGAGGTCGGTCTGCTCGAGGATCCGGTGCAGCTCCTCGCGCATCTCGTCCGGGCGCACGCGCCAGTCGAGATCGAGCTCGACCGCGCCGAGCAGCTCGGAGCCGGTGCGGGTCCAGTTCTGGAACGGCTGCGTGGTGAAGTAGTTCGTCGGCAGCACGAGGCGGCGGTCGTCCCAGAGGTGCACCACGACGTAGGTCAGCGTGATCTCCTCGATCCGCCCCCACTCTCCCTCGACGATCACGACGTCGTCGAGGCGGATCGCATCGCTGAAGGCCAGCTGCACTCCGGCGAAGATGTTCGTGAGGCTCGACTGCGCGGCGAGGCCCGCCACGATCGAGAGCACACCCGCCGAGGCCAGGAGGCTCGCTCCCGCGGTGCGCGCCTGCGGGAAGGTCAGCAGCGCGGCTCCGATCGCCACGACCACGACGGCGGCCACTGCGACGCGCCGGATGATCGTCATCTGGGTCCGCAGGCGGCGGGCCCGGCGGTTGTCGACGGTGTCGGTGCGGTAGCGCTCGGCGCCCAGATCCTCCAGGAAGACGAAGAGCGCGCCGACCAGCCAGGCCGACGCTCCGATCGTCGCGATCTGGAAGATCCGGTCGACGAGCTCAGGAGCGACGTCGCCGGTCACCGTCGCGGCCAGCGCGATCCAGACGGCGATCGTCAGCAGGAGCACGCGGAACGGGATGCGGACGCGGCGGATGAGCAGCCGCGCCCAGACCTTGCGCTTGCCGATCATGCGGATCGCGAGGGCGACCACGGCGGTCACGACCACGGCGATCACCACGGCGACGGCGACCGCGAGTGCGATGCCGCCGATCTCGGGGAGGACGTCTTCGGGCACGTCGGTCCTTTCGTCGGGGAGGGATCGGGCGAGCGGTCCTGCCTCCCCCGGACGCGCCGGGGACGGCACGGCGCCGGGCGACGTCGTGCGGATGCCCGGGCGCGGACGGGGAACGGCGCGACGCGGCTCCAGGGAGAGCCGGACGCGAGCCGCTCGCGCGTGGGGCGACCGCGCCCCGGAACGACGAAACGCCCGCCGGAGGGGCGGGCGTCTCGGGTGGTGCACCCCCTCGGACTTGAACCGAGAACCCACTGATTAAGAGTCAGTTGCTCTGCCGATTGAGCTAGAGGTGCGTGGCGATGCTGCCGTGATCCGGAGGAAACATGCTTTCCGAACCGAGGAATCACATTAGCAGTGGCTCCCCCCGTCTCGTCAAATCGGAGCGTCGACGGCGGGGCGCACCCGGCCCGGGCCGCCCGCGACGGACCCGCTCAGTATCGTGGAGCCGTGACTCCGAGCCTCGACGACGACCTCCGCCTCGCCCTCCGCCTCGCCGACGCGGCCGACGCCGTCTCGAGCGAGCGGTTCCTCGCGAGGGACCTCGTCGTGACCACCAAGCCCGACCGCACCCCGGTCACCGACGCCGACCGCGCCGTCGAGGAGACGATCCGCGGGATCCTCGGCGAGGAGCGGCCCGAGGACTCGATCCTGGGCGAGGAGTTCGGCACCTCGGGCGAGGCGTCCCGCCAGTGGATCCTCGATCCGATCGACGGCACGGCCCACTTCCTCCGCGGCGTGCCGATCTGGGCCACGCTCATCGCCCTCGCGGTCGACGGCGTCCCCGTCGTGGGCGTCGTCTCGGCGCCCGCCCTCGGCAAGCGCTGGTGGGCCGCGAAGGGCTCCGGCGCGTGGACGGACGAGAGCACCGGAGCCGTGGGCCGGATCGAGCTGCCGGACGAGCTGCGCGGCGTCCTGGCCGCCCCGGCGGTGCAGCAGCCGCGCCGGATCCGGGTCTCGGGCATCGCCGACCTGGCCGACGCGACCTTCAGCTACAACAGCATCCAGCAGTGGGACGGCGCCGGTCGCCTCGATCAGCTGCTCGAGCTGGCGCGCGGCGTCTGGCGCGACCGCGCGTACGGCGACGCCTGGGCGTACATGCTCGTCGCCGAGGGCCTGCTCGACGGCGCGGGCGAGTTCGACGTGAAGCCCTACGACCTCGCGGCCCTCGTGCCGATCGTCGAGGAGGCCGGCGGCCGGTTCACCTCGGCCGACGGCGAGGCCGGGCCGTGGCACGGCAGCGCGCTGGCGACGAACGGCGTCCTGCACGACGAGATCCTCGCGATCGTGGCGGCTCGATGAGGCGCCGCCTCTCCCTCCTCGCCGGCGCCGCCGTCGTCCTGGCGCTCGCCTCCTGCTCCTCGGTCGTCGGCTCCGACTCCCCCGACGCCGTCCGGGACGAGGCCGGAGCCGTGGTGGCGGCGGGCGTCGTCGACGCGTTCTCGGTGCGGAGGGGCGACTGCCTGCTCGCTCCCGACGGCAGCCGCGTCGCCGACGTCGAGCTCGTGCCGTGCGCCGACGTGCACGACCTGGAGGTGTTCCACGCCTTCGCGCAGCCCGGTGACGACTACACGAGCCGGAACACCCTCCTCGCCCAGGCGAAGGCCGCGTGCGATCTGGAGTTCCCGGCCGCGATCGGCGTCGCGTACGGCGCCTCCGCGCTGGAGTACCGCAGCATCGTGCCCTCCGAGTCGAGCTGGAGGCACGGCGACCGGACGATCCTCTGCGCGGTGTTCGACCCCACCACGGGGCCCGCCGCCGGCACACTCTTCGGCGCCGCGCGCTGACGCTGCGCACCACCGCGACCGCAGGGTCGTCCGTCAATCCCTGCCCCGGACCCGTTGACACGCGCCAGCAGTCGGCGCACTGTGAACGGACCCGAGAACGGCCCGGGGGGCGCCGGACGAGCGACGAGGAGTCGTCCATGCAGCAAGAGACCAGCGCCGAACCACCCGACCGGCGCTCCGTCACCGAGCGGGACTTCGCGCCCGCGGACACTCTCTTCGACCGCATCCGCCACGAGACGGCGCTGATCGCCGCCGCCGATGCCCTCGAGGAGGGCGGCCACCCCGACTGGGCCGCCGTGCTGCGCGACTACACGGTCGCCTCGGACAAGGTCCTGTCCGTGCACGGCGATGCCGACGCCGCGACGCTGGGCTGGCTGAAGGCCCGCGGCATCGTCTCGCTGCTCGTGACGGAGGAGTGCGACGACGCCCACACGGTCGAGCACGTCTCCGCCGCCCTCGCCGCGATGAACGCCGTGACCCTCACGGTCGACGCGGAGCGCTCCGAGCGGCTGCGCCCGCTGATCGAGGCCCTCGCCAGGGTCCTCCCGGACGCCTTCGCCGAGCTGCCCGTCCGCGGGCACTCGGACTACCCGCCCGGGACCGCCGCCGCCGCGCTGACGCCCACCGAGCTGTACCGCTCGTGGGCCGCGCCCGTGACGCTCGCAGGACCCGCGCGGGAGGAGGCCGACCGCGTGGAGCTGCTGACGCTCTACGGTCGACTGCGCCAGCTCGACGTGCGGCCGGAGTGAGCGGCGCCGGACGTGCAGAAGCCCCGCCTCCCTCTCGGGAGCGGGGCTTCTGTCTGCTCGACGTGTGCGACGACGACCGGTGGTGGAGATGGGGGGAATTGAACCCCCGTCCATCGCTGTGATTCTGCGCCTTCTACGGGTGTAGCCAGTGAAAGCGTTCTACTCGGCCCCGACCGTTACCACTGACGCATCGGTCGACGGGCCCAGCCCGAGTTCGAGTCCCGCGTCGCCCTCAGGCGTAACGACGCAGCAAGTCCTCTAGATGACGCCAGGATCCGGGGCGAGGACGCACCCACGGGCTGACGGACTATCGACTCTGCTTAGGCAGCGAGAGCGAAGTCGGTGCGCTTCTGTTCGGCACCTGTGTTTTTCAGAGATCGTTAACGAGATGACCCTGAATCCTCGACCCGCTTCTCGCAGTTTCGCAGGCAATGTCGAAACCGATCATCCCCGCGAGCACTCGGTGCGGATGCTGGGAAGCACCGCCCTGGAGTGGGTCGTCGTCGCACACTGTCGAGTTGTGGATCCGCTGCTCCCCGAGAGGAGCGGCGGCTGCCGCGAGCGGGTGGAACCGCAGTGGCAGAAGACCATTCTAGCCGCTCCTGCGAGCGCGTGGGGCCCGCGGGTCAGGACTCGGCGCGCGCCGTCACCCGTCGACGCCGGAGGTCCAGCAGGCCGAGCACCAGCGCGAGCGCGATCAGCCCGAGAGTCACGAAGTAGCCGTTCCGGAACGCGTCGTGGTACGCCACGAGACCCTCGGTCATGCCCGCCTCGCTGGCGAGCGTCGCGAAGAAGACGGCGGAGGCGCAGGCGGTGCCGACCGCAGTGCCGAGGCGTTGGCCGAGCTGCCCGACCGACCCCGCCACTCCGCCCTGCTCCGGCGGGATCTCGGCCAGCGTCAGCGTCTGGTTGGGCGAGACGACGAATCCGCCGCCCGCTCCGGCGACCAGCATCGCCGCGGCCATGCCGTAGGCCGCCGTGTCGGCCGACATCAGCTCGGCCGCCAGGAGCACCAGCGTGAAGCCGATCACCACCAGCACGATGCCCAGCACGACGAGGGCGCGGCCGTAGGTCTGCACCAGCTTGCCGCCGTACCAGGCGGTCAGCGCCGAGGTGAGGGCGAAGGGGATGCTCACCATGCCGGCGAACACCGGCGCGAGCCCGAGGCCCTGCTGGAGGAACAGGGTGGTGAGCAGGAACGTCGCCGGGATGGCCGCGAAGTACGACGTCGCGACGAGGATCCCGTTGCGGTACGAGCTGGTGCGGAAGATGCGGAAGTCGATGACCGGGGTGCGCCCGAGCGACGCGTAGTGCGACTCCCAGCGCACGAAGACCGCGGCGGCCACCACGGCGAGCAGCAGCCAGAACCAGCGGTACGGCGAATCGCTCGACGCCCCGGTGGTCAGCAGGAACGGGAGCATGAAGGCGAAGATCGCGACGCCCAGCAGCAGCAGCCCGACCGGATCGAGAGAGGTGTCCCCGGCCGACTTCCGCTGCACCCGCGGCAGGAGGCGCCACGCGAGGACCAGGGCGGCGACACCCAGCGGGATGTTCATCCAGAACAGCAGGCGCCAGCCGTCCTGCTCGCCGCCGATCGCGATGAGCAGCCCGCCCAGCGTCGGACCGAACGCGGTCGACAGGCCGATCACCGCGCCGAACACGCCGAACGCCCGGGCGCGTTCGGCTCCGGTGAAGAGCTGCTGCACGAGACCGAGCACCTGCGGCATCTGGATGCCCGCCGCGATCCCCTGCAGGAAGCGGGCGACGACGAGCAGCTCGATCGACGGCGCGACAGCGCAGAGCAGGCTCGTCAGCGTGAAGACGGTGAGGCCGATCAGGAAGAGCAGCCGTCGCGAGCGGATGTCGCCCAGGCGTCCGGCGGGCACGAGCGAGAGACCGAACGCGAGTGCGTAGCCCGCGACGATCAGCTGCAGCTGGCTCGCATCCGCCGAGAGCGACTTCTCGATCGACGGCAGACCGACATTGACCTTCGAGAGGTCCAGGATCGTGAAGGCCGCGACCGACACCGCCACGGCGAAGGCCCGCCAGCGGGTCCTCTCCTCGGCGGCGGTGCGCGGTGCGTCGGGGGAGCTCTCGGAGGCGGTCACGCCGTCCAGTCTCCCAGCACGCGCCGAGCCGTCACCCGGCTTGCGCGCGCGAGTGCTCCCGGCCTACTCCCCCAGGCGGCGACGGGTCGCCATGGCGCGGTCGGCCTCGCGGCGGTCCTGGCGCTCACGGAGCACCTGGCGCTTGTCGTAGTCCTTCTTGCCCTTTGCGACCGCGAGCTCGACCTTGGCCTTGCCGTCGCTGAAGTACAGCGAGAGCGGGATCAGCGTGTACCCGCCCTCCTTCACCTTGTTGTGGATCTTGAGGATCTGCGCCTTGTGCAGCAGCAGCTTGCGCTTGCGGCGCGGCGGGTGGTTCGTCCAGGTGCCCTGCGCCCACTCGTTGATGTGGACCGCGTCGAGCCACGCCTCTCCGCCGTCGACGAAGGCGTAGCCGTCGACGAGGGACGCCCGGCCCGCGCGCAGCGACTTGACCTCGGTGCCGGTGAGCACGAGGCCGGCCTCGTAGGTGTCCTCGATGAGGTAGTCGTGGCGCGCCTTGCGATTGGTCGCGACGACCTTCTGTCCCTGTTCCCTGGGCACGGCGGCTCCTTGCGTCCGAGAGCGATGATGGGCCGCCCCGTCCGGGGCAGCCCATCAGTATACGCGCGCCGTCCGGTCAGACCCGCAGGTACCGGGCGATCGCGACGTTGGAGGCGATCGCCGCGAGGATCGCGCCGACCACCACCAGGATCGGGACCACGATCAAGGCGTCGTCCAGGCCCACGAAGGACGTGAGCGGGATGCGGTAGGCGAGGAACCCCTGCACGAAGAACTGCACGATCGCCACCACGGCCACACCCGCCAGCAGGGAGCCGAGCAGCGCGGCGAACACCCCCTCGAGGATGAACGGGGTCTGGATGAAGCGGTTCGACGCGCCCACCAGGCGCATGATCCCGAGCTCCCTCCGACGCGAGAACGCCGACAACCGGATGGTCGTGGCGATCAGCAGCACCGCCGCCACGAGCATGAGCACCGCGATCCCGATCGCCGTGTAGCTCGCCGCGTTCAGGATCGAGAAGATCTGGTCGAGGTACTGCCGCTGGTCCGTGACGCTCTCGACGCCCGAGACGCTCGAGAGGCTCTCGACCAGCACGTCCGACTGCGTCGGGTCCTGCAGGTTGATCCAGAACGTCTGGTTCAGCAGGTCCGGAGTGACGTACTCGGCGACCGGGTTCCCGGCGAACTGCTCCTGGAAGTTCGCGTACGCCTGGTCGTGGTCCTCGAAGTAGAAGCGGTCGATGTAGGGCGCGAGGGTCGAGCCGTCGAGCTGCGACTCGACCGAGTCGATCTGCTCCTGCGTCGCGTCGGAGCCGCTGCAGTTCGAGCCGCCGGAGGTGGCGGTGCACATGTACACCGCGACCTGGGCCTTGTCGTACCAGAAGTTCTTCATCTGGCCGATCTGCATCTGCAGCAGGATCGCCGTGCCGACGAAGGTGAGGGAGATGAAGGTCACCAGGATCACCGAGACGACCATGGAGACGTTGCGTCGGAGGCCGCTCGCGACCTCCGACCAGATGAGTGCCATTCTCACTTGACGGGTCCTACGTTCTGCTGGTCGTCGCCGGTCTCGTCGCCTTCTCCCGCGTGCGCGCGCAGGCCCAGGCGGGCCGCGAGGGACTCCTCGGGCAGCGTGCCCGTGTCGGCGGGGAGGTAGATCGGACCGGTCTGACTCTGGAGCTCGACGCGCGGGGCGGCGGGCGCCTCCGGCTCGGCGGGGGCGGGTGCGGGGGTCGACTCCTCGGCGGCCGGAGCGGCGGGCGCCGGATCCGGCGCGGCGGCGGAGCGGCGCCCCTCCGGCACGACGGGCTGCGCGGCGGTCTGCGACAGGCGCGGGCGGAGGAACGACCCGGTGCGCGAGGCGGCCTCGGGCTCCACGGGTGCGGCGCCGCGCCGCAGGTCCACCTCCGGCACCTCGGCCGGAGCGAGCTCGCCGTCGATCAGTGCGGGGGCGGCGACGGGCCCGGCGTCCGGCTCGACGGCGGGGTGGTCGTCGGCCGCGACCACGACCACTCCGTCGTGCACGACGGTGATGCTCTCGGTCTGGCCGTAGCCGCCCTGGCTCTCGTCGCGGACGATGCTGCCCGCCGAGAGCTCGATGACGCGGCGCTTCATCTGGTCGACGATGCCGGCCTCGTGCGTGGCCATGATCACGGTCGTGCCGCCGGCGTTGATCCGCTCGAGGAGCGCCATGATGCCGGCGCTGGTCGTGGGGTCGAGGTTGCCGGTGGGCTCGTCGGCGAGCAGGACGGCGGGCTTGTTGACGACGGCGCGCGCGATCGCGACGCGCTGCTGCTCGCCACCCGAGAGCTCGTGCGGAAGCCGCGACGCCTTGCCGGCGAGGCCGACCATCTTCAGGGTGTCCGGGACGGCCTCCTGGATGAAGCCCTTGGACTTGCCGATCACCTGGAGGCTGAACGCGACGTTGTCGAAGACCGACTTGTTCGGCAGCAGGCGGAAGTCCTGGAACACCACGCCCATGTTGCGGCGGAAGTACGGGACCTTGCGGCTGGAGATCTTGCCGAGGTTCTGCCCGAGTACGTGGATCGACCCCGAGGAGGGCCGCTCCTCCTTGAGGATCAGGCGGAGGCAGCTCGACTTGCCGGACCCGGAGGCGCCCACGAGGAAGACGAACTCGCCCCGCAGGATCTCGAGGTCGATGGCGTTCAGGGCGGGTCTCGTGCCGCCGCGATACTGCTTGGAGACGTTGTCGAAGCGAATCATGTCGATACGAGGGTAAGCGACGATGCCCCGGCGGCCGCCGCCGCGCTCCCCCGGCGCGCCGGGCGAGGCGACCGGGAGAGCGCTGCGGAGCGGCTTAGGCGGACTTGCGCCAGCGGATCCCCGCGGCGATGAAGCCGTCGAGGTCGCCGTCGAAGACGTGGGCCGGGGTGCCGACCTCGTAGTCCGTCCGGAGGTCCTTGACCATCTGGTACGGAGCGAGCACGTAGCTGCGCATCTGGTCGCCCCAGCTCGCCGTGATGTTGCCGGCGAGCTCCTTCTTGGTGGCCGCCTCCTGCTCCTTCTGCAGCAGCAGCAGGCGCGACTGCAGCACGCGCATGGCGGCCGCGCGGTTCTGGATCTGGCTCTTCTCGTTCTGCATCGAGACGACCGTGCCCGTGGGGATGTGGGTGAGGCGGACGGCGGAGTCGGTGGTGTTGACCGACTGGCCGCCGGGGCCCGAGGAGCGGAAGACGTCGACGCGGATGTCGTTGTCGGGGATCTCGATCGCCCCGGCCTCCTCCATCAGCGGGATGACCTCGACCGCGGCGAAGGAGGTCTGGCGCTTGCCCGCCGCGCCGAAGGGGCTCATCCGGACGAGGCGGTGCGTGCCGGCCTCGACCGACAGCGTGCCGAAGGCGTAGGGGGCGTCGATCTGGAAGGTGGCCGACTTGATGCCCGCCTCCTCCGCGTAGCTCGCGTCCATCACGGTCGCGGAGTACTTGTGCTTCTCGGCCCAGCGGAGGTACATGCGCATGAGCATCTCGGCGAAGTCGGAGGCGTCGACGCCGCCGGCCCCGGCGCGGATGGTGACCACCGCCGGGCGGTCGTCGTACTCGCCGTCGAGCAGGGTCTGGACCTCGAGCTCGCCCATCACCTTCTGCAGCGAGGCGAGCTCGGCGATCGCCTCCTCCTCGGAGTCGGCGTCCTCGGCCTCGTTCGCCATCTCGACGAGCACCTCGAGGTCGTCGAGGCGGCGCTCGATCGAGGTGATGCGCGCGAGCTCGGACTGCCGGTGGCTGAGGGCGCTCGTCACCTTCTGCGCGTTGACCGTGTCGTCCCAGAGATCGGGGGCGCCGGCCTGCTCGTTCAGCTCCGCGATGCGGGTGCGGAGGCGATCGACGTCGATCACGGCGCGGATGTCGTCGAAGGTGGAGCGGAGAGCAGTGATCTGCTCGGTGAAGTCGTTGTCCAGCATGGTGCCCCCAGACTACCGGGGACCACCCTCGGCCCCGGCGTACGCTGGGGATGGTGACCGTCCCCGCCGAGCGCCCGTTCCCCGTGGGGCCGCTCCTGCTGTCGACGTTCCTCCCCACCCTCCTCTTCTCGATCGGCGAGGGAGCGATCATCCCGCTGCTGCCGGTCGCGGCCGGCGACCTCGGGGCGACGCTGGCGATCGCGGGCCTGGTCTCGGGCATGATCATGATCGGCGAGCTCGCGGGCGACGTGCCCAGCGGATGGGTGGTCTCGCGCATCGGCGAGCGCGGCGCGATGCTCGCCGCCTCGGCCGCGTCGATCCTCGGTCTCGTGATCTGCCTCCTGTCGACGTCGTGGGTGGGCCTGACCGTCGGCGTGTTCGTGATCGGAGTCGCGACGGCCGTGTTCGCGCTGGCGCGGCACGCGTTCATGACGTCCTTCGTGCCGGTGGGCTACCGGGCGCGCGCGCTGTCCGCCCTCGCCGGGGCGTTCCGCGCCGGCTGGCTGATCGGCCCGTTCGTGTCGGCGGGAGTGGTGCACCTGACCGGCACCGTCGAGTCCGTCTTCTGGATCCACATCGTCTGCTGCGTCCTGGCGGTCGCCGTGCTGCTCCTCGTCCCCGACCCGGCCACGATCCTCCGCCGCTCGGCGGCCCCGGTCGAGGAGGCTCCCGAGCCGGAGCCCCAGCAGGGGCTGGTCGCCACTCTCCGGCAGCACCGCGGGGTCCTCGCCCGGATGGGCAGCGGTGCCGCGATGATCGGCGCACTCCGGGCGAGCCGCACGGTGATCCTGCCGCTCTGGGCGGTCAGCATCGGGATGGGCGAGACCGACACGGCCATCGTCATCGGCATCGCCGGCGGGCTCGACTTCGCCCTGTTCTACGCGGGCGGGCAGCTGATGGACCGCTTCGGCCGCGGCGCGACGGCGATCCCCTCGATGATCGGACTGGGGGTCGGCCACATCGTCCTGGCGTTCACCCTCCTCGCCGGCGACCCGGTGCCGTGGTTCATCGCCGTGGCGTGCGTCCTGGCGGTGGCGAACGGCATCGGCTCGGGCATCCTCATGACCATCGGAGCCGACCTGGCGCCGCGCGAGGACCCCGCCCCGTTCCTCGGCGCGTTCCGCTTCACGGGCGACGTCGGCAACGCGACGGCTCCGATCGTCGTCTCGGCGCTCACCGCGGCGGTGTCCCTGCCGTTCGCGGCCGGGGCGATCGGAGTGCTCGGCCTCGTCGGCGCGGGAGCGCTCGCCCGCTGGATCCCGCGGTACCTGCCGCACCGCCGCCCGGGCCACTGAGCCCCGGCGCACCCCTCCTACACTGGAGCGGCACCCGCGGGAGTGGTGGAATGGCAGACACGCAGGATTTAGGTTCCTGTGCCGAGAGGCGTGAGGGTTCGAGTCCCTCCTTCCGCACGACGCCGTCGTCCCGTCCGCCGGTCGCGGACCCCGTGCGAGCGGTCGCGGATCCACGGCTCCCGTGAGGAGTCGACCGGTACGCTGTGCGCTGTCACGCCGCCCGACCGCCTCCCGGCCCCACGGCACCGCAGACGACTGGAGACCTGTTGAACCACGCCGCCCTGATCCCCTGGCTCGACCCGGAGACGATCCTCACCTCGTTCGGGCCGTGGGGCGTCCTCGTGGTCTGCCTGATCGTCTTCGCCGAGACCGGGCTGCTGATCGGCTTCCTCTTCCCGGGCGACACCCTGCTCGTCATCACGGGCCTCCTCGCGCACGAGAACGCCTCGAACGGCGGGCTCGGCGTCCCGATCTGGATCATCTGCCTGGCCATCGGCTTCTCGGCGTTCGTCGGCGGCGAGGTCGGCTACCTGATCGGGCACAAGGCCGGTCCGCGCATCTTCGAGCGCAAGGAGTCGGGCTTCTTCAGCGTCGAGAACGTGCGCCGCACCAACGCCTTCTTCGAGCGCTTCGGCGGTCTCGCCGTGATCCTCGCGCGCTTCGTCCCGATCGTGCGGACCTTCGCGCCGATCGCCGCGGGCGTCGCGCACATGAACTACAAGAAGTACAGCCTCTACAACCTGATCGGTGCGCTCCTCTGGGGCAGCGGAGTGACCCTCCTGGGCTGGCTGCTCGCCTTCATCCCGCCGGTCGCCGACTTCGTGTCTCACTACATCGACGTGATCCTGATCGGAGCGGTCGTGCTCGCGATCGTGCCGACGCTCTTCCACTTCGTCCAGCAGCAGCGCAAGGCCAGGCACGCTGCGGATCCCGAGACCGACGCGTCCGAGGCGAGCGCGCTCGTCCTCGACCCGACGACGCTCGACGACGAGCGCCGCGCGCACGGCGGCCGCGAGCACTGAGCCCGCGAGCACTGAGCCTGCTCGGCCGTCAGGCCAGGCGCGCCGCCAGCTCCGTCAGCTCCGCGCGCAGAGCGGTGAACGCCCGCGCGCGGTGGCTCGCCGCGTTCTTCTCCTCGGGCGAGAGCTCGGCCGCCGTGCGGTCGGATCCCTCGGGCACGAAGACCGGGTCGTAGCCGTGCCCGTTCGTCCCGCGCGGGGCGACGGCGATCGCGCCGGGCCACCGGCCCTCGACGACGATCTCCTGACCGCCGGGGAGCACGCGGTCCGGGACGACGAGGGCGATGGTGCAAACGAAGTGCGCCCCGCGGTGCTCCTCGTGCACGTCGGCGATCTGGGCGAGCAGGAGCTCGAGGTTCGCGACGGCGTCGTGCGGCTTCCCCGACCAGCGCGCCGAGAAGATGCCGGGAGAGCCGCCGAGGACGTCCACCCGGATCCCGGAGTCGTCGGCGAGCGCCACGAGGCCCGTGTGCGCGGCAGCGGCCCGCGCCTTGATCAGAGCGTTCTCGGCGAAGGTCACCCCGTCCTCGACCGGCTCCGGACCGTCGTAGGCGCGGACGCCGACGCCCGGCAGGGCCTCGGCGAGCATGGCGCGGAACTCCTCCACTTTGCCCGGGTTGTGGGTGGCGAGGACGAGGTCCAGGCTCACGCGCCGGCCTCCCCGGCGAGCGCCTCCGCTTGGATGCGGGCGAGGTCCGACGCCCCGGAGACGGCGAGGTCGAGCAGGGCGTCGAGCTCGCGGCGGTCGAACGGGGCGCCCTCGGCCGTGCCCTGCACCTCGACGAAGAGCCCGCGGCCGGTGACGACCACGTTCATGTCGGTCTCGGCGCGCACGTCCTCGACGTAGGCGAGGTCGAGCATCGGCACGCCGTCGATGATTCCGACGGAGACGGCCGAGAGGCTGTCGATCAGCGGCACAGCCTTCTGCCCGATGTACTTCTTGCCGCGGGCCCACTCGATCGCGTCGACCATGGCCACGTACGCGCCGGTGATCGCGGCAGTGCGGGTGCCTCCGTCGGCCTGGAGCACATCGCAGTCGATGACGAGGGTGTTCTCGCCCAGCGCCTTCATGTCGACGACGGCGCGGAGGCTGCGGCCGATCAGCCGGGAGATCTCGTGCGTGCGCCCGCCGACCTTGCCCTTGATCGACTCGCGGTCCATCCGGGAGTTGGTGGAGCGGGGCAGCATCGCGTACTCCGCGGTCACCCAGCCCTTGCCCTTGCCCTGCAGCCAGCGCGGCACCCCGTTGGTGAACGACGCGGTGCAGAGCACCTTCGTGTTCCCGAACGAGACCAGGGCCGATCCCTCGGCCTGCGTGCTCCAGCCGCGCTCGATGGTCACGGTGCGCAGCTCGTCGCTCGCGCGGCCGTCCTTGCGGACGACGGCCTTCGGGGTGGTGTCGGTCACTGGCTTCTCCCTCGATGGGGCGCGGACTGGTCCAGCTCGCGCAGATTGATGGTGCCGGTCTCGACGAGGTCGACGCTCGAGACCTCGGGGCCGAGGAAGCGGCGGGCGAGGCGGACGAAGTCGCTCGAGCCCGTCTCCTCCCACCGGTAGGTCGGCGGTTCGGGGGCGGTCCGCTGCAGGCCGTGGGCGACGAGCGTGCGGTACACGTCGAGCGCGGTCTCCTCGGCGCTCGAGACGAGGCGGACGTCCGGCCCCATCACGTAGGCGATCGCGCCGCGCAGGAGCGGGTAGTGCGTGCAGCCGAGCACGAGCGTGTCGACGCCGGCCGCCTTCATCGGCGCGAGGTACTCCTCGGCGACGGCGAGCAGCTCGTCGCTCCACGTGACTCCCGCCTCGACGAACTCGACGAAGCGCGGGCAGGCCGCGGTGACGAGCTCGAGATCGGGAGCGGCGACGAACGCGTCGTCGTAGGCCCGGGAGCGGATCGTTCCGACGGTGCCGATGACGCCGACGCGGCGGTTGCGCGTGTCGCGCACGGCACTGCGCACGGCCGGCTGGATCACCTCGACCACGGGGATGCCGCGGCCGATCGTGTACCGCTCGCGCGCATCCCGCATCATGGCCGCCGACGCGGTGTTGCAGGCGATGACGAGCAGCTTCGCCCCCTGGTCGACCAGGGTGTCGAGCGTGTCGAGGGCGTAGGCGCGGACGTCGGCGAGGGGCTTGGGGCCGTAGGGCGAGTGCGCGGTGTCGCCGAGGTAGACGATCGACTCGTTCTGCAGCTGGTCGATGATCGACCGGGCCACCGTGAGGCCGCCGACACCGGAGTCGAAGATTCCCAGGGGCGCGTCGGTCACGATCGACCAGCCTACTCGCGACCCTCCGCGGCGTCGCGAGCCCGCGGTCCTAGCGGCGCCCGCGCGGGCCCGCGAGCCCCCTCCGCGCTCCGTCCGCCTCGTGGAAGACTGCGGGGATGGACGCGACGGCCTTCCTCACCGACCGGTACGAGCTCACGATGGTCGAGGGCGCCCTCGGCAGCGGCACGGCCGATCGGCGGTGCATGTTCGAGGTCTTCGCCCGGAGCCTGCCTGCCGGCCGGCGGTACGGGATCCTCGCCGGCACCGGGCGGCTGCTCGAGCTCGTCTCGCGCTTCCGGTTCGGCGAGCCCGAGCTCGACTGGCTGCGCGAGAACCGCGTGGTCGACTCCCGCACCCTCGACTGGCTCGCCGACTACCGCTTCACCGGCGACGTCTGGGGCTACCGCGAGGGCGAGGTCTACCTGCCCGGCTCCCCCGTGCTGATCGTCGAGGCGCCCTTCGCCGAGGGCGTGCTGCTCGAGACGCTCGCGCTCTCGGTGCTCAACCACGACAGCGCCGTCGCGAGCGCCGCCGCCCGCATGGTCTCGGCCGCCGACGGCCGCCCGCTCGCCGAGATGGGCTCGCGACGGGCCGGCGAGCGCTCGGCCGTCGCCGCCGCGCGCGCCGCGTACATCGCCGGCTTCGGTGCCACCTCCAACCTCGAGGCGGGCCGCAGCTGGGGCGTGCCGACGATGGGCACCTCCGCGCACGCGTTCACGCTGCTCCACGACTCGGAGGAGGACGCGTTCCGCGCGCAGGTCGCGGCCCTCGGCCCCGGCACCACGCTCCTGGTCGACACCTACGACGTCACCGCCGCGGTGGACCTGGCCGTGCGCGTGGCCGGAACAGGACTCGGCGCGGTGAGGATCGACTCCGGCGATCTGCCGCAGCAGGTGGCCGCCGTGCGCGCGCAGCTCGACGCCCTGGGTGCCACGGGCACGAGGATCACCGTGACGAACGACCTCGACGAGTACGGCATCGCCGGCCTCGCCGCGTCCCCCGTCGACTCCTACGGCGTCGGCACCTCTGTCGCGACGGGATCCGGTCACCCGACGGCGGGCATGGTCTACAAGCTCGTCGCCCACGAGGACGACGCGGGCGAGTGGGTCGCCGTCGCGAAGAAGTCGGCCTCGAAGGCCTCGATCGGCGGCCGCAAGGCGGCGGGCCGGCTGCTCTCGGACGGAGTGGCCGAGGAGGAGGTCGTGCACGTGGGCGCCGGACCGGAGGGCGGCGTCGGAGCAGGAGAGCGTCCGCTGCTCGTGCCGCTCGTGGAGAGCGGCGAGATCCTGGGCGAGGCGCTCGGAGCCGCCGGCACGGCCGCGGCGCGCGAGCATCGGGCGTCGGCGGTGGCGGAGCTGCCCCTCGACGCGCTGCGCCTGGGCCGGGGCGACCCGGTCATCCCGACGCGCTACGCGTGAGGGCCCGCACCGCCGACGGCGGCACGGGCCCTGCGCATCACTTCATCCGCGCGTAGATCTCCTTGCAGGAGGGGCACACCGGGAACTTCTCCGGGTCGCGTCCCGGCAGCCACTTCTTGCCGCAGAGCGCCTTGACCGGCTTGCCGGTGAGGGCGCTCTCGAGGATCTTGTCCTTCTGCACGTAGTGGGAGAACCGCTCGTGGTCTCCCGGCTCGATCGTCTCCTGATTGAGGAGCTCCTCGAGCTCGCGGTCGAGGGTGGCGGTTCCTCCGCCTCCCTCGAGAGGGTCGGTGCTGCTGTTCTCGGGGCGGGTCGTCATGCCCTCGATCCTACGCGCGGACGACCGCGGGCTCGGGGGTCGGGAGGACTCGGAGCCGGGCTCAGTACCGGCTCGTGAACGAGACCAGGTCGGCGGCCCGGCGGTCGAAGAGCCATCCGCCGACCAGCACGCCGAGAGCGAAGACGGCCACGGCGCTGCCGAAGCCCGTCAGCACCGCGGCCGACGCCACCTCCGGATCGAGGAAGAGCGCGCGGATCGCCAGCACCACGGCGGGCGCGGCCAGCAGGAGTCCGAGCCCGAACGCCAGCGCCTGCGGCCCGGCTCCGCTGGCTCCCGGTGCCTCCGGCTGCACGAACGGGCTATCGCCCGGCCGCGGGGCGGGGTACGCGAGCCCCGCGGACACGGCGCTCGCCACTCCGGCCGGCACCAGCAGGAGGCAGGTGTTGGCGGCGAGCAGGACGGGGAGCGCACCGTCGAGCCCCGAGGTCGCGCTCGACACCAGCGAGCCGAGCACCACGACGGGGAGCCCGAGCAGGAGGGTCGGGAACGCGCGGCCGAGGCGATCGGCGTGTCCGCTCACTCCGGCCGCGACGTGCAGCCAGAACGCCGAGCCGTCGTACGCGACGTCGTTGTGGAGGAACCAGCCGAGGAAGAGCACCACCAGCGGCACCGGGAGGAGCGACAGCAGCGGGAACGGCACCTGGACGACGGCGAGCAGCACGATCACGACGACGGGCAGCACCGGCACGGCGACGAGCGACGCCTGATAGCGCGGATCGCGGATCCAGTAGGTGATGCTGCGGGCGGCGACCGCTCCGGCGGGCGAGGCGCCGAGGACGTCGAACCAGCCCAGGCGCAGTCCCCGCGCCGGACGGTGGGTGCGCTCGGGCCGCTCGACGAGCAGGCGCACGAGCAGCCACCAGAGCCCGCCGAGGGCGGCGAGTGTCAGCAGGGCGACGACGAGCGGACCGGCGGGGTCGCCCGCGACCGCGCTCGGGGCGATCGCCCACGCGGCACCGAGCGGAGTCGCGCCGAGCGCCGACGCGAGGGAGTCGAGAGCGCGCGTCCCGGCTCCGCCCCAGTCGAGTCCGGTGACGACGACCAGCACCGCGGGGACCGCCAGGAGCAGCACGAGGCCCAGGATCGCGAGGAGCTCGCGGGCGGTGCGCGACGGGACCAGCGCCGCCGAGGCGGCGAGACCGATCCGCGCGCAGAGGACCGCGGTGGCGACGGCGACCAGGGGCCCGAGAACCGCGAGGACCCCTGCACCGGCGAACACGGGCACCAGCGCCAGAGCGACCACGAGCAGCGCCAGCACCGGCACCGAGATCAGGCCCGCGAGGGCGAGCGCGGCGGCCAGGCGGGCGCTGGGGATCCCGAAGAGCCGGAACGCCCGCGGGTCCATCGGATCCAGCGGACCGAGGAGGAAGGGCAGCACGAGGAACCCGGCCGTCACGAGGGCGCCGACCGCGATGGTCGCATCGGCCGCGAGTGCGGGATCCTCGCCCAGGGCGCCGAGACCGGCGAGCATCCCCGCTGCGGCCGCGATCGCGACGACGACTCCCAGGAGCACCCCCGCGGTGCGGGCGGGCCCGGAGCGGAACGCCCCGAGCAGCACGTCGAGCCTCAGCCGGAGAAGTCGTGCAACCACTGCAGCCCCTCGGCGATCTGCTTGCCGCCCGCCAGCTCGAGGAAGCGCTCCTCGAGGGTGACGGTCCCGGCGACGTCCGCCACCGCTCCGGCGGCGAGTACGCGGCCCCCGACGATCACGGCCACGTCGTCGCAGACGCGCTCGATGAAGTCGAGCCCGTGGCTCGAGAGCACGACGGTGCCCCCGCCCGCGACGAAGCGGCGGAGCACGGTGATCACCGCCGCCGACGACACGGGGTCGACGGACTCGAACGGCTCGTCGAGGACGAGCACCCGCGGCGCGTGGATCATCGCTCCGGCGAGGGCGACCTTCTTGGCCATGCCGGCCGAGTAGTCCGAGATGAGGCGCTCGAGCGCGTCCGTCAGGCCGAGCGCCTCGGCGAGCTCCTGCGCCCGCTGCTTGGCGGTGGCCTTGTCGATCCCGCGGAGGGCCGCGGCGTAGAAGAGGAACTGGGCGCCGGTCAGGCGATCGAACAGGCGGAGGCGGTCGGGCAGGACGCCGATCAGCTTCTTGGCCGCCGCGGGGTCCTTCCAGACGTCGACGCCGTGCACGAGGACGCGGCCGGAGTCGGGGCGCAGGAGCCCGGTCATCATGGACAGGGTGGTCGTCTTGCCTGCGCCGTTCGGGCCGATGATGCCGTAGAACGTCCCGGCTCGGACCGCGAGGTCGAGGCGGTCGACCGCGACGGTGCGGCCGAAGGTCCGGGTGACGGCGTGCAGCTCGTAGACGACGGGGTGCCCCTCGGACGCCGGATCGGCGGGCGCATCGGGACGGACGGCGTCCTCCGGGTCAGCGGGGCGCGGCGAGCGCTCGGTCCCCTCGGCGTTCGTCGACGTCATCCGGCAACGGTATCAAGCCCGGCCGCCGGTCGGCCGGGGCCCGCGCCGCACCCGCCGACACGGCCGAGGTCAACCACCCTGGCCCTCGAGGGCGGGGACTGTACACTATCCCTCGACCCGAGGAGCAATCAGATCGATACGCAGCGGTTAATTCGAGGAGACGAGCAGACGATGACGAACAACGGAACGAACCGGGGCCAGGCGAGCGGCACGACCAGCACGCCCGCCACCGTCGTGATCCTCGCCGCCGGCATGGGCAGCCGTCTCGGCCGCTCCCTCCCGAAGCCGCTCACGCCGCTCAGCGACGGCCGCACGATCATGCAGCAGCAGTTCGACAACATCCACCACGCGTTCGGCGCCTCGGCGCCCGTCAGCATCGTGGTCGGCTACAAGCTCGAGCACATCATCGAGGCGTTCCCGTCGGCGTCGTTCGTCTACAACGAGCAGTACGACCAGACCAACACCTCCAAGAGCCTCCTCCGCGCCCTCCAGGCCTCGGGCCAGGGCGGCGTGCTCTGGATGAACGGCGACGTGGTCTTCGACCCGCGCATCCTCGACCGCGCCGCGGCCCTCATCGCGAAGGACGCCTCCTTCGTCACGGTGAACACCGCGAAGGTCTCGGACGAGGAGGTCAAGTACACGACGAGCGCCGAGGGCTACATCGAGGAGCTCTCGAAGACCGTCCGCGGCGGTCTCGGCGAGGCCGTCGGCATCAACTACGTCTCGGCGGCCGACAAGCCCGCACTCATCCGCCAGCTCGCCCGGGTCGACGCCCAGGACTACTTCGAGCGTGGCATAGAGTTGGCGATCGAGCAGGACCGACTGCTCGTCGAGCCGATGGACATCTCCGACCTCTACGCCGTCGAGGTGGACTTCGCCGAGGACCTCGAGCGCGCGAACCTCTTCGTCTGACGCCCGGACCCTCCCCGGCTCGATCCGAGCCGGGTGAGGAGTCGCGCGCAGTGAGCAGAGCGGACGGCACGAGCACGGCGGGCGGGGCGGGCACCGCGGTCGCCGACCGGCACCGGCGCTCGTCGGGCTGGCGCTACCGCCACTCCCTCTGGCTGCTCACGCGCCGCGACCTGACGGTCCGCTACGCGACCAGCGCCCTCGGCTACTTCTGGTCGATCCTCGACCCGCTGGTGATGTCGGGCATCTACTACTTCGTCTTCACCGTCGTCTTCGACCGCTCGGTCGGCGAGGACCCGTACATCGTCTTCCTCCTCGCCGGGCTCCTGCCCTGGATGTGGTTCAACCAGGCCACCTCGGACGCGACGCGCGCGTTCCTCAAGGAGGCGAAGCTCGTCCGCTCGACGTCGATCCCCCGCACGATCTGGGTCGGCCGCATCGTGCTGTCGAAGGGGATCGAGTTCGTCGCGAGCATCCCCGTGCTGGTGCTGTTCGCGGTGGTCGCCGGGGCGGAGGTGACCTGGGCCGTCCTGCTGTTCCCGGTGGCGATCCTCCTGCAGGGGGTGCTGACGCTCGGCGTCGGGCTCCTGGTCGCTCCGCTGGTCGTCTTCTTCCGCGACCTCGAGCGCGTCATCAAGCTCGTGCTGCGCTTCCTCTTCTACGCGTCGCCGATCATCTACTCGACCGACAACCTCCCGGTCGAGATCCAGCCGTGGGCCGCGCTCAATCCGCTGAGCGGCATCTTCGCCCTCTACCGCTCCACCTTCTTCGCGAGCGAGCTCGACGTGCCGCTGATCCTCACCTCGGCCCTGATCTCGGTGCTCCTGCTCGTCGTCGGCCTGATCGTGTTCCGCCGCTCCGAGCGCGCCGTGCTGAAGGAGCTGTGATGTCCTCGACGTCCTCCCCCGATCAGCAGCCGGTCGTCATCGCGTGCCGCGGTCTCGGGATCCGGTTCCGGCGCAACCGCCGCGGCACCCGCTCCTTCAAGGACCTCTTCGCGGGCCGCGCGCGCCGCTCTCGCCCCGGCGAGTTCTGGGCCCTGCGCGGTCTGGACGTCGAGGTGCGGCGGGGCGAGGCCATCGGGGTCGTGGGCCGCAACGGCCAGGGCAAGTCGACCCTCCTGAAGCTCGTCGCGGGAGTGGTGCTCCCGGACGAGGGCGTCGTCGAGGTGCGCGGCGGCGTCGCTCCGCTGATCGAGATCACCGGCGGGTTCGTCGCCGATCTGAGCGTGCGCGAGAACGTCTACCTCACGGCGGGGCTGCACGGCATGTCGCGGCGCGAGGTCGACGAGCGCTTCGACTCGATCATCGAGTTCGCCGAGATCCAGGACTTCCTCGACACCCCCTACAAGCACCTCTCGAGCGGCATGAAGGTCCGCATCGCGTTCTCGGTGGTCTCGCGGCTCGAGGAGCCGATCATCCTCGTCGACGAGGTGCTCGCGGTCGGCGACAAGGCCTTCCGCGAGAAGTGCTACGCCCGCATCGAGGAGCTCCTGGCGGCCGGGCGCACGCTGTTCTTCGTCTCGCACAACGAGCGCGACCTCCGCCGCTTCTGCACCCGCGGGCTCTACCTGGACAAGGGCTCCCTGGTGCTGGATGCACCGATCGATCAGGTGCTCGCGCGTTACGCTGAGGACTACGCGCCGAAGCCGCCGACTCCCGCCGACTGACGACGGAGCCGAGCGATCGGCACCCGGACGACGCAGGAGTTGCAGCACATGGCGCCGAAGGACCGCGGCCGGGACATCGAGAAGTCGGAGCCCGGAGCGGTCGACTCCGCCCAGTTCGCGAAGCTCCTCGACAGGGTGCTCGCCGTGCAGCGGCCGGCCGTGCTCGCGAACATCCGGGCGCTGCGCCGCCGCCGGCCGGATGCGAGCCCGGAGCAGCTCGTCACCTCGCTCGAACGGCAGTACCTCTCGAGCGTCGCCGCCGGCGGGGCGGCCATCGGAGCGACGGCCGTCGTCCCCGGCATCGGCACCGCCGCCTCCGTGGCGCTCTCGGGCGCCGGCGCCGTCGGGTTCCTCGAGGCGAGCGCCCTCTTCGCGCAGTCGGTCACCGAGGTGCACGGCATCCGGCTCGAGGACCCGGAGCGCGCCCGCGCCCTCGTTCTCACGTTGATGATGGGCTCCTCCGGGAGCGAGCTCGTGCGCCAGGTCGCCGGGCAGGCGGCCGGCGGGGCGGGCCTCACCCAGTACTGGGGCTCGGTCGTCACCAAGGGGCTCCCCTCGTTCCTCGTCGGGGAGCTCGCCGATCGCGCGAAGCGCTCCTTCACCCGGCACTTCCTGACGCAGCAGGGTGCGGGCCTGGTCGGGCGCGCCATGCCCTTCGGCGTGGGCGCGGCCATCGGAGGCGTCGGCAACGCGATGCTCGGCCGGAAGGTCGTGCAGAACGCGCGGGACGCCTTCGGTCCCGCTCCGCAGGTCTTCGGCAACGCACTCGTGATCGAGCCGACCCGCTCCGAGCGCAAGCGCGCGCTGACCGCCGGCACCTACGAGCCGCTCGAGCTGCACGTCCGCGACTACGGCGGCGAGGGCGACCGCGTGGCGCTCCTCCTGCACGGTCTCGCCTCGGACTCGCGCACCTGGTACGCCCTCGTGCCGACGCTGCACGAGCACGGCTACCGGGTGATCGCTCCGGATCTCGCGGGGCACGGCGGCTCGCCGAAGTCGACCGCCTACTCACCCGAGCGCTGGGCGTCGGACGTGCGCGGCTCGGTGCTGCAGACCCCCGACCTGATCATCGGGCACGGCCTCGGCGCGGTCGTGGCGGCGCGACTGGCGGACGAGTACCGGCCGGAGCGCGTGATCCTGCTCGACCCCGCCTTCTCCGACTCCCGCGGGCCGGCCGCCGCTCTGCGAGGCTCCCGCTCCCTGACGAAGATCGAGAAGGGCGACGCCGGCGAGCTGCGGCGCCGCCACCCGATCTGGACCGACGAGCAGATCGAGCTCGACGTCTCGGCGCACCGGCTCTGGGATCCGGCGTCCGCCGCCGGGCTCACCGTGCGCGGTGCCGCCGACGCCCCCGACATCGTCGTGGTGCCGACACTCGCGGTGCTCCCGGAGGACCCGATCGCGCACCCGTCGCTCGCCGGAGTGCTCTCGGACCACGGCATCGAGGTGCGCAGCATCCCCGGCGCGGGATCCTCGATCCTGCGCGAGGACCGACCGGCGCTGATCGCCGCGATCGAGGACCGGCTCTAGCGGGGCTCCGCTACTTCGACGCCTTGGCCGCGGCCTTCGCGGCCTGCTTCGTCGCGCGCACCTTCGTCAGCGACTCCGGGGAGACGATGTCGGCGACCGAGCGGAACGAGCCCTCCTCGCCGTAGGCGCCGGCGGCCTCGCGCCAGCCCGCACCGTCGAAGCCGCGCTGCTTGCCGAGCAGCGCGAGGAAGATGCGCGCCTTCTGGTCGCCGAAACCGGGCAGGGCCTTCAGGCGCGCGAGCACGGCCTTCCCGTCGGGCTCGTCGCGGGTCCAGATCGCAGAGGCGTCCGCGCCCCAGTCGTCGACGATCGCCCGGCAGAGCGTCTGCACGCGCCCCGCCATGTTGGCGGGGTAGCGGTGGACGGCCGGCGGAGTGCGGCAGAGCTCCGAGAAGGCCTCCTCGTCGAGGGCCGCGATCGCCTCGGCGTCGAAGGACGTGCCGCGGGCCTCGAGGCGCTGCTCGATCTTGAGCGGGCCCGCGAACGCGGTCTCCATCGCGACCTGCTGGTCGAGGAGCATGCCGATCAGCAGGGCGAGCGGATCGCGCGTCAGCAGCGCGTCGGCGTCCGGGTCGTCGGTGATGTGGAGCGCGTCGGAGGTCATCCCTCAGGGATACCACGCTCGTCGGCGAGGCGCCGGACCACGCGGTCGATCGTCCCGAGCGAGGCGGTCAGCTCGAGGTCGGTGAGGTGGCCGTAGCCGAGGACCAGCGCGGGTCGGTCCGCCCTGCCCGACAGCGCGTAGGCGTCCAGCGTCGCCACCTCGAGCCCTTCCCGGGCCAGTGCGGCGGCGACCTCGGCCGCCGCGAGAGAGCGGGGCAGCGAGAGGACGACGTGCAGCCCTCCGTCGAGCCCGCGGGCCTCGCCCCAGCCGATCCGCTCCGAGAACGCGCGGACCAGCTCGCGCCGGTGCGCGTACCTCCGCCGGGTGCGGGTGAGGTGCCGGCGGAACGCACCGCCCGCCATGAAGGCGGCGAGCGCCTCCTGAGTCGGACCCGAGACCGAGGCGTCGCGCTCGGAGTCGAGGCCGGCCAGCGCCGGGCGCAGCCACGACGCCGCCGGCAGAGCGAGGTATGCGACGCGCAGCCAGGGCGACACGGTCTTCGAGAAGGAGCCGACGTGCGCCACTCCCCCGGTCGCGTCGAGCGAGGCGAGCGCGGGCAGCGGAGCGCCGACGTACCGGAACTCGCTGTCGTAGTCGTCCTCGATCACGAGCATCCGCTCGCTCGTCGCACGCCGTACGAGCTCGAGGCGGGCGGCGAGGGCGAGTCGGCCGCCGGTCGGGTACTGGTGCGAGGGAGTGACGACGACCACGTCGGGTCGGGCCGCGGCAAGCGCCGCGAGGTCGATCCCGTCGGCGTCGAGACCGATGCCGACTACCTCGTGACCCTCGGCGAGGAGGCGGCGCCGCACGGCCGGGTAGCCCGGGTCCTCCACTCCGACCCGCACGGAGCGTCCGAGCGCGGTCGAGGCGGCGCGGACGAGCAGCGCGACGGCGTCGGCGGTGCCGCTCGTGACCACGACGTCGGCAGGAGTGACGTCGACGCCGCGGGAGCGCCGGAGCTGGTCGGCGATCTGCGCGCGGAGGCCGGGATCGCCGGTCGGCGCGGGAAGGGCCGAGGGCGGTGCGGCGAGGGCCGGCCGCCAGGCCGCGCGCCACTCCGGGGTGTCGAGGCCGCGGGTGTCCGGACGGCCGGGCCGCAGGTCCAGGAGCGGCGCGGTGCGCTCGGCCGGAGCACGCTCCCCGCTCGGCCTCGTGACGTGCACCGGTACCACCACGCCGTCGGCCGCCACCGTCACGGCGGCGCGAGGCTCGGCGACGAGGTAGCCCTCGCCCACCAGCTGGTCCACCGCGGCCACGACCGACCCGCGCGAGACTCCGAGCTGCCCGGCCAGCACGCGACTCGACGGGATCGGCTCACCGGGGGCGTAGCGGCCGTCGAGCACGGCGGCGCGCAGCGCCTCCGCGAGGTGCGCTCGGACCGACCCCCGGGGCGACGGTGCCAGCAGCAGCGGGATCTCGAGATCACCGGACGCCATGGAATCCTCCGCTCTGGACCACTCGGATCGCGGCCCGGTGGCATTCTGACAGATCCAGATGCGCGCCAGGATCGGAGCATGAGCACCCTCCCCGTCACCGACCGCACCCGAGTCACCCGGATCCGCGAGCGGCAGGTCACCGACCGCGCCGTCCTCGACGCCCTGCTCGACGAGGCGCTCGTCGCGCACGTGGCCGTGGTGCGCGACGGCGCCGCGATCGTCCTGCCGATCCTGTTCGCGCGCGACGGCGACTCCCTCCTGCTGCACGGGTCCAGCGGCGGAGGACTGCTGCGCTCCGCCGCGCAGGGCGCGCCCCTGACGGTGTCGGTCTCGCTCGTCGACGGTCTCGTGGTCGCGCGATCCACCTTCGACAGCTCGATGAACTACCGCTCGGCCATGATCCTCGGCGCCGCCGAGACCCTGGAGGGCGAGGAGAAGCGCCGGGCGCTCGACGTGCTCGTCGACCGCCTGCTCCCCGGACGCGCGCAGGAGGTGCGCCCGACCACTTCACGGGAGATCGCCGCGACGCTGGTGCTCCGGATGCCGCTGACCGAGGCGAGCGTCAAGATCCGCGCGGCAGGGCCCTCCGACGACGCCGAGCAGACGGACGGCGTCTGGGCCGGAGTCGTGCCGCTGGTCACCCGGACACTGCCGCCGGTCCTCGCGACGGGAGTGCAGGGCTCGCCGCCGCCGTCGGTGGAGGCGTTCGTCCGGAGCGTCGACGCGACCCTGCCCGACTACTCCTGATCGGCGGATCTCGCGGGCAGCAGCGCCCTACTTCCCGTCCTGCCGCGGGAACACGACCTTCTGCACGACGATGATGATCGAGGCGGCGACCGGGATCGCGACGAGCGCGCCGAGCACACCCGCGATGGTGCCTCCGGCGACCGCCGCGATGACGACGACGGCGCCGGGCACCGAGACCGCGCGCGCCATGATGCGGGGACTGAGCACGTACGCCTCGACCTGCATGTAGACGAGGTAGTAGATCGCCGCGACGAGGGCGGTCAGCGGCGAGGCGAGCAGGCAGGCGAGCGAGATGATCGCCGCTCCCGAGATCGTGCCGACGAGCGGGATCAGCGATCCGAGGAACGCCACGCACGCGAGCAGCGCCGGCACCGGTCCGCCGATCGAGACCAGGAGGATGAACGTGAGGACGCCGTTGACGCCCGCGAGCGTCACCTGGCCCACCACGTAGCGGCCGACCGCTCCGGTGATCTCCTCGCCGACCTCGCGGGCCTTCGCGCGGTGAGAGGCCGGGGCGAAGCGGTAGGCGACCGACTTCATCGAGCGCAGCGACGCGAGGAAGTACAGGGTCAGGATCAGCACGATGATCGCGCCGGTGACGCCGCTGGCGATGCCGGTCCCGACCGCGAGCAGACCGCCGCCGAGCGAGAGCAGGTTCTGCGGGTCGCCGATGAAGGTCTGGACGGTCTGGATCAGCTCGTCGACATTGATCACGCCCCGCAGCTGCTGCTCCAGATCGAGGACCCAGGGCTGCGAAGCGATGTCGGTGACGATCCGAGGGGCGTCGGTCACGAACAGAGTGAGCTGCGCGACCAGGATCGGGATGATGTAGAGGAGCAGCCCCGCGAAGCCCAGGACCACGACCGCGAACACGATGGTGATCGCGAGAGCGCGCGGGATCCTCTTGCGCTCGAGCCACGACACCAGCGGGTCCAGGCCCAGCGAGAAGAACAGCGCCACGAACACGTAGGTGAGCACCGTGCTGAGCTCGACCACGAGGCCGCCGAGCACCAGCGCGACGAGCACGCCCAGACCGCCGAAGAGGCCGATGCGGAACGAGCGGATGGTGAAGACCGGGCGCTCCTGGTCGGCCGACACGACGATGTCGGAGTCGACCGCGGGCGGTGTCGGCGCCGCCGTGCGCCGTCGGGCGCGGGCGAACATGCGTCTGGTCCTCATGGGACGAGCGTAGCGGCGCGCAGAACGCGCCCCTCCGCCTCGACCGGGACTTGACTCGGGTGCCGTCAGCCTGCCGTCAGCCCTCCGGATCGTGGTCGTCGACGGCCGGATCGTCGCGGTGCAGGGCGGCGTGGTGCTCCCACTCCTCCAGCAGGTGCTCGATCGCGGCGTGGAAGCGCTCGGTCGCCGCTCCCGGCCGCGTGTCGCCGAAGTAGTGCCCCACCCAGCGCTGCAGGCGCTCGACGGCCTCCGCGTCGTGCTCCAGGCCGTCGATCCGGGACGCGATCGACGAGGCGTCCCGGGCGAGGAGCCACTCCGCGTCGCCGAGATAGCCCGACTCGTCGACGTCGGCGTCGGCGCTGACGGGTCGCGTGACCATCAGCGGGCGCCCGGTCGCGAGCCGGTCGTAGACCATCGCCGACACGTCGAGGATCGCGACATCGGCGGCGGCCAGCTGCCAGCCGAGCTCGCCGCCGGTGTCGTGGACGTGCTGGGCGCTGCGGTCGGCCGCGTTCGCCGCGGTGATGAGCGCGATGATCTCGCGGTTCGCCGCTCCGTAGGCGGGATCGACCGCTCCGCTGCGGGGGTGCGGCCGGTAGACCAGGCGGAAGCGGCGATCGGCGAGGAGCGCCCTCGTGAGGGCGACGCCGTGACTCGCGACGGAGCCGTAGCCGGCCGCCGCCCGGTCGCCCTCCCACGTCGGGGCGTACAGGACCACCTGGCGTTCGTCCGGAGTGAACGGCGTGCGGCCGGCGAAGTGGTCGGCCTGCGGACGGCCGATCGGGATCGCCCGATTGGCGAAGTCGAAGTCCCAGAGCACCCGGTGCAGGCGGGCGAGGGCGGCGTCCCCCGCGATGAAGCTGTAGTCGTAGGCCTTGAACTGGTTCGTGGTCATGTACATCTTGTCGCTCTCGCCGTGGTTGACGAAGACGTGCCAGCGTCGCCCGTAGCGCATCATCTGGAAGTTGCGCGCGTTCTGGTTGACGTAGAGCACGATGCGCAGCGGCTGGCGGGCGATCGTGTCCTCGAGGTCGACGACCGACCGGACGTAGGCCACGGGGACCGGGCTCTCGCGCAGGAGGATCGCGGCGGCGCTCGCGTTGCGGGTCAGCAGGACGACCGGATGCGTCTTCGCGAGCTCGACCAGCGGGCGGTACCACTGCCGTACCTGGTACAGGTTGATGTCGCCGTCGGCGAAGTAGACGCCGATCTCGAACCGGTCCTCGGGCAGGGGCGCCCGCTCGGCGAGGATCCGCGCCACGGTGGCCCTGGCCCGACGGGACGCCAGCAGGTCGCTGCCGACCTTCCGCGCCAGTCGCGCATCCCGGACGAGACGGTGGAGGAGATCGCGGGACGTCATCGTTCCAGGCTACAAGCCTCCCCCTCCGCGCCGGGGGCCGATCAGCGCGGCGTCGCCACCCGCAGCCAGACGAACTGCAGCGGAGCGAGCCGGAAGCCCTCGCGCAGGTCGACGGTGATCTCGGTCACGAGATCCAGGGCCACCGGATCGAGGCCGCCGAAGCGCTCCGGCGCGATCTCCTGCACCTCGTCCGACACGTTCGCCAGCACGAGCAGCGCCTCGCCGTCGCCCGGGCGCTGGTAGCCGAGCACGTGGCGGTTCTGCGCGTCGAAGACGGTGAGGGCGTTGCCGGCGAACAGCGGCACCGCCTTGCGGATCGCGATGAGGTGCAGCAGACCGCCGAAGATCTCGCCCGCATCGGTCCCCGGGGTCTCGCGCTGGGCGTAGCGCTCGGTGGGGCGGCGGGGCCGGTTGACCCAGCGCGAGTCGCCGGCGGTGGTCGCGTCGTCCCGGTAGCCGTAGTCGTTCAGCTGGCCGACCTCGTCGCCGAGGTAGAGCAGCGGCAGCCCGCCCGTGCTGAGCGCGATCGAGTGGGCGAGGAGGACCCGCTCGATGCCGTAGGGGTCGCCCGCCTCGACGCCGGCGAGCGAGGCCGTCGTCCCCGAGACGCGCCGGTCGCCCGTGCGCGGGTTCTCCTGGAACGGGACGCCCCGCGCGAAGCTGCCGTCGAACCGGTCGGTGTAGAAGTCGTTGAGGAACCGGCGGTGCCCGCCCGCGTCGATCCCCAGCTCCGCGGCGTCCTCGTCGGCGAAGGTCCAGCCGATGTCGTCGTGGCCGCGCACGTAGTTGACCCACGCCGTGCCCTCCGGCAGCGCGTGACGGCGCTCGAGGGCCTGCGCGAGGAGGCGGACGTCGCGCGTCGCGAGCGCCTCCCAGGTCAGCGCCATCTGGAGCGGGTTGTACGAGAGCTGGCACTCCTGCACGTCGATGTACTCGACGACCTCGTCCGGGTGCACGATCGCCTCGGACTTGAACAGCAGCGACGGAGCGGCCAGGCGGCACACCTCGTTGAAGGCCCGCAGGAGCTGGTGCGCCTCGGGGCGCGACTCCGACGTCGTGCCGAGCTCCTTCCAGATGAACGCGACCGCGTCCATCCGCAGGGCGTCGATCCCCTGGTTGGCGAGGAACAGCATCTCGCCCGCCATCGCGCGGAAGACCTCGGGGTTGGAGTAGTTCAGGTCCCACTGGTAGCGGTGGAACGTCGCCCAGACCCAGCGGCCGTCCTCCAGGGGGACGAAGGAGCCGGGGTGGTCCTCGGGGAAGATCTCGCGGGTCGTCCGCTCGAACGCGTCGGGCTGCTCGCGGTCCGGGAAGATCCAGTAGTAGTCCTCGAACCGCTTCTCGCCGGCGAGCGCCCGCTGCGCCCACTCGTGCTCGTTCGAGGTGTGGTTGAAGACGAAGTCGACGACGAGCGCGATGCCCTGCGCGCGGAGGTCCGCGGCGAGCAGGCGCAGCTGGTCCATGTCTCCGAGGTCCGGGCGCACCCGGCGGTAGCTCGACACCGCGTAGCCGCCGTCGGACTCGCCCTCGGGGGCGTCGAAGAGCGGCATCAGGTGCAGGTAGTTGAGCCCGATCTCGCGGAAGTACGGGATCTCGGCGCGGAGGCCCTCGAGGTCGCCGGCGAAGCGGTCGACGTAGCAGACGCCGCCGAGCGCCGTGTTCGAGAGGAACCAGTCGGGATGCTGCTCGCGGGTCCGGTCGAGGGCGCGGAGCTCCTCCGGTCGCTGGGCCCTGGCCGCGGCGGCGAGGGCCACGACGCCGAGGATCTGCTCGGCGAGGTCCTCGCGGTGACCGTAGACCTGCGCGAGCAGCTCCACCAGGCGCGGGAGGTGCGCCTCGAGACGAGCACGGAACTCGTCGTCGTCGCCGACCACGTCCCCCTCGTCGAGGTGCTCGCGCACCGTGGAGAGCAGCTGCGTCGAATCGAACACCGTCGTCCTTCCGGGGGGCATCCGCCCCGGCGGGAGCGGCTGCCCCGATGCTAGACGATGGGCGGACGACCGGCGAAACCCATGCGGAGCACCGTCCGCCACGACAGCACGCGCCGCGGACCGGCGTCCGTGCGCCACCCCTCCCACCAGCCCGCGAACCACGCGCGCAGGGCCGGAGCGTCCCGCGCCCAGCGCAGGCACTGGATCGCGGTCCACGAGCCGACGTAGGCGAGGGCGAGCGGAGCGGGCAGGTTGCGCCGCGCGAGCCAGACGCGGTTGCGCGCGTTCAGCCGGTAGTAGTCGACGTGCCGGGTCTGCTGGATCACCGGGTGCTGGGCGACGAGCTCGCCCGCGTACCAGGTGGTGCGCCCCGTGTCCCAGACCCGCCAGGCCAGTTCGATGCCCTCGTGGGCGTAGAAGAACGGATCGGCCCAGCCGCCGATCTCCTCGAAGACGTCGCGGCGGAGCACGACGGCGCCCTCCCAGACCGAGAAGACTGGTCCGGAGCGCCGCGGGTCGCCCTTGAGGATCCGCGGGATCCAGCGCTGCGGGGCGGGAGTGCCGTCGGTGCTGTCGACGCGCGGCTGCACGAGTCCGATGCGCCGCGGAGACCGGAGCAGCGCGATCGCGTCGCGGAGGAAGTCCGGGGAGGGCACGCGCGCGTCGTCGTCGAGGAAGAACAGGTACTCGCCGCGGGTCGCGGGCACTCCGGCGTTCCTCCCGGCGGGGATCCCGAGGTTCTCGGGGAGCGCGAGCGGGCGCACCCCCTCGGGCAGGCCCTCGGGAGGCCAGCCGTTGCCGACGCAGACCACGTCGAGCTCCACGCCGCGCTGGGCGAGGACGCTCGCGAGCCCGGCCGCGAGGTCGTCGGGCCGCGTGCCCTGGGTCAGGACGACGACGCCGACGCGGGGCAGCGCCTCCGGAGCCGCGTCAGGAGCGGACACGCTGCGAGGCCATGATCGCGACGAAGTGCCCGGCGAGGGCGAGCAGCGCGAGCGGCAGGAGCGCCGAGACCAGCCCGCGGTCGGCGGTGCCCGCTCCGATCACGAGGCCGACGAGCGAGGCGGCGAACGCGAGCATCGTGAGCTCGACGGAGTGGTAGAGGCGGTGGAACGGCACGAAGCGCGCGGCTCGGCGCAGCGCCGCGAGCCCGGACGAGGACGGGACGGCCTCCCCCTTCGTGTCGGCCAGCTTCGTCAGACCGGCGTTCGCGCGCGCCACGTGCACCATGTCGTTGAGCGCCTTGTTCAGCACGATGACCAGGGCCAGCGCGAGGCCGATCGTGGTCCAGAGGAAGTCGCCCGGCGTCTCGAACGGGAAGCCCGCGGCCCGGAGGCCCAGAGCGATCGGGATGAGCGACTCCGTCGTGTAGTGGCCCACCTTGTCGAGGAACACGCCGGCCGGCGAGGAGGTGCGCCGCCAGCGGGCGACCTCGCCGTCGCAGCAGTCGACCAGCATCTGCAGCTGCCCGAGGAGCAGTGCCAGCGCGGCGCCGGCGACTCCGGGGATCAGCAGCGCAGCGGCCGCGCTCCAGCCGACGAGGATCATCAGACCCGTGACGCCGTTCGCCGAGATCGACGTGCGCAGCAGCACCCAGGTCAGGTACGGCGAGAAGCGGCGGAGGTAGAGCGACGCCGTCCAGTGCTCGGCGTTGCGACGCCCGCGCACCTCGGGGGGCTGCGCGACGGCCTTCAGCTCGGCGATGGATCGGGGTCTCGTGGTCGCGGTCATGCGCCCCTCGCAGTGTCGGTGCCGTCGGTGCCGGTCGGCACTCCCTGCGTGCGCGGCTGGTTGCGGGCGGCCGAGATGTTGCTCGTCAGCCCGGCGAAGCCGAGGACGAACCCGGTGCCCCACGCCACGTGGATCGACGGGATCACGACGGCGAACCACAGCATCGCACGCGGGCCGTCGACCCGGGCGACGGCGACGGTGGCGGCCGCGACGAGCAGGAGGTACCCGGCCGGGACGGCGAATCCGAGCAGCAGCCAGGGCGCCGCGCCGACGAGCGCCTGCACGACCCCGGCGAGACCGAGGAGCAGCCCCAGGGCGAGCAGCGCGACGAGGACGGGCGGAGCGAAGTAGCGCAGCGATCGGGACGCCGGGAACAGGCGGGTCAGCTCGCCGCGCCACATCCCCGTCGAGAGGAACTGGCGGAGCAGGGCGCGCATCGACGAGCGGGGGCGGTACGTGACCGTGAGCCTCGGAGTGAACCAGACCGTGCCCCCCTGCTCGCGCAGGCGGCGGTTCAGCTCCCAGTCCTGGCCGCGCTTGAAGCGCTCGTCGAACAGGCCGGCCCGCTCGAGAGCCGACCGCCGGAACACGCCGAGGTAGACGGTCTCGGCCGGTCCCTCCGCACCGCCGACGTGGTGCGGGGTGCCGCCGAGTCCGATGCGCGAGCCGTAGGCCCGGGCGACGGCGCGCTGGAACGGCGTGAGCCCCTCCGCCGCCATGACGCCGCCGACGTTGTCCGCTCCGGAGCGCTGCAGCGTCTCGACCGCGACCCGCGCGTAGTCGCGCGGCAGCACCGAGTGGGCGTCGACCCGCACGACGACGGGGTGGCGGGAGGCGCGGATCGCCGCGTTCAGGCCCGCGGGAGTGGAGCCGACGCCGTTGGGCACCACGCGGATCCGCGGGTCCGCGGCGCTCAGCTGCTCGACGAGCGCCTCGGTGCCGTCGATGCTCGGGGCGACGGCGAGGACGACGTCGAAGGGACCGGTGTAGTCCTGGGCGAGCAGCGAGTCGACGGCCGCGCGGACGTGCGTGACCTCGTTCAGGACGGGCATGACGTACGAGACGCCGGGCAGGCCGGAGAGGTCGTCCGTCGAGGCCTGGTCCGTCGGGTTCTCGGGCTGCATGTGTCCAGTTCGTGCGGGAGGATCCGGCCGCTCGACGGCGTCCGGGCAGAAGTCCGCCCCACACTAGCAGCAGCCCCCGAGGACGGATCCTCGGGGGCTGCCGGTGGTGCGGAAGGAGCGGATCAGCTGGTCGCCATGGTGCCCAGCGTCGCGTCGAGCTCGTAGCTCTGACCGCTGCGGACGTAGGTGATCTGCACGTCGGCCTCGGCCGCGCGGGCGCGCACCTGCGCGGTCAGATCGGACGCGTTCGTGATGGGGGTGCCGTCGATCCCCGTGACGATGTCGCCCGCCCGGAGGCCCGCGGCCTCGGCGGCCCCGCCCGAGGTGACCTCGCGGATGGCCGCGCCGAGCACGTCCTCCGTGGAGTCGGTGACGCTCGCCCCGAGCAGGCCGTGCGTCGCCGATCCGTTCTCGATGATCTCCTTCGCGATGCGCTCGGCGACCGCGCTCGGAACGGCGAAGCCGACTCCGATATTGCCGCTCTGGTCGCCCGAGCTCGAGGAGCCCGCGCTCGCGATGGCGACGTTGACTCCGATGAGCTCGCCGTCGCTGTCGAGCAGCGCGCCGCCCGAGTTGCCCGGGTTGATCGCCGCGTCGGTCTGGATGACCGGCAGCGAGATCGTGCTCGTCGCCTGCGTCTGCGGAGCCTGACCCGGGATGTCGAAGTTGAACGGGCTGTCGGTGCTGCCGCTCGAGCTGTCGCCGGAGTCGTCGGGCGCCGCGGAGGAGGCGACCTGGATGCTGCGGTTGAGCGCGCTGACGATGCCGTCGGTGACCGTGCCGGAGAGGCCCAGCGGCGCTCCGATCGCGACGGCGGTGTCGCCGACGTTGATCTCGGAGGAGTCGGCGAAGGTGATCGGAGTGAGATCGCTCGCGTCGGTCAGCTTGATGACGGCGAGGTCGAGAGTCGGGTCGGTGCCGACGATGGTCGCGTCGAAGATCCGGCCGTCGCTCGTCGTGACCGTGACCGCGGCGTCGGCGACGCCTCCGTCGAGGGTGACGACGTGGGTGTTGGTGAGCACGTAGCCGTCGTCGGACAGGACGATGCCCGAGCCGGTGCCCGCCGACGAGCCGCCGCTCACCGCGATCGTCACGACGCTCGGAGTCGCCTTCGCGGCCACCGCGGTCGCCGTGGTCGCGTCCTCGGCGTTGTTCACCGTGATGGTCTGGCCGCCGCCGGCCGAGACGACGCGGGTGGCCGAGCCGTTCGATGCCGACCAGAGGCCGAACACGCCGGCGCCGGCCACTCCCCCGACGACCGCGCCGATGGCGAGGGCGGCGACGACGCTGACGCCGGCACGGCGCTTGGCGGGAGCGGTCGTCGGCGCGGGCGGCTGCTCGCCGCCGGGGCCGAACGCGCTCGAGGAGGGCGGGTTCTCGGAGCTGTGGACCGTGTTCGCCGCGGGCGGTGCGTACTGGCCGTACCGGGGGGCGGGTGCGACGGGGCGCGCCTCGTCACCCGCGGAGGAGGCGGGCTGGGGGGCCGCCGCAGGGTGCGCGGGTGCCTCGTGGCGGGGCGCAGACGCCTCGGGCAGCGGGAGGGTGGGGTGCTCGGACCCGCGGCCCTGCTCGGCCGCCGCGGACGCCTGCGGGTCCGTCGGAACGGTGGGATCCTCGGGCTGACGAGGACCCTCGTGACTCTCGGTCATGGGTAGTGCTCCTTCCAAGCTCAGTCAGCTTGGCCACCGAACCTGGGGGTTCCTTATGACCGGGCTGGAAGCGGGACTCGAAGTCCACACCCGCCCGAGCGTGCAGACTGGGGCCGTGAGCATCCATGGATCCTGGACCCGCGCCGCCGCGGGCGCCGGCCTACTCGGTCCCCGCGGCGAGGTCGCCGCCACCGTCTTCAGCGAGATGAGCGCGCTCGCGCAACGCACCGGCGCGATCAATCTCGGTCAGGGCTTCCCCGACGAGGACGGACCGCGCGAGGTGCTCGAGACCGCGCGGGAGGCCATCGCGTCGGGCCTCAACCAGTACCCGCCGGGTCCGGGCTTCCCGGTCCTCCGTGGCGCGGTCGCCGCGCACCAGGAGCGCTTCTACGGTCTCCAGCCCGACCCGGACGGCGAGGTCCTCGTCACCACCGGCGCCACCGAGGCCCTCGCCGCGACCCTCCTCGCCCTGCTGGAGCCCGGGGACGAGGTCGTCACGTTCACTCCGCACTACGACGCGTACGGGGCGTTGATCGCCCTCGCCCGGGGCGTGCACCGGACGGTGCTGCTGCGCGGACCGGATTTCTCGGTCGACCACGCGGAGCTGGAGGCGGCGGTCACGGATCGCACGCGGGTCATCCTCGTCAACGACCCGCACAACCCGACCGGCTCGGTGCTGCCGGTCGAGACCCTCGAGCTGATCGTGCGGCTCGCGCACCGGCACGACGCGCTGATCGTGACCGACGAGGTCTACGAGCACCTCCGCTTCGACTCCCCGCACGTGCCGATCGCGACCCTGCCCGGCGCGTGGGAGCGCACGCTGACGATCTCGTCGGCCGGGAAGACGTTCAGCACCACCGGGTGGAAGATCGGATGGATCACCGGGCCGCGCGAGCTGATCACGGCGGTCCTCGCGGTCAAGCAGTTCCTCACCTACGTCAGCGGCTCGCCGTTCCAGGGGGCGGTCGCCCGGGGTCTGGGGCTCGACGACTCCTTCTTCAGCGGGATCGCGGGCACCCTCGAGCGTAAGCGCGACATCCTCTCGGCCGGTCTCGCGGCCGCGGGCTTCGCGGTGTCGCCCTCGTCCGGGAGCTACTTCGTCGTGGCCGACGTCGCCCCGCTGGGCTGGACCGACGGAACGGCCTTCTGCCGGTCGCTGCCGGAGCTCGCGGGTGTGGTCGCGGTGCCGGTCTCGGCCTTCTGCCGACCCGAGGACGCGGCCGGGTACCGCTCGCTGGTGCGCTTCGCCTTCTGCAAGCGGTTCGAGGTGCTCGAGGAGGCGGCCGGGCGCCTCGCCCGCCTGCGGGCCTGACGGGGTCCTCCGCGGACCCGTCGGCGGCTCCTACAGCGGACGGACCGTGAAGCGCCGCAGGGCGAGCGCCGGGTTCTTCGCGCGCGCCGCGTCGATCCGCTCGCGGGAGAGCCAGGCGACCGCCACGTCCTCGGCCTCGCCGAGCGTCGCGATCTCGACGCCCATCGGGTCGACGATCATGCTGTTCCCGACCCCGATCGGCGGGATCTGGTCGGCGGCGACGAGGTAGATCGTGTTCTCGAGGGCCCGCGCCGTGACGAGGGTGCGCCAGTGCGCCTCCTTGAGCGGCCCCCTGACCCACTCGGCGGGCGCGGCGACGACGTCGGCCCCCGCGTCGACGAGCCAGCGCGTCACCTCCGGGAAGCGGAGGTCGTAGCAGGTCTGCAGCCCGACGACGAGGTCGCCAACGGCGAAGGTCTCGGGCGCGCCGATCTCGCCGGGGGCGATCCACTCCGACTCGGTCTGCCCGAACGCGTCGTAGAGGTGGAGCTTGCGGTAGTGCGCGACCAGCGCGCCCTCGGGATCCACGGCGACGAGGGTGTTGGCGACGCGGCGCTCCCCCTCGATCGCCTCGACCATGCCGGCGACCACGAACACGTCGAAGGCGCGGGCGATCGCTCCGAGCCCCTGGACGAAGGCGCCGTCGAGCGGCTCCCCCGCGGCGAGCGTCCCGGGACCGAGCGGGTCGGCGAAGGAGGAGCTGTACTCGGGGAGCACGACCACGCGCGCGCCGCGCTGCACGGCGACCTCGACGAGTCGCCGGATGGTCGCGAGGTTCGCGTCGCGGTCGGCGACCGGCGCGAACTGCGCGACGGCGAATCCGATGCCCGTGGCGGGTCCGGTCGACACGATCAGCTCGGCGGGTAGAGGAAGAGCGGCACGCTCGAGGCCGGGATCGTGCGCGTGTGGTACGAGTGGTCGTTGCCCCAGTTGTACTCCTCGAGCGAGACGCTGCCGTCGGCGTTGACCGCCTGCACGTACGCGACGTGGTTGCCGGTGAACCAGGCGACGCTGCCGGGGACCGGAGTGGTGCTGGTCTCCCAGCCGTGCGACGCCCACTGGCCCGCCCACGCGTAGGCGCTGCCGCCGCCGGGGGTCATGTTGCCCCAGGTCCACTTCCACGGCGCACCGGTCGAGCCCTGGTCGCGGTTGAGGCGCCACGCCACGAAGTCGACGCACTCGCGGTAGTAGTAGCGCAGCGGCGAGAGGCCGCCGCCCTGGTCGTCGGTGAGCTGGTCGCGCCAGGGGTAGTCGTCGCCCTCCTCGCGGGGAGTGACGGAGGTGCTCGAGGATCCTGGTGCCGCCGTCGGGTCCGCGGCCACCGACGCGGCCAGCTCGGCCTCGCGGGCGGCCTTCTCGGCGGCCTCGGCGAGGGCGCGCGCCTGGGCGGCGGCCTCGTCGAGCTGCTGCTGGGTGGGCGCGGTGAAGGAGTCGCGGATCACCTGCTCCTGGGCGGCCGATGCCGACACGGTGAGCTTCTGCGTGCCGAGGGCGCGGATGCGCGCCTCCGCCTCGATCGCGGCCTGCGAGTCGTCGGCGGGGTCGAACGAGTAGGCGGGGAGCGCCATGACGGCGACCATGCCGGCGATCGCGGCCACCGCGGCGGTGCTGATCGCGCCGCGGAGCACTGCGGCCTTGCGGCGGCGCACAGGCGGGACGGAGGGGACCCGTGGAGCAAGGACGGGCGAGGTCACGGCGAGGACGGGAGCGTCAGGGGCCGCGCGGCGGCCGGCGGCGGCGCGGGCGGGTCGATCGCCGCGGTGGGCGGCCTCTCCCGGGACGGAGTCGGAGAGCGAGGACGCCGGCGACGCCTCGGCGGCCCGGCGGCTGCGCCGGGTCGGGTGGTCGATCGCTCCAGATCCGTCGCCGGCCGTCGGAGTCCCGTCCACCTGTTCGTCCGTCACACCGTCACCCTTCGCGTCCCCGTCGAGGATACCGGCCGACCACCTCCGACACACCGCCCTGCGACACCCGGCACGGCGACCCTGCTCACCCGTTCCGGAGGGGGTGAGCGAGCTCGTCCGGTCCCAGCCGCGCGAGCAGGAGCGTGACGACCGCCGACGCCGCCGCGAGCACGCCGACGACCGCGAACGTCGGCGCGATCCCGACCGCTTCGCCGACCGGGCCCGCGACGGCCATCGAGACCGGCATCAGAGCGAGGGACACGAAGAAGTCCAGGCTCGAGACGCGTCCGAGCAGTGCCGACGGCACTCGCTGCTGCAGGAGCGTGCCCCAGAGCACCTGCGCGGCCGCTCCCGTGACGCCGTCGAGGAAGAGGATCGCCGCGATCATCCACAGCTGGTCGACGACGCCGAGCAGGACGAAGGGGAGCGCACCGAGGCCCCACAGCAGGATCATCGTGGTCAGGTAGCGACGCGGCACGGGGCGCGAGGAGACGACGAGGGAGCCGACGACTCCGCCCACGCCGTACGCCGTGAGTGCGAGCGCGTAGCCCGAGGCGCCGGTCCCGGTCTGATCGCGCACCGCGAAGGGCACGAGCACCTCGATCGGACCCACGACCAGGAACACGAGGACGATCGCGAACAGCAGCGTCGCGAGGAGCCACCGCGTGCGCACCATGTAGCCGAAACCTTCGCGGAGGTCGCGCAGAGCCGAGCCCAGCGGGCTCCCTCCGGCCTCCGCGGCCCGCTCGAAGGGGACGGGACCCACCAGGAGCAGCCCCGCGAGGGCGAGCGCGTATCCGATCGCCGCGACGGCGAACGCCGCGGACGGCGCGGACACCGCGATCACGGCCCCCGCGATCGCAGGCCCGGCGGCGCTCTGGGCGATCGGGCGAAGAGCCCCCTCGACGCCGTTCGCCGCGAGGAGCTGATCGGCCGGCAGCAGGCGCGGGAGGAGCGCGGAGTACGCCGGGAAGAAGAACGCCTCACCGACGCCGAGCACGAACGCGACCGCGGTCAGCTGCCAGACCGTGAGGATCCCGGCTGCGGAGAGGGCGACCGCGGCGAGGACGACGAGCACCCGCACGGCCTCGACGACGATCAGGATGCGCCGCTGCGGCACCCGGTCGGCGAGCACTCCTCCGAGGAGCACGGCGAGCACGAGACCGAGGGCGCTGGCCGTCGCCACCAGAGAGACGTCCCCGGGGCCGCCGCCCAGGGCGATGACCTGCCAGACGAGGGCGACGATCCACACACCGCTCGCGAGGAGGGAGAGCGCGAGAGAGCCGCCGAGGAACCGGTAGCCGCGCGTCTCGAAGGGGCGGAGCGCGCGAGGGAGGGCGGGGGCCATGCCGATCCCTCCTCCGCGGTGGTGACGCGGGCAGCCGATCAGAGTAGCGTCTGGCCCGAGAGGGCGGCAACGACGCTGCCCCGCGGACGGAAGAGGTGCACCGTGGTCCGGAGCGAGCGCGTGTTCAGCGGTTTCAGCGTCGACGACATCGAGGCGGCGAGGGCCTTCTACGGGACGACGCTGGGGTTCGACGTGTCGCTCAACTCGATGGGCATCCTCGAGATCGACCTCCCCGGTGGAGGTCACGCGATCGCGTACCCGAAGCAGGACCACGTGCCCGCGACCTTCACGATCCTCAACCTCTCGGTCGAGTCGGTCGACGACGCGGTGGCGGAGCTGAACACCGCGGGCGTCGTGACGAAGATCTACGACGACGACGAGCTCCCGACCGACGCGACCGGAGTGATGCGCGGGCACGGCCCGGAGATCGCCTGGTTCCGCGACCCGGCGGGCAACGTGCTGAGCGTGATCGCCGCGGACTGAACCGGATCTCGACGCGCCCGCTCCGCGGGCTGCTCGATCAGCAGGCAGGGGACGCCTTCCGCAGGCTGCTCGATCGGCGGAGGGGCGACGATCGGGCGCCCGTTAACGACGAAACCCGGCCTCCGAGGAGACCGGGTTTCGCTTTCTTGTTGCGGGGGCAGGATTTGAACCTACGACCTCTGGGTTATGAGCCCAGCGAGCTACCGAACTGCTCCACCCCGCGGCACAAGAGAAGACATTACACGCGGATCGCGAGCGATGCAAATCGAGGGCCGGGAGCGGGAGGGTCCGACCCTCAGCGGGGCTTCACGGCCGTGATCGCGAGCGCCAGCGGCAGCCACTCCCGGTCGGGCCAGGACCAGACGCCGTCGCTCTCGACGAGCTGCGGAACGACCCGCCACGGCGCGATCGGCTCCTCGCGCAGCTCCGTCAGCGACAGCCCCGCACCGAGCAGCGCCGACACGATCGAGCCGATGGGGTGGCTGAACTCGTGGGCGCGGACGTTCTCGAACGAGGCGTCCGACACCGCGTAGTCACCCGAGCTCTCGACGACGACGGGCTCGCCGCGGCCGTCGTAGGGCTGCTGGAACCGAGGCTCCTCCCCCTCGGGCGAGCCGGTGAGGACCGCCGCGGCGGGGTGCGTGTCGACGAAGACGAAGGAGCCGCCGGGGGCGAGGAACCACTCGACGATGCGCGCCCACTCGACGAGGTCGGGCAGCCAGACGACGGTGCCCCAGGTGGTGACGACGACGTCGAAGGAGTCGGGCTCCGGCAGCATGTGCCGCAGCTCGTAGAGGTTGGCGCAGACGAAGCGGGCGCGGTCCGCGAGGCCGAGCTCCGCCGCGAGCTCGCGCGCCTTGCGCACGGCCGGCATCGAGAAGTCGACTCCGATGACGTCCGCGCCGCGCTGGGCGAGCGCGAGGGTGTCGGCGCCGAAGTGGCACTGCAGGTGCAGCACCCGCTTGCCCTCCCAGCCGTCGGGCACGACGCGGGCGAGCGACTCCTCCTCGACGGGGAAGAGCCGGCCCGCCCCGCCGCGCAGCGCCGACAGGTCGTAGAACGAGCTGTCGACGTGCGCGGCGACGCGCTCGTCCCAGAGGGCGCGGTTCAGATCGAGCCACTCCCCCGAGCGCAGGTGCTCGCCGCGGTCGACCTGGACCATGGTGCTACTGCGCCCCCTCGGCCTCGAGGGCCCGGGCGAGAGCCTCCGTCAGCTGCTCGTCGGCCGCCGCGAACGCGGTCAGGTCGCCGGCGCGCAGGGCCGCCTCGCGGGCGTCGAGCGCGGTGCGGGCGTCGCTGAGCGCCTGCTGCAGCGGCGTCTGGTCGCCGGTGTCGGCGTCCGATCCACCGGTCTCGGTGTCCGTTCCCGGATCCGTCCCGACGTCGGTGCCCGGGTCGGTGCCGGTGTCCGGAGTCGTGGGCGTTCCCGTGTCGCCGGCAGTCGCTCCCGAGTCGCCGCCGAAGAGGCTGTCGAGCGCGGCGTCGAGGGTGTCCTCGAACGCGATGTCGTCACCGAACGCGACCAGCACCTTCTGGAGGAGCGGGAAGCTCGTGTCGCCGTTGGAGCGGACGTAGATCGGCTGCACGTACAGCAGACCGCCTCCGACGGGGAGCGTCAGCAGGTTGCCTCGGGTGACCGTGGTGTCACCGCGCGACAGGATGTTGAGCTCGTTCGCGACAGTGGGGTCGGTCGTGAACGCGTTCTGCACCTGGCCGGGTCCGGGGACCGTGTCGTCCTTGGGCAGCTCGAGGAGGCGGAGCGTGCCGTAGCCGTCGGCGACCTCGCCGTCAGCGGATCCCGCGTCGGAGTCGGCCACGAGGTAGCCGGTGAGCACGTTGCGGCTCGTCTGGCTGCCCGCGACGCTCGCCGGGATGTACGTCGAGTAGAGCGAGTACGACGGGACGTCCTGGTCGGGGGTCTGCAGCGTCAGGTAGTACGGCGGCTGCAGGGTGTCGCCGGTCGCGGCGGCCGTGGTGGCGGCTCCGCTCGTCGGGTCGTTCGGCGTCGACCAGGCGTCCTCGCGGGAGTAGAACGACCCCGCCTCGGTCACGTGGTAGGTGCCGAGCACCGCGCGCTGGACCTTGAAGAGGTCCTCCGGGTAGCGGACGTGGCTGATCAGATCGGCCGACATGTCGCTGACGGGCTTCACCGTCGACGGGAAGATCTTCTGCCAGGTCTGCAGGATCGGGTCCTCGGTGTCCCAGGCGTACAGGGTGACCTTGCCGTCGTAGGCGTCGACCGTGGCCTTCACCGAGTTGCGGATGTAGTTCACGTCGTCGGTCGGGAACTGCTGCTGCGTGTTGGTGTCGGCGATGGCCTGCGAGAGGCTCTGCACGGCGGAGTAGGGGTAGTCGGCCGACTTGGTGTAGCCGTCCACCACCCAGACCACGCGGTCGTCGACGACGGTCGGGTAGGCGTCCGAGTCGAGCGTCAGGTACGGAGCGACCTTCTGCACGCGGTCGACCGGGTTGCGGTCGTACAGGATCTGCGACTCGCTGTTCACGCCGTCCGACAGGAAGATCTGCTCGGACTGGAACTTGATCGCGTAGACGAGCTTCTTGAAGACGTTGTCGAGCGAGGGGCCGCCCTCGCCGTCGAAGGTCGTGTACGTCTGCTGCGCCCCGTCGGTGCCCGAAGGGTAGTCGAGCTCGATGTCGCGCGACTCGGTACCGCCGACGATCGAGTACGCCGGCGAGTTCTCGCCGAAGTAGATCCGCGGCTCGTAGTCACCGAGGTCGCCGGTCGTGGGCACGCCGGACTCGATGAAGACGGGCTCGCCGTCGGCCGAGCGCTGGTTGCCGTAGGCGGCGACGAGGCCGTAGCCGTGGGTGTAGACGAGCGTCTGGTTGTACCAGGTCTGGTTGTTGCCCAGGCCGTTGAGGTTCAGCTCGCGGACGCCGACGACGGCGTCCTGGGTCGCGCCCTCGATGGAGTAGCGGTCGACGTCGAGCGCGTTGCGGTCGTCGCCGAAGGAGTAGTACTGGCGGAACTGCTGGAGCTGCGAGAACGCGTCGGTCACGACCGCGGGGTCGAGGATCCGGATGTTCGCGGTCGTCTCGGCGTCGGAGCGGAGCGCGCCCGGCTCGGCGTCGGTCGTCGCGTCGTAGGGGATGACCTCGACGTCGTCGACTCCGTAGGCCTGGCGCGTCATGTCGATGTTGCGCTGGATGTACGGCTCCTCGAGCGTGCGCTCGTTCGGCTCGACCTGGAACTTCTGCACGACCCACGGGGCGAGCGACCCGACGAGCAGGCTCGACACGATCAGCAGCGCGGTGCCGATGACCGGGAGGCGCCAGCGGCCGATGAAGGCCGTGACGACGAAGAGGACCGCGACGAGCGCCGCGACCAGGGCGAGGATCTGCAGACCGGGGATCGTGGCGTTGACGGTGGCGTAGGTCGCTCCGGTGATGCGGGCGCCCTGGTCGGTGAGGGTCGCGTACTGGTCGAGCCAGAGGCTGACCGCCTGCACCAGCAGGTACAGCGCCGCGATGATCGCGACCTGGATGCGGGAGGACTTCGAGACGCGCACCTCGCGGCCGTTCACGCGGATGGCTCCGTAGAGGTAGCCGGTGGCGAGGGTGGCGAGCGCCGAGATGATGAGGACGGCGGAGGCGAAGCCGACGAGGCTCTGGTAGAAGGGCAGCTCGAAGAGGTAGAAGGACGTGTCCAGCCCGAACTGCGGGTCGACGTCGCCCGAGGGCGTGCGGTTCCAGAAGGTCAGGCTGGTCTGCCAGCGCGACGCCGAGGACACTCCGGCGAAGAGGCCCAGGACCGCGGGGATCCCGAAGGTCGCCAGGCGCCGCAGCGGCTCGACCACCTGCTGGTAGCGGTCGATCTGCGAGTTGAGCTTGGCGTAGACCGGCCGGAGGCGGTACGCGAGGCTGAGGCTGATGAAGACCGGGACGGCCATCGCGACGAAGCCGAGGACGAAGAGGCCGCCCGCCGCCGCCCACTGCGTCGTGAGCACGGAGAGGAAGCCGAGCTGGTCGTACCAGAGGATGTCGGTGTAGAGACCGGCGAAGACGAAGAACGCCACCACCAGAGCGGCCACCACCACGACAGTGACGGCGAGGACGCTCCGTCTCTTCCGCGGCGGGGTTTCGGTTGCTGTGGAACTCACGGATAAGCCTCTTGCTGTCGAGATGTGAGGGGAGGGCACCCATGCTATGCGACGGGTGTCCGGCCCACCTGAGCGTCGGCCCCGACCGCCGGGAGCCGCACGTCAGTCGATCGGCTCGGCCGTGTCGCAGGTCGGCAGCCCGGAGACGTCGTCCGCGGCGATGCCCTCGAGCGCGGCGAGCGCCTCGTCGAGCGTCGAGACGCTGAGCACCTGCAGGCCGTCCGGTACGTGCCCGACGACCTCTCCGCAGTTCTGCGCAGGAGAGAGGAACCAGTCGGCTCCGGCGTCGACCGCTCCGAACATCTTCTGTCGGATGCCCCCGATCGGCCCGACCTCGCCGGCGGCGTCGATGGTGCCGGTGCCGGCCACCTCCGCTCCCCCGTTGAGCGACCCCTCGGTGAGCTTGTCGATGATGCCGAGCGCGAACATCATGCCGGCGCTCGGGCCGCCCACGTCGTCGAGCTGGATGTCGACCTCGAAGGGGAAGTCGAACGCGGCGCCGGCGACGATGCCGAGGACCGCGGAGCCGTCGCGGTCGACGGGCACGACGCGGACGTCCTGCTGCTCCCCGCCGCGCTCGACGGTCAGGTCGACGGGCGTGCCCGCTCCGGACGCCTGCACCGCCTCGCGCAGCGCTGCCACGTCGGCGACCGGCTCGCCCCCGACCGCGACGACCGCGTCTCCGGGCTCGAGGACGTCGACCGACGGCGACCCGTCGGGGATCTGCACGACGGACACGCGCTGCTCGACCGGGTACCCCAGCTCGGTCAGCGCGGCGGCGATCGCCTCCTGCTGCGAATCCGTCATCTCGGCCTGGTTCGCCTCGTCGCGCTGCTCGACCGTGACCGACCGCGGGAAGATCAACTCGACCGGCACGACCGCCTTGCTGCGATCGAACCACGCGCCGACGATCTCGACCCAGCTCGGCAGGCTCTCGGGGTTGCCGACGACCGAGACGGTCAGCATGTCGAGGGTTCCGGTGGTGGGGTAGGTCGGCTCGTCGGGGATGGAGATGAGGGGCACGTCCTCGCCGTCGGCCTCGCTCGTGCCGAGGGTGTCGAAGACGGGGCCCGGCTGCTCGATGACGTAGGGGGCCGGGGCGACGCCCAGCACCACGACGAGAGCGACCCCCGAGAACAGCACGGCCGGCCCCACCCAGGCCCGCCGCTCCCGCGTGGGAGAGCGCCGGGGATCGTCGGAGAACAGCGTCACGGGGGCCTTCCTCAGGGCGTGCGGGGAAGCTCCGCCGGAGTGTTCGCGGCGGGCGGAAGCGGGCCCTGCGGTTGCGGTCGTCTTCAGGCCGATCGCCCGGGCACTCGGGCTAACGTAGCTTGCACGACTGGGAGTCGAGTCACGATCCCGGGCGTTCACGCGAACGACGGAGGGCTGATCCGAATGGCCGCAGGCGACAGTGCTGACCGACCCGGCGAGGGCTCGGAGGACGAGTTCCGCGAGATGCTGAGCCGGTTCCTCTCGGGCGACGGGCCGATCGACCCCTCCCAGCTGGCCGGTGCGGCCGGGCTGCCGAACGACCCGGTCGCGCTGCAGAACCTGCTCTCGCAGCTGCAGAGCGCGATGCAGCAGAACGGCGACGGGATCAACTGGACGCTCGCGAGCGAGCAGGCCAAGCAGCTCGCCCGCGCCGACTCGGTGCCGGTCACCGACTCCGTGCGCGCCCCGCTCGACGGGGCCTTCGGCGTCGCCGCACTCTGGCTCGACGAGGTCGCCCACGTGTCCGAGCTCAGCCGCCCGCCGCGCAGCATCAGCCGCCTCGAGTGGATCTCGCTCACGATGCCGGTCTGGACGCAGCTCGCCGAGCCCGTCGCCCTGAGCATCTCGGACGCTCTGACCCGTGTGATGCGCGAGCAGGCTCCGGAGGAGATGCGCGCGATGATCGCCGGCGCCGAGAACATGATGCGCGGCATCGGCGGCACGCTGTTCGCCCTCCAGCTCGGTCAGGTCGTGGGGCAGCTCGCGGCCGAGGTCGTCTCGGGCGGCGACATCGGCATCCCGCTGCTCGACGAGGGCGACGCCGCGATCCTGCCGCAGAACGTCGCCGCGTTCAACGAGGGCCTCGACATCCCGATCGACCAGGTCCAGATCTACCTGGCGGTGCGCGAGCTCGCGCACGCCCGCCTCTTCCGCCACGGCAAGTGGCTCCGCTTGGCCCTGATCTCGCAGATCACCGACTTCGCGCGCGGCATCAGCATCGACACCACCCGCCTCGAGGAGCTCGCCGAGACGTTCGACCCCTCGAACCCCGAGGAGCTGCGCGACGCGATGACCTCCGGCGCTCTGATCCCGCCGAAGACGGAGGAGCAGCTCGCCGCGCACGCCCGCCTCGAGACGGTCCTCGCGCTCATCGAGGGCTGGGTCGACGTGGTGACCGCCGCCGCGACGACGCGCCTGCCCAGTGCCGGCGCGATCGCCGAGACCGTCCGCCGCCGCCGCGCCTCCGGAGGCCCTGCCGAGTCGGCGTTCGCGACCCTCGTGGGCCTCGAGCTCCGTCCCCGGCGCCTGCGCGACGCCGCTGCCATGTGGCAGGCCGTCACCGACGCGGTCGGAGCCCAGGCGCGCGACAGCCTGTGGTCGCACCCCGATCTTCTTCCCGGCTCCGAGGATCTGGACGACCCCAGCCGCCTCGTGGCGCGGCTCAGCGCGGAGGCCCGGGGCGAGACTCCGGAGCCGGACGAGATGGACCTCGCACTCGAGGAGCTCCTGAACGGCGGGACGCCCGACGCCTCCTCCGAGGACGGCACCGGCCCGACGGGCGACCGTCCCGTCTGATCCGACGACGCGCGAGGGGCCTGTGGAGAACTCCGCGGGCCCCTCCGTCGTTTCGGCCATGCTCTCGGCATGGTCCTCCGGCTCGATCCCCGACTCCCCGTCCTCTGGCGCTCCGCGACCGCGGTGCAGATCGGCCTCGACCGACCGCACGCGGTCCTCGAGGGCGTCGGCTACGCGGAGGAGCTGCTCCTGCACGCCCTGCGGATCGGGACGAGCGCCGGCACCGCGCGGCTGATCGCGCAGCGGGCCGGCGCCTCCGACGACCGGATCGACGACCTGCTCGAGACGCTGCGCCCGGTGCTCTCCCGCAACGTCTCCCCCGTTCCACCGCCGGCGCCGCGCGTCGTCGTCGAGGGCGACGGCGCCGCGGCGGACGCCCTGCGCACCCTGCTGCGCGGAGAGGGCTGCGAGCTCGTGGCGGAGGAGGAGGTGCCGGACGTGGCGGTGCTCCTCGCCGACTTCGCCGTCGCTCCCGCGCGGGCGGCGCACTGGCTGGCGGCGGACGTCCCCCACCTCGCGGTGGTGTTCGGCGACGAGGCGGTCCGGGTCGGCCCGCTGGTCGAGCCGGGCGCGGGGCCCTGCCTGCACTGCGCCGAGCGCGACCGCATCGACTTCGACCCCGAGTGGCCGCGGCTCGTGATCCAGGTGCTCGGCCGCCGCGCCCCGACCAGGACCGGCCTCGCCAGCGCCTCGATCGCGGTGGTGGCGGCCGATGCGGTGCTCCGCCGGGTCCTCGCGGGATCGACGGCGCTGCGCGAGAGCGAGCGCACCTACTCCGATGCGTCGGGCGGCTTCAGCGAGCGGAGGCTGGAGCCGCACCGCGAGTGCGCGTGCCGAGCTCTTCCAGGAACCGCGACGGCTCCCGCCTCGTGACGCGGCCCACGGTCGAGCGCGACCACGACAGGCGCAACCGCCTGCGGGCGCGGGTGATGCCGACGTAGAGGAGTCGGCGCTCCTCGTCGATGCCCTCGAGACCGCTCGCGTACGAGATCGGCAGCAGCCCCTCCGAGAGGCCCATGAGGTGGACCGACTCCCACTCCAGGCCCTTCGCGGAGTGGATGGTCGCGAGGGTCACCGCCGCCCGGTCGGGCTCGTGGTGCACCTGCTGACGGGCGAGGAGGTCATCGGTGAACTGCCGGAAGCTCCAGTCAGCGGGGGCCTCGTCGACCAGGCGGGCGAGGGTGTCGAGCGACTCCCAGCGGTCGCGGACCGCGCCGGGGGCGGACGGCGGCTCGGCGCTCCAGCCGAGCGAGCGGAGCACGTCGCTGACCGACTTGAAGAGGGGCTCGCCGGCGATCGAGACCGAGGCGGCGCGCAGCTGCATGACCGCCTGCTTCACCTCGGGCAGGTCGAAGAAGCGCTTGCCGCCGCGCATGTGCGCGCTGACGCCGCGCTCGGTGAGCGCGTGCTCGAGCACCGCCGACTGCGAGTTGGTGCGGAAGAGGATCGCGATGTCGGAGGGGCGGACGCCCGCCTGGATGTCGGCGGCGACCCGCTCGGCCACGCCGCGCGCCTCCGCGATGTCGTCGGGGTAGGCGTCGATGGAGGGCTCGGGAGCCTCGCCCTTCTCGACGGCGTGCAGGACGAGGGCGCCGGGGCGACCGCGCATCAAGCGGTTCGCCGTCTGCACGATCGGAGTCGCGGAGCGGTAGTTCTCCTCGAGGCGCACCACGGTGGCGGAGGGCCAGTGGCCCGGGAAGTCGAGGAGGTAGTCGGCGCGGGCGCCGGCGAAGGAGTAGATCGTCTGACTCGCGTCGCCCACGACGCACAGGTCGCTGCGGTCGCCGAGCCACAGCTCGAGCAGGCGCTGCTGGAGCGGGTTCACGTCCTGGTACTCGTCGACGACGAAGAAGCGGTACTGCTCGCGGACCTGCATGGCCATCGCGGGCTCAGACTCGAGCATGCCCGCGGTGACGAGCAGGACGTCCTCGAAGTCGATCTGGCGGCGCTGGTCCTTCAGCCCCTCGTACTCGTCGACGAGGGCGACGGTCTGCTCGAGCGTCAGCCGACCGGGGAGCGCGCGGGTGCGGGCGGCGACGGCGTACTGCTCGAGCGACAGCGCCGAGACCTTCCGCCACTCGATCTCGGCCGAGAGGTCGCGCAGCGTCGCAGTGTCGAGCTTCAGGCGGAGCCGCTCGGCGGCGTGTCCGAGCAGGCGGGCCTTGCCGTCGAGCAGCTGAGGCATCGTCCCGCCGACGAGCTGGGGCCAGAAGTAGCCCAGCTGCGACAGCGCCGCGGCGTGGAACGTGCGGGCCTGCACTCCCCCGGCACCGAGGACGCGCAGGCGCGAGCGCAGCTCCGCCGCCGACCGGCTCGTGAAGGTCAGCGCCATCACCCGGCTCGGCGTGTAGACGCCGGTCGCGACCCCGTGCGCGATGCGGTGCGTGATGGTGCGGGTCTTGCCCGTGCCCGCTCCCGCGAGCACGCAGACCGGGCCGAGCAGAGCCTCCGCCGCCTCGCGCTGCCCCTCGTCGAGTCCGTCGAGCAGGCTCACGCGATCGGCCCGTTCTCGAGCTCGCCCCCGTACCAGTCCTCGATCATGGCGCGGGCGATGGAGGAGCGGCCCGGCAGCAGGACCGACTCGAGCGAGTCGCGCAGCTGGTCGCGGGTGAACCAGCGGAGGTCGACGATCTCCTCACCGTCGGGGAGCAGCGCGGCCGGCTCCTGGTCGGGCGCGAGGCGGGCGGTGAAGCCGACCATCAGCGACGCGGGGAAGGGCCACGGCTGCGAACCCAGGTAGACGGGATCGACGACCCGCATGCCCGACTCCTCGAAGATCTCGCGGACGACGGCGGCCTCGAGGGACTCCCCCGGCTCGACGAAGCCGGCGAGGAGCGAGAAGCGGTCGGCCCCCCACATCGCGTTCGAGCCGAGCAGCAGGCGGTCGTCGGCGTCGAGGACGCAGACGATGATCGCGGGGTCGGTGCGCGGGAAGACCTGGCTGCCGTCGGTGGGCGAGCGGCGCACCCAGCCGCCCTGCTCCACGATCGTCGGATCGCCGTTGCGCGGCGAGTAGGCGTGGGAGGCGTGCCAGTTGGCGATCGCGAGCGCCTCGGTGAAGAGGCCGGCGTCGCGGCGGCTGAGGCGCTCGGCGATCGGGCGCAGCGCGCTCCAGCGCTCCTCGTCGGGCTCGAGCTCGAGCGCGGCGGCCTCGGTGAGGACCGTGGCGACGACGGGCGTGCCCGCGGGCTCCCCCGGGGCGTCGACGGTGGTGCGGCCGAGGTAGACGCGGAGGGTGCCCGCCGTGACCGCGCTCGCGCTCTGCAGGGCGAGGGCGTCGCCGTCGACGAGGGCGCGGTCCTTGCGCAGGGCGAGGACCCGGGTGGCGGGATCGGCGAGCAGCTCGTCGTAGAGATCCGGACGGGCGCGGGTGAGGTAGTCGCGATCGACGGCCTGGCGGGCGAGCGGGAGGCGGTCGGTGAAGGGCGTGGTCATTCGGGGCTCTTTCCAGGAGGCGGTGCCGCGGGATCGGGAGGCGCAGGGGGACGGGCGGAGCGCCTGGGCCGGAGCCGGATCCCGAGCACGGCATCGGCGGGAGAGCGCGTGGCGGACGGGCCGGTCGGGGGCGGAGCGACCTAACCTGGAGCCATGGCCAGATCCCATCTCACTCTAGCCGCGCTGGCCACTTCGGCCGTCGAGGGCCTCGACGTCCGGACCGCGCGCGCGTTCACCCACTCGACTCACGGGGACTTCGACTCCGCCCTGCTCTCGACCCGCGAGGGAGCCCGGCTCCTCGTGCGCGTGCCGACCTCGCCCCTGGCCGAGCAGGAGCAGCTCGGCGACCTCGTCGCGCTGCGCGCGCTGACCGCGGGGATCCGCAGCCGCCTGCCGTTCGACCTCCACACGAGCGTCGGGCAGGCGCCCTTCGACGGCACCCGGGCCGTGGTCTACGAGTTCCTCGACGGCGACCGCGTCCTCATCGACGACGTCGCCCCGGCGAGCGGGCTCGCGGACTCGATCGGTCGCGCGATCGGAGCGATCCACTCGCTGCCGGCGTCGTTCGTGCAGGAGGCGGGCCTGCCCGTCTCGACCGCCCGCGACAGCGTGAACGAGACGGTCGCCGTGATCGAGCGCGCCGCCGACACCGGGCACGTCCCCGCGGCGCTCGTCGCGCGCTGGGAGACGGCGTCCTCGGACGACTCGCTCTGGCAGTTCGACCCGACCGTCGTGAACGGCTCGATGACGTCGGACTCCTTCCTGCGCTCGGGCGAGGTCGTCACCGCGGTGCTCGGCTGGGCGGCTCTGCGCGTCGGCGACCCGGCGCGCGATCTGCACTGGCTGCTGAGCGCCCCCGGTGCCGGCACCGCCTTCGCCGCCTACTCGCGGATGCGCGCGGGAGCGGTCGACCGGACCCTGCGCCAGCGGGCTCAGCTCTACGCCGAGCTCGAGCTGGCGCGCTGGCTGCTGCACGGCACCGAGACCGACGACTCCGCGATCGTCGACGACGCGGTGGCGATGCTCGACACGCTCGTCGACAGCGTGCTCGGCGATCTCTCCGCTCCGCTGTCGTCCGACACGGGCCCGGTGCTCGAGGTCTCGGAGGTCGAGGAGCTGCTCAACCGCACGCCCGGCGCCCGGACCGGCGCCTCGGCTCACGGCCGCGGCCTCGCCCCGAGGGCCGAGGAGAGCGACTCCGAGAGCTCGCGCTCCGAGTAGAACCGCTCGGGTCGCAGCACCAGGTCGTCGGCCACGAAGTAGAAGACGGCGTCGATGCTCTCGAGCGGCACGCCCTTCCACTTCGCGAAGGCCAGCCGGTAGAGCGCGAGCTGGAACTGCTTCAGCTCGAGGTCGGCCGCGTCCTTCGGGGCGCGGCCGGTCTTCCAGTCGACGATCTGGTAGCCGCCTGCGACGGGGTAGACGGCGTCGATCTTGCAGACGACGACGTGCTCGGCGAGCTGCAGGTGGATCTCGATCTCGACCGCCTCCGGGCGACGGGCGGCCCACTCCGAGTGCTCGAAGGTCTCGACGAGGGCGGCGAGCCGCTCCTGCTCGACGCTCGTCGCACCGAGGTCGTCGAGCTCGTCGGGGAACGTGTCGACCGCCTCCGCCTCGCCCTGGACGCCGAAGCGGTTCTCGACCCAGGAGTGGAACGTCGTGCCGAGCCGGGTCTGGCGGTACGGGCGCTCGGGCATCGGCCGGCGCAGTTGGGCGGCGACCTCCTCCGGCACGCTGATGACGTCCTTGAAGCGCGAGGCGGGGATGCGCACGGGCAGCGCGACGCGCTCCCCGCCGGCGAGCCGCACGGCGCGCTCGGCGAGCAGCAGCCGGATGTCGTCGCCGCGCGGGCCCTGGAGCCCCGGCTCGGCGATTCGCACCCGCTCGGCGGCCGCGCGCACGCGCTCCCCGCGCGATCCGAGCGGATCGTGCGGCCAGCGGAAGGTGCGCGGGGCGCGCTCGAGGGGGTTCTCGAGGTGGGACGGCTCGACGGGGAGCTCGGGGATCGTGCCTGCCTCGGCGAGGTCGCGGAGGAACACGCCGGGCCCGCGGGGCTTGGACTGCCCCGCCCACCACGATCCGCTCAGCAGCAGATGGTGGCGGGCGCGGGTCACGGCGACGTAGGCGAGGCGCCGCTCCTCGGACTCGTTGCGCTCGCGCAGGGTGTCGCCGAACTCGCCGATCGCGTCGACGACGTCCTTCTGCGTCTCGGCGGTGCGCCAGTCGAGATCGGGCAGCTCGGCCGCGTCGCCGCGGAAGGCGTAGGGCATGGCGCCCAGCCGCACCCAGCCCCGGAAGCCCTCGACCGGCGTGCCCGGGAGCTCGCCGTCGACCATCCGCGGCACCGCGACGAGGTCCCACTCGAGGCCCTTCGAGCCGTGGACGGTCAGCAGCTGGACCGTTCCGGGCTCCGGATCCTCCGGTCGGGGCGCCAGGCCGTCGCGCTTGTCGGCGAGGACCAGCCAGCGGAGGAAGCCGCGGAGCGAGGATCCGGTGCCGCCGCCCCGGTCGTCGGTCTGCAGGTAGCCGGCGACGGCCTCGCGGAAGGCCTCGAGGTTCGCGCGGCCGTCGCTGCGCGACTCGTTCGCCTCGACCTCGATGTCGAGGCCGAGCTCCTGCTCGACGAGGGTGACGAAGTCGAGCAGATCGAGCCCGGCCCGGGCCCGGAGCCGGGCGAAGAGCGTGCCCGCGTCGTGCATCCGCGCGAGACCCTGCTCGCTGAAGGCCGAGAGGGCGGAGTGGTCGATCCTGCCGTCCTCGCCCGGGCGGCGCGAGGCGATGAAGTCGAGCGCCTCGATGATCGAGCCGCCCTCGCCCTCGGTGACGGAGGCGCGCATCCGCTCGCGGACGTCCTCGGGCAGCAGCCGGTGCGCGTGGTCGCGTGAGGCGAGCCAGGAGGCGAGGTCGCGCAGGGCGCGGAGGTCCCTCACCCCGATCCGCCAGCGCGCGCCGGCGAGGAGGCGGACGAGCTCGCTGCCGGCGGCCGGGTCCTCCACCACGGTGAGGGCGGCGACCAGATCGGTGATCTCGGGCTGGCGGAGCAGCCCTCCGATCCCGAGGATGTGGTACCGCACGCCGTGCTTCGCCAGGGCCGCCGCGAAGCGGTCCATGTGGGCGCGGACGCGGAAGAGGGCGGCGGCCGACGGCGGCTCGGGACTCTCGGCGAGCCGGCCCGCGAACCAGCGGGCGACGTCGTCGGCCTCGTCCTCGATGGTCTCCGGGAAGGTCAGCTCGACGGGGTGCCCGCTCGCGGCGGGACCGGCCTCGAGCCGGTCGACCGCCACTCCGCTGGTCGCCTCGAGCGGCTGGACGATCGCGTTCGCCGCGGCGAGGACGCGGTGGCCGTTGCGCCAGCTCATGCTGAGCGAGAAGCGCGCCGCCGAGCCGAAGTCGACGCCGAACCGGCCGAGGCCCTCGGCGCTCGCGCCGCGCCACCCGTAGATCGACTGGTGCGGGTCGCCGACCGCCATGACGCCCTGCCCGGCGAACAGTCGCGAGAGCAGGCGGGTCTGCAGGACGGACGTGTCCTGGTACTCGTCCAGCAGCACGACCCGGTAGCGCGCGCGGTGCTCGTCGACGAGTTTCGGCACCCGCTCGGTGATCTGCAGCGCCAGGGCGACCTGGTCCGAGAACTCGACGAAGCCGCGCTCGGCCTTCGCCTCCTGGAAGCGCTCGGCGAGGGAGGTGAGCACGGGCAGCGCGCCGACCGCCTGGACCGCCTTCTCGACCTCGCGGTAGACACCGCTCCCCTTCGAGCCGCGCGGCAGCTCGGCGATCCGCACGAAGTCCTCGGCGAAGCCCGCGACGTCGGCCGGGTCGGCCAGGTTGTCGGCGAGGTCGTGCGCGAGGGCGATGACGAGGTCGGTGAGGCGGTCGATGTTCGCCTCGACGTCGAGGATGCGCGGGTCGGACGTGTCGGCGACCACTCCGCGCGCCAGATGCCAGGCCGAGGCCTCGGACAGCACCGTCGCGTCGCCCTCCCTCCCGATCAGCGCGGCGTTGTCGCGGAAGATCGTGTTGGCGAAGGCGTTGTAGGTGGAGACCGTCGCGGCGTCGAAGGGATCCGGCTCGGTCTGCCCCTCCGCGAGCGGGAGGAGCCCCGCCGCGCCGAGCTGGTCGATGCGCCGGCCGATCCGCTCGCCGAGCTCGGCGGCCGCCTTGCGGGTGAACGTCAGTCCGAGCACCTCGGACGGGGTGGCGAGGCCGTTGGCGAGGAGCCACAGCACGCGGTTCGCCATGGTCTCGGTCTTGCCGCTGCCCGCGCCCGCGACGACGAGCGCGGGGGCGAGCGGCGCCTCGATCACGGCGCGCTGCTCGGCTGTCGGCGGGCGGAGGTCGAGCTTCTCGGCGATGGTGAGGGCGTCGATCACGCGGACACCTCCGACTCGTCCTCATCGGAGTCGTCGTCGGGCTCGACCTCGTCGAGCGCGAGGGTGCCGTCCCCCGAGACCTCCGGCACGGCGTGCTGGCGGTAGCGCAGTGCGTCCCCCGGCGAGAACGGCACGGCGTCGAGCAGGCCCGAGAAGGCCGGAGCGGCCATCCCGGTCGCCGCGGCGCGCACCCGTTCGCGCAGGCACTCGAGCTCCTCCTCGCCGAAGCGCGGCTGCACCACCTCCCGGTAGCGCCTGCCGCGCACCCCGCCCGAGACGAAGAGGAGCTTCGCGCCGCCCCGCTCGGCCGAGCCCGCCGCCTCGATCGCCCCGCTCGCGACCGCGAGCTGGTAGCTGCCCAACTGGGCGTGCTCCGCGACCGCGGCCTGCGGAGGGATGCTGCGTCCGGTCTTGAGGTCGACGATGGTCACGGAGCCGTCGGCCGAGCGCTCGACGCGGTCGATCGAACCGCGCACGCGGGCCGGCGGCACTCCGATCTCGAACTGCTGCTCGCGGCCGAGGACCTCGCCCCCCGCCTCGCGGAAGTCGACGAGGTACTCGGCGAGCCCCTCGACCAGCCGTCGGGTCAGCCGCTTCTGCCGCTCGCCGAGCCAGGGCGACTCGAAGACGAGCTCGGGCCAGCGCGACTCGAGCTGCGCCCACAGGGTCTCGGTGTCGGGCTCGGCGGCGTTCTCGAGCACCCAGTGCACGAGCGTGCCCACGCCCATCGCCGTGCTCGTGGTCGATCCGGACACCGCATCGACGAACCAGTTGAGCGGCGAGCTCTCGAACGCCTCGAGCCGGCTGGGCGAGACCGACACCGGCCGCTCCGGGTCGTCGAGCTCGAACAGCGGCTCGCTGGTCGAGGGCTCGAGCACCCCGTACCAGGAGACCGGATCGGCGCCGGGCACTTCGGCGAGCGCCAGGGCGCGCAGCCCGCGGATCGCCGCGGGCGCGTCGGGCGAGTTCGGAGTGGTCGCCGTGCGCCGCAGCGCCGCGACCGCTCCGCGCAGGGTGAGGGGCACCGCCGAGACGGCGTCGAGGTGGGGCGCATCGGGCGGCGTGAGCCGGAAGAAGAGGGACGGGGTCTCGTCCTCGCCGGCGACCGCGCTGAGCACGAGCTGGCGGCGGGCGCGGGAGGCGGCGAGCGCGAACATCCGCAGCTCGTCGTCGAGGGTGGCCTTCCGCCCGTCGAGCGGCAGCCCTCCCTCGCCGCGCGCGGCGCGGACGAGCCCGTCGGGATCCAGGAGGGAGCCGCGCTGGCGGAGGTTGGGCCAGACGCCGTCCTGGAGCCGCGCGACGACGACCACGTCGAACTCGAGCCCGACGACGGAGGAGGGAGTGCCGATCAGCACCGCGTCGTCGACGGAGCGCGGCGCGAGCGTGTCCTCGGGCACCTCGGCCTCGAGGATCTCGGTGACGAATCCGATCGCCGAGGACGCCGCTGCGCGCTCGACGAAGCGGCGGGCCGCGCTGAAAAGGGCGACCACGCCGTCGAGGTTGCGGTTCGCCTCGGCGGCGGTGAGCCCGGTGCCGAGAGCCAGTTCGCGCCAGGACGTCGCGACCCGGCTTGACTCCCAGGCCGACCAGAGGAGCTCCTCGATCGAGCCGTGCTCGGCGTGCAGCCGCCGCACCCGGTCGATCGTCACCGCTAGTCGCTCGGCCTGCCGGGCGGGGCCGGAGTCGATGGTCGCGAAGCGGCCGGGGGCCGACAGCGCCTCGACGAGCAGGGCGTCGCTCGGACGGATCCCGTCGCCCGCGAGCTCCTCGGCGCGCAGGGCGAGCCGGAGTCGGCGCAGGCCGAGCCGGTCGACGCCGCCGAACGGCCCGAGCAGGAGCTCGGCGGCGAGCGCGGCATCGAGGGGCCGCTCGCCGATGGCGACGCCGACCAGCACGAGCAGCGATCGGGCCGCGTGGTCGTCGCGGAGCGCGCGACCGGCCAGGACAGAGCGCACCGGCACCTCGGCCACGGCGAGCGCCTTCACGAGCGGCTGCACCGCCGCTCCCGAGCGCACGATGACGGCCATGCGGTGCCACGGCACTCCGTCGCGCAGCCGCCGCTCGCGCAGCAGCCGCGCCAGGGTCGCGGCCTCGCGCGCGGCCGTCGGCGCCTGCAGCACGAGGATCGGTGCGGGGGCGCCCGGAGCGTCGTCGTCGGCGCCGGCCGCGCGCTGGCGGCCGGCCGCCGCCGCTCCGATGCGCTGGGTCGCCCGCGAGACCAGCGCCCGCAGCGAGGCCGGATGCCGGTGGGCCCGCTCGAGGACGAGCGTCTCGGCGTCGGGGACGCTGATGCTCGCGGAGAAGCGCCCGAGGGTGTCGGAGGAGGCGCCCCGGTACGCGCTGGTCGCCACGTCCGGGTCGCCGAACGCGATGATCGTCACCCCGCGCGCGGCGAGGGCGCGCAGCAGCACGACGGTCGACTCGCTCGCCTCCTGCAGGTCGTCGACGACCACGAGCCGCAGCGCGGTGATCCGCTCGCCCCCGCCTCCGCCGCGGATGGTCTCGGCCGCGAACGCGGCGAACTCGGCGGCGTCGAGCTTCGTGCCGACGTCCGGCGACATCCAGTCGACGACCTCGCGGAACTCCTCCAGCAGCTCGGCGGCCGCCGCCCACTCGCCGCGCTCGGCGTCGACCGCGAGTGCGCGGATCGCCGCGGTGTCGAGCCCGTGCTCGGTCGCCCGCATGCCGAACTCGCGCAGCTCCGTGCGGAAGGTGCGGAGCCGGAGCACCTCGGGGCCGAACCCGTCGGGCCAGCGCGGCCCGGTGCCCTCGGCCAGGTGCCCCTCGATCAGCTCCGACAGGAGGACGTCCTGCTCACCGCCGGTGAGCAGCGTCGGCCGCTCGATCCCGAGCTCCTTGGCGGAGGCGGTGACCGCCTCGAACGCCAGCGACGTCGCGGTGCGCGCCAAGGGCCCGCGCGTCGGCACGTCGAGTCGGAGGGCGAGGACGTCGCGGAGGGAGGTGGCGGCGGTGCGGCTCGCGGCGAGGACGGCGACGGACTCGGGGGCGTAGCCGCGCTCGAGGACCCGCTCGGCCACGAGCTCGACGATCGTCGTGGTCTTGCCCGATCCCGGCGCTCCGAGCACGGCGGCGCTGCGGCCGTCCGGCAGGTCCACCACGGCCCGCTGCGAGGCGTCGAGCCCCGCCCGGGCGCGCTCCTGGGGCCGCTCCTCGACGGAGGCGGCGCGGGCGGAGGGGGTTCCAGGAGCGGGCACGCGACCACGCTAGCCAACACCGCCGACACTGCCCGGCGCCCGCGGCGCGGCAGCCCCGGACCCCGGTCCGCTCAGCGCGAAACCCGCGTCGGTGCCTCCGCACGGTGCCGTATCGTGACAGCCACGTCCCTCCTCCCGAAAGGCAACTGCTGGTGGAAATCCGTATCGGAATCGTCAACACCCCGCGAGAGCTCAACTTCGAGTCCTCGATGTCCGCGACCGAGGTCGAGAAGACGGTCACCACCGCTCTCGAGGCCGGTGCGAAGGTCCTGCGCCTGCGCGACGAGAAGGGCAAGATCTACATCGTCCCGACCGACACCATCGCGTTCGTCGAGCTCGGCTCGGAAGAGTCGCGCCGCGTCGGCTTCGTCGCCTAAGCACTTCCCGAGCACGACGTGGAGCTCCTCTTCATCGGCATCGGCGGGGTCCTCCTGGGCCTCGCCGCCCGGTACTCGCTGCCGCACCGCCACCTGCACGGCTCGGTGCTCGTGCCCGTCGTCGGCGGAGTCGTCGCAGCAGTGCTCTGGGTCGCGCTGACCTGGGCGGGGCTGCCCTGGGACGGCGGCCTGATCTGGTTCCTCGTGCTGGCGCTCACCGCGGTCGCCGTGGTCGTCGCCGACCTCGTGCTGGGCCGCTCTCGCGCCCGCCGCGACGACGCCTCGCTCCAGGCGATGCTCGCGGGCCGTGTCGCGCCCTAGACGAACCGCATCACGAGCGAACGGCGCGGGAGTCCTCGACTCCCGCGCCGTTCGTCGTCCGCGGGGGTTCAGGCCGGCACCGTCTCCGCGACCTCCGTCGCGAGCAGCGCCTCCGCCACGGCGGCCCGGATCGGCTCGACGATCGGCAGCCGACCCGCGAACTCGGCGACGAGCACCTGCGCCGCCGCACTCAGCGGTCCTCCGCCGATGATCACCGCCTCCGCGCCGGCCGCCTCGGCGCGCAGCACGGCGCCGCGGAGCTCGGCGAGCAGGCGCTCGGGGTCCTCGAGTTCCTCGGCGGCCGTCTCCGTCAGGAAGCAGCCGACGTAGTCCTCCGACCGACCCGCCGAGGCCACCAACGAGTGCAGAGTCGTCTCGAGCCGGGCCGTCGTCGTCGCGATCGCGAACCGACGGCCGCCGATCCCCGCCGCGCGCACCGCAGCGGCGCCGATCCCGATCACCGGGAGCCCCGTCGCGCGGGCCGCCGCCTCCGCACCCGGATCGCCGAACGCGGCCACGATGAGGGCGTCGGGCGCATGCAGCGGGACCGAGCGCCGTGCCGCCGCCACGACCTCGCCCGCTGCGGCGGCCAGGGTGACGGGGTCGGTGATGATCCGCGGTCCCCTCGCCGCCGTCTCCCCCGCGATCCGGACGTCCAGACCGCGCACCGCGTCCCGGGCGATGCCCACGAGCAGCCGCGTGGTGGTCACGGAGGTGTTCGGGTTCAGCACGACGAGGGTGCGCACGGCGCTCAGTCCTCCGCCATCGGGCGGCCGACCGTCTCGCGGGGGAACTGCACCGCGATCGCGCAGATCGCGAAGAGGCCCGCGAGCAGGGCGAACATGCCGCCGACCCCGGAGGCGTCCAGCACGGCTCCTGCCAGGAGCGGGAACAGGCCTCCCGAGAGCGATCCGAGCGCGAGGATGACGGAGGTGCCGAGCCCGCGGATCCGCGTGGGGTACTGCTCCGGGGCGAACAGCCAGATGGTGGTGTTGAGCACGATCACCGAGAAGTTGAAGAGGAAGCCGAACATCAGCACGAGGGCGACGGTCGTGCCGAGGAAGCCGAATCCCAGCCCCGCTCCGACGCCGAGGATCGCGGCGACCGTGAGCGTGAGCTTGCGGGGCAGGCGGCGGGCGGCGAGAGCGGCCACGAGCGCGCCGACCAGGGAGCCCGACTGCATGACGAGGGTATACCAGAGGGCACTCGTGATGTCGAAGCCGCGGGACGTGAGGATAAGCGGGATGAGGGTGAGCATCGAGATCTGCGCGGCGTACGACATGCAGACGGCGACTCCGAGGGCGATCGTCGTGCGACGGTGGCGCCGGCCGAAGAGCTCGGTCCAGCGCGGAGTCGCTGCGGCGGTGATCGGCGCGATCTCGGCAGCACCGAGGTAGTCGACCTCCTCGGTCAGCGGCCGGTGCAGCCGCCCCTGCGCCAGACGGTTGACGACCGTGTTCGCCTCGGCGACGCGTCCCCGGGCTGCGAGGTAGCGGGGCGTCTCGGGCAGCGCTCGGCGGTAGACCACGACGGCGAGGGCGGGGATCACGAGGAGGCCGAAGAGCCAGCGCCAGCGGTCGTCGCCCGTGAACACGGTGAAGACGATGACTCCGAACAGCGGCGCGAGCATGTTGCCCAGCCCGGCCGCCGCGACGTTGATGAGGCCGACCGCCGTCCCGCGGTGCTTGGCCGAGAAGAACTCCGCGAGCATGATCACGGCTGTCGCGATCTCGCCGCCGAGCCCGAGGCCCACGAGGAAGCGCGCCGCGACCAGGATCTCGTAGCTCGGCGCGAGGGCGCAGAGCAGGCTGCCGACCGCGAAGACCATCAGGTTCGCGCCCAGGAGGGTCCGCCGGCCGACCCGGTCCATCACGACTCCCGCGAGCACGCGGCCGAGCGCGACGGCGGTGAACGTCGCGGTGTTGAGGAGGCCCAGCTGCGCCCCGGCCAGGCCCCAGTCCGCGGCCAGGACCGGCCCGGCGACTCCGACCGTGTTCTGCTCGATCGCGTCGAAGAACACGCCGAACAGGATCATCGCGACGATGCCCACGTGCGCGCTCGTGACTCCGATGCGCGAGTAGGCGGCCTCGATGCGGTCCCCCATCGTCGTCGAGGGCGGAGGGTTCGTGACGGTGCTCATGGGCGGATCCTTTCGAACGGAGTCAGGGAGGCGCTCGGTATACCGAAGCACGACCGCAACGCTACGGTCGTGCTCCCGCCCGCATGTTTCGCCCGCGTGAAATCGCTGTTACGGCTGGTGATCACAGCGCCCGCTACCCTGGCCCCATCCGCACAGGTAGACCCGAGGAGACGCGATGGTCGAGAAGAGCCCGGCGAAGACGATGTCGCAGTCCGTCTACGAGGAGCTGCGCCGCAGGATCCTCGACGGCAGGCTCCCGGCCGGCGAGCCGATCCGCGAGCGCGATCTCGCCGCCGAGCTCGCCGTCTCGCGCGTCCCGATCCGCGAGGCCCTCCCCTGGCTCGAGCTGGCCGGCCTCGTCACAGTGCGGCCCCGGAGCACCGCCGTCGTGACGATCGTCACCCGACGCGATGTCGACGAGCTCTACGACATCCGGTCGGCGCTCGAGCCCCTCGTGGCGCGGAAGGCCGCCGAAGCGGTGTCGCGCGGCGCCGACGCCTCGGCGCTCGTCGCCGTCGTGACGGACGCGAGCGCGGCCCTCGCCGACGGCGACCTCGCGCGCTTCCACTCCGAGAGCGGCCGCATCCACGGTGCGATCGAGGCGATCGCGGGCAACCGCCTGCTGATCTCGACGATGGGCCCGCTGGACGAGCGGAGCAACCGCCTCAACATCGCGAACATCCAGGCGGAGCCGCGCGTGCGCCACGACGAGCACGTGCGCCTCGCGGAGGCGGTCGCCGCGGGGGACGCGGGCCTCGCCTCCTCGGTGGCTCACGCTCACGTCGAGTGGGGGCGGCAGCGCACGATCGCGACGCTCGCCGACGTGCCCGGCTTCTCGGCGGAGTGAGCCCGGCGGCTCAGGCGGTCAGCCCGAGCGCGTCCATCCGCCGGGTGTGCGAGGCGATCAGCTCGGTGAAGACCGGCTCGATGCGCGACTCGTCCGAGTCGGGGTTGCCCGACCCCATCAGCGCCGAGCGCGCGACGAGCAGGGTGTCGCCCACCAGGCGGCGACCCCAGACCGCCAGACGGGAGCCGAGGCGCTCGTCCGAGGCGATCTCGCGGCGCAGGATGGTGATCAACCCGTCGATGCCGGTGTCCGCGCCCAGCGTCTGAGCGATCCGCGGTCCCACGTCGTTCGGGAGCCCCCCGGTCAGGCGGATGAAGAAGTCGTCGAGCAGCCCGGCCGTGATGTAGGCCGAGAGGAGCGTCTCGTGCAGGTCCGCTCCTCGGGTCAGCCGCTCGAACGTGTCGATCGCGGGGCGGAAGGGCGCCATCGCCTCGCCCGGCTCCACCTCGCGCCGGCGGAGCTCGGCGACCACCGCGTGGTGCTTCGAGAGCGCGGTGCCGGCCGCGGCCGAGATCGCCTCCTTGTCGGCGAGGTCGTCGGTGTCGGCGACCGCGCGCGCGAGCGCCTCGAAGATCGCAAGCTGCAGGTAGGCGACCTGCCCGAGGTAGGGCAGCACCTCGGGGGTCAGATCCGCCAGGTCGACGCGGTCGCGCTTGGCCGACTCGCCCCGCGGGGTCAGACGCGGGGCCTCTCCGGAGGGACGTCGGCGTCGGAACCAGGCTGCCATTCGCCCAGCTTAGAGCGCGGGCGGTCCGCCCCGCCGCCGCCTTCCGGGGCCCGGAGAGAGCGTGGCGGTAGACTCGCCGGGATGTCACCGGCGCTGGATCGGTGACCCTGCGCCCGGAGTCGTACAGGGGCGTAGACCGTTCGACACGACAGGCGCTTCACTCCCGTGACTTTCTCCGATCTCAACATCGACGACGACATCGTCGCCGCACTCGCCTCCAAGGGCATCCTCGAGCCGTTCCCCATCCAGGAGCAGACGATCCCCCTGGCCCTGCAGAAGCAGGACATCATCGGCCAGGCCAAGACCGGCACCGGCAAGACCTTCGGCTTCGGCCTCCCCCTTATCCAGGCGCTGGGCACCGATCCCGAGCCGGGCGTCAAGGCGCTCATCGTCGTCCCGACGCGCGAGCTCGCCGTCCAGGTGACCGAGGACATCGAGCTCGCCGCCTCGAACCGCCCCACCAAGATCGTCTCGATCTACGGCGGCAAGGCGTACGAGGGCCAGATCGAGCAGCTCAAGGCCGGCGCGCAGATCGTCGTCGGAACCCCGGGCCGCCTCCTCGACCTCGCCGGTCAGCGACTGCTGTCGCTCGCGAACGTCCAGGTGATGGTCCTCGACGAGGCCGACAAGATGCTCGATCTCGGGTTCCTCTCGGACATCGAGAAGCTGTTCGCGCAGACGCCGCAGACCCGCCACACCATGCTGTTCTCGGCGACGATGCCCGGCGCGATCGTCGCGCTCGCTCGCCGCTTCATGAACAAGCCGATCCACATCCGCGCGACCGACCCCGACGAGGGCATCACGCAGGCGAACATCAAGCACATCGTCTACCGGGCGCACTCGCTCGACAAGGACGAGGTCATCGCGCGCATCCTGCAGTCGGAGGGACGTGGCAAGACCGTCATCTTCACCCGCACCAAGCGCGCCGCGGCCCGCATCGTCGAGGAGCTGAACGACCGCGGCTTCAACGCCGCCGCCGTGCACGGCGACCTCAACCAGGAGCAGCGCGAGCGGGCGATGGCGGCGTTCAAGGCCGGCAAGAAGGACATCCTGATCGCCACCGACGTCGCCGCCCGCGGCATCGACGTGAACGATGTCACCCACGTGATCAACCACACGATCCCGGACGACGACCAGACCTACCTGCACCGCGTCGGCCGCACCGGCCGCGCGGGCAAGACCGGCATCGCCGTCACGTTCGTCGACTGGGAGGACCTGCACAAGTGGGCCCTCATCAACCGCGCGCTCGAGTTCGGCCAGCCCGACCCGGTCGAGACGTACTCCTCGTCGCCGCACCTCTACACCGACCTCGACATCCCCGTGGGCACGAAGGGCCGGCTGAAGCCGACTCCGATCCCCGCCGAGGCGAAGGCCGACGCGCAGCCCGAGCGCAGCACCCGTCAGCGCGAGCCGCGCGAGCCGCGCGAGCCGCGCGAGGGTCGCGAGCCCCGTCGCCGCACCCGCGGCGGAGGCGAGCAGGCCGAGGCCGCCGCACCGCAGACCGGCCAGGCGCCCTCGAGCGAGAGCAAGGAGCACCACGACGGCAACAGCGAGCCGCGCCGCCGGACGCGCCAGCGCCGCCGCAGCCCGCGCCCCGACGCGCAGGTCTGACGCAGCACCTCACGAGCCCCCTCCGCGAGCGATCGCGCGAGGGGGCTCGTGCGTTCACCCGGGGGTGAGCGTCGGCGTCAGCCCCGAGCGGAGGCGCGGATCGCGTCGACCGTCGCCCGCGGCGTCGTGTTCTCGCCGAGCCGGTTCGGCTTGCCCGTGCCGTGGTAGTCGCTCGACCCGGTCGTGACCAGTCCGTAGCGCTCGGCCAGCTCGCGCAGCCTCGTCCGGCCGCCCGCCGTGTTCTCGCGGTGCTCGACCTCGAGGCCGAACAGCCCGGCGTCGACGAGGTCCGGCAGCATCGACTCGACGACGATGCCGCGGGTGCTGGTCGCCGGGTGCGCGATCACCGGCACGCCCCCCGCGGCGCGGACGAGGCGGACCGCGTCGACCGGATCGGGGGCGTAGTGCGGTCGGTAGTAGCCGCCGCGCCAGTCGAGGATCCCGGCGAAGGCCGCCGAGCGGTCGGTGGCGAGGCCGCGGGCGACGAGGGCGTCGGCGATGTGCGGGCGGCCGATGGTGGATCCGGGACGGGTCTGCGCGAGGACGTCGTCCCAGGTGAGGTCGTAGTCGGCCGAGATCGCGGTCACGATCGCCTCGGCGCGGTGCCTCCGCTCCGAGCGGATGCGCGCGGTCTCGGCGACGAGGCCCGGATCCTCCGGATCGACGAGGTACGCGAGCACGTGCACGCTCGCCCAGCCGACGCGCGACGAGAGCTCCATGCCCGGGACCAGCTCGATGCCGCAGTCGCGGGCCGCGTCGATCGCGGCGGACCAGCCGCCGGTGGAGTCGTGATCGGTGAGAGCCACCCCGGCCAGGCCCGCGTCGGCCGCCGCGCGCACGAGCACCTCGGGCGGTTCGGTGCCGTCGGAGACGAGGGAGTGGGTGTGGAGGTCGAACCCGCCTCCCGCGACATGCATGCCCCCCATCGTAGACGCGCGTCCTGCGCCCGGGGCCGGGAGGATGCCCTACCCTGACCGGGATGGGGACGAGACTGGTGAAGACCGCGGTGGCGGCGGCGGTGGCGATCGTCCTGCTCGTGGCGACCGCGCCGGGGTTCTTCGGTCTCGCTCGCGAGGCGCCCTTCGCCCAGCTGGTCTCGTTCCGGCTCGGCACGGCGCTCGGCGCCGTGGCGGTGGCCGTCGTCCTCGTCGTGGTGGCGGTGCTGGTGCGCCCGGTGCGCCGGCTCGCGCTCGTGATCGCGGGGCTCGGACTCGCGTTCGCCGTGGTCCTCGCCGGTCTGCAGGCCGTCCGGGGCGACGACTCCTCGCCGCCCCGCGCCCACCGCCTCGCGGACCTGCGGATCCTGACCTGGAACACGCTCGACTCCGTGCCCGTCGACACGGTCGTCGCTCTCGCGACCGAGAACGCGGTCGACGCCCTGAGTCTCGTGGAGGTGTCGGAGGCTCCCGCGCAGGAGATCGCCGCCGCGCTCGGTGCCGCGGGCCGGCCGATGACCCTGCACTACGCAGCGGGGAGCGAGGGTGTGGCCGGAACCGCGCTGCTGCTGGCTCCGTCGCTCGGCGCCTACTCCGTCGATCCCGAGAGCACCCCCACCGGCACCCTCGCCTCCCTCGTCGTCCGACCGGACACCCCGGAGCGCCCGGTGATCGCCGCCGTGCACGCCGCTCCGCCGATCCCCTCGCTGATGGCCGACTGGCGCAGTGATCTCTCGCGTCTCGCCGCGCTCTGCAGCACGGAGGAGGACGTGGTCGTGGTCGGCGATCTCAACTCGACCCTCGACCACTGGGCAGGCCTGCCCGGCGCAGCGGACCTCGGCGGCTGCACCGACGCAGGGTCGCTCGCCGGCGGCGCGGCCCTCGGGACCTGGCCCGCGTCGCTCCCGACACCGCTGGGCGCTCCCATCGACCACGTCCTCTTCTCGGGGCGCTGGGACGTCTCGGGCTACGTCGTCGTCGGCGACCGCGACGACGCGGGGAGCGACCACCGGCCGGTCCTCGCCCAGCTCTCGGTGCGCGGTCTGGTGAAGGAGACGTCCTGACCCCTCCCCCGGACGAGGAGGAGAATGGGGGCATGACGAACACGGACGAGCAGACCACCCCGACGCCCGACCCCGCCGCCGCGCCCACCCCGCGCGCGACCGCGAACCGCTCGACGACCCCCGCCTCCGACCGCTTCCGCGACTTCATCGCCTCCGGCTGGGCCGAGCGGGACGAGCCCCTGCCCCCCGCGCGCGAGCAGGCCTCCTTCGCCGCTGCCCGGCGCGAGCGCCTCTCGGCGCTGCACACCGGCGAGCGCGTCGTGATCCCCGCGGGCCGGCTCAAGCAGCGGGCGAACGACACCGACTACCCGTTCCGCGCGCACTCCGCCTTCACCTGGCTGAGCGGCTGGGGCGCCGACTCCGAGCCCGGCGCCGTCCTGGTGCTCGAGCCCGGCGAGTCGGGGCACACCGCGGTGCTGTACTTCCGCGAGCGCGCCGGCCGCGACTCCGACGAGTTCTACGCGAACCCCGAGATCGGCGAGTTCTGGATCGGCCCGCGGCCCTCCCTCGCGCAGGTCTCGGCCGACCTCGGGCTCGAGGCCCGCGGCATCGACGAGCTGGACGCGGTGCTGGACGCGCAGGACGACGTGTCCGTGGCCGTCCTGCGCGAGGCCGACCCGCTGGTCGCCGAGCGCCTCGCGGGTCGCACCTCGGACGACTCCGACGCCGCCCTCGAGCGCGACCTCAGCGAGCTGCGCCTGGTGAAGGACCTCTACGAGATCGCCGAGCTGCGCGCCGCCGTCGACGCGACCGCCCGGGGCTTCGAGGACGTGCTCGCCGACCTGCCGCGCATCGTCGCCCACGAGCGCGGCGAGCGCCTGATCGAGGGCGTGTTCAACGGCCGCGCCCGCGCCGACGGCAATGCGGTCGGCTACGACACGATCGCCGCCGCCGGTCCGCACGCCTGCATCCTGCACTGGACCCGCAACGACGGACCGGTGCGTCCCGGCGAGCTCGTCCTGCTGGACGCGGGCGTCGAGCAGGAGAGCTACTACACCGCCGACATCACCCGCACGTTCCCGGTCGACGGCGTCTACACCGAGGCGCAGCGACGGGTGCACGAGACGGTGCGGGAGGCGGCCGACGCCGCGTTCGCGATCGTCCGCCCCGGCATCCGCTTCCGCGAGGTCCACGCGGCCGCCATGGCCGTGATCGCCCGCCGCACCGCGGAATGGGGGCTCCTCCCCGTCAGCGCCGAGGAGGCGCTCGAGGCCGACAACCAGCAGCACCGCCGCTACATGGTGCACGGCACGAGCCACCACCTCGGCCTCGACGTGCACGACTGCGCGAAGGCCCGGCGCGAGATGTACCTCGACGGAGTGATCGAGGCCGGCATGGTGTTCACGATCGAGCCCGGCCTGTACTTCCAGCCCGACGACCTCACGGTGCCCGAGGAGCTGCGCGGCATCGGCGTGCGGATCGAGGACGACGTGCTGGTCACCGAGGACGGCGTCGAGAACCTGTCGGCCGGCATCCCGCGCTCGGCCGACGAGATCGAGGCCTGGATGGCGCGGCTGGCCCGCTGAGGCGCCGCGCCGCTCAGGCGGCGAGCGCCGGAGCCGCGAAAGCGCCCTGAGCGGTGGCGAGCGCGAGCCCGTCGAGGAGCACCGCGAGCTGTCCCGCGGGGGCCTGCGGATCCTCCGGGTGCCACTGCACGGCCACGATCGGGGCGCTGCGGTGCTCGATCGCCTCGACCACCCCGTCGTCGGCGCGCGCCACGATCTCGAGCCCGGGTGCGAGGCGGTCGACGGCCTGGTGGTGCGCGCTCTGCACCGCCAGGACCTCCGCGCCGAAGAGCCCGGACAGGGTCGAGGACGCGGCGAGCTCCACCGGGTGGCTGTGCATCCGCTCGTGCGCGGGGGCGGCGGCGTTCACGTGCGCGGCGTCGGGGCCGAGGTCGGGGACGAGCGTGCCGCCGAGGGCGACGTTCACGATCTGGAGGCCGCGGCAGATGCCGAGCAGCGGCGTGCGGCGGGCGAGAGCGCGGTGCACGAGGGCGATCTGCGCGTCGTCGGCGCGCTCAGCGTGCGGGCCCTCGCCCGGATAGCCGCGAGCGGCTCCGTAGCGCTCGGGCGCGATGTCCTCGCCGCCGGCCAGCACGATCGCGTCGGCACCGTCGGTCTCGGCGAGCAGCCGGGCGGCGCCGAGGTCCTCGGCCGCGTAGCGCCGCGCGTCCCAGCCCAGCTCGCGGGCGAGGGTCAGGAGGCGGCCGTTCAGGATCTGCACGTACGCGTGGTACTCGTCGCGTCCGGGCCGCGTCCGGGCGACCTCCACGATGGCGAGCGAGCGGGTCATGCCGTCCATCCTGCGCACCCCGGTGGGCGCGGTCGAGCGGAGGCGACACGGTCCGTAACACGCGCGCCGTACGATCGCAGAGTGACCTCCGCTCCCCCGCCCCTCCCGGAGCGGCTGCAGCGTGCCCGTGCCGACGTCTCGGTCCTCGCCGGCCTCGCCTCCGAGCGGCAGGTGCGCCCGCTGCGCGAGGCCGCGGACCGCGCCGCCGACTCCCCGGAGGAGCACGCCGAAGCCCTGCTCGCCGGCGTCGAGGGGATGACCGCGCTCCTCGCCCGCGCCGAGGCCCAGCTGAGCGGCCTCGAGCGCTCGGTGCGGGACGACCTCGACCGGGCCGACACCCTCTCCGGTGTGCGGACGGCCGCGCAGGTCGCCTCCGCCGCCGACGTCGCGACCGCCGGAGCCACCGCCAGGGCGCTGCTGCTCGACGCCGACGAGGCACGCGCCGCCACGACCGGGCACGACCCCGCCGCGGTGCTCGCGCTCCTGCTCGACGCCGACGCCGCGCTGGACGCGGTCGTCGCCGGCTACCGGGACCCGCACGCGCAGGCCGAGCGCCAGCTCCTGCTCGTCGAGGCCGCCCGCACGGCCGCCCGTCTGGGCGCGGACGGGGTCGGCCTGCTGGTGCTCGTGCACGGCGACCGGATCACCGCGGCGCCGCGCATCCTCGCGGAGGAGACGCTCGCGCAGCTCGACGTCGCGGTCCGGCTCGCCGCCGCCGACCCCGCGGGTGCACTGGAGGAGGCCCGGCGGGCGGTCGAGCGCTCGCGCTCCGCTCTCGACGAGGCCATCGTCGACCTGGACGGGCCTGACGCGCCCGCCGCCGAGGCGCCCGCGGCGGCCAGCGCCGACCCCGCGCTCGGCGTGCTGCCCGCGGTCTGAGGACGAGCGCCGCCCCGTGCCAGACTGAGACGCATGGCGTCCTTCCTCGTGGTCCCGCAGTGGCAGGGCTCGGCGTCGACGCGGGCCATGCGCCTCGTCGACGGGGCCGAGGCGATCCGCGGCGACCTCCCCTCCTCCGCCACCGTCACCGTCGAGGTCCCCGCCGAGGCGGGCGACGCGCAGGACACCGGGATCCGCCGCTACGCCTCCGTCGCGACGACCGCGGAGCGCGTCCGCGAGGCACTGGCCGGACGTCCCGGCCCCGTGATCACGATCGGAGGCGACTGCGGCGTCGAGTTCGCCGCCGTCGGCCACGCCGTGCGCTCGACCGACGGCCCGGTCGCCCTCGTCTGGCTCGACGCGCATCCGGACGGGAACACTCCCGCCACGTCTCCCAGCGGCGCCTTCTCCGGCATGGTCCTCTCGGCCGTCCTCGGCCGCGGCGTCGGGCTCCTGAGCGCGGGCGCGGACGAGCGGGTCGACGACGCCCGCGTGGTGCTCGCCGGAGTGCGGGCGACCGATCCGGGCGAGCTCGAGGGCCTGCTCGAGCGCGGTGCCCGCAGCCTGACGGCCGACGAGCTCGATCCGGAGTCGCTCGTCGCGGCCGTCGAGGCCACCGGCGCGGTCGCGGTGTACGTGCACATCGATCTCGACGTGCTCGATCCGGCCGACCTCGCGGGACTGTTCGACCCGGTCCCCTTCGGCGTGCCGGCCGCACGGCTCGTGGCGAGCCTCGAGGCGCTGCGAGCGCGGTTCCCGCTCGCGGGCGCCGGACTCACCTCCTTCGCCCCCTCCTCCCCCGCCGCCGCCGTCGACGACCTGCCCACGATCCTCCGCCTCGTCGGCGCCCTCGCCCGCGGGGCCTGAGCGAGCACCCCGAATCCGCGACCGGGGGCCGGGGAGTGCCGGGGGCACCGGGCAAGATGGACGGACGCGACCGAGCGGAGGACCGATGAGCGAGAACCCACGCGTGCGCACCGCGCGCCGCGGTCACACGCTCGAGATCGTGCTCGACCGGCCCGAGAAGCGCAACGCGGCCGATCTCGCCCTGCTGTCGGCCCTCGCCGCCGCGTACGGAGAGCTCGACCGCGATCCCGACCTGCGCGTCGGGGTCGTCCTGGCCTCGGGCCCCCACTTCACCGCCGGCCTCGACCTGGCCGACATCGGTCCGCGGATCGCCTCCGGCGGGCTCGACTTCGTGCCCGAGGGCGGACTCGACCCGTGGGGCCTGCGGACCCGTCCGGTCTCCAAACCCGTCGTGATCGGCCTGCAGGGCACCTGCCTCACCCTCGGCATCGAGCTCGCCCTGGCGAGCGACGTCGTGCTCGCCGAGGAGTCGACGAGCTTCGGGCAGATCGAGGTCGCGCGCGGCATCCTCCCCTTCGGCGGAGCCACGCTGCGTTTCCCCCGGGCGACCGGCTGGGGCGACGCGATGCGCTGGATCCTCACGGGCGACCTGTTCGACGCCGCCGAGGCGCACCGCATCGGACTCGTGCAGCAGGTCGTGCCCGACGGCACGATCGCCGAGGCCGCCGCGGCCCTCGCAGAGCGGATCGCCGCGCAGGCACCGCTCGCCGTGCAGGCGGCCCTCGCGAACGCGCGCCTCGCGGTGTCGTCCCCCGAGGCGGCCTCCGCCGCGCTGCCCGCGGAGCTCGCCCGGCTCGCCTCCTCCGAGGACGCGGCGATCGGCCTGCAGGCGTTCCTCGCCCGCACGACGGCGGAGTTCACCGGCCGATGAGCGACGAGATCCTCTCCGCCCGCCCCGCTGAGACCGCCGGCTCCGCCCTCGAGGCGCAGCGCGAGCGCGCCGCCCGTCAGCTCGAGATCCGGCTGCGCTACGGCGACCAGGTCTGGGAGCTGCGCGAGGTCGACCACTTCGCCGTCTTCACCCGCGCGAGCCGCGCCCGCCGGGCCGGTCGCGCGCTGGTCGCCTCCGGCTACGAGATCGCGATCTCGCGCCTGCGCCTGCGGCACGTGCTGGTCGCGAGCCATCACGCGGCCGTGGACGAGGAGGCGACGACCGCCTTCCTCCGCCAGGTCGTCGAGGCCGTCGAGAGCGAGGGCGGCCGCTACGACGGCTGGCGAGCCGAGATCGTGCCCGCCCACTGAGCCCGCCGGCGCACGCCGGCCCCCACCGGGACGCAGCGTCCCGGGTCAGCAGTCACGGGCCGCCGCCCGAGAAGGATCTGGACACCATGAGCACCGACAGCAGCACGGCCGACGAGTTCGACCTGATCGTCATCGGAGCCGGCCCCGTGGGCGAGAACATCGCCGACCGGGCCGTGCAGGGCGGCCTCACCGCCGCCGTCGTCGAGAGCGAGCTCGTGGGCGGAGAGTGCTCCTACTGGGCGTGCATGCCCTCGAAGGCGCTCCTGCGCGCGCCGATGGCGCTGCGGGCCGCACGCGACCTCCCCGGAGCGGCCCAGGCGGTCTCGGGCGGAGTGGATGTCGCCGCGCTCCTCGCGCACCGCGACTCCGTCACGAGCGGCTTCGACGACCACGGCCAGGTGCAGTGGCTCGAGGGAGCGGGCATCGAGCTCGTCCGCGGCCACGGCCGCCTGAGCGGTGAGCGCGAGGTGACCGTGACGGCGCCCGACGGCACGGAGCGGGTGCTCCGTGCGCGCGCGGCCGTCGCGGTGGCGACCGGCACGACGGCCCTCGTGCCCGACGTGCCGGGGCTCCGCGACGCCGCTCCCTGGACGAGCCGCGAGGCGACGAGCGCCGAGACCGTTCCGCCGAGCCTCGTGATCGTCGGAGGCGGAGTCGTCGCGGTCGAGATGGCGACCGCCTACGCCGGCATGGGCTCCTCCGTCACCCTGCTCGCGCGCAGCGGGCTCCTCGCTCCGTTCGAGCCGTTCGCCGGGGCGCTGGTCGGCGACTCCCTCCGCGAGCTCGGCGTCGACGTCCGGCTCGGCACCTCGCCCGCCGCGGTCGAGCGCCGCTCCGACGGCGGCGTCGCGGTCACCCTCGAGGGAGGCGACGTCATCGAGGCCGACGAGATCCTGGCCGCGACGGGCCGCGCCCCGCACACCCGCGACATCGGGCTCGAGACCGTGGGCCTCGAGCCCGGGTCCTCGCTCACCGTCGACGACACGATGCTCGTGCTCGGCGCCGACGGCGCGCCGATCGGCGGCTCCTCGCCGTGGCTCTACGGAGTCGGCGACGTGAACCACCGCGCGCTCCTCACCCACCAGGGCAAGTACCAGGCGCGCGCCGCGGGCGACGTGATCGTGGCCCGCGCCACCGGAGCCGCCGTGCTCGACGCCCCGTGGGGTGCGCACGTGGCGACCGCCGACCACGAGGCCGTTCCCCAGGTCGTCTTCACCGACCCGGAGGTCGCCTCGGTCGGCCTGACGGCGGCCGCGGCCGAGAAGGCGGGCTACCGCGCGCGGGTCGTCGACTACGAGATCGGCTCGGTCGCCGGCGCCTCCCTCGCCGCGGTCGGCTACACCGGTACCGCCCGCATGGTCGTGGACGAGGAGCGCCGGGTGGTGCTCGGCGTCACCTTCGTCGGCAAGGAGGTCGGCGAGCTGATCCACTCCGCGACGATCGCCGTCGTCGGCGAGGTGCCGCTCTCGCGCCTCTGGCACGCCGTGCCCTCCTACCCGACCATCAGCGAGGTGTGGCTGCGCCTGCTCGAGACCTACGGGCGCGACAGCGCGTGAGCGCCCTGCGCCGGGCGGTCGCCGTCGTCGCCCTCGACCCCGCGGTCACCCGCCCCGGCTACCTCTTCGCCTCCGCGGTGGGCCTCGTCTGGGGGTTCGTCTGGAGCACCGGGCGGATCGAGCGCCGGAACGGCCTCGTCGTCTTCCGCGGACTGCCGGACTGGGCCTACGGGCGCGGCGGGTCGTGCGTCGGCATCAGCTATCTGACGGGTGCCAACGCGTCGGACCGCGTCCTCGAGCACGAGGCCGTGCACGTGCAGCAGTGGAAGCGCTACGGGATGTGGTTCCCGTTCGCGTACCTCGTGGCGGGTCGCGATCCGCTGCGCAATCGATTCGAGATCGAAGCCGGTCTCGAGAAGGGCGGATACCTCCGTGGTCGCTGACATGAAGGGGCGCGTCGTCGTGCTCACCGGAGCGAGCTCCGGGATCGGGAAGGTCACCGCGGGCGAGCTGGCGGAAGCGGGGGCGACCGTCGCGGTCGTCGGCCGCAACCCCGAGCGGACCCGCTCCGTCGCCGAGGACGTGGGAGGCGTGCCGTTCGTCGCCGACTTCGACCGGCTCGACGACGTGCGGGCCCTCGCCGCGTCGCTCCTCGAGCGCTTCGACGGGATCGACGTGCTCGCCAACAACGCCGGCGGCCTGGTCTCGGAGCGCGGCACGACGGCCGACGGCCACGAGCGGACGATCCAGAGCAACCATCTGGCGCCGTTCCTGCTGACCCGGCTCCTGCTGCCGCGCCTCATCGAGACCGGGGCGGCCCGTCCCGGCGCCCGCGTCGTCTCGACGGCGAGCGTCGCCAACCGGTTCGGCCGCCTGTCGCTCGAGGACCTCGACCGCAGGAAGGGCCCGTGGCTGGGCGGCTGGAGCGCCTACGGCACCTCCAAGCTCGCGACGATCCTCTTCATCCGCGAGCTCGCCGAGCGCCTGCTGCCGACCGCCGTCGACGCCTACTCGTTCCACCCCGGCTTCGTCGCCACCGGCTTCGGAGCCGACTCCCGCGTCATGAAGGCGATGCAGACGCTGACGTCCGGCTCCTACGGCATCACCGCCGAGGCGGGCGCCGTGCCCCTGATCACGCTCTGCTCGGAGCCCGACGTCGGCGCCGCGAGCGGCACCTACTTCGACGGCCTGAAGCCCCACGGCGGCGTCGCGAAGCAGGCCCGCGACCGCGTGCTCGGGACCGACCTCTGGGACCTCTCGAGCCGCCTGGTGGGACTGCCTCCGACGCTCTGAGCGTGAAGCCCGAGCGGGTCGCGGGGGCGTCGGCTGCAAGGCGGAGGAGCTCCGCATGGTGGAACCATGCGGTGCGACGACAACGCCGCAGACGATGTTCCCGCGGCCCGCGCGTCGGCTGCAAGGCGGAGGAGCTCCGCATGGTGGAACCACGCGGTGCGACGACAACGCCGCAGAGGACGTTCCCGCGGCCCGCTCGGCTAATTGGCTTCGGAGCGGCCGAGGCGCCAGTACCCCATGAAGGCCACGCGCTTGCGGTCGACGCCGAGCTCCGTCACGAGGCAGCGGCGGATGCGCTTGACCGCTCCGGCCTCGCCCGCGATCCAGGCGTAGAGGCCGGGGTCGGTGCTCTCCTCGGGCACCTCCCAGAGGATCCCGCTGTCGATGTCGACGTCCGACACCTCGACGCCCCGGTGGTGAGCCGTGAGGAAGCGGGTCGACCAGGCGCGGACGGAGGCGTCGAGCGCCGCTCCGCAGTCGGCTCCGCTCTCTCGGACGAGCCAGGTGACCTGCACCCCGGCAGGGTGCCGCAGCGTCAGGCGGTCCTCGGCGGTGGGCACCTCGAGGAACGCGGCTCCGGAGGCGTCGGCCGGGAGGCTCTCGAGGATCGCGCCGATCGCGGGGACGGCGGTCTCGTCGCCGGCGAGCAGGAGCGACGTCGCCGCTCCGGGGTGCCACTCGACACCGCCGCCGGGCAGCTCGGAGCGCGTGTCGGGGGCGATGATGACGACTTCCGAGCCCGGCGCGGCGGTGCCGACCCAGGCCGAGGCGGGGCCGGAGTCGCCGTGGGCGACGAAGTCGACATCGACCTCGGACGCCTCCGGGCGGACGGCGCGGATCGTGTAGGTGCGCAGGGGGTTCCGCTGCGCGTCGGGCAGAGTGCGCCAGCGGCCGTACCAGTCGGCGGCGACCCCGTCCGGGCCGTCGGCATCGGCGACGGACGCCAGGAAGTCGCGGGCGGTGGAGGTCGCGGTCGGGACAACGAGCTTGATCCGCTGGTCGGGCCCGGTGCAGCCGACGGAGTCGAGGTCCTCGCCCGTGAGGGTCACGCGGATGAAGTGCGGAGCGATCCTCGTCGCCCGGGAGACGGTCGCGAGGTACGGCCGGTAGGCCGGGCGGGCGGGGGCGGCGGTCGTCGGAGGCATCGACTCAGTATCGCACGGTGAGGTGAGCCTCACCTAACCCCGAGGGCGGTTCAGCGGGCGGCGTGCTCGGCGGAGACGCGCAGTCGCGCCTCGACGTCGGCGGCGAGCTCGGCGATGAGCGGCCCCGCTCCTCCGACCCACGCGCAGAAGTCGTGGCGCTCGTCCGACCACGGGTAGTCGCCGTCGACGACGGACATCTCGCCCACCCAGGCCCGCACGGCGCGGTCGAGCGCCATGCCGCGGCGGCACAGGGCGCCCGTGCCGGGGGCACCGGAGCGCGTCGAGCGGCCCAGCCAGGTCACGGTGACGCGGCCGGGAGACGAGAGCGGCGGCAGTCCGCGTGCGTCGTCGACCTCGACGAACACCTGGCCGCGGGCGTTCGCGGGGAGGGAGTCGAGCATGCTCTGGATCCACGGCACGACGGTCTCGTCGCCCGCGATCAGGTACTGCTTGACGTCGATCGGCTCCGAGCCGTCTCGTCCCTCGAACATGCACATCGAGGCAAGTATAGGCATGCCTTACCTAAGCGCCTAGTGCTCCGGCTGGGGATCTGCCGGAGTGACGGATCACCACTGCGGGGGATGCCGCCGCTGCCAGCGCGCGCGGCGCTCCAGCTGCGCGCCGATCGAGAGCAGCACCGCCTCTCCGCCGGGCCGTCCGATCAACTGGATCCCCATCGGCAGGCCGCTGTCCGTCATCGAGAGGGGCAGCGTGATCGCCGGGAGCCCGGCGACGTTCACGAACGAGGTGAACGGCGTGTACTGGACCTGCTGCGCGAAGTTCCGCTCCGGGTCCTCGGCGTCGTACCAGCCGACCGGGCGCGGAGTCATCGTCATCGCGGGCGCGAGCACGGCGTCGAAGCTCGAGAAGGCGGCGATCAGGGCGCGCTCGAAGCCCGTCAGGACCGACGCCGCCTCCACGACCTCGCGGGCGCCGAGACGCCGGCCCTCGACGACGAGCCAGCGGGTCAGCGGCTCGAGGAGCTCGAAGTCCGCGGGCGTCTCGACCGGCAGAGTCGACGCGCCGCTCTGCCAGAGGGTTCTGAACGCGGCCGGGTAGGCGCTGCTCGGCGGCAGGGAGGCGTCGTCGAGTCCGTGGCCCAGTGCCGAGAGGGCGGCGATGCCCTCGTCGAAGGCGGCCCGCGCCTCGGGCTCGAGGCGGATGTCCTGCACGTCGTCCCACGGCGAGGCGGTGAGCACGCCGATCTGGAAGCGCCCCTCCCCTCGGATCGCGGCGCCCAGGAACGAGCCCTCGCGATCCTCCGGCGCGGCCACCGAGTAGGGCTGCGGGATCCGGCCGTTGCGGCGCTCGAGCAGCCCCTCGAGGAGGAGGCCCGCGTCGGCGACCGAGCGCGCGATCGGCCCCGCCACGACGAGCCCGCCGACTCCTCCCACCCCCGACATCGCCGGCACCCGCCCGCGCGAGGGCTTGAGCCCCACCAGTCCGCACGCGGCGGCCGGGATGCGGATCGAGCCGCCGCCGTCGGACGCCGGCGCGAACGGCAGGAGCCCCGCGGCCACGGCCGCCGCCGCTCCTCCGCTCGAGCCCCCGGCGCCCAGGCGCGTGTCCCACGGCGTCACCGTGGGCGGTCCGACCCGGCTCTCGGTGTAAGAGGGCATGCCGAACTCGGGAGCCGCGGTCTTGCCCAGGCTGATCGCCCCCGCCGCGTCGAGCACCTCGACGATCCCGTCGGAGGCGTCGGGTACGAAGGACTCGCGCAGTCTCGATCCGGACGTGGTGCGGACGCCGCGGCGGCGCCACAGGTCCTTGTCCCCGCTCGCCAGGCCCCAGAGGGCGGCCGTGCGCGGGAGGGCTCCGTCGGCGAGGTCCCGGGCGCGCTCCCGCGCCGCGTCGGGCGTCACCGTCGTGAAGGCGCCCAGCTCGCCGTTCCAGCGCTCGATCCGGGCGAGGTAGTGGTCGACCAGCTCGAGCGGCGAGACCTCGCCGCGCTGCAGCCAGTCCCACTGCTCCTGGGCGCTGAGGTGGTGGAGTTCGAACATGGGAACGACCCTATTCCGGGCCGCCTGAGTCGGGGCGGCGGCGGAACAGGGTCGTCCGGGTGGGAGGGGTCAGGCGGCGCGCCTGCCCGCCTCTCGGGTGCTCTCCTCGGCGCCGTAGCGGCCGCCGGCCGGCACGACGGTGTCGCGGTCGACCCGCGCCCCCGTCGCGACGACGGCCGAGCCGCCGATGCGGGTGTAGCTGCCGATGCGGGCTCCGGGGCCGATGATCGCCTCGGGCCCGACATGCACGTTCGCGCCGATGAAGGCGCTGTGCCCGATCATCGCGTCGCGGTCGACCCAGCTCCCGGCGCCGATCCAGGCGCGCTCGCCGACCGTCGCGCCGGGCTCCACGTAGGCGCCCGTCTCGACGTACGCGGACGCCGAGACGCGCGAGCCGGGAGCGACCATGCCGCGTCCGTTCGCGTGGCGGCGGTAGACGATCTCCTCGTCGCCGCCGCGCGTCCCACGTCCCTTGTTCATGCCTGTTCCTGCCATCTGCGTCGTGCTCCTCCGAGCGGTCCGGTGGGCCGGGCTCCGAGCCCCGCCCCGTCATCCCTAGACAACACCGAGTACTGCTCGGGCATTCCCCGATCGGCGTCACGACCAGGCCGGATGCGCGCAGGTCAGCGCGGCTCGACGCGATCCGCGACCGCCGTGACGACGGCGCGGAACCGCTCCGGCGCCTCGCGCAGGCGTCGCCGTCCGAGGACGCCCGCGAGAGCGGAGGAGGCCGCAGGCGCGACGAACTCGCACTCGATGCGGGCTCCCTCCTCGTCGGCGAGGACCCGCCACTGCTCGAGGCCCGCTACCGGCAGGCGCCGCTCGAATCCGTCCGCCGTGCGGGCGAAGCCGCCGTCGTCGGCGAGCACGTCGGCGAGGGCGGCGAGCACCGGAGCGGGCTCGGCGTGGAGGATCGAGGCGAGGGCGAGGAGGCTGCGCACCGCGGAAGTCTCGCACGCACGGCCGGACGAGCGGTCAGGAGCGCGCGTCGAGCACCCGTCGCAGCCAGTCGAACGACGCCTTGGGCACCCGGTCGCCGCCGCGCGCGTCCAGGGCGACGAGCCCGTGCGGGCGGGTGTAGCCGTGCTGCCACTCGAACGCGTCCACCAGGGTCCAGAGCTGCACCGACTCGACCGGGAGACCCTCGTGCACCGCCTCGGCGAGCGCACCGAGGTGCGAGCCGAGCCAGCGGATCCGCTCGGTGTCGACGACGGCGCCGTCCTGGTCGAGCACGTCGGGGAAGCTCGCGCCGAGCGCGGTGACGACCAGCGGAGGCAGCGCCTCGCCGTACCGCTCGACCAGCGTCCGGAGGACCGACACCGGCGCCCACGGTGCCGAGGGCGAGCCGTCGCCCGTCCGGTCCAGCTCGGGCCAGGGCCGCTCGTGGAACGGCAGCACCGGCGGCGCGCCGACGCCTGTCGGCGCGTGCGGATCCCGCCCCGCCGCGACGCGCTGCGGCGGCAGCGGAGCCACGGCGTAGAAGTCGAGCGGGGCCGACAGCCGCTCGAGGTCCCGGGGGTCGACCCGCTCGAGGCGCTCGAGGAACGGCGGCAGCTCCTCCGGACCCTGCGGGTACGCGCCGGTGAGCACCGCGTCGGCAACGAGCCGGTTGCGGAGGACGTCGGCGAGGCCGGCCCATGCGACGTCGGCCTCGGAGCCGCTCGCGGGCTCGACCGGCGCCAGAGCGTCGACGAGACCGATCCGGCCCCGGACCTCCGCCGCTCGCAGCGCCTCGACGGCGACGCCGTGCCCGAGCAGCTGGTGGTGCAGCGCGGGCAGGGCGTTCAGGAGGCGCCCCGCCGCCGGGGCCTGCCGGGTGAGCGCGTACCCCTCGAGCATCACGGTGGACGGCTGATCGAGCGTGACCCAGTCGTCGACGCGGTCGCCCAGCTTCGCGCCGACGTCGAACGCCAGGTCGCCGAAGCGGAACGCGGTGTCGCGGTCCATCCAGCCGGCGCCGAGGGCGGAGGGGGTGTCGCGGTGATGCAGCGTCAGCACCACGCGGATCCCGGCCTCGGCGAGCGCATCGAGCAGACGGTCGTAGAAGCCGATCCCGCCGCGGTCCAGCGGCCCCCTGCCGTCGGGCTGCACGCGCGGCCACGAGAGCGAGAGCCGCAGCTCGTCGGCGCCGAGATCGACGAGCAGGGCGAGATCCTCGCGCCAGCGCAGGAGGAAGTCGGTCGCGACCTCGGGCGTCGCCTCCTCGGCGATCGTGCCGCGCCGCAGCGCGAAGTCGTCCCAGACCGATCGGCCGCGGCCGCCGGTCTCGAGCGAGCCCTCGGTCTGGAAAGCGCTCTGCGCCAGGCCGATCCGCAGCCCGGAGGGCAGGAGCCGTCCCAGCTCGCGCGGGTCGTCGAAGCGCGCGGCCTCGGCGCGCACCTGCCGCCTGTCGCGTCCGCGCGCCGCGTCCTCGCTCATGCTTCCTCCGAAAGGGTCGATGGAGGTATTCTCGCGGAAGCGCTCTCCCGCCGGGTGCGCGCTCCCCCCGCGCAGGACCGGTTCGGTGTCCATCCGGTGACGACGGGCGTGCCCGCTTGACAGTGCCCGCGAGCGCCCGTGCAATGGACGCACAGTGCCACCGAGAGTCGACGCAGCAGTACCGGGGGGTTCATCGGGCGTCCCGATGACCTTGCGCCGTCGAGCCTCCGCGCGCCGAGGTCCGGACGCGCCGACGCCCAGCCGTCGGGCCGCACGCGCATCCCGGCGACCCGCCGTCCTCCTCGCCCTCCTCGCGTGCGCCGCGGCCGTGCTGGCACCGAGCGCCACCGCCGCGGCCCCCCTCTCGATCACCTCCCCCGCCGCACGCTCCGTGATCTCGGGCGGTCCGACGACCGTCACCGGGACGGGAACGGCGGGGAACGAGATCCAGGTCGGCGTGCGCGGCGGCGGCAGCGATCCCCTCTGCATCACGACGGTCGCCTCCGACGACACCTGGAGCTGCCGCGCCGACCTCGACGACGGCCCGCTCGCGCTCAGCGCGGTCGAGCTCCTCGCCTCCGGAGGCACGACCACCGCGTCCGTGCAGGTCGCCGTGCTCAGTCCCCCGGTCATCCAATCGGTCGACGGCTCCGCGACGTCGGCGGGCTCCGTCCGCGGCACCGCCTACCCGGGCGCCGCGGTGGCCGTGACGAGCGACGGCGGAGCGGCGTGCCTGGCGACCGCGGACCGCTCCGGCGCATGGTTCTGCCAGCTCGCACCCACTCCGACCCCCGGCAGCTACCGCGTCACCGCGACGCAGAGCGCCTCGTTCGCAGGTCGCACGGTCTCGGAGCCGAGCGCCGCCGTCCGGCTCGTGGTCGACACCGCCGCACCTCCCGCACCGCGCATCACCTCGCCCGGCGCCGGCGCGTCCCTCCCGCTCACCGGGGCCGTCTACGCGGGCACCGGCGTCGACGGGACGCGCGCCTACGTCTACGTGGACCGGGTGAACACCTGCGATGCGGCGGTCAGCGGAGGCGTCTGGACCTGCACCGGGGGCACCGTCACCGCCGGCCCGCACCGCGTCTCGGCGATCCTGGGCGACGCCGCCGGCAACTACGGCTCCCCGAGCCCGTGGATCGACGCGACGTTCGCGGCCTCGACGCCGACTCCCTCGGCGACCGCTCCCACCCCCACCACGACCCCCGGAGCAAGCACGCCGGGCGCCGCACCGTCCGCCGTCCCCGGCTCCCCGTCCCCCGCGCCGAGCACCGCGTCGCCCCGGCCCACCCGGTCTCCGGCGCCCGCGCGCCCGAGCACCCCGACCGCCTCTCCCACCCCCGAGTCGACCGACGGCGCCACCGCCGTGCCGCTGCCCGAGCCGACGACTCCGGAAGCGGCCCCGGCCCCCGGCCAGGGCGCCGGCGGAGCCCCGAAGCCGGGCAGCTGGAGTGCGGCGACCGGCATGACGACCGCCCTCTCCTCCGGAGCCCCACTGGGGACGGCGGCCGACTGGATGCGGTCGCTCGCCCTGGCCGTCGCCTCGCTGGCGCTCGTGGTCGTCCCCGCCCGCCTGGCCGTCGCCGGTCGCGGGCCGCGGCAGGAGCGGGCCTTCCAGCTGACGGGCCGCAACCGCGCCCGGGTGGAGTACGACGACAAGCCCGACCCCGCGCCCGCCTCGACCCGCACGAGGGTGGTCGGCATGATCGGCTGCGCCGCCGGTCTCGCCCTGCTGTCGGGCCGCGTGGACAGCGAGCCCGCCTACCTCCGCCTGCTGATCGCCGTGATCCTCGCCACCGCCGTGGTGAACGCTGTGGCGGCCGGCGTGCCCGCGCTCGTCGGCCGGCGCATGGGCCTGCCCGGCATCGGCGTCGTGGCCTCTCCGCGCGCACTGCTGCTCGTGGCCGGCGCGGCGCTGCTCTCCCGCTTCGCGGGACTCGATCCCGCCTTCCTGTTCGGCGTCGTGATCGGCCTGATGCTGCCCGACGGAGCGACCGCGGTCGACCGCGCCAAGCTCGCGGTCGTGCGGGTGGTCTCCCTCCTCGGCCTGGCGGGTCTCGCGTGGGCACTCTCGGCCGTCGTCCCCGCGGGAGGCTCCTTCGTCGGCGCCCTCACCGCCGAGGTCCTCAGCGCGACGACGCTGCTCGCGGTCGGCTCGAGCGTCGTGCTCCTGTTCCCCGTGGGCCGTCCGGCGGGGCAGAGCATCCTGCGCTGGTCGCCCGCGCTGTGGCTCGGGCTGACGCTGCTCGCGACGACGGTGCTGTTCCTGCTGCTGACGCCCACGATCGCCGCCTGGGCGACCGAGGGCGGCGCCGGACCGGTCGTCTTCGCGGTGGTCGCCTTCACCGTCGTCTGCACGTCCGTCTGGGCGTGGCGCCGGTTCGTCGATCCGGAGCAGTAGCGCCGGGAGCGGCTCCGCGCGCGCGGCGTCAGCCGATCGACGCGGGCTCGCGCACGTCGTCGTCCGGCAGGACGTCCACGACCGCGCCCACGGTGAACTCCCCCAGGGTCGCCACGCCGTCGTAGACGCTGAGGAACGCCGTGTCGGCCGCGTCGCGTCCCGTGGCGATCCGCACGAGGCTCTGCCGCGGAGCGAGGGTGGTCGCGTCGACGACGCGCCACTGGCCGTCCACCCAGGCCTCGGCGACCGCGTGGAAGTCCATCGGCTGCAGGCCCGGCGCGTACACCGCGACCAGGCGCGCGGGCACGTCCAGGGCCCGGAGCAACGCCACCACGAGGTGCGCGAAGTCGCGGCAGACCCCCTGCCGCGCGAGCAGCGTCCGCTCGGCGCCGTCGGTCGGCAGACTCGAGCCGGGGACGTACGCCAGTCGGGTGCCCACCCAGGAGCTCACCGCGGCGAGCAGATCCGAGCCCGTGAGACCGGCGAACTCGGCCCGGGCGGTCGCCCACAGGATGTCCGACTCGGCGTACCGGCTCGGCCGCAGGTAGCGCAGGCGGTCGACCTCCTCCCCCTCGAGCGGGGCGAGGCGGCCCTCGATGCGGGCGGAGTAGTCGATCACCAGCTCGCCGACCCCGGGTTCGAGGACGTGCAGCCTCGTGCCGTGCTGGTCGAGCACCTCGCGGGGTCGGACGGCCTCGCCGCCGAGGGTCACCGTGAGCGACTCCTCGGCCGCGTAGTCCGCTGCGATGGCGAGCGAGAGCACGAGGAACGCGGGGCGCGCTACGTCGAGGGTGAGGTGGGCGGAGACGTCGCGCTTCATGGTCGCTCTTCCTGACGGGTGCGGGGAGGTGCAGGACGGCGGGCGCGCGGACCCCTTACGGGCCCTGCTCGCCCTTCGGGGGCGGCGTGGGCGCGGCGTCCGGCTCCTGCACGAGCTGCAGTCCGCCGGACGAGTTGGCCGACGCCGTGAGCAGGTCGATCCAGGTGCGGTTGATCGAGGGGACGCGGCCGCCGAAGTACTTGAAGTAGAGGGGCACGGAGGGATCGAGCCAGATGCTCGATCGTCCGTCGCCCACCGCCGGGTCGTCGCGCCAGGAGAAGAAGAAGCTCTCGCGACGGCGCAGCTTGTTCGCGATGACGATCTGGACGTGCGTGAGCGTGCGGTCGTCGAATTCGATCTCGACGCCCGAGGCGCCGTAGAGCAGCTTCCCCATGGAGGTCTCCTGCCACCCGTCTCCGGGCGGTGCGGTACGGTGCCCTGCGGCACGAGAAGAGGACGGGGCCGTACGGCCTCGCCCTCCGATGATACGGACGGTTCCGGCTCCCGCGGGGACGGCGCACGCGCGATCCCGGCAGAGGAACCGCCTGGCCACGACTCTATTCGAGCCGTCGGCGCCGGGTCGGGGATTGACGGGGTCCGCACCGACCGGTAGCCGCGGCCGCGCGCCTCCTGCGGATCGCGGGACCCGCCGGGCCACTCGGTCCGGATGTCGGAGGTCGGACGTACCGTACCCGCATGATCGAATGCAGCAGCTGTGGAACCGATGCCGTCGTCCTCGACCGCTCCGGAGCGGCCGAGTCCTCCCCGGAGGACCTCGTGGTCCTCTGCGCCGAGTGCACTCCCGGCGAGATCACCGAGGTGCTCGCCGCAGTGCTCCTGGCCGAGTCGACCGGACTGCGGAGCGAGCACGCCCGAGCAGCCTGAGCACTCGACCGAGAGCGCTCGACCTGCCCGGTCGCTGCAGCGCGCTCGGCTCGCTACCGGACGGATTGGGCCACGGAGCGATTCTCCTCCGGGCCGGGGCGGCAGGGCTCGTTCCGAGCCCGTTCGCTCGGCCGGAACATCCTCGAGACGACGCGAACCGGGGCCCGAGGGCAGGTCTTGCCCCTTTCCGGGGCTTCTCGCGCAGGTGGGCCTCCGCGGAACGACGCAGACCGGGGCCCGACGCTGGGTCACGCCCCGTGCCGGGGCATCTCGCGCGGGCGAGCCCCGGCGGAACGATGCGGACCAGCGGGTGAGGGTCCGTCCCGAGCCTTCCGAAGAGGCGCGCATCGCCGACCTGTCGGGCGGCGCAGCATGCACCTGGACCGGAACGCGTCGATCGGGCACGCTCGAAGAGCTCGCGAGGTGCCCCCACTGGGACTCGAACCCAGACTGAGACGATTTTAAGTCGTCTGCCTCTGCCGATTGGGCTATGGGGGCGGCTTCCGCGGTGCGCGATCACGCGCCCCGCGAGAGCGGGGTCAGGACTTCGCGGGCTCTCCGCCGACGGTGACCGGCGCACCGGCGGGGCCGGGGGTGCCTGCGGCGGGAGCGGCCGCGGCAGGAGCCGGCTTCGGACGCGACGCGTACGTCTCGAAGGAACCGCGCGGGTACTCGCGGGCCTCGATCGAGGCGATGTCGCGGCCGAGCCAGAGGTTGTTCCACCAGCCCCACACCACGCGGAACTTGCGCTCCCACGAGGGCATCGCCAGGCCGTGGTAGCCGCGGTGCATCACCCAGGCCGGGAAGCCCTTGATCGCGATCTTGCCGGACTGGAAGACGCCGACGCCGATGCCGAGACCGGCGACCGCTCCGACGTTCTTGTGGAAGTAGTCCTTCGGCTTCTCGCCGCGGAGGACCGCCACGATGTTCTTGGCCATGAGCTTGCCCTGGCGCACCGCGTGCTGGGCGTTCGGCACGCAGTAGCCGCCGACGCCGCCTCCGGTGAGGTCGGGCACCGCGGTCGCGTCGCCCGCGCCCCAGGCGCCCTCGACGAGGACGTCGTCGTGGCCGACGCGGAGGTCGGGACGCACGCGCAGGCGCCCGCGCTCCTCGATCGGGAGGTCGGAGTTCTTGATCGACGGGTTCGCCATGACACCGGCGGTCCAGATGATCAGGTCGGACTCGAAGGTCTGGCCGGTCGAGAGCTCGATGACGCCGCCCTCGGCTGACTTCAGCTGCGTGTCGAGGTGGACCGTCGCTCCGCGCTGGTCGAGGTTCTTGAGCACCCAGTGGCTCGTCTCGAGGGCGACCTCGGGCATGATGCGGCCCATCGCCTCGACGAGATGGAACTGCGTCTCCTCGAAGTCGATCTCAGGGTAGCGCTTGAGCAGGGCGCTCGCGAAGGAGCGGAGCTCGGCGAAGACCTCGATGCCGGCGAAGCCGCCGCCGACGACCGTGACCGTGAGCAGGCGCGAGCGCTCGGGGCCGGCGGGCAGCGTGGCCGCCTTGTCGAAGTTGGTGAGGATGCGGTCGCGGATCGCGGTCGCCTCCTCGATCGTCTTGAGGCCGATCGCGTTGTCGGCGACGCCCGGGATCGGGAAGGTGCGCGAGACGGATCCGGCGGTGATGACGATCTGGTCGTACTCGAAGTCGTAGGGCTCGCCCACGGTCGGAGTGATCGTCGCGGTCTTCGCGGCGTGGTCGATCTTCGTGACCTTCGCGGCGAGGATCGCGGTCTTCTTCAGGTGACGGCGGAGCGACACGATGGCGTGACGCGGCTCGATCGAGCCGGCGGCCACCTCCGGGAGGAAGGGCAGGTAGGCCATGTACGGCAGCGGGTCGACGATCGTCACCTCGGCCTCGCCGGCGCGCAGGTACTTCTCGAGCTTCCACGCGGTGTAGAAACCGGCGTAGCCGCCACCGACGATGAGGATTTTGGGCACGGTGAACTCTCCAGAGGGATGGACTGTGCGAACACCCTACTACTCGCGAAGTGCCCGCTCTCGACGGCGGGTGGCAGCACTGACCCCGACGAATCGGAAGTCTAGCGAAGTGCGGGACGACCGGGGCGTTCCCGGGCAGCGGGAACGGATGCTCAGGCCTCGTCCGGCTCGAACGGGCGGCAGACGCAGCGCTCGGGCGACCAGTCGGCCCGGGCGAGAGCGAGATCGCCGATCGGATTCACTCCGGGACCGGCCGCGAGCGAGTGCGCCGCCAGCGCGTGGAGGCACTTGACCCGGGCGGGCATGCCGCCGGAGGAGATGCCCGCGATCTCGGGCACGGAGCCGACGCTCTCGCGGTCGGCCAGGAACGCGCGGTGCGCGGCGGCGTACGCCTCGCGCACCTGCTCGTCCTCGGCGAGGAGCTCGTTGTACTCGGCCATCACCTGGGTCGCCTCGAGCTGCGAGATCGCGGCCGTCGCGGCGGGGTGGGTGAGGTAGTAGAAGGTCGGGAACGGCGTGCCGTCGGCGAGCCGCGGACTGGTCGAGACGACCGTCGGGTTCCCGCACACGCAGCGCGCGCTGATTCCCACCACGTCGCGGGCGGGCCGCCCCAGCTGGGCGGAGACGACGGCGACGTCGCGCTCGGTGGGCGGATCGAAGGGGGGCGTGGTCACGGGGGCTCCAGGGGACGTCGGACCGGACGGAACGGTCCAGTCTACGCCGGGGCGGTCAGGGTGCGGGGGTGGCCGCGGGAGCCGGGGCGGGCTCCTCGGCCGGCGCGAGCTCGTCGACCGTGGGCTCGCCGAGGCCGGCGACCGCGATCGAGGACAGCAGCGCGCCCGCCCAGTCGGTGGGCGTCTGCTGCACGGAGTCGCTCGCGGGCTGCTCCGCCTGCTGTGCGACGGCGATGTCGTCGAGCACCAGGTAGCTGACCTCGCCCGGCATGACGAAGTAGAGCCGCTCGCGGGCCTGCGCGCGGATGAAGGCCGGGTCGGACCAGCGCGTGCGCTGCTCGTCGAGGTTCTGCGACTGCGTCTTCGCCTCGTCGACGGTGCGCTGGAGCTCGGCGATCTCAGCGCGCTGCTCGACGAAGGTCTTGATGCTCGGCGCGAGCACGACGACCGCCAGGATCAGGATGCCCATGATCAGGAGCGTGAATCCGGAGCCGCGGACGCCGGCGACCCAGGCGGACGAGGGCGGCGCCGGAGGCTGCTTCGGCCGGGCGGGGCGGGAGCCTCCCGCGCGGGGGGTGCCGGGGCGGGATCCGGGGCGGCTCGAGGAGCTGCTCCGCTTCGCCCCGGCGGAGGGCCCCCGGGCAGCACCGGCGGCGGTCGACGAGGCGGGCTTCTTCCCGCCGGGCTTCGCCGGGGCCGGGGTCGTCTCCGGCTCGGAACGCCGGGGGGCGGAGCCGGGCGCGGAGGGTCGGCGGGGCGGGCGGGCCATGGCGGTGCCTCCTCGATCGCGGTGGGCGGGACGGACGGGGAACGGGAGCGGCCCCGGTGCCCGCACCGAGGTGCGGGACGACCGGGGCCGTCGGCCGAGGCTACGCCGAGAAGCGCGGGAAGGCGGAACGACCCGCGTAGGTCGCCGCACCTCCCAGGATCTCCTCGATGCGCAGCAGCTGGTTGTACTTCGCGACGCGGTCCGAGCGGGCCGGGGCGCCCGTCTTGATCTGGCCGCCGTCCACCGCGACCGCGAGGTCGGCGATGGTGGTGTCCTCGGTCTCGCCGGAGCGGTGCGAGAGGATCGCGGTCATGCCGCTGCGCTGGGCGAGGGCCACGGCGTCGAGCGTCTCGGTGAGCGTGCCGATCTGGTTGACCTTCACGAGGATCGAGTTGCCGGCCTTCTCGGCGATGCCGCGGGCCAGGCGCACGGGGTTCGTGACGTAGAGGTCGTCTCCGACGAGCTGCACCTTGTCGCCGATCTCGGCGGTGAGGTGGGTCCAGCCGGCCCAGTCGTCCTCGTCCAGCGGGTCCTCGATGGAGACCAGCGGGTAGTTCGCGACGAGGTCCGCGTAGTACGCCGAGAGCTCCTCCGCGGTGAGCTTCTTGCCCTCGAACGTGTAGGCGCCGTCGTTGTAGAACTCGGAGGAGGCCACGTCGAGCGCGAGTCCGATGTCCTTGCCGGGCGTGAAGCCGGCCGCCTCGACGGCCTTGAGGATGAAGTCGAGCGCCTCGCGGTTGGTGGGCAGGTCGGGGGCGAAGCCGCCCTCGTCGCCCAGGCCCGTGGCGAAGCCGGCCTTCTTCAGCTGCGCCTTGAGGGCGTGGTAGATCTCGACGCCCCAGCGCAGGCCCTCCGAGAAGGACTCGGCGCCCAGCGGCACCGCCATGAACTCCTGGATGTCGACGCCGGTGTCGGCGTGCGCGCCTCCGTTGATGATGTTCATCAGCGGCACGGGCAGCGTGTGCGCGTTCGGGCCGCCGACGTAGCGGAAGAGGTCGAGGTCGGCCGACTGCGCGGCGGCCTTCGCGACGGCGAGGCTGACGCCCAGGATCGCGTTCGCGCCCAGGCGCGACTTGTTCTCGGTGCCGTCGAGCTCGATCAGCTCGGCGTCGACGAGGCGCTGGTCGGTGGCGTCGAAGCCCTCGATGGCCGGGCCGATCTCGTCGATGACGGCATCGACGGCCTTCTGCACGCCCTTGCCGAGGTAGCGCTCGGAGTCGCCGTCGCGCAGCTCGTAGGCCTCGAAGGCCCCGGTGGACGCGCCCGACGGCACGGCCGCACGCGAGGACGCGCCGTCCTCGAGCAGGACCTCGACCTCGACCGTGGGGTTGCCACGGGAGTCCAGAATTTCTCGGGCGACGACTGCCTCGATAAGGGCCACAACTATCTCCTCTTGACGGGTGCGCTCCCGGAGGGTGGGAGCGGTCGGGAAGGAGTCTACTGACCGCCTTCGAACGGGAGGGGAACGCCGGGCGTGCGTAGACTTCCAGGGCCCTGAACCCGAGCCGGCGGCGACGGCGCCCCACGCCGGCGCACCGCGCCGCCCGAGCCTCCCGGAGGATCCCGTGACCAGCACCGCCGCCGCCCTCGTCGAGCGCCTCACGGAGGTCGTCCCGGACTTCCCCGAGCCGGGCATCCTGTTCCGCGATCTCACTCCCGTCTTCGGCGACGGCGAGGCGCTGCGGGCGGTCGCCGACGCCCTGCTCGAGCCCTACCGCGGCCGGATCGACGCGATCGCCGGAGTGGAGGCCCGCGGCTTCCTGCTCGCAGCGGCGGCCGCCTACTCGGCCGGCCTCGGCGTCGTCACCATCCGCAAGCCCGGCAAGCTCCCCCGCGCCCTCCTGCGCGAGGACGCGACACTCGAGTACGGCACGACCACGCTCGAGGTGCACGAGGACGCGGCGCCGAAGGGCGCGCGCCTCCTGCTCGTCGACGACGTGCTCGCGACCGGCGGCACCCTCGACGCGAGCCGCCGCCTCATCGAGCGGGCCGGCTGGAGCCTCGAGGGCATCGCCGTGGTGATGGAGCTCGACGGCCTCGGCGGCCGCGAGCTGCTCGCGGGCAGCCGGGTGGACGCGCTCGTCACCGTCTGACCCCGCGCGCCCGCCTCAGTTCAGCGAGAGCGACATCCGCGAGAGCACAAAGGTCTCGACGACCTGCACGACCATGTAGAGCACCAGCGAGACGCCGGTGACGAGCACGACCGCGGACCAGACGTCGTCGAAGCGGGCCTGCGCCGACCAGGCCGAGATCGAGCCGCCGATGCCGTTGCCGGTCGACAGCCACTCGGCCAGCAGGGCGCCCGTGATGGCGCCGGGCACCGAGACCCGGATCGCGGCGAACAGCGACGGGAGGGCGCCGGGGATCGCGACCTTGCGGATCGCGGTGAGCGTGGATCCTCCGTAGACCGAGACCACGTCGAGCATCTGCGGCGACGCGTTGTTCAGGCCGAACGCGATGGTGACCAGCGCGGGGAACAGCACCACGATGCCGCCGACGACGGCGACGGAGGCGATCGTGCCCTGGCCGAAGACCAGGATGATCAGCGGCGCCATCGCGATGAGCGGCACGGAGCGCAGCAGGAGCGCGAACGGCATGAGGGCGTGCTCGACGCCCTTGGACAGCCGGAAGAGGATCGCGACGAGGATGGCCACCACAAGTCCCGCGGCGAAGCCGATGAAGGAGTCCCAGAGGGTGACCGCGAAGAGCGCGCCCAGCTCGGCGCGGTGCTCGGCCGCGCTCTCGCCGGCGACCAGGTGGTCCCAGACGTCCCACGGGCCCTTGATGACGTAGGGCGAGACGCCGCTGAAGAGGATCACGCCGATCCAGATCGCGAGGACGATCACGATCGTCGACAGCGCGATCAGGGCGCTCTTGCGCAGGCTCTTGAGGGTCGCTCCGAGTGCGGCGGAGCGCAGCTGACGGCGGAGCTCGTCGACCGCGAGGATCGACGTCTCGGTGGACTGCTCGGTCCTGCCTCGGGTGAGGGTCATGATCACGCCTGCTTTCCGGAGGACCAGGGCGCGACGAGGCGGCCGATCAGTCCGACGATGCCGTAGCCCAGGAGCGCGACGCCCGCGCAGAGCAGGAAGAGCGCCCAGACGCGGGGCGAGTTGAGCGAGACCTGCGCGGCGACCAGGATCGGCCCGACGCCGGTCTCGATCTTGCCGAAGTACTCCCCCAGGATCGCGCCGAGGAAGGCCGCGGGGACCGCGATCTGCAGCGCCGACAGGATGTTGGGGAGCGCCGCGATGATCCGCACCTTGCGCAGCTGCGTGAACTTCGTGCCTCCGTAGACCGTGACCACGTCGAGCGACGCCTTGTCGGCGGCTTTCAGCCCCAGGAGGCTGCCGACCACGGTGGTGAAGAAGACGGAGAGGCCGGCGAGGAACACCGCGGTCGCGCTGGGCAGACCGGGAGCCTCGGCGCCGCCCATGATGAGGAGGACGAGCGTGCCGATGGCGACGATCGGGACGCAGTAGGTGACGACCGCGAGCTGCGACACGACCCCCTCCAGCCACGGCACGACGAGGACGAGAGCCGAGAGCACCAGGGCGAGGAGGTTGCCCCAGAAGTAGCCGACCGCCGCCTCGCCGATCGTGACGGAGAAGTTGCGCCAGTAGAAGCCGAATCCGTCGTCGATCGCCACCTGCACGACCTGCACCGGAGTGGGCACCACGGCGTAGGTCGAGGAGCCGGTCGGCGCGCTGACGAGCGCGATCATCCACCAGACGGCGACGATGCCCAGCACGCCGAGGAGCCCGGCGGCCCAGGGCGGGAGCGAGAAGGAGCGCCGCTCGACGGCGGGAGCGGGGGAAGCCGTGGCCATGCGGCCCTCCTAGTGGTCGTCGGCGGCCGCGCCGCCGTCGCCGAACAGGAGCTCGGACGCCTGGTCGACGTACGCGTGGAACTCGGGCGTGCGCTGCATCTCGGGAGTGCGCGGGCGCGGGAGGTCGATGTCGATGATCTCCTTCACCCGACCCGGCCGCGGGCTCATCACGGCGACGCGGTCGGACAGGAAGATCGCCTCCGAGATGCCGTGCGTGACGAGCAGCGTGGTGGCGGGCTTCTCGGTCCAGATGCGCAGCAGCTCGAGGTTGAGCTTCTGCCGCGTCATGTCGTCGAGCGCGCCGAACGGCTCGTCGAGCAGGAGCACCTCGGGCTTGAGGATGAGGCAGCGCGCGATCGAGACGCGCTGGCGCATGCCTCCCGAGAGCTGCGCGGGCTTGGCCTTCTCGAACCCGCGGAGGCCGACGAGGTCGATGAGCTCGTCGATGTAGGACTGGTCGACCGACTTGCCCGCGATCTCGAACGGGAGGCGGATGTTCGACATGACGCTGCGCCACGGGAGGAGCGCGTGGTCCTGGAACGCGATGCCGAGCTTGTTGTCGCGGCGCAGCTCCTTCGGGGTGCGGCCGTCGACCCGGATGGAGCCGGACGTCGGCTCCTCCAGCCCCGCGAGGATGCGGAGGATCGTCGACTTGCCGCAGCCCGAGGGGCCCAGCAGTGCGAGGAAGCTGCCCTGATCGGTGTGCAGATCGGTGTCCTGCAGCGCCGTGACGCTGCGGGCGCCCATCCGGAACGTCTTCGACAGGCCGTGGATCTGGATGCCGGTGCCGCCGGCATCCTGCTCGCGCAGGATGCCGGCGTCGGTCGTGTCGGTCACGGGTGGTGCCCTTCGTGGAGGTGGATCAGTGCCGGATCAGGCGGTGTAGTCGACGAGCTCGGGGTTCTCCTCGTAGACCTCGGCGAGGAGGGTCATGTCGAAGAGATCGTCCGCCGAGATGTCGATGCCGGCGCCGGCGAGGGACGCGATGGTCTCGCTCTGCAGCTCGTCCGAGATCGTGAAGAGGCCGTTGGCGACGGTGTCGTCCGAGACGACGAGCTGCTCGGCCTGGATCGTGGCGCCCTCCTTCGAGGAGGCCTCGTCGAGGCCGAGGTCCTTGCCGTAGTCCTCGATGGCGAGCATCGCGCCCGCCTCCGGGTCCTTGACCGCGTCGGACCAGCCCTTGATCTCCGCGACGAGGAACGCCTTGACCGCGTCGCGCTTCTCCGCGATCGTCTGGTCGGTGACCGTGAAGGTCTCGGCGACGAACGGGAGCCCGTTGTCGGCGAAGGGCAGGTTGACGACCTCGTAGCCCTCGTTCGCGACGGTGATCGACTCGTTGGTGAGGTAGGCGATGAAGCCGTCGACCGTGCCGTTGATGAGGACCGAGGGGTCGTACTCGACCGGTACGACGGTGAGGTCCGACTCCGACAGCCCGTTGGCGGCGAGGAGCGCCTGGAACAGCGAGGTGTTGGACGCCTGGACGCCGATCTTCTTGCCGGCCATGTCGGCCGGGGTCGCGATGTTGCCCGCGGTCGCGATGGAGAGGACCGTGAAGGGGTTCTTCTGGTAGGTCGCGCCGATGATCTTCAGCGGCGCCTCCTGCTGGGCGATCACGGTGCCGACCGAGACGGCGTCGCTCAGCGCGACGTCGGCGGAGCCCGAGAGCAGCTCGGCGGTGCCGGTCGAGGGGCCCGCGGTCAGGGTCACGCCCGAGAGGCCGGCGTCGGTGTAGTAGCCCTTGGAGTCGGCGAAGAACTCGCCCGAGAACTCCTCGTTCTTGATCCAGGAGAGCTGGACCTTCAGGGTGCCGAGGTCGCCGCCCTCGCCGGACCCGCCGGTGGAGGCCGAGGAGTCGGAGGCGCAGGAGGCGAGGACGGAGGCGCCGCCGATCGCGAGGCCGGCGACCCCCGCCATGCGGAGGAGGCTGCGGCGGTCGAAGGCCGGGGTGCGGAAGGGCGACAGGGTCAAGGGGGACTCCTCGGGTCGAGATCGTCGGGCTGCAGGACGCGGCCGCGGTGATGCTGCTGCTGTGGTGCGCGGGTGGCGGCGTGGTGCCCGTCCAGGCGCGCCAAGTCGCGCCGATCGGGTGCCTCGACGCTATCCTCGGGAGATTTCTCGGGTGTGTCCGCAGATTTCGCGGGTATTAAGGCTCTCACGGATCCGCCAAGGATCACGCCACGGAACGCGTCGGCTCCGGCGGATCGGGTGAGACGCCTCTCAGATCCCGCGCGCTCAGCCCAGGGGCTTGAACGACAGGGAGTCGAGCCCGGCCGCGTCCCGGGGCACGAGGGCGAAGCGGGTGAAGCCCGCGGCCGTCGCCCGGTCGAGCAGCGGCGTGAGGTTCTTGCTGCGGCGCTCCAGCCGGACCCGGGAACCCTGGGCGATCAGCGCCTGCTTCAGCGCGAGCAGCGCCTCCGGGGCGGCGTCGCGCTCGTGGACGAGCACCACCGCATCCGGGCGCTCGGCGACGGGCACGTCGATCAGCTCGACGATGCGCTCGAAGCCGATCGAGAAGCCGCAGGCCGGGACGTCCTGCCCCAGGAACCGGCCGATCATGCCGTCGTAGCGGCCTCCTCCGCCGACCGAGGAGCCGGAGGAGGGGTGCGCGATCTCGAAGATCGTGCCCGTGTAGTAGCCCATGCCCCGCACGAGAGTGGGGTCGAACCGGAGGGAGACGCCGTCCGGCAGGGAGCGCAGCGCGCGGGCCAGGGTCTCGAGGGCCAGCACCGCCTCGGGGTCCACGCCCTCGGGCAGGATCGCGAGGATCACGGACTCCTCCATCGGCACTCCCCCGGCGGCGACGGCCTCCTCGATGCGCGCGAGGTAGCCGCCGAGGACGGCCGCCGCGTCGGGACCGTCGGCCTCCAGCTCGGCGACGACGCCCGCAGCGCCGATCTTGTCGAGCTTGTCGATCGAGATCAGGGCCTGCGGAAAGCGCTCGGTAGCGAATCCGCAGTGCTCGAGGATGCCCAGGAGGAGACGGCGGTCGTTGATGCGGATGGTGCAGTCGCGCAGGCCCAGCGTGTCGAGCGCCGACGCGGTCGCCGTGATCAGCTCGACCTCGGCCAGCTGGCCGGGCTCTCCGATGATGTCGATGTCGCACTGCACGAACTGGCGGTAGCGGCCCTTCTGCGGCCGCTCCGCGCGCCAGACCGGAGCGATCTGCACCGAGCGGAAGACGGTCGGCAGCTCGGCGCGGTGCGTCGCGTAGAAGCGGGCGAGCGGAACCGTGAGGTCGAAGCGGAGCCCCAGGTCGGCGAGCGCCGACGGGTCGTCGGAGGCGGCGGCGGCCGCGAGGTCGTCGTGCGAGAGGCCGCGGCGCAGCACGCTGAAGGCGAGCTTCTCGTTGTCGCCGCCGAGCCCCGAGTGCAGGCGCTCGAAGTCCTCGACGACGGGGGTCTCGATCTCGTCGAAGCCGTGCGACGCGTAGACGCGGCGGATGACCGAGAGCGCGTGCTCGCGCTTCGCCTTGTCGGCCGGGAGGAAGTCGCGCATGCCGCGGGGCGGGGTGATCGAGGAGGCCATGGGGACGATTCTCCCAGACCGCCGGAGGCGCGTCCGGCGTCGCGGAGCCGTCCGACACGGGCGTCGGCTAGGCTCGCCGCGCCCGGACGGTCGAGGGGACCTCCGGGCGGCGACGGACGGGGACCGGATGCACGCGGACCAGCACGACTTCGACCAGGACGGGTTCGCCCGCTACGACGACGGGCCCGAGTCGGTGCCTCGAGGCTTCCGCGCCGGATCCGGGATCGGCGGCATCGTCGCCGACGGCGTCTCGCGCTCCTTCGGATCCGTGCACGCCGTGCGGAACGCGACCTTCGAGGCGCGACCCGGCGAGGTGACCGCGCTCGTCGGCCCCAACGGCGCGGGCAAGACCACGCTCATGCTCCTGCTCGCCACGCTCCTCCGGCCCGACGCGGGGCGCCTGCTCGTGGCCGGCCACGACCCGGTCGCCGAACCGGCCGCCGTGCGGGCGTCGCTCGGCTGGATGCCGGACGTGCTCGGCTCCTGGGCGGCTCTGACCTCGCGGGCGACGCTGCGCACCTCGGGCATGCTCTACGGGCTGCCCCGCGCCGACGCCGAGGCGCGCGCCGACGAGCTGCTCGCCCTGGTCGACCTCGTCGAGCTCGCCGACCGGCCCACCCGCGTGCTCTCCCGCGGTCAGAAGCAGCGCCTGAGCCTCGCGCGGGCGCTCGTGCACGACCCCGCCGTCCTCGTGCTCGACGAGCCCGCCTCGGGCCTGGATCCCGGGGCGCGGATCGCCCTGCGCGACCTCGTGCTGCGGCTCGCCGCCGAGGGGCGGACGGTGCTCGTCTCCAGCCACGTGCTCGCCGAGCTCGACGAGATGGCCGACGCGGCGGTGTTCCTCGACTCCGGCACCACGGCCTCGCAGGAGGCGGTCTCGCACGCGGCCGGGTCGCTCCGCACCTGGCGCATCGAGGCGGTGTCCGCCGGCGGGCGCGAGCTCGCCGGCCTCGTCGCGCGGGTGACGGGCGCCACCGCCCGGGAGGATCGCGACGCGGTGCTCGTGCCCGTCGCCGATGACGCGGCCGCCGCGTCGCTCCTCGCGGCACTCGTCGGCGCGGGCGTCGCGGTGAGCCGCTTCGCGCCGGCCGTCGGGGAGCTCGAGCACACCTTCGCCGATCTGCGGCGATCCAGCACCGAGGAGTCGACACGATGACCACGACGACCGCTCCCGAGCCCGTCCGCGCGCTGCCGTTCCTCCGGGGCGCGGGCCTCGTCGTCCGACTCGAGCTCGCTCAGCGCGTCCGCGGCGTCTCGTCCTTCGTGCTGCTCGGACTGTTCTTCCTGCTGGTCGGAGCCGTCACCGGGCTCCTCGTCGTCGCGAGCGGCGTCCTGTCGGGCAGCGGCGCCCAGGTCGGCGGCTGGATCTACTCCGTGCTCGTCTACTTCGTGCTGCTGCTGGGCAGTCTGGTCACGCCCGCGCTGTCCGGTGCCGCGATCAACGGCGAGCGCGACGCGGGAACTCTGGCGTCGATGCAGGTGACGCTCCTCACCACTCCGCAGCTCGTACTCGGCAAGCTCGCCTCGGCCTGGCTGGTCGCCCTCGCGTTCCTCGTCAGCACGCTGCCGTTCCTGCTCGTGGCGGTGCTGGTGGGGGGCGTCTCGGCGGTCTCGGCGCTCGTCTCGGTGCTCGTGCTGGCCGTGCAGCTCGGAGTGGTCGCGGCGATCGGAGTGGGGCTCAGCGGGATCCTCGACCGGCCGCTGATGTCGGTGGTCACCACCTACCTCGTGGTGGCGGCGCTGAGCGTCGGATCGCTGATCGCGTTCGGCCTCCTGACGACGGTGACCGTGTCCGAGACGCGCACCGTCTTCGTCGACGGTGCGGGCAATCCCGATCCGGAGTGCGGGTCCGCCTACGAGAGCACCGTTCCGCGCGCCGACCGCTACTGGGGCCTGCTGGCGCTCAACCCGTTCGTGGTCCTCGCCGATGCGGTGCCGCCGCAGCTGGATCGGAACGGGCAGCCGGCGGATCTGTTCGGCGGGATAGCGCTGGGGGTCCGGCAGCTGCAGGTCCCACCGGACCTGCTGGTCGAGATCGACTGCTCCGGGACGTCCCAGCCGGACTCCAGCGGTCCTGCGGATCTCTTCGCCGAGACCGTTCCATCGTGGTTCGTCGGACTGACGCTGCAGCTGGCGCTCGCGGTCGGACTGGTGCTCGGAGCGATCCGGCGCACGGCCACGCCGGCGGCGCGGCTGCCGAAGGGGCGCCGCGTCGCCTGAGTGCGGTCAGTCCGCGGCGCGCTCGCGCTCGACCGCCCGGATCTCGTCCTGCAGGTCGCGGGTCGCGGTGCGGAGGGCCCGCTCGGCGTCCAGGCCCTGCGCCCGAGCGGAGGCGACGATCGCGAGCAGCAGGGGTCCGAGGTCGTCCTCGGACTCGATCGGAAGCGGCCCCTCCCCCGCGTCGACGATGCCGAGGGTCGTCGCCTTGCCGATCACCTTGTCGGCGAGGGCGAGCGCGGGCATGCCCTGCGGGATGCCGTCGAGGACGCTGGTGCGGTGCGGCTTCTCGGTCCGCTTCAGCTCGTCCCAGACCGCGATGACGTCGTCGGCGGTCTCGGCGGTCGCGTCGCCGAAGACGTGCGGGTGGCGGCCGATCATCTTGGCGTTCATGTGCGCCGCGACGTCCTCGATCGTGAAGGGCTCTGCTCCGTCGGCGGCGAGATCGGCGTGGAAGAGCACCTGGTAGAGCACGTCGCCCAGCTCCTCGATGAGGTCGTCGCGATCGCCCGCCTCGATGGCGTCGACCAGCTCGTGCGACTCCTCGATCAGGTAGCGCACGAGCGACTCGTGGGTCTGCTCGGCGTCCCACGGGCAGCCGCCCGGAGCGCGGAGGACGTGGACGGTGCGGATGAGCTCGTCGAGCCGGGGATGCGCGGTCACCCGGCCATCCTCGCATCCGCGGCCGACGGCGCTCCTCAGGCTCGGGCGAGGCGGCGCCGCGCCACGAGCAGGCACGCGGCGACCACGAGCGGCACGGCGGCGACGAGACCGGGGGCGGCCGCGACTCCGACGGCCGCAGCGCCCGTCACGAGCACACCGGCAAGGTTCCAGAGCAGGACGACGGCACCGGCGCCGTCGCCGATCGGCAGCGGGACCGGGCCGAGGAGCGACGGAGGCAGCGGTCCTCGCGTCGCATCCATCGCGCGGGCGGCGACGGCGACGACGGCCACGGCCGCGGCGGGTGCCCCCGGGCCGGAGGCGAGGACGGCGGCGAGGACGAGCAGGCCGACTGCCAGCACGAGCGGCAGGATCCCGTGCAGCAGGAGCAGATCGACGGGGGCGGGAGCGAGGAGCGCGGGCTGCCCGGCGGTCGCGGAGGCGTGCCGGAACCCGTCGCTCCAGACGCCTGCTCCGCAGTAGGCGAGGACGCCGGCGAGCACCGCGGGCAGGGCGAGCACTGACGGGGGCGCCACGGCGGCGGCGGCGAGCGCGACTCCGGCGGCGGCGAGGGCGGCGGCCCCCGCGAGAGAGCGGCCGGGCGTGCGCAGCGCGCCCACAGCATCGCGGACCGGCACGGCGAGGACGAACGGCGCGATCCGCACGGCGGAGAACCCGCGGAGGCGGTGCGGGCGAGCCCGGTAGCCCTCGAGCGCGTCGGCGACCTCACCGATCGCTCCGCGGTCGCGCGTCGCACGCCACTGCCGGGACTGGGCGAGCACGAGCGGCCCGCGCACGGCGTCGAGCAAGCGCGGCACCATCCCGAGCGCGAGGGCGGCGGACAGGGCGAGGGCGATCGCGGCGGAGAGGTCCGATCCGGTGAGCGCGGCCGAGACGACGGCTCCCGGACCGACGGGCAGCAGCGCCGCGAGAGCCGTCGCCGCGGCCAGTCCGGCGGGCCAGCGCGGCGGGAGGCACTCGCCGGCCAGCCAGGCGACCGCGAGGACCGCCCCGCCCGCGGCTCCCGCAACGGCGGCGAGTGGCAGGGACGACTCCGTCGCGACCGCGATCAGGACGGCGCCACCGATGCCGGCGAGCACGACGGACGCGCTCGACAGCGCGACGGGGCGGCGGAGGACGAGGCGCCGGGGCAGGTCGGTGGTGAGGAGCACGGCGGTGGGGTGCGGCTCGTCGACCGCGGGGCCGCGGACCCGGCCCAGGAGGACCGCCGCGGGCAGGAGCAGTCCGGCGACGACTCCGACGGCCACCGGCAGCTCGAGGCCTGCGAGCACCGGAACCGGATCGCCGGCGAGCAGGACGAGGGCTCGCAGCACCGGCAGCACGACGACCAGCACGGTGAGGGCGGCGAGGTAGCCGGAGTAGGCGCGGTCGCGATGATCGGACCGGGAGCGGTGCAGGGCGCGCACCGCGCGGATCCGGTTCATCGGCGGCCCAGACGGAGTTCGCGGGTGGCGAGGCCGTCGGTCACCAGTGCGCTGTGCGTGGCGACGATGACCGCGCGATCGCGTGCGGCCTCGCGCAGCACCTCGACCGCGAGCGGCACGCGGTCGACGTCGAGCCGCTGCTCCGGCTCGTCGAGCAGGAGCACTTCGCTCGGTCGGGCGAGCACGAGCGCGAGGGAGAAGAGCTGGGTCTGGCCCGAGGAGAGCTCGTGCGGGAAGCGGCGGGCGAGGGCCACGAGTCCGAGGGAGTCGAGGCCCTGGACGGCACTCTCGCGCGCTGCGTCGAGCGTCGCACCCCACGACAGCGCGACCATCGCGAGGTGCTCCTCGAGGGTGAGATCGCGCTCGAACGGCGGGGTGCCGACGAGAGCGGCGACGCGGCGCCGGTGCTCGCGGGAGCGCTCGTCGACCGGAGCGCCCGCGACCTCGACGGTGCCGGCGGTGGGAAGGGTCAGCCCGGCGATCACGCGCAGCAGGGTCGTCTTGCCGCTGCCGTTGGGGCCCGTGACGGCGACGACCTCGCCCGGCTCGACCTCCAGCGAGAGCGGAGCGAGCAGCTCGGCCTCGCTGGTCCGCACGGCGACCTCTCGGAGTCGGACGAGCGGAGCGCCCGGGGGCGCGGGCGCGGGTCGGCGGCGGCGGGCGAGCAGCGGCATGCCCCCATCCTGCCGACCGGCGGCGTGCGCCACATCCGTCGGCCAGCGGAGTCCACATCCGCCGGTCATCGGGACGTAACACGACGCGGCTAGGGTCACCGCGGGGCGCATCCGGCGACCCGGAACAGGATCACCGTGCCCGACACCACTCCCCTCGACCGAGGTGCACCGCCGAGCGCGGAGCTCCACATCCACATCGAGGGCACCATCGAGCCCGAGCACATCGTCGAGATGGCGCGCCGCAACGGGGTCGCGCTGCCGACGGAGGACATCGACGCCCTCCGCGCCCGCTACGCGTTCACGGACCTCGGCTCGTTCCTCGACCTGCACTACTCGAACCTCACCGTGCTGAAGACCGAGCGCGACTTCTTCGAGCTCGCGACCGGCTATCTCGACCGCGCGAAGCTCGCCAACGTGCGCCGCGCCGAGATCTTCTTCGACCCGCAGACGCACCTGGGCAACGGAGTCGCGCTCGAGACGGTCATGGCCGGACTCACGCGCGCGCTCGGCTCGAGTCTCGAGACGCACGGCATCTCGACCGACCTCATCATGTGCTTCCTGCGAGACCTCGGCGCCGAGGCGGCCGACGAGATGCTGACCGCGATCCTCCCCTACCGCGAGCACATCATCGGCGTCGGGCTCGACTCGAACGAGGTCGGCTTCGGACCGGAGCTGTTCGTCGACGTCTACGCGCGGGCCGCGGCCGAGGGGCTGCACCTCGTCGCCCACGCCGGTGAGGAGGGCGGGCCCGAGACCGTGGCCGCGACCCTCGAGCTCCTGAAGGTCGAGCGGATCGACCACGGGATCCGCGCGATGGAGGACCCGGCCGTCGTGACGATGCTGCGGGTGCAGAAGGTGCCGGTCACCGTGTGCCCGCTGTCGAACGTGGCGCTGCGCGCGGTGGACACGATGAAGGACCACCCGCTGCCCGAGATGCTGCGCCAGGGACTGATCGCGACGGTGTCGAGCGACGACCCGCCCTACTTCGGCGGCTACGTCGACGCGAACTACCGCGCGCTGGTCGAGGAACTCGGCATGGACGACGAGCAGCTCGAGCAGCTCGCGCTCAACTCGTTCGACGCCGCGTTCATCTCGGCCGAGGACCGCGACCGCTGGAAGGCCGAGGTCCGGGCGCACTTCGGGCACTGACTCCTTCCGCGAGATGCCACTCCGGTACGCCCGACACGGCGTGTCGCGTACTGAAGTGGCATCTCGCGGAGGGTCGTCGGGCTAGGAGTGGTCCTCGAGGTCGGGCTCGGCGCGGCCGAGGTCGGCCACCTCCTCCTCGGGGCGCGGGGCGATCGTCTCGTCGTCCTCGAGCTCGGGGATGCTCGGCTCGTCCGGCGCGGGGACGCGCGGCGGGACGGAGTGGTCGGCGGGTGCGGTCATCGTGATCCTTCGTTCGGGGTCGGTCAGCTCGCGACCGCGGCCGGCTCGGGGAAGAGCGCCTCGAGCAGATTCGCCACCCAGTCGATGAGCGCGCGGTCGTTCAGCGGCACGCCGTCGACGACCGGCATCGGCACGACCACGGCGTTCGCCTGCTGGAGGTACTTGGCGCTCGGGTACATCCGGCGCAGCCGGACCTGGATCGAGTCGGCGAGGTGCGCCGGGGCGACCCGGACGTTGGAGCCCATCGCGACGACGTCGCTGAGCCCGGCCTTCTGGGCGCGCATCCGCAGGCGTGACACGAGGATCAGGTTCTCGACCGCCTCGGGCAGCTCGCCGTAGCGGTCGGTGAGCTCCTCGACGACCAGCTCGACGCTGCCCTCCTTGGCGGTGGGCGAGGACGCGGCCGACAGCTTCTGGTACGCCTCGAGGCGCAGGCGCTCGCTGTCGACGTACTCCTCCGGGATCCGCGCATCGACCGGCAGCTCGAGCCGCAGCTCGGTCTGGCCCTCGGCGACGTCGCCACGGAAGGTGTCGACGGCCTCGCCGATCATCCGCAGGTAGAGGTCGAAGCCGACGCCCTGGATGTGACCGGACTGCTCGCCGCCGAGCAGGTTGCCCGCCCCGCGGATCTCGAGGTCCTTCAGCGCGATCTGCATGCCGCCGCCGAGGTCGGTGTTGGCGGCAAGGGTCTGCAGCCGGTCGTGCGCCGTCTCGCTCAGCGGCTTCGTCTCGTCGTAGAGCAGGTAGGCGTAGGCGCGCTCGCGGCCGCGGCCCACGCGTCCGCGCAGCTGGTGGAGCTGCGAGAGCCCGTACTTGTCGGCGCGATCGACGATCAGGGTGTTGGCGTTGGGGATGTCGAGTCCGGTCTCGACGATGGTCGTCGAGACGAGCACGTCGAACTTGCGCTCCCAGAAGTCGACGATGATGCGCTCGAGCTGGGCCTCGCTCAGCTTGCCGTGCGCGACCGCGATGCGCGCCTCCGGAACCAGCTCGGCGAGCTGCGAGGCCACGCGGTTGATCGTCGACACGCGGTTGTGCACGAAGAACACCTGGCCCTCGCGCAGCAGCTCGCGGCGGATCGCGGCGCCGACCTGCTTCTCGGAGTACGGGCCGACGAAGGTGAGGATCGGGTGCCGCTCCTCGGGCGGTGTCGCCAGCGTCGACATCTCGCGGATGCCGGTGACGGCCATCTCGAGGGTGCGCGGGATGGGGGTCGCGCTCATCGAGAGGATGTCGACGTTCTTCTTCAGCGCCTTCAGCTTCTCCTTGTGCTCGACGCCGAAGCGCTGCTCCTCGTCGATCACGAGGAGTCCGAGGTCTTTGAAGACGATGTTGTCCGAGAGGAGGCGGTGGGTCGCGATAACCATGTCGACGGTGCCGTCGGCGAGGCCGTCGATCGTCTCCTTCGACTCCTTCGCGCTCTGGAAGCGGCTCAGGGCGCGCAGGTGGACCGGGAAGCCGGCGAAGCGCTCCTGGAAGGTCTCGAGGTGCTGACGCACGAGCAGCGTCGTCGGGACGAGCATCGCGACCTGCTTGCCGTCCTGGATCGCCTTGAACGCGGCGCGCACGGCGACCTCGGTCTTGCCGAAGCCCACGTCGCCCGAGAGCAGGCGGTCCATCGGGATCGGCCGCTCCATGTCGGCCTTCACCTCGTCGATCACGGTCAGCTGGTCGGGCGTCTCGGCGAAGGGGAACGCCTCCTCCAGCTCGCGCTGCCAGGGGGTGTCCGGCGGGAACGCGTGGCCGGGCGACGCCATGCGGGCGGAGTAGAGCTTCACGAGCTCGACGGCGATGTCGCGGACGGCGCGGCGCGCCTTGCTCTTGGCCTGGGCCCAGTCGCTGCCGCCCATCTTGCTCAGCGCCGGCGCCTCTCCGCCGACGTAGCGCGAGAGCAGGTCGAGCTGATCGGTGGGCACCAGGAGCTTGTCGCCGGGGAAGCCGCGCTTGCTGGGCGCGTACTCGAGCACGAGGTACTCGCGCTTGGTCTTCACCGCGTTGCGGCCGCCGCTCGAGACCTCGCGCTGCGAGAGCTCGACGAAGCGCCCGATGCCGTGCGTGGCGTGCACGACGTGGTCTCCGGGGGTGAGCTGCAGCGGATCGACGACGTTCTTGCGGCGCGACGCGAGCTTCTTGACGGCGCGGGAGTCGTAGCCGACGGTGCGCCCGTAGAACTCGGTGTCGGTGAGCAGCGCGAGCTTCGCCTCCGGAACCTCGAAGCCGTGGTCGACGGACGCCTGGAGCACGTAGGCGAGACCGGCCTCGACCTCGCCGGGCAGGTCGGCGACGATGCGCGCCGCGACCTCGTGCTCGGCGAGCACCTGATCGGTGCGCTCGACGGTGCCGGTGCCGGGTGCGGTGAGCACGACGGTCCAGCCGTCGGAGAGGCGCGAGCGGACGTGGGCGAGCGCGCCCTCGACGTTGGCCCCGAAACCGGGCACGGGTTCGCCCTCGACGCGGACGGCGAGGATCTCGTCGATGCCCAGATCCTCGGGGAGCACCTCGGCCTCGCCCGCGGCGGGGCCCTGGCGGAAGGTGCTCATGGTCCACCACGGGTGGTCGGGAGCGGCGGCGCCGGGGGCGCTGAACTTCACCGAGTCGCGCAGGGCGCCCAGCGGGATGAACTCGCCCGAGGCGAGGTCGATCGGCGCCTCGGCTCCGGCGGTCGCGGCGCTCCAGGCGGCCTGGAGGAACTCGCGGTTCGTCTCGGCGAGGCTGATGGCGCGGGTGGCGACGCGCTCGGGGGCCAGCACGGCCACCGCCGCGCCCTCGGGCAGGTAGTGCGAGATCGGCACCAGGCGCTCGAGCAGCGCCGGCGCGAGCGACTCCATGCCCTCGACGGGGATGCCCTCGGCGATCTTCGCGAGCATGGCCGAGAGGCTCGGGAACTCGTGCAGCATCTCGCGTGCGCGCTGGCGGACCGCCGGGACGAGCAGCAGCTCGCGGCTGGGCGGCAGCACCACGGAGTCGGACTCGCCGGGCAGCGAGCGCTGGTCGGCCACCGAGAAGGCGCGGATCGAGTCGACCTCGTCGCCGAAGAAGTCGATGCGGCTCGGGTGCTCGGCCACCGCGGGGAAGACGTCGAGGATTCCACCGCGGACGGCGAACTCGCCGCGCCGCGTGACCATGTCGACGCGCGCGTAGGCGAGGTCGACCAGCTCGGCCGAGATGCGGCCGAGGTCGTAGCCGCGCGTGCCCTTCACCAGGCGGATCGGCGCGATGTCGGCGAGGTTGTCGGCGACCGGCTGCAGTGCGGCGCGGACGGAGGCGACGACGACCAGCGGCTTCTCGGCCGTCCAGGTCTTCATGCGCCGCAGCGCGTCGAGGCGGCGGCCGACGATCTCGGCGCTCGGGCTCAGCCGCTCGTGCGGCAGCGTCTCCCACGCGGGGAACTCGACGACGTCGGCGTCGGGCATCACGCAGCTGAGCGAGGCGCGGATGTTCTCGGAGTCGCGGCCCGTCGCGGTCACGACGAGCGCGGCCTGCGGTCGGCCCGCCTCCGCCCGGCGCTCGAGCAGCCCCGCGAGCAGCGGGACCCGCAGGCCGTCGGTGACGGAGAAGTCGGCGTCGCGCACCGCGTACGCCAGTGCGTCGTCGAACGTGGAGGCGCGCGAAAGCGCCGAGATGATCTCGTTGAGTGGCACTGTCCGAGTTTACTGCGGACCCCCGACACGGAGCCGTGCTCGGCGTGGCCGGTCCGTCCGTGAGGGAACCCCGGACCGTCGAGGGAGCCCTCTGCTCCGGGTTCCCTCGACGGTCGGGGGTTCCCTCGGTGAGGCGGGTCAGGCGCTCGTGTGGAACTTCAGCTGGGCGGCGGCGAGGCCGGAGTCGGCGATCAGCTCGACGGCGTCGGCGGCGTCCTGCAGAAGGATCGGCAGGGTCTCGCGCTCGGGGCCGGCGAAGTCCTTGAGGACGAAGTCGGCGGCGGGCTGGCGACCGGGCGGGCGGCCGATGCCCACGCGCACGCGGAGGAAGTCGGCTCCGTCGGTCGCGGCGAGGATGTCGCGGATGCCGTTGTGTCCGCCGTGGCCACCGCCCTGCTTCAGGCGCAGGGTGTCGAACGGGATGTCGAGTTCGTCGTGCACGACGATCAGGCGCTCGGGAGCCAGGGAGTAGAAGTCGAGCAGCTGCGAGGTCGGGCCGCCCGAGAGGTTCATGAAGCTGTTCGGCTTGCCGAGCACGAGCTTGGGGCCCCCGGGGCGGAGGAAGCCCTCGGCCACCGTCGCGTTCGCGCGCGTGTGCCGGCGGAACGAGCCGCCGATCCGCGACGCGAGCTCGTCGAGCACCATCTGGCCCACGTTGTGCCGGTTGCGCGCGTACTGCGCGCCCGGGTTGCCGAGCCCGACGACGAGCCAGGTGTCGCCCATGGTGGTCCTTCTCTCGTGCCGGATGCGGACGTGCCGGATGCGGAACGGGCCCGCTCGCGATCGCGGCGGGCCCGTCCGGTGGTGCAGGTGGGGAGACTACTCGGCGGTCTCGGCGACGACGTCGCCCGAGGCCGGGGTCTCGTCCTCCTCGCCCAGGTCCTGCTCGACCTCGGCGGTGACGTTGACGACCAGCACGTCGGCCTCGGTGACGAGGGTCGCGCCGTCGGGCAGCACGACGTCGCCGGCGGCGATCTGGGTGCCGGCCTCGAGGCCCTCGACCGAGATGACGATGCTCTGCGGGATCTTGGTCGCGTCGACCTCGAGCGAGAGCGTGTTGGCGTCGATCGACACGAGGGTGCCGGGAGCGGCCTCGCCCTCGACGTGCACGGGGATGTCGACCGAGACCTTCTCGCCGAGCTTGATGACCACGAGGTCGATGTGCTCGATGATCTGGCGCACCGGGTCGCGCTGGATGTCCTTGACCAGGGTGGTCTGGGGGGTGCCGTCGATGTCGAGCTCGAGGATCGCGTTCGCCTTGCGGGTCAGCAGCAGGACCTGGTGGCCCGGCAGCGTGACGTGCTGGGGCTCGGTGCCGTGGCCGTAGAGGACCGCGGGGATCTTGTCCTGGGCGCGGATCTTGCGCGCCGCTCCCTTGCCGAACGAGGTGCGGAGCTCCGCGACGACCTTGTTGGTGAGTTCAGCCATGATGTTCTCCTTGGGCGGCGCGCACGCCACCGGATCGGGGTCGTGGCCGGGGCCACGGACGGGGTTTCGACTCGAACGCATGTCAGCGTGAGGAAAAGTCCGCGGCGCCCCTCTCGGGGCCTCGCCTGCTTCCACCGCGTCGATCACGGATGCGTGGTGCATCCCTCGCCGAAGTTCAGCTGCCCACCCTACCGGCCGATCCCCTCGCCCGCCACCCGCGGGGTCCTGCCGGGAGGCGGTCAGGCGCACTCGTTAGCGTGCGGACCATGACTGACGACGACTTCGGCTCCTACGTGGAGAAGAACGGGTTCCACCGCGACACGAACTACATCCCCACGCGGATCACCGCGGACGGGAGCGACGGCTTCCCCGTCGAGGCCGGCCGCTACCGCCTCGTGGTCTCGCGGGCCTGCCCCTGGGCGAATCGCGCCGTGATCGTCCGGCGCCTGCTCGGACTCGAGGACGCCCTCTCGATGGGGATCTGCGGTCCGACCCACGACAAGCGCAGCTGGACGTTCGACCTCGATCCCGGCGGCGTCGACCCGGTCCTGGGCATCCCGCGCCTGCAGGACGCGTTCCTGAAGCGCTTCCCCGACTACCCGCGCGGCATCACGGTGCCCGCGATCGTCGACATCCCCTCCGGCGAGGTCGTCACCAACGACTACCCGCGGATGACGCTCGACTTCTCGACCGAGTGGACCGCGTTCCACCGCGACGGAGCCCCCGAGCTCTACCCCGACCACCTCCGCGACGAGATCGACGAGGTCGCCGAGCTGGTCTTCCACGACGTGAACAACGGCGTCTACAAGTGCGGGTTCGCGGGGTCGCAGAAGTCGTACGAGCGGGCCTACGACGCGCTCTGGGCCCGTCTCGACTGGCTCGAGGAGCGCCTCGGCACGCAGCGCTACCTCGTCGGCGACACGATCACCGAGGCGGATGTGCGCCTGTTCACGACGCTCGCCCGCTTCGACGCCGTCTACTACAGCCACTTCAAGGCGAACCGGAACCTGCTCTCGGCGATGCCCGCGCTCTGGGGCTACGCGCGCGACCTGTTCGCGACTCCGGGATTCGGCGACACCATCGACTTCACCCACATCAAGTCGCACTACTACGAGGTGCAGCGCGACATCAATCCGACCGGAGTGGTCCCCAAGGGCCCGGACCTGTCGGGCTGGCGCGTCCCGTCGCACCGCGAGGAGCTGGGCGGGCGTCCCTTCGGCGACGGCACTCCTCCGCCGCCCCCGATCCCCTCGGAGCGAGTGCCGGCCGACCACACCGTGTAGCTCCCTCCGCACGGCCGTGAATCGCCGCCGCGACCGATGTGCACGCTCGGGACCGGGCCGCGGCCGGGACGCTTCGATAGCCTGGGCGCGTCCCTGAACGCGTACGTCGAGGAGAACCGTGTCTGACAAGCCCACCGCCACAGCCAACATCGGAGTCGTCGGTCTGGCGGTGATGGGCTCGAACCTGGCCCGCAACCTCGCCAGCCGCGAGGGCAACACCGTGGCCGTCTTCAACCGCTCGTACGGGCGCACCGAGACGCTGATCACCGAGCACCCCGAGGCCGGCTTCGTCGCCTCGGAGACCATCGAGGACTTCGCGGCCTCGCTCGCGACGCCGCGCACCGCGATCATCATGGTCCAGGCCGGCCGCGGCACCGACGCCGTCATCGACCAGCTGACGAAGGTCTTCGAGCCCGGCGACATCATCGTCGACGGCGGCAACGCGCTCTTCACCGACACGATCCGCCGCGAGAAGGCGGTCCGCGAGACCGGCATCCACTTCGTCGGCACCGGCATCTCGGGCGGTGAGGAGGGCGCGCTCAAGGGCCCCTCGATCATGCCCGGCGGCTCGGTCGAGTCGTACAAGACCCTCGGTCCGATCCTCTCCTCGATCGCGGCGGTCGCCGAGGGAGAGCCCTGCGTCACCCACATCGGCACCGACGGCGCCGGCCACTTCGTCAAGATGATCCACAACGGCATCGAGTACGCCGACATGCAGCTCATCGCCGAGGCCTACGACCTCCTCCGCACGGTCGGCGGCCACGAGCCCGCCGCCATCGCCGAGGTCTTCGACGCGTGGAACAAGGGCGACCTCGAGTCGTACCTGATCGAGATCACCGCCGAGGTGCTGCGCCAGGTCGACGCCGAGACCGGCTCGCCGTTCATCGACGTCGTCCTCGACCAGGCCGGCTCCAAGGGCACCGGCGTCTGGACCGTGCAGAACGCGCTCGACCTGGGCGTGCCCGTCGGCGGCATCGCCGAGGCCGTCTTCGCCCGCGCCGTCTCGTCGAAGCCGGAGCAGCGCGCCGCGGTGCAGAACCGCGTCACCTCGCGCCCCACTCCCGTCGCCCTCTACGACGGCTTCGAGGACGACGTCCGCGCCGCCCTCTACGCCTCGAAGGTCGTCGCCTACTCTCAGGGCTTCGACGCGATCATCGCCGGAGCCGAGAAGTACGGCTGGGAGATCGACAAGGGCGCCGTCGCGAAGATCTGGCGCGCGGGCTGCATCATCCGCGCGCAGTTCCTCAACCGCATCGTCGACGCCTACGCCGAGAACGCGGGCATCTCGACCCTCCTCGAGGACCCGTACTTCGCCGAGGCCGTCGCGAACGGCGAGGCCGCCTGGCGCCGCATCGTCTCGACCGCCGCGCTCTCGGGCGTGCCGATCCCCGGCTTCGGTGCCGCGCTGTCGTACTACGACTCGCTCGCCTCGAAGCGCCTCCCCGCCGCCCTCGTGCAGGGGCAGCGCGACTTCTTCGGCGCGCACACCTACCAGCGCGTCGACAAGGAGGGCACCTTCCACACGCTGTGGTCGGGCGACCGCTCCGAGGTCGAGCAGGACCCGTCGACGCACTGACCGCCTGACACGCCGGAGCGCCCCCGCCCCTCGATCCTCGGATCGGGTGCGGGGGCGCTCTCGCGTTCAGCGGCTCAGCGCAGCCAGACCGTGGTCTCGGGTGGCAGCACTCCGTCGCCCAGCGGGCCGCTCGCGAGCAGCACCTCGCCGGCGGGCAGCGCGACCGGGGTCGCGCCGAGGTTCGTCGCCGAGCGCCAGCCGTTCGGGCGCGCGAAGTGCAGCACGTCGGGCTCCGAGTCGAGCCACTCGAGCTGCTCGCCGGACTGCAGCTCGTGCCGCAGGGCCAGCGCGCGGCGGTAGAGCGCGAGCGTCGACTCCTCGTCGCGCTCCTGGGCCTCGACGGAGGAGTCCGCGAACCACTCCGGCTGCGGCAGGTGCGCGGCGCCCGGTCCGAAGCCGAACGAGTCGCCGCCGACCGTCCAGGGCAGGGGAACCCGGCAGCCGTCGCGGCCGACGTCGGTGCCGCCGCTGCGGAAGAAGGTCGGGTCCTGGCGCTGCGCATCCGGGATCGCGGGCACCTCGTGCAGGCCCAGCTCCTCGCCCTGGTAGAGGTACGCGGAGCCGGGCAGGGCGAGGAGGAGGAGCGTCGCGGCGCGGGCGCGGTGGAGCCCCCGCTCGCGGTCGAGCCCGGGCTCCGCTCCCCCGCTGAGCAGCCACTGCTTCGCGGGCGCGACCGGAGCGTCGCCGCGGGCCGGAAGTCCGTAGCGCGTCGGGTGGCGGACGACGTCGTGGTTCGAGAGCACCCACGTCGTCGAGGAGCCCGACTCGGCGGCGAGCTCGAGGTTGAACGAGATGAGGCGGCGGAACTCCTCCGCATTGAAGTCGGCCTCGAGCAGGTCGAAGTTGAACGCCTGGCCCAGGCCCTCGGGGCTGGCGTAGCGGGCGCGGCGGGAGGCGTCGACCCAGGCCTCGGCCACCGCGGTGCGCGGAGGGTCGTAGGAGTCGAACAGGGCGCGCCACTCGGCGTAGACCTCGTGCACCTCGTCGCGGTCCCAGAACGGGTGCGAGCCGTCGATCCTCGGTGCCTCGATCTCGGCGGCCGCGGGGAGCGGCTCGCTGAGGTCCTTGACGAGCGAGTGGGCCACGTCGATCCGGAAGCCGTCGACTCCGCGGTCGGACCAGAAGCGGAGGGTGTCGAGGAAGTCGTCGCGGATCTCGCGGTTCGCCCAGTTCCAGTCGGGCTGCTCCTTGGCGAAGAGGTGCAGGTACCACTGGCCGTCGCCGACCGGCTCCCAGGCGGGGCCGCCGAACACCGACTCCCAGTCGCTCGGCGGGACGGAGCCGTCGGTGCCGCGGCCGTCGCGGAAGACGTAGCGCTCGCGCTCGGGCGAGCCCTTCGGCGCCGCCAGCGCCTCCTGGAACCAGGGGTGCAGATCGGAGGAGTGGTTCGGCACGATGTCGACGATCACGCGGATGCCCGCCTCGTGCAGCAGTCGGGTCGTCTCGTCGAACTCGGCGAGGGTCCCGATCCGCGGGTCCACGTCGCGGTAGTCCGCCACGTCGTACCCGCCGTCGGCCAGCGCCGACGGGTAGAACGGGCTGAGCCACACCGCGTCGATCCCGAGCTCGCGGAGGTAGGGGATGCGCTGGATGATCCCTTTCAGGTCGCCGATCCCGTCCCCGTCCGCGTCCGCGAAGCTCCGCGGGTAGATCTGGTACACCGCCGCTTGCCGCCACCACAGCGCGTCCTCCGCGGTGCCGCTCCTGGTGAGCAGGGTCTCGGTCATGCCGTTCCTTCCGTTGAGTTGTTCGATGAGTGGTACCCGCCTCCTGGCGGACGTGGATCTCGATACGCCCGCTCCGCGGGCTACTCGATCAGCAGAGGTGGGCCCCTCCGCCGAGCGGCTGCTCGTGCGCAGCACGGCCCGATGCGTCTCTCGGAGGGTGGCCGCGGGTCTCGGGGTGGTCGGCTGCAAGGCGGAGGAGGGAAGGCGTAGCGGAGCTACGACGACCGATCGACAACGCCGCAGACGGCCGCCCCGAGGCCAGCGGAACGGACAACGCCGCAGATCGCCGCCCCGAGACCCGCGAGCCTTACTTGATCGCCCCCTGAGTCACGCCGGACATGACCCAGCGTTGGGTGAAGAGGTAGACGAGGATCGCCGGCGCCATGGCCATCAGGTAGGAGGCGAAGGCGACGTTGTAGTCGTTGCTGAACTGGGTCTGGAAGATGCTCTGGAGCACGGGCAGGGTCTGCAGTGACGGGTCGGAGGTGATGAGCGAGGGCATCATGAAGTCGTTCCAGGAGGCAAGGAAGGCGAAGATGCCGACGGTCGCGCTCATGGGGGCCAGCAGCGGGAACACCAGGCGCCAGAAGACCTGGTTGGTGGTCGCTCCGTCCAGTCGTGCGCTCTCCTCGAGCTCCTCGGGGAGTGAGCGGAGGAACGCGGTGAACAGCATCACGCTGAAGGAGAGCTGGAACATCACGTGCAGGATCGCGACGCCGATCGGGTTGTCGAGGCCGACGAGTCCGGTGAGCGAGACCTGCGAGAGGGCGAGCACGGGAAACGGCAGGAACATCGCGGCGAGCAGGTAGAAGAACGAGTAGCGGTAGAACCTCTTCTCCCAGTTGCGCGAGATGGCGTAGGCCGCGAGGGCGCTGAGCACGATGGTCCCGGCGACGGTGATCGCGGTGACGAGCAGCGAGATCGCGAAGCCGCGGGGGAAGTCGGTGAGGTTCCAGGCCTGCACGAAGCCGTCGATCGAGATCGGAGCCGGGATCGAGAAGGCGTTGCCGTCCACCGCCTGCGCGGTCGTCTTGAACGCCATGGTCACCGTGACCCAGAGCGGAGCGATGACGGTCAGTGCGCAGACCGCGAGAACGAGGGTGAGGAGCAGGTTCGAGCGGTTCCGGCGTCCGCCGCGGCGGGCGTCGGCGTCGGCCGCGGGGCGGGTGCCGGGCAGCGCCGGCGAGAGGGGGACCTGGCTGGTCATCAGAAGGCCGCCTTTCCGCGCGAGACGCGCAGTTGCACGAGCGCGATCACGAGAGCGATGAGGAAGAAGATCGTGGCGTTGGCCATCTGGTAGGCGTAGTCGCCGCTGGTGAAGCCCGAGAAGATCGTCATCGCGACGCTGCGGGTCGAGGTGCCCGGTCCGCCGTTGGTGAGGCCGACGATGATGTCGTACGAGTTCAGGAAGTTCTTGAAGCCGATGACGAGGTTGATCACCACGTAGCCCGCGACCAGCGGCAGCGTGATGGAGCGCAGCTGCCCCCAGCTGGACGCGCCGTCGAGCGAGGCCGCCTCGTAGACGTCGCCCGGGATCGAGAGCACTCCGGCGATGTAGATCAGCAGCGCGGAGGGGACCGCCTGCCAGGCGGTGACGATCACGATCGCGAGCCACGCCAGATCCGGGTTGGCGAGCATGCTGCTGGCCAGCGGAGTCGCTCCGATCGACGCGGCGAAGCCGGGCAGCGAGTTCGAGAAGAGGAAGTTGAAGACGAACGCGATGATGATGCCCGACACGACCATCGGCAGGACGAAGACGGCCCGCAGGGCGACCTTGCCCCGGATCTGCGTCGTGAGGGCGATGGCGAGCAGGAACGCGATCACGTTCACCAGCAGCACCGTGACCAGCGCGAGCCCGACGGTGAAGCCGTAGGACGCGAGGATCGCCGGGTCCGAGAAGAGGGCGACGTAGTTGGTGAGGCCGATGAAGCTCCACTCGCCGAAGCCGATGGAATCGGTGAAGCTGAAGAAGATGCCCATCACCGCCGGCAGGGTGATCGCGAGCGTGAAGAGGATCAGCGCCGGGAGGAGGAACAGCGGGAACGTGAGGTCGCGGCGCCGCTTCGGCGTGGTGCGCGCGATGGGGCGGGCGGCGGCGGGGCGCCGCTCCTCCGTCCGCGCGGGGAGGGTGGTGGCCATGGTGTCTCGTCTCTGAGAGTGGTCGGCGGGGAGAGTGGTCGGCGGGGAGGAGTGGTCAGGAGCGGAACGCGATGCGCGCCCAGTCGGCGTCGATCGTGCGCAGCGTGCGGACCGGGTCGGAGCCGAGGACCATGCCCTGCAGGTAGTTCTGCAGCGGGATGTTCTGCGGCACGAGCTGCGAGGCGCCGAGGCTGAAGGCGGCCCGGTCGTAGAACTCCTGGAGCTCGACGAGCGTGGGCTGCGTGACCGCGGGCGCATCGGTCGTCACTCCGAACGCGTTGTTGTCGGCGTTGTAGGCGTCGATGATCTCGGGCTGCATCAGGAACGCGAGGAACTCGCGCGCGGCCTCCTTCTTGGTGGACGCCTCGGGGATCCAGAGCGCGAGGTCGACGTTGACCCGCACCCGGCGCTCCTCGGGGTCGTCCGTCATCGGGAGCGGGAAGGCGCCGATCGAGAGGTCGGGAGCGGTCTTCGCGATCTCGCTCAGCGCCCACGGCCCCTGGAAGTACATGGCGGCCTCGCCGTTCGAGAACGCGAGGTTGCCGTCGCCGTACGCCCGGCTGGCCGCATCCGGATTCGAGTACGCGGCGATCTGCAGCATCTGGTCGACCGGAGCGGCGAAGTCCTTCTCGAAGGAGACCGGCGACCCGGGCCCCACCTCCGGCCCCTGCTCCTTCAGCTGCGAGAAGAACGACTCGAGGTCGACGGTGCCGCCGACGGAGTAGTCGAACAGCCCCTGCGAGACCGTCCACGGATCCTTGTAGGTGCTGTAGAGCGGAGTGATGCCCGCGGCCTTCAGCGCCTCGCACACGGCGATGAACTCGGTCCAGGTGGTCGGCACCTCGAGCCCCTGCTGGGCGAAGATCTCGCGGTTGTAGAGCACCGCCGACATCATCAGCGAGTAGGGCAGCACGCTGGTGCGGTCGGGGTAGGACGCGGTCTGCTCGATCAGCGGCTGCAACGCAGGATTGATGCGCTGCGCCTCCGGCAGGTCGGACAGGTCGCTGAACGCGCCCCGCTCGACGAAGCGCGCGACCTCGAAGTTGTAGTTCAGGCAGCCGAGGTCCGGCGGGTTGGACCGCACGAAGCCGGCCGAGAGGTTGGAGGAGAAGTCGTGCACGACACGGACGCGGGACTGCGCTGCGTGGAACTTCTCGATCACCTCGTCGAAGTAGCCGATGACCTCGGGCTTGGACTGGTGGAACACGATCTCGACGGGGCGGCCGGAGCCGGAGGGCGAGGCGCAGGCGGCGAGGCCGAGCGCGGCGGCGCCCGCTCCCGCCGCGGCGAGGAGGGACCGGCGGCTCAGGCCGCCGAGGGGTGGGGTGGTGAGGGGCACGTCGTCGTCTCCCATATGTGTGGAAAAGTTGCTTCATCGACTAAATCTAGATAGAAAATCTAGTACGCGATGTACTGTTGCAGCCGATCCGCTCGGGGTCAAGAGGGGAGGCGGAACCGATGTCCGAGAACACGTTCTCGTTCCAGCGACGCCGCAACGCCCTCGAGATCCTGCAGAGCGCGTGGAGCGGGGAGCCGCTGACCGCCTCCGATCTGATCGAGCGCACCGGCCTCACCCGCTCGACCGTCATCGCCGTCTGCGACGACCTCATAGAGCTCGGCTGGATCGAGGAGCTCGCGAATCAGCGCGCAGCGGGCGACTACGTGAAGGGCCGCCCCGCGCGCCGCTACGCGCTGCGGCGGACGGCCGGCGTCATCGTCGGAGTCGACGCCGGGCAGCACAGCGTCGGAGTCGACGTCGCCGACCTCCTGGGCGACACGATCGCGCACCACGTCGAGCCGGTCGACCACGAGCCGGTCGAGGAGCTGCCGCGCGAGCGCCGCCTCGCGGACATCGAGCGGATCCTGGACCGCACCCTGCGCCGGGCCGGAGTCCCGGACGACGAGGTCCTCGCCGTCACCTTCGGAGTCCCGGCGCCGGTCGACGCCGACGGCCGCTCCCCCGCCGACGACAGCGGCTTCTGGAGCGCGATGAACCCCGGCCTCGGCGACCGCTTCGCCGCGCGCGGCTGGGCGGCCGTCGTCGACAACGACGCCAACCTCGCGGCCCTCGCGGAGGGCTGGCGCGGCGCCGCCGTCGGCTGCTCGGACTACGTCGCGCTGCTCTCGGGCGAGCGCCTGGGCGGCGGTGTGGTCCTGGGCGGCACGCTGCTCCGGGGCGCGCGCGGACTCACCGGCGAGATGCGCTACCTCGACCTGGTCGAGGGAGTCGGATCCGCCGAGGGCGTCGCGGCACTCGCCCGGTCGTGGGCGCAGGAGTCCCTCGCTGCTCCGGGTCGCGCCCCGTCGCTCCTGGACTCCGTCGAGCACCCGGGCGCCGAGCAGGTGCTGGCCGCCGCCGCGGCGGGCGACCCGCTGGCCCGGGAGGTCGTCGACCGCCTGGCCGCGCGACTGACCGCGGTCGCGGCCACCCTCGCGAACCTCCTCGACGTCTCGCTCCTCGTCGTCGGCGGCGCCCTCGCCGCCTCAGCCGGACCGCTGCTCGCCGACGTGTCGGAGCGGGTCGCCGCCCTCGTGCACGCGCCGGCGCCGCGGATCGTGCCCTCGACCCTCGGCGACCGCGCCGTCGCGCTCGGAGCGGTCCGAGCGGGCCTGGACCGCGTCCGCGCGGATCCGCTCACCCTGCGTCTGAGCGGCGGCGCCTCCGCGACGGCGGCCGCCGGAGTCTGAGCGCCCGGCTCAGCGCCGGAACGCCCGCACGATCAGCAGGAGCCCGAGGAGCACCGCCACCGCGGCCGCCGTCGCCGCGGGCAGGGCGAGCAGCAGCACCAGCGCACCGACCGCCGAGACCAGCGCAGGCAGGCGCAGCGCCGCCGCTCCCCACTCCACCCGGCGGACGATCAACGCGACCAGCTGGGCGGCGACCGCGAAGGCGAGCAGCGCATCCGCGTCGAGCACGACGACCGCGACCACCGAGACGAGGCACACGACGAGCTGAGCGACGACCGGGACCCCGGTCCGCCGCGAGCGCTGCGCGAGCACGCCCGGGATCTCTCCGGCGTCGGCGAGGCGGACGAGGGCTCCCGCATCGCGGCGCTGCAGCACGACGAGCGCGAGCAGCCCCGCGAGCACGGCGGCGACCGCCACGGGCACCTCGGCGGCGGTGCCGAGTGCGGCGGCGCGCAGCGGAGTGGCGGTGCCGGCGAGCACGGCCGGCCCGACCAGCAGCAGCAGTCCCGCCCCGAGCGCGCCGGCCACGAGGGCGACGACGCCCGTCGAGACGAGCGCGGGCCGGAGCCGCACGAGGGCACCCGACGTCGGCGGCGCGAACAGGAGCAGCGCGAGCGCCGCGGCGGACGCGGTGCCCTCCACTCCCCCCGGACGCACGTCCGACTCGGGGAGCACCGGCGGCGCCACGGCGACGATCACGGCGGCGGCCACCAGGAGCAGGACCACCAGCGCGCCGAGTCCGCGCGCGAGACCCGCCCGCACGACTCCCCCCCGCAGGACGAACACCGTCACTGCGACGAGCATCAGCACCGCGACGGGCCGCGCGGACGCGCCGAGCACCGAGTCCGCAGCGGTCAGCGCCAGCGCGGACGCGCCGAGCGCCCGGCCGGCGAGCGCCAGCCACTGGGCCGTCGGCCCGTCGTGCTGCTCGCGGCCGGAGTCGGCGACCGCACTGATCGCGGTCAGCACCGCGGCGACGCCGATCCCGAGCAGCAGCCACCAGCCGGCCTCGAGCGCGGCGGGCGAGTAGACGAGGAAGAGCCCGGCGAGCGCGATCGCCCCGACCGGCTCCGCGGGGCGCGCCCGAGCGCGATCAGCGCTCACTCGCCCGGGCACGCGCGGAACTCAGGCCCGGTCGATCAGGCGTCGCCGTCGAACATCGAGGTGACGGAGCCGTCGTCGAACACCTCGTGGATCGCGCGCGCCAGCAGCGGCGCGATCGGCAGGATCGTCAGGCGGTCCCACTTCTTCTCCTCCGGGAGCGGCAGGGTGTCGGTGACGACGACCGAGTCGATGAACTCGGAGCTGAGGAGCTCGCGGGCCGGGTCCGAGAAGACGGCGTGGGTCGCGGCGACGACGACGCCGATCGCTCCGGCGTTCTTCAGCGCCTCGGCGGCCTTCGCGATCGTGCGTCCCGTGTCGATGAGATCGTCGACGAGCAGGCAGACGCGCCCCTTCACCTCTCCGACGATCTCGTGGACCGAGACCTGGTTCGCGACCTTCGGGTCGCGGCGCTTGTGGATGATCGCGAGCGGCACGCCGAGCTTGTCGCTCCAGATGTCGGCGACGCGGACGCGGCCCATGTCGGGAGAGACGACCGTGAGGGTCGACGGGTCGAGCTTCTCGCGGAAGTGCTCGAGCAGCACCGGCATCGCGAAGAGGTGGTCGACGGGCCCGTCGAAGAAGCCCTGGATCTGCGCGGCGTGCAGGTCGACCGACATGATGCGGTCGGCTCCGGCGGCCTTGAAGAGGTCGGCGACCAGGCGGGCCGAGATCGGCTCGCGGCCGCGGCCCTTCTTGTCCTGACGGGCGTAGGGGTAGAACGGGGCGACCACGGTGATCCGCTTGGCCGAGGCGCGCTTGAGCGCGTCGACCATGATCAGCTGCTCCATGAGCCACTCGTTGATCGGCGAGGTGTGCGACTGCAGCACGAACACATCACCGCCGCGCACGGACTCGCCGTAGCGCACGTAGAGCTCGCCGTTCGCGAAGGTGCGCCCCTCGGTGGTGACCAGCTCGGTCCCGAGCTCGGAGGCGACGGCCTCCGCCAGTGCCGGATGCGCCCTCCCCGAGACCAGGACCAGGCTCTTCTTGTTGCTGGCGGTGATGCCCGTCACTGTTCTCCGCTTCCTCCGGTCGGCCGGTCCGAGCCCTCGGGCTCGGGCACCCCGGCCGCCTCGGCGGCGGTCGCCGCCGCGGTCCCGGGACGGTGGGTCTGCACCCAACCGGCCATGTTGCGCTGCGGAGCGACGGTGATGCCGAGGGCTCCGGCGGGGATGTCCTTGCGGATGACCGTGCCGGCGCCCGTGTACGCTCCGTCCCCGATTCTAACGGGGGCGACGAAGACGTTGTGCGACCCGGCCCGCACGTGGGAGCCGACCACGGAGGACGCCTTGGTCACTCCGTCGTAGTTGGCGAAGATCGAGCCGGCGCCGATGTTCGACTCCTCGCCGATGGTCGCGTCGCCGACGTAGGACAGGTGCGGGACCTTCGATCCCGCGCCGATGGTCGCGTTCTTGGTCTCGACGTAGGTGCCGATCTTGCCCTTCGCGCCGAGCACCGTGCCCGGGCGGAGGAACGAGAAGGGGCCGACCTGCGCGCCCGCGCCGATCACGGCGAGCGTCGCGTCGGAGCGCTTGACGACCGCGTCCTCGCCGATCTCGCACGAGTCGAGCGTGGTGTCCGGGCCGATGACCGCGCCCGTCGCGATGACGGTCGGTCCCTTGATCTGCGTGCCGGGGAGGATCTCGACGTCGGGCGCGAGGACCGCGTCGACGTCGATCCAGGTCGTCGCCGGGTCCTGGACCGTGACGCCCTCGAGCTGCCAGCGGCGGACGATGCGCGCGTTGAGCTCGAGCGCCGCGTCGGCCAGCTGCACGCGGTCGTTGATGCCGGCCACGAGCCAGCGGTCCTGCACCGGGACGGCCTCGATCGCACGGCCGGCCGCCTTCAGGGCCGCCGCGGCGTCGGTGAGGTACATCTCCTTCTGCGCGTTGTCGGTGCCGATGCCGCCGATCACCGCACGGAGGGCCGCTGCGTCGAACGCGTAGACGCCCGCGTTGATCTCGGCGATGGCGAGCTGGTCGTCGTCGGCGTCCTTCTGCTCGACGATCGAGGCGAAGCCGCCGTCGGAGCCGCGCACGATGCGCCCGAAGCCCGTCGGGTCCTCGAGGACGCACGAGAGCATGGTCAGCGCGTTCGCCTCGGCGAGGTGCGCGTCGACGAGGCGCCGGAGCGTCGGGGCGTCCAGGAGGGGCACGTCGGCGCTGAGCACCACGACGGTCCCGTCGAAGTCGGCGGGCAGAGCGCCGAGCCCGAGCTCGACCGCGCGGCCTGTACCCGGCACCTCGTCCTGATCGACCACGAGGGCTGCGGGCGTGTGCTCGAGCACCGCCTGAGCGACCCGCTCGCGCTCGTGCCGCACGACGGTGACGACGTGCTGCGCCTGGAGCGAGGCGGCGGTGTCGAGGACGTGGCCGAGCAGCGGCCGTCCCGCCAGCCGGTGCAGCACCTTGGGCGTCCTGGACTTCATGCGGGTGCCCTGGCCTGCGGCCAGGATCACGACCGCGAGAGTGCTGTCTATGATCGCGTCTCCTCTTCGGCGGGCGCACCCGGGTCGGTGCGCGCTCGTCATCCCCCGCTCCGCCACCAGGATTCGAACCTGGACCGGACAGCTCCAAAGGCTGCCGTGCTGCCGTTACACCATGGCGGACCGCGCTCGCGCGCGTCGTCCATCCTGCCATCCGGTCGAGACCCGCAGAGAACCCGGAGTCCGCCCCTTCGCGTCTCCTCCGGGAACCGCACCGGCCCGCACCCGCCACAATGGAGGGGTGAGCGCGAACGACGAGGTCGACGGCATCGTCGACGCCTGGGTGAGGGAACGACCCGACCTGGACTTCACGCCGCTGCAGGTCTTCTCCCGCATGCGGCGGCTGGCCAAGCAGCTCGAGCGCGCCCGGGGGACGGCGTTCGGCCGCTCGGAGCTCGAGACGTGGGAATTCGACGTGCTGTCGGCGCTGCGCCGCGCGGGCGCCCCCTACCGCCTCTCCCCCAAGCAGCTGCTGCAGGCGACCATGGTCACCAGCGGCACCATGACCAACCGCATCGACCGCCTCGTCGAGCGCGACCTGGTCGAGCGCCTCGACGACCCCAACGACGGACGCGGAGTGCTGGTGCAGATGACGCCGTCCGGTCTCGCGCGCGTGGACGCCGCCATCACGCGGCTCGTCGACGCCGAGCAGGAGCTGCTGGGCGCCCTGACTCACGCGCAGCAGGAGCGGCTCGCGCAGCTGCTCCGCAAGCTCTCGCTCGACTTCGGCTAGGGCCCGGCCGCAGGACATCAGCTGCAGGAGGGGTCACTCGGCTGTCAGCGGACAGACCCCCTCGCAGCCGAGGTCGTGCGCGGAGCTCAGCCCTCCAGCTGCTCCGAGAGCTCCAGCCAGCGCAGCTCGAGCTCGGCGGTCTCGTCCTCGTAGCCGCGGAGCGTCGCGTTCAGCGCCAGGATGCCGTCGTAGTCGTCCTGGTCGTGCGTCGCCATCTTCTCGTGCACGGTCTTCGTCAGCTGGGTCAGCTTGTGCAGGCGCCGGTCGATCGCCGACACCTCCTTCTCGGCGGTGCGCCGCTCGGCGCCGCCGAGTCCGGAGGGTGCGGCGGAGCCTGAGGAGGACAGGGCCGCCGGTCCCGCCTTCTCGAGCGCGCGGCGCAGCTCCAGGTACTGCTCCACACCTCCGGGCAAGTGCCGGAACGCGCCCTCGAGCACCGCGTACTGCTGGTCGGTGACCCGCTCGAGCAGGTACCGGTCGTGCGAGACGACGAGCAGCGTGCCGGGCCAGGAGTCGAGCAGGTCCTCGATCGCGGCGAGCATGTCGGTGTCGAGATCGTTGGTGGGCTCGTCGAGGATCAGCACGTTCGGCTCACTGAGCAGGATCAGCAGGAGCTGCAGGCGCCGGCGCTGGCCTCCCGAGAGGTCCTTGACCGGCGTCGACAGCTGAGCGCTCGAGAAGCCGAGCCGCTCGAGCAGCTGCCCGGGCGTCATGTCCTTGCCGCCGATCGAGTAGCTGGTGCGCTGCTGGGCGATGATCTCGCGGACCGGCTGGTCCTGCACCTCGGTCAGCTCCCGCAGCTGCTGGTCGAGGATCGCGACCCGCACCGTGGTGCCGCGCTTCACCTTGCCGCTCGTGGGCTGCACGCTGCCGGCGACCAGGCCCAGGAGGGTCGACTTGCCGGCGCCGTTCACGCCGAGGATGCCGGTGCGCTCGCCCGGGGCGATGCGCCACTCGATGCGGTTGAGCACCGTCCGCTCGCCGTAGCGCACGGTCACGTCGAGCAGGTCGACGACGTCCTTGCCCAGCCGCGAGACCGCGAGCTGCGACAGCGAGACGGAGTCGCGCACGGGAGGCTCGTCCTCGATCAGCTGATTGGCGGCGTCGATGCGGAACTTGGGCTTCGCGGTGCGGGCGGGGGCTCCGCGGCGCAGCCACGCGAGCTCCTTCTTCATCAGGTTCTGCCGCTTGGCCTCCATCGTGGTCGCCATCCGGTCGCGCTCGACGCGCTGCAGGATGTACGCCGCGTAGCCGCCCTCGAAGGGCTCGACGAGGCGGTCGTGCACCTCCCAGGTGGCGGTGCAGATCTCGTCGAGGAACCACCGGTCGTGGGTCACGACGGCGAGTCCGCCGGAGGCGGTGGCCCAGCGGCGCTTGAGGTGCTCGGCGAGCCAGGCGATGCCCTCGACGTCGAGGTGGTTGGTGGGCTCGTCGAGGAACACGACGTCCCAGTCGCCGACCAGCAGCTTCGCGAGCGCGACGCGGCGGCGCTGCCCGCCCGAGAGGGAGCCGACGACGCCGTCCCACGGCACGTCGCGGAGCAGCCCGGCGATCACGTCGCGGGTGCGCGCGTCTCCCGCCCACTCGTGCTCCTCGAGGCCGCCGACGACCGCCTGCGCGACCGTCAGGTCCTCGTCGACCGTGTCGGCCTGGTCGAGCATGCCGAGGGTGACGCCGCGGCGGTGGGTGACCCGGCCGGAGTCCGGCTCGATGCGCTGCGCGAGCAGCCGAAGGAGGGTCGACTTGCCGTCGCCGTTGCGGCCGACGATCCCGATGCGGTCGCCCTCCTCGATGCCGAGCGAGACGTCGTCGAAGATGACCCGCGTCGGGTACTCGAGTCGCAGCGCCTCAGCGCCCAGGAGATGTGCCATAGGGATCGATTTTACGGGGCTCCCCCCTGCCCGGTTCGACCGTCCCCTTTTTCCGCGGGGCTCCGCGGTCAGGCGACCGCGGTCGTTCGGCGGTGGTGGCCGGTCGCTCCGTCGGGCGCCGGACGCGCCTCGTCGGCGGTCTGCACCAGTCCCTCGGAGTCGGTGGCCCGGACGGTCAGCACGTGGTCGCCGGGCGTGGCGTCCCACTCGAGCACCCACTGGATCCAGGTGTCGGCGGTGACAGCCTCGGCGAGGCGGGCCTCGCGCCACTCCCCTCCGTCGACCTGGACCTCGACCTTCGAGATGCCCGTGTGCGGCGCCCAGGCGACTCCGGCGACGGCGACGGTGCCCGCCGAGACCGCCTGGCCCTGCCGGGGCACGTCGATCCGCGACTCGACCTTGATCGGCCCGCGCTCGCTCCAACCGCGCGTCGACCAGTAGGCGAGGTCGTCGGCGAAGGTCGTGACCTCGAGCTCGGTGACCCACTTCGTCGCGGAGACGTAGCCGTAGAGGCCGGGCACGACCATCCGCACCGGGAAGCCGTGCTCGAGCGGCAGCGGCTCGCCGTTCATGCCCACGGCGAGGATGCTCGCGCGGCCCTCGTCCTGCAGCACGTCCAGCGGGCTGGACGCGGTGAAGCCGTCGATGCTGCGCGAGAGCACCATGTCGGCGCCCGCCGTCGGGCGGGCCCGGGCCAGCAGCTCGCGGATCGGGTAGCCGAGCCAGAGCGCCGTGCCGATCAGGTCGCCACCGACCTCGTTCGACACGCAGGACAGCGTGACCAGGTGCTCCTCGAGCGGCAGCGCGAGCAGCTCGTCCCAGGTCAGCTCGATCTCCTCCTCCACCATGCCGTGGATCCGGAGCGACCACTCGGCCGGGTCGACGGAGGGCACCGAGAGCGCGGTGTCGATGCGGTAGAACTCGGCGTTCGGGGTGACGAAGGAGCTGATCCCCTCGACGTCGTCGAGCACGGCCGTCGGAGTGACGGGCGGAGCGGATGCGGCGGCGCGCGGCAGCGCCACGGCCTCGCGCACCGCAGTGACGGCGGCCGACGCGGCGGTCGCCATCCGCGCCCCGACGCCCACGACGACGGCCGCGGCACCCGCGACGCCCACGAGGCGGAGGAACGAGCGGCGGTCGGTCCCGCCCCGCGCGGGCTCCTGCTCCCAGCCGCGCAGCCGGGCCGCCGAAGTGCGGAGAACCAGGGCTCCCGCGACCATCCCGACGATGCTCGGAGCCGCGGCCAGGCCGGTCGCGCCCTCCCGCGTCACCGCGGCCAGCGCGCCCAGGCCCGCGACCACGACCAGCAGCAGGGCCCCTAACGGCGGACGGCGGAACTCCAGCAGTCCCGCGGCGATCGCGAGCAGCGCGACGGCGAGGGCCAGCGACAGGAGGAGGACGAGCTTGTCCCCGGTGCCGAACAGTGCGATGGTCGCGTCCTTCACCCCGGCGGGCACGATGTCGATCACGAAGCCGCCGACCGCGACGAGCGGACCGCCTCCCGCGCCGGTGAACACGGCCACGAGCTCGGCGCTCGCGAGGGCGACGGCGGCGGCGACGATCCCCGTGAGGATCGCGAGCAGTGCGGCTCTTCTGGGGGGCATGGCCGCACTCTAAGCCACCGCCCGGAGTGCGGGCTGGGGCGCCGATCGTCAGATCGAGAGCAGGCGCGCTCCATGGACCGGTCCGGTCACGCGGACCGCCTTGTAGCGCGCCGTCGTCAGCTCCAGCTGGAGCTCGAGCGCCACATCCGCGTCGGCGGCGAGGAACGCGACGGTGGGGCCGGAGCCGGACACGAGGCCGCCGAGAGCTCCGCTCTGCTCGCCGCGCTCGAGGATCCGCGCGAGTCCCGGCTGCAGGTGCAGCGCCGGCGCCTGCAGGTCGTTGTGCATCGCGTCGGCGAGCATCGCCGCGTCGCCCGCCCGGAGCGCCTGCAGCACGTTCGGGTCGACGGACGGCGACGCCGAGATGGGGCGGAAGTCGTGCAGGTGGCGCTCGCGGTGCCGGTCGAGCTCGCTGTAGACCTCGGGGGTCGACAACCCCTGCTCCGAGAGCACGAGGACCCACTCGAACCGGCCCTTGGCCAGGGCCGGGCTCAGCTCGTCGCCACGGCCCACTCCGATCGCGGTGCCGCCGGTGAAGGCGAAGGGCACGTCCGCGCCCAGGCTCGCGGCGATGCCCAACAGCTGCTCGCGGGTGCACGCCGTGCCCCAGAGCGCGTCGCAGGCGAGGAGCGTGGCGGCGGCGTCCGCCGATCCGCCGCCCATGCCGCCCGCGATCGGGACGTTCTTCTCGATCTCGAGATGCACGCCCCGGCGGTACCCCGTGGCCCGAGCGAGCGCTCTCGCGGCCTTGATGGCGAGGTTGCTGCCGTCGACCGCGAGGCCGGACGTGTCGATCGAGCCGGAGAAGGCGACCGAGAAATCCGGCGCGGCGCTGGCGCGCACGTCCTCGTAGAGCGACAGCGACTGGAACGCGGTGGCCAGCTCGTGGTAGCCGTCGTCGCGGACCGCCCCCACTTTGAGGAAGACGTTGATCTTGCCGGGAGCCCGCGCGTGGACCACGGTCGACGTCGCGCGAGCAGCCATGCCTCCAAGCTACAGGGTGGCGGAGGGGCCCTCGTCCCGGTCCGAGCCGTCCTCGTCGGGGTCGTCCGAGCCCGATTCGGGCAGCACCCCGCCCCGGGTCGGCACGAGTGCCGGATCCAGGGTCCGGCCCAGCGCGACGAAGGACTCGACGGTCAGCTCCTCGCCCCGCGCGGTCTGCGGGACGCCCGCGGACTCGAGGGCGGTGATCGCCGCAGCACTGTCGCCGAAGAGCGTGGCGAGCGACTGCCGCAGCATCTTCCTCCGCTGGGCGAACGCCGCGTCGACGACGGCGAAGACGGCTCGGCGCAGGGCCTCGTCACCCGGCTCCTCGCCGCGCTGGAACGACACGAGCACGCTGTCGACGTTGGGGACGGGCCAGAAGATCTGCCGCGAGACGGTGCCGCCGGTCGAGAACGAGCCGAACCACGCCGCCTTGACGCTCGGCCCGCCGTAGACCTTCGAGCCGGGACCCGCGGCGAGGCGGAGGCCGACCTCGGACTGCACCATCACGACGCCGGAGCGGATGCTCGGGAAGTGCTCGAGGAAGTGCAGCAGCACCGGCACCGAGATGTTGTACGGGAGGTTCGCGACCAGCCGCACGGGCCCGCCCGGAAGATCGAGCACCTTCATCGCGTCGGCGTGCACGACGTGCAGCTCGGCACCGGGAGCCATCAGCTCCACCGTGCGCGGCAGCTGCTCGGCGAGGCGCCCGTCGATCTCGACGGCGACGACCTGCGCGCCCGCCTCGAGCAGGCCCAGCGTCAGCGAGCCCAGTCCCGGGCCGATCTCGACGACCGTCTCGCCCGCCCGCACTCCGGCGAGCTTGACGATGCGGCGCACGGTGTTGGCGTCGTGCACGAAGTTCTGGCCGAGCTTCTTGGTCGGAGTGACGTCGAGCAGCTGCGCGAGGTCGCGGATCTCGGCGGGGCCGAGCAGGCGCGGGACGGACGCCGCCTCGACCTCGGCCGCGTGACGGCCGCTCATGCGAGCTGTCCCACCGGCTCCGTCGGCTCCGACCCGACCTCGCCGCCCCACTCGCCGTAGACCTGCTCGGTGTTCGACGCGATCGTCGCGGCGAGGTGTCCCACGTCGGTCTCGAGGTGCGCGGCCATCGCGCGCAGGGTGTGCGGGAGGAGGTAGGGGGCGTTGGGGCGCCCGCGCAGCGGCATCGGAGTGAGGAACGGCGCGTCCGTCTCGACGAGGATCAGGTGCCGCGGAGTGACGGCGAGCGCCTCGCGGAGCGGCTCCGCGTTCTTGAAGGTCACGTTGCCGGCGAAGGAGAGGTACCAGCCCTCCTCCGCGCACATCCGGGCCATCTCGGCGTCGCCGGAGAAACAGTGGAAGACGGTGCGCTCGGGGGCGCCGACCCGGCGGAGCGTCTCCATCACCTCGCGGTGCGCGTCGCGGTCGTGGATCTGCAGCGCGATGCCCGCCTCCTTCGCGATGCGGATGTGCTCCTCGAACGAGCGCTGCTGCGCTCCGCGGCCGCTCTCGCCCGTGCGGAAGTAATCGAGACCCGTCTCGCCGACGGCCCGCACGCGCGGCTGGGTCGCGAGCTCGGCGATCACGGCGAGGGCGTCGTCGAGCTCGCCCCGGGCGTCGAGCTCGGGGGCCTCGTTGGGGTGGATCGCGACGGCGGCGAGCATGCGCGGCTCGGAGGCGGCCATCTCGGCCGACCAGCGGCTGGTCGCCACATCGGTGCCGACCTGGACGACCCCGCGGACGCCGACGGTGGAGGCGCGGTCGAGCTGCTCGCGGTAGTCGAGCGGCTCGAGGCCGTCGGCGATTTCCAAGTGGGTGTGGTTGTCGTAGACGGGGACCACGAGGGCCTCGGGCAGCGGAGGGTACGTCAGGTCGCGGCCGGAGGTGTTCTCGCGGGCGCGGACGTGCTGGCTGTCGGTCATGCGCTCCAGGCTACCGGGAGGGCCCGGACGGCCCGCGTTCGGGGTGGGGGGGGATCCCGAGCCCGCTGCTGGTCGAGTAGCCCCACAGGGGCGTATCGAGACCCACCGACTCCAGACATCGGGGATCTC
>NZ_LMNR01000002.1:291097-291214 GCF_001423045.1 Rathayibacter sp. Leaf296
CGCCCGCTCCGCGGGCTACTCGATCAGCAAGCGCAACGCAGCCGTCGCACCCCGTGCTGGTCGAGTAGCCCCACAGGGGCGTATCGAGACCCACCGACTCCAGACATCGGGGATCTC
>NZ_LMNR01000002.1:291265-330755 GCF_001423045.1 Rathayibacter sp. Leaf296
TGCCCGCTCCGCGGGCTACTCGATCAGCAGAGGGAGGGCCCGGGCGGTCAGCTCGCCGGGGTCTCGATGCGGGGGAAGAGGGCTTCGAGGGTGCCGACCGTCGTGCCGACGGGCAGGCGGCCCCAGTCGCCGGCCTCGCGGATCGGCTGCGCCGCGAGGGAGCCGAGGGACTCCTCGACGCCGAGCGCCGTCCACAGCTTCGCGGTCGCGCGGGGCACGACCGGCGAGAGCAGCACGGCGAGGGCGCGCAGCCCCTCCGTCGCCGTGTAGAGGACCGTGCCGAGCCGCTCGCGGTCGGCGTCGTTCTTGGCGAGCGCCCACGGCTCCTGCTCGGTGATGTAGCCGTTCAGCTCGTCGACGATGGTCCACACCGCGGTGATCGCGTCGTGGATGGCCAGGGCGTCGATCGCCGCGTCGGCCGTGGCGGCCGCTGCGGCGACGGTGCGCTGCACGCGCTCCTCCGCCTCGGTGGCGACTCCGGGCCCGGGCACGACGCCGTCGTAGTAGCGGTTGAGCATGGCGATCACGCGCGAGGCGAGGTTGCCGAATCCGTTCGCCAGCTCGGCCTGGTAGCGCGCCGAGAGATCCTCCCACGAGAACGAGCCGTCCTGGCCGAACGTGATCGCGCGCATGAAGTAGTAGCGGAACGCGTCGGAGCCGAAGGTGTCGGTGATCTGCTCGGGCGCGATGCCGGTGAGCTTCGACTTCGACATCTTCTCGCCGCCGACCAGCAGCCAGCCGTGGCCGAAGACCTGCTTGGGCACGTCGAGCCCTGCGGCCATCAGCATCGCGGGCCAGATCACCGCGTGGAAGCGGAGGATGTCCTTGCCGACGATGTGGGTCGCCGGCCAGCGGCGGGCGAACTCCTCGTCATCCTGGCCGTAGCCGACGGCGGTGACGTAGTTGAGCAGGGCGTCGAACCAGACGTAGACGACGTGCGAGTCGTCCCACGGGACCTTCACGCCCCAGTCGAAGCTCGAGCGCGAGATCGAGAGGTCGGCGAGGCCCTGGCGCACGAAGCTGACGACCTCGTTGCGGGCCGACTCCGGCTGCACGAAGTCCGGGCGCTCCTCGTAGAGCGCGAGCAGGCGCTCGGTGTACTCGCTCATCTTGAAGAAATAGTTCTTCTCGCTGAGCAGCTCGACCGGCTTGGAGTGGATCTTGCAGACGTACTGGCCCTCGTAGTCGCCGGTGCCCTCGTCGAGGTCCGAGAGCTGCTTGTACTCCTCGCAGCCGACGCAGTAGTAGCCCTCGTACTCGCCCGTGTAGATCGCGCCGCCGTCGTAGAGCTTCTGGAGGAACTTCTGCACGTTGACCTCGTGCCGCTCGTCCGTGGTGCGGATGAAGTCGTCGTTGGCGATGTCGATGGTGCTCAGGAGGGGCTGCCACGCGGTCTCGACCAGGCGGTCAGCCCACTCCTGCGGAGTCGTGCCGTTCGCCGTCGCGGTGCGCAGGATCTTCTGCCCGTGCTCGTCGGTGCCGGTGAGCAGCCACGTGTCGTCGCCGGCCTGACGGTGCCAGCGGGTCAGCACGTCCGCCGCGACCTCCGTGTACGCGTGCCCGATGTGGGGGACGTCGTTGACGTAGAAGATCGGGGTCGTGAGATAGAAGGAGGCGCCGTCGGACATGGCGACCATCCTATTCACCGCGCGGTGCCGCTCCTCCTGTGTGACGAGGCCCCGGCTCCGCCGTGCGACGAGGCGGAGGAGCTCAGCCGCGGCGCGACGCCAGCGCCGCCTCGTAGAGCTCGCGTCGCGAGAGGCCGGTGCGCTCGGCGACCTCGGCCGACGCCTCCTTGAGCCGCGCTCCGGCGGCGACCCGCGCGAGGACGTCGGCGAGCGCGTCCTCCTGCGACGCCTCCCGCTCCGGAGCGCCCTGCACGACCAGGCAGATCTCGCCGCGGAGCCCGCCGGCCGCCCACTCGGCGAGCTCGGCCGCCGTGCCCCGGCGCACCTCCTCGAACATCTTCGTCAGCTCGCGGCACACCACGACCCGGCGCTCCGGCCCCATCGCCTCGACCAGGTCGGCGAGGGCGTCGCCGATGCGGTGCGGCGACTCGAAGAACACCATGGTGCGGCGCTCGTCGACGAGGGAGCGGAAGGTCGAGGCCCGCTCGCCGTGCTTGCGCGGCAGGAAGCCCTCGAAGCTGAACCTGTCGGTCGGCAGCCCGGAGACGGCGAGCGCCATCAGCACGGCCGAGGGACCGGGGAGCGCCGTGACCGCGACTCCGGCCGCGACCGCCGTCTCGACGAGGTGGTAGCCCGGATCGGACACGGTGGGCATGCCGGCGTCGCTGAGCACGAGCAGGTCCTGGTCGCGGGCGAGCTCGACCAGCTCGGCCGCCCGCTGGCGCTCGTTGTGGTCGTGCAGCGCGTAGAGGGTCGGCCTGTTCTCGATGCCGAGCGCCCGCAGCAGCTGGATCGTGACGCGGGTGTCCTCGGCGGCGACGTGCTGCGCGGTCGAGAGCGCCTCCACGAGCCGCCGGGAGGCGTCGCCGAGGTTTCCGATGGGCGTGCCCGCGAGGATGATCATGCGGCCAGTCTCCCAGCCCCGATCGGTGGGCGACCCTCGGAGGAGGCGTGCGGGCGGGCGGTCGTGGTGCCGTGACGCCCCGTTAGCATGGCCGGGTGACGGACCGACCGCAGCGCGACTTCGACGACCTGCTCCTCGACTCCGCCGGAGCGACCCGGTCGGTTCCCGTCGAGCCGGCCGAGGACGTCGCCGCGGCACCGCGGGTGCGCGAGCCGCAGCCGGACGTACCGCGCGGCTCCTGGTTCGACGACGTGTTCGCGCGGCTGACCCCCACTCCCCTCCGTCGGCGGATCTGGGACCTCGGCCTGCCGATCGCCGTGGTCGTGCTCGCCGCCGTGCTGCGGCTGTGGAACCTCGGGCACCCGCGCTCCCTCGTGTTCGACGAGACCTTCTACGTGAAGGACGCCTGGACGCTCTGGAACCTCGGCTTCGAGGGCGCGTGGCCGGAGGATCCCGACCCGGGCTTCGCGGCCGGCGACGTGGACACGTTCACGGGAGCGCCGTCGTTCGTCGTGCACCCGCCGCTGGGCAAGTGGATCATCGGACTCGGGATGGGCGCGTTCGGCGCCGACGACAGCGTCGGCTGGCGGATCTCGACGGCGGTCGTCGGGATCCTCGCGGTCGCGCTCGTCATCGTCGTCGGCCGGCTGCTCTTCCGCTCGACGCTGATCGCCTCGCTCGCGGGCCTCTTCCTCGCGCTCGACGGCCACGCGATCGTCATGTCGCGCGTCTCGCTGCTCGACGGGATCCTCATGTTCGTCGCGCTGTGCGGCGTGACGGCCGTGCTGCTCGACCGCCGCTGGGCGGAGCTGCGGCTCGCCGAGAAGGTCGCCGCGGGGGCCCTGCCCAGCTGGGGACCGGTGCTCTGGTGGCGGCCGTGGCTCCTGGTCGCGGGCTTCGTCTTCGGTCTCGCGGCCGGCGTGAAGTGGACCGGGATCTACTTCCTGGCGGCCTACGGCGTCTACCTCGTCGTGGTCGACGCGCTGATGCGCCGCCGCGCGGGCGTCCCCTTCTGGGGCAGCGGAGCCGTGCTCAAGCAGGGCCCGGTGTCCTTCCTCCTGGTCGTGCCGATCGCGCTCGTCGCGTACCTCCTCACCTGGACCGGCTGGCTCAGGACTTCCGGCGGCTGGGCCCGGCAGTGGGCGACGGAGGCCCCGGGCAACGCCTGGACCGGTGCGTTGGCGTGGGTGCCCGACTGGGCGCAGAGCCTCTGGCACTACCACGTGCAGATGTACGACTACTCGATCAACCTGCGCGCCACGCACCCCTACGAGGCGAACCCGCTGACCTGGCTGCTGATGAGCCGGCCGACCAGCATGTACTTCGTCGACAGCGCCGAGGGCGTCGACGGCTGCACCGCGGTGCGCTGCGCCGAGGCGATCACCTCGGTCGCGAATCCGCTGATCTGGTACGCCGGAGTCGCGGCGCTGCTCTACCTGCTCTACCGCCTCGCGCGGTACCGGGAGTGGCGCGCGGGCTTCGTGCTGATGGGCATCGTCGCGGGCTACCTGCCGTGGATGCTGTACCTGGACCGCACGGTCTTCCAGTTCTACTGCGTCGTGTTCCAGCCGTACATGATGCTCGCGCTCGCGATGACGGCGGGGATCGTGATGGGCTCGCCGCAGGACCCCGTCCGCAAGCGGACCCGCGGGATCGTCCTCGTGCTCGGATTCGTCGTGCTCGCCGCCGCGCTCACCGCCTTCTTCTACCCCGTCTGGACCGGGCAGCAGACCTCGTTCGCCTTCTGGCAGGCGCACATGTGGCTCCCGTCGTGGGTCTGATCGGGCGTCTCGGTCCCGGAGTCGCGGTCTGCGCGGCCGCCGCGGTGCTCGCGGCCGTCGTGCACGCCCTCGTGCCGGCGGTGCCGATGCTGACGGCCGCCGTCGCGCTCGGGATCGTGGTAGCCCAGGTGCCGGCGGCCCGTCCGGCGCTGGGCGGTGCGCTGTCGCCGGGGCTCAAGTTCTCGTCGCGGACCCTCATGCGCACCGGGATCGTGCTGCTGGGGCTGAAGCTCTCGCTCGTGGACATCGCGGCGCTGGGTTGGGCGGCGATCCTCGTGGTGGTGGGCATCGTGCTGGCGACCTTCGCGCTCACCTGGGCGCTCGGGCGGGCGCTCGGACTGCCCGGCCGGGAGCCCCTGCTGCTGGCCGCCGGGTTCTCGATCTGCGGCGCCTCCGCCATAGGCGCGATGGCCGGAGCGACGCGGGCGAAGGAGTCGGAGCAGGCCGTGCCGGTCGCGCTGGTGACCCTCTGCGGGACGCTCGCGATCGCCGTGCTGCCGGCGCTGCAGCATCCGCTGGGCCTGTCGGCCGAGCAGTTCGGGCACTGGGTGGGAGCGTCGGTGCACGACGTCGGCCAGGTCGTCGCGACGGCGCAGGTCGCGGGCGCGTCGGCCCTCGCTATCGCGGTCGTCGTCAAGCTGACGCGCGTGGTGATGCTGGCGCCGATGGTCGCGATCGCCGCGGCCGTGACGCGGCGGGGCGGCGCGGACGCCGGACCGCGGCCCGCGATCGTGCCGCTGTTCGTGGTCGGCTTCCTCGCGGCCGTGCTCGTGCGCACCTGGGTGCCGCTGCCGGAGGGGCTGCTCGCGGGGGCCGACACCGCCCAGACCTGGCTGCTCGCGGCGGCGCTGTTCGCCCTCGGCACCGGCGTGCGGCTGCGCGCGCTCGTGACGACCGGCTGGCGGGCGCTCGTCGTGGCGCTCGGGTCGTGGTTCGCGATCGCCGCGATGGCGCTGGCGGCGGTGCACGCGACGGTCTGATCCTGGGACTGTTACGGACTGCGACAGCTCACGCGCCGCGCTGTCGGAGGGCGACGGTAACGTCGATCGCATGGCAGATCGCGAGTACGGCTTCAAGACGCGTGCAATCCACGCGGGCAACATCCCCGACCCGGTGACCGGTGCGCGCGCGCTGCCGATCTACCAGACCAGCGCGTTCGTCTTCGACGACACCGCCGACGCCGCGGCGCGCTTCGCGCTGCAGAAGTACGGCAACGTCTACTCGCGCCTGTCCAACCCCACTGTCGCCTCGTTCGAGGAGCGCGTCGCGAGCCTCGAGGGCGGCCTCGGCGCCGTCGCCACCGCGTCGGGCCTCTCGGCGCAGTTCATCGTCTTCGCGGCCCTCGTCGGCTCGGGCGATCACGTCGTCTCCTCCGCCAACCTCTACGGCGGGTCCATCACGCAGCTCGACGTGACCCTGCGCCGCTTCGGGGTCGAGACGACCTTCGTGCAGTCGAGCGATCCGGCCGACTACGCGGCGGCGATCACCGAGAAGACCAAGGTCCTCTACGCCGAGACCATCGCGAACCCGTCCGGCGAGATCGCCGACATCGAGGGCCTCGCGGCCGTCGCGCACGCCGCGGGCATCCCGCTCGTCATCGACTCGACCGTGGCGACTCCTTATCTGGTGCGCCCGATCGAGTGGGGCGCCGACATCGTCATCCACTCGGCCACCAAGTTCCTCGGCGGCCACGGCACCACGCTCGGCGGCGTCGTCGTCGAGTCGGGCCGCTTCCACTACTCGCACGAGAAGTTCCCGCTGCTGCACGACTCCGTCGCCTCCTACGGCGACCTCTCGTGGGACGGCAACTTCGGCGAGTACGGGTTCCTCACCCGCCTGCGCGCCGAGCAGCTGCGCGACATCGGGCCGGTCCTCGCTCCCCACTCCGCGTTCCTGCTCGCCCAGGGCGTCGAGACGCTGCCGTACCGGATCCAGGCCCACGTCGACAACGCGCGCCGCGTGGCGGAGTGGCTCGACGCCGACCCGCGCATCGAGGCCGTCTACTGGGCCGGCCTGCCCGCGCACCCGCACCACGAGCGCGCGCAGAAGTACCTGCCGAAGGGGCCGGGCTCGGTCTTCAGCTTCGTCGTGAAGGGCGGCCGCGCGGTCGGCCAGACCTTCATCGAGTCGGTCGACCTCGCCAGCCACCTCGCCAACATCGGCGACGCGAAGACGCTGGTCATCCACCCCGCCTCGACGACGCACGCCCAGCTCACCGAGCAGCAGCTGCTCGACGCGGGCGTGCTGCCGGGCCTCGTCCGCCTCTCGGTGGGCATCGAGGACGCCGACGACATCATCTACGACCTCGATCAGGCGCTCACGGCGGCGGTCGAGAAGCACGGCACGCCGGACGCGCCGAGCGAGCTCCCGGAGGACGCCTCCGCGACCCTCCTCTCCCCCACCGTGGAGGTCTGACCGATGAGCGACACCGGCACCGTCGTCCAGCTGTCCAACGGGCTCAGCTGCTCCGTCCCGACCAACTCGCCGCTGGCGAAGATGCTGCGCTCGCAGCGCACCTGGGTCGGCCCGGACGCGAAGCAGCGCCTCGACATCCTCCGCCGCGCCAAGACGGTCGCGATCGTGGGCGCCTCGCCGAACCCGGCGCGCTCGTCGTACTTCGTCTCGACCTACCTGCAGCAGTCGAGCGACTACGAGCTGTTCTTCGTGAACCCCAACGCCACCGAGATCCTCGGACAGCCGGTCTACAAGAGCCTCGCCGACCTGCCCGTCGTGCCCGACATCGTCGACGTGTTCCGCAAGGCGAGCGACATCCCCTCGGTGATCGACGACGTCGTCGCCATCGGCGCCCCGACGGTCTGGGTGCAGCTGGGCATCTGGAATCAGGAGGCTGCCGAGTACGGCGAGTCGAAGGGCCTGACCGTGGTCATGGACCGCTGCATCAAGGTCGAGCACGCCCGCTTCCACGGCGGACTGCACCTGCTCGGCTTCGACACCGGGCAGATCACCGCACGCAAGACGATCCGCTGAGACGACGGGCCGGCCGGGGAATCCCCGACCGGCCCGTCCCTCTCAGTCGCCCTCTCAGTCGCCCTTGACGTTCACCAGCTGGCGCAGCGTGTGCCGCACCTCGACGAGGTCGGCGGCGTCGGCCATCACCCGGTCGATCGGCTTGTAGGCCGCCGGGATCTCGTCGAGGAACGCGTCCGTGTCGCGGTACTCGATCCCCGTCATGGCCTCGCGCAACTGGTCGTGCGTGAAGGTCCGCCGCGCCGCCGCCCGCGAGTACTCGCGGCCGGCTCCGTGCGGGGACGAGTCGAGCGACATCGCGTTCCCCCGACCGACCACCACGTACGAGGCGGTGCCCATCGAGCCGGGGATGAGCCCCGGACGCCCGGCGTCGGCCTGGATCGCGCCCTTCCGGCTCACCCAGACGTCGCGGCCGAAGTGGCGCTCCTGCTCGGTGAAATTGTGGTGGCAGTTGATCCGCTCCACCTCCTCGACCGGCGCGCCGATCCACTCGGAGAGCTGCCGGACGACCCGGTCCATCATCTCCTCGCGGTTCAGCAGCGCGTACGTCTGCGCCCAACGGAGCTCGGCGATGTACCGGTCGAACTCCGCCGTGCCCTCCACGAGGTAGGCGAGGTCGGGGTCGGGCAGCGTGATCCAGTGGCGCGCGCAGTAGTCGCGGGCGATCCGGATGTGCTCGCCGGCGATCCGGTTGCCCACACCGCGGGAGCCGGAGTGCAGGAACAGCCAGACGGCTCCGGTCTCGTCGCTGCTCACCTCGATGAAGTGGTTGCCGCTGCCGAGCGTGCCCAGCTGCAGCCTCCAGTGCTTCGAGTAGTGCGCCGGGTCGAAGCCCGCCGCCTCGGCGAGTGCGGCGAGCTCCGCGACGCGCGGCTCGGCGGTCGCGACGACCTTGCGATTAGCGGCGCCCGCCGAGAGCGGAACGGCGCGCTCGATCTGCTCGCGGAGTGCCCGCGAGGTCGCGGCCGGTCAGGTCGTCGCGCGTGAACCCGGTGCGCACGGCGATCACGCCGCAGCCGATGTCGACTCCGACGGCCGCGGGGATGATCGCGCCGAGGGTCGGGATGACCGACCCCACGGTCGCGCCGCGCCCGAGGTGCGCGTCGGGCATGAGCGCCAGGTGCGGGAACACGAACGGCATCCGCGACGCGGTGAGCGCCTGCTCCCGTGCGTTGTCGTCGAGGATGCTCGCCCAGGAGACGAGGCGGTCGCCGATCTTCTGCATGGTGCTGGTCTTCTGCATGGTCCTTCCTCTCGTGAAGGCCCGGCGGTCGCCGGGATAAGGGGGAGACGCGTTCGGGACGGCGGGATGCCGCGAGCCGTGCACGCGCCGCCTCCTCTGCAGAGGAGTGCGGGAGCGGTGGGGCCCCGAACCGGTGTCGTCCGGGGCCTGGGCAGCTGCCTAGGAGAGCCGGAGGACGCCGGGCTGGAGGTTCTTCGCGCTGAGGCGCTCGCCCGAGAGGGGCAGCGTGTGTTCGCGGGACGCGGCGACCGTGCGGTCGGCGACGAGCAGTCTCGTGGTCATGCGACTGCTCCTTCCAGGCGTCGGGGGTGCGCGCTCCGGCGGCGCGCTCGGCGACCGTAGCAGCGCGGGCGAGACCTGTGCAACCCGGGCGTGTCGCGCCCTCCGCGGCGGGGAGGAGGGTCCTCCTCCGCGTCGGCGCGCCGCCTCCCCCGCGCGACGGATTCGCCTCCGCATCGCGTGGAGGGTCTCTGGACGGCCCCTCCGATCCTCCGTGCGGCGCCGTGGAGGCGAGTAGGCAGGAGGTGCAAGGGAGAACGGACTCTCCGGGATCGGACAACGATCGAGCCGCTCGCGGCATCGAGGAACTGGACGGACGATGAGGAACACGACCTTCACACCCAGCACAACGGGATCGGCGGCGAGCGCAGCGTCGCGGCCGAGGCCCCCGCACCGCGGCAGGCGCCTCCTGATCGCCGGCGCCGCCTGCGGCGCGCTCGCGCTCGGCCCGATCGCCGCCACCCCCGCCGTCGCCGCCCCGGCGGCGGCGACCAGTACGGCGCAGGTCGCGGCCGCCGCGTGGAGCGTCGTGGCCGAGGGCGAGAACAGCGCCAACGCGCGCACGGTGCAGCACCTGCTCACCGCGGCCGGGCATCCGGTCGACGCCGACGGCGTCTTCGGCCCCGCGACGGCCGAGGCGGTGCGGGCGTTCCAGAGCGAGCGCGGCCTCTCGTCCGACGGGATCGTGGGCGAGCAGACCTGGTCCGCGCTGATCACGACGCTCTCCTCCGGGGACAGCGGCGAGGCCGTCACCGCGCTGCAGGTGCAGCTGAACAAGACCGGCGCCGGGCTCGGCGTCGACGGCGCGTTCGGGCCGGCGACCGCCTCGGCGGTGGAGGCCTTCCAGGCGGAGGCCGGGCTCTCGGTCGACGGCGTCGCCGGTCCGCAGACCTGGCAGTCGCTCGTCGGCTCGGGCTCGGGCACGACCCCCGATCCGGGTCAGCCCGGCGAGACGTTCGCGTCCCTCAGCGAGGAGCAGCTCGCGAACGTGCGCACGATCATCGCCGAGGGGAAGACCGCCGGTGTGCCCGAGTACGGCTGGGTCATCGCGATCGCGACGGCCATGCAGGAGTCGCGGCTGCGGAACCTCGAGGGCGGCGACCGCGACTCGGTCGGCCTCTTCCAGCAGCGGCCGTCGACCGGCTGGGGCGACGCGGCCGACCTCGTCAACCCGGTGTTCGCGTCGCGGGCCTTCTACGGAGCAGCGAACAGCCCGACCGGGAACACGGGCCTCACGGACGTGCCGGGCTGGGAGTCGATGAGCGTGACCGAGGCGGCGCAGACGGTGCAGGTCTCGGCCTACCCGGACGCGTACGCGAAGTGGGAGACCCTGGCCCGCGAGGCCGTCGAGAGCGAGGGATGAGGATCATGAGCATCACGACAGAGACCACCACCACCCCGATCGTCGAGGAGCGGCCGCGGAGCCTGGGCGCCCGCGCCCTGGCCGTCCTCACCGCCCTGCTCCTCGCCGTCGGCGTCGTCGTCGGCGGCGCCACGAGCGCGCAGGCGGCCGACTGGCCCGTGCTCTCCTCCGGATCCAGCGGCGACGACGTGACCACCGCGCAGTACCTGCTGCGCGGCTCCGGACAGTCGCTCGCCGTCGACGGGGAGTTCGGCGCGGGCACGGCGAGCGCCACCACCGCGTTCCAGTCGGCGAAGGGCCTCGCCGCCGACGGCATCATCGGCGGGGAGACGTGGGGCGCACTGGCCACGACCGTCCGGAGCGGCGATTCCGGTGACGCCGTGAGCGCGGCGCAGACCCAGCTCAACGCGAACGGCGCGTCGATCGCGGTCGACGGGGCGTTCGGCTCCGGCACCGACGCCGCCGTGAAGAGCTTCCAGAGCGGTGCCGGGCTGACCGCCGACGGCATCGTCGGACCGGCCACTTGGAAGGCGCTGATCGCCGGCGGCGGCGGAGGCACGACTCCCCCGCCCGGCACTGACGCGGCGGCGACCGCGCAGGCGATCCTCGACAACCCCGCGATCGAGCTCTACGACTCCTCGGACGACCCCGCCTCGACCGCTCTCGCGAACATCCGCGACACGGCGGCCGGCCGGCCGGCGCTGACCAGCCCGTCCGCCGAGGGCGGCGGAGCCTCCACGACGCTCTCCCCGGCGATGCTCGACGGGATCCTGCGCCTGAACACCGAGTACGGGCACTCCTTCTCGGTCTCCTCCATCGCCGGAGAGGACCACAGCCCGACCTCGCTGCACTACGGCGGGACGGCGGTGGACATCCCGATCATCGACGGCGTCTTCGTGGCGAACGGTGCCGACTACCAGTCCGTCAAGGACGCGTGCGCCGCGATGGGCGCGACGGAGATCCTCGCGCCGGGCGATGCGGACCACGACGACCACGTGCACTGCGGCTGGGAGTGACGCAGGGCCGGACGGTTCCGACCGCCGGAGAGTGACGGGGCGGGTGCCGATCGGCGCCCGCCCCGTCCGCGCGCACCCGGCGTAGTCTCTCGACATGAGCGCCTACGTCTCCGTTCTCGACCTGTTCAGCGTGGGGATCGGTCCGTCGAGCTCGCACACCGTCGGCCCGATGCGCGCCGCCCTCGCCCTCGCCGACCGCCTGCGGTCGGCAGGACTCCTCCCCCGGGTGAGCCGGATCGGCTGCACCCTGTACGGGTCCCTCGGCTCCACCGGGATCGGCCACGGCACCCCCGACGCGGTGGTCGCGGGCCTGGCGGGGCTCGACCCCGAGACCTGCGATCCCGAGGAGGTGCGCGGAGCCTGGCGCCGCCTCGACGTCGACGGGTCGATCCTCCTGGCCGGCGAGCAGCCGCTGCCGATGTCGAGCGACGACATCGCGTTCGAGCCGCGGACCCGCCTGCCGGAGCACCCGAACGCACTCACGTTCAGCGTCTGGCTCGGCGAGGAGGCGCTGCCGGAGTGGGAGGAGACCTACTACTCGATCGGCGGCGGCTTCATCCGGCGCGCGGGCGAGCGGGCCGACCTCGCGGCGCTGGCGGCGCATCCGCACCACTTCGTCTCGGGCTCGGACCTGCTGGCGATCTGCGAGCGGACCGGATCGGGCATCGCCGGGATCGCCGCGGCGAACGAGGCGGCGCTGCATCCGGACCTCGACGTCGACGCCCGGCTCGACGCGATCTGGGACGCCATGGCCGCGTGCGTCGAGCACGGCCTGGCCACCGAGGGCGTCCTCCCCGGCGGGCTCGCCGTGCAGCGCCGCGCGTCGCTGATGCGCGAGCGCCTCGAGGCGCTGGAGGAGGACCCGCTCGACCGCGCCCGGGCGACGTCCGTGGAGTGGCTGCACGCCTTCGCGCTGGCCGTCAACGAGGAGAACGCGGCGGGCGGGCGCGTGGTCACGGCGCCGACCAACGGAGCGGCGGGCATCATCCCCGCTGTCGGCCACTACTACCTGCGCTTCGTGCCCGGGGCTGGGCGCGCGGGGCTGCGGGAGTTCCTCCTCACCGCCACGGCGATCGGCTCGCTCTGCAAGACCAACGCCTCGATCTCGGGAGCGGAGGCGGGCTGTCAGGGCGAGGTCGGCTCCGCCTGCGCGATGGCGGCGGGCGCCCTCTGCGCCGTGCTGGGCGGGAGCCCCCGCCAGGTCGAGAACGCCGCTGAGATCGCGATGGAGCACCACCTCGGACTCACCTGCGACCCGGTCGGCGGACTGGTGCAGATCCCCTGCATCGAGCGGAACGCCATCACGGCGTCGACCGCGGTCAGCGCCGCGCGGCTCGCGCTGCACGGGGACGGGACGCACCGGGTCTCGCTCGACACGGTGATCGAGACGATGCGGCAGACGGGCATCGACATGTCCTCGAAGTACAAGGAGACGAGCGAGGGCGGCCTCGCGGTCAACGTCATCGAGTGCTGAGGTGAACCCGGGTTACGCGCGGGAGTGCGGCCGCGACGGCCGGCGCCTACCGTGGGCCGGGTGAGCAGCTCCCCCTACCTCGCCCGGCCGATCGTCTCGACGCAGTGGCTGGCCGATCAGCTCGGCCGCGACGGACTCGTCGTCATCGACGCGAGCGTGCTCTTCGTGCCCGCGTTCGACGGCCGCTACCGCTACCTCACCGGCGAGGACCAGTACCTCGTCGAGGGGCACGTGCCCGGAGCCGTCTTCGCGGACCTGCTCGAGCACCTCTCGGACGGCGAGGCGCCGCATCCGTTCACGAGGCTCGACCCCGAGCGGTTCGCCGCGGCGGTCGGCGCGCTGGGGATCGACGACGACTCGGTGGTCGTCGTCTACGACTCCGCGGTCGGCCAGTGGGCCTCGCGGCTCTGGTGGCTGCTGCGCACCGCTGGTCTCGACTCCGTGGCGGTGCTCGACGGCGGCCTGACGGCCTGGCGGCAGGAGGCGCGCCCGCTCGAGACGGGGCATGTCGCTCCGATACCGCGCGACGGGCTCACCGTGCGCGAGGAGCGCCCGCTCTGGGTCGACAAGGCCGAGGTCGAGCGGGTGGTCCGCGGAGAAGCGGCGGGGGCGCTCGTCTGCGCGGTGCCGCCCAAGGAGTTCACGGGCGAGGCCGGGCAGCGTCCGCGCCGCGGCCACATCCCCGGCTCCCGGAGCGTGCCGGCCGCTCGGCTGGTGGACCGCGAGACGAACACCCTCCTGCCGCACGACCGGCTGCGCGCGCTCTTCGGCGACGTGCTCGACGCCGAGCGGGTGGTGCTGTACTGCGGAGGAGGCGTCGCGGCGGCCGCGGACGCGCTCGCCCTCACGCTGCTCGGCGTCAGCGAGGTGGCGATCTACGACGGGTCGCTGAACGAGTGGGCCGCCGACCCGGACGCGCCCCTGGTGGTCACGGCCGCCTGACGAGCTCCGGCAGGTCGGTCGTCGGCAGTGCGCAGACGAACGCCTCGCAGGAGTAGGCGGTCGGCAGGCCGTCGCGGGAGGTCCGGCCCTCGAAGAGCTCGAAGCCCGCGTCCGACCACTCGGCGGCGGCGCGATCGGTGACCAGGGCGAGCACGCCCACCTCGGTCGCCCGAGCGCCGCGCGCGAGACCGGCCAGCGGCGCCGGCTCCGGAGCGACCACGACCAGCTGCGTCACGGGCTCGGCCAGCGACGACGCGAGCGCGAGCGCCGCACCGAAGCCCATCGGCTGCTGCAGGGCTCCGGGGGCCACCGCGGCGACGACCGCCTCGGCCGCGTCGCGGTAGCGCCGCTCCCCTGTGAGCAGGAAGAGCCCGTGCGCTGCCCCGGCCGTCGCCGAGAGGCCGGAGGGGTACGCGCCCTCGGAGGGATCGGCCGCCAGCAGCAGCCCGCGCGCGACGAGCGCCGGATCGCCGCCGCCGGGCAGGGCGAACGGCGGCCACGCGTCGGCGGCGTCGAGCGCGCCGTCGATCAGCGAGCGGGCGGCGAGGGCGTACCGCGGTGCTCCGTCGGCGAGCGCCAGCTGCACGAGCCCGCCGGCGAGCATCCCGATGTCCTCGAGCGCGGGCCGGGCCGCCGAGACGCGCTCGTCGAGCGAGGCGCGCACGACGAGGGCCCCGTCGACGACGTGGCGGGAGAGCAGGAAGTCGGCGGCCCTGCGGGCGGCGTCGATCCACTCGGCGCGGCCGAGGAGGCGCCCGGCGCGGGCGAGCGCCTGGATCGCGAGCCCGTTCCATCCGGTCACGACCTTCTCGTCGAGGGCGGGCGGCTCCAGGCCGGAGCGGTCCTCGGCGAGGTAGTAGCCGCCCTCCGAGCGGCGGCCGTCGACGATGCTCCCGGAGTCCTGGGCGCTGGCGAAGCCGCCGCTCGGGCGCTGCAGTGTGCTGATGAGGAACGAGGCGATCCCCTCCGCGATCCCGGTGAGCGCGGTGCGGTCGGAGGTGCCGGTGCGGCCCAGCAGCAGGGCGGCGACGTCGAGCAGCTGGGCGTTGTCGTAGAGCATCCGCTCGTAGTGCGGCTCGCTCCAGTCCTGCCGGGTCGCGTAGCGGAAGAAGCCGCCGTCGCGGTCGCGCAGGGGCGAGACGGCGAGGGTCAGGAGGGTGCGCTCGGCGAGCTCGGCGCCGCCCGCCCGGGAGGCGAGGAAGCCGAGCACGGGCGCCACCGGGAACTTCGGCGCCGTGCCGAAGCCGCCGTGCACGCGGTCCTCCTCGGCGGCGAGGCGCTCGACGGCCGCGTCGAGGTCGGCCGCACCGGGAAGCGCCGTCGACGCGGGCAGGGCGGCGGTCGCCTCGCGGAGGGCGTTCGCGAGCGAGCCGGCGGTCGCGTGCACCTCGTCGCGCCGCAGCCGCCACGCCTCGCCGACCGCGTCGAGGACGTCCGAGAAGGCGGGCACGCCGCCCACGGCCCGCGGCGGGAAGTAGGTGCCGGCGTAGAAGGGCTCGCCGCCGGGGGTCGTGAAGACCGTGAGCGGCCAGCCGAGGTTCCGCGTGAACGCGCTGGCGGCGGTGAGGTAGGCGGTGTCGACGTCGGGGTGCTCCTCGCGGTCGACCTTCACCGCGACGAAGCCGCCGTTCAGCCGCTCGGCGAGGACCGGATCCGAGAACGACTCGCGCGCCATGACGTGGCACCAGTGGCAGGTCGCGTAGCCGATCGACACGAGCACCGGCACGTCGCGCCGCTCGGCCTCGGCGAACGCCTCCTCACCCCAGGGGAACCAGTCGACGGGGTTGTCCGCGTGCGAGCGGAGGTAGGGGCTGACACTCGAGCGCAGTCGTTCGGCCATGCGTCCACGCTAGACGGGGCGACGGAGACGGGCACGGGGTTGCAGAAGGGACGGTGTCCGGGCGACTCAGCTCCGGTCCTGCTCCTCCGCTGTCAGCGACGGCACGAGCGGCAGCGCCAGCGCGGGCGTCAGCGCCACGATCGCGAAGGCGAGCGGATACCCGACCAGGCCGATCAGCGCTCCCACCGCCGGCGCCGCGATCGCCGCCGCGGCGAACTGGCCGGTGTTCTGCGCCCCGAGCGCCCGACCCGACCAGAACGGACCGGCGATCTCGGCGACCGAGGTGAACGCGAGTCCGTTGTCGGCGACCGAGATCGTCGTCGCCGCGACGAACAGGACCGCGGCGACGGCCACCGCCCCGTCGATCGCGCTCGTGGCGGCGAGGAGGAGCAGCGCGACGACTCCGGCCACCGCGACCCAGCGCAGCGGACGCAGCCGCGACCCGACGCGGTCGCTCAGCACCCCGACTCCGATGCGCCCGAACGCGCCGGCGAACTGCGCGACGGCGACCAGAACGCCGGCCGCCCACGGCTCCCAGCCCTGATCGGCGATCAGCCAGACCAGTCCGAACGTCGAGAGGGTGAACTGCGGCACGACCAGCAGGGCCGAGACGCCGTGGATGCGCCACAGCGCGGCCCCGGAGCGGTAGGGGTTCGGCACCGAAGCCGAGGCCTCGGTCCGCGGCGGGCGGGGCGGATCGACGATGCCGATCGCGCACGCGACGGCGAGCACGACGAGCAGCACGACGGGCAGGGCCAGCGCGGCGGGCACCCCGGCGGCGCTCGCGAGCGGCGGCACCGTGAGCGACGCGACCGCGACTCCGAGCGGCTGGCTCATCTGCCGGATGCCCATGGCGAGCCCGCGCCGGTTCCGCGGGAACCAGCCGATCACGACGCGGCCGCTCGCCGCGTTGACGCTGCCGGACGCCATGCCGCCGAGCAGGAGGAAGACGCCGAGGAGCACGAGATCGCCGGTGAGCATCGCGCCGACCCCCGCGAGTGCCGTGGCCGCGACTCCGGTCGCGAGCACGATCCGCTCGCCGTACCGGTCGGCGAGGGCGCCCCACGCGACCAGGGTGAGCACGAGCCCGACGTTCGGCGCGGAGGCGAGCAGGCCCGCCTCGGCGAGGGAGTAGCCGTACTGCGTGTGCAGGAGGGGGATGAGGAACGGCGGGACGGACACGAACACGGTCGTCGCGGCCTGCGCGGCCACTCCGATCGCGAGCATCAGCCGGGGGCGGGGAGTGCGGGGCACGGTGCTCCAGGGATCACGAGCGGGACGGTGCCCAGGAGGCTACCGGTGCGGGGAGGCGGGACGGGGACGGGCGTCGCTCCGTGTCAGAGGCACGTGTTGTCGCTCCGGGTCAGCGCTCCGGGTCAGCGCTCGAAGAACCAGCCGCTGGGCCGCTGCGGTCCGCTCGGCGAGGCACCGCCTCCGGTGCGCCCGCCGCGACGACCGAGCACGAGGTACGCGATGCTGCCGAGGAACGGGGCGATCACGATGAACGCGACCCAGCCGACCTTGCCCACTCGGCCCAGGCGCGGATTCGCCAGCACGCCCTGGATCGCGAAGAGCAGCAGGACGATGTTCACGACGACGAGCAGGGACTGCGGATTCACGCCGTGCTCTCCGCTCGAGGGTCTGCAGCCCCCGGCGGATCTCGCGGAGGGACGTGGGCATTCTGCCACGGCGCCGTAGGATGGAGGGCTCATGTCAGACGTCCTCAGCATCCGCTATCCGCCCGAGCTCCCCGTCTCGGCGCGGCGCGACGACATCGCCGCCGCGATCCGCGATCACCAGGTCGTCATCGTCGCCGGAGCGACCGGATCGGGCAAGACGACGCAGCTCCCGAAGATCTGCCTCGAGCTGGGGCGCGAGAGCATCGCCCACACGCAGCCGCGGCGCATCGCGGCGCGCACGATCGCCGAGCGCATCGCGGAGGAGCTCGACGACGAGGTCGGCGGCGTCGTCGGCTACCAGGTGCGCTTCACCGACAAGGCGAGCGCGTCGACGCGGATCAAGCTGATGACCGACGGCATCCTGCTGAACGAGATGAACCACGACCGGCTGCTCAGCCGGTACGACACGATCATCATCGACGAGGCGCACGAGCGCAGCCTCAACATCGACTTCCTGCTCGGCTACCTGCACCGGCTCCTGCCGCAGCGGCCGGATCTCAAGCTCATCATCACGTCGGCGACCATCGATCCGCTCAGCTTCGCCGCGCACTTCGCCGACGCCGAGGGGAAGCCCGCCCCGATCATCGAGGTGTCGGGGCGCACGTTCCCCGTCGAGGTCCGCTACCGCCCGCTGGTCGCCGAGGAGCCGGAGGAGGACGACGACACCGACACCCCGGACGCCACCGCGGGCAGCCGCGACCTGATGACCGGCATCGCCGACGCGCTCGCCGAGCTCGCTCGCGAGGATCCGGGCGACGTGCTCGTGTTCCTCTCGGGCGAGAACGAGATCCGCGACGCGGAGGACGCGATCCGCGGGCTCGCCCTGCCGGGCACCGAGGTGCTGCCGCTCTACGGCCGGCTGTCGGCCGCCGACCAGCACCGCGTCTTCGAGCGCTCGCGCACGCCGGGCGTCCGCCGCCGCGTCGTGCTCGCGACGAACGTGGCCGAGACCAGCCTCACCGTGCCGGGCATCCGCTACGTGATCGACGGAGGAACGGCCCGCATCTCGCGCTACAGCGCGCGGTCGAAGGTGCAGCGCCTCCCGATCGAGGCCGTGTCGCAGGCCTCGGCGAACCAGCGCTCCGGCCGCTCGGGCCGCACCAGCGACGGCATCGCGATCCGCCTCTACTCGGAGGAGGACTACCTCCGCCGCCCGGAGTTCACCGATCCCGAGATCCTGCGCACGGGCCTCGCGGCGGTCATCCTGCAGATGATCTCGCTCGGCCTCGGCGACATCGCCGAGTTCCCGTTCCTCACTCCGCCCGACTCCCGCGGCATCAAGGACGGCCTCGACCTCCTCACCGAGCTCGGCGCGATCCGCACGCCCGGCGCGTCCTCCTCCGATGCCCCCTCGCGAGACGCCGCTCCGGGACGCGAAACGACGCAGAAGTCGAGGCACGGCGTCCCGCGGAAGGAGCAGGGCCCGCAGCTCACCCGCATCGGCCGCGACCTTGCGCGCCTGCCCATCGATCCGCGGTTCGCCCGCATGGTGATCGAGTCGCGGACGCACCGCACGAGCCGCGAGGTCATGGCGATCGTCGCCGGGCTCACGATCCAGGACGTCCGCGAGCGCCCGCTCGAGCGCCGCGCGCAGGCCGACCAGCAGCACGCCCGCTTCGTCGACCCGACGAGCGACTTCCTCACGCTGCTCAACCTCTGGAACTACGTGGAGGAGAAGCAGCAGGAGCTCTCCTCCAGCGCCTTCCGCCGGCTCTGCAAGGCCGAGTACCTCAACTACCTGCGGGTGCGGGAGTGGCAGGACGTGTTCCGCCAGCTCCGCCAGCTCGCGAAGCCGCTGCGCCTCGAGCTCGGGGAGCCGCGCGTGGATCCGGACGGCATCCACCGCTCGGTCCTGGCCGGGCTGCTCTCGCACATCGGCGTCAAGGACACGACCTCGCAGCAGGCTCAGCGGGCCGCGAAGAGCCGCGAGCGCCAGAACGTGCAGTACGTCGGCGCCCGCAACGCCAAGTTCTCGATCTTCCCCGGCAGCGCGCTCGCGAAGAAGCTGCCCGACGCGGTGATGAGCGCCGAGCTCGTCGAGACGAGCCGCCTGTTCGCCCGCTCGAACGCCGCCATCGACCCGGCCTGGGCCGAGGCGATCGCCGGCGACCTCGTGAAGCGGCAGTTCAGCGAGCCGCACTGGGAGAAGTCGCAGGGCGCGGCCGTCGCGTACGAGCGGGTCACGCTCTACGGAGTGCCGCTCGTCGCCCGGCGCCGCGTGCAGTTCTCGCGCATCGACCCCTCCTACGCCCGCGAGCTGTTCCTCCGCCACGCTCTCGTCGAGGGCGAGTGGGAGTCGCGGCACGCGTTCGACCGCAAGAACCGGGCCCTGCGCGCCGAGCTCGAGCGCCTCGAGGAGCGCACCCGCCGCCGCGACCTGCTCGTCGACGACGAGGCCGTCTTCGACTTCTACGACCGGCGCATCCCGCGCGACGTCACGTCGGTCCGCTCCTTCGACTCCTGGTGGAAGACGAAGCAGCACGACGAGCCCGACCTGCTGACGATGACGCAGCAGACCCTGCTGCCCGAGGACGCGGAGGAGATCGACGAGACCGCGTTCCCGACGCAGTGGCGCCAGGGCGACCAGCGCTTCCGCCTCTCCTACCGGTTCGAGCCGGGCACGGAGGAGGACGGCGTGACCGTGCACGTGCCGCTCGCGCTCCTGCCGCGCGTCACTCCGCTGGGCTTCGACTGGCTCGTGCCGGGGCTGCGCGCCGAGCTGGTCACCGCGATGATCAAGGCGCTGCCCAAGCATCTGCGCCGGAACGTGGTCCCCGCGAACGACTGGGCGAAGCGGCTCACCGCCTCGTTGCCGCAGGACGTGCCGAACCCGCCGACGGAGTCGTTCGCCGCGACGCTCGCCGGGGCGATGCGCCGCGAGGCGGGCGTGGTGATCGACGCCTCCGACTTCGACCTCGAGCGGATCCCCGCGCACCTCCGGGTGACGTTCGCGATCGCCGACGAGCGCGGACGCACGATCGCCGCCGGCAAGGAGCTGGCCCCGCTGGCCGAGCGCCTGCGCGGACGCGTGCGCGACGAGGTCGCCCGCGTGGTCGAGGCGCGCGTGCCCGACGCGCTGGAGCGCCGAGGGCTCACGACCTGGGACATGCCCGAGCTGCCGCGCACCACCGACACCCGTCAGGGCGGCAACACGATCCGCGCGTACCCGGCGCTCATCGACGACGGCGACTCCGTGTCGATCCGCCTGATGGCGACGCCCGAGGACCAGGCCCGCGAGCACCCCCGCGGCGTGCGGCGCCTGCTCCTGCTCGCGACGCCGAGCCCCGTCGCCTACGTGCAGCAGCACCTCAGCTCGAACGAGAAGCTCGTGCTCGCGCAGAGCCCGTACCAGAACACGACGGCGATGTTCACCGACTGCCTGCTCGCCTGCGTCGACTCCGTGCTCTGGCGGATGAAGCCCGACGGCATGCTGTTCCTCCGCGCCGAGTTCGACGCGGTGCGCGACCGGGTCTCGGCGAGCGTCATGGACTCGATGTTCGAGACCGTCAAGACGGTCACCACGGTGCTCACGACCGCGCGGGCCGCCGAGAAGGCGCTCAAGAACTCGACCAGCATGGCCCTGCTGCCGGCGCTGACCGACGCGCGCGAGCAGCTGTCGGCCCTCGTGCATCCGGGCTTCGTGTCGGCGACCGGACTCGAGCGGCTGCGGCACCTGCCGCGCTACCTCGCTGCGATCACCGAGCGGTTCGGAAAGATCTCGGAGAACGTCGGGCGCGACCGCGTCTGGCTGAACGAGGTGCAGGCGGCACTCGAGCTCTACCGCTCGGCCGGCGGCGTGCTGCCGCTGCCTCCGCACTCCCCCGAGAACCTGCAGCGCGCGCGCTGGATGATCGAGGAGCTGCGCGTGAGCTTCTTCGCGCAGTCGCTCGGCACCGCCGAGAGCGTGTCCCTGCAGCGGATCCGGAAGGTCCTCGCGGGCTGACGCCGGTCCTGCGCCGAGGGAACCCCGACCCGTCGAGGGAGCCTGCGGGAGCGGGTTCCCTCGACCGTCCGGGGTTCCCTCGCGGGGCGCTAGTGTCGTCCGGTGGGCAGCTACACCGAACTCCTCAGAACCCCCGGGGTGGGGCGCATCATCGCCGCGCAGCTCACGGCGCGCTTCCCGTTCGGGATGCTCTCGCTCGCCTTCCTCCTGCACGTCGAGCACGTGCACGACTCGTACGCGGCGGCGGGCCTCGTTCTCGGCTCGATGTCGATCGGGCAGGCGATCGCCGGCCCGCTGACCAGCCGTCTGATGGGCCGCCTCGGCATGCGCCGGGTGCTCACGCTGACCCTGATCGTCTGCGCCGCCGCGATCATCGCCATGGCGGTGCTGCCGCTCGAGGTCTGGCAGTTCGTCGCGATCGGCTTCCTCGCGGGGCTCAGCATGCCTCCGGTGCAGCCCGCGGTCCGCACGATCTACCCCAAGATGGTGCCGAGCTCGATGCTCACTCCTCTCTTCTCGCTCGACGCCTCGGCGCAGGAGATCATCTGGGTGCTCGGGCCGGTGCTGACGACCTTCGTCTCGATCCAGATCTCGACGGTCGCCGGCATCCTGACTGCGGCGGTGTTCCTGATCGGCGGCGGCATCTGGTTCATCGCGTCGCCCGAGGTCGGGCGCGTGCGCATCCCGCGCTCGAAGCGCCGGATCGGCGTGGTGCTGACCAAGCCGCCGGTGCTCCTGGCGACCGTGGTCGGGTTCCTCCTGGTCGGCGCGTGCGCGGCGGTCGAGGCGGGCGTCGTCGCCGTGTTCGGCGAGGGCGGGGTGGAGTCGGGAGTGGTGCTCGCGGTCTTCGCGGCCGGCTCGCTCGTGGGCGGCCTGACGCTGGGGCACATCCCGATCAGCCGCTGGGCCACCGCCCGCCGCATGCTGATCGTGACGGTGGGCATGGGGCTCGCCGCCTTCTCGACCGACTTCTGGTGGCTCTCGATCACGCTGTTCCTCGCCGGCGTGGGCATCGCTCCTGCCCTCGCCGCCCTCTTCACGATCACCGCCGCGAGCGTGAAGTTCTCGGACACCGCGGAGGCGTACGGCTGGGTCGGCACCGGTCAGCTGATCGGAGCCGCGCTGGGCTCCGCGATAGCCGGCGTGCAGATCGACCGCAACGGCCCGACCGCGGCGATCGTCGTCGCCGCCGTCTTCGCCTTCGTCGGGTTCGTGGTGCCGGCGGTCGGCCGCCGCTACCACCCGGATCTGCGCGGCCGCGACTCGAGCCCGCTCCCCGACACGGAGCCGGTCGAGCTGCCGACCTGATCGTCGGCCTGCTCGGAGCTTTCCGGAGCACGCCCCCTAAAGTGGTCCCCACGCGGCGGCCGGAGGTGAGGCGACGATGGGACTGCGGGAGGACGCGGAGGAGCTCGTGCGGGCCCATCGGCGCGCGGTGGAGCAGGCGCAGGCGGTCGAGCCCTGGGCCGATCCCGAGGCACCGGAGTGGTGCGGCGAGCTGGCCGCGGCGCTCTGGCAGGGCGCGTTCCGCCCCTCCCCCGTCTACTACCGGGCCGAGGACCCGTCGCACGCGTGGCGGGGTCCCCACACGGTCCAGCTGCACCACCTCGGCTTCGGCTGGATGATCACGGCGCGGTCGGTGCGCGACGGCGCGCTGGTGCCGAGCACGGCCGTCGTGCTCGAGACGGGCTCGCTCTGGCTCGGCCTGGGCCCCGGTCGTCGGCCGCACCGGGGGCTGCTCGCCCTCGCCGACACCGAGAGCGTCGAGGGGCTGCAGTCCGGGCACGACCACTACTTCGCCGTCCGCCGCTTCGGCGCGGGCGACGAGGCCGCGGCGGCTGAGCGGCGGCTGCTGTTCGGAGTCGCCGGGCTCGCCGCGCTGATCGAGGACGCGGTGCGGGTCGGGCCGCACGGGGAGCTCGACTGGGAGCTCTGAGCTCCTCCCGCGCCCAGGGACGGCGCCGGACCGCGTGCCAGCATGGAGGGCATGAGCGTTCCCCTGATCCCCCTCAACGACGGCCGCGCGATCCCGCAGATCGGGCTCGGCGTCTACAAGATCGGCGACGCCGAGGCCGCCCGCGCCGTCGGCACCGCGCTGGAGGCGGGCTACCGGCACATCGACACCGCCACCCTCTACGCCAACGAGCGCGGCGTCGGCGAGGGCATCCGCGCGAGCGGGATCCCGCGCGAGCAGGTCTTCGTGACGACGAAGGTGTGGAACGACGACCACGGCTACGACGAGACCCTCGAGGCGTTCGACCGGAGCCTGGAGCTGCTCGGCACCGACTACATCGACCTCTACCTCGTGCACTGGCCGATCCCCTCCCGCGACCGCTACGTCGACACCTACCGCGCACTCGAGCGGCTGCAGCAGGAGGGCCGGGCCCGGTCGATCGGCGTCTCGAACTTCGCGATCGAGCACCTCGAGCGCCTCGGCGCCGAGACCGGGGTCGTCCCCGCGGTCAACCAGGTCGAGCTGCACCCGCGCCTGCCGCAGGAGGAGCTGCGCGCGTTCGACTCCGCCCACGGCATCGTGACCGAGGCGTGGTCGCCGCTGGCTCGGGGGCGCCTGCTGGAGGAGCCCCTGCTGGCCCGGCTCGCCGCGCGCCACGGGGTCTCGCCCGCGCAGATCGTGCTGCGCTGGCACGTGCAGAACGGGGTCGTCGTGATCCCCAAGTCGGTCACTCCCGAGCGCATCCGCGCGAACATCGACGTGTTCGGCTTCGAGCTGGACGCCGAGGATCTGGCAGGAATCGCCTCCCTCGCGACCGGCGAGCGCACCGGAAGGGACCCCCGCCTCGACTGACGCGCTCTAGCCTTCCTCCATGACGACGCGGACGGCACTCCTCCTGCACGGACTCGGCGGCGCCGGGGGGACCTGGTGGCGGGTGGCCGAGGCTCTCCGGGACGCGGGGTGGACGGTGAGCGCGCCCGACCTGCGCGGTCACGGCGACGGGCCGCGCGGCGGCTCCTCCCGGCACGACGACTTCGCCGACGACGTCCTGGGGATGAGACCCGACGGCGCCGGTCCGTGGGGACTGGTGCTCGGCCACTCGCTCGGCGGTGCCGTGGCCGTGCGGGCTGCGGCGCGGGATCCGGAGTGGGCGGCGCGGCTCGCGCTGCTCGACCCGGTCCTGCGGCTGCCGGAGGAGATGCGCGCCGAGGTGCGGGCCGACGAGCTCGACGCCCTCACCGCGACGGAGGAGGGGCTCGCGGAGGCGGTGCCCGGCTGGGACGCACGCGACCGCGCCGAGAAGCTGCGGGCGGCGCAGGCCGCGGACCCCTCCTCCGTCGCGGCGGTCGTCGACGACAACGACCCCTGGGACCTGCTGGCCGACGTGCCCGCGCTGCGGGCTCCGGTGCTGGTGCTCGCGGGCGACCCGCAGGTGTTCACGTTCTTCGGCCCGCGACTCGCGGCCGAGGTGCTGCGGGCGAATCCGCGGGTGCGGTACGCGGTCGTGGCGGGAGCGGGGCACAGCCCGCACCGCGACCGGCCGACCGAGACCCTGGCCATGCTGCGGGAGTGGGCGGAGAGCCCGGCGACGGCCTGAAACCGGCGCACTCCAGGCGCGGCCGCCGCGACGGTCCCGCTGTGTTTCCCCGAGGTGAAATCAGCCCCGGAAGGGTGTCCTTTTCGTGACTTCTGAGAATAGCCTCGCCTGCAGCGCACCTCGTTCGCAGAAACGGGGAGCGCCGGCCGCCCACCCGGCGGCCCCTGTCATCGACGAAGGGACACCCCTGTGGTGAACAGCACACCCCGAGCACCCGGCGCACGGCGCCGGCGCTCCCTCCTCGGCACCAGCGCGATGATCGGAGCGGGCGCCCTCGTCGCCGGCTTCGTCTTCGCCCCGAGTGCGAGCGCGGTCGAGGCCGCCGACCTCGCCGACGCCGTCACGGTCGACGGCATCATGGAGCACCTGGAGGCGTTCCAGGCGATCGCCGACGCGAACGGCGGCAATCGGGCCATCGGCACGACGGGCTACGAGCTCAGCGGCCAGTACGTCGAATCCGTTCTCGCGGCCGCCGGCTACGAGACCGAGCGCCAGGACTTCACGACGACGACGCAGACGATCGACGCGTTCTCGCTCACCACGACCCCCGCCGTCGAGGGCATCCCGATGTCGTTCACTCCGTCCACGCCCGAGGGGGGCGTCACCGGCGAGCTCATCGCTCCCGTGGACCCGCTCGGCTGCACGGCCGACGCGTGGGCCGGACTCGACGCCACGGGCGAGGTCGCCCTCGTCAGCCGCGGTGTCTGCTCCTTCGCGGAGAAGAGCGCGGCCGCGGGAGCGGCGGGCGCCTCCGCCGTCATCATCTACAACAACGCCCCCGCCGAGCCGCTGAACGGCACGCTCGGCGCGCCGGACGAGACCTACATCCCGTCGGTCGGCGTCACCCTCGAGGAGGGTCAGGCGCTGCTCGCGGCGCTGCCCACGAGCGCGACGCTCGTCCTCGAGCAGACGACCACCGACACCGACACCTTCAACATCCTCGCCGAGACCGCGGGCGGGAACCACGACAACGTGGTCATGCTCGGCGCGCACCTCGACGGCGTGCCCGAGGGCCCCGGCATCAACGACAACGGCTCCGGATCGGCGACGCTGCTCGAGACGGCGGTCGAGCTGGCCGAGGCCGGCGAGACCACGAACGCGGTCCGTTTCGCCTGGTGGGGCGCCGAGGAGGTCGGCCTGGTCGGCTCCTACAACTACGTCGATTCGCTGACGGAGGAGGACGCCGCGAAGATCGCGACGTACATGAACTTCGACATGGTCGCCTCGCCCAACTACGTCGTGTCGGTCTACGACGCGAACGAGTCCACCTACGAGGCCCCGGTCGAGGTGCCCGCCGGCTCCATCGCCACCGAGAAGGCGTTCACGGACTACTTCGACTCCATCGGCCAGCCGTGGATCGACACCGCGTTCGACGGACGCAGTGACTACGACGGCTTCATCTCGGTGGGCATCCCCTCGTCGGGCGTCTTCACCGGAGCCGACGACATCAAGACGGAGGAGGAGGTCGCGCTCTTCGGCGGCACCGCCGGCATCCCGCACGACCCGAACTACCACTCCGCCGGTGACGACCTCGCGAACATCAACCAGGAGGCGCTCGGCATCACCTCGAAGGCGATCGCGTTCGTGACCGCCTCGTTCGCCGACGACACCTCGGCGATCGACGGGGAGAAGAACCCGACCCCGCCGACGCCCGAGCCCACGCCGGTCACTCTGCCGACGAGGGCCGAGATCCTGCGACTGCTCGCCTCGGGCATGAGCTACCGCGAGATCATCGCCGAGATCGGCATCACCGCCGAGAACGCCCAGCAGTACCTCGACGCGGGTCTGGGAGAGCTCGGCCTCGATCGCGCGAAGGTCGAGCGCCTCGTGCGCGAGTACCTCGCCGACCGCGAGCTGCTGACGGGCGCCGGCGTGTAGTCGACGGCCCCTGCGTTCAGGGAACCCCGGGACGTCGAGACCGCCTGCTGCTGCAGGCTCCCTCGACGGCCCGGGGTTCCTTCGCGCGCGGCGCCGTCAGGCGCGGCGGGCGCGGTCGAAGGCGTCCTCGACGTCCTCGTCCGGGTCGGCGAGGAGGCGGAGGGTCGCGAGCGCGTGGATCCGCCGCGGCTGCTCCTCCGACTGGGCGGCGGTCTCGAGGGCGGGCGCTGCGGCCTCCTCGAGCATCAGGAGCGCGCGGGTGAGGCTCCGCTGCTCGGGACGGTCGCCCTCGCCGAGGTGCTCGGCGAGCTGCCGGGCGAGCGCGGGACGCTCCTCCGGCGGCGCGAGTCGGGCGGCGGTGCGCCAGGCGGCCTTCGCGACCTCGAGGTGCTCGTCGTGCAGCAGCGCGGGCGTGATCGCGCCCCACGCCCGGGGATCGCCGACCTTGGACAGGGTGTGGAGGGCCTGCGCGCGGGCCTGCGGCGACTCCGACACGAGCTCGGCGATCAGCGGATCGACGGTGACCGCGGCGTCGTGCCGCACCAGCGCCCACGTGAGCATCTCGCGCACGCCGAAGTCGGGCTCGACGGCGCAGCGCTCGACGAGCACCGGGACGTACTCGCCGGCCGGCCTCGTCCCCGCGCTCATCGCCGCCTGCAGCCTCGACGAGGCGTTCGGCGCGTGGAGCGCCGCTCGGAGCCGGTCCGACGGCCGGTCCTCGTCGCTCCTGGTCGTGTCCTCGCTCGTCATCCGTCCATTCCACACCAGCGGGCCGGGAGGACGTCGAGTGCCGGAAGGGCTTCCCGCCGCCCGGGGGCACGGTGTTCACTGAAGCCATGCGAGCCATCTGGAAGGGCGCGATCACCTTCGGCCTGGTCAACGTGCCGGTCAAGATCTACAGCGCGACCGAGGACCACGACATCGCGCTGCACCAGGTGCACGACCGCGACGGCGGGCGGATCCGGTACCAGCGCAAGTGCGAGGTCTGCGGCGAGGTGGTCTCGTTCGACCACATCGACAAGGCCTACGACGACGGCGAGCACACGGTCGTCCTCACCAAGGACGAGCTGAAGGCGCTGCCCGAGGAGCGCGACCGCGAGATCGACGTGGTGCAGTTCGTGCCCAGCGACCAGGTCGACCCGATCATGTTCGACCGCGCGTACATCCTCGAGCCCGACTCCTCCTCCCCCAAGGCGTACGTGCTGCTGCGGCGCACCCTCGAGCAGACCGACCGCACGGCGATCGTCGAGTTCGCCCTGCGGCAGAAGACGCGACTGGCCGCGCTGCGCGTGCGCGGGAAGCTGCTGATGCTGCAGACGCTGCTGTGGGCCGACGAGGTGCGCGAGGTCGAGTTCCCCTCGCTCGAGGGCACGACCCGGATCGCGGCGCGCGAGCTCGAGATGTCCTCGCACCTCGTCGACTCCTACTCCGAGGACTTCGACGCGTCGAAGTTCACCGACGCGTACCAGGAGGAGCTGCGCACCCTGATCGACGCAAAGATCGAGCAGGGCGACGCGCTCGACACCGCCGCGACCTTCGGCGAGAAGCCGGAGGAGGAGGGCGGCGGCGAGGTGCTCGACCTGATGGAGGCGCTCAAGCGCTCGGTCGAACGCAGCCGCGGGGCGAAGGGCGGCGCGAAGGGCGCGGGCGACGCTCCGGAGAAGGCGCCCGCGAAGAAGGCGCCCGCGAAGAAGAGCACCGCGAAGGGCTCGTCGACGGCGGCCGAGGACGACGCGTCCGGGGCGGAGGGGTCGAAGGCGGAGGGGTCGAAGCCGGCCGGGTCGAAGCCGGCCGCGAAGAAGGCCCCGGCGAAGAAGCCCGCCGCGAAGAAGCCCGCGGCGAAGCGGACGGCCGCGAAGAGCGACGAGGAGAAGGCCGCGTCCTGACGCGGAGGGCCGGCGACTCCGGCGCTCCAGCGGCTCAGACGAGCTCGTCGACGTCGTCGAGATCGACCGAGGCCGAGCTCACCAGCGCCAGGAGCGCCTCGCCGTAGGCGTTCTCGGGCGCCGCGTCCTCGAAGGTGCGCGCGACCCCGCCGAGCACGATCTCCACGATGTGGCGCGCGGGCTCGCCCTCCTCGCGGCGCAGCGAGCGGAACGTGCCGCGCAGCAGCTCCCGCAGCTGGTCCTCGCGCGGCATCCAGAGCGAGTCCTCGAGCGAGACCGAGTCCAGCGCCCACTCGGTGGTGCCGTTGAAGCCCAGCACGGTGCCGCTGGGGTACTCGTGCGCCTCGATCGTCATGTCGCTGACGGTGAAGACGTCGCCGTCGAACCCCTCCCGCTCGATGCGGAAGCGGTCGCCGGTGACCGGTGACCAGCGCACGCCCGCGGTGCGCAGCGCTCGGGCCAGCTCGAAGGAGATCATCCCCCGATCATGACCGCCGTTCCCGGACGTCCGCCGCGAGCGCTCAGAGCTCGGCGTCGCGCAGGAGCGAGCGCACGCCCAGGTCGGTGCGCCGCGCGTCGTCCTCCAGGCCGTCGACCACGACGGCCGCGCCCACCCACTCGGCCCCGGCGAGGGCGACCAGGCGGCGGCAGGCGGCGGCCTGCGTCCCGGTCTCGATCCAGTCGTCGACGAGCAGCACGCGGTCCCCCGGAGCGAGGACGGCGCGGCGCACCCGGAAGTGGATCGGATCGTCGCGGTAGTCGCGCGGCAGCGCCGACTCCCACCAGTCGACGCCGTCCTCGACGGGCGCCGACGCCTTCCGCGCCTCGACGAGTCCGGCACCGCGGTGCAGGGCGACCAGGGCGGCCAGCGGAGTGCCCCGCGTCTGCGGACCGAGGACGACCGTCACCTCCGCGTCGGCGAAGAGGTCGGAGAGACCGGGGCCGAGGGCCGCGAGCAGGCCAGGATCCCGCCACCAGCCGGTGACGTCGGCCGAGGCGAACCCGTCCGTCCGATCCCGCGAGTCGCCGTGCGCGCGGACCAGACGGCCGCGCAGATCGTGGGGATCGCTCATGGCTCGACCGTAGTGGCGCGCGCCGTCGTGCCCGTCGCGACGCGATGTCGGTGGCTGAGTTCACACTCATGAAACACCCGGTTCACGGAGCGGGCATCTGGACTGCATAGCGTGGCTACTCGTGCCCCTTTCAGGGGCATGAGCACCACCGGCCGCGCTTCATCAGCGCCGACGCACGCGCGACAGACCGTCCCCACCGGGACGGCGATCGAGAGGACACCCATGCCCGACACCCCGGTGCACGACACCGCCACCCCCCTCCGCCGACGCAGGCGCGCACTCGCCGGCGCCGGCCTGGCGAGCCTCGCGCTGGTCGCCGCGCCGCTGGTCGCTGCCCCGCTCGTCGCCCCATCCGCCTCGGCCGCGCCGGCCGGCGACGAGCTCGTCATCAGCGAGATCTTCACCCGCGGCGGCTCGACCGGAGCGGTCTACGGCAACCGCTACGTCGAGCTCCACAACCCCACCGGCTCCGACATCGCGCTGGCCGGCACGAGCCTGCAGTACCGCTCGGCGACGGGCACGGCGAACCCCTCGACGACCGTCGCGCTCCAGGGCGTCGTCCCGGCCGGCGGCCACTTCCTGGTGCAGGGCGCCAGCAACGGCACGAACGGCGCGGCGCTGCCCGATCCCGACCAGGTCGCGAACGGCCTGAACATCGCGGCGGGAGGTGGCACCCTCTTCCTCGTCGACGGCACGGCTCCGCTCGTCGCCCCGCCGACCGGCCCCGCCCCGCAGCCCGGCACGGTCCTCGACCTCCTCGGCTACGGCACGTCGAACACCTTCGAGACCACCGCCGCCGCCGTCCCGACGAACACCGAGTCGATCTCGCGCGCCGACGGCACCGCCGGCGACACCGACGTCAACAGCGCCGACTTCTCCGTCGGAGCGCCGACGCCCCGCTCGAGCGGCACCGACGCCGAGCCGGAGCCGACCCCCGGCCCCACGACGCCGCCCGTCACTCCCCCCGCCCCCGCCGAGAAGGCGACCATCGCCGAGATCCAGGGCAGCGGAGCCGCGTCGCCGCTCGTCGGCCGCACCGTCACCACCACCGGCGTCGTCACCGCCCGCTACTCCTCCGGCGGCTACAACGGCTACGTGATCCAGACGCCCGGCACGGGCGGCAGCACCACCGGCCGCACCGCCTCCGACGCGGTCTTCGTCTACTCCTCCGCCTCGGTCGGCTCCGTCGCGATCGGCGACCACCTCGAGATCACCGGCATCGTGAGCGAGTTCAACGGACTCACCGAGCTCACCCCGACCTCGGCCGCGACCGTCGTCCGCCTCGAGGCCCCCGCCGCCCCGGTCGTCCCGGCCGCCGTCGCGCTGCCCCGCACGGCCCCGGAGCGCGAGCTGCTCGAGAGCATGCTGATCGCCCCGCAGGGCGCGTTCACCGTGACCGACACCTTCGACCTCAACAGCTTCGGCTCGATCGGCCTCGCCGCGGGCACCTCCGCGCTCCTCACCCCGACCGAGGTCGCGCGCCCGGGCTCGCCCGAGCTCGCCGCGGTCGTCGCCGACAACGCGGCCCGCGCGATCGTGCTCGACGACGGAGCCTCGATCAACTTCCTCGGGTCGGCGGCCAACAAGGCAATCCCGCTGCCCTACCTCACGCCGACCGAGCCGATCCGCGTCGGAGCGCCGACGACCTTCACCGGGCCGGTCGTGCTCGACTACCGCAACAACGGCTGGGCCTTCCAGCCCATCACGCAGCTGACCGTCGAGAACGCCGAGACGGTGCAGCCGGCCGAGTTCGCCGACACCCGCACCGCGGCGCCCGAGGCCGTGGGCGGCGACGTGGCGATCGCGTCGTTCAACGTGCTCAACTACTTCTCGACCACCGGCGACTCGGTGGCCGGCTGCACGTTCTACACCGACCGCGACGGCGACCCCGTCACCGTCAACAGTGGTTGCGACGCCCGAGGCGCCGCGAACGTCGACGACCTCGAGCGCCAGCAGGCCAAGATCGTCACCGCGATCAACGCCCTCGGTGCCGGCGTCGTGTCGCTCGAGGAGATCGAGAACTCCGCCAAGTTCGGCAAGCCGCGCGACGAGGCCCTCGCCACGCTGACCGCCGCCCTCAACGCCGCCGCCGGTTCGGAGGTGTGGGCCTACGTCGCCTCGCCCGCCGCGCTCCCCGCGCTGGCCGACGAGGACGTGATCCGCACGGCCTTCATCTACAAGAAGGCCGTGATCGAGCCCGTCGGCGAGTCCGTCGTCCTGAACGACACCACCGCGTTCTCGAACGCGCGGAAGCCCCTCGCCCAGGAGTTCCGCCTGATCGGCGTCGCCGAGAGCGAGTTCGTCGCGATCGTCAACCACTTCAAGTCGAAGGGCTCCGGATCCGGTGCCGACGCCGACCAGGGAGACGGTCAGGGCGCCTCCAACGCCTCGCGCGTCGCCCAGGCCACCGCGCTCGTCGCCTTCGCCGACCGCCTGAAGACCGAGAAGGCGACCGAGCTCGTCTACCTGCTCGGCGACTTCAACGCCTACTCGCAGGAGGACCCGGTGAAGGTCATCACCGACGCGGGCTACCTCGACCAGGGCGCGAAGGACGGCGGCGAGTACTCCTACTCGTTCGACGGCGCGGTCGGCTCGCTCGACCACGTCTTCGCCTCCCCCGCCGGCGATGCGATCGTCACCGGAGTCGACACCTGGAACATCAACAGCGGCGAGTCCGTGGCGCTGGAGTACAGCCGCTACGACTACAACGCGACGATCTTCTACGACACCTCCGCGTTCCGCTCCAGCGACCACGACCCCGTGGTCGTCGGCCTCGACCTGCCCGAGGCGCCCGTCACGTCCCTCGACGTCGCCACGAGCGCCGAGACCGGAGCCCGCGGCCCGTTCGCGACGATCACGGTCACGGCCGTGAACAACGGACCGGAGCCCGTCGCGGTCGTCGTCTCGACCGACTACGGCACCAAGTCGACCAAGAAGCTCAAGCCGGGCCGCGAGTTCAGCGTGACCTTCAACACGCACGAGCGCGCACTCGCCGCGGGTGTCGCGACCATCGCGGTCACCGCGCCCGACGGGTCCGAGCTCACCGTCGAGGAGGCGTACCCCGCCCGCTGAGGCGGGCCGCCTCCCCAGGAAGGCACGAGCCGCGCACTCTAGAGTGCGGCCCGTGCCCGAGGGAGACAGCGTCCACCGACTCGCCGCCCGTCTCCGCTCCGCGGCAGACGGGCGGTTCGTCGTGGAGGGCGAGCTCCGCTCCGGCGACGCCGCGGGCACCGCGCTCGCCGGCCTGCAGATCCTCCGTCACGAGACCCACGGCAAGCACCTGCTCACGCACTTCGACCAGCAGCTGGTCCTGCACACCCATCTGCGGATGCAGGGCTCGTGGACCGTCACCGCGCCGGGCCGCGCGGTCCCGCGCCGCGTCCTCCCCGACGTGCGCGTCCGGCTCCGCCTCGACGACGGCACGACCCTGTGGGGCCTCGAGCTCCCGGTCGTCGAGCTGCTGCACGAGCGGGATCTCCCCACCGCGATCGGTCACCTCGGACCCGACCCGCTCCGCGACGACTGGAGCGCCGACGAGGCGGTCGCCCGCCTCCTGCGCGCGCCGGAGCGTCCGGTGATCGCGGCGCTGCTCGATCAGCGGATGCTCGCCGGACTCGGCAACCTCTGGGCGAACGAGGTCTGCTTCCTCCGCGGCGCCTTCCCCTGGCGCCCGGTCGGCTCCCTCGACGTCCGCGCCCTGGTCGCCACCTCGGCGAGGGCCCTGCGCGCCTCGGTCACCGTCCCCGGCATGTTCCAGACCACCACCGGCGACACCCGCGCCGGCGAGCGCCACTGGGTCGTCGGCCGGGCCGGTCGTCCGTGCCGCCGCTGCGGCACCGTCGTGCTCGTGCGGGCCGAGGTCCCCGGCGACCCCGAGCGGCGCCGCACGTGGTGGTGCCCGCACTGCCAGCCCGAGCCGAGGTGAGCAGAGCAGAGTCCGGGCTGCGTAGTCTGGAGCGAGCGACACGGAGGGGGCCGGATGAGCGACCAATGGGGATCCCCGGATCCTGCGGCACGGCGGGATGCGAAGGCCGTCGAGCCCGTGGCGGAGGGCGAGACCCCCGCCCTCGAGCGGGTCGAGGACGCCGACCGGGCGATCGCGGTCCGCGAGCTCAAGCGGAAGCGCGACTTCTTCGGCTCCGTCGGCGGCTGGGCGAGCGTCTCCGCGATCACCACGACCGTCTGGTTGGTCTCGGGCGGCGACGGCTACTTCTGGCCGATCTGGCCGATGGTCGGCATCGGGATCGGCGTGGCCGGCCAGGCCGCCTCGATCTGGGGCCCGGTCAAGAAGGAGATCACCGAGGACGACATCGCCGCCGAGATGCGCAAGCGCGAGCAGCGCCGACGCTGACGGACGGCACGAGGTCGAGCGCGCAGTCGGTCGGGGTGCTCGAACGCCACCACGAGGAGCGCGGCGGAGGTCGCCCTCCGGCGAGAGGACCGTGCTCGCGCCGATGCCGGCGAGGACGACGACCTCCGCGTCCCTCACGCCGCGAACCGAGTCGGGAAGTGTTCCGCGCCGCCGAGCTGCCGGGGACGCGAGCCGCAGCGGAGCGTGGCTCGCGTCCCCGGTCACCTCGACGGCGCGGGACGCGGATCGACTAGCAGTCGACACCGGCCGTGTAGGTGATGGTGCGGTCCTGCGGAGCCGGGTTGATGATGAACGCGTAGTTCGCGGTCGTCACATTCGTCGCGATGATCGCGTTGTCCTCGTAGAGATCGCCGTCCGGCGACAGGAAGACGTTGGGCCCGATCGCCGTCGACCCGACGGGGACGTTCGTCTGCAGGACGAGACCCGCGGCTCCCGGACCGTAGGAGTCGTAGTAGTACGCCCCGGTGCTCGTGACGTAGCCGTAGTCGTTCTCCGCCCCGGTCTGGCTCGAGTAGGCCACCGACTGCACGTCCGTCGCGATCACCGAGTCCGCGAAGTAGAGGTCGCCGTCCGGCGACAGGAACATGGCGTTCCCGACCGCCGTCGACCCCGAAGGAACGGTCGCGAACGACGACACACCTCCGTAATCGCGGTGCGCCGTGCCGTCGGTCTTCGTGTACGTGATGGACCGGTCCTGCGGAGCCGGATTGATGATGAACGCGTAGTTCGCCGTCGCGACGTCCGTCGCGATGATCGCGTTGTCCTCGTAGAGATCGCCGTCCGGCGACAGGAAGACGTTGGGTCCGATCGCCGTCGATCCGACGGGGACGTTCGTCTGCTGGACGAGGCCGGCGGCTCCCGGACCGTAGGAGTCGTAGTAGTAGGCCCCGGAGCCCGTGACGTAGCCGTAGTCGTTGGCGCCACCGTGCGTGCTCGAGTACGTCACCGACTGCACATCCGTCGCGATCACCGAGTCCGCGAAGTACAGATCGCCGTCCGGCGACAGGAACATCGAGTTCCCCACCGCCGTCGACCCCGACGGCACCGTCACGTAGGACGACGCCCCACCACCGTAGTTGCGATACGCCGTCGTCCCGCCGCCCGCCACCACGACCGCCTCGGTCGCCGTCAGCGTGGTGGACGCAGCCCCGATCGACCCGCTCGACGCGGTGCTCGACACCGCGATCCCCGTGAGGACCACGTGGCCGTTCGTGTCCGTCGTGAAGGCCTTCGTCGTCGTCCCGTCCGGGAACTCGAGGCCCGCTGGCAGCGTGACCGTCACGAGCAGGCCCACCGCCGGCACCGTGCCGTCGGTCGTCGCGTGGATCACCACGTCGCTGAGCGTGCCGCAGGCGGACACGCTGTACGGTCCGTTCGCGAACTCGAGTGTCGGCGTCAGCGACGCCGCAGCCGCCGGGGTCGCAGCGGCGGCCGCGACGACGGGGATCGTCCACGCCGCACCCGCGACGATGGTCCGCCGCTGCACACTGCCGTCGGAGGCGCGGCTCAGCCAGCTGCTGTCGTCAGAGGCCGAAGCTGTCGGATCGCTCGATCGGGTCATGGGAGTACCTGTTCTCTCTCGTAGGGGATGAGGATGACGCCGCTCATGCTGGCGAGGATCGGCCGAGCGGCACGGAGCCCCGAGGTGTCCGTTCGCGTCTTGTGCCGAATCAGGTCGCTTTCCCCTTTCGAGGCGGTGGGACGCGCGATGCTGCGGTTTGTTGACGGTGCGCCGACGAACGCCGTTGTCGGGCCCGCGCCGATGTCCGGATGCTGCACGACCGAGAGGAGTCGGAATGCGCTCCGGCACCGAGCTCCTCGCCCCCCGCGCCCACCGCGCTGTCTCGAAGATCGGGGAGGAGGCGCTGGACTGGTTCCGCGATCGCGGGCTGCAGTCGACGACTCCGCACCTGCGGCTCTTCACGGACGAGTACGGTTCCGCCGGTTTCCGTCTCGCCCGCATCTGGCACTCCCCGATCGACGCCACGCGTCGGCAGACCGTCGCCGATCCTCCTCGAGCGCTGCATCTGCAGATCGAGGGGCGCTCGCACGTCACCTTCGACGGCTCGCCGCAGGAGCAGATCGTCGAGCCGGGAGACGCGCTCATCGTGCCGCGATCGGGCCCCTTCGCCCTCCGTTGCGCCTCCGCCGTCGCCCGATACGAGGTGGAGTTCGACGATCTGGTCCTGCCCGCCTCGGCTGCTCGCGCCGTCGAGGACGGGGCGGTGCTGCGGAGCGCCGACTCGGCGTTGCGCGGTGTGGTCATCGCGACCGCGAACGCCGCGCTCGACGCCTCGATGCAGACCGACGGCGCGGCACTGGCCGCCGTACGCCTCGCCCTCACGGATCTGAGCCGCGGCTTCCTCCTCGAGAGTCTCGGGCTGCACGTTCCCGGTCTGTCGGCGTGGGAGGCGGTCACCTACCGCGACGCGCTGTCCCTGATCGAGCAGGGCGCTCCTGATCCGCAGTTCACCAGCACCGAGCTCGCGCGCAGGCTCCGCCTCTCGCCGCGCTACGTCCAGCGGATCTTCGCCGCGGCCGGGACCTCGCCCAGCCTGGCGCTGCGGGCGGAACGCGTCGCCCTCGCGCGCCGTCATCTCGACTCCTACGGAGCGAGGGGTGCCTTCACACTCGACGACGTCGCCCGACTCTCGGGGTTCCGCACAGGGAAGGCGATGCAGCGGGCGCTGAGCATCGCGTCGTGACGAACGCGAACCTGCCGGGCCTCCGTTCGCGGCTCGGTCCGGTCGTCGATCAGAGCACCGGGTCGGCTGCGTTGACCCTCCGGCTCACCGTCGTCGTCGCCGTCGCGCCCACGCGAGGGGCACGAGTGCAGTCGGCGGCCGGTGTGCGGACATCGCCCACCGGCCGCCGACTCTTCGGACGGCGTCGCGCAGCCCTCTCGCGCCGCGCTCAGCCCTCTCGTCTCAGCAGACCGGCCCCTGGATGAAGTATCCCAGCCAGCCGCTGTCGGTGTACTCGCCCTTGGCCGAGGTGACTCCGCTGGCGACCACGTCGTTCCCGAAGTACAGATCCCCACCCGGAGTCAGGAAGTAGACCCCGCCCACCGGCACCGCATCCGCCGGAATCGACGACCACGTGGAATTGGCAGGAACCACCTGTTCGCCCGCCTGCTTCGCCACCCCGTTCTGCATCAAGAACCCGTGGTTCGGGAAGCCTCCGGCGTCCTCACCCGTGGCCGAGGTGACCCCGCTCGCGACGAGATCGTTCTGCCAGTACAGATCCCCACCAGGAGTCAGGAAGTAGCCGCCGCCCACCGGCACCGCATCCGCGGGCACCGCCGACCACGTGGCGACGACTCCCTGATTGATGGACTGCTTCGCCACACCGCTCTGGACGACCGAGATCGAGGACCCGGCCGCTGCGGTCCCCGCGACCGCAGTGACAGGACCGCCGGTGGTGGATCTCGCGGCGGTGATTCCGCTGATCACCACGTCGCCGTTCACGTCCGTGAGGAAGTCCTGGGTCTGGAGCCCGTTCGGAAGGCTCAGCCCTGCCGGCACCGTGACGGTGACGACGGTTCCGACGGGGGCCGGAGTGATGCCGTCGGTGGTCGCGTGGATCAGGACGTCGTCGAGCGTGCCGCACGCCGCGATGGTGTACGGGCCGTTCACGAACTCGAGCGTCGGCTGCAGGGACGCCGCGGCGGCCGGAGGCGCCGACGCCATCGCGACGACGGGGATCGTCCACGCGACACCGGACACGATCGTGCGGCGCTGGACGCTGCCGTCGGGATTGTGGGCGAATTCAAGCTGGTCGTTCGACATGAGTGCCTTTCATCAATGGACGCTATCGCGACGATGATGACGAGTCGTCGACTTCTGGTCCACGGGCTCACGAGGAAAGGTCATCTTTTGCAAGGATCTGTACTTCATCTGCCGCTGAACAGCCCGACCACTTGAGGCCTCCTTAATCTGTCCGTATTCGCAATGGCCAATCTGTCCGTATTCGCCCCGGCCCGGAGCATGTCGTCCCCGGCGGACAGGGGTGGCACCTGCGGTCGAGGGAGGCCGGTTCTGTGATTCTCCGCGACGGAGCCGCTGCGGAATGGTTCGCGACGCAGGGCCTCACTCCACTCGGAGCTCCGGAAGTCGTCGTCGATCAGAGGCAGGTAGGAGATCTCACGCTGATGAGGGTGTGGCACGGCCCGGCGGAAGGACTCATCGAAGCGTCGGACACGTCGATTCTTCTCGTGCTCCACCTCGACGGTCATCTGCACGTGGGCAACCCGCTGGATCGATCCCCTGACGAGAACGGAGTACGCCTCTCACCGAGCCACTCCTTCGCGCTCTCCACGGGGCAGAGTGCGCGCTTGCGAGCCGCGCTCCCCACCGCGCGCATTCAGATCGAGTTTCCAGCAGAAGACGACTTGACCGGCGACGGGAGAGACGCGTTCCCAGCGGCGCTCTGGACGCGCAACACGGCGGAGTGGTCCAACTTCGCGCTGATCTCCTTGACGAACATCGTCTTGAACCTCGATTCGAGCGCCGTTCTCCACCATTCGGCCCGTCTGGTCAGCGCGATTCGTTCGTGCCTCACGGCGTTCATCGCCCAATCGGACGGCGCCGTGTCGGTCGTCGCGGAATCCTGGTCGCGAGCGCTCACGCGGCGAGCGCGCGAGGTCGTCGAGCACCGCGCGCGCGACCCCGCCTTCTCCGTGGCACAGCTCGCTCGCGAGCTGAACGTCACGCCGGCCTACCTCTCGCGAGCGTTCAGAACGGAGGGTGCCGTCACCGCCGGCCAGGCGATTCGTCAGTTCCGCCGCGAGATCGCCCTCTCGTTGATCGACGAGGGACGCCGCGCCGGCGATCGTGTGGACATGGACGCCCTGGCCCGGCGGTCGGGTTTCGGGTCGAGCGACACCCTCCGACGCGTCCTCCGCTCCTCGGAGTGACGGCTCGGAACGGTTCGTGATGACGACCCTCCGACCTCGACGGCGAGAGTTCGGGCGGCAGAGGTTCAGGGGTCGTGACCGCACGGCGGGGTGTCGAGCGCGACACCGGGGACGACGAGTGACGCGGCGCCGTGCCCGGTCTCCCTGCTCAGACAGACCGGGCCCGGGCGGCCGACGTGCTCCTCCCGGGCCCGGTCCCGCCGCTCAGACGCGTGCGGCGCGAACGATCAGCACTGGCTTGCGGTGATGTACTGGACCTGATCCTGACCGCCGTTGTAGCTGACGGCGTAGGACGTGACGTCGCCGGTGGTCGTGAGCGGCCTGCCTGACGCGTCGTACAGGTTGCCGTCCGTACCGAGGAAGTACCCGGAGGACCCGATCGGGTAGCCGTTCGTGTTGCTGCCCGCCTGACCCGGCTGCGACACGGAGACGCCCGTCGGGAGCGACGCGATGTTCGTGCTGGTGCTGCCGCTGTAGGTCCAGACCCAGATGGAGCCGTCGGCCTTGATGTACTGCACCTGATCCTGGCCGCCGTTGTAGCCGGCGGCGTACGACGTGACATCACCCGAAGTCGTCAGCGGCCGACCACCCACATCGTAGAGATTGCCGTCCGTGCCCAGGAAGTACCCCGACGACCCGAGCGGGTAGCCGTTCGTGTTGCTCCCGGACTGGCCCGGCTGCGACACCGACACCCCAGAAGGGAGAGACGCGTACTGCGAAGTCGTGTAGGTGTTG
>NZ_LMNR01000002.1:330865-338245 GCF_001423045.1 Rathayibacter sp. Leaf296
GCCGAGAAGGAGATCACATCTCCGGACGTCGTCAACGCCCTGCCCACGGCGTCGTAGAGGTTCCCGTCGTCACCGAGGAAGTAGCCGGACGATCCGACCGGGTAGCCGTTCGTGTTGCTCCCCGCCTGTCCGGGCTGCGACACCGACACGCCGGCAGGCAGCGAGCCGAGGTCGTAGCTCGACTGGGAGGAGTAGTTCCAGACATGCATCCCGTAGTTCCCGCCGGTCACCGCGGCGGGGGCGGTGGTGGTGAGCGATCCCGTGCTGGCGGTGATCGTGCCGGTGCTCGCGCCGCCGAAGGCGGTGATGCCGCTGATGACGACATCGCCGGTGGAGTCGACGGGGAAGGGCTTCGTGGTCGTGCCGTCCGAGAATTTCAGCCCGGCGGGCAGTGTGACGGTGACGAGCTGGCCGGTGGCCGGGGTGCTCCCGTCGGTCGTCGCGTGCAGGACGACATCGCCGAGGGTGCCGCACGCGGGGACCGTGTACGGGCCGTTGACGAACTCGAGGGTCGGCTGCAGCGATGCGGCGGCTGCGGGGGTGGCGACGGCGACGGCGACGACGGGGATGGTCCATGCGGCACCGGCGACGATCGTGCGTCGCGACGTGCTGCCGCGGGTCTCCGCGGTGGAGTCGGAGGTTTCGTATGAAGAGGTGGATCGGGTCATGGTCGCTCTTTCTGAGAGATCGTCAGGGACGAGAGCGAGCATGCCCATCCGGGTGCACCGGCTGGTGCAGGCGGCCCTGTTTGGACCTCGATCGGCCGGCGTCGGTCCTCGATCAGCGCCGGAGCAGACTCCGAGCGCCGTGACGCCGCTCAGCGATCGAGCGCGTCCCGCAGGCGCCGCGGCGACCCGAAGCCCGACCGACGCGCGACGTGGGCCGCTCCTGCGTCGCCCCGCTCGAAGTACTCGCGGGCGAGGCGGAGGCGCGCACGGCGGATCTCGTCACGCGCGGTCGTTCCGTGCGCGGTGAAGACGCGGGTCAAGTAGCGCCTCGAGACGGCGAGCTCGCGCGCGAGCACCTCGACAGTCAACTCCGGTCGGCTCGCGTCGCGATCGATGCGCGCCATCGCCAGACGGTAGAGGTCGGCTTCGCGGGTGCCCGGCAGCTCGGCACCTCCGAAGCACGAGAGCACGAGCGCGAGCCCCAGGTTCTCGGCCGCGGAACGAAGATTCGAGAAACCCGGCTGCGACGGCGACATGTCGGAGTTGAGGACGGAGTTGACCGTCGCGACGACGATGGCGAAGAACGGCGTGTCACGGGAGAAGACCTGCGGCGCGGTGCTCTCAGCGAGGCCGCGCAGCGTCGGAGGGGCTTCGAACCGGAGTTCGATGCGGGCCGTCGGGCGCTGCGCGGCGAACAGGGGATCGGCCTCGGGGGGCAGTACAGCGATCGAGCCGGCGGGCAGCTCGAGGGGTGCGCGACCGTCTGCGACCAGGTGAGCGACGCTTTCGATCTGCAGCAGCACGCGGAGGTCCCCGCCGCCGCTCTTGCCCGTGCGCACGGTTCCGGCGGTGTGCCAGATCCGCGCCGCGGCGAAGGAGCCCGAGACGATCTCGTCGGCGAAGAGCTGCGGAGGCGCGGCCCCCGTCTCGAAGATCTGCTCGCGGCGAGCGAACCAGTCGTGGACCGCCGGGCCACGAAGGATCACATCGCGGTCGCGCCCGGCAGAGATGTCGTCCCGCGCGCCGGTCATGCGACGCGCCCGGGGCTCGATGTGCGCATGCGATGAGACTTTCACGTCGCGGGCCCGCACCGCAGGATCGAGCGGATCGAGGAACCTGCAACGGCGGATCGAGGAACCTGCAGCTGCGGATCGAGGACCCGGCTCTCAGGGCGCTGTTCGGGCGTTGCCGCCGACGAGGACCCGTGGCGCTGGGAACCGGCGCGGTCACCACTGCGTGGTGGGAGTCGACGTGGAGTCGCTCACCCCCCGCCGTCGAGCCTCCCGACGCCCGTGACTCGCACGACGGCGGCTCCCGCCTCGTCCGACTCGGCGAGGTCGACGGTCGCCGAGATCCCCCAGTCGTGGTCCCCCGCCGGGTCGTCGAGGATCTGCCGCACCCGCCACTGCGTCGGCGTCTGCTCGACGAGCAGCATCGCCGGTCCGCGGGCGTCGGGGCCGGTGCCGATCGTGTCGTGCTCGTCGTAGTAGTCGTCCAGCGCTTCCCCCCACGCGTCGGCGTCGAAGCCGGCCGCCGCGTCGAGCTCGCCCAGCGCCTCGTGGTCGTCGAGCGCCGCGAGGGTCACCCGGCGGAACATCTCGTTGCGCACGAGCACGCGGAACGCGCGCTGGTTCGCCGTGAGCCGGCGGGGGGCCGGCGGCACGATCGCCTGGTCGGCGTCGTGCAGGGCCGGGTTGACCAGCTCCTCCCACTCGTCGACGAGCGACGAGTCGACCTGGCGCACGAGCTCGCCGAGCCACTCGATCAGATCGTGCAGCTCCTCGTTCTTGATCTCGTCCGGGATCGTCTGCCGGGCCGCGCGGAACGCGTCGGACAGGTAGCGCAGGACGAGTCCCTCCGACCTCGACAGCTTGTAGAACGCGGTGTACTCGCCGAACGACATCGCCCGCTCGTACATGTCGCGCACGACGGACTTCGGCGACAGCTCGAAGTCGCGCACCCACGGCTGCGCGGCCGTGTAGGTCGCGAACGTCGCCTCGAGCAGCTCCTCGAGCGGCTTGGGGTGCGTGACCGACTCGAGCAGCTCCATCCGCTCCTCGTACTCGATCCCGTCGGCCTTCATCGCCGCCACCGCGTCGCCGCGCGCCTGGAACTGCTGGGCGCCGAGGATCTGCCGCGGGTCGTCGAGCGTCGACTCGAGCACCGAGATCACGTCGAGCGCGAAGGTCGGCGACTCGGGGTCGAGCACGTCGAACACCGCGAGCGCGAACGGCGAGAGCGGCTGGTTGAGCGCGAAGTTGGGCTGCAGATCGACGGTCAGACGGATGCGCACCACGCCGTCGGCGCCGACGCTCTGCTCGACCACGCCCGCCTCGCGCAGGGTCCGGTAGATGCCCAGCGCCCGACGGGCGAGCTGCAGCTGCCGCTTCCACGGCTCGTGGTTGTCGAAGATCAGCGCGTGCACGTTCGCGAAGGCGTCGCCGCCCCGCGCGATCACGTTCAGCAGCATCGCCGAGGTGATCGTCATGTGCGAGGTGAGCGTCTCGGGCTCCGCGTCGACGAGCTTGCGGAAGCTCGGCTCGCCCCAGCTCACGAAGCCCTGCGGAGCCCGCTTGGCGACCCACTTCCTCCGCTTCTTCGGATCGTCGCCCATCTTGTCGAGCGCCTTGCGGTTCTCGGACTCGTGCTCGGGCGCCTGCACGACCACGGTGCCCGCGGTGTCGTAGCCCGCCCGACCGGCGCGGCCGGCGATCTGGTGGAACTCGCGCGCCGAGAGCTGGCGCATCCTCGTGCCGTCGTACTTCGTCAGCGCCGTGAGCAGCACCGTGCGGATGGGCACGTTGATCCCGACGCCCAGGGTGTCGGTGCCGCAGATCACCCGCAGCATGCCCTGCTGGGCGAGCTGCTCGACGAGCCGGCGGTACTTGGGCAGCATGCCGGCGTGGTGCACGCCGATGCCCAGCCGCAGCAGCCGCGAGAGGGTCTTGCCGAAGGCCGTGGTGAAGCGGAACCCGCCGATCACCTCGGCGATGCGGTCGCGGTGCTCGCGGCTGGCGATGTTCGCGCTCGTGAGCGCCTGCGCCCGCTCGAGGGCGGCGGCCTGCGAGAAGTGCACGACGTAGACCGGCGACTGGTTGGTCGCGAGCAGCTCCTCGATCGAGTCGTGGATCGGCGCGATCTCGTAGAAGTAGTGCAGCGGCACCGGACGTTCCACGCCGGTCACGCGCGCCGTCTCGCGTCCCGTGCGCCGGGTCAGGTCGGCGGCGAGCGCCGTCACGTCGCCCAGGGTCGCCGACATCAGCACGAACTGCACGTGGGGCAGCGTCAGCAGCGGCACCTGCCAGGCCCAGCCGCGCGAGGGGTCCGCGTAGAAGTGGAACTCGTCCATCACCACCTGGTCGACGTCGGTCTCGGCCCCGTGACGCAATGCCAGGTTCGCGAGGATCTCGGCCGTGCAGCAGATGATCGGGGCGTCGGAGTTGACGGAGGAGTCGCCCGTCACCATGCCGACGTTCGCCGCCCCGAACACGTCGACGAGGGCGAAGAACTTCTCGGACACGAGCGCCTTGATCGGCGCCGTGTAGTAGCTGCGCTTCCCGGCGGCGAGGGCCGCGGCGTGCGCGCCGATCGCGACGAGCGACTTGCCGGTGCCGGTGGGCGTCGAGAGGATCAGGTTCGCTCCGGAGGCGATCTCGAGCATCGACTCGTCCTGCGCCGGGTAGAGCGGCAGACCGCGCGCCTCGGCCCACTCCGTGAACGCCAGGTAGACGGCGTCGTCGTCCACGCGCCCGTCGGCGTCGGGCGTCGGCATCCGTTCGAGCAGCGTCGGGTTCATCCCTCCATCCTCCCAGGCCGCACCGACGCCGCGGGCGGGGAGCCGGATCCCTGTCGGCGGTGCGGGCTAGGCTCCCCGGATGCGCGCCGCGATCCCCGCTCCCCGACTCGATCCCCTCCGCCTCGACTCCCTCGCCGAGGGGTTCGCCGGTGATCTCGGTGCGCGCGAGCACGCCGAGGGCCTGCACTTCGACGGGGTCGACCTCACGGGGGTCGACCTCACCGCCGTCTCGATCAGCGAGTGCGTGCTCTCCGCCGCCGTTCTCTCCGGGGCTCAGCTGCGCGCCGCCTCCGTCGTCGAGTCGCGCGTCGAGCGGATCGACGTGCCCGGCCTCTCCGCGGCCCGCAGCCGATGGCGGTCGGTCGAGCTCCTCGGCTCCCGGCTGGGTTCGGCGGAGCTCTACGAGAGCACCCTCGAGCAGGTGCGGATCACCGACTGCAAGCTCGGCTACGTGAACCTGCGCGGGGCCGCGCTCCGCGACGTCCTGCTCGAGCGCTGCACGATCGACGAGCTCGACCTGGGCGGGGCCACCGGGGCCCGGGTCCGCCTCGTCGACTGCGACGTCCGGTCCCTCGAGCTCGGTGGCGCCCGCCTCGAGCACCTCGATCTGCGCGGCGCCGAGCTGCACGTGCTCGGCGGCCTCGACGGCCTGCGCGGAGCTGCCCTGACGGAGCTGCAGTTGAGCCTCATGCTGCCGCTGTTCGCGCAGCACTTCGGAGTGCAGGTGCTGGGCTGAGGGTCAGCGGCGCACGAGCCTCGTGAGGGCCCGCCGACCGAGGAGGAACGCGCCCAGCACGAGCGCGGTGACGATCACGAAGCTCCACTGCACGCCCTGCTGCGAGACGATCCGGAGCAGCAGCCCCACGACGACCGTGCCCGCCCAGACGATCAACCCGGTCGGCACGATCCGGTCGGGAGCGCGCCACGAGCGCGCGAGCGCCCAGCCCGCGAGCAGTCCCGCGAGGAACGGCCAGAAGGTGGTCAGGAAGCCGAGCAGCTCGGCTCCCTCCTCGTGACTGCGGCGTCCGATCAGGACGAACACCGCGACGAGGACGACGTCGAGAGCGAGGGCGACCGCGATCCTCACGACGGTTCCGTCACGAAGTCGATCAGCTGCTCCACCCGTCCCAGCAGCGCCGGCTCCAGGTCGCGGAACGTCGTGACGGTCGACAGGATCCGCTGCCACGCGCGGGCGATGTCGGCCTGCTCCTCGTGCGGCCAGCCGAGCGCCTCGCAGATGCCGTGCTTCCACTCGATCGAGCGCGGGATCTCGGGCCAGCGCGTGAGCCCCACGCGGTCGGGCTTCACCGCCTGCCAGATGTCGATGTAGGGGTGGCCGACGACCAGGACGTGCTCGCCGTGCGGGCCGGCGGCGACGGTGTCGGCGATGCGCGACTCCTTCGACCCTCGGACGAGGTGGTCGACGAGCACCCCGATGCGCCGGCCCGGGCCCGGACGGAACTCGCGGACCAGCTCGTCGAGGTGGTCGACGCCCTCGATGTACTCGACGACGACGCCCTCGATGCGCAGGTCGTGCCCCCACACCTTCTCGACGAGCTCGGCGTCGTGCCGCCCCTCGACGTAGATGCGGCTGGGCAGCGCGACGCGCGCCTTCGCGTCGGCGACGTGGAAGGACCCGGAGGCGGAGCGCGCCCGGCCGAGGCTAGCGTCGCGCTTCAGACCGGGCGCCTTCAGCGACACCGGCTTGCCGTCGATCAGGAACCCGGGCCCGATCGGGAACACGCGCACCTTCCCGAACCGGTCCTCGAGCCGCACCATCCGCATCTCGACGCCGAGCACGGCGCCCACGAATCCGGAGGCGACCTCCTCGACCACGAGGTCGCGCACGGCCTCGACGACCGCCACCTCGACCTTGTGCTTCGCCCGCCAGTCCCCGGCGAGCACGTCCTGCCCGTACCTGTCGTCCATCCGACCGAGGGTACCCGCCGCCCCCGCGCGCCCCACCGCGCCGGGCCGGACCAGCGACGGCGGGGAGGGCGTTTCGAGATCCACGTCCACCAGCAGCCCCGCCTCTCCCTGGCGCGTTCCGCCGCCGCCTGGCGCGTTCGCGCCCGTGGTGTCAGTGGTGCCTGGTGTCATCCTCGTATGGTTCTTCTGGATGTCGAAGCGAGGCCCGCGGGCGGCGGTCCGAGCGTGCGCGAGTGCTTCGACGACGCGCTCGTCGCCGCCGTCGGAGCCGCCTGCGCGGTCGACGCGTTCCGCGCCCGAGCCGAAGCGCAGCGCGCCGAGCTGATCGAGCTCGCCCGCCGCACCGCGATGACGCTCCCGAACGCGCTCGTCGATCCGAGCGTTCAAGCCCACGTCGACCGCGAGGAAGCCGCGATGCGGGGCCTGATCGCCGAACTCGCCACAGGCATGCGAGTCTCCGAATCCCTCGCCGGCGTCCTCGTCGAGGAGAGTCGGATGCTCGTCAACGAACTGCCGCAGACTCTGACGGCTCTGCGAGAAGCCGCGATCGCACCCGAGCACGCCCGCGTGATCATCCGGGCGGCACTCGATCTCCCGATCGAGGTGCGCGGTCGCTTCGACGAAGCCGCAACGCCTCTCGCTCGCGAGTGCACACCTCCCCAGCTCCGGCGCCGCCTGCGGTCACTGCGCGAACGCCTGCACCCGGAGTCCCTCATCGACCGCCACACGCGGTGCGCCGCCCGCCGCGGCGTCTGGCTCGACGGCGACCTCGACGGCATGGCCACCCTGCACCTGCACCTCCCCGCCCCGGAGGCGCACGGCGCCTTCGACCGCATCGACCGCGCCGCCCGAAGCCTGCACGACGTCCCCGAGGAGGAGCGCACCCTCGGGCAGCTGCGCGCCGATGTCGCCACCGCGCTCCTGCTCGACGGCGAGGTCGTACCGGGCCCCGATGGTTCGCCGGCGACGGCGATCCCGCGGGGCATC
>NZ_LMNR01000002.1:338288-393572 GCF_001423045.1 Rathayibacter sp. Leaf296
CCTCCTCGGACGCTCCGACGAGCCCGGGATCCTCGACGGCTACGGCCCCATCGACCCGGTGACAGCGCGACGCCTCGCCGCCGACGCTCCCTCCTTCGCCCGGATCCTCACCCACCCCGAGACCGGGGCGGTCCTCTCCGTCGGACGGACCACCTACCGCGTCCCCGCCGACCTGCGCCGGGCTCTCGCCCACCGTGACGTCACCTGCCGGTTCCCCGGCTGCACCAGGTCCGCTCGCGACAGCGACGTCGACCACGGCGTCGAGTGGCAGCACGAGGGGCATACCGACGCCGACAACCTCGCCCACCTCTGCCGGCACCACCACCGCCTCCGCCACACCACCACCTGGCGGGTCCACCACCGACGAGGAGGGATCCTCGACTGGACCAGCCCCACCGGACGACACCACCTCACCCGTCCACCGTCACCGGAGCCCCCGTCACCGAGGCTCGACGGGCTGCACGACGACCTCACCGACGAGCCGCCGCCGTTCTGATGTCCCGCCCGCTCGCTGCCCGCGAGTCCTCCGCCTCCGAGTGTGACGTGGGAATACGGCACCCTCACCCGCGTTGTCCTAGGCTGAACGAGATAGCACGTGCTCCGGGGTCGGTGAGAGTCCGAACCGGCGGTGACAGTCCGCGAGCGGCCGACCACTTCGGTGGGGAGCCGTTGATCCGGTGGAATTCCGGGACCGACGGTGAAAGTCCGGATGGGAGGCAGCACGAGCGTCGCGCGCGAGCGCGACGTCGAACGACGGTGCCCGCGCACCGGCGATCGAGACCCCGGAGTTCGGCGACGAACGGAAGACCGGGAATGACGATCGATTTCGAGCACGCGATGCGCAGAGCGCTCGCGATCGCCGAGCGCGGTCCCGCCCGCGGAGTGAATCCGCGCGTGGGCTGCGTCCTCCTGGCGCCCGACGGCACCGTCCTCTCCGAGGGCTGGCACCACGGAGCAGGCACCGCGCACGCCGAGGTCGATGCGCTCTCGAAGCTCGCCCCGGACGTCGCCGCCGGCGCGACCGCGATCGTCAGCCTCGAGCCGTGCGATCACACCGGCCGCACCGGTCCGTGCAGCCGGGCCCTCATCGAGGCCGGCGTCGCGCGCGTCGTCTACGCGGTCAACGACCCGGGATCCCGCTCGGGAGGCGGTGGCGACACCCTCCGTGCCGCCGGCATCGAGGTGATCGAGGGCGTCCTCGCCGACGAGGGCGAGGAGTTCCTGCACGTGTGGCTCACCGCCGCTCGCCTCCACCGCCCCTTCGTCACCCTCAAATGGGCCTCGACCCTCGACGGCCGCACCGCCGCCGCCGACGGCAGCAGCCGCTGGATCACCGGAGCCGCCGCCCGGCAGCGCGTCCACGAGCAGCGCGCCGACAGCGACGCGATCCTGGTCGGCACCGGCACCGTCCTCGCCGACGACCCGAGCCTCACCGCCCGCGGCGACGGGGGCGAGCTGCTCGAGCACCAGCCCATCCCCGTGGTCGTCGGCGAGCGGCCCGTCCCGGACGACGCGCACGTGCTCCACCACCCGCACCCGGCGGTCCTCGAGCGCCACCACGACCTCGAGGCCGTCCTCGACCGCCTCTACCGCGACGAGGTGCGGCACGTCTACGTCGAGGGCGGGCCGACCCTCGCCTCCGCCCTGGTCGCCGCGGGCCTGGTCGACGAGTACCTGGTCTACCTCGCTCCCGCGCTGCTCGGCGGCCCCCGCCTGGCGCTCGGCGACATCGGAGTCGCAGGCATCGCCGACGCCCGCCGCCTCCGCATCCACTCGGTCGAGGTCCTCGGCGACGACCTCCTCGTGACCGCTCGTCCCGCCGCGCACCCCGCGGGCGGCGCCGGCGAACCGGCCCGCCTCCCCCACGCCCTGCAGATGGAGACCCACTGATGTTCACCGGAATCATCGAGGAGATCGGCGTCGTCACGGCGATCGAGACTGGCGCGGATGCGATCCGGCTCACGGTGCGCGGTCCGCTCGCGGTCGAGGGTGCCCGCCACGGCGACTCCATCGCGGTCTCCGGCGTGTGCCTGACCGTCGTCGACCAGACCGACGAGGGCTTCACCGCCGACGTGATGGCGCAGACGCTCCGCATGTCGACCCTCGACGGAGTGGCCGTCGGCGATCCGGTGAACCTCGAGCGCGCCGCCCTCGTGGGCGACCGGCTCGGCGGCCACATCGTGCAGGGCCACATCGACGGCACGGCGACGCTGCTGTCGATCACGCCGGGCGACGCGTGGCGCGTGCTCCGCTTCTCCCTGCCGCCCCAGGCCGCGCCGCTGGTGACCGACAAGGGCTCGATCGCGGTCGACGGAGTCTCGCTGACCGTCTCGGCCATCAGCCCCGCCGCAGAGCCGGAGCAGTGGTTCGAGGTCTCCCTCATCCCCGAGACCCTCGCCGCCACCACTCTCGGCGCCCGCGCTGTCGGCGAGCAGGTCAACATCGAGACCGACATCCTCGCCCGTCACGTCGAGCGGATGCTCGCCCTGCAGGCCATCGCGAACCCCGCGCCCGCCCTTCCCGTCACCCTTCCCGGAGGTGGGGCATGAGCCTCTCCAGCATCCCCGAGGCCGTCGCCGCACTGCGCGAGGGCCGCCCGGTCATCGTGGCCGACGACGAGGGCCGCGAGAACGAGGGCGACGTCATCATCGCCGCTCAGCTCGCGACCCAGGAGACGATCGCCTGGCTGGTGCGCAACTCCTCCGGCTTCATCTGCGCCCCGATGACGAACGAGATCGCCGACCGGCTCGAGCTCCCGCTCATGGTCGTCGACAACGAGGACCCGCGCGGCACCGCCTACACGCTCTCGGTCGACGCGGCCGACCGCCTCTCGACCGGCATCAGCGCCTCCGATCGCGCGCACACCCTCCGCGTCCTCGCCGATCCGGAGGCGACGCCGTCACGACTGCACCGCCCGGGCCACATCCTGCCGCTGCGCGCGGTCGAGGGCGGCGTGCGCGAGCGCGACGGCCACACCGAGGCCGCCGTCGACCTGATGAAGCTCGCCGGCCTCTACCCCGTCGCCGCGATCTCCGAGATCGTCGCGGAGGACGGCGAGATGATGCGCCTGCCCGGCCTGATCGCGCTCGGCGAGCGCGACGGCGTCCCGGTCACCACCGTCGCGGCGCTGATCGAGTACCTGCAGGAGTTCCACTGCGACGCCGAGGTGCCCCAGTCGGTCCCGGTCCCCGAGAGCTCCCGGGTCAGCTTCGAGGTCGAGACCACGGTCCCCACCACCCACGGTCCGTTCCGGGTCCGCGCCTACCGCGACCGCCAGACGGGAGCCGATCACGTCGCGATCGTCGCCGGCACGATCGGCGGGTCCACCGCGCGGCCGCCGCTGGTCCGCGTGCACTCGGAGTGCCTGACCGGCGAGGCCTTCGGGTCGCTGAAGTGCGAGTGCGGACCGCAGCTCGACGCCGCGCTCGACACGATCCAGCGCGACGGCGGAGTGGTCGTCTACCTCCGCGGTCACGAGGGTCGCGGCATCGGCCTGATCAACAAGCTGCGCGCGTACCGCCTGCAGGAGGACGGCCTCGACACGCTCGACGCGAACCTCGCGCTCGGCCTTCCCGCCGACGCCCGCGACTACGGCGCCGCCGTCGGGATCCTCGAGGACCTCGGCGTCCGCGATGTGCGCCTGTTGACCAACAACCCCGAGAAGGTCCGCCAGCTGACCGACCGCGGCATCACCGTCTCGGAGCGCGTGCCGCTCGTGGTCGGCGTCGGCGCGTTCAACGAGGGCTACCTCGAGACCAAGCGCGACCGCATGGGCCACGACATCGAGAACCTCGGCGACCTCGCCGATCTCGGACACCTCGACGCCGGGATCGCCGGCGCGACGACGAAGGAGTAACAGCATGGCCGGTTCCGGCGCCCCCACCACCTCCACCGCCCTCGACGGATCGGGACTGCGCGTCGTCGTCGTCGCCGGGACCTGGCACACGCAGATCTCGGACGGCCTCATCGCCGGAGCGCGCGCCGCACTCGACGAGTCCGGCGCCTCGTGGTCGCTCGTGCGCGTCCCCGGCTCGTTCGAGCTGCCCGTCGCCGCCAAGGTCGCGCTGGAGGCGGGCGCCGACGCGGTCGTCGCGCTCGGTGTGATCATCCGCGGCGGCACCCCGCACTTCGAGTACGTCTCGGACGCGGCGACCTCGGGACTGACGAACGTCAGCCTCCAGACCGGCAAGCCCGTCGGCTTCGGCGTGCTCACGCTCGACACCGAGCAGCAGGGCATCGACCGCGCCGGCTTGCCCGGCTCGAAGGAGGACAAGGGCCGCGAGGCGGCGGAGGCGGCGGTCGCGACCGCGCTGCTGCTGCGCGAGCTTCGCGGCTGAGCCCAGCCACGACCTCCGGCTGGTCCCCCGTCCGCGGGGTGCTACAGCACGAAGCTGGGTGAACACGGAGTAAAGTGGTCGGGCCGTCACGAGCGGCCCGACTCCTCCACCCCCACCGCCCTCAGGTCCGCGACGCCCGATCGACGCCTCGCCCGCCGGCACGGGGAACCCCGCCTACCGGAGCAACTCCCCTCCCATGTCTCACGCACCCGCCACCGCCGACGCTCCCTCCGCCCCGCAGAACTCCCGCGGCCGCGTCATCCTCGCGAGCCTCATCGGCACGTCGATCGAGTTCTACGACTTCTACGCCTACGCGACCGCCGCCGTCCTGGTCTTCCCCACGCTCTTCTTCGTGAACGAGGACCCGGCGACAGCGCTGCTCGCCTCCTTCGCCGTCTTCGGAGTCGCGTTCATCGCCCGCCCGATCGGCTCGATCATCTTCGGCCACTTCGGCGACCGCGTCGGCCGCAAGGGCACCCTCGTCGCCTCCCTGCTCACCATGGGCATCGCGACCTTCCTGATCGGCTGCCTGCCCACCGCGCTCACGCCCGGCTGGGAGTTCCTCGCGCCGTTCCTGCTCGTCGTGATGCGCTTCTGCCAGGGCCTCGGCCTCGGCGGCGAGTGGTCCGGAGCGGCGCTGCTCGCCACCGAGAACGCCCCCGCGAACAAGCGCGCCATCTACGGCACCTTCCCGCAGCTCGGCGCTCCGATCGGCTTCATCGTCGCGAACGTGCTGTTCCTCGTGCTCGCCACGTCCATGGACGACGAGACCTTCGCCGCGTGGGGCTGGCGCGTGCCGTTCCTGGCGAGCGCGGTCCTCGTGATCATCGGCCTCTACGTCCGCTTCAAGCTCGTCGAGACCCCCGCCTTCCAGAAGGTCGTCGAGAAGGGCGAGGTCGCCAAGCTGCCGCTCGCGCGCGTGTTCGTCTCGAGCTGGCGTCCGCTGATCCTGGGCACGTTCATCATGCTCGCGACCTACGTGCTCTTCTACCTGATGACCACGTTCACGCTGACCTACGGCACCGCCGCGACCGACGGACCGGTCGCCGGCCTCGGCTACACCCGCAACGACTTCCTGATCATGCTGATCGTCGGCGTCGTCTTCTTCGGGATCTTCACGCTCGTCTCCGGCCCGCTGGCCGAGAAGTTCGGCCGTCGGAAGCTGCTCATCACGGTCACCTCGGCGATCATCGTGTTCGGCCTGCTCTTCGTGCCCCTCTTCGGCGGCGGCTTCGTCGGCGTGATGGCCGTGCTGATCCTCGGCTTCACGCTGATGGGCCTGACCTTCGGTCCGATGGGCGCGGTCCTGCCCGAGCTGTTCCCGACCAACGTCCGCTACACCGGCTCGGCGATGTCGTACAACCTCGCGTCGATCCTCGGAGCGGCCGTGGCGCCGATCATCGCGGTCGCGCTCTGGCAGGCGGCGGGCGGCAGCCCGGTGCTCGTGGGCCTCTACCTCAGTGCGGCGGGCGTCCTGACGCTCATCGCGCTGATCCTGTCCAAGGAGACCCAGCACCTCTCGTACACCGACAACGTCTCGTAGTCGGCGGCAGCACTCCCCCTTCGGCCCGTCGGATCCCCGGCGGGCCGAAGCTGTGTGCGCAGGCCCGCACCGGCTCGTTCGCAGCGACCAGGAGGCAGAATGGACGGCGGCATGAGCGGGAACGGACGATCGATGAGCAGCAGCACCCGGAGCGCACGAGGACGACGCGGCGGACGCGGAACCGACGACGGGCCCCGCGCCTCCTTCTCGCAGCTCGTCCCCTACCTCCTCGAGCACCGCGGGATCCTCTCGGTCGTCGTCGTGCTGAGCCTGTTCGGCGCGGCCGCGAGCCTCGCGCAGCCCCTCGTCGTCGGCCAGGTCATCACCCGCGTGCAGGAGGGGCTCGACCTCGGCCCACTCGTCTGGGCGCTCGTCGCCCTGGTCGTCGCCTCCGGACTCATCTCGGGCTTCGCCCACTACCTGCTGCAGCGCACCGGAGAGGGCATCGTGCTCTCGAGCCGCCGCCGCCTGGTCGCGCGCCTCCTGCGCCTCCCGATCCGCGAGTTCGACGCCCGCCGCACCGGCGACCTCGTCTCGCGCGTCGGCTCCGACTCCACCCTGCTGCGCGCCGTGCTCACCCAGGGCCTCGTCGACTCGATCGCGGGCTCGCTCGTCTTCGTCGGCGCGATCATCGCGATGGCGATCATCGACTGGGTCCTGCTCGTCATCATCGTCGTGGTCGTCGCCGCTGCGCTCGGGCTCGCACTGACCCTCGGCCGCGGCATCCGCGTCGCGAGCCGCAAGGCGCAGGAGAAGGTGGGCGACCTGGCCGCGGCCGTCGAGCGCGCGATCAGCGCCGTCCGCACGATCCGCGCCGCTGGAGCGACGGAGCGCGAGATCGCCGTGGTCGAGGGCCACGCGACCGAGGCCTACCGCCTCGGCATCCGCGTCGCGCACGTCTCCGCCCTCGTGGTGCCCGTCGCCGGCATCGCCATGCAGGTCGCGTTCCTCGCAGTCCTCGGTGTCGGCGGCTACCGCGTCGCCTCCGGCTCGATCGACATCGCGCAGCTGGTCTCGTTCATCCTGTTCCTCTTCATGATGGTGATGCCGCTGGGCAACTTCATCGGCGCGATCACCTCGGTCAACTCGGCGCTCGGCGCCCTCGGCCGGATCCAGGAGATCATCGACCTCCCCATCGAGGGCGACGGCGACGGAGCGGGCTCCGTCAGCGGTCTCGGCGCCGGAGTCGGCGAGGACGCGATCGCGTTCGAGGACGTCGTCTTCTCGTACGACGAGCAGGTGGTGCCGGCCGACGGGGCCGAGTCGGCTCCGGAGGAGCGCAACCGGACCGTCCTGCGCGGCGTCTCGTTCACCGTCCCCCGTGGCAAGCGCACCGCCCTCGTCGGCCCCTCCGGCGCCGGCAAGAGCACGATCCTCGCGCTCATCGAGCGCTTCTACGACCCCGAGGCCGGAGTGGTCCGCCTCGGCGGCGTCGACATCACCGCCGTCGACCGCGACGCTCTCCGTGCCCAGATCGGCTACGTCGAGCAGGACGCCCCGGTCCTCGCCGGCACGATCCGCGAGAACCTCGTCCTCGGCCGCCCCGACGCCGACGACGCCGACTGCCTCCGCGTGCTCGAGGCCGTGAACCTCACCGACGTGCTCGAGCGCAACCCGCTCGGCCTCGACGCCCCGGTGGGCGAGAGCGGAGTGATGCTGTCGGGAGGCGAGCGCCAGCGTCTCGCGATCGGCCGCGCGCTCCTCGCCGCGCCGCCCATCCTGCTCCTGGACGAGTCGACATCGAGCCTGGACGGGCTCAACGAGCAGCGCTTGCGCCTGGCGATCGACGCCGTCGCCGAGAACCGGACGCTCCTGGTCATCGCGCACCGCCTGTCGACCGTCGTCGACTCCGACCGCATCGTCGTGCTGCAGAAGGGCGAGGTCGTCGGAGTCGGCACGCACTCCGAGCTCGTCGAGTCGACCCCGCTGTACCGCGACCTCGCGAAGCACCAGCTGCTGGTCTGACGGGCTGGGCCCGGCAGCGCTCAGCGCGGCGGCAGCCGCAGCGCGCCGTCGAGCCGGACGACCTCGCCGTTGAGCATCGGGTTCTCGACGATGTGCCGCACGAGGGCCGCGAACTCCGACGGGCGGCCGAGTCGAGCGGGATGCGGGGTCGCCGCGCCGAGCGAGGTCCGCGCGCGCTCGGGGAGACCGGAGAGCAGGGGCGTGTCGAACGTCCCCGGCGCGATTGAGACCACCCGGAGGAGCGACGCGGCCAGTTCGCGCGCGAGCGGCAGCGTGAGGGCCGCCACAGCCCCCTTCGACGCCGCGTAGGCCGCCTGGCCGATCTGGCCGTCGAACGCCGCCACCGACGACGTCGTCACGAGCACCCCGCGCTCCCCGTCGATCGGCTCCCGCTCGACGATCGACGCCGCCGCGAGCCGCAGCACGTTCAGCGTGCCGACCGTGTTGACGCGCAGCACCCGCTCGATGCCGTCGAGGGCGAGCGGGCCCTCCTTGCCGAGCAGGCGGCCCGGAGTCGCGATGCCCGCGCAGGTCACGGCCACCCGCAGATCGCCGGCCGCCGCCACGGCCCGGGCGACGGCCTCCGAGTCGAGCACGTCACCGGGCACCCGGACGACGGCATCGGGGAGATCCGCCCGCTCCAGAGCAACCGGCAGATCGAGCACGACGACCCGCGCTCCCGCCTCGAGCAGCGCGATCGCCGTCGCCGCGCCCAGACCGGACGCGCCACCGGCGACGAGGGCGGAGAGCGAGTCGAGGCGCATCAGCTGCCCGCCGTCACGGAGTGGGCGCCGCCGCCGCCGCCGCCAGCGCCTCGGCCGTGCACGTCGTGAAGGTCTGGTCGTACTGCTCGAGGAGGCGCCGCGCGGCGAGCAGCTCCTCCTCGGTCACGTCGTCCGGCACCACGGGTCGCTCGTTCAGCCCGTAGCGCGCGAGGCAGTCGGTGATGCGGCGCGCCACGGCCGCGCCGTCGTCGGACGGCTCGGAGTCGTCGGGGGCGGCGCTCGGAGCAGTGCCGTCGGCTCCCCCGTCCGCCGGCGCGGTGGCGGAGGTCGAGGACGGATCCTGCGCGTCGTCCGGGATCTCTGCCGGATCCCCCATGCACCCGGTCAGGAGCAGCGACAGCAACGCGGGGACGAGCAGGGCCGGAAGACGCAGAGCCGGACTACGCAGAGCCGGGACGAGCGCGGCGACCGGAGCGGTCCGTCTCCGTCGCGGCGTCTGCGGCATGAGGACCTCGTTCGGGCGGGGTGGACGGGAGTGGCAGCCACGGTACCTCAGGGCCGCCGGCCCCAGGGGGCACGGCGCACATCGACGGACGGTGCGCCACCCGGGAGCTCAGCCCGGCTCGGCCAGCGCCCACATCGCCACCGCGCTGGCCGCCGCGACGTTGAGCGAGTCGATCCCGTGCCGCATCGGGATCTGCACGGCGACGTCGGCCGCCGCGAGCGCCTCAGCGGTCAGTCCCTCCCCCTCCGTGCCGAGTACGAGAGCCACCCTCTCGGGGGCGGTGGCGGCGAACTCGCGCAGCGGCAGCGCCCCCTCCGTCAGCGCCATCGCCGCGATCGTGAAGCCGGCTCCGTGCAGGAGCGCGGCCGTCTCGTCCCAGCCGCCCACCCGCGTCCAGGGCACCTGCAGCACGGTGCCCATGCTGACCCGGATCGCGCGGCGGTAGAAGGGGTCGGAGCAACGCGGAGTGACGAGCACGGCGTCCGCTCCGATCGCGCCGACCGAGCGGAAGATCGCGCCGACGTTCGTCGGGTCGACGACGTCCTCGAGCACGACCACGCGCCGCGCCCCGGCCAGCAGCACCGCCGGGTCGGGTAGCTCCGGCCGCTCCATCGCCGCGATGAGCCCGCGGTGCAGGACGTAGCCCGTGAGCTCCGCCAGGAGCTCGCCCGGACCGGTGAAGACCGGCACGTCGAACTCCGCGACCAGGCGCTCCGCCTCGTCGGCGGAGGAGCCGAGCGCCAGCACCGACCGCGGACAGTGCCCCGCCCGCAGTGCACGCTCCAGCACCAGCGCCGACTCCGCGATGTAGAGACCCTGCGCGCCCCGGGCGTTCTTCAGCGCCACGTCCGTGGCGTGCGCGTAGTCGCGCAGCCGCGGATCGTCCAGGGAGGCGACCTCGACCCGTGCCACGGCTCAGGCGAACGGGTCGGGGGTGAGCGTGTACTTCGTGCTGAGGTACTCGGCGATGCCCTCCGGCCCGCCCTCGCGGCCCAGCCCGGACGACTTGACGCCGCCGAACGGAGCGGCCGCGTTCGACACGACGCCGACGTTCAGCCCCATCATGCCCGTCTGCAGGCGCTCGATCATGCGCTGTCCGCGCGCGAGGTCCCGGGTGAAGACGTACGAGACCAGCCCGAACTCGGTGTCGTTCGCGAGCCGGACGGCCTCCTCCTCGTCGCGGAACGGAACGATCGCGAGCACCGGCCCGAAGATCTCGGTGCGCAGGAGCTCGCTGCCCCGGACGACGTCCGTCAGCACCGTCGGCTCGTAGAAGTGCCCCGCACCGTCCACCGCGCGGCCGCCCGCGCGCACCCGGGCACCCCGCTCGACGGCGTCCTGCACGAGGGCGTCGGCCTTCGACACGGCGCGGTCGTCGATGAGCGGGCCGATGCTCACGCCCTCCTCGGTGCCGCGGCCCACGCGCAGGGCGCGGACCCGCTCGGTCACCCGCGTCGCGAACTCGTCGGCGATCGACTCGTGCACGAAGAAGCGGTTGGCGGCGGTGCACGCCTGCCCGATGTTGCGGAACTTCGCCAGCATCGCGCCGTCCACCGCGCGGTCGAGGTCGGCGTCCTCGAAGACCACGAAGGGAGCGTTCCCGCCCAGCTCCATCGAGGTGCGCAGGACGTTCTCCGCGGCCTGCCGCATCAGGGTCTGCCCGACCGGCGTGGAGCCGGTGAACGACACCTTCCGCAGGCGCGGATCCGACAGGATCGGCTCCGACACCGCCGCGGCGCTCGACGTGGTGACCACGTTGACGACGCCGGCAGGGACGCCCGCCTCAGCGAGCAGCGCCGCGAAGGCGAGGGTGGTCAGCGGAGTGAGCTCCGCGGGCTTCACGACGACCGTGCAGCCCGCCGCGAGCGCCGGCGCGATCTTGCGCGTCGCCATCGCGAGCGGGAAGTTCCACGGCGTGATCAGGTAGCAGGGGCCCACCGGATGCTGCGACACGATCATCCGCCCGGTCCCCTCCGGGTTCACGCCGTAGCGGCCCGAGATGCGCACGGCCTCCTCGCTGAACCAGCGGAGGAACTCGCCGCCGTAGGCGACCTCGCCCAGCGCCTCGGCGACCGGCTTGCCCATCTCGAGCGTCATCAGCAGGGCGAACTCGTCCTTGCGCTCCTGCAGCAGGTCGAAGGCGCGGCGGAGGATCTCGCCGCGCACCCGGGGCGCGGTCGCCGCCCACGCCGCACCGGCCTCGACCGCGGCGTCGAGCGCGCGCAGGCCGTCCTCCGGTGTCGCATCGGCGATGGTGCGGATCACCCGGCCCGTCGCCGGATCCTCCACGTCGATCGTCCCGCCGCCCGAGGCGTCGATCCACTCGCCTCCGATGTACAGCTGCGCGGGCGTGCGTGCGAGGAGCGACTCCTCGGTCAGGGCCGGGGTCTCGACGGAATCAGTCACGGATGCATTCTTTCTCTGCGGATCGCGGCGCTCGGGGCGCACACGAAGGAGGATCACCTCATCGAGGGTACTCCTCGGGGCGACGGGGACGACCTCGTCAGACCGACTGCTCGACGCGCACGCCCGCCTCGGCGAGTTCGCGCAGCGCCGCGGCACTCGCCTCCGCCGACACTCCGGCGACGAGGTCCTCGAGCACCCGGACCTCGAGCCCCGCCGCGCGAGCGTCGAGCGCCGAGGCCCGGACGCAGTGGTCGGTCGCGAGCCCCACGACGTCGAGCTCCGTCACTCCCCACCGGGCGAGCGTCTCGGGCAGGCCGTCGCCGTCGGCGGTGACGCCCTCGAACGCGGAGTAGGAGGGACGCCCCTGGCCCTTCCAGAGGTGCACGTCGATCGCGTCCGTCCGGAGCGAGGGGTGGTAGTCGGCGCCGGGGGTGCCCGCGACGCAGTGCACCGGCCAGCTGTCGACGAAGTCCGGCTCGGGCGAGAAGTGGCCGCCGTTGTCGGAGTCGCCGTCGTGCCAGTCGCGGGAGGCGAGCACGGTCCGGTACCGCTCGGGATTCGCCGTGAGGTACGCCGAGACGTCCTCGGCGACGCGGGCGCCGCCGTCGACCGCGAGCGCGCCGCCCTCGGTGAAGTCGTTCTGCACGTCGACGATGAGGAGCGCGGAGGTCATGGGGTTCCTTCCGGAGGGGTGGGATCGGGAGTGCGTGGTCAGAAGTCGGAGAGCCCGGCGCCGCAGCGGTAGAAGCCGGTCACCAGGGTGTCGATCGCGGTCTTCGCCGAGTCGGCCACGTCGCCGAGGGCGTACACGGCGAAGGTCAGGACGGTGCCGTCGGCGGCGGTGACGACGCCGGCGAGCGTGTAGCCGGTGTCGATCCAGCCGGTCTTCGCGAGCACCGCGCCATCGGCGACAGCGTTCTCACCCGCGAACCGGTCGGCGTAGGCGAGGGATCCGGTGCGACCCGAGACGGGCAGCCCGTCGAGCACGACGCCGAGGTCGCCCTCGCGCGCCTGGACCTTGCGCAGGAGCTCGGTGAAGTAGGCGGGCGCCACCGAGTTGTCGTCGCTCAGGCCCGATCCGTCGGCGATCACGATGCCCGACGTGTCGACTCCGTAGCCCGCGAGCCCCTGCAGCACGCCGGCCTGCTCGGCGGCGAAGGTGCTGCCGGCGCCGGTGCGGATCGCGACGAGCCGCGCCAGCATCTCGGCGATCGCATTGTCCGAGACGAGGAGCATCTGCTGCACGAGTTCGCGGACCGGTGCGGACTCGACCGTCCCGAGGACCTCGGCACCGGCCGGAGCGGTCCCGGTGCTGATCGACGGCGACCCGGCCAGCTCGTTCACGAACGCCGCGCCGGCGCGCCCGACCGGGTCGGTGCCGCGCGTCGAGGTCGACGCGGTCGGATCCGCTCGGTCGCCGTCCACCTGCAGCGCCGTGATCTCGGGCATGTAGCCCTGCGTCTGCTCCTTGCGGTTCCAGGTCGGCTGCCAGGTGTCGCCGGTGAAGAGCGTCGAGTCGAGGACCACCGAGGTGATCGGAGTTCCGGCCGTCGCGGGATCGGCGTCCCAGGCGCTGAGCGTCTGCTCTGCGAGATCGTCGAGGTGAGCCGCACCGGAGTAGAACGAGCTCTGCCCGGTCGGGAGCCGGCTGAGCGTGACGTCCCCGCCGCCGACGAGCACGACGGAGCCGGGAGCCTCCCCCCGGACGACGGTCGTCGCGATGCGGGTGTCGGGGCCGAGGACGGCCAGCGCGGAGGCGGCCGTGAGGATCTTGAGCGCGCTGGCGGTGCGCGAGGGGGTCTCCCCGCCGCGGTCGAACAGCACCTGGCCGGTCGCCGCATCGACGACCCGCGCCTGCATCGAACCGAGGCGGGGATCCGCCGCCGCGTCCGCGGCCGAGCAGGTGCGCAGAGCGGCAGCGGTGTCCGCGACGGTCGGCCGGGCGGACGGGGTGGGCGTCGGCGTGGGCGTCCGTTCCGGAGTGGCGGTGGCCGTCGCGACCGCCGCCGCACGGGGCTCCTCGTCCCCGGCCAGCGCGGCTCCGACGCTGAACGCGCCGATTCCGAGCAGGGCCGCAGCGAGGACCGCGGACACCGCGAGCAGCCACGGCCGACGGAGGGACGGGGTGGTCCGGGTCGGAGTGGTCCGGGTCGGGGTCATCCAGGACATGGTAGTCGTGGACCGTCCAGGGAACCTGGTGGAGGGAGGGGAACGGAGCCGCCTGTGGGAATCGAACCCACGACCTTCTCATTACGAGTGAGACGCTCTGCCGACTGAGCTAAGGCGGCGTGAACGAGGGCCTGGGCCCCGGACACGAGTACACAGCATATACGGTCGCGAGCCCGGTCGTGAACACGACCGGCGCGGCGTCCGACCCCCGACGGCCCCTCAGGCCAGGACGGAGCGCAGCTCCTCGAACGACGCGGCGACCCGGCCCGGCAGCGCCTCGCGGCCGTCCTGGTCGGCCCAGCAGACCCACGCGTGGCGCATCGCCGCGAGCCCGACGAGCGTGAGCATGCGCGCCCGGCTGCGTGCGACGTCGGGGTCCTGCTCGGTGCGGGCGAGGCGGTCGGCGACCAGCTGCTCCACGGCGACCTCGAAATCGCGCATGCCGGCGATCTTGAGGCCCACCAGCTGCGGATGCTCGCGGAACAGCTCGCGCCGGAGCAGGTGCAGCTCGCGGTCGTCCTCCATCGGCTCCTCCATCGCCGCGACGAAGACGCTCTGCAGGGCGTCGAGGACCGGCCCCTCCCCCTCGACGAAGGCGGCGGCGATCTCGTCGGTGATCACCGGGAGGCCACCGACGAGGGCGTCCTCCTTCGACGCGAAGTAGTTGAAGAACGTGCGGGTCGAGACGTCGGCCTGCCGCGACACGTCCTCGATGGTCACGCGGTCGGGCCCGCGCTCGGCGGCGAGGCGCAGCACCGCCATCTCGATGGCCCGCCGGGTGGCGAGCCGCTTGCGCTCCCGGAGTCCGGGGCGGGGGGCGGTCGACTCTGTCTCTGTCAGCACTGCGGATCCTCCGGTGGCACGACGCCCTCGAGGAGGTAGGCGTCGACCGTGTCGTTCACGCACGGGTTGGAATTGTTGTAGGCGGTGTGACCCTCGCCCGTGTAGGTGAGGAGGTGCCCCTCGGCGAGCTGTCCCGCGAGCGCCTGCGCCCACACGTAGGGCGTGGCCGGATCGTTGGTGGTGCCGACCACGAGGATCGGCGCGGATCCCTCCGCCGCGATCGGTTCCCGCGAGCCCTCGAACCGGGCGGGCCACTCGCTGCAGAGGATGTCGCCGTACGCCATGTAGCGCCCGATCGTCGGGGCGGCCTCCTCGAGCGCCGCCGCGTCGGCGCGCATCGCGGCGACGTCTCCGGTGTAGGAGTAGTCGACGCAGTTGATCGCGAGGAAGGCCTCGGTGGCGTTGTCGCGGTACGCGCCGTCGGCGTCGCGGCCGTTGTACGCGTCGGCGTACTGGAACGCGGTCGTCGCCGTGCCCGACTGCACCTCGGCGAGCATCTCGCTGAGGGCGCCCCACGCTCCCGCGTCGTAGAGCGGGTACACGATGGCGGTGAAGAGCGTGTTCGCCCCCAGGACGCGGCCGTCGCCCGCGCGGATCCCGGACGCGTCGACCCGCTCGAGCATCGAGCGCACCTGATCCATGCCGTCCTCGACGGAGCCGGAGAAGGGGCAGTCGGCCGAGCCGAGGCAGTCGGTGAGATAGGCGCGCAGGGCGCTCTCGAACCCCTTCGCCTGCTCGCGCACCACGTCGAGCGAGGTCGCGGCCGGATCGATCGCGCCGTCGAGCACGAGGCGGCCGACCCGCTCGGGGAAGAGTCCCGCGTACGTGGCGCCGAGGAACGTGCCGTACGAGTAGCCGAGGTAGTTCAGCGTCTCGTCGCCGAGCGCGGCGCGCAGCACGTCGAGGTCGCGCGCCGCGTTCGGCGTCCCGACCTCGCCGAGCAGGGATCCGCTCCGCTCGGCGCAGGCGTCGGCGAAGGCGGCCGACGCGGTGCGCTGGGCGGCGATCCACTCGTCGCTCCCCCGCTCGCCCGGGGTGATGTCGTAGAGGTAGGAGTCGAGTCCCGCGTCGTCGAGGCAGGTGACGGCGGTCGAGGCGCCGACGCCCCGAGGGTCGAAGCCGACGACGTCGTAGCGGGCCGAGAGCTCCTCGTCGACCGCGTAGTCGACGCTGTCGCGGATGAAGTCGACGCCCGAGGCGCCGGGGCCTCCGGGGTTCACCAGCAGCGAGCCGAGGGCGGGCTGCTGAGCGGCCGGGTGCCGCACCAGGGCGATCGTCGCCGTCTCACCCGCGGGCTCGTCCCAGTCGAGCGGGACCGTCGCCTCCGTGCACTGGGCACCGTCGCCGCAGTCGTCCCAGACGAGGACCTGGCCGTAGTACGGCTCGAGCGGCGCCTCGACCGGCTGCGCGGCGGGGGTGGAGGTCGCGGACGGGGTGGGTGCGAAGCAGCCGGCGAGCAGAGCCGATGCGGCGATCACGGCGGCTGCGGCGAGCGAGCGCCCCGCGCGCCTCACGCCGCCACCGGACGGCGGGCGGCGACCACGAGCATCGCCTCGAGTGCGAGGACCGGCGACACGTTGGCGTCGATCCGCTGGCGCGCCGTCGAGACGGCCTCGAGCACCGCGAGGGTGCGCTCGGGCCGGGTGGCATCGGCGAGCGCGGTCATCTCGGCGCGGACCTCCTCGTTGATGACCCCGCCCGGCGCACCGAGCTGCAGACGGACGACGTCGCGGTAGAGCGAGAGCAGGTCGACGAGGATCCGGTCGAGACCGTCGCGGAGGCTCCGCGTCGCGCGGCGCTTCTGGTCCTCCTCGAGGGCCCGCAGCTGCGAGCGCAGCTGCGGCGGGATCGTGCCCCCCGGCTCGACTCCGAGCGAGCGGAGGGCCTGCGCGCGCTCGACCTCGTCGCGCTCGAGGGTGATCGCCTTCGCATCGTCGGTCGCGACCTCGATCAGCCGGGCGGCGCCGAGGACGGCGTCCGACACCCCGCGCAGACGCAGGGCGATCCGGAGCGTCTCCTCGCGACGCGCACGCGCGTTCGCGTCGGTGGCGAGCCGGTGCGCCATGCCGATGTGGCTCTGCGCCTGGCGGGCCGCGCGCTCCGCGGTCTCGGAGTCGACCCCGTCGCGGCGCTCGAGCAGCCCGGCGACGTCCTCGACGCTCGGCACCCTCAGGCGCACCGAGCGCACCCGGGAGCGGATCGTGGGCAGCAGATCGGCCTCACTGGGCGCGCAGAGGATCCAGACCGTGCGCTCCGGCGGCTCCTCGAGCGCCTTCAGCAGCACGTTCGACGTGCGCTCGCTCATACGATCGGCGTCCTCGATCACCATCACCCGGTAGCGCGAGACGGAGGGCGAGTACTGCGAGCTCGAGACGAGCTTGCGGACCTCCTCGATCGAGATGATCACGCGCTCGGTCGCGAGGACGGAGAGATCGGGGTGCGAACGAGCCGCGACCTGGCGGCAGTCCGGGCACTCGCCGCAGCCGCCGTTCCGGCACAGCAGCGCCGAGGCGAACGCGTACGCGAGATTCGAGCGGCCGGAGCCGGGCGGGCCGGTGATGAGCCACGAGTGCGTCATCGACGCCGACTCGTCGCCCGAGGCGGAGCGGGGCGTGGAGGCGTCGCGCAGGGCGCCGATGGCGTGCTCCTGGCCGACGAGCTGGCTCCAGACGTTCACGCGTCCACGCTACCCGCGAGTACCGACAGGGCCGCCGCCGTCAGTGCCGCCGCCGCGCTCGAGGAGCTCCTCCACGCGCGAGCGCACCGCGGCGGCGAGCTCCTCGACGGGGAGGGCGGCGTCGAGCACGAGGAAGCGCTCGGGGTCGGATCGGGCGATCGCGAGGAACGCGCCGCGGACCCTCTCGTGGAACTCCGCCTTCTCGGCCTCGAGCCGATCGAAGCGGGTGCGGGCGGCGTCCAGGCGCGAGCGCGCCGCCGCCGGGTCGAGATCGAGCAGCACCGTGAGATCGGGGCGGAAGTCGTGCGTCGCCCACTCCGAGAGGCGCCTCACCTCGTCCGCGTCGAGCACGCGTCCCGCCCCCTGATAGGCGACGGAGGAGTCGATGTAGCGGTCCTGGACCACCACCTCGCCGCGCTCGATCGCCGGCCGCACCAGCGTGCCGATGTGCTGGGCGCGGTCCGCCGCGTAGAGCAGGGCCTCGGCGCGCGGGTCGATCTCACCGCGGTGGTGGAGGACGATCTCGCGGATCTGCACCCCCACCTCCGTGCCGCCCGGCTCCCGGGTGCGCACGACGGTCTCGCCCCGCGAGCCCAGCCACTCCTCGAGCAGCCGGGCCTGCGTCGTCTTGCCCGCGCCGTCCCCGCCCTCGAGGGTGACGAACAGCCCGGTCACTCCGCGGTGCCCGTCGCCTCCGATGCGGCCGCGGGCTTCTTCGCGGCCGGCTTGCGGGTGGTGGTGGTCTTGGCGGCGGTCGTCTTCGCGGCGGTGGTCTTCGCGGCCGTCGTCTTCGCGGCCGTCGTCTTCGCCGCGGTCGTCTTCGCCGCCGTGGTCTTCGCAACCGTCGTCTTCGCCGCCGGCTTCTTGGCGGGTGCGCGCTTCGCGGGTGCCTTCTTGACCGGCCCCTTGGCGCGCTTGTCGGCGAGCATCTGCACGGCCTGCTCGAAGTCGATCTCCTCGATCGTCTGGCCCTTGGGGATCGTGACGTTCGTCTCGCCGTCGGTGACGTAGGCGCCGAATCGTCCGTCCCGGATGCGGATCGGCTTGCCGCTGACCGGGTCCGCCTCGAACTCCTTCAGAGCGCTCGACGCCCGCTTCGCTCCGTACTTCGGCTGCGCGAACACCTCCAGAGCGGTGGGCAGGTCGACCTCGAAGATCTGGTCCTCGCTGGTGAGCGAGCGGCTGTCCGTGCCCTTCTTGAGGTACGGGCCGTAGCGACCGTTCTGCGCCGTGATGGGCTCACCCGTCTCGGGGTCCTCGCCGACCGTGCGGGGCAGGTCCAGCAGGCGGAGCGCCGTGGCCAGGTCGACCGTCGCCACGTCCATCGACTTGAAGAGGGAGGAGGTGCGCGGCTTGACGACCGCGGGCTTCTTCGCCCCGCGCTTGGCGGGGGCGGGCTCGACGACCTCGCCCGTCGCCGGGTCGGCGGTCGTCTCGGGCTCGGGGTCGACCTCGGTCACGTAGGGGCCGAAGCGCCCGTCCTTGACGACGACGGTCTTCCCGCTGTCGGGGTTGCTCCCGAGCACGCGGTCGGTCTGCACCGGCGCGTCGATGAGCTCCTGCGCCTTGGCGGGCGTCAGCTCGTCGGGGGCGAGCTCGAGCGGCAGGTTCACGCGGCGGGGCGTCTCCTGTCCCTCCTCCTCGGCGACCTCCAGGTACGGGCCGTACTTGCCGATCCGCAGCGTGATGTCGTCGGTGATGCGGATGGAGTTGATGCTCTTGGCGTCGATCTCGCCGAGGTTGTCGACGACGTTCCGGAGTCCGGGATGCGCGCCGCCGCCGAAGTAGAAGCGGTTGAGCCAGTCGACCCGGTCCTCCTCACCGCCGGCGATGCGGTCGAGGTCGCCCTCCATCTCGGCCGTGAAGTCGTACTCGACGAGGTCCGAGAAGAAGTCCTCGAGCAGGCGCACGACCGAGAAGGCGATCCAGTTCGGCACGAGCGCCGTGCCGCGCGGAGTGACGTATCCGCGGTCGACGATGGTCGAGATGATCGACGCGTACGTCGAGGGGCGCCCGATCCCCAGCTCTTCGAGCGACTTGACGAGGCTCGCCTCCGTGTAGCGCGGCGGCGGCGAGGTCTCGTGGCCCTTCGCCTCGACGTCGGCGACCACGAGGGACTGGCCGACCTCGAGCACGGGGAGCTTGGCGTCCTTCTCGTCGCGGGCGCCGTGGCGCTCCTCGTCGCGGCCCTCCTCGTAGGCGAGCAGGAAGCCGCGGAAGGTGATGACCGTGCCGGACGCGGTGAACTCCGCGCTGCGGGTCGTGTCGCCGGCCGGGTTCGCCTCGAGGGTGACCGTAGCGGTCGAGCCCTTGGCGTCGGCCATCTGGGAGGCGACGGTGCGCTTCCAGATCAGGTCGTAGAGGCGGTGGTCGTTGCCGCGGAGGGTCCCCGCGAGCTGGTCGGGGGTGCGGAAGGTCTCGCCGGCGGGACGGATCGCCTCGTGCGCCTCCTGCGCGTTCTTGTTCTTTCCGGAGTAGAGGCGCGGCGTGTCGGGCACCGTCTCGGCACCGTAGAGCGCGGTCGCCTGCGAGCGCGCCGCGGTGATCGCCTGCTGCGAGAGGTTCGGCGAGTCGGTCCTCATGTAGGTGATGAAGCCGTTCTCGTACAGCGACTGCGCCACGCTCATGGTCTGGCGGGCCGAGAAGCGGAGCTTGCGCGCCGCCTCCTGCTGCAGCGTCGACGTGGTGAACGGAGCGGCGGGGCGCCGCGAGTAGGGCTTCGACTCGAGGTTCGTGACGCGCACGAGGGTCGCCGGGTCGCGCAGCGCCGTGGCCAGGGCCGTCGCGCTGGCCTCGTCGAGCACGGTGACGTCGCTCTTGAGCTCGCCGCGGTCGTCGAAGTCGCGGCCGCTTCCGATGCGCTTGCCGTCGAGGCGCGCCAGTCGGGCGTCGAAGCCCGCCGAGGCGTCGGCCTCGGGAGCGAGCACGGTCGCGAGGTCCCAGTAGCTCGCCGAGACGAACGCGAGGCGCTCGCGCTCGCGGTCGACGACGAGGCGGGTGGCGGCCGACTGCACGCGGCCGGCCGAGAGTCCGGGGCCGACCTTGCGCCAGAGCACCGGCGAGATCTCGTAGCCGTACAGGCGGTCGAGGATACGGCGGGTCTCCTGCGCGTCGACCAGGGAGGTGTCGATGTCGCGGGTGTTCTGGCTGGCCTTCTGGATCGCGTCCTTGGTGATCTCGTGGAAGACCATGCGGTGCACAGGGACCTTGGGCTTGAGCTCCTCGAGGAGGTGCCACGCGATGGCCTCGCCCTCGCGGTCCTCATCCGTCGCGAGGAAGAGCTCGTCGGCGTTCTTCAGCGCCCGCTTGAGATCGGCGACCGTCTTCTTCTTCTGGTCCGACACGACGTAGTACGGCTCGAAGCCGTTGTCGACGTCGACCGAGAACTTGCCCAGCGGACCCTTCTTGAGCTCGGGCGGGAGGTTCTTGGGCTCGATGAGGTCGCGGATGTGGCCGACGGAGGCGAGCACCTCGTACCCGTCGCCCAGGTACTGGGCGATGGTCTTGGCTTTCGCCGGCGACTCGACGATCACCAGCTTCTTCGTGCCGGACACAGTTCTCCTCGGTTGATGCTGTCGGGTCGGACGGGCGGGCCGTCCGACGGGTCCCCGTCTGCGGGGAGGCGGTGCGCGGCGGCCGCACGGGGAACGGTGTCCCGTTCGCGTGGGCCTCGGGCGCCCGACAGGCACACCATACACACCGAGTCCGGGGACCGAGGCCCTCGCGGGTGCCGGATGAGGCTGAGAGCGGGCCCTGAGCACGCCGAACGCGAGGGCATCCGTCGAGCCGCCCCTGGTGACGCCGCGGCCCGATCGGCGCATGATGAGGTGCATGGCAACGACGCACACTCCTTCTTCCTCCCTCCGCCCGTCCGACACGCTCGCCGCGTACACGGCGAAGCTCGCGGACGGCCCTCTCGAGGGCAAGACGCTCCGCCGCCCGTACGGCGACGACGGCGCTCCCGCCGCCCGGATCGAGATCCCGACCGGCCGCGGCTCCTCCCGCTGGGTCTACCTCCTCGCCGGCTCCCTCGAGCACGACGAGGGCGCGGGGTCGCGGCCGACGGCCGCCGCCTACCGGTACCAGCGCCTCAGCTCCGACTGATCCGGACCGCGGCGGACGGGTCGCCCGGGCGGCGCCCCGACCGTCAGGGCGGCGGACCGGCCTTCGACCGGGCGGGCAGCACGAGCGGACCGACGGAGACCGCGACCGAGACGGTCGCGACTCCTTCTTCCACCGCGCACTCCGACAGCCTGGCCGACCCCGCCTCCGCCACCCGCTGAGCCTCGGTGCACGGCGCCCCCGTCAGCAGCCCGGACGCGACGTCGGCCGCGGCGAGCGCCGCCGCGTCCGCCGCGGCCACCGCGCGCTGATGACCGATCACGCCGCCGCACCCCGCGAGCACCGCGGCGGTGACGAGGATCGTGCCCGCCACGACACCGACGACCGCCGTCGCCGCCGAGCCGTCCTCGCTGCGGAACGATCCGCCGCGGAGCGACCCCCTGCGGAGTGCCCGCGGTGGCCGATCCCTCCGTCCCGCCGCCGCGCGCCGCTTCACCGGCCACCGCCCAGCGCGCACGAGCGCACCTCCACCGGCACCTCGAGCACCGGCAGCGGGCGCAACCGGGCCGCCACGCGCACGCACACGAGGTCGCCCTCCTCCGACACCGCGACCGCCGCCTCCGCATCGACCCGCGCCACCGGCCCCGCGGGGTCGTCTCCCCGAGCGGAGGACCGGGCGCTGTCGGCCGCCGCGTCCACCAGCCGCACGTACTGGGCCGACGCCGCGACCGAGCCCAGGCAGAGAGCCAGCACCACGACCACCGCGGGGAGGACGACCGCGAGCTCCGCGCTCGCCGATCCGTCCTCCTCCGCCGCTCGCCGCACCGCCCTCCCGGCGCGGCCGCTCATCCGCCGGACGTCAGCGCGCGGGTGACGAGGTCGGTCAGGATCCCGCGCACCTCGTCCCCCTTGAGGATCACCACCAGCAGACCCGCGAAGCCGACCGCGGCCATCGTCGCGATCGCGTACTCGGCGGTCGCCGATCCCTCCTCCTCCGCCGCGAGTCGGCGCAGCCCCGGCCGCGCCTCGCCCACCGGCGCTCCCCTTCCGTCGAACCCGTTCATCTCTCCTGCTCCGTTCCCGCCCCGTGCCGTGCCCCTCGCCATGAGCATCGCCGGGTCCTCCGACCCGCGCGCAGCCGATCGACCGATCGGTGGAGAGCACGGTTCGATGCCGCCTGGGGAGGAGCCCGCTCACCGCGTCACCTCGAAGGTCGAGAGCAGCACGGACACGATCATCGGAGCGACGCCCAGCAGCAGGAAGGCGGGCAGCACGCACACGCCCAGCGGCAGCATCAGGGTCACCCCGAGTCGCGCGGCCCGCTCCCGGGCACGACCCGCGGCCCGCACCCGCACCAGCGCCGCCTCGCTGCGCAGCAGCCGCCCCGCGGGCACCCCGGCGCCGGTCGACAGCGCGAGGATCGCCTCCGCGGCCTCGAGCGCTCGGGCGTCCGGAGGCAGTCCGCACTCGGCCAGCGCCGCCAGCACGCGCACTCGGGCCGCGTCGACGGACCCTCCTCCGGCGAGCGCGACCGCGAGCAGGTCGAGCGCGAGGCCCGGAGACGCCTCCCCCGGGTCCGCTCCGCGCACCAGACGACGGGTCCACGCCTGCGCGAGCACCATGAGACCCGCTCCCCCGCCGAGGCACACGAGCCCGGGCACCGTGCCCAGGAGCACTCCGACCACGTCGAACCCCAGGAGGACCCCGAAGCCCAGCGCCACGAGCGGCAGCAGGCCGACCACCCGCCCGGTCGCCGCTGGTCCCGCGAGCGCCACGTCGATGTCGCGGCGCGCCCGCCCGGTCTCGCGCATGGACTCCGCCAGCTCGGTCAGCGCGGCCGCCACCGGAGCCCCGCAATCGGCGGCCACCCGCCAGCACGCCGCGAGGGACGCCCAGGCCGTCGCCTCGCCACCGTCCCGGGTCGGCCGCCTGCCACGGCGACGGACTCCGGATCGACGCGACTCCGGAACCCCGCGAAGGAGCGCCTCCGTCGCATCACCGCCGCGAGCCGCCTCGAGCGCGACCGAGCGGAGCAGCCGCCTCCGCCGAGCAGCACCCGGCGGCCCGGCCGCACCCGAGGGGTCGGCTTCGGCCAGATGCGTCAGCGCGGAGGCGGGAGCGACCCCCGCGGCGAGCAGGACCGACAGCCGGTGCACGACGGCCGCGACCTCGTCCAGTCCGTCCGCGCTCCTCACGGCACCGACCGGGCCCGGGCAGGCAGCGTCCCCTCGGCGATCCGGAGCCGTCCGGAGTCGTCCAGAGCGAAGCACCCCCAGGACGCGAGGCGACGGCGCCCGCCCCGGCGCTCGAGGTGCAGCACGAGATCGAGCGCACTCACCGCCTGGCGCGCGACGGCGTCCGGCCCCATCCCCGCCAGCGCGCCGAGCGCCTCGAGCCGGGACGGCACGTCGGCGAGCGAGTTCGCGTGCACCGTCCCCGCCCCGCCGTCGTGGCCTGTGTTCAGCGCCGAGAGCAGCTCCCGCAGCTCCGCCCCGCGGCACTCGCCCAGGACGAGGCGGTCCGGCCGCATCCGCAGCGCTTCGCGCACGAGCCGGTCGAGCCCGACGCCGCCCGCCCCCTCGAGGTTGGGCTGTCGGGACTCGAGCGAGACGACGTGCGGATGCGCGGGCCGCAGCTCCCCCACGTCCTCGATCGCGATGATGCGCTCGTGCGTCGGCGCGCATCCCAGCAGCGCTCCGAGCAGCGTCGTCTTGCCGGAGCCGCCCGCCCCCGAGACGAGCAGGTTCCACCGCGACGCGACCGCGCGGCCCAGGAGGGCGCGACCGGCGTCGTCCATCATCCCCGCCGCCTGCAGCTGGTCGAGGCTCCACGCCTCGGCCCGTGGGACGCGCACCGAGATCAGGGCCCCCGCCGTGGCCACCGGAGGGAGCACCACGTGCACGCGGACGCCGTGGCGCAGCCGCACGTCGACGCACGGGCTCGCCTCGTCGACGTGCCGACCGCCCGCCGCGACGAGGGACACGGCCAGACGTCGTGCGCCCGTCGCGTCGAGCGACCAGGTCGGCTCGCGCACCGCCCCCTGGCCGCGGTCGACCCAGAGCCCGGATCCGCCGTTGACGAAGAGATCGGTGACGGCCGGATCGGCGGCGAAGGGCGCCAGGAGGCCGAGGGAGGCCGCTCCCGGTCTGACGGGCGGAGGGGCGGGCGGGGCCGGTGGAGACTCCGCGGGCGGCTCCCTCCGGAACTCGGCAGGGACGAGGGGCACGAAGTCGGCGATCATCCGGGCACGGTAGGCGTGCACGCACTCCGCACGACGGCGCAGCACCCCGATCGGTGGAGACGCCCGTCAGAGAGAGTGTTGGGGAGGAACGATCGGCGGACGCGCCCGCGAGGCCCGCGTCCGCGAGCCCGGGCTCCAGCGGCGACGCACGACCCGGAGTTCTGCACAGGCCGTTAAAAGAAGGGGGCGGCACCCATTGGGGGGAACAGGTGCCGCCTCGGCGGCGCGGGATTGGGGGGAATCACATGCGCCGCTGAGCCGAAGTTCATTCGGCCGTATGTAAGAGTACGTGACCGCGCCCGAAACGCCAACCCCCGATCTCCGACCCGTTCGGGGGCACGCCGACCATTACCCGGGCACACCTCGCCGGCACACGCCCGGCCCGCCTCCGCCCGCGCGCTACGGTGGAGCGAGATCGGCCGGCAGCGGCCGTGCAGGCGCACTCGCGAAGGAGCGAATCGCAGATGACCACTCCCCCCGACGACGTCGTGATCCCGGGTTCCGAGACCATCGACAACCTCCTCCACGAGACGCGCCGGTTCCCTCCCCCCGCCGACTTCGCAGAGAACGCCGTCGCCACGACCGACCTCTACGACGAGGCGGCCGCCGATCGACTCGCCTTCTGGGCCGCGCGCAGCCGCGAGCTGCTGCACTGGCACCGTCCGTTCACGCGCACCCTCGACTGGAGCGGGCCGCCCTTCGCGAAGTGGTTCGACGACGGCGAGCTCAACGTCGCCTACAACTGCCTCGACCGCCACGTGCTCGCCGGCCACGGCGACCGCGTCGCGATCCACTGGGAGGGAGAGCCCGGCGACACGCGCACCCTCACCTATGCGCAGCTCACCGCCGAGGTGAAGCGCGCCGCCAACCTGCTGACCAGCCTCGGCGTGCACGCGGGCGACCGCGTCGCGATCTACCTCCCGATGATCCCGGAGGCGGTCGTCGCGATGCTCGCCGTCGCGCGGATCGGTGCGGTCCACTCCGTCGTCTTCGGCGGCTTCAGCGCCGAGAGCCTGCGAGCGCGCATCGACGACGCGGAGGCGAAGCTCGTCATCACCGCCGACGGCGGCTGGCGCAAGGGCTCGGTCTTCCCGCTCAAGCCCGCGGTCGACGCCGCCCTCGCGATCGGCGGCGACGATTCCCCCTCGACCGTCGAGCACGTGCTCGTCGTGCAGCGCGGCGGCAACCCGGTCGACTGGCGCGACGGCCGCGACCTCTGGTGGCACGAGGAGATCGTCGCTGTCGACGCCGACCACACGGCCCGAGCGTTCCCCGCCGAGCAGCCCCTCTTCATCCTCTACACGAGCGGCACCACCGGGAAGCCGAAGGGCATCCTGCACACCAGCGGCGGCTACCTGACCCAGGTCGCGTACACGCACCGTGCGGTGTTCGACCTGCACCCCGAGACCGACGTCTACTGGTCGACCGCCGATGTCGGCTGGATCACCGGGCACAGCTACGTCGTCTACGGGCCGCTGGCCAACGGAGCGACGCAGGTGATGTACGAGGGCACCCCCGACACTCCGCACACCGGCCGCTGGTGGGAGATCGTCGAGAAGTACGGCGTGACGATCCTCTACGCCGCGCCCACGGCGATCCGCTCGTTCATGAAGCTGGGCCGGCAGATCCCGCAGCGCTTCGACCTCTCGAGCCTCCGGCTGCTCGGATCGGTGGGCGAGCCGATCAACCCGGAGGCGTGGGTCTGGTACCGCGACGTCATCGGCGGCGGCCGCACGCCCATCGTCGACACGTGGTGGCAGACCGAGACCGGGGCGATCATGGTGTCGCCGCTCCCGGGCGTGACGACGCTCAAACCGGGGTCGGCGCAGGTGCCGCTGCCCGGCGTCTCGATCGACGTCGTCGACGAGTCCGGCCGCTCGGTCGGCCAGGACTCCGGCGGCCTCCTCGTGATCACGGAGCCGTGGCCCGCGATGCTGCGCGGCATCTGGGGCGACCCCGAGCGCTACGTCGAGACCTACTGGTCGAAGTTCGGCGACCGGTACTTCGCCGGCGACGGAGCGCGCCTCGACCGGGACGGCGACCTCTGGCTGCTCGGCCGCGTCGACGACGTGATGAACGTGTCGGGGCACCGGCTCTCGACCGCCGAGATCGAGTCGGCGCTCGTCTCGCACCCGGTCGTGGCCGAGGCCGCGGTCGTCGGAGCGGCGGACGAGGCGACCGGCCAGGCCGTCGTCGCGTTCGTCATCGCCAAGGCGAGCCAGGCGGAGTCGCTGGCGGGCGGCCACGACGAGCTCGTGGCGACCCTGAAGGCGCACGTCGCCGAGCACATCGGCGCGATCGCCCGCCCGAAGCGGATCCTGATCGTGCAGGAGCTGCCCAAGACCCGCTCGGGCAAGATCATGCGCCGCCTCCTGCGCGACGTGGCGGAGGGACGGGCCGTCGGCGACACGACGACGCTCGCCGACACGCAGGTGATGACCGTCATCTCGTCCGCCATCGCCGCGGAGTGAGCGCGGTGCCCGGAGGGTCTCCCCCGGGCGCCGCACTCCCTAGGCGAAGGCGACGACCAGCTCGACCTCGACCGGAGCGCCGAGCGGCAGCTCCGCGACTCCGACCGCCGAGCGCGCGTGGCGGCCCGCCTCGCCGAAGACGTCGCCCAGCAGCTCGGACGCGCCGTTGATGACTCCCGGCTGCCCGGTGAAACCCGGGGCGGAAGCGACGAAGCCGGTCAGCTTGACGATGCGGGTGACGCGATCGAGCGATCCGATCGCGTCGGCGACCGCCGCGAGGGCGTTGAGCGCGCAGATCCGCGCGAGGGCCTTCGCCTCGTCGGGATCGACGAGGCCGTCACCGGAGCCGACCTTGCCCGTCGCGGGCAGGACGCCGTCGACGAACGGGATCTGCCCCGCGGTGAAGACGAGGTGCTCGTGCACGACGGCCGGGACGTACGCGCCCGCGGGGGCGGCGACGGCGGGCAGCTCGATGCCCAGCTCCGCGAGGCGCTGGGCGATGCCCGCTCCGCTCACGCGCCGGCCTCGGCGACGGGGCGCTTGAGGTAGGCGACGAGCCCGCCCTCGGGGCCGGTCACGATCTGCACCAGCTCCCAGCCCTCGGATCCCCAGGTGTTCAGGATCGCCGTGGTGTTGTGGATCATCAACGGGGTCGTGACGTACTCCCAGCGCGGGACGGACATGGCTCTCCTCGAGTGCGGGGCGCACCGCCGCGAGGCGGTGCGGGCGGGGGTGCGCCGCGTCCGGTGCGGTCGCGGCGACTACGCTGATTCTATGTCGGGGGCAGGCGGGACCAGGGTCGTCAAGTCGATCGGGGGCGCCGTCGGCGGACTCATCGGGGTGGTCGCGATGAGCGTGATCGCGGGGATCCTCGTGGCCGCGTCGATCACTCCGGCCATCGCGCTGGGCGGCATGGCCGCGAACAACGGCGTGCAGATGTTCGACAACCTCCCCGAGTACCTCGAGATCGGCACCCTCGCCGAGAAGAGCAACATCTACGCGAAGGACGCGAGCGGCGCCGACGTCCTCCTCGCCTCCTTCTACGCGCAGAACCGCGTCGAGGTCGGCTGGGACGACATCTCCCCCTTCGTGAAGGACGCCGTCGTCGCCTCCGAGGACCCGCGCTTCTACGAGCACGGCGGGATCGACCTCCTCGGCACCGTGCGCGCCGCGGCCACGACCGCGATGGGCGGCCGCGTGCAGGGCGGCTCCTCGATCACCCAGCAGTACGTGAAGAACGTCCTGGTGCAGAAGGCCGAGGCCCTCTCGGACCCGATCGAGCGCGACGCCGCCTACCGCGAGGCGACCGAGACGACTCCGGAGCGCAAGGTCGCCGAGATGCGCCTCGCGATCGGCCTCGAGAAGGAGTACCCGAAGAACGACATCCTGCTCGGCTACCTCAACATCGCGCTGTTCGGAGGAACGGTCTACGGCATCGAGGCCGCCGCGAACTACTACTTCGGCACGAGCGCCCGCGACCTCACCCTGGCGCAGTCGGCCGCGCTCATCGCGATCGTCAACAACCCCGAGAAGTTCCGCTTCGACCGTCCCGACGACCCGGCCAACCTCGCCGTCGAGGGGTACCCCGAGACCCTGAACCGGCGCAACTACATCCTCGTGCAGATGGACAAGGAGTCGAAGGTCACTCCGGAGCAGATCGCCGAGGCCGCGGGGACGCCCATCGCCCCCGTCGTCACCGAGCCCAGCACCGGCTGCCAGACCGCCGGCATCGCCGCGTTCTTCTGCGACTACGTCACCTGGGTCATCAAGAACGACGACGCGTTCGGAGCGAGCCGGGACGAGCGCGACGCGACGTTCAAGCGCGGCGGGTACCAGATCTACACGACCCTCGACAGCGAGCTGCAGCAGGCAGCCGTCTCGGCGACCGACGCCTGGGTGCCGAAGTCGATGGGATCGATCAACATCGGCAGCTCGAGCGTCTCGGTGGAGGTCGGCACCGGTCGCATCCTCGCGATGACGCAGAACAAGGACTACTCGAACGATCCCGACGTCGCCGGGCCGAACTACACGAGCGTCAACTACAGCACCGACTTCGGCTACGGCGGCTCGTCGGGGTTCCAGGTGGGATCGACCTACAAGGTCTTCACGCTCGCGGAGTGGCTGCAGGAGGGACGCTCGCTCGGCGAGAGCGTCGACGGGGTGCGCCGCGCGTACACGACCTTCCGCGACAGCTGCGAACCCGACGGCATCTACTACGGCGAGTCCTGGGACCCCAAGAACGACGAGGGCGGCAACGGAGGCGTCTACTCCGTCCTCGACGCGACGAAGGGCTCGATCAACACGGGCTTCGCCGCGATGGCCGAGCAGCTCGACCTCTGCGGCATCCGCAACACCGCCCTGGCGATGGGCGTGCACCGCGCCGACGGCACGGAACTGCAGAAGTTCGCACCCACGATCCTCGGCACCAACGAGATCGCGCCGCTGACCATGGCGACCGCCTTCGCGGGCTTCGCCAACAAGGGCACCGTCTGCACCCCGATCGCGATCGACCGCATCGTGGACCGCACCGGGGCGGACGTCGCTCCTCCCGCCTCCGAGTGCACGCAGGGGATGTCGGAGGCGGTGGCGGCCACGGCCGACTACGCCCTGCAGCAGGTCATGACCGGAGGAACGGGGCGCGCGTCCGCGACCGGCACCGGCGTCCCGCACATCGGCAAGACGGGCACCACCGACAACGCCGTGCACACCTGGATGGTCGGCGCGAGCACCGAGGTCGCCACGGCGACCTGGGTCGGCAACGTCGTCGGCAAGACCTCCATGCGCGGGCTGCGCCTGAACGGTGTGAACGCGGGTCAGGTGCGCCATCAGATCTGGCCTCGGATCATGCGCGTCGCCGATGCGAAGTACGGCGGCTCGGCGTTCCCGTCACCGCAGCGCTCCCTCGTGGAGGCGCCTCAGGAGGCCGTGCCCGAGGTCACCGGGCAGAGCCCCGCCGCCGCCTCCGAGCGGCTGCGCCAGCTCGGCTTCCGGGTGAGCGTCGACCCCGTCCGCGTGCCCTCCGATCGCCCCGCCGGCACCGTCGCCCAGACGAGCCCGCCGGCCGGCTCGCGCATCGCCCGAGGCAGCGCCGTGGTGCTCCAGGTGAGCGCGGGGCCCGCGACGCCGCCGCCCTCGCCCACTCCGCCGTCGCCCGGCACCGCGCCTCCTGCCGGCGGATGAGCACTCACCGGCCGTCCGGTGCCGTCGTGCAGAATGAACGCGGTCGCGCCTCGCGACCGCACCCTCGGGAGAAGGACACATGACCGGACGCAGCCGACGCCCCCTGACCACCGCTCTCGCGACGGCCGCCCTCGCCGGCGCGGCCGCCGGCGTCTGGGGCATCGGCATCGAGCGCACCCTGTTCACCGTCCGCCGAATCAGCGTGCCCGTGCTGCCGCAGGGAGCGGAGCCGCTGCGGATCCTGCACCTCTCGGACCTGCACATGGCCCCCTGGCAGTCGAAGAAGCAGGAGTGGCTGAGCTCGCTCGCCGCCCTCTCCCCCGATCTGATCGTGGACACGGGCGACAACCTCGGCCACCGCGACGGCGTGCTCGGCATCCGCCGCGCACTCGAGCCGTTCGCGGGCGTCCCCGGAGTGTTCGTCCACGGCTCGAACGACTACTTCGGCCCCCGCCTGAAGAACCCCCTGCGCTACTTCCGCGGACCGTCGAAGAACCCGCGCCCCGATCAGGCCGGGCTCGACACCGCCGCGCTGACGGGCTACTTCACCGACGACCTCGGCTGGACCGACCTCAACAACACCGCCACGTCGATCGAGGTCGGCGGGACCCGGATCGAGTTCTTCGGGGTCGACGACCCCCACATCTCCCGCGACCGGATCGACCTCGTGGCGGGGGCCGTCGACGAGCTGCGCGCCGCCGCCGACGGTCCGGCCGACGTGAGCATCGGAGTGGCGCACGCGCCATATCAGCGCGTGCTCGACGACTTCGTCGCGCGCGGCGCCGAGCTGATCCTCGCCGGGCACACGCACGGCGGCCAGGTCTGCGTGCCGGGCTTCGGAGCCCTCGTCACCAACTGCGACATCCCCCGCGACAAGGTCTCGGGGTTCACGACCTGGGACAACGGGCTGCGGAGCTCCTACCTCAACGTCTCGGCGGGCGTGGGCACCTCGATCTACGCGCCGGTGCGCTTCGCCTGCCGCCCCGAGGTGACGCTCGTGACCCTCGAGTCGGCGAGCTGAGTCGGAGCACGTCGCCGCCGTTCTTCCGGCTCGTGAATATCGGCTATCATTGACGAGGTTCGCCCGCGAGAGCGGTGCGAGCACTCCACCGGGGTGTGGCGCAGCTTGGTAGCGCGCCTCGTTCGGGACGAGGAGGTCGTGGGTTCGAATCCCGCTACCCCGACCGGTGAGAAGCCCGGCCAGGATCGATGATCCGGGCCGGGCTTCGTCGTTCCCGGGGTCGTGCGCGCGCCGCACAGGCGGTGTTCCGCGCTCGGGCAGTCCCCTCGGAGGAACGCGGAGCAGACTGGGTCGCTCCCGTCGACTGCTGCCGCATCCGATCGTCCCCGCAGGAGGAGCACCATGAGCCGGTCGCTCACCCGCCTCACCCTCGCCGTCGGCGCCCCCTACCTGGCAGCGCTGGCGCTGATCGCGTTCTGGCCCGTCCCCGTCGACTCGGGAGTGCGGGGCGTGCTCGACCGGCTGCTGGCCGCTCTCGCTCGTCACGGCCTGGGAGTGATCGACTACGACCTGATCGAGCGCGCCGCCAACGTCGCGCTGTTCGTCCCCCTGGGCGTCCTCGTCGCCCTGCACCTGCGGCCCCGCTGGGCCTGGCTCGCCGCCGTGATCGGAGCCGTGACGAGCGCCGTCATCGAGACGGGGCAGCTGCTGTTCCTGTCGGACCGCTTCGCCACCACCGACGACGTCGTCATGAACAGCCTGGGGGCGGCGATCGGCGCCGTGCTCGGTGCCGTCGTGCGCGCGATCCTGCAGCGCCGCGAGCGGCTCGCGCGGAGGGAGGACGATCTGCTCGTCCGCGCTCCGCTCCCCGGCCGCGTCTGAGGCGGGCGTCCGTTCGCCGCACGAACGACGGTGCCGGAGGGCCGGGCCGGTGCAACGCAGTCGCGTCGTCCGAGCTCCGCGCCTCCGGCGCCGATCGAGGGGTGCTGGTGGGTCAGCGACCCAGGCCGCGGTACTCCCAGCCTGCGGCGCGCCAGTCGGCGGGGACCAGGCAGTTGCGCCCGTCGACGACGAAGCGGTTCGAGACCAGCTCGCCCGCGACGGCGGGGTCGATGGCGCGGAACTGCTTCCACTCGGTGACGACCACCACGGCGTCGGCTCCGCGAAGGGCCTCGTCGACGTCGGTCGTGTAGGTGATGTCCGGGTACTTGCGTCGAGCGTTCTCGATCGCCTCGGGGTCGGTCGCGACCACGTTCGCGCCGAGGTCGTGGAAGCGGCCCGCGACGTCGAGCGACGGCGAGTCGCGGGTGTCGTCGGACTCCGGCTTGAAGGCCAGACCGAGGACGGCGATCTTCTTCCCCTCGACCGAGCCGCCGAGGCCCTCGACGACGAGGTCGACGACGCGCTGACGACGGCGCAGGTTGATCGAGTCCACCTCGCGGAGGAACGCGACCGACTCGCCGACGCCGAGCTCGTCCGCGCGGGCGGAGAAGGCGCGGATGTCCTTGGGCAGGCAGCCGCCGCCGAAGCCGATGCCGGCGTTCAGGAAGCGACGGCCGATGCGGGCGTCGTAGCCGATGGCGTCGGCCAGCTGCGTCACGTCCGCTCCGGTGACCTCGGCGATCTCGGCGATCGCGTTGATGAACGAGATCTTGGTCGCGAGGAACGCGTTGGCCGAGACCTTCACGAGCTCGGCGGTCGCGTAGTCGGTCACGACGAGCGGGGTGTCGGCCGCCAGCGCGGTCGCGTACACCTCGTCGAGCACGCTCTTGGCGGCGGCTCCGGCCTCGCCCGAGGGCACTCCGTAGACGAGGCGGTCGGGGCTGATGGTGTCCTCGACGGCGAAGCCCTCGCGGAGGAACTCGGGGTTCCACACGAGCGACGCGCCCGTCGGGGCGATCATCTCGGCGAGGCGGGCGGCCGTGCCGACCGGGACCGTCGACTTGCCGACGACGAGGGAGTCGGCGGTGAGGTGCGGCAGGAGGCCCTCGATCGCCGAGTCGACGAAGCGCATGTCGGCGGCGTTCGAGCCCGCCTTCTGCGGGGTGCCGACGGCCACGAAGTGCACGGCCGCACCGGCGGCGTCGGCCGTGTTCGTCGAGAAGCGGAGACGGCCCGACGCCACTCCGGAGGACAGGAGCTCGGGCAGGCCGGGCTCGAAGAACGGGGCGGAGCCGGCAGCCAGGGCGTCGATCTTGGCCTGGTCCACGTCGATGCCGATCACATCGTGGCCGAGCTCGGCCATCGCGGCGGCGTGGACGGCACCGAGGTAGCCGCAACCAATGACAGAAAGCTTCACAGGGTTTCTCCGAATCGTGGACGGGTGGGTGTCGCGTCGGCGACGGCGGGGGGAGCTGAATCCGGCGACGAGCCGCTCCGGGAGCGTTCTCTCACCGCGCCAATGCTCTCAGATCGCGGGAGATGTCGGCGACGGCGACGGCGATCTGCTCGGCGACGCGGGTGTGCGTCGCCTCGCTGCGGCCGATCGGGTCGTCGATGTCGTCCCCTGCGGCGCCGCCGGGAGCACGCCCCCGGTTCGCTGCGGCGAGGCGCACGACGCCGCGGAGCCGAGCGGCAGGATCCTCGACGACCGGGAGCGGGACCTCGGCGAGGACGAAGGGCAGCACCCGCGCGAACTCGAGCAGGGTGAAGCCCCGGAGCAGGATCGAGGGGAAGCTCCGTGCCGCATCGACGAGGTGGTCGCGGGTCATCGTGAGCATCACGTCGGCCTCGGCCACCAGTCGCTCCGAGAGCCGCGCACTGGAGTGACCGGTCGGATCACCGCCGTGCACGGTGCTCAGCCGGGCGGAGGTCGGATCCATCGGGTACCCGTCCCGCGTCTGCACCCCTGCGCTCCGGAACGAGAAGAGCGGGCCCCCTGCGGGAGAGGGCGCATCGCCCAGCTCGTGTCGTAGCAGCTGCTCGGACATCGGGGACCGGCAGATGTTGCCGGTGCAGACGGACAGGATCGTGAACACCGGAGAGCCCGCGGCGGACGCCGCCTCGGCCGAGGGTCGGCCTCGGCGACTCCGACGGGAGCCGTCGTCTCCGGGGAACGTCATGCCGCGCCGATCAGACGGCGCTCGGGGCGGGCTCGCTCGCGGACTCGGGGCGTGCACCCGTCTTCTCGGAGCCGTAGTAGCTCGTGTAGTAGTAGCCGTAGCCCCGTCCGACCTGGCCGCGCGGAGGAACGCGGTTGAGGATGACGCCGAGGGTGTGGCCGCTCACGCGCTCGAGGTTCTGGATCGCCTTGCCCAGCTCGTCGGTGGTGGTCTTGCCGGCCGAGATCACGACGAGCGCGCCGTCGGTGCGGGCGGTGAGGATGGCGCCGTCCGTGACGGGCAGCAGCGGGGGCGCGTCCACGATCACGATGGCCTCGCGGGCGATCTCGTGCAGGAGGATGTCCATCCCGTTGGAGCCGAGGAGCTCGCTCGGGTTCGGCGGGATGGAGCCGGCGCCGAGGATCCAGAGGTTGCCGGAGGGGCCCCACGGCTGGAGGACGTCCTGCAGCTCGGCCTTGCCGATGAGGAGATCGGTGAGGCCGACGCCCGGCACCAGGCCGAACGATTTGGCGACGGTGGGCTTGCGGAGGTCGCCGTCGACGACGACGGTGCGCTGCCCGGAGGCGGCGAGCGTGACGGCGAGGTTGGCGGTCACGGTGGACTTGCCGTCGGAGGGCAGCGGGCTCGTGACGACGATGATCCGCGGCGGGCTGTCGACGTTCATGAACTGCAGGTTCGTCCGCAGCTCGCGCAGCGACTCGGCGAGGGCGTGCTTGCCGTCGGCCTTCACGTAGTCGGTCGTGTCGGCCTCGGGGATGATGCGATTCGTCTCGCTGAGGCGCTTGTCGATGGGCAGGGTGCCGACCACGGGCAGGTCGAAGAGGCGCTCGACCATCTCGGCGGTGCGGATGCGGCGGTCGAGGGTGTTGCGGACGAACGCGTAGACGAGGCCGAGCACGAGCCCGGCGAGTGCTCCGACCGCCAGGACGAGTCGGAGGTTCGGGAAGGCGGGCGCGCCCGGCAGAGCGGCGTCCTGGATCACCTGGAGGTTCACCGCGTCCCCGGCGCCCGTCTCGGCGTTGATCTGCTGGATCCGGGTGGCTACGGCCGAGACCCAGGCGTCGGCGAGCTTCTGCGCTCCGTCGGCGGTCGAGGCCTCGGCGGTGACGTTGAGGACGGGCGAAGCCGTCTCCGGAGTGACCGTGATCGCGCTGATCAGGGCGGAAGGGCTGATGTCGAGGCCGAGGTTCTCGATCGCGATCTCGGCGACGTCGCGCGAGGAGGCGATCGGAACGAAGGTGGTGAGGCGCGACTTGGCGAGCGCGTCGGCGACCTGCTGAAGGTAGACGCCCTGGGAGTCATCCGCTCCTCCGCCGGGCACGGTCACGGTGACGAGGCCCTTGGAATCGGCCACGTAGCGCGGCTTCTGCGTCAGGGACCAGCCGAAGGCGACCAGGGTTCCGAGGAGGATCGCTGCGACGATCGGCAACCAGTGATCACGGAGAAGTCGGAGGACGTCCCTAAGTTCCAAGGTGGCAGGTTCCTTCACTGATTCGGAGCGGCGCACGACCGTCGGAGACGGTGAGCCCTGAGATTGTTGCACAGGCGTGTTGTCGGCCTGTTTCGCGGCGCATCATGTGTGCACCCCGTCCGGGGTGGGCTGCTGTGCACGCCTCCTCGTGATCACCCCGAGCCCGACGAGCTCGTCGACCGCGGCGTCGACGGCGGACCGCGGGTCCACTCCGTCGGGCGCCCCGCCGACGTCAGCGAGGACCGCGGCGCTCAGGCGGTCGGCGGGGACGCCCTCGCCGACCCGCTGCCAGAGGGCCGGGCCGATGCCCGCGAGGCGGATCAGGACGCCGCCGGAGAAGACGAGGACCTCGCCGTCGGGAGCGCGCAGCGCGTCGTCGACGGGCGAGAGCTCGAGGTCGTCCGACGCGGTCCCCGAGAGCGGGAGGGGGACGATCTCGTCCCAGATCGCCGGAGCCGGGTCGCCGAGCGTCGCGAAGAGCTGCTCGACGAGCCCGAGGGCGTCGGAGGACTCGGAGTAGACGAGGCGCCGCACGCCGCCGAGCGAGCGGAGGGTCTCGACGAGATGCACGATCGGGCGCGGTCGCGCCGAGAGGTAGGAGGTCTGCGGCACGAGGTCGTCGATCGCCTCGATCGGATCGACCGCCTCGAGGAACGGCTCCGCCACTCCGGGGCGCCGATCGAGCAGGACCACGCCCGCGAGCACGAGCGGCCCGAGCGGAGCGGGCCGGAGCCCGAGCGCCTCCGGGGCGAGCTGCGCCTTGGGAGCGGTGCCCGTGAGCGGCTTCACCGAGAGCGGCTTGGGGTACGGCAGGACCCGCCCGCCCTCGCCCACTCCGACCGTCTCGTCGCTCACGTAGCCGAAGCGCGTGCCGAGCAGCCGGGCCATCGTCGTCTTGCCGGTGCCGGAGGCGGCCACGAAGGCGAGGACCCGGCCCGACTCGTCGGCGACGCCGCACGCGTGGAGCATGAGGAGGTCGCCGCGTCGGACGCCGATCGCCTCCACGGTGAGCGTCGAGGTCAGCGACTCCTCGAGCTGGGCGACCGACCCGGCGAGAACCCGCACGCCCTCCCCGTCGACGGTCGAGGGCAGCACGTCCGCGAGGACCCTCCGCTCCTCCCCCGTCGGCGGGCGGTGGCACGCCGCCCAGCTGCAGGCGATCCGCTCGACGTCCTCCGGCGACAGTCCGTCGCCGAAGACGACCCGGAAGGGCACGTCGAGGACGGAGACGGTCATGCTGCGGAGGGCGACCCCCGCCTCGGACGCGATCAATACGCGCCGTCGCGAGCGAGAACGGCTCGGGCAGTCTTGAACAGGATGATCAGATCGCCCGTCATCGACCAGTTCTCGACGTAGTAGAGGTCGAGGCGGACGGTGTCCTCCCACGACAGGTTCGAGCGGCCGCTCACCTGCCACAGCCCGGTGATGCCCGGCTTCATCAGGAAGCGGCGGTGCACGTGGGCCTCGTACTGCTCGACCTCGCGGGCCAGCGGCGGGCGGGGGCCGATCAGAGACATGTCGCCGCGGAAGACGTTGAGGAACTGCGGCAGCTCGTCGAGGCTGAACCGGCGGAGGACCGTCCCGACCTTCGTCACGCGCGGGTCCTTCGCCATCTTGAAGAGGACGCTGTTGCCTTCGTCGCGCTGCTGGGCGGCGAGAGCCGCGAGGCGGGCCTCGGCGTCGACGACCATCGAGCGGAACTTGAGCATCTCGAAGGTCGCGCCGTTCAGCCCGATGCGCTCCTGACGGAACAGGACCGGCCCGGGGCTGGTCGTGCGCACGAGGATCGCCACGACGATGAGGACCGGAGCGCTGAGCAGGATCAGCGCGGTCGACGCGACGATGTCGAACAGACGCTTGGCGAAGCGCTGGCGCCCGTCGAAGCGCGGGGTCTCCACGTGGATGAGGGGCAGCCCCGCAACAGGGCGGGTGTGGATGCGCGGACCGCCGATGTCGGTGAGGCTCGGCGCCACGACGAGGTGCTCGCGACCGGGCTCGAGCGTCCAGCTCAGCTCGCGGATCCGCTGCGGGGCCAGCTCGTCGGAGCTGGTCACCACGACGGTGTCGGCGCCGGTCGCATCCATGACTGCCCGCACCCCGTCGATCCCGGTGAAGGAGTGCACGGCGAGGCCGTCGAGCTCGCTCTCGCCGTGGAGCGCGTCCGCTCCCCCGGGGGAGGTGGAGACTGCGCCGACCAGCTTGTAGCCGGCCTCGGTGCCGCGGCGCAGCTCGCGCGCGGTGTGGAGGACGCTGGCCCGCGAACCGAGCAGAACCACCTGGTTCGCCGAGCGCCCCTGCTTGCGCTCACGGGTGAGCCAGGAGCGCCAGACCAGACGGCCCACGCAGATGAGGAGGATGCCGGCGGGGAGGGCGGTGATGATGTAGCCGCGCGCGAGCTGGATCTGCAGGAGGTAGGCGACGATCGCGACGATGCCGAACAGCCAGATCGTGGAGTCGACGATGCGGCGGTACTCGACGTACCCCGTTCCGATGATCCGGCGGTCGCGGGTGTCGAACACCTGCAGGGCCAGGAGCCAGGCGATCGAGAGCACGACCGAGACCACCGTGTAGTTGATGGTGAACGCGTCGGTCGTGCGGAATCCGACCACGCCGGAGCCGAGATCGAGGTCGAACCAGAACAGCTGGGTGCCGAACACGGAGACGAGGATGGCGAGGACGTCGGTGGCGAGGAGCCGGCCGCGGTACTCCTGCTCCCAGGACGACCCGCGCTTCGGCGTGATGCCCTGCGCCGTCATCGATCCCCCCGATCTCTCCTCGTTCTTCGACACGCGTTCTTCCGTCTCCGGTGATGTCACGCCGCAAGGCTACCCACTAGTTCGTTTCGCGTGGGTGTCGCTGGCGTGAGGCTTCCTCGGAGGCTACCCCCGGAGGCGTCCGCGGCTCTCCTGCAGGTAGCAGGCTCCGCAGAGGGATTCGTACGTCACCAGGGCTCCGTCGATCGCCACCTGGTCGCCGTCGAAGACGAAGCGGCCGTCCACGACGCGCCCGTTGAAGATCGCTTTGCGACCGCACCGGCAGATCGTCTTGAGCTCCTCCAGGCTGTGCGCGATCTCGAGGAGCCGCCTGCTGCCGGGGAACGCCGCGGTGCGGAAGTCGGTTCTGATGCCGTACGCCAGTACGGGGACGTTCTCGAGGATGGCGATGCGCAGCAGGTCGTCGACGTGCGACTCGGAGAGGAACTGCGCCTCGTCGACCAGCAGAGCGCTCACGTCGCGCGCGGTCTCGGCCAGCACGTGCGCTCGGGCGGCGCCGAACACCGCGACCGGGTCGTCGTCCGGGCGGAACAGGATGTCCACCGGACGGGTGACGCCGAGCCGCGACACGATGAGCGCCTCGCCCTTGGTGTCGACCGCCGGCTTGGCCAGCAGGACCCGGTGACCGCGCTCCTCGTAGTTGTACGCGGCCTGCAGGAGCGACGTGCTCTTGCCGCTGTTCATCGCTCCGTAGCGGAAGTACAGCTTCGCCATCAGGTCTCCTCGGGGCTCGTCGGCGGTCGGGAGCTCGCGAGGGCGCTCACTCCAGGAAGCCGTCCTCGGCGGCGCGGCGGATGAGCTCCGCTCGACGGCTCGCGGGACGGCCGATCCTGGCGTACTTCTGGCGCACCCGGCGCAGATAGGTCTTCGCCGTCTCGAACTGCACGTTCATCTTGGCAGCGACCTCGGGGGTGCTCGATCCCGAGACGTAGAGCCGGAGGGCCTCGAGCTCGCCCGCGCTCAGCCTCGGACGCTGCTGAGCGGCGACGCCGATGGGCAGGGGCCGCCACTGCGTCGCCGATCCCTCGGTGGAGCGCATGGCCATCGCGGACCGCGTGCTCTCCATCACCTCGCGCATCGGCTGCGCCTTGGTCAGGTGCCGGGCGGCTCCGGCGCGGAGGCTGCGCTCGCGGATCTCGTCGTCCTCGTGCTCCGAGAGGACGACGACGACGGCTCCCGCGGCGCGGCAGGTGCGGATGCGCGCCTCGATCGAGATCGGCTCGCGCAGCTCGAAGTCCATGATCACGACCTGCGTCGGGAACACGGTGCTCGTCACCAGCTCCATCCAGGTCCCGGCGCCGACGACGACCTCGAAGTCCGGCGCGTGCGCCGCGATCCAGCTGCTCATGCTGTCGAGGACGAGCTCGTGATCGTCGAGGATGCCCAGGCGCACGGGGCGAGGAGACTCGTCGTCGCCGCTGCGAGCGGAGGAGCCGGACGAGGGCTCACCGGAGCGGCTGACCATGGCCCGATCCTATCGGAGCTGCGAGGAGGGGCTCCGGCGGCGCAGGCACGTCAGAAGAGCGTCGGCTGGCCGACTCCGGGGAGCAGCGCAGCACGATCGGGACCGAGCTCCTCGGCGAGGAGACCGCCGTGCTGGAGTGGGCGGCGATCCCCTCCGAGCACCCGCAGCGTGCCGAGTCCGGAGGAGAGCACCGACCCGGTGGCGGGATCCTCCCGCCCCTGCTCCAGGCCATGGGCGCGCATCAACGGGCGGATCCGCTCCGTCAGCCAGCGGCGGTACTCGATGGGGGCGTAGGCCGAGCGGCCCGGGTAGAGCGAGCGGTAGCGGTCGAGCAGCTCGGGGTGCTCCTGCGCGAGCCAGTGCAGGAACCACTCCTTCACTCCGGGCTTGAGGTAGAGCGTCGAGTACAGGATCGACGTGGCGCCCGCCTCGGCGCAGGCGCGGAGCGAGGCGTCCAGGTGCGCCTTCGTGTCGGTGAGGAACGGCAGGATCGGCATGAGGAAGACGGAGCAGTCGAAGCCCGCCTCGCGAGCGGCGGTGACCGTGGCCAGTCGCGCCGCGGCGGTGGGGGCTCCCGGCTCGACGGAGCGCTGCAGCTCCTCGTCGTAGACCGCGATGGAGACGCCGAGGTCGACCGGGACGTGCTCCGCGGCCTCCTTCAGCAGCGGCAGATCCCGGCGGAGGAGGGTGCCCTTGGTGAGGATCGAGAGTGGGGTGCCCGAGGCGGCGAGCGCGGCGATGATGCCGGGCATCAGGCGGTAGCGCCCCTCCGCCCGCTGGTAGGGATCGGTGTTCGTACCGAGGGCCACCGGGTGCCGCTCCCAGCTCGGCCGGGCGAGCTCTCGCGTGAGCACCTCGGCGACGTTCACCTTCACCACGATCTGGGAATCGAAGTCGCGGCCGCCGTCGAACTCCAGGTATTCGTGGGTGGGACGGGCGAAGCAGTAGGTGCAGGCGTGGGTGCAGCCGCGCATCGGGTTGATGGTCCAGCCGAAGGGCATCTTCGACGAGGTGTGCACCCTGTTGAGCGCCGATTTCGCGAGCACCTCGTAGAAGGTGATGCCGTCGAACTCGGGGGTGCGGGTCGTCCGCACCAGATCGGTCAGCCGCACGAGTCCCGGGAGCGCGCGGTCGTCCGCCGCGCCGATCGACTGCCCGCTCCACCTCATGGAGCAATTAGAACATACGTTCGAACTCCGCGCGCCGGGCGGCGCCCGAACGGGTCAGACCGAGGCGCCGAGTGCGAGCGTCTCGGCGGTCGCCGCGACCGTGCGCTCGGCCGCCTCGGGAGCGTCGTTCAGCGTCGAGCCGTAGCTCGGGATGAGCGAGCGGATGCGCGGCTCCCAGCCCTTCAGCTCGTCCGGGAAGCAGCGCTTGAGCACGTCGAGCATGATCGGGACGGCGGTCGAGGCTCCGGGCGAGGCGCCGAGCAGGCCGGCGATGGTGCCCTCTCCCCCGGTGATGACCTCGGTGCCGAACTGCAGCACTCCGCCCTTCTTCTCGTCCTTCTTCATCACCTGGACGCGCTGACCGGCGGTGATCAGGTACCAGTCCTCGGAGCGGGCGGTGGGCAGGAACTCGCGCAGCGCCTTCATCTTCTTGCCGCGGCCGGCGACGACCTCGCCGAGGAGGTACTTCATCAGGTCGAAGTTGTCGCGCGCGACCGCGAGCATCGGCCCGATGTTGTGCGGGCGGATCGAGAGCGGCAGGTCGAGCCACGATCCGCGCTTGAGGAACTTGGGCGTGAACCCCGCGTAGGGACCGAAGAGGAGCGACGCCTCGCCGTCGACGACGCGCGTGTCGAGGTGCGGGACGGACATGGGCGGTGCGCCCACCGCGGCCTTGCCGTAGACCTTCGCCTGGTGGCGCGCCACGATCTCGGGGTTGTCGGTGCGGAGGAACTGACCCGAGATCGGGAAGCCGCCGAAGCCCTTGATCTCGGGGATCCCCGACTTCTGCAGCAGGTGGAGGGCGCCGCCCCCCGCGCCGACGAAGACGAAACGGGCGAGCACGCGCTTGGGCGTGCTGCCGACGAGCTGCTTGAGGTCGAGCTGCCAGAGCCCGTCCTTGCGGCGGGTGATGTTCGTGACCTCGTGGCCCGTGTCGAGGGTCCCGCCGTTGCCGACGACGTGATCGAAGAGCTGGTGGGTCAGAGCGCCGAAGTCGACGTCCGTTCCGGCGGGGATGCGCGTCGCCGCGTAAGGGCCCCCGCCTGCGGGGCGCTGCTCCATCAGGAGCGGCGCCCACTCGTGGATCGTCTTGACGCTCTCGGTGAACTCCATGCCGGCGAAGAGCGGCTGGTCCTTCAGCGCCTCGTAGCGCTTGCGGAGGTACTCGACGTTGGCCTCGCCGTGCACGAAGGTCATGTGCGGAGCGGCGTTGATGAAGCTGGAGGGCTCGCGGATCGCTCCGGCCTCGACCAGGCTCGCCCAGAACTGGCGCGAGATCTGGAACTGCTCGTTGATCTGGATCGCCTTGGCGGGGTCGACGGAGCCGTCGGCCGCCTCAGGCATGTAGTTCAGCTCGCAGAGGGCGGCGTGGCCCGTGCCCGCGTTGTTCCACGGGTTCGACGACTCCTGCGCGACGTCGCCGAGGCGCTCGTAGGCCGCGATCGTCCAGTCGGGCTGGAGCGTGGTTAGGAGGGCTCCGAGCGTGGCGCTCATGATGCCCCCTCCGATGAGGGCGACGTCGACCGGTTCCGAGGAGTTCACGAGAACCGAGTTTACCGTCGCGGAAGGGTCGGCAGCCCGGACGGGGGGCTGCACCGTCATCAAATTCGCGGCTTTTCGACGCGGAGGCGGGCGGCGCCGCGCAGGGACGAGCGGTCGGCTCGGCTCGCGCGGCGCCGCTCCGGCGTCAGGAGGCGGCGGGACGCGACGCGATCAGCTCCGCGATCTGCACGGCGTTGAGCGCGGCGCCCTTGCGGAGGTTGTCGTTGCTGATGAAGAACGCGAGGCCGCGGCCCTCGGGCGCTCCCTCGTCGGCGCGGATCCGGCCGACGTAGCTCGGGTCGGTGCCCGCGGCCACGAGGGGGGTCGGGACCTCGCGGAGGACGACTCCGGGAGCGTCGGCGAGCAGCTCGCGGGCGCGCTCGGGCGTGAGCTCGCGCGCGAACTCGGCGTTGACGGAGAGCGAGTGCCCGGTGAAGACGGGGACCCGGACGCAGGTGCCCGAGACCAGCAGGCCGGGCAGCTCGAGGATCTTGCGGCTCTCGTTGCGGAGCTTCTTCTCCTCGTCGGTCTCGTTCAGGCCGTCCTCGACGAGGTTGCCGGCGAACGGGATGACGTCGAAGGCGATCGGAGCCACGTAGACCGCGGGGTCCGGGAACGCGACGGCCGAGCCGTCGTGCACGAGGTCGAGGAGGCGCTCGTCGGCGACGGCCGCCTTCGCCTGGCCGGCGAGCTCGTTCGCTCCGGCCAGACCGCTGCCCGAGACGGCCTGGTAGGTGCTGACGATGAGACGGGTGAGCCCGGCCTCGGCGTCGAGCACCTTCAGGATCGGCATCGCGGCCATCGTGGTGCAGTTGGGGTTCGCGATGATGCCCTTGACGGCCCGGTCGATCGCGTGCGGGTTGACCTCGCTGACGACGAGCGGGACCTCGGGGTCCATGCGCCAGGCGCTGGAGTTGTCGATCACGAGGGCGCCGGCGGCGGCGAACCGCGGGGCCTGCGCGCGGGACCCGGTGGCTCCCGCCGAGAAGAGGGCGATGTCTAGCCCCGTTGGATCGGCGTTCTCGACGTCCTCGACGACGACGTCCTCGCCGCGGAACGGCAGCGTGGTGCCGGCCGAGCGGGCGGTGGCGAAGAAGCGGATCGAGGCGATCGGGAAGTCGCGCTCCTCGAGGAGGCGGCGCATCACCTTCCCGACCTGACCGGTCGCGCCGACGACGCCCACGTGGAGGGGGGTGCTGCTCATGCTCTGCTCTTTCGTCCGTGCGGCGCGGCCGCCGCTCCCACTCGCGTGGGGATCAGGAGGGGTCCCGCGGGGAGCGGGTACCGGTGAGAAGGTACCGGGCGGGGAGTCGCCTCCGCGCCCGGCACCGCGCGATCGGCGGGATCGCGGGGGTGGATGTCCGTCAGCGACCGGTGCCGGCGTAGACGACCGCGTCGTCCTCGGCGTCGAGCCCGAAAGCGGTGTGGACGACGCGCAGCGCCTCGTTCACGGTGTCGGCGCGCGTGACGACCGAGATGCGGATCTCGCTGGTGGAGATCATCTCGATGTTGATGCCGGCCTCGAACAGCGAGCGGAACAGCTTCGCCGAGACGCCGGCGTTGGTGCGCATGCCGGCGCCGACGAGGGCCAGCTTGGCGATCTGGTCGTCGTACTGGAGCGCCTGGAAGCCGACGTCGTCCTTCTCGGCGTTGAGCGCCATGAGGACCGTCTGGCCGTCGGCCTTGGGCAGCGTGAACGAGATGTCGGTGAGACCGGTCGAGGCGGCCGACACGTTCTGCACGATCATGTCGATGTTCGACCCGGTCTTCGCGACGATCGTGAAGATCTGCGCGGCCTTCCCCGGGATGTCGGGCACGCCGACCACGGTGATCTTGGCCTCGTTCAGGTCGGCGGCCACGCCGGCGATGATCGGCTCTTCCACGGTCTGTCCCTTCTCGGTGCCGGCTGCTCCGGCGTTGTAGACGATGGTGCCCTCGTTCGGACTGAAGGAGGAGCGCACGTGCAGCGTCACTCCGTGGCGGCGCGCGAACTCGACGGCGCGGATGTGCAGGACCTTGGCCCCGGCCGCGGCGAGCTCGAGCATCTCCTCGCTGGAGATGCGGTCGAGCTTGCGGGCGCGCTTGACGACGCGGGGATCGGCGGTGAAGACGCCGTCGACGTCGGTGTAGATCTCGCAGGTGTCGGCGCCGAGGCCCGCGGCCAGCGCGACGGCGGTGGTGTCGGAGCCGCCGCGACCGAGGGTCGTGATGTCCTTGGTGTCGCGGTTGAAGCCCTGGAAGCCGGCGACGATGACGACGGCGTTCTCGTCGAGCGCCTCGCGCAGGCGCACGGGAGTGATGTCGACGATGCGCGCCGCTCCGTGCTGGGCGTCGGTGATCATGCCGGCCTGGCTGCCGGTGAAGGAACGGGCCTCGTAGCCCATGCTCTTGATGGCCATGGCGAGCAGCGCCATCGAGATGCGCTCGCCGGAGGACAGCAGCATGTCGAGCTCGCGGGGGGCCGGGATGGGGGTCACCTGGTGGGCGAGCTCGAGCAGGTCGTCGGTGGTGTCGCCCATGGCCGAGACGGCGACGACGACGTCGTTGCCCGCCTGCTTCGTGGCGACGATCCGCTTCGCGACGCGCTTGATGCTCTCCGCGTCGGCGACGGAGGACCCGCCGAACTTCTGGACGATCAGGCTCACGTGCTGCTCCCGGGTCGGTGGCTGGTGGGCCGTCGCGACCCGACGAAGGAGTCTACCGGCGGGCGCATGCACGAGGGGCCATGTGTCGGGCCGGCCGGTCGTCCTCTCCTGCGTCAGTTCTCGACGAGGCGGCGGCCCTCGAAGGCGCGGCCGAGGGTGATCTCGTCGGCGTACTCGAGATCGCCGCCGACGGGCAGGCCGGAGGCGAGCCGGGTGATCCGGATGCCGAGCGTGCTGAGCATGCGCGAGAGGTAGGTCGCGGTCGCCTCGCCCTCGAGGTTGGGGTCGGTCGCGATGATGACCTCCTGCACCTCGCCGTCGGCGAGCCGCTGCAGCAGCTGACGGATGCGGAGCTGATCCGGGCCGATGCCGTCGATCGGGCTGATCGCTCCGCCGAGCACGTGGTAGAGGCCGCGGAACTCCCGGGTGCGCTCGATGGCGGGGACGTCCTTCGCCTCCTCGACCACGCAGATGACGGTGCGGCTGCGACGCGGGTCACGGCAGATGCCGCAGGTCGCCTCCTCGGCCACGTTGCCGCAGATGTCGCAGAAGTGCACGCGGCCGCGCAGCTCGAGCAGGATCTCGGCGAGGCGGGTGACGTCGAAGGTCTCGGTCTGCAGGATGTGGAACGCGATGCGCTGGGCGGACTTCGGGCCGATGCCGGGGAGGCGGCCGAGCTCGTCGATCAGCTCCTGGACGATGCCTTCGTACATGCGGTCGCCTCCTCTCTGTCGGTGCGGGGGGAACGGGCGGGGCGGGGGGAACGGACGGGACGGAGCACGGGGACGATCACGCGCCGCTCACGCGGGGACCGCGCGGCACGTGGGGCTGCTCCTCGATGAACTGGGCGCCGAGGATCTCGCGCACCACGGCCTCGCCGTAGCGCTGGCGGCCGTCGGCCGTCGCCGAGCGGGTGGTCCGCGTCACCGGGCGGGCGGGCGGCTCCCGGCGCTCGGGGGCCGGGGCGGGCGCGCGGACGGGCTCGGGGGCGGCCGCCGGAGCGGGTTCGCCGGGAGGGGCGACGACGGCCCAGGAATCGGGCATCGGGGGCTCGACCGGCGGCATGTCCTCCTCCGGCGGCTCCTCGTCGAAGGGGGGCGCGTCGTCCACCGGTGCGCTGCGCGCGACGGAGGGCTCCGCGGCGCGCGGCGGCGCGGGGGTGCTCGGGGCGGGAGCCGACTCCGACTCGACGACGGGAGCGACCGGGTCGGCGGGGATCGCCACGGTGGCCCAGCCGTCGGAGCCCGTCGCGGCGGACGGCGCCGCGACCGCTCGAGCGGCTGCCGGAGGCGCCGGCGGTGCCTCGGCGGCTGCGCGGACCGTCTCGGGAGCGGCGGCCGACGGCTCGACGCGGGCGATGTACTTCACGCGGAGGCCGAGCACCTGCTGGATGGCCTGGCGGAGGTGCTCGCTGACTCCGGGCTGCCCGGCCGTGCCCGCCATCTTGAACGAGTCGACGTCGTTCTGGCTCGGGAAGGAGAGGGTGAGGACGTCGTCCTTCAGCGCGCGCACCTGCGCGGTGTAGGCGACGAGCCAGGCGGTCATCTTCGCCTTCTGCACGACCTCGAGGATCTCGGGCCAGCTGTCCTTCATCCGCTGCAGGGTGATCGGGCCCTCCTCGGCGGCGGACGGCGCGGGGGCGGAGGGGGCGGCAGCGGACGGGGCCGGGCTCGCGGGGACGGCGTCGGGAGCGGACGCCGCCGGAGCGGCGACGGGGACGGTCTCGACCGGCACCTCCTCGACCGGCACGGCGGTGGCGATCACGGCGGCGGGGCGCTCGATGCGGTGCGCGGGCGCGATCGGGGCCGGGGCCGCCGGAGCGCGATCGCGCGGCTCGTCGGCCGCACGGGGGGCCTCGGCACGGGGGGCCTCGGCACGCGGGGCCTCAGCACGGACGGGCGCCTCGCGCGGGGCACCGGCGGCCGAGGGCGCGCCGCTCAGGACCAGGGCGCGCGCGATCATCAGCTCGAGGTGCAGGCGGGGGGACGTGGCGCCGGTCATCTCGGTGAGGGCGTCGTTGACGAGGTCGGCGATGCGGGAGAGCTCGGCGAGGCCGAGCGCGCGGGCCTGGCCCGCCATGCGGTCGAGCTCGTCCTGCGAGACGCCGCGCAGCACGGCGGCGGCCGCGGCTCCGGTGGCGGCCACGACGATCAGGTCGCGGAGCCGCTCGAGGAGGTCGTCGACGAAGCGCCGCGGGTCCTGACCGGTCTGGATGACGCGGTCGACCGCTCCGAACGCCTCGGCGGAGTCGTGCTCGGCGAGCGCGTCGATCACCTCGTCGAGGAGGGCGCCGTGGGTGTAGCCGAGCAGCGCGACGGCGCGCTCGTACTCGACGGTGCTGTCCTCGGACCCGGCCATCAGCTGATCGAGGAGGGACAGCGTGTCGCGGACCGAGCCGCCTCCCGCGCGGACCACGAGGGGCAGGACGCCCGCCGCGACTCCGACGCCCTCGCGCTCGCAGAGCTCCTGCGTGTAGTCGAGCATCTGCGCGGGCGGGACGAGGCGGAAGGGGTAGTGGTGGGTCCGCGAGCGGATGGTGCCGATGACCTTGTCGGGCTCGGTCGTCGCGAAGATGAACTTCACGTGCTCCGGCGGCTCCTCGACGATCTTGAGCAGCGCGTTGAAGCCCTGCGGCGTGACCATGTGCGCCTCGTCGAGGATGAAGATCTTGAAGCGGTCGCGGGCCGGGGCGAACACGGCGCGCTCGCGGATGTCGCGCGCGTCGTCGACTCCGTTGTGGCTCGCGGCGTCGATCTCGACGACGTCGAGCGAGCCCTGGCCCTCGCGGCTGAGCTCGACGCAGCTGTCGCAGACGCCGCACGGAGTGTCGGTCGGACCCTGGGCGCAGTTCAGGCAGCGGGCCAGAATGCGCGCGGACGTGGTCTTGCCGCAGCCGCGCGGACCGCTGAAGAGGTAGGCGTGGTTTACGCGATTGGTGCGCAGGGCCGTCATGAGCGGATCGGTCACCTGGGACTGGCCGATCATCTCGGCGAACGTCTCGGGCCGGTACCGGCGATACAGGGCTGCTACCACCCGTACAGAGTAGCCGCGACCTCCGACACGGGAGCCGGGTCGCCCGAGCCCGGGCCCCGCGTAGCCTCGGACCGTGACGGACCCCGCCTCCCTCCTCCGCTTCGACGCCGTCGTGCTCGCCGGCGGGCGCGCGCGCCGCCTCGACGGCGCGGCCAAGCCGCTCCTGGTGCACCGCGGCACGACGCTGCTGGCCACCGCGCTCGCAGCGGTCGACGGCGCCGAGCGGATCGTCGTCGCGGGACCCGCGTCGCTGCGCTCGGCGACGGGGAGCACCCTGCTCGTGCAGGAGGAGCCGCCCTTCGGCGGACCGGTCGCGGGCCTCGCCGCCGCGCTGCCCCTGCTCGAGCGTCCGGACTCCCCGGAGTGGGTGCTCGTCCTCGCCGCGGACCTCGTCGCGCCGTCGGCGGCCGTCGGGCGGCTGATCGAGGAGGCGGCGGGCACCGGCGTCGACTCCGTCCTGGCCGTCGATGCGGACCGGCGCCCGCAGCAGCTGCTCGGCGTGCACCGGCGCGCCTCGCTCGTCTCGGCGCTCCGGCGGCTCGGCGCGGCCGACGGCGCCTCGGTCCGCGCCCTGCTCGCCGACCGGGAGGTCGCCCTCGTCGAGGTGCCCGCAGGATCCGCCGACGACATCGACGATCCCGAGGACGCCCTGAGCCACGGCATCGACGTCCCGCGCGCCCGCGGCGGAGAATGAGCGGATGACCGAGACGAACACCGCCCCTCCCGCCGACTCCACCGACGCCGTGCTGGCCGCCTGGTGGGACGAGCTGTGCACGGCACTGGAGCTGGGTGATGTGCCGATCGGCCGAGACGCGCTGCTCGCGCTGGCGGGCGACGCGGCGCACGGGGTCGTGCGCCCGGCCGCTCCACTCACGACGTTCCTCGCGGGGTACGCGGCGGGGCTGCAGGGCGGCGGAGCGGAGGCGCTCGACGCGGCGGTCGAGGCGTCCCGCGCGGCGATCCGCGGCCGCGCACACGACTCCTGACACGCTACTCCCCGACGCTCGATCCCGCTCCAGACTGCGGGCGTACGGTGCAATCGAGCCCCGACGCCGCGGCCGGACCACCGCGCGGCGACAGGGCTCCCGCGGGGCGAGCGCTCCGCGGTCGCTGCGCTGAAGGAGCACCCATGTCGGGCAACAGAGCCGTCGCCTACAAGTCCCCCGGAGTCGTCGAGGTCATCGACATCGACTACCCGGCCTTCGAGCTGAAGGACGGTCCGGGCGTCAACCCGGCCAACATCGGCCGGAAGCTGCCGCACGGTGCGATCCTCCGCACCGTCTCGACCAACATCTGCGGATCCGACCAGCACATGGTCCGCGGCCGCACCACCGCCCCCTCCGACCTCGTCCTCGGTCACGAGATCACCGGCGAGGTCGTCGAGGTCGGGCCGGACGTCGAGTTCGTGAAGGTCGGCGACATCGTCTCGGTGCCCTTCAACATCGCCTGCGGCCGCTGTCGCAACTGCAAGGAGCGCAAGACGGGCATCTGCCTGAACGTGAATCCGGACCGCCCGGGCAGCGCCTACGGCTACGTCGACATGGGCGGCTGGGTCGGCGGCCAGGCCGAGTACGTGATGGTGCCCTACGCGGACTGGAACCTGCTCGTTTTCCCCGACCGCGATCAGGCGCTCGAGAAGATCCTCGACCTCACGATGCTCTCGGACATCTTCCCCACCGGCTTCCACGGCGCGGTCACCGCGGGTGTCGGAGTCGGCTCCACGGTGTACGTCGCGGGCGCGGGCCCGGTGGGCCTCGCCGCGGCGGTCGGCGCGCAGCTCCTCGGAGCCGCCGTCGTCATCGTCGCCGACCTCAACGAGGAGCGGCTCGCCCAGGCGCGCTCCTTCGGCTGCGAGACCGTCGACGTCTCGAAGGGCGACCCGGCCGGGCAGATCGAGCAGATCCTCGGGGTGCCGGAGGTCGACTGCGGCGTGGACGCGGTGGGTTTCGAGGCGCACGGCAACGGACCCGACTCGCATCAGGAGGCGCCGGCGACGGTGCTGAACTCGCTGATGTCGATCACAGCGGCCGGCGGTGCGCTCGGCATCCCCGGCCTCTACGTCACCGGCGACCCGGGCGGAGTGGACGACGCGGCGAAGGAGGGCTCGCTCTCGATCCGGCTCGGCCTGGGCTGGGCGAAGTCGCTGTCGTTCACCACGGGCCAGTGCCCGGTGATGAAGTACAACCGGCAGCTGATGATGGCGATCCTGCACGACCGGGTGCACATCGCGGACGCGGTGCAGGCCACGGCGATCACGCTGGACGAGGCTCCGCGCGGCTACGCGGACTTCGACAAGGGAGCGGCGAAGAAGTTCGTGCTGAACCCCAACGGGTACCTCGGCTGAGCGAGGGGCGGGGTCCGCGCGATACGGGCCCCGCTCGGGCTCCGGCCAGAATGAGGGGATGAGCGCGCACCGGCACGAGGCGACCGACTGGGACGACGCCCGACGGCGCGCCGCCGAGGCCGTCGGCATCGGCGGCGTCGTCGAGGTCCCGCTCCTCGCAGCCCGCGGAGCGGTGCTCGCCGGGCCCGTGGCGACGACCCGCCCGCTCCCCCACTACGACTCGTCGGCGATGGACGGCTGGGCCGTGCGCGGCGCGGGACCGTGGCGGCTCGCCGACGGGGTCGCCGCTCCGATCGTCACGGGCGGCGTCGTGCCCGCCTGGTGCGACGCGGTCGTGCCCACCGAGCAGGGCGTCGTGAGAGACGGAGTGCTCTCGAGTGCCGCGCACCTGCCGCACGGGCGCCATGTGCGCCGCGCCGGGGACGAGGCCTCCGCCGGGACCGTGCTGGTCGACGCCGGGACCCGCCTCACCCCGGCGCACCTCGCGCTGCTCGCGGTCGCGGGTGTCGACCGCGTCGACGTGCGTCGGCCGTGCCTCGTGGACCTCCTCCTCACCGGCGACGAGATCGACACCGAGGGGGCGCCCGTGGCCGGCCGGGTCCGCGACGCCTTCACTCCGCTCCTCCCCTCGTTCGTCGAGGGTGTCGGAGGCGCGATCGGCCGGATCGACCGGCTGGCCGACGACGACCACGCGATCGCCGCGCGGCTCTCGGCGGGCTCGGCGCCGATCCGCCTGACGACCGGCGGGACCGGGCGCTCGCGGGCGGACGCGGTGCGGCGGGCGCTGACCCTCGCCGGCGCCGCGGTGCTGGTCGACGGCGTCGACATGCGTCCCGGCCACCCGACGATGCTCGCGGTGCTGCCCGGAGGCGCGCTCGTGATCACCCTGCCGGGGAACCCGCTCGCGGCGCTGCTCGCCGCACTGTCGTTCCTCCCTCCGGCGCTCGACGCCGCGGCCGGAGCGACGCCGTGGACGCCCGGCACCGGGACTCTCGGTGAGCCGCTGGGCAGGCCGGGGACGACCGTGCTCGTGCCCGTCTCGCGCGGCGAGGGCGGCTGGCGGGCCGCGGCGGGCATCCGCTCGCACATGCTCACCGGGCTCGCGGCCTCGGAGGCCGTCGCGGTGGTGCCGCCCGGCGGTGCGCGGATCGGCGACTCCGTCCGCCTGCTGCCGCTGCCCTGGTAGCGGTCAGGCCACCGGCTCGAGCCGCACGACGACCGACTTCGAGGTCGGCGTCCCGCTGATCCTGGCCGTCGAGTCGAGCGGCACGAGCACGTTGGTCTCGGGGTAGTAGGCGGCGGCGCACCCGCGCGGAGTGTCGTACGCGACGGTGCGGAACTCCGGCGCCCGGCGCTCGACGCCGTCCTCCCACTCCGACACCAGATCGACGATCGCCCCGTCGGCGATGCCGAGAGCGGCGAGGTCGGAGGCGTTCACGAAGACCACGCGCCGCCCGCCGTGGATGCCGCGGTAGCGGTCGTCGCGGCCGTAGATCGTGGTGTTGAACTGGTCGTGCGAGCGCAGCGTCTGCAGCAGCAGCCGCCCCTCGGGCACGCGGGGGTACTCGAGCGGATTCGCGGTGAAGCGGGCCCGGCCCGTCGCGGTCTCGAATCGGCGCTCGTCGCGGGGCGGGTGCGGGAGGACGAAGCCGCCGGGAGCGCTCACCCGCGCCTCGAAGTCCTCGAAGCCCGGGACGACGTTCGCGATGTGCCCGCGGATGAGGCGGTAGTCCTCGCGCAGGGCCGCCCAGTCGGCGACCGGCGCGTTCTCGCGGCCGGCGAGGAGCCGCTCCGCGAGGCCGGTCAGGATCGCCACCTCGGAGCGCAGGTGCTCGCTCGGCGGCGCGAGACGACCGCGCGAGGCGTGCACTGCGCTCATCGAGTCCTCGACGGTGACGCGCTGCTCCCCCGTCGCCCGCACGTCGGCGTCGGTGCGGCCGAGCGTCGGGAGGATCAGGGCGCGTCGGCCCGTGACGACGTGCGAGCGGTTGAGCTTCGTCGAGACGTGGACGGTGAGGGCGAGCGAGCGCATCGCGGCCTCGGTGACGGCGGTGTCGGGAGTCGCGCGCGCGAAGTTGCCGCCGAGTCCCATGAAGACGCGCGCCTTCCCGTCGCGCATCGCACGGATGGCGGCGACGGTGTCGGTGCCGTGCTTCCGCGGCGAGGCGAAGGAGAACTCGGCGTCGAGCCGGTCGTGGAACACCTCCGGCATCCGCTCGAAGATGCCCATCGTGCGGTCGCCCTGCACGTTGGAGTGCCCGCGCACCGGGCAGACGCCCGCGCCGGGCTTGCCGATGCTGCCGGTGAGCAGCAGCACGTTCACGACGTCCTTGAGCGTGGCGACGGAGTGGCGGTGCTGGGTCAGGCCCATCGCCCAGCAGACGATCGTGCCCTCCGACGCCGCGATCAGCTCGGCGATCGCACGGATGCGCACCTCGTCGATCCCGCTGCCGAGCTCGATCTCGGACCACTCGGTGCCTCGCAGCTCGTCGAGGTAGGCCTCGAGCCCGTCGGTGCTCCGCTCGATGAAGGCGCGGTCGAAGACCCCGCCGCGCGACTCCTCGAGGTCGAGGAGCGCCTTGCCGAAGCCCTGGAACAGGGCCTGGTCGCCGCCCAGGCGGACCTGCAGGAAGTGGTCGGCGAGGGCGGTGCCTCCGCCGATCGTGCCGCGCACGGTCTGCGGGTTGTCGAAGCGGAGCAGCCCCGCCTCGGGCAGCGGATTGATCGCCACGATCGTGCTGCCGGCCCGCTTCGCCCGCTCGAGCGAGGTGAGCATCCGCGGGTGGTTCGTGCCCGGGTTCTGCCCGGCGACGATGATCAGCGGCGCCCGCTCGATGTCGCGGAGGCTGACCGATCCCTTGCCGATGCCGATGGTCTCGGTCAGCGCGGATCCGCTGGACTCGTGGCACATGTTGGAGCAGTCCGGCAGGTTGTTGGTGCCGAAGCCGCGCACCATCAGCTGGTAGACGAAGGCGGCCTCGTTGGAGGTGCGACCGGACGTGTAGAAGATCGCCTCGTCCGGGCTCGCGCACGCGCGCAGCTCCTCGGCGACGAGATCGAGCGCCTCGTCCCAGCCGATCGGGCGGTAGTGGGTCGCGCCCTCCTCGAGCAGCATCGGCTCGGTGAGGCGGCCCTGCTGGCCCAGCGCGAAGTCGTCCCAGGTCTCGAGCTCGGCGAGCGGATGCTGCGCGAAGAAGGCCGGCGTGACGGTGCGGAGCGTCGCCTCCTCGGCCACCGCCTTCGCTCCGTTCTCGCAGAACTCGGCGACGTGGCGCTTGTCGGCCTCGGGCCAGGCGCAGCCGGGGCAGTCGAAGCCGGTCTTCTGGTTCACGCGGAGGAGGGTCTCGGCGCTGCGCAGCGGACCCATCTGCTTCATCGAGATCTGCAGGGCGTGCGCGACTCCGGGGATGCCGACCGCTCGGTGCTTGCGGGCGCCGACCGTGAGGCCTCGCTCGTCGATCGGAGTCTCTCGGGGTGCGGCGTCGTCGACCATCCCTGCATGCTACGTCGCGCAGCCGGGGAACGGACCGGCCGCCCGGTTCCGCGCGGCCGGTGCGAGGATGGACAGCACCGCTCGAGGAGGAGACCACCATGAGCCGCGCCGCCGCGAGGACCCGACTGACCGCCGTGCGCGCCGCGGAGCCGACCCGTCGACGGGAGGACGTGCTCGCGGTCGAGGAGCCGCTCGAGATCCGCGTGGGCGGGCGTCGGTTCAGCGTGACGATGCGCACTCCCGGAGAGGACTTCGACCTCGTCGCGGGGTTCCTGGTGTCGGAGGGGGTCCTCACGTCGACCGATCAGCTCGCGGCGCTGCGCTACTGCGCGAGCGGCTCCGGTCCGGGCGAGAACACGTACAACGTGGTCGACGCGACCGTGCGGGGCGGGCGCGCGGCGATCCTCCTGGAGCGCGAGCGCTCGGTGTACACGAGCAGCTCGTGCGGGGTCTGCGGGCTCGCGTCGCTGGACGCGGTGACGACGGAGTCGGCGTGGACCGTCGACGAGGACCCGGTGACGGCGTCCACCGACCTGCTCGCCTCGCTGCCGGACCGGCTGCGGGAGGCGCAGGGGCTCTTCGACCGGACCGGCGGGGTGCACGCCGCCGGGCTGTTCGACGCCGACGGCGCGCTGCTGTGCCTCCGCGAGGACGTGGGGCGGCACAACGCGGTCGACAAGGTGGTCGGCTGGGGCCTGCGCGAGGGGCGGCTCCCGCTGCGCGGGACGCTGCTGCAGGTGTCGGGGCGCGCGTCGTTCGAACTGGTGCAGAAGGCCGTGATGGCAGGTGTTCCGCTGCTCGCGGCGGTGGGGGCTCCGTCGTCGCTCGCGGTGGACCTGGCGCGGCGGGCGGGACTGACGCTGATCGGGTTCAGCCGGGGGGCGGGGTTCAACGTGTACTCGGGTGAGGGGCGGGTGCTGGAGGGGTGAGCCGGTTGGGGGACGGTCGATGCCGCTACGCCCCCGCGGGGCTAGCCCCCTGCTGATCGAGTAGCCCGCGAAGCGGGCGTTTCGAGATTCACGACTCCCGGAGTGGGTGGGTCTCGATACGCCCCTGCGGGGCTACTCGACCAGCAGAGGGGGGTGGGTCTCGATACGCCCCTGCGGGGCTACTCGACCAGCAGAGGGGATCCGCCCCTCGGGGCTACTCGACCAGCAGAGGGGGTCCGCCCCTCCGGGCTACTCGACCAGCAGAGGGGGTC
>NZ_LMNR01000002.1:393687-410837 GCF_001423045.1 Rathayibacter sp. Leaf296
GGGGGGGCGAGGGGACGGACCTCTGGGAGCGGACGGGCGAAGCCCCGTCCCCCACCGGCCAGCCGCGCCGCGGAGAGGCCGCGACCCGGAATCGCGTGCGAGCGATTCCGGGCAGGCCGACGCACCCCGCTCTGCGGAACGGGACCACCCGGAAAGCCGACCGCGGGTCGTCTAGCGGCGCGCCGCTAGACGACCGATAAGGACTGCCGGGCGATCTCGAGTTCCTCGTTGGTGGGGATGACGAGGACGGCGACGCGGGAGTCGTCGGTCGAGATGCGGCGGGCGCCGCGGTCACGGGAGGCGTTGCGCTCGGGGTCGAGTTCGATGCCGAGGCCCTCGAGGCCGCGCAGCGCGCCTGCGCGGACGGCGGGGACGTTCTCGCCGACTCCGGCGGTGAAGACGATCGCGTCGACGCGGCCGAGCTGGGCGTAGTAGGCGCCGATGTAGTGGCGGAGGCGGTGGTAGTAGACCTCCAGGGCGGCGGCGGCCTTCTCGTCGCCGGCCTCGGACGCCTCCTGCACGTCGCGCATGTCGCCGCGGCCGGAGAGGCCGAGCAGTCCGCTGCGGCGGTTGAGGACCGTGTCGAGCTCGTCGATCGAGAGCCCGGCCTTGCGGGCGAGGTGGAAGACGACGGCGGGGTCGAGGTCGCCGGAGCGGGTCCCCATGACGAGGCCCTCGAGCGGGGTCATGCCCATCGAGGTCTCGACGGAGGCTCCCCCGTCGACCGCGCAGACGGACGCGCCGTTGCCGAGGTGCAGGACGATCGTCTTGAGGTCGGAGCGGCGGCGGCCGAGGTAGGCGGCGGCCGATTCGGACACGAACTTGTGCGAGGTGCCGTGGAAGCCGTAGCGGCGGATGCGGTGCTTGTCGGCGAGTTCGGCCGGGATCGCGTAGGTCGAGGCCTCCGGCGGGAGGGTGTGGTGGAACGCCGTGTCGAAGACCGCGACGTGCGGCACGTCCGGGAAAGCCTTCTGCGCCGCCTCGATGCCCTCGAGGTTCGCCGGGTTGTGCAGGGGCGCGAGGTCGGAGAGGTCCTCGATGTTGATCTTCACGAGGTCCGTGACGACCGTTGCCTCGTAGAAGCGCTTGCCGCCGTGCACCACGCGATGCCCCACGGCGACGGGCGGGAACTCGGAGAGGCTCGGCCCGTTCTCCTCGAAGGCGCGGATCATCGCGTCGAAGCCGGCGGTGTGATCCGGGATCGGCCCCTCGATCTCGACGCTCTCGCCGTCGTGGGAGTGCTTCGTGCGGCCGGTCTCCTCGCCGATCCGCTCGACGAGGCCGCTGGCGAGCGTCTCCTCCGTCGTCATCTCGATGAGCTGGTACTTGAACGAGGACGAACCGCTGTTGACGACGAGGACGACGGACATGGTGAGGACTCCTGGGGGTCGGGGTCGGTGGGGAGGCGGCGACGCGGGTGGCGTCAGCGCACGACGGGGATGGCGGAGGTGGGCGGCACGATCGCCTGCGTCGCGGCCTGGATGGCCGTGATCGCGACGGTGTTGACGATGTCCTGGACGAGGGCGCCGCGGCTGAGGTCGTTGACCGGCTTGCGCAGCCCCTGCAGCACCGGGCCGATGGCGACCGCGCCGGCCGAGCGCTGCACGGCCTTGTAGGTGTTGTTGCCCGTGTTGAGGTCGGGGAAGATGAACACCGTCGCGCGGCCGGCCACCTGCGAACCGGGCATCTTCGAGGCGGCGACCGCCGCATCCGCTGCCGCGTCGTACTGGATCGGGCCCTCGACGAGGAGGTCGGGGCGGCGCTCGCGGACGAGCGCGGTGGCGGCGCGCACCTTCTCGACGTCGGCTCCTGCTCCGCTCTCGCCCGTGGAGTACGAGAGCATCGCGATCCGCGGGTCGATGCCGAACTGCTGCGCGGTCTCGGCCGAGGAGATCGCGATGTCGGCGAGCTGCGCCTCGGTCGGGTCGGGGTTCACCGCGCAGTCGCCGTAGACGAGCACGCGGTCGGCGAGCGCCATGAGGAACACGCTCGAGACGACCGAGACGCCGGGACTGGTCTTGATGATCTCGAAGCCGGGCCGGATGGTGTGCGCCGTCGTGTGCGCGGCTCCCGAGACCATGCCGTCGGCCAAGCCGAGCTGCACCATCATCGTGCCGAAGTAGGACACGTCGGTGACGGTGTCGAACGCGTGGTCGTAGGTGATGCCCTTGTGCGCGCGGATGCGGGCGTACTCCTCGGCGAAGCGGGCGCGGTGCTCGGGGTCGAGCACGCTCAGGACACGGGCGCCGTCGAGGTCGAGGCCGAGCCCGGCCGCGCGGCCGCGGACCTCCGACTCCTCGCCGAGGATCGTCAGGCGGGCGATGCCGCGCTTCAGCACCGTCGCCGCGGCACGGAGGATGCGGTCGTCGCCGCCCTCGGGGAGCACGATGTGACGGTCGGCGATGCGGGCGCGCTCGATCAGGCCGTACTCGAACATGAGCGGTGTGACGACCTCGGAGCGGCCGACGTCGAGGAGGGTCAGCAGCTCGACCGCGTCGATGGTCTGGTGGAACAGTGCGAGGGAGGTGTCGCGCTTGCGTGGCGAGTCGGCCGCCAGACGCCCGCGGGCGGCGGTGACGCGCACCGCGGTGTCGTAGGTGCCGAGCTCGGTCATGACGATCGGCAGCCGGGTGTCGACGCCCTCGATCAGCCGGACGATCGGCTCCGGCAGCTCGAAGCCGCCGTTGAGGATGATGGCCGAGACCGTCGGGAAGTTGCCCGAGGCGTGCGCCATGATCACGGCGAGGACGACCTCGGGGCGGTCGCCCGGGACGATGACGACCCCGCCCTCCATCAGGCGCGGGAGCACGTTGACCATCGACATGCCGGCCACGACGACGCCGAGCGCCTCGCGGCCGAGCAGTTCGGGATCGCCCGCGACGACGACGCCGTCGACCGCCTCGACGAGACGGGAGACGCTGGGGGCGACGAGGAACGGATCCTCGGGGATCGCCCAGACGGGGACGCCGGCCTGCAGCACCTCGCGGATCGCCGCGACCGCGTTCGGAGCGGTCTCGGGATCGGCGCGGTTCGCGATCACTCCGATCAGGGAGGCGTGCGCGGTGCGCAGCTCGACCGAGGCGAGCTCGGTGATCTGGCGCATCTCCTCGGGAGTGCGCGCGGGCGCCTGGCCGAGCTGCTCGCTGCGGGAGGGGTCGCGACCGGTCAGCACCAGCAGCACCGGGGCGCCCAGGTTGGCCGCGATGCGGGCGTTGTAGCCCAGCTCGGTGGGGCTGCCGACGTCGGTGTAGTCGGAGCCGAGGATGACGACCGCGTCGCACTGCGCCTCGACGCCCTTGTAGCGCTCGACGATGCGCGACAGCGCGGCCTCGCCGTCGGCGTGCACGTCCTCGTAGGTGACGCCGATGCAGTCCTCGTAGGCGAGGCCGGAATCGGAATGGCCGAGCAGCATCTCGAGCACGTAGTCGGGCTCGGAGGTTGAGCGCGCGATGGGGCGGAAGACGCCCACCCGCTGCACCTGGCTGCTGAGCACATCGAGGACGCCGAGGGCGACCGTGGACTTGCCGGAGTGACCTTCGGCGGACGAGATGTAGATGCTCTGGACCATCGGAGCCACCCTACCGACGGGGCCCGCGTCGAGACTGGGCAGTCGCTTCAGGATGGGAGGGCGTGCACGAGGTGCGGCCTGGGGAGGAGGGGTTCGCCTCCCTCAACTGAAGAAGACCCCTCTGTTAACCGAAGAAGACCCCCCGCGCACCCGCCAGAGCCCGGTTACCCTTGCTGCGTTTCCGCCCTGGGGGAGTTGGCCTGGATGGCGCCACGCGGGGAGCCGGGAGACAGTCTAACCCGATCCGGCGGGGCTCAGGAGCGCCCCGTGGTCTGCAGGGGGCGCCCGTTCCGTGTAGTGTGCATGAGGTCGCGATCACGGTCGCGCCTGGAGGATTCGCCTAGTGGCCTATGGCGCACGCTTGGAAAGCGTGTTGGGTGAAAGCCCTCGGGGGTTCGAATCCCCCATCCTCCGCGAACGGTGTCCGTTGCTCTCGCCAGCACGGGCACCGTTTTCGTTAACGGGTGCACCGTGCGCCGGCGGGTCCAGTCTCAGCGGGCGATGCGGACGAGCCACTCCTCGAGCAGCATCCGCTCGGCCTCGCTCAAGGCGTCGACCGAGCCGAGCACCGCGCGCAGGGCGACCGCGTGCGCGACGAGGGCGCGGGCCGCGGGATCGGTCGGGCCCGCCTCCGACGTCGTGATCGCCGTCAGGACCGCCTCGCGCGACCGGGAGGAGAGGTCGTCGTCGGAGTCGCGGCCGGCGGTCAGCGTCAGCGTGCAGCCGAGGGCCGCGGACTGCAGGAGCCGGGCGGCGTGCTCGACGTCGACGGTGAGGCGGCCGGCCTCGGCGACGGTGCGCACGTGCGCGAGCAGGACGCCGCCGGCGAGGCGAGCGGCCTCGGACTCCTCCCCCGGCCGGGCTGTGAACATCAGCGCGTAGAGGTGCGGCTGCGCGAGGCCGAAGGCGACGTGCTGGTCCCAGGCCGCGCGGAGGGCGTCGACGGGGTCGGACAGGGCGTCGCTCCGCTCGAAGTCGGCGAGGGCGTCGGCGACGGCCGCGGCGACCACCGAGTCGAGGAGGCCGCGGAGGTCGCCGAATGTGCGGTAGATGGTGGGCGCCTGGACACCGGCGGCAGAGCTGATGGCGCGCGTCGAGACGGCGTCGCGCCCGCCCTCGGCCAGGAGCTCGGCGGTCGCCCGGAGGATGCGGTCTCGGGTGCTCGGGCTCTCGGTCACGAGTAGTGACGCTAACACGCGAGCGTTAGCGGGGCGGCTGGGGTGGGTGGATCTCGATACGCCCGCTGCGCGGGCTACTCGATCAGCAAGAGGGAGGCGGCGGCGTCCCTCGTTGGTCGAGTAGCCCCGGAGGGGCGTATCGAGACCCGCGTCCACCGAGGGCGGAGGCGTCAGGGGGAAGTCCGGAGCGGGTGGATCTCGATACGCCCGCTGCGCGGGCTACTCGATCAGCAAGAGGAGGCGCCCGCAGGGCCGCCTCTCCTCCGGGAAGGTGCCCGCAGGGCCGCCGCCGCTGGCGGGGTGGGCTGCAAGGCGGAGGAGGGAGCGATACCGGCGGTATCGCGACCGACGACAACGCCGCAGACGGCCCCGTCAGCGGCGGCGGCGGCCGCGTCAGCGGCGGCGGCGGGCGGTGCCGAAGATGCCGCGGACGACCTCGCGGAGCAGGGTCTTGCCCGCCGAGGAGCCGAGGACCTGCTCGACGACGCCCTTCTCGCGGCGCGGGGTGCTGCTGCGGGTGGTGGGGGCGGTGCGGCGGCGGGTGCGCTCGGCGGCGGCGTCGGCGCGGCGCTCGGCGGCGGCGCGCTCCTTCTGCAGGCGGGCGGCGGTGGCGGCGCGCTCCTTCGCGGCGCGGGCCTGCTCCTTCGCGAGGCGGGCGTCCTCCTCGGCGCACTCCTCGGCGACCCGGCGCTCCTCCTCCGCGTCGGCTGCGGCGTCGAGGCGGCGGGTCAGGATCTCGCGGGCGGAGTCGCGGTCGAGCGGCGTGCCGTAGCGCGCGAGCAGCGGGGAGCGCTGCACGCTCTCCTCGCGCTCCGACTCCGTGGTCGGCGACATGGAGCCCTGCGGGGCGCGCAGTCGCGTCCACGCCACCGGCGTCGGAGCGCCGCGCTCGTTCATCACCGTCACGATCGCCTCGCCGATCGGCAGGGCCTGGAGGGTCTCGCCGAGGTCGTAGTCCGACTCCGGGTAGGTCGAGACGGTGGCTCTCAGGGCTTTCGCGTCGTCGGGCGTGTGGGAGCGGAGCTGGTGCTGGATGCGCGAGCCGAGCTGGGCGAGGACGTCGCCCGGCACGTCCTTCGGCGTCTGGGTGACGAAGACGATGCCGACGCCCTTCGAGCGGATGAGGCGCACGGTCTGGGTGATCGCCGCGAGGAAGTCCTTCGAGGCGTCGCGGAACAGCAGATGCGCCTCGTCGAAGAAGAAGACGAGCTTCGGGAGGTCGAGGTCGCCGACCTCGGGCAGGTCGTTGAAGAGGTCGGCGAGCAGCCACATCAGGAACGTCGAGAAGAGGGCGGGGCGGTCGGCCACTCCGGGGACTTCGAGGAGGCTCACCATTCCGCGGCCGTCGGCGATGGTGCGGAGGAACTCGGCCGTGTCGATCTCGGGCTCGCCGAAGAAGACGTCGGCGCCCTGGTCTGCGAACGCGATGAGCTCGCGGAGGATCACTCCCGCGGTGGCCTTCGACAGGCCACCCAGCTCGGCGAGCTCGCCCTTGCCGTCGTCGCCGACGAGGTAGGTGAGGACGGCGCGGAGGTCGGAGAGGTCGACGAGCGGGAGGCCCTCGCCCTCGGCGTAGTGGAAGACGAGGCCGAGGCTCGACTCCTGGGTCGCGTTCAGACCCAGCACCTTCGAGAGCAGCAGGGGTCCGAAGCCGGTGACGGTCGCGCGCACCGGGACGCCCGTGCCGATGCCGCCGAGCGCGAAGAACTCGGCGGGTGACGCCTCCGCGCGCCAGTCCTGACCGATGGTGCGGGTGCGGGCGAGGAGCTTCTCGTTCCCGGTGCCGGGCGTGGCGAGGCCGGAGAGGTCGCCCTTGATGTCGGCGGCGAAGACGGGGACGCCGGCCGCGGACAGCTGCTCGGCGAGGACCTGCAGCGTCTTGGTCTTGCCGGTGCCGGTCGCGCCGACGACGAGGCCGTGGCGGTTGAGCATGCCGAGCGGGAGGCGGACGGGGACGTCCGGGCGAGCCTCGCCGTTGACGAGGGCGCCGAGCTCGAGGACGGGGCCTGCGAAGGCGTAGCCGGCGCGGACGGCGTCGACGGCGGACTCGGAGAGCGGGCCCGCGGGAGCGGGAGCGGGTGCGGGTGCGGGAGCGGGAGCGGGTGCGGGCACGGCGACCGGATCCTCCTGAGCCGCCTCGACCAGCCGCACGTCGTCGACGACGGCGCTCGCCTCCTCCGGACCCGACACCGCGCCCAGCGCCGCCGCGGCGGCCTCGGCGCGCTCGAGCGCCCGCGCCGCCTCGGCCTGCAGTGCTCGGGCGGCCTCCAGGGCCGCGCGTGCGTCGTCCCTCGCCGAGGCGAGCCCGTCGTCGATGCTCATGCGACCAGCCTAGGCTCGCGTGTCCTCGCGGACGTGCCAGGCCTGGCCGTAGCCGCCCTCCTCGACGGGCTTCGCCATGAGCTCGAGGAACGGCGCCGCATCGAACGCCTCCGGGCCGAGCACTCCCGCGCCCGACCAGGCGCCGGTGGCGAGCATCTCGAGGGCCACGACCGGGTTCAGCGCGGTCTGCCACACGACGCACTGCGTCCCGTACTCGGCCATCGTCCACTCGTTGTCGCTCACGTGGTAGAGGTACACCTCGCGGTGTGCGCCGTCCTTCGTGCCGCTGACCCACAGGCCGGCGCAGGTCTTGCCGGTCATGCGCGGGCCGATGCCGGCCGGGTCGGGCAGGGCCGCGGCGACCACGTCGCGCGGGGCGACGAGCACGGGGCCCTCGGCCGACCGCACGCGGATCGGCTCGGTGCGGTCGAGGCCGAGCAGGTTGAGCGTGCGCAGGACGCCGATGAACTGCTCGCCGAGCCCGTACTTGAAGGTGACCCGCTCGGCGTCGAGCCAGCGCGGCATCAGCAGCACCTCCTCGTGCTCCACGTTCACGCACTCGACCGGGCCGATGCCCTCGGGGAACTCGAACACCTCGGGCTCGGAGAAGGGCGGTGTGGTGAACCAGCCGCGGTCCTTCTCGAAGACGACCGGAGGGTTCAGGCACTCCTCGATGGTGGTCCAGATCGAGAAGGACGGAGCGAAGACCTCTGCGCCGCTCTCGTCGCGGACCACGAGGTTCGCGCCGTCGCGCACGCCCAGCTCCTCGATCCGGTCGAAGAGGTGATCGGAGGCGTAGCGGGCGAAGACGTCCGACAGGCCTGGCTCGACGCCCATCCCGACGAGGGCGAGACGGCCGCGCGACTCCCACTCCCCCGCCGCTTCGAACTGCTCGTCGCCGAGCTTGACGCCGGTCTTGGCGTGCGGCTCGTCGGGGTGCGGGCGGGAGAGGCTCATCGCCATGTCGACGTAGTCGGCGCCGGCCGCGAGGGCGCCCGCGAAGATCGTGGGGACGAACTTCGGCTCGACGGCGTTCATGACGTGCGTCGCCCCGTGGGCGCGCGCGACCGTCTCGACGCTCTCGGCGTCGGAGGCGTCGATGCGGGCGGCGACGAAGCGGTCGTCGACGCCGTGGCGGTCGGCGATCCACGCGACGGTGCGCTCGGCGCGGGCGAGCTCGTAGTCGGAGACGATGATCTGCTCGAAGAACGTGCGGCGAGCGGCGATCCGGGCGAAGGCGTCGCCGACGCCGCCGGCGCCGACCAGGAGGATTCTCATGCCCCTACCGTAGCGACGGATCGCGTCGCCCACCACGTCCGCAACCGTCGAGAACGATGCCGGACTCGCCCTCCGCCCACTGATTCCGTCACTCCTCCGCGCCGACGTCCTTCTCGAGGAGGCGGATGAAGCGCGACAGCCGCTCGAGCCCGGTGAGCGAGGTGGGCAGGGAGGCGGCGAGGGCGGGCGAGTGCACGAGGTACGCGGCCCACTTCGCCCGCGAGATCGCGACGTTCAACCGGTTCGGCAGGAGGAGGAACTCGAGGCCCCGCGGGACGTCGGCGCCCGAGGACGCGGCGAGCGACACGATCGCGACCACCGCTTCCCGGCCCTGGAACAGGTCGACGGTGCCGACCGCGGTCTCGTCCAGGCCCGCCTCGTCGAGGGCGGCGCGCAGCAGCCCGCCCTGCGCGTTGTAGGGCGCGACCACGATGACGTCGGCGGCGGTGAGACTCCGCTCGCCGTTCTCGTCGACCCAGGTGCGGCCGATCATCGACCGCGCGATCTCGACCACGCGGCGCGCCTCGTCGGGCGAGGAGGTGGTGTCGCCGGCGTGCACGACCGGGACGGAGTGCAGCCCGGGCGCCACCCCCTCGAGGCGGCGCTCGGCGGGGGCCCGGGACACGAGGGCGCCCTCGTAGGAGAGCTCGGAGACGGCGGCGGCGAGCGCCGGGTGCATCCGGTACGTCTGCGCCAGGAAGTAGCCGTACTCGGCGGGCAGCACGTCGTGGCCGTCGGCCAGCCAGCCGAGCGCCGACTCGTCCACCGGCTCGGGATGCGAGCCCTGACTGACCTGCGGGAGCTGCTGCGGATCGCCGAGGAGCAGGAGGCGCTGCGCCGCGACGGAGCTCGCGATGGTCGGGGCGATCGAGAACTGACCCGCCTCGTCGACGACGAGCAGGTCGAGTGAGCGACGGGGCACCGTCTGGGCGTTCGCGAAGGTCCACGCGGTTCCGCCGACGACGCAGCCGCCCTCCTCCTGGAGCACCGCCGCGAGGGCGGCGCCGTTCGTGACGGGAGCCCACGCCGCCGCGGCGAGGGACTCGGCCGAGGCGCCCTTCTTGGGCACCTTCGCGACCCGTGACGGGTCGACTCCGCGGCCCACGACCGCCGTCAGCACGTTCTCGACGACGGAGTGCGACTGCCCGACCACGCCGACGCGCCAGCCGTGCTCGCGCACGAGCCGGGCGATCACGTGCGACCCGACGTAGGTCTTGCCGGTGCCGGGCGGACCCTGCACGGCGAGGGTCGCCCGATCGAGGCCGACGAGCGTCGAGACCACGGCGCCGATGACGTCGTCGGCCTCGACCGGGGCGACCGCGGCGGGGGGCCTGCGCCGCAGCACGTCGAGCGCGGGGTCGGGCAGCAGCTCGGGCAGCGCGTCGAGGACCTCTCCGCCCCACTCCGCGATGGCCTCGGGCTGCGGAGCCGCGCGCGGCGGCGGGGCGGGGGCGAGCGCGACGGGCGCGTCGTCGTGCGGGTCCTCCCCCGCCTTCAGGCCCTCCTTGAGCAGAAGCACGATGCGCTCTCCGTCGTCGTCGACCGCGAGGATCTCGGAGCGGTCGGACGCGCCGCGGAGCCCCGGGCCGGGCGAGGGCGCTCCGGGCGGCGGAGGCGCGTCGTAGACGAGGTACGGCGTGGAGCCGGTGCCGAGCCGGCTGCCGGGAGCGAGCCGGCCGAGGATCCGCAGCTCGCGCGACTGCGTCCGCGCCTTCGGGAGCTTGGACCAGTCGCGGACGACCTCGACGCGGTCGATCATCACGACGTCGCGGGTGTCGGCCCACTCCTCGAGCGGCTCGCGGAGGCGGCCGAAGTGCTCCTGCCAGAACGTCTTCGCCTCGCGGCGGTGGTAGTCGATCGCCGCACCGGCCAGCGCGAGCGCGGTCTGGTCGGCCGTGCGCTCCCAGGGCTCGACGCCCTCGATCTGCGCGAGCAGCGCGACGGCGGTGGGGTCGGGCTCGCGCGGCACGGGCAGGTCGATCTCGACGAGCGGCAGCGGCGTGTCGCGGGGCGGCGCGAGCGACAGCAGCCAGTCGCGCAGCCGGAGGGTCGACCGGCAGTCGTACGCGTTGTACTCGGCCACGAGGTCGAGCTCGCGCTGACCCGTCACGGGGTCGTCCTCGAACGCGGCGCGCGCCTTCACGTAGACGTCGATGCTGTCGGCCGCGTTCGTCACTCCGGACGCGTCGCGCTCCTCGGAGCCCATGTAGAGCGGCTCGAGCTTCTTGATCGAGTAGCTGCGCGAGCCCACCCGGAGCGCGCGGCGCACCACCGGGTAGAGGTCGACGAGCACACCGTCGCGCAGAAGCTGGTCGACCTCCTCCTCGCCGACGCCGTGCCGCAGGGCGAGCGAGAACAGGTGCGTGCGCTCGTACGAGGCGTAGTGGTAGACGTGCATCCGCGGGTACCGGGCCCGGCGCTCGCGCAGGAACGCGAGGAAGTCGACGAGCGCCCGCCGCTCGGCGGCGAGGTCGTGCGCCCAGAACGCCGTGAACTCCTCCTGGTCGTCGACCATGCCGAAGAGGTAGTCGAGGCCCCACTCGCGGTTGTCCTCGCTGTGCAGCGGATCGCCCTCGAAGTCGAAGAAGAGATCGCCGGGATCGGGAGCGGGCAGGGCCGCGAGGACGGAGGGGTCGATCAGCTCGACGGCGGGCACGGGCGAGGACTCGGACAGCACCTGCAGCCGCGCCTGCGCGCGCAGCGAGTCGAGGGTGCCTGCACCGAGGCCGGGGACGGCGCCGACGTGCTCGGCGAGGGCATCGAGGGTCGTCACTCCGGCGGCCGCGAGCTTCGCCCGCTGGTCGAGCCGCATCCCGGCGACGAGGATCGGATCGCGGTGCGCCGCCACCTCGGGCGCGCAGACCGGGCAGCGACCGCAGGAGAGGTAGCGCGCATCGCCCCACGCGAGCGGCTCGGCGGCGGCGAGCCGCTCGGCCAGCACCGACCGCAGCCGCGCGCGCTGCACGCGCTGCACCGGCGCGATCGAGGCCAGCTCGTGGCTGGTGACGGAGCCGTCGCCCAGCACCAGGTGGACCCGTTCGCCGACCCGGACGCCGCGGGCGCTCATCTGCTCGGCGTAGGCCGCGAGCTGCAGCAGGGCCGGGATCTTGGCGTGCCGCGCGAGCTTGGTGTCGTAGACCTCGTACGCGCCGTCGTCGGTGCGGAGGAGGAAGTCGGAGAAGCCGAGGAACTCGCCGTCGAAGAAGGTCGCCTGGTAGAGGACGTCGACTCCCGTGCGCATGGCCTCGACCGCGGCGTCGGCGGCCGCAGCATGCTCATCAGGCCCGTGCGGGGGGAACTCGAGCACCTCGCGCGACTTCTTCAGCTCGTCGAGGAAGCGGTGCTCGTGCTCGTCGCCGAGGACCGCAGTGCGGTCGAGCATCGCATCGACCACCGGATCGAGCCGGGGGGACCGGCCGAGCATCGCGTCGAAGCGCCGCAGCACCGCCCACTCGCAGGCCGCCCAGTTCGAGAGGTCGGTGGGGCTCGTGACCACGCGGCCGGCCTCCAGGTACATGCGACTCCCTCCCTGCCGCCGGGCGGCGGGCGCCTCCAGGCTAGGGGGACCCTCCGACACCAGCGCGTGGGAGGCTGGACGGGTGACCAGGGCGCGCTTCGAGATCATCCCCACCGCCGACATCGCCGAGCGGGCCCGCCGCGCGTTCCCCGATCCGTCGACCGTCGTGCTCACCGTCACGAGCCTCCCGAAGCACGGCCTGGACCGCACCCTCGACGCGGCCGTCGAGCTCGCCGCCCTGGGCTTCGGCGTCGTGCCCCACCTGGCCGCCCGCACCGTCGAGGGGAGGCCCGCCCTCGAGCGCGCGCTCGGCCGTCTGGGCGACTCCGGGATCGGCGAGGCCTTCGTCGTCTCGGGCGACGCGAAGAAGGCGAGCGGGACCTACTCGACGAGCCTGGAGCTCCTCCGCGACGCCGTCGAGATCATGCCCGGCCTGGCCGTCGGCATCGCCGGCTACCCGGAGGGGCACCCGCACCTGTCGGACGAGAGCATCCTGAAGCACCTGCGCGAGCGGGCGCCCTACATCCGCTCGATCGTCACGCAGATGTGCTTCGACGTGGACGCCGTCGCCCGCTACGCCGACTCGCTGCGCGCCGAGGGCATCGACGCGGAGCTGTGGGCGGGGATCCCCGGACCGGTCGAGCGCGCGAAGCTGCTGAGCCTGGGCGCGAAGATCGGCGTGGGCTCGTCGCTCGGATTCCTGACGCGCAGCTCCTCCGTCGCTGGCGGGCTGCTGCGCGGCCGCCGCTTCGACCCGACCGCGTTCGTCGGGCGGTTGGAGGCGGCGGCGGGCGACCGGTTCCACGGGCTGCACGTGTACACGTTCAACGAGCTCGACGGGCTCGCCTCGTTCGGCGCTTAGCGCACGTCCGAGCGCTTCACCCAGATCGGCGGATGCGGCAGCTCGCTCTCGCTGCGGAGACGGCCGGCGAGCGGCGCCCAGACGACGAGCGCGACTCCGACGCCCAGGAGCAGGCCGCCGATCGTGTCGCTCAGCCAGTGGGCGCCGAGGTAGGTGCGGCTCGCCATCATGGCGATCGTGTAGAGGAAGCCCGCGATCCAGACCCAGATCAGCGGGAAGATCAGCGCGAGCACCATGGCGGTCGTCGCCGCGTTGGCGGTGTGGCCGGAGGGGAACGAGCCGTAGTCGCTCGTCACCAGCATGTCCTCGGGGCGGGCGCGGCCGACGAGCTCCTTGACGAGCTGTGTCAGGCCGACGCTGACGAGGGCGGCGACGGCGTAGTAGAGCGCGGCCCAGCGCCTCCGGAACACGAGCAGGACGGCCACGATGGCCAGCGGGATGATCGCGGTGCCGGTGATGCCTGCGCCGACCGTGTTCATGATCAGGGCGGGGACGTCCCAGACGCTCGAGCGGTGCTCGACGACCTCGTCCATCCACTCGACGTCGAAGCCGAAGGCCGTGGTGGGGCGGTAGGCGATCATGATCGCGAGGACGACGGTGATGAGCAGGGCGATCGACGCCGAGATGAGCGGCCAGCGGCGTGAGACGCGGTGCGCGACCTCCTGCGTGAGGACCTTGGTCGCCGCGGGGTCCGCGGACGGCGCGGCCGTGCCCATCCGCTCGCGCTGCACCGCATCGGGGCTCGCGGTGGCGGGCTCGGTCGTCGGGCGGTTCTCGCGGTTCACCATATGGACATGATGCCGCGCCTGCCGTTCACCTCGCGGGGGCTTGCGCCGGAGCGCGGTCCGCGTGATCGGCAGGGGATCGCGCGGTCCGCTCGCCCCGGCGCGTCAGTCCTGCAGGGCGGCGACCGTGCGCGGGCGCACGATCAGCCAGAGGGCGAGGATCGAAACGGTCGCGGTCGCCATCATCACGAGGGCCATCGGCACGGCGGAGGAGGCGCCGAAGATCCCGGAGATCGGCGAGAGCAGGCCGGCGACTCCGAAGTTCACCGCGCCCAGCAGCGACGCGGCGGTGCCCGCCTCCCTGCCGTGGTTCACGAGGCCCAGCACCTGCACGCACGGGAAGCTGAAGCCGCAGGAGGCGATGAACAGCCAGAGCGGGACGAGCGTGCCCCAGAGGCCGAAGCCGAGGACGTCGAACAGCGCGATCAGCCCGGCCGAGGTGAAGAGCGACACGGTGGTGATGGCGAGGATCCACTGCGGGCCGACCCGGCGGCTGAGGCGGGAGGATGCCTGCACGCCGAAGACGACTCCGAGCGAGTTGACCGCGAAGAGCAGGCCGTACTGCTGCGCGTCGAAGCCGTAGAGCCCCTGGAAGAGGAAGGAGGAGCTGGAGAGGTAGGTGAAGAGGCCTGCGAAGGTCATGCCTCCGATGACCGCGACGCCGACGAACTGGCGGTCGCCGAGCACCGAGCCGTAGCGCTGCGCGAGGGAGCGGCGGTCGCGGTCGTCGCGCGCGGTCCGCGGGCGGGTCTCGACGATGAGGAGCGCCACGGCGATCATCACGACGAGGCCGTAGCCGGCGAGGAAGACGAAGACTCCGCGCCAGTCCATGACGAGCAGGAGCTGCGAGCCGATCACCGGGGCGAGGACGGGCGCGAGACCCGACACCAGGGCGAGGCGGGAGAGCATCCTGACGAGCGGACGACCGCCGAAGAGGTCGCGGACCATCGCCATGGCGACGACTCCGCCCGCCGCGGCGCCCGCGCCCATCAGCACGCGGAACACGCCGAGCCAGACGATGTCGGGCGCGAAGGCGGCGCCGATGCAGGTGAGCACGTGCACGGCCGTGGCCAGGATCAGCGGCAGCCGGCGCCCGACCGCGTCGCTCCACGGCCCCACGATCAGCTGGCCGAGGGCGAAGCCGAGCGTCGTGCCGGTGAGGGTCAGCTGCACCGCCGCCTCGGACACGTTCAGCTCGCTCTGCAGCACCGGGAACGCGGGGAGGTAGAGGTCGATCGTGAAGGGTCCGAGCGCGGTGAGCGCTCCCAGGACGATGATGTAGACGAGCCGCTGACGCGCGGTCAGGGCGTCGCCGGGGTGGCGGTGGACGGGGACGGAGCCGGTGGGCGTCGAGGCGACGGTGGTCACGGAGGCCTTCCTGCGCAGGAGCGCGGGGAGCGGAGCGGGAGCGGCTCGAACGGCCGCGAGGAGCGGCGCGGGACCCGTGGATCCCTGCACCGCTCCTCACGCTAACCGCCGGGAGCGCCCGTGTACTCCCCCTCGGTCGAATTGATTCGACTATCAGTCCATGCGAGGACGTGATCGGCGCGATCCGCGACCGGGAGGTCTCTCACTCCACCCGCAGCAGTGCGACCCCCTGGGGCGCCAGGGTGACGGAGTCGGCGCGCCCGCCGGTCAGCACGTCGACCCCCGCGATCGGCACGACGGCGTCCGAGCGCCCGTGGTTGATCGCGAAGACGATTGCACCGCGGCGGATGAGCTCCACTCCCTCGAGGGGCTCGGCGAGGATCCCCTCGACCCCCGCGTCGGCGAGCGCGCGCTCGACGACCGTGCCGAGCAGCTCCGGCGCGGGCCAGGTCGCGACGTACCAGGCGGAGCCGCCGCCCGCGGTCTCGCGGCGGGTGATCGCGGGCCAGCCGTCGAGATCGTCGGTGAAGCGCGCCAGCACCTCCGCGCCGTCGGCGTGCAGGTACTCGCGCCAGCGGGTGATCGCGCCGGCCAGCGACCCGGTCACGGTGGAGTCGGGCAGGTCGTCCGAGAACGCGTCGGCGGAGGCGAGCGGAGCGAACTCCTCGACGCGCACGCCGAGCGTCGACTGCAGCGCGCCGAGGTAGCCGCCCTCGGTGATGTGCGCGTCCTCGTCGGTGATGCCGCTCTGGAACGTGGTGACGAGATGCCCGCCGCCCTCCGCGTACGCGGCGAGGCCGGCCAGATCCTCCGCTCGCGCGGTGAACAGCGCCGGAGCGACGACGAGGTCGTAGCCGTCGAACGGCCCGGAGGCGCGCACGAAGTCGACAATGACGTGGCGGCGGGTGAACTCGCGGTGCCAGGCGGTGACGTGCGCTGCGTAGTCGATCGCGCCGGGAGTGGCGTCCTGCTCGATCGACCACCAGCTGTCCCAGTCGAAGACGATCGCGACGCTCGCGGCCACCTCCGTGCCCAGGATCTCGTCGAGGCGGCCGAGCTCGGCGCCCAGCTCCTCGACCTCGCGGAAGACGCGCGTCTCGGGACCGCCGTGCGGCACGAGGCCGGAGTGGAACTTCTCGGCTCCCGCGCGCGACTGCCGCCACTGGAAGAAGAGGATGCCATCGGCACCGCGGCCCAGCACCTGGTAGCTCCAGGCGCGCATCTGGCCGGGCTTCTTCGGGGCGTTGCTGCGACGCCAGTTGACGGCGCTGGTCGCCTGCTCCATCAGCAGCCACGGGCGGCCCTCGCCCAGCGAGCGCATCAGGTCGCGGGCGACCGCGGCGGTGAAGGGCGCCTCCGGATCGGCGGGGTCGGGGTAGAGGTCGTCGGACACGACGTCGACGTGCGGCGCCCACGCCCAGTAGTCGACCGGCTTGAAGAGCCCCATGAAGTTCGTGGTGATCGGGGTCTCGGGCGAGTACTCGCGCAGGATCTCCTTCTCGGCCAGGTAGCACTCGAGCAGCTGGCGGGAGGAGAAGCGGTCGAAGTCCAGGCGCTGGGTCGGGTTCGGCAGGGTCGGCATCGCGGCGGGCGGGCGCACCTCCTCGAAGCTCGAGTAGCGCTGCGACCAGAAGGCGGTGCCCCAGGCCTCGTTGAGCGCCTCGATGCTGCCGTACTTGGCGCTCAGCCACTCGCGGAACGCGAGGACGGCCGACTCGGAGTAGTCGTGCGAGACGTGGCAGCCGTACTCGTTGCCGATGTGCCACATCTCGAGCGCGGGGTGGCCGGCGTAGCGCTCGGCCAGCTTGCGGACGAGGCGCGCGGCGTACCGCCGGTACACGGGCGAGGACGGCGCGTACTGCTGGCGCGAGCCGACTCCGAGGACCACGCCGTCGGCGGTGACGGGCAGCATCTCGGGGTGCTGGTGGCTGAGCCACGGCGGCGGAGACGCGGTGGCGGTGGCGAGGTCGACGCGGACGCCGCCTGCGTGCAGGCCGTCGAGGACCTCGTCGAGCCAGGCGAAGTCGAACTCGCCGTCGCGCGGCTCCAGGTGCGCCCACGAGAAGACGCCCACCGTCGCGAGATTCACTCCGGCGCGGTTCATCAGGGTCACGTCCTCGGGCCACACCTCCTTCGGCCACTGCTCGGGGTTGTAGTCGCCTCCGTAGCGAACGGGCATGTGCTCTCTCCTTCGACCGCCGCAGCGGGGGTGCGGGCCGGGGCGCCGACGGTGGTGCCCGGTCCCGGTGGTCCTCCAGCAGGGTAAGCGTTT
>NZ_LMNR01000002.1:410898-497739 GCF_001423045.1 Rathayibacter sp. Leaf296
TGGGCGAGCAGCTGCTCGAACGCGAGCTCGGCCGCTCCGATCATCAGCAGATCACCGCCGAGCTCGGTGCGCGCGATGCGGACGGACTCGAGCGCCACCCGGAACGGACCTCCGCGGGTCAGGCGCTCCTCGAGGAATCCGGGCGCCACGCCGACCAGGGCGCCGAGGAAGCCGCCGAGCACGACCAGCTGCGGGTTGAAGATGTTGACGACGTTCCGCAGTGCAACGGCCAGGTGGCCGAGCTGGCGCTCGACCTCCGCGCGGACCGCCGGGTCCTCCGAGTCGGCGAGCGCCTCCTCCAGCCGCTCGCTCTCCTCCAGGCCCAGCACGCGCAGCAGCTCGGCGCGGCCGACCTCGGTCTCGAGGCAGCCGACCGCGCCGCAGTGGCAGTCGACGCCCGCGCTATTGACGAGGGTGTGGCCGATCTCGCCCGCGTAGCCGTCGATGCCGTGCAGCGGAGCGCCTCCGACGATCACGCCGGCGCCGACGCCGCTCGCGCCGCCGTTGAGGTAGATCAGGTGCGAGACGTCGCGGCCGGCACCGAGCGCGCTCTCGGCCAGGGCGCCGAGGTTGGCGTCGTTCGCCGAGAGGACGGGGAGCCCGGTCGCGTCGGCGAGCATCCGCGAGAACGGCTCGTCGCTCCAGCCCAGGTGCGGACCGGTGCGGACGAGACCGTCGGCGTCCCGGACGAGTCCGGGCACGGCGACTCCGATGCCGACCGTGCGGGCGTCGGCCGGCAGCTCGGCGCGCAGCTCGGCGATCGCGTCCGCGGCGAGCGCGGCGGCCGCCTCGGCGGTGGGCACGGTCGCGGTGCGGCGGAGGCGGCGGCGCACCTCCGCGTCGAAGCCGACCACCGCGACCGTCACGGCGTCGATCTCGGGGTTCACGGCGAAGGCGACGACCCCCGGATCGGCCTCGACGATCGGACTCGGCCGGCCGACCTGGTTCAGCGTGTCGGGATCGCGCTCGCGGACGATGCCCAGCTCGACGAGCTCGCCCACGAGGGCGGCGATGGTGGACCGGTTGAGCCCGGTGGCCCGCGTCAGCTGCGAGCGGGAGCGGGGCCCGCCGCGGTGCACGAGGCGCAGGATCGCCGCCAGGTTGTGGCGTCGGACCCGGTCGAGAGTGTTGCCGCGCGTCGCGTGGTCGGGCATTCCGCGGTCTCCTCTGGTCTCGGGTCAGCCTATCGGCGGGCCTCGGCGCCCTCGTTCCCACGGAACCTCCGGGGTCAGCCCCCGATGCTCCTCCAGGTCCAGCTGCCCTCCGGCCCGTCGACGCTCACGTCGGCACCCGAGCGGGTGACGGTGAAGACCGTCTCGACCCCGGAGTCGTGCGCCACGACCCGCACCTCGCGCACACTGTCGCCGCCCGGGAACACCCGGAGCTCGAGCCCGTCGAGGTAGTCGTACTCCGCGACGTCGGTCCGGGAGCCCACCGGCACCACCGCGCCCTCGCGCACGTACAGCGGCAGGGTGTCGAAGCCGTGGACCTCCCGGCGCCACTCCCCCGTCGAGTCGACGGTCTCGCCGGTCCACCAGCTGGTCCAGCGTCCGCGGGGCAGGTAGAACTCGACCGAGCCGTCGGCGGTGAAGATCGGGGCGACCAGCAGGTCGTGGCCGAGCATGTACTGCGTGTCGAGGTGCGCGGCGTTCCGGTCGTCCTCGAACTCGAGCGTCATCGGCCGCATCACCGGGATCCCCTCGCGGGCCGCCTCCGCGCCGGCCGCGTAGAGGTAGGGCATCAGCGAGAGCTTCAGCTCGGTGAAGCGGCGGGTGATGTCGACCGCCTCGTCGCCGAACTCCCACGGCACGCGCACCGACGTCGAGCCGTGTAGGCGCGAGTGCGAGGAGAGCAGCCCGAACGCGAGCCAGCGCTTGAAGACTCCGGGGTCGGGCGTGCCCTCGAAGCCGCCGATGTCGTGCGCCCAGAAGCCGAAGCCGCCGAGCGCGAGAGACAGTCCGCCGCGGAGGGTCTCGGCCATCGACACGTAGGACGAGGTGTTGTCGCCGCCCCAGTGCACCGGAAGCGCCTGGCCGCCGACGGTCGCGCTGCGGGCGAAGAGCGTCGCGCGCCCCTCCCCCAGCTCCTCGACGAGCACCTGGTGCACCGCGAGGTTGTAGAGCTGGGTGTACCAGTTGTGCATCGCCTCCGGATCGGTGCCGTCGGCCCAGACCACGCCCTCGGCCGGGATCCGCTCGCCGAAGTCGGTCTTGAAGGAGTCGACGCCCTGGCGGACGAGCACGCGCAGCTTGTCCTGGAACCAGCGCGTCGCCTCCGGGTTCGTGAAGTCGACCAGCGCCATGCCGGCGACCCAGAGGTCCCACTGCCAGACGTCGCCCGACGTCGTCCTCAGCAGGTAGCCCTTCTCGCGGCCCTCCGCGAAGAGCGGCGAGGCCTGCGCGATGTACGGGTTGATCCAGACGCAGGTCTTCAGGCCCCGGTCGTGCAGGCGGGCGAGCATGCCCTCGGGGTCCGGGAAGGTGCGGGAGTCCCACTCGAGGTCGGTCCACTGGAACTCGCGCATCCAGAAGCAGTCGAAGTGGAAGGCCGACAGCGGCAGCTCGCGCTCGGCGAAGCCGTCGATGAAGGAGTTGACGGTGTCCTCGTCGTAGCTCGTGGTGAAGCTCGTGGTCAGCCAGAGGCCGTAGCTCCATGCGGGCACGACGGAGGGGCGGCCGGCGAGCCCCGTGTACCGGCGCAGGACGTCCTTCTTCGTCGGGCCCTGGATCACCAGGTACTCCAGCGCCTCGCCGCCGACCGAGAACTGCACGCGCTCGACCGACTCCGAGCCGATCTCGAACGAGACGAGGCCGGGGTCGTTGACGAGCACGCCGTAGCCGCGGTTGGAGAGGTAGAAGGGGACGTTCTTGTAGGCCTGCTCGGAGGAGGTCCCTCCGTCGGCGTTCCACACGTCGACCGTCTGGCCGTTCTTCACGAACGGGCCGAAGCGCTCGCCGAGACCGTAGACGAGCTCGCCGACGCCGAGGTCGAGCTGCTCGTGCACGTACGGGTCGCCGTCGGGTCCGGTCAGGTAGCCCTGGGACTTGCGGCCGGAGCCGGTCAGGCGCGTGCCGGTCGCGGTGTCCCAGAACTCGAGCGACCAGGGCGCACCCTGCGCGACGCGGACCTCGAGATCGCCCGTGCGGAGCACGCCGCCCGCCTCCGTGACGCTCGCCTCGCCGACCGACCCCTCGGTCAGCGCGAAGCCGGGACGGGTCGCCGTGCCGCGCCAGTGCTCGATGCGCACCTTCGCGACTCCCTCGGCGGGCGACGAGACCGTGACGGTGAGCGCGGGACGGTTCAGCACGTCGCCGCGGCCCTGGATGACCTTCGTCGGCGCGATCACCTCCAGTGCGGAGCCGGTGGCGCGGATGTCGTACGCCTCCTGCGCGAACAGGGCGGTGAATCCGGCCCTCGTCTGCCAGAACCCGTCGGTGAACTTCATGCGTGTGCCTCTCTGGTGGCGGTGGAGGTGGTCGTGCGTCGTGCGTCGTGCGTCGTGCGGGCACCGCGGAGCAGGGGCTCGGAGGCCCGTTGCCCGCGGTGCTGGCGCTACTTGACCGCGCCGGCGGTGATGCCGCGGGTCAGCGTGCGCTGGAAGATCAGGAAGAAGATCAGCGTCGGGAGCAGGCCCAGCAGGGCGCTCGCGCTGGTCGTCGTGACATCCATGATCTTGTCGCCCTGGAGGCTCGAGATCGCGATCGGGACGGTCTGCGTCGCGTCGCTCACGAGGAACACCAGCGGGATGAGGAACTCGTTCCAGGTCCAGATGAAGAAGAAGATCATCAGCACCGAGAGGGTCGGCCGCGAGATCGGCACGATCACCCGGGTGAGCACCTGCCACTTCGAGGCGCCGTCCAGCGCCGCGGCCTCGAGGATCTCCTTCGGGAACGTGCCGTAGACGCTCGAGAGCAGGTACGTGCCGAAGGCCGACTGGATGACCGTGAAGATGATGATCACGGACAGCTGGCTGTCGTAGATCCCCACCGCCTTGAACATGTAGTACAGCGGGTAGAGCAGGGCCTCCTGCGGCAGCATGTTCGCCAGCAGGAACAGCACGATGATCCAGCTGCGGCCCTTCACCCGGCCGATGCCGATCGCATAGGCGTTCAGCACCGAGAGGGCGACGGCGAGGATCGCGACCGACCCCGAGATCAGGATCGAGTTGACGAGCTTCTCGGGGAAGTTCACCCGCTCCCAGAAGGTCGACAGGCCGTCGAAGGAGAGCCCGGTCGGGAACGCGAGCGGCCCGTTCGCCGAGTACTCGGCGGGGGTCTTGAACGAGTTGAGCAGGATCAGCAGCACCGGGCTGATGATCACCAGCCCGATGACGATCGCGACCACGAGGATCGCCCAGTCGCCGATCGTGCGCTTGGTGGTGCCCTTGGCCGGCTTGGGCGCTCGGCGCGACGTGGTCAGGTCGCTGTCCGCGGTGCCCGCCTGCGTGAGGGGCAGGGTCTCGATGGCCGACATCAGCGGGCTCCTTCGCTGCGCTCGACGCGCTCCTGGGCGCGGATGAACAGCACAGCCAGGATGACGATGACGATCGTGAGCGCGGTCGCGATGGTGGCGCCGTAGCCCACCTGCTGCTTCTGGAAGAACTCGGTGTAGGAGTAGTAGCTCGGCACGATCGTCGAATCGCCCGGCCCGCCGCGGGTCAGCGCGTAGATCGGACCGAAGACCTTCAGCGCGGCGATGGTGCAGGTGAGGGTGACCACGAAGATCTCGGGGCGGATGATCGACACGGTGATCCAGCGGAAGCGCTGGAACCAGTTCGCGCCGTCGAGCTCCGCGGCCTCGTAGAGCTCCGGATCCACGCGCTGCAGCGCCGCCATGAAGATGACGACCGGGTAGCCCAGCTGGACCCAGATCATCACGACCATGATCGAGAGCATCGCGGTGTCGGGCTTGCCCAGCCAGTCGTGCGAGAGCGAGCCGAGTCCGACCGCCTCGAGGATCGTGTTGAGCGCGCCGTTGTCGGGACGCAGGATCCAGCCGATGACGATCGCCGCGATCACCGTGGGGAGGATCTGCGGGAGGTAGTAGGTGGCGCGGAGGAAGCTCGCGAGCTTCCCGCCGAACTTCTTGCCGACCAGGTCGAACAGGATCGCGGCGAGCAGGAGGCCGAGGATCGTCGGCACGATCACCATGGCGATGATCATGTAGACGGAGTTGAGGAACGAGGTCCAGAACTGGTCGTCGCCCATCAGCTCGACCCAGTTCTCGAGGCCGATGAAGATCGGCGGCTTGATGCCGCGCCACGAGGTGAAGCTGATGTAGACGTTCCACACGAGCGGGATCAGCACGATGAACGTGAAGAGCACGAACCCGGGGATCAGATAGAGCCAGTAGCCGCCCGAGCGCTTCTCGCGCGGGGGCTTCGCGGCCGGAGGCGGTGGCGCGCTCTCCGCGCGACGCGGGGCGGTCGTCGTCATGGGTACTCCTAGAGGTCGTGCGGGGAGGCGTGCGGGAGGGGGCCGCGAGATGCCGCTCCGGTACGGGTGCGACGGCGTGTCGTGTACCGGAGTGGCATCTCGCGGGGAGGGGATGCGGCGGGCGTGACCTCAGCGGAGCTTCATGCGACCCCATTGAGGGGTCGCCGTCGCGTCAGCGAGGCTTCCGCGGTGAGCACGCCTCCCGGCGTGCGGCTGCCGCCTTGGACGACATCAAGTGAGGCGCAGCCTCACTTGATGTCGTCCACTCCGTCGTCGTACTTCTCCTGCAGCTGCGACAGCATGTCGTCGGGCGACGTGGACTTGTTCAGCAGCTCCTGCGTCGCGGCGACGAGGTCGTCGTAGAAGGTCGCGGTGGGCCAGTCGGGGTAGAACGAGAGCTGGTCGCCGTCGACGACCGTCTTCCACTGCGACAGAAGCTCCTTGCTCTTCTCGTCCGTGATCGCCGACTCGTCGACGACCAGCGGGATGCCTCCGTTGTTGCCGATCAGGTTCTGGATCTCGGGGCGCATCGTGATGTCGATCCACTTGTAGGCGAGGTCCTTGTTCTTCGCCGTCTCGGGGATCACCCAGTGGTTGCCCGCCGAGCCCATCGTGAACTCCGCGCCCGGGAAGAGGAACGTGTTCCACTCGAAGCCGGTGATCTCGGTCTTGAAGCGGCCGAACCACCACGAGCCCGAGAAGAAGATCGGGTAGTCGCCCGAGATGAACGCGGTGCCCGCGTCCTCGGCCTTGAGGCCGGAGGCGTCCGGCGAGATGTAGCCCTTGTCGACGTACTCCTGGAGCTGGTCGGCGGCGTAGGACCACGCGGCGTCCGAGAAGTCGACCTCGCCTGTGTAGGTCTGGTAGTCGGTGATCCACTGGCGGTCGGCCTTCAGCAGCGCGAGCTGGTAGAAGAGCTGCTGCAGCGGGTACTCGGCCCCGGCCTCGGCGAGCGGCGTGATGCCCTTGGCCACGAACGAGTCGAGCACAGCGATGAACTCGTCGTAGGTCGTCGGCACCTCGATGCCGTTCGCCGCGAAGGCGTCCTCGTTGTAGTAGACGAAGGTGAACTCGCCGTAGTTCGGGATCCCGTACCAGGAGCCGGAGCCCATGATGCCGTCCTCGTCGTACTTGGCGGTCGTCTGCAGCGCACCCGGGACCAGCTTGTCCCAGCCGTAGAACTCGACGGCCTCGTCGAGGTTCGTGAGCAGGCCCTGGCTCGAGAGCAGGCCGCTCGTGGCGTTGCCCTTGTTGTACTCGACGACGTCCGGGGCCGAGTTCGAGTTGAAGATCTGGCTGGCGCCGGTGCGCAGCTGCTCGAAGGCCTTGAACTCGTAGGCGATCTCGGCGCCGGTCTCCTGCGTGAAGATGTCGCGGGCGGCGAGCCAGGCGATGCCGCGGTCGCTGTCGGGGGTCTCGAAGTCCCACATGGTGAGGGTGCGGCCGGCGCCGTCGACCTCGGTGGCGAGGGCGTCGGATCCGGCGTCGGATCCTCCTCCGGAGCAGGCGGCGAGAGCGAAGACCGCGCCGAGGCCGACGCCGCCGGCGAGGAGGCCGCGACGGCTGAGCGAGCCGACCGCGGCGGCGGTGGGGCGGTGGAAGGCGGTGCGGGGACGAGGCGACATAGCGGGTGTTCTCCTTCGGACGGTGCCGCTGGGCTGTGACTGCGTGGATGGGTGGTGGAGCGCTCTCCGCTCGGACGGACGTCGAAGCGTTTCGACGATCGACCGACGAGGAGCAGGAGCAGGAAGTGGAGGGAGGGGCGTCAGGAGGCGGTCGGCACGCGGGCGCCGATCGCCGCGGCCGCGACGGAGCCGCGGTCGACGTAGTGGGGCGGGAGGAGATCGACTCCGACGGTGCGTCCGGACTCGATCTGCTGGAGGGTGCGACCGACGGCCGCACGGCACATCGCGTCGAACGGGAGGGGGAAGGAGCTCACCGGGACCGGCAGCGCCGCTCCGTCGTAGCTCGCGCAGGCGGCGAGGACCGAGAGGTCCCCGGGGACGGAGAGGCCGCGCTCGAGCACGCGCTCGACGGCGGCCTCGGCCACGGGCTCGTTGCAGTGCAGCACGAGGGCGGTCGGGGCGATCGCGGATCCGAGGATCACGTCGACGGCGGACGCCGCGTGGGCGCGGCCGATGTGCGGCCGCTCGACGACGACCTCGAGGCCGAGCGCGGCGCACTCCGCCCGGAACGCGTCGTCGAAGCGGCGGACGAAGCCGGCGTTGCGGTCGGTGTACGACTGCGGGTGCTCGATCAGGCCGACGGACCGGTGGCCCTGCTCGGCGAGCGTGCGGACGCTCCGGCGCGCCGCCTCCGCGAAGTCCAGGTCGACGCAGGCGAGGTCGTGGGCGTCGGCGGGGACGCCGATGAAGGTCGCGGGCACTCCCGCGTCGCGGATGAGCGCGGCGCGGTCGTCGTCGTCGTCGACGCCCATCAGCACGATGCCGTCGACGAGAGAGGAGGAGGAGACCCGGTCGATGCCGCTGGAGGCCTCGTCGGTGACGAGCAGCAGCACGTCGTAGTCGGACTCGCGAGCCCGCTCGAGCACCTCGGTCACGAAGCGCATGTGGGTGGGCAGGTGCAGCTCGCCGCGCATCGGCGCCGAGAGGGCGAGGATGTGGGTCCGCGCCCCGGCGAGCATCCGAGCGCCGGCGTGCGGCCGGTAGCCGAGCTCGCGCACCGCGTCGTCGACCCGCTGGCGGGTGGTGGCGGCGATGGAGCGCTTGCCCGAGAGGGCGTAGGACACCGTGCTGATCGAGACCCCGGCAGCGCGGGCGACGTCGTGGATGGTCGCCATCGTTCCTCCTGCCGGACCTCGTCGTCGGACCCCCTCGATGCTCGAAACGCTTCGACGAGGCTGTGCTGCTGAGCACTGTACGCAGAGTCGAAGCGCTTCCGCAACAGGTTTGTCGCGACCCGCGACATATCGACCGCCGAGACCGGGGACGGCATCGATCGGCGTTGCGCCCGGCCGCCGCCCCCGATATGTTGGCCGCAACAACAATTCGGCGACGTCGCCGGAAAGGATCGGATCCATGTCCCTGACCCCCACCCGCGCCGACAAGTTCTCGTTCGGCCTCTGGACCATCGGCTACAACGGCACGGACCCCTTCGGCGGCCCGACCCGCGAGCCCCTCGATGTGGTGCACGCCGTCGAGAAGCTGGACGAGCTGGGCGCCTACGGCCTCACCTTCCACGACGACGACCTCTTCGCCTTCGGCTCGACCGACGCCGAGCGCCAGACCCAGATCGACCGCCTGAAGGGCGCGCTCGAGTCGACCGGCCTCGTCGTGCCGATGGTGACCACCAACCTCTTCAGCGCCCCGGTCTTCAAGGACGGCGGATTCACCTCCAACGACCGCGACGTCCGCCGCTTCGCGCTGCGCAAGGTCCTCCGCAACATCGACCTCGCCGCCGAGCTGGGCGCGAAGACCTTCGTGATGTGGGGCGGCCGCGAGGGCGCCGAGTACGACTCCGCCAAGGACATCCGCGCGGCCCTCGAGCGCTACCGCGAGGCCGTCAACCTGCTCGGCGACTACGTCACCGACAAGGGCTACGACATCCGCTTCGCCATCGAGCCCAAGCCCAACGAGCCCCGCGGCGACATCCTCCTGCCGACCCTGGGCCACGCGATCGCGTTCATCGACTCGCTCGAGCGCCCCGAGCTCGTGGGCGTCAACCCCGAGGTCGGCCACGAGCAGATGGCGGGCCTGAACTTCACCGCCGGCATCGCCCAGGCGCTGTACCACGGCAAGCTCTTCCACATCGACCTCAACGGCCAGCGCGGCATCAAGTACGACCAGGACCTCGTCTTCGGTCACGGCGACCTGCACAACGCGTTCTCGCTCGTCGACCTCCTCGAGAACGGCGGCCCCGGCGGCGTCCCGGCCTACGACGGCCCGCGCCACTTCGACTACAAGCCCTCGCGCACCGAGGACGAGACCGGAGTCTGGGACTCGGCCGCCGCGAACATGCGCACCTACCTGCTGCTGAAGGAGCGCGCCGCGGCCTTCCGCGCCGACCCCGAGGTGCAGGAGGCGCTCGCCGCCGCCAAGGTCGCCGAGCTGCAGACCCCGACGCTGAACGAGGGCGAGTCCTACGACGACCTGCTCGCCGACACCGCGTCGTACGAGTCGTTCGACACCGACGCCTACCTCGGCGGCAAGGGCTTCGGCTTCGTGCGCCTGCAGCAGCTCGCGACCGAGCACTTGCTCGGCGCGCGCTGATCGCTCCGGCACTCCCCTGACGGACGAGACCCCTGCCCTGCGGCACGGGGTCTCGTCCGTTCCCTCGTACCCCCTCGAAGACGCATCCCGCCGCGGCGGGAGGAACGGACACGGCGATGACGCTGGTCGCAGGAGTCGACTCGTCGACCCAGAGCTGCAAGGTGGTCGTCCGCGACCTCGAGAGCGGAGCGGTGGTCCGCACCGGTCGCGCGAGCCACCCCGACGGCACCGAGGTGCACCCCTCGTCCTGGTGGGACGCGCTGACCGCCGCCCTGGCCGATGCGGGCGGACTTGACGACGTCGCCGCGATCTCGATCGGCGGGCAGCAGCACGGCATGGTCGTCCTCGACGCCGACGGCGAGGTGATCCGGCCCGCCCTGCTCTGGAACGACACGCGCAGCGCGGGTGCCGCCGAGGCGCTGGTCGCCGAGCTCGGGGCGGAGGAGTGGGCGCGCCGCACCGGCACGGTCCCGGTCGCCTCCTTCACGGCCACGAAGCTCCGCTGGCTGCGCGACGCCGAGCCCGAGAACGCGGCCCGCGTCGCGGCGGTCGCCCTCCCCCACGACTGGCTGACCTGGCGGCTGCTGGGCTACGGCCCCGGCTCCCCGCGCGGCGTGGACCTCGACGCGCTGACGACCGACCGCTCGGACGCCTCCGGCACCTCGTACTGGGGCGCCGACGGCTACGACCTCGAGCTGCTCGAGCACGCGCTCGGCCACCGTCCGGCGCTCCCCCGCGTGCTCGGTCCGTCGGAGGAGGCGGGTCGGACGTCGGAGGGCCTCGTGGTCGGCCCCGGCGCCGGTGACAACGCGGGCGCCGCCCTCGGTCTGGGTGCGGGGCCCGGCGACGTGGTCGTCAGCATCGGCACGAGCGGCACCGTCTTCGCGGTGACCGAGGACCCGGTGCGCGACCCCTCCGGGACCGTCGCCGGCTTCGCCGACGCGAGCGGGCGCTTCCTGCCGCTCGTCGCGACGCTCAACGCCGCCCGGGTGCTGTCCTCGACCGCCGCCCTGCTCGGAGCCGGCTTCGACGAGTTCGCCGACCTCGCGCTGCAGGCGGAGCCGGGCGCCGACGGCCTCGTGCTCGTCCCGTACTTCGAGGGCGAGCGCACCCCCAACCTGCCGGATGCGACCGCGAGCCTGCACGGCATGACCATCGCCTCGACCACTCGGCCGAATCTCGCCCGCGCGGCGATCGAGGGCATGCTCTGCGGCCTGGCCGACGGCCTCGACGCGGTGCGCGGCCTCGGAGTGGAAGCGCGGCGCATCCTGCTGATCGGCGGAGCGGCGCAGAACCGCGCCGTGCAGCTGGCCGCCTCACAGGTGTTCGACGTGCCCGTGGTCGTGCCGACCCCCGGCGAGTACGTGGCCGACGGAGCCGCGGTGCAGGCCGCGTGGGCGCTGACCGGCTCGCGGCCGACCTGGCGGGTCACCTCGGTGGCCGAGCCGACGGCCGACCACCGCCCCGCGATCCGCGCGCAGTACGCGGCGGCACGCGCCTGACGCCGCTGGTGAGGCGGGTCTCGATACGCGCTGCGCGCTACTCGACCAGCAAGCCCTCCCTTGCTGATCGAGTAGCCGTCGCAGACGGCGTATCGAGATCCCCACCCGAGACCCGCCCCGCGTCAGGACGTCATCGAGTCCACGTACTCGCGGTTCTCGTCCATCCAGGCCGCGAGCGCCGCGTCGCGGTCGTCCGACGCGGAGTTGAACAGCGCGTTCTCGAGCGAGTAGAGCGTCTCCGAGTCCATCCGGAAGTCGCGCATCCAGCTGCTCAGCGTCGGGAAGTCGCCGTCGAACGAGCTCGAGCCGAACGAGTGGATGTCCTCCGCCTCGCCGAGGAGCCCCTTCGGGTCCTCGAGGTCCTTCACCGGGAACGCGTCGTAGGCCCAGTGCGGGCGCCAGAGCGTCACGGCGATGTCCTCGCCGTTCGCCGTCGCGGTCTCGAGCTCCTGCAGCATCGCCGGCGTCGACGACGTCAGGTACTCCATGCCCTCGAGGCCGTACCCGGGGATGACCTCCTCCGTCGTGACGGCGTTCAGCCCGGACCCGGGCTCGATGCCGATGAGCCGGTTCCCGACGACGTCCGGATTCGCGGCGAGCTCCTCGAGCGTGTCGATCGGAGCGTCCTCGTTGACCGCGATGGTCAGCTTCGCCTCGTCGTTCCAGGCGCCGAGGTCGACGAGGTCGTCGCCGTACTGCTCCAGGTAGCTGCCGTGGGTGGTCGGCAGCCACGTGTCCAGCGCCAGGTCGTAGCTCCCGGCGGCGAGTCCCGCGAAGCCGGGCGCGACGTCGATGTCCGAGAGCTCGACGTCGTAGCCCTGCTCCTCGAGCACGGCGCCCCAGAGCGCCGACACCGCGATGCCCTCGTCCCAGCCCTGGAACACCGCCAGGCGCACGTCGGTGCGGTCGCCGTTGTCGACGGAGGCGGTGCTCGCCGGCCCCGCGACGGCCGACGCGCCGAGCGAGGCGACGACGGCGATCGACACGGCCGCGACGGCCGAGCGGGTCAGGACCACCGCACGACGGCTGCCGGCCCGGGCGACGCGGGCGGGCGAGGGCTTCCCCAGCGCTCCCGTCATCCGGTCGAGCACGATCGCGAGGATCACCACCGAGATGCCGGCCTCGAACCCGAGCGACACGTCGATCCGGTTGAGGCTCGCGACGACGTCGCCACCGAGCCCGCCCGCCCCGACGATGCCCGCGATGACCACCATCGAGAGCGACAGCATGATCACCTGGTTGAGCCCCGCCAGGATCGACGGCAGCGCGAGCGGCAGCTGGATCTGGCGCAGGATCCGCCACTTCGAGGAGCCGAACGCCTCCCCCGCCTCGACGAGCTCGGGGTCGACCCCGCGGATGCCGAGCTCGGTCAGTCGGACGCCGGGCGCCATCGCGAAGACGATCGTCGCGACGATGCCGGGCACGACTCCGACGCGGAAGAAGATCAGCGCCGGGATGAGGTACACGAACGCCGGCATGGTCTGCATCAGATCGAGCACCGGGCGGAGGATCGTGGAGGCCGTCCGGTTGCGCGCGGCGAGCACGCCCAGCGGCACGCTCAACGCGATGGCGATCACGGAGGCGACGAGCACCAGCGCGAGCGAGTCCATCGCGTTCTCCCACTGGTCCACGCTCACGATCACCAGGAGCCCCACCGCGGTGCCGATCGCGAGGACCCACCCGCGCGCGGCGTAGGCGAGCACCGCGAGGAACGCGATGATCACCCAGAACGGCGGAGTGGCGAGCACCGCGTCGACTCCCGTGTAGAGAGCGCCGAAGACGGTCCTGATCAGGTCGAAGACGGGCTGGAAGACCGCGGTGAGGGCGTCGATGCCGCTCTCGACGGCGTCACCCAGGGGCAGGCGGATCATCGGACGCCCCCCTCGCTCGCGAGCACGGAGTCGTCGACGGGTCCGCCCGTCGCGTGCAGCGTGGCCGTGACGAGCTCCGTCGGGATCGTCGCCGGCGGCTCGATCACGGGCTGCTCCCCGGTCTGCGAGCTGATGTTGCCGAGGGCGGCCAGCAGCGTGACGCGCGGGATCGCCCCGAGCAGGCGTCCGCTCCCGTCGACGACCGCGACGGGCAGCTCCGTCTCGACGGCGGGCTCGATGATCTCGCTCAGCGCGGTGTCCGGAGCGACGGCGACGACGTCCGCAGTGACGACGGCCGAGAGATCGACCTCGCTCCGGCGCACCTGCCCCATCACGTCGCGGTCGCGGACGGTCCCGACCAGTCGGCGTCCGGCGCCGACCACGAACGCCGCGGAGGTCTGCAGGTCGCGCATCCCGCGGAGCGCCGCCCGGGGCCCGGCGGCGAGGGTCACGACGGAGCGCGGCGGCTCCATCACGGCGGCGGCGGTCAGCACGCGCGCCCGATCGACGTCCTGCACGAACTGCGCGACGTAGTCGTTCGCCGGGTCCGTGAGGATCTCCTCCGGAGTGCCGATCTGCACGATGCGGCCGTCGCGCATGACGGCGATCCGGTCACCGAGGAGCATCGCCTCGTTGAGGTCGTGGGTGATGAAGACGATCGTCTTGCCGAGCTCCTGCTGCAGCTCGATCAGCTGCTCCTGCATCTCGCGCCGGATGAGCGGGTCGAGTGCCGAGAACGCCTCGTCCATCAGGACGATGCCGGTGTCGGCGGCCAGGGCGCGGGCGAGGCCGACGCGCTGGCGCATGCCTCCGGACAGCTCGTCGGGCGTCTTGTCGTGCCAGCCGGCGAGTCCGGCGCGCTCGATCGCCAGCAGCGCGCGCTCCCGCCGCTCCTCGACCGGGACACCCTGGATCTCGAGCGGGTAGGCGACGTTGTCGAGCACGGTGCGGTGCGGCAGCAGCGCGAAGTGCTGGAACACCATCGAGACGGAGGAGCGGCGCACGCGCCGCAGCTCCCCCTCGGGCACCCCCGTGATGCTCGATCCGTCGATCAGGACCTCGCCCGCCGTCGGCTCCTGCAGGCCGTTGAGCATCCGGATCAGCGTGGACTTGCCGGAGCCCGAGAGCCCCATCACCACGAAGATCTCGCCGCGGCGCACGGCGAACGAGGCGTCGATCACCGCCGCGGTCCCGGAGGAGCCGAGGTCGGCCCGGTCCACGCCCGCCCGCAGTCGTCTCACCGCCTCGTCGGGACGCCGTCCGAAGACCTTGAAGAGCCCTCTCGCCTCGAGGGCGGGGACGGCGAGGTCCTCGAGGACCACTCCGCCCGCGGGCTCGCTGATGTCGTTCTGGTTCTGCTGCACGTACGCTCCGTCGGGGCGCAGGACGGATCCCGCGCTCTCTCATCTCGTGGTGCCGGGTCGGGGCGCGTGGGACTCCCCGGATCGAGCCTCCGCGTGCTGCCCGCCGCGCGACGCAGGCGGGGGACGGAGGCGTCCGGGGTGCGTCCGAGGCGGCCTCGGGGCCGCCTCCGCTCCCGCTGACCGTACGCTCGCGGCTCTCCGTCACGGGGACGGGGCACGGGCGCGGACCGGTTCATCGGGGTCTCGAAGACCGCCGTCCACGGTAGCCGCGGAGCCCCGATCCGGCAAATGTCGGACGATTGGAGGAGGGGTGTCGACGCGTCTCCGCCCCGGGATCCGGGCCGCGGAATCCCTGGTCAGAGCAGCTTTCGTGTCGTTGCGCGATCGTTACGCGAGGATCGGGAGGAAACCGACCGGCGCTGGGGATCAGGCCGTCGTGTCCCCCGACGGACCGGAGGGAGCAGCCGCTCCCACTCCGCTCACCGGCTCGCCCTGCCACGACTCGAGCACCCACTCCGAGCCGCCGCCGACGAGCACGACGACGCCGGTGTTGTCGAGCAGGTGATCGGCGATGAAGCGCGCGTCGAGGTCCGCCGAGCGCAGCCCCGCCCAGCAGCGGATCGCCGCCCCGTGGCTGACCAGCGCGACCGTGCCGTGCCCCGACGACTCCGCCTCAGCGACGACGGAGTCGTACCGCGCCGCGAACTCCTCGCCCGTCTCGCCCCCGGCGAGCCTCAGCCCGGTCTCGCCGCCGGCCCAGCGGAACACGGTGCCCATGTACTCCTCGACCGCGGCCTCGTCGCCGCGCATCTCGAGACCGGCCGCCGCGATCTCGCGGATCCCGTCGCGCTCGATCGGCTCGAGCCCCAGGGCAGCCGCGAGCGGCGCCGCCGTCTCGTGGGTCCGGCGCATCGTCGAGACGTAGAGCGCGCCGAGACCCTCACCGGCGAGGGTCTCGGGCAGCAGCTCGGCCTGGGTGCGTCCGAGCTCGGTCAGCCCGGGTCCCGGGATGCGGGTGTCGAGGAGCCCGGCGACGTTCGAAGGCGTCTGGCCGTGGCGGATGAGGAGCAGGCGCATCCGTCCACGGTACCCGCCGCGCATCCGGGGAACCCCGGACCGTCGAGGGAGCCCGCCGCACCGGGCTGTCTCGACGGTCGGAGGCTCCCTCGGCGCCCGGCCACGGCTCCCGCCCCGCGCGCACCCCCTGTGCCAGAATGACCGGGACCGAAGGGACGCGCCTGTGCCGACACGATCAGGACGCAGCTCCGGAGTGACCCTGCACGACGTCGCGCGAGAGGCCGGCGTCTCGCTCGCCACCGCGTCGCGATCGCTGAACGGCAGTCAGCGCAAGGTCGCCGAGGAGTACCGGGTCCGCGTGCTCGCGGCCGCCCAGCGCCTCGGCTACTCCCCCAACCTCTCGGCCCAGGCCGTCGCCAAGGGCTCGACCAGCACGGTCGCCCTGATCGTCAGCGACATCGCCGACCCCTACTTCTCGACCATCGCCGCGGGCGTCGCCGGAGCGGCGGAGGAGCTCGGCCTGGTCGTCACGATGGCCGTCACCGGCCGCGACTCCGCTCGCGAGCTCGCCATCGTGCGGGCCCTGCGCGGCGCGCGGCCGCGGGTGATGATCCTCGCGGGCAGCCGCTTCGCCGGCGAGGACGAGCGCGACGCGCTCATCGCCGAGCTCACCTCGTTCGAGGCCGCGGGCGGCCGCGTCGTGCTGATCAGCCAGGGCGGCCTGCCGTTCCCGACCGTCGTGCTCGACAACCGCGCGGGTGCGCGAGCGCTGGCCGAGGCCCTCGTCGGGCAGGGCTACCGGCGCTTCGGAGTCGTGTCCGGCAGCCCCGCGATCCTCACGTCGCACGACCGCGTGCAGGGATTCCGCGAAGGGCTCGAGGCGCACGGCATCGCCCTCGACGCCGCGCTCGTGGTCGAGGCGCCTTTCTCGCGCGACGGAGGATTCGACGGCGCCACGCGGCTCCTCGCCGAGCATCGCGACGAGATGGACCTCGTCTTCGCGGTGAGCGACGTGATGGCGATGGGCGTCTCCTCCGCACTGCGCGCGGCCGGGATCGAGCCCGGCGCCGACCTCGGCGTCGCGGGCTTCGACGACATCCCCACGGTGCGCGACGTGCACCCCGCGCTCACCACTGTGGCCGTGCCGCTGCGGGAGCTGGGCGAGCGCTCTCTCGCCGTCGCGCTCGGCGACGACGACGCTCCCGCCGAGCCCGTCGCGACCTCGGTGGTCCTGCGCGCGAGCACTCCAGGGCCCCGAGCGACGTAAGGTGTGCTCACACGCGCCCGCGGACGGGCGGGTCCCGCGCTGACGCGGGCTCGGACGGTCCCTGCGACAGGGCGCCGCCGATCACAGAGAGCCACGGTGCCCCGATGCCGGAAGACAAGCCCGCGCCCCGGGCTCCCAGCATCTACGACGTCGCGCGCGCCGCCGGGGTCTCGCACCAGACCGTCTCCCGCGTCCTGAACGACCACCCGAGCCTGCGCGCCGAGACCAAGCGCCGCGTCCTCGCCGTGATGGCCGACCTCGACTACCGGCCCAACCTCGCCGCCCGCGCGCTGGTCACCAGCCGCACGCGCACCGTCGGCGTGCTGTCCTCGCAGAGCCTCCAGTACGGCCCGGCGTCGAGCATCCAGGCGATCGAGGTCGCTGCGCGCGATGCCGGCTACCTCGTCGTCACCGCCAACGTCGACGGCACCGACGGCGAATCGATCCAGGCCGGGATCCGCCACCTGCTGAACCAGGCGGTCGAGGGTCTCGTGGTCATCGCGCCGCAGATCCGCGTGTTCGACATCCTCTCGGGGGCCGCGCTGCGGATCCCGCACGTGACCCTGCAGACCTCGGACGACTCCCGCGACGACGCGCTCTACGTCGACCAGATGGCGGGGGCGCGCCTGGCCACCGCGCACCTGATCGACCTCGGGCACACCGAGATCGTGCACCTGGCGGGCCCCCAGGACTGGATCGAGGCGGAGGCGCGGATGCGCGGCTTCCTGGCCGAGCTCGACGACCGCGACATCGCGATGCGGCCGCCGCTCCTGGGCGACTGGAGCGCCGAGCGCGGCCACCGCGTGGGCCTCGAGCTCGCGCGGTTCCTCGACTTCACGGCCGTCTTCGCCGCGAACGACCAGATGGCGCTGGGCCTGCTGAGCGCCTTCCACGAGTGCGGGATCCGGGTGCCCGAGGACGTCAGCGTGATCGGCTACGACGACATCCCCGAGGCCGCGTTCTACTGGCCGCCGCTGACGAGCGTCCGCCAGGACTTCGCCGAGCTCGGCCGCCGCTGCATGGCGACGCTGCTCAGCCTGATCGAGGGCGAGCGGCCGGAGCCGGCGCCACCGATCGAGCCGCACCTCGTCGTCCGCGGGTCCACCGCGGTGCCCCGCACCCTGCGCCCGGTGGGCGTCGCGGAGCGTCCGTCACCGCGCGCCGTTACCGAGTCGCAACTTTCCCGGTGGCACGAAAGCGATCCGCGGGTCTAGCATCACTCCATGTGATCGCTCACATGAGCGCTCACATCCCGCCCCGCATCCGGGAGCGGCCCCTCCCACTGCATTCAATGACGAAGGAATCACAGTGACCACTATGAAGCGCTCCCTCCTCGCCGGTCTCGCCGGCGGAGCGATGATCCTCTCCCTCGCAGCCTGCTCCAGCGGCGGCGACTCGGGCAGCGGCGAAGGCGGCGGCGAAGGCGGACTGGTCGGCGTCGCGATGCCGACGAAGTCCTCCGAGCGCTGGATCGCCGACGGCGACAACGTCAAGTCGCAGCTCGAGGAGGCCGGCTACGAGGTCGACCTGCAGTACGCCGAGGACGACATCCCCACCCAGGTCTCGCAGCTCGAGAACATGATCACCAAGGGCGCCAAGGCCCTGATCATCGCCTCGATCGACGGCACCACCCTCACGAGCGTGCTCGAGGAGGCGGCCGCGAACGACATCCCGGTCATCGCCTACGACCGCCTCATCCGCGACTCCGAGAACGTCGACTACTACGCGACCTTCGACAACTACAAGGTCGGCGTGCAGCAGGCCACCTCGCTCCTCGCGGGCCTGGGCCTGACCGACCTGACCGGAGCCCCCGCCGCCGACGCGCCGGCCGGCCCGTTCAACATCGAGCTGTTCGCCGGAAGCCCCGACGACAACAACGCCACGTTCTTCTTCAACGGCGCGATGGACACCCTCAAGCCCTTCATGGACGACGGCACCCTCGTCGTCAAGAGCGACGAGACCGAGTTCACCACCGTCGCCACGCTGCGCTGGGACCCCGAGGTCGCCCAGAGCCGCATGGAGGACATCCTGACCAAGTCGTACTCCGACGGATCCCAGGTCCAGGGCGTCCTCTCGCCCTACGACGGCCTCAGCCGCGGCATCATCTCGGCCCTGACCGACGCCGGCTACACCGTCGGAACCGACTTCCCGATCATCACCGGCCAGGACGCCGAGCTCGACTCGGTCAAGGCGATCATCTCGGGCGAGCAGTACGCGACCATCTACAAGGACACCCGCGAGCTCGCGGCCGAAGCCGTCACCATGGCGCAGGCCGTCCTCGAGGGCACCGAGCCCGAGGTCAACGACACCGAGACCTACGACAACGGCGAGAAGGTCGTCCCGTCGTACCTCCTCGAGCCCGTCATCGTGACCAAGGACGACATCGAGTCGGTCCTGGTCGATGGCGGCTACTACACCGACGCCGAGATCAACGGTTAATCGCGAACCTCGGTGGGGTGATCTGCGGCGTTGTCGTCGGGCGCGATGGTTCCACCATCGCTTCCTCCTCCGCCTTGCAGCTCACCCCACCGAGAACCGCGACCGCCCTTCCAGAGGAGGAGCTCCGCGACAGCCCTCCAGAGGAGGAGCCGCCGCGGACGCCCTCCCGAGGAGGAGCTGACGCGTCACTCCTCTTAATAACGAGGAGCGGAAGCGAGCGAGGCCTCCCCCGAGGGGCCGTGACCGGATCGGCGCCCGAGAGGGTGCGGGTCGCGAGTCGGTACTGAACGATCCGAGCCGGGTGCCCGAGAGGGGGCCCGGCTCCCTGAAGGAGTGAGGCGTAGTGAGCACCAACATTCTCGAGATGCGCGGGATCACCAAGACGTTCCCGGGTGTCAAAGCGCTGCAGGACGTGACCCTGAACGCCGCGCGCGGCGAGGTGCACGCGATCTGCGGCGAGAACGGCGCCGGCAAGTCGACGCTGATGAAGGTCCTGTCCGGGGTCTACCCGCACGGCACCTACGAGGGCGACATCGTCTTCGAGGGCGACGTGATGCAGTTCGGCAGCATCCGCGACTCGGAGGCCAAGGGCATCGTCATCATCCACCAGGAGCTGGCCCTCAGCCCCTACCTCTCCATCGCCGAGAACATCTTCCTCGGCAACGAGGTCCGCGGATTCGCGGGGCTGATCGACTGGAACAAGACCAACCAGGAGGCGGCCGCGCTGCTCGCCCGGGTGGGTCTGAAGGAGAACCCCACGACGAAGATCCAGGAGATCGGAGTCGGCAAGCAGCAGCTCGTCGAGATCGCCAAGGCGCTCTCCAAGCGGGTCAAGCTGCTCATCCTCGACGAGCCCACCGCGGCGCTCAACGACGAGGACTCGGACCACCTGCTCGACCTGATCCTGCACCTCAAGGAGCAGGGCATCACGTCGCTGATCATCAGCCACAAGCTGAACGAGATCAAGAAGATCGCGGACACCGTGACGGTCATCCGCGACGGCAAGACGATCGAGACCATCGCTCACGACGACGTGACCGAGGACCGGATCATCAAGGACATGGTCGGCCGCGACCTCGACCACCGCTACCCGGACCACACCCCGCACATCGGCGAGGAGATCCTCCGCGTCGTGGACTGGACCGCCCACCACCCGCAGGACCCGACGCGCGTCATGGTCGACAAGGTGAACCTCACGGTGCACCGCGGCGAGATCGTCGGCATCGCCGGCCTCATGGGCGCGGGTCGCACAGAGTTCGCGATGAGCCTCTTCGGCCGCTCCTACGGCAGCCGCATCTCGGGCCAGGTCTTCAAGGCCGGCAAGGAGATCAAGATGCGCAACGTGTCGGAGGCGATCGCCCACGGGCTCGCCTACGCCACGGAGGACCGCAAGCACTACGGCCTCAACCTCATCGACGACATCAAGCGGAACATCTCGCTGGCCTCGCTCGAGAAGGTGTCGAAGGGCGGACTCGTCGACGACAACCGCGAGTTCGAGGTCGCGAACGAGTACCGCGGCAGCATGAACATCAAGTCGCCGACCGTCCTCGCCAAGACCGGCAAGCTCTCGGGCGGCAACCAGCAGAAGGTCGTCCTGTCGAAGTGGATCTACTCCGACCCCGACGTCCTGATCCTCGACGAGCCCACCCGCGGCATCGACGTGGGAGCGAAGTACGAGATCTACACCATCATCAACAAGCTCGCGGCGGCGGGTAAGGGGATCATCGTCATCTCCTCCGAGCTCCCCGAGCTGCTCGGCATCTGCGACCGCGTGTACGCGCTGTCGGAGGGCCGGATCACGGGCGAGCTGCCCATCGCCGAGGCGACCCCCGAGGCGGTCCTCACCCTCATGACCCAGGAGAAGCAACGATGACCGATCTGCAGAACACCCCGCCCACGGCGGCGGGTGCGCAGGTGAACCCCACCGAGAACGCGTTCACGAAGCGCCTCAGCCACGTGCTGGGCGACCTCGGGAAGAACGGCATCTTCCTCGCCCTCATCGTCGTGGTGCTGCTGTTCCAGATCATGACCGAGGGGATCCTGCTGCGCCCGCAGAACATCTCCAACCTGATCGTCCAGAACGGCTACATCCTGATCCTCGCCATCGGCATGGTGATGGTCATCGTGGCCGGCCACATCGACCTCTCGGTCGGCTCGGTCGCCGCGTTCGTCGGAGCCGTCTCGGGCGTCTTCGCCGTCAACATGGGCCTCCCGTGGTGGCTGTCGATCATCCTGTCGCTCGGAATCGGCGCCCTCGTCGGCGCCTGGCAGGGCTTCTGGATCGCCTTCGTCGGCATCCCAGCGTTCATCGTGACGTTGGCGGGCATGCTGATCTTCCGCGGCCTCGCGCTCGTCGTCCTCGGCAACGCGAACATCGGCTCCTTCCCGATCGAGTACCGCGCGCTGGGCAACGGCTTCCTCACCGACCTGTTCGGCGAGACCGCGCTCGACCCGCTGTCGCTCGGAGTCGGCGCGCTGGCGATCATCGCCCTCACCGTCCAGTCGGTGCGGACCCGTCGCGGACGCCAGAAGTACAACCAGAGCGTCGAGCCGGGTGCCTGGTTCGTGACCAAGCTCGTTCTGGTCGCGGTCGTCATCGGCGCCTTCGCCTACGCGCTCTCCACCTTCAAGGGCATCCCGGTGACCCTGATCGTGCTGGCCGTGCTCGTGCTGGTCTACGGCGTCGTGATGAACCGCTCGGTCTTCGGCCGCCACGTCTACGCGATCGGCGGCAACCTGCACGCCGCGGAGCTGTCGGGCATCAAGACCCGCAACGTGACCTTCTGGCTGTTCGTCAACATGGGCGTCCTCGCCGCCCTCGCCGGACTCGTCTTCACCGCCCGCCTGAACCTCGCCGGCCCGAAGGCCGGAGACGGCTTCGAGCTCGAGGCCATCTCGGCCGCCTTCATCGGCGGCGCGGCGGTCCAGGGCGGCGTCGGCACCATCGGCGGCGCGATCCTCGGTGGTCTGATCATCGGAGTCCTGAACAACGGCATGTCGATCATGGGCATCGGCATCGAGTGGCAGCAGGCGGTCAAGGGCCTCGTGCTCCTGCTCGCGGTCGCCTTCGACGTCTACAACAAGCGCCGCGCAGGCGGACGCTGATCGGAGTCCCGTGCCCGACTGGTCGCGGTTCCTCCCGCTGAGCGCTCGGCCCGACGTCGACGAGTCGGGAGTCAGCAACGACTGGCGCCCGCTCGTCGCCGATCGACTCGATCGCCTCGCGGTACTGGCCGCCTCCCCCTCCTTCCTGGAGGAGGAGGCGGCCGGTGCCGTCTCCGCCCCTTCCACCCCTCCTCCCTCCACCGCCGCCGTGCTCGGCGAGCTCGTGGTGCGGCTCTCGAGCAGCACCGGCCAGCGCCTCGCCACCCGCGTCGGCGCCAGGGAGGCGGGCTCCCCTCCCCCGGCCGAGCAGATCCCCGGCGCTCTCAGGGCGCTCGCCTCGGCCCGGCGCTCCGGATCCGGATCCCGCGGCGTGGCCGACCTGGTCGACGTCGTCCGGGTCGAGCTGAGCCTCGTCACCGGGGTCGACCTGCCGCCCCGCGTCTCGGGCGCGATCGCGATGGAGCGGATGCAGCGCGCGCCGCTCCCGATCCGCGCCGCGCTCCGCGGCCGCTCCCTCGTCGCGACCGACGCGGGCTGGGAGCTGGGCCTGGGCCCGGCCGTCCGCGCGCCGGCCGAAGTGCTGCTGCGCTTCCTCCTCGGGCTCGGCCCGTTCCCGGACGCGCCGCCCGCGGACGCGCCGGGCCCGGCTCCCCGACCGCGCCCGTAGCATCGGGGCATGAACCGCTCGCTGCCGAGAAGCTCACCGTCCGCCCGCGGAGTGGACGCCGCCGGCGTCCTCGCCCTCATCGACTCCCTCGAGGAGGCGCCCGGCATCGAGCTGCACGGGCTCGTGCTGGTGCGCGGCGGGAGCGTCGTCGCCGAGGGCTGGTGGGCGCCCTACTCGGCCGAGCGGCTGCACCTGCTCTACTCCTACTCGAAGAGCTTCACGGCGACCGCGATCGGCCTCGCCGTCGCCGAGGGGCTCGTCGACCTCGACGCCACCGTGCTCTCCTACTTCCCCGAGCTCGACGCGGAGGTGACGGACGAGCGCTCGCGCGCGATCCGCGTCCGGCACGTGCTCGCGATGGCCAGCGGGCACCGCGAGGAGACGATCGACCGCGCGCGGGCGCTCGATCCGGTCGACATGGTCCGCGGCTTCCTCCTGGTGCCGCCCGACGAGGAGCCCGGCGGGCTCTTCGCCTACAACCAGCCGTGCACGTTCGCCGCCGCCGCGATCGTGCAGCGGGTGAGCGGGGAGTCGCTGGTCGACTACCTCCGGCCGCGGCTGCTCGATCCGCTGGGGATCGGCGAGGTCGCCTGGCTGCGCGACGCCTCCGGTCGCGAGATCGGCTACAGCGGACTGCACGCCACGACCGAGGCCGCGGCGGCGCTCGCGCTGCTCTACCGGCAGGAGGGCCGCTGGGACTCGGAGCAGCTGCTGAGCGCCGAGTGGGTCGCGGAGGCGTCGACCGCCCACGTCCCCACGCCGACCGGGACCGGCGACGACTGGACCGGCGGCTACGGCTTCCAGTTCTGGCGCTCGCAGCACGGCTACCGGGCCGACGGCGCCTACGGGCAGTTCGGCCTCGTGCTGCCCGAGCACGACGCGGTGCTCGCGATCACCGGCCAGACGACCGACACGGAGGGCCTGCTCGCGCGGGTCTGGGAGCACCTGCTGCCGGCGCTCCTGCCGGCGTGCGCCGTCGCCCCGACCGAGGCGGAGGAGGCGCTCGCGACACGCCTCGGCGCGCTCGGCCTCCCTCCGCTCGCCCCTGCCGCCGTCGACGTCGCGCCCGGCCGCTACCGGCCGTCGCACTCGGACGTCCTCTCGCTGACCGGCCTCGAGCTCTCGGTCGAGGCCGCGGGCTGGACGCTCGCGCTGATCGAGGGCGAGGACCGGCTGCTCGTCGCGCCGGGATCCGGGGAGTGGACGACGACGGACGTCCTGGCCGCGAGCGCCGGCCGCGGCCCCGCCGGCGAGCTGCTCGTCGACGTGCTGTTCCTCGAGACGCCGCATCGACTGCACCTCGCGCTCGATGCCGCCGCCGCGACGTTCACCGCGCGCTGGGCGACGGAGCCGCTGCACGCCGGCCCGCTGCGCGAGCTGCGCGCCCCGCGCTGACGCAGGGAGAGCCCGCCCCCCTCGTGCATGTCCACGTCGCCCTGTACGGTGGATCGCAGGAATGTTTACGTGAACACCCGTGAAGTCCCCGTGCAAAGGAGCACAGCATGACGTCTCGATTCAGACCGTTCGGATGGGCGGTGACGGCTCTCGTCGTCACGGGCCTCCTGGGAGCAGGAGCGCCCGCCCTCGCGGCGCCGCTCGCGAGCGCGGTGGTGACCGATCCCGCCGACGGAGTGCCGCGCGCGGATCCGCCACGCGTGTACGACTCCTTCCCCGCGATCCAGGATCCGGGCCGGAGCGCGGCCGGCTACTTCCAGCCGAGCTGGTACGACACCGACGGGCGCCACATCCAGGCGCACGGCGGGCAGATCGTCACGGCGCAGGAGGACGGCGCCGACGTGCACTACTGGTACGGCGAGGACCGCACGAAGGGCTACTACAACAGCCCCGGAGTCGCCGTGTACCGCTCGACCGACGGGATGAACTGGGAGAACCGCGGCACGGCGCTGCGCAGCGTCCAGGCACCCGAGGAGCTCGAGCAGCCCTACTTCGACGCCCTCTACGACACCGTCGACGACGCCGGAGTGCCGCGCGCCGACCGCATCGCCGAGATCGACTACCACCTCGACACGAACCAGACCTCGCCCAACACCGCGATCTTCGAGCGCCCGAAGGTGCTCTACAACGAGAAGAACGACCAGTGGGTGATGTGGTGGCACTCCGACGGCCGCATCACGCCGGGCGGCAGCACGTATGCGCGGTCGTTCGCCGCGGTCGCGGTCTCGGACAGCCCGACCGGTCCGTTCACGATGACCGGCGCCTACCGCCTCTACAACCGTACCGACTACAAGGCGTGCATCTCGGCGGCCGTGCCGGGCCAGGCCCGCGACATGACCGTCTTCCAGGACGAGGACGGCACCGCGTACATCTCCTACTCCTCCGAGGAGAACCGGAGCCTCTACATCGCGAAGCTCGACGCCGACTACACCAACGTCGAGCGCACGACGACCACGGACACCCTGGACGCGAACCAGTACTCGGCCGACGGCACGTACCCCTACGTCTTCGCCGACGGGACGCCCGGCGCCCCCGTGCGCGGGACCGACTTCCAGATCGTGAAGGAGTGCGGCGTCCTGGAGGCGCCCGCGATCTTCGCCGAGGGCGGGAAGTACTACACGCTCGCCTCGGGTGCGACCGGATGGGCGCCGAACCCGCAGACCTACTACACGGCCGACAGCGTGCTCGGACCGTGGATCCGCGGCGTCCAGGCCGGCGACCCCTACGAGAACGTGGCGTACAACCAGATCCCCGAGGGCGGCGACGGACTCCTCTCGGTCGGCGACGGCCGCAAGACGACCTTCGGCTCGCAGTCGACGAACGTCCTGACCCTCGGCTCCGGCAGGCACGTCTACATGGGCGACCGGTGGAACGACGGCGCGGCCGACTCGAACTACGTCTGGCTGCCGATGACCATCGGCGAGAACGGGCGCCTCGAGATGCGCAATCCCGCCGTCGAGGACCCGGCGCGCTGGGCCGACGGCTGGGACGCGTCCTACTGGGACGACAAGGGCGTCGGAGCCGGACTCTGGTCGGTCGTCGACGACCGCCTCCCCGACACCGTCACCCGCGCGGCCGACATCGGCGCGAAGCTGCCCGCGACCGTCTCGGTCCGCTCCCCCGGCGGCACGCGCGACGTGGCCGTCGAGTGGGCGCCGACCGGTCCGAACGTCCTCGGCACGCTCAGCGTCACGGGCGTGCTGGCCGGCGACGCCGAGTACTCGGACGGACGCCGCTTCACCCGCACCATCGAGGTCGCCGAGCCCGGTATCGCGAACCTCGCGCGCCTGGCGACGGTGACGACGACGAGCCGCTCGGACCTCGCTCCGAAGCTCGTCGACGGCGACCTGAAGGGTAAGGGCTGGGACGACTGGACCTCCACCGGGTACCCGCGCGACAGCCGCCTGACCTTCACCTGGGGCTCGCCGCAGGACCTCGACTCGCTCACCGTGCACACCTACAAGGACGGAGCCGCGAGCTGGCCCTCGAGGATCGAGGTCGAGTACCAGGTCGACGGCGCCTGGCGCACGTCGACCGTCGCGGCGACCCTGACCCAGGTCGCGACCGACGCGGCGCCGACCGTGGCACTGGATCTCTCCTCCCTCCCCGACACCGCGGCCGTGCGCCTGCACCTCACCAGTGCGGCGAACACCTGGCAGTCGATCTCGGAGGTCGAGATCTGGGGCGAGGCGCCTCCGGTCAACCTGTGCCGGATCGCCGGCTCGAGCGTGAGCGCGTCCTTCAGCCAGACGGAGTGGGCGACCCTTCCCGCCGCGAACGCGTGCGACGGGAACGCGGCGACCACCTGGTCGACGTGGTCGAGCGCGCCGCTGCGGAGCAGCGCGGACTTCACGCTGACCACCGCGGCGTCCCACCGCGTCGACCGGGTGACGTTCACCAACATCGAGGGCACGATCGCGTCGGCGAGCGTGGCGTACCGCGGCGCCGACGGCGTGTGGCGCCCGACCACCGCGCAGACCGCCCCGGTCGCGGCGAACGGCGCGGCCACCACGCTGACGTTCGGCGCCGTCACGGCGACGGGACTGCGGATCACCTTCGCGACCCCGAACTCGTTCGTGAAGATCACCGAGATCGTGGTGCCGGAGGCCGCCGCCCCGGCGGTCGTGGCCCCCGTCAGCGTCACGAGCCGCTGCATCGCCAAGAAGGCCGTCCTGACGGTCACCACGGCGAACGGCTCGGCGATGCCGATCGACGTGACCGTGCGCTCGGCCTACGGGCAGAAGGCGTTCTCGCAGGTCGCTCCGGGAGCGAACGCGACGCACGCGTTCACGACGCGCCTGGCCACCGCACCGGCGGGCCAGGTGACGGTGACCGCGGTCGGCGGCAGGGAGACGCTCGAGCAGACCGTCGCCTACCCGGCGCGGAGCTGCTGACCCGGAGCGCTGAAGGGAGCCCCGGTCGGGTGGACATCGTCCCCCGACCGGGGCTCCTCCGCGTGACGGCGCGAGGCGACGTGCACCGGAAGAGGGGTCTCGGTGCGGAGTGCGGCACTGGTACGAAGGACTCGCCGCTCGCAGTGCCGCTCGGCAGAACCAGGATCCACGCGTGACCCGCTCCGCCCGCACGGCCGCCCTCGCCGCCGCCGCTCCGACCGCCGGCCTCGTGCTGGCGCTCCTCTTCGCCACCGCCGCAGCCGCTCCCGAGGCCGTGCCGCAGACTCCCGAGACGGCGGTCGCCGAGCCGTCCCCGACTCCGACCGCGAGTCCGACGGCGACCCCGAGCCCGGCGGGCCCGATCAGGGGCCCGCGCTCGGGTGCCGCCGGTGCCGTCGACGGCGTCGCGGAGGAGCGCCCCGAGGGCACCGACCTCGACGGGACCCCGGAGCCGCAGCCGTCCGCGCCGGTTCCGCCCGCCGCACCGGCTCCCGCCCCCTCGGAGGAACCGCGCGTGCCGGAGGAGCAGTCGACGGACGGCGTCGACGTCGACGTCTCGATCGATCCCCCGGTCGACGGCGGCGCCCTGACCATGACCGTCGCGGGCGACGCGGCCGTGCTGACCGAATCCGGATCCACCGCCACGGCCCGCCGCTTCCTCGGCGTCCTGCCGACCGTCACGGTGCGCGACACCCGCGACCCGGACGCGGTGCCGGAGGGAGCGGACTGGTCCGTCCTCGGCACTGCGGCCGACCTCACGGGCGACGACGGGCAGCCGGCGCTCGGAGTCGAGCACCTGGGCTGGGCGCCCCGGCTGCTCGAGGGAGAGGGGCCCGTCGTCGCGGGGCCGGCCGTCCGGACCGTGCTCGACGGCGGTCCGGAGGGTGCCCGCGCCGGACTCGTCGCGGCCGAGCTGCTCTCTCTGGCCGACGGGGCGGCGGCCCGGCCCGGACGGTGGACCGCGGACGCCGAGCTGGTGCTGCGCGCCGCGCCGTCCGTCCGCGCGGGCGGCTACGCCTCCGTCGTCACCCTGTCGCTCTTCGAGTGAACGCGGCTCGCCACCGCCCGTGATCGAGTCGTAGGCTGATCCGACCGCTGCAGGCGGATCGGACAGTATCGATCCGCTTCGATCACACTCGAGCACACGGGACGAGACATGTCGACGACGACCGCCCAGCCCTTCACCGGCCCCCTCCGCCGCCGCTTCGGCACCGCCCTCGACGCGGAGGCGCTGGTCCCCCTCCTGGCCGCCGCCCGCCTCCCCCTCGGGGAGCTCGAGCACGGGCCGACCCTCGAGGCGCTGCGCCGCCGGGCGGAGGAGGACCTCGGCACCCCGTGGCCGCAGCCGCTGCTCTCGCAGTACGCGCGCTACGCCCGCGACGGGAACCGGACGGACTACGAGGGCCGCATCGGCGAGCGCCAGCGCCGCCTCACCCGCGCCGCCGTGCTCGCCGCGGCCACCGGCGAGCAGGGCTGGCTCGACGAGACGGCCGACGGCGTGCAGCTGCTGTGCGAGCAGAGCAGCTGGAGCTGGGCCGCGCACGACGACGCGCTGCCCCTGCTCGGCCGGGTCGTCCCTCCGATCGACCGCCCCTACCTGGATCTCGGCGCGGGCGAGGTGGTCGGGCAGCTGGCGTGGATCGACGCCCTGCTCGGCGAGCCGCTCGCCCGACGGGCCCCCGGCCTGCGCGAGCGGATGCGCGCCGAGACGCGGACGCGCGTGATCCGGCCGTTCCTCGACCGGCGCGACTGGCACTGGCTCGGGCTCGACGGCGACGTGCACAACTGGAACCCGTGGATCCACGGCAACGTCCTGCTCGCCGCGATCGCCCTCGTCGACGACCCGGAGGAGCGGGCCGACGTCGTCGCGCTGGTGCTCGAGGGGCTCGACCGGTTCCTGGACTCGCTGCCGGCGGACGGCGCGATCGACGAGGGCTTCGCCTACTGGTGGAACGGCGCCGGTCGGGCGCTGGAGACCCTGGAGCTGCTCGCCGAGGCGACGGACGGCGCCCTCGACGCCTCCGAGCTGCCCGTCGTGCGGCAGGCCGTGCGGTTCCCGCACCGGATGCACCTGGGCGGTGCGTGGTACGCGAACGTCGCCGACGGGCCGGCGCGCGCCTCCGACACCCTGCCCTGGCACGTGCTGCACCGCTGGGGCCGGCGGATCGGGGACCGGGACGTGATCGCGCACGCCGCCGCCCAGCGTCGGCCGGCCGAGCCGCTCGCCGATCCGGCGGCCGGGCTCGGGCGCCTCGTCCGCGCCCTCTCGGACCGGCAGTGGATCGCGGCCGAGCCCGGGCCGGCACCCCTCGTCTCCCCCACCTGGCTGCCGTCGGTGCAGCTCCTCGTGACGCGCGAGCACCCGGGCGTCGCGGGGGGTCTGGGCCTCGTCGTCAAGGGCGGGCACAACGGCGAGCACCACAACCACCTCGACGTCGGCAGTGTGATCGTGGCGCTGGACGGCGTGCCCGTGCTGGTCGACGCCGGACAGCCGACGTACACGTCGCAGACCTTCGGCCCTGAGCGGTACGGCATCCGCGCGATGCAGAGCCGCTGGCACTCCGCTCCGGCACCGTGGGGTCTCGAGCAGGGGGTCGGCCGCGGCTTCGGCGCGTCGGACGTCTCGTCGGGGCCGGCCGGGCTGCTGCTCGAGCTCGCCACCGCGTACCCCCTCCCCGCCGGATCGAGCCTGAGGCGCCGCGCCCGGCGCGAGGGGGCGCAGGTCGTCGTCGAGGACGAGTGGCGCCTGCCCCGCCCCGCGACCGTCGTGGTGGACGGCGTCGAGGTGCACCTGCTGATCGCGGGAGACGTGGAGCTGCAGGACGGCGCCGCGGTCGTGACTCCGATCGAGGGGGCGAGGCGGCTGAGGGTCGAGTGGAACGGCGCCGAGGCGACGACGGAGGAGTGGCTGCTCGAGGATCCGCTGCTCGAGGCGAGCTGGGGAGTGCGGCTGACCCGGCTGACGCTGACGGTCGGCGCGGAGGGCGCCGAGGTCTTCGAGGGCGCGCTGCGCGTCACGGCGTCGGTGGCCTGAGGGCTCGGCCCTGCGCGGACCGGCCGTTCGGCGACGCTCGGTGGGAATGCGCTTGCCCCCGGTCGATCCGCGGTCCTACACTCTGGTAAACGCTTTCCGTCCGGCCCGTCGGCCGATCGGGGCACCGCACAGCAGAAGGGCTTCCCGTGTCAGAGTCGACCACCCCCGCCACCACCTCCGCCGAACCGCGGACCCTCGGCATCATCATGAACGGCGTCTCGGGCCGCATGGGATACCGCCAGCACCTCGTCCGCTCGATCCTCGCGATCCGCGAGCAGGGCGGCGTGCTGCTCTCGGACGGCACCCGCGTGCAGCTCGAGCCGCTGCTCGTCGGGCGCAGCGAGGCCAAGCTCGCCGAGCTCGCCGCGAAGCACGGCCTGCAGCACTGGACCACCGACCTCGACGCCGCGCTCGCCGACCCGAAGTGGCAGATCTACGCCGACTTCCTGGTCACCAAGGCCCGCGTCCCCGCGCTCAAGAAGGCCATCGCCGCCGGCAAGGACATCTACACCGAGAAGCCCACCGCCGAGAGCTACGCGGAGGCGCTCGAGATCGCCGAGCTGGCCAAGGAGGCCGGCATCAAGAACGGCGTCGTGCACGACAAGCTCTACCTCCCCGGCCTGCAGAAGCTCAAGCGCCTGATCGACTCCGGATTCTTCGGCCGCATCCTCTCGGTGCGCGGCGAGTTCGGCTACTGGGTCTTCGAGGGCGACTGGCAGGACGCCCAGCGCCCCAGCTGGAACTACCGCAAGGAGGACGGCGGCGGCATCATCGTCGACATGTTCCCGCACTGGAACTACGTGCTCGAGAACCTGTTCGGCGCCGTCGAGGGCGTCTACGCCAAGGCCGCGACCCACATCCCGGTGCGCGTGGACGAGAACGGCGACGAGTACACCGCCACCGCCGACGACGCGGCCTACGCGATCTTCGACGTCGCGGGCGGCGCGACCGTGCAGCTGAACTCCTCCTGGGCCGTGCGCGTGAACCGCCCGGAGCTCGTGGAGTTCCAGGTCGACGGCACGCTCGGCAGCGCGGTCGTCGGGCTCTTCGGCGCCAAGGTGCAGCCGCGCGTCGCGACCCCCAAGCCGACCTGGAACCCCGACCTGCCCGAGCAGCACGTCTACGCGGAGGATTGGCAGGAGCTGCCCGTCAACGACGTCTTCGAGAACGGCTTCAAGACGCAGTGGGAGGAGTTCATCCGCCACGTGGTCGAGAACGGCCCGCACCCCTACGACTTCTTCGCCGGCGCCCGCGGCGTCCGCCTCGCCGAGCTCGGACTCGAGTCGGCTCGCGAGGGCCGCCGCATCGACGTCGCCGCGCTCGACGCCGAGGCCGACGAGCAGGCCCTCGCCGCCTCCGCCGCCACCTCCGCCGAGGTCGCTCCGTGACCGACGTCACCCTGCTCGCCGCGGACGGATCGCTCCGCGTGCACACCGTCTCGGCCGCGCCGGACCTCGTCCGACCCCGCCGACCGCTCGGTGCGCGGGTCGCCTACGCGGCCGCGCACGTCGTCCCGGTCACCTGGGCCGAGAACACGCCCGGCAGCCCTGCGACCGTCGACTGGGACGCGACGCTCGCGTTCCGGCACCACGTCTGGTCCTGGGGCCTCGGAGTCGCCGACGCGATGGATACCGCCCAGCGCAACATGGGCATGGACTGGGCCGCGACCACCGAGCTCATCCGCCGCAGCGGCGCCGAGGCGGCCTCGGTCGGCGGCGAGGTCGTGGTCGGCGTGAACACCGACCAGCTGACGGACGAGGTCGTGCCGCTCAAGCGCGTCATCGACGCGTACCTCGAGCAGCTCGAGGTCGCGGAGGACGCCGGCGTCGGCGTGGTGCTGATGGCCAGCCGCCACCTCGCCCGCGCGGCGCAGTCCGGCGCGGACTACGAGCGCGTCTACCGCGCCGTGCTCGAGCGGGCCTCGCGGCCGGTCGTGCTGCACTGGCTCGGACCGGCGTTCGACTCCGTGCTCACCGGCTACTTCGGCTCCGAGGACGTCGCCACCGCGTCGGACACGGTGATCCGCATCATCGAGGACAACCTCGCGAAGGTGCGCGGCATCAAGATGTCGCTGCTCGACGCGGACGCCGAGATCGCGGTGCGCGCGCGCCTCCCGTTCGGCGCGACCCTCTTCACCGGCGACGACTTCAACTACGTCGGCCTGATCGAGGGCGGGCAGGACGCCGACGGCGAGGTGCGCCACTCCGACGCCCTCCTCGGCGCGTTCGCCGCGTTCGCTCCGAACGCCTCCGCCGCGATCCAGGCGCTCGACGCCGACGACGTCGAGGCCTACCGGCGCATCCTCCAGCCCACCGAGGCGCTCGCGCGTCAGGTCTTCGCGGCGCCCACGCAGTACTACAAGACCGGAGTGGCGTTCCTCTCGTGGCTGAACGGCCACCAGACCGCGTTCGCGATGGTGGGCGGACTGCACTCGGCGCGCTCGCTGCCGCACCTCTCCGAGATCGTGCGGCTGGCCGACGAGGCGGGGGCGCTGGAGCGTCCCGAGCTCGCCGCCGCCCGCTGGACGGGCCTGCTCGCCGTGAACGGCGTCGACGCGCTCCGGACGGTGCTCGCATGACCGCGCTCGATCCGGTGGTGCGGGCCGATGCGACCACCGTGCATCCGCGGCTCTCGCTCAACCAGGCGACCATCAAGTACGCGGACCTGCGCGAGGCGCTGGACGTCACCGCCCGGGCCGGCTACTCCTCGATCGGCCTGTGGCGCGAGCCCGTCGCCGAAGTGGGGGTCGCGGAGGCGATGCGCCTGGTCGCCGAGAGCGGCCTGCGGGTCTCGAGCCTGTGCCGGGGCGGCTTCTTCACCGTGCCCGAGGGGCCGGATCGCCGCGCGGCCCTCGACGAGAACCGCCGGGCCATCGACGAGGCGTCCGCGCTGGGCGCACCGGCGCTGGTGCTCGTCGCGGGCGGACTGCCGGCCGGATCGCGCGACCTCGTCGGCGCGCGCGCCCGGGTGTCGGAGGCGCTGGCCGAGCTGGCCGACTACGCGCGCGGCTCCGGAGTGCAGCTGGCGATCGAGCCTCTGCACCCGATGTACGCGTCCGATCGCGCCGTCGTCTCGACGCTCGGCCAGGCCCTCGACCTCGCCGCGCCGTTCGAGGCGGCCGCGGTCGGCGTCGTGGTCGACACGTTCCACGTCTGGTGGGACCCGCAGGTGCTGCCGCAGATCCTGCGCGCCGGGGCGGAGGGGCGCATCGCCTCGTACCAGGTGTGCGACTGGGCCACTCCGCTCGCCGCCGACGTGCTGCTCTCGCGCCACTACGTGGGCGAGGGCGTCATCGACTTCGAGCTGCTCACGCAGACGGTCGTCGAGGCGGGCTACACGGGCGACATCGAGGTCGAGATCTTCCACCAGGAGGTCTGGGACACGGCGTACGCGGACGTCGCGGCGAAGGTCGCGGCGGGGTTCGCGGAGCACGTGGCCCCGCACCTCTGACACGCGGTCGGCGCGCCGCCGACCCGCCGCTCAGGCCTCGGCGAGCGCCAGCGTGACGACGAGCGCCGAGTGGACCGTCGGCTCCGAGACCGCGAAGTAGCGCTCGGAGCCGTCGATCCAGGCCTCGGTCGCGCCCTCGCGGGTGCGGAAGCGCACCGCCTCGTCGATGTCCGTGCCGCGACCGTCGGCCTTGGCGACGGCCTGCGCGCGGAGCTCCTCGAGCACCTGCTCGGCGCTCTCCTGCCCGGAGGCGATGCGCTCGCGCACGACGCGGGTGCGGGCCGCGTCGATCCCGACGTCGCGACCGGTGGCCAGCGCCGCGACGACGGCGCCCTCGCAGTGGGCGATGCTGATGCGCATCCGCTCGAGGGCGGGGTGCTCCCCCGCGAGGACGGGGCGGCCGTGCGGTCCGCCGCAGCGGGCGCAGCGGGCCTCCACCGCGATCTCGAGCGGGTCGATGCCGAGCGTCTCGGCGGCGAGCTCGCGCACGAGCACCCGGCCCAGGAGGAAGCTGTCGCGCGCCTCGCGGCGGCCGGTGGCTTCGAAGCGCAGGCGCTCGGCGAGGGTGAGGAGGCGGAGCATCCGGTGCCGCGAGGAGTCGAGCACCTCGGGGCGCGCCCAGCGCAGCTGGACGTCGTCGGTGGCGAGGAGGGGGAGTCCGGTCATGGACCGCACGGTACGGGCCGCAGGCGTCCTCGACGTGACCTCCGGGTGGCCGGGGGGCGACGCGGAGAGGGGGTCGCGGAGAGGTGGGCTGCAGCGAGGGGGGCTCGTCCCGCCCGCGCACCCTCGTGTTGACTGGAGGGGATGCAGACGTTCCTCCCGTTCCCCGACTTCCACGCGAGCGCGAGCTTCCTCGACGACCGGCGCCTGGGCAAGCAGCGCGTCGAGACGCTGCAGGTGATGAAGGCGCTCACCGTCGCCGGCTACGGCTGGCAGCACCACCCGGTCACCGCGATGTGGCGCGGCTACCGGCCCGCGCTGATGGAGTACCAGCGCGAGACCTGCGCCGTCTGGACGGAGCGGGGCTTCGCCGACACCTGTCTCGTCAAGACGATGGCCGTGCTCGAGACGGTGCCGGAGGACGCCGAGGCGTACCTGCTCGGCGGCTTCCCGGTGCCGCCGTGGCTGGGCCGGGAGGAGCTGCACCGCTCGCACCGCTCCAAGCTGCTCGCGAAAGCGCCGGAGTTCTACGCGCCACGCTTCCCCGGCACCCCCGACGACCTCGACTACGTCTGGCCCGTCGCGACGTCCTGAGCGCTCAGGACGCGGCGCGGCGGCGGAGGAACGGGATCGCGAGCGGGTTGCGGAACACGTGCCCGCGGTTCGCCGAGACGAGGCCGCAGATGATCACCACGAGGTGCGCCACGGCCAGCACCGCGAAGACCGTGATCGGGATGCCGATCGGGTAGAAGCTCGTCGACGGAGCGTCGGCGGTGAGCGCGAAGAGCAGCACGAAGTGGCCGACGAGGCAGAGGACGGTGATCAGGACGGTCGTGAGGCCCCAGTTCGCAGCCCGTCGGCCGTTCTCGGCGGCCACTCCCCCGCGCTGCCGCACCGACGGGTGCACCGCCGCCATCACGATGCCCGCGACGATCAGCGAGAGGAACGGGATCCCGGTCAGAGCGAGGAAGCCGAGGGCGTAGGGCATCGCTCCGGTCGGCGGGGCGGGCTGCGGGAGCGACGGGTCATCCGGACGGGGGTCGGGAGAGGTGCTCGACATACCAGCACCCTAGAAGACCGGCTTCCCGGGAGGGACCCCGCCACCGCCGCCGCGATCATCCCGCCCTCAGGGCGAGCGCCGGCTCGATCCGCGCGGCACGGAGAGCCGGTCCGACCGCCGACAGCGCTCCCGCCCCCACGCCCGCGACGAGGCCGACGACGGCGCTGGTCGCATCGAGGACGGGCGACCAGCCCTGCAGACCGCTGAGCACCGAGGTCGCGAGGACGCCGAGAGCGAGCCCCGAGACGCCACCCGCGAGTCCGATGACCGTCCCCTCGATGAGGAACAGCAGGCGGATGTCGCGTCGGGTCGCTCCGACGGCCCGCCGCAGTGCGATCTCGCGGGTGCGGGCCGACACGGCGAGGAACATCGACGTGGCGCTGCTGAAACAGACCAGCAGGAGCAGCACGGCCGAGACCACGAGCAGGTTGGCCGCGAGGTCGCTGCTCACCCCGCGGGCGAGCAGCCGCAGGTCGGCGACGGTCTCGACGACGACCCTCTCGGGATGCCCCGGGTCGACGGCGAGCGGGATCGATCCGGCCACCGCGGCCGGACGACCCGGGCTCGTCCGGGCGACGACCTGGCGCTCGGACCGCGGAGGAACGGACAGGTCGGTGAGCGAGACGAGGATCGACTCCGTCAGCGCGGGATCCCGCTCCGAGGACGTGAGGAACCCCGCGACGACGACGGACTGCCCTGCGATGCGGATCGTGTCCCCCGTGCGCCCGATGGGGATCCCGAGGTCCTCCGCCGCTCCGATCCCGAGCAGCGCGACGGGCACGCCGTCGACGACGTCGAGCCAGGCCGGCGCCGTCGTGGGGGCGACCGCGACCAGCTCGACGGCGAGGAACGACTCGTCGACCGCCAGGACGGTCGCCTCCGTCGACAGTCCGTCCGGCCCGAGGAGGCGCCCCGGTCGTCCCTCCGATCCCGTGAGCAGGACTCTCGGGCCCGCCGCGGAGACTCCGCCGAGACCGGCGATCGCCGCGGCTGCGTGCCGCAGGTCCTCGTCCGAGGAGGACTCGGGCATCCGGACGGTCACCTGGTCGAGCGCCGCGGCGTCGAGGCGCTCGGTCACCTGCTGCGTGGCGGTGGCGCTGATCCCGACCGAGGACACGAGTCCGGCGATCGCGAGGACGAAGGCGGCCAGGACCCCCAGCGTGCGGGCGGGCGAGAGCAGCAGCGCGGACACGGCGTCGGCGATCACCCAGGCCGGACCGCGTCGCCCCCGCTCCCGCGGCACCGCGGTCGCCACTCCTCCGGGCACCCCGAGCCGATCGTCGAGGCCGTCGCCGCTGTCGGCGACGATCGCGCCGTCCTCGAGTCGGATCCGCCGTCCCGCGACCGCGGCGACCTCCGCCGAGTGCGTGATGAGCACGACCGTGACCCCGCTGCGGTGCAGCTCGACGAGCAGGTCCATCACGACCGCGGTCGTCGCCGAGTCGAGGTTCCCCGTGGGCTCGTCGGCGAGGACGACCGCGGGCCGGCCGACCACGGCGCGGGCCAGGGCGACCCGCTGGCGCTCCCCGCCCGACAGCGTGCCCGCGGGCTGCTCCGCCAGTCGCAGCAGGCCGAAGCGGTCGAGCACCGCGGCGACGGCGGTGGTCTGCGACTCGTGGGACTCCCTCCGCATCCGCAGGGGCAGCGCCGCGTTGCGGGCGACGCTCTCGCCCGGCAGCACGAACGAGTCCTGGAACACGAAGCCGAAGGTGCGCGCCCGCAGGGCGTCCCGGTCGCCCTCCGGCAGCTGCGAGACGTCGAGCCCGCCGATGCGGTACTCCCCCGCGTCGGACGAGTCGAGGAGCCCGAGCACGTTGAGGAGCGTCGACTTGCCCGCTCCGGAACGGCCGACGACGGCGACGAACTCGCCCTCGTGCACGTCGAGGTCGATGCCCTGGAGCGCGAGGGTGCCGGTCGTGCCGGCGTAGCGCCGCGAGACGCCGCGGAGGGACAGGAGCGGCACGGTCACGGGCCCACCTCGATCCGATCGCCCTCGAGGAGCCCCGACTCCTCGTCGATGCGCACCCAGCCGTCGCCGGAACCGAGCACCTGGACCGGCACCCGCTCTCCCCGGTCGAAGCCCGCCGTCTCGGAGGAGACGACGTAGGGGTCCGTGGACGCGTCGTGGACCGCCGTGAGCGGCACCGCCAGCACCGGCTCGCCCGCCTCGACGGTCGTGAGCGTGACCGTCGACTTCTCGGCGAGATCGGCCCAGTCGGCCGGGAGGTCGACGCGCACGTCGCGTCCCGACACGCTCTGCGCGGTCCCGTCGGCGGCGACGAACCCGCCGACCGTTGCGACGGTGCCGCTCTGCTCGGGCCGTCCGCTCGCCCGCAGGGTCACCGCGGTCCCGACGACGAACTCGTCCGCATCGAGGACGCTCGCGCGGGCGACCACGCGGCGCGGGCTCGTCTGCAGCGTCGCGAGCGGGGCGCCGGCCTCGGCGATCGCGCCGACGTCGAGCACGGTCAGCACGCCGACCGCGTCGGCGTGCAGCTGCACGATCTGCGCCACGTCGATGTACGCCTCCGGAGCCGCAGCGATCGCCGGAGTCGTGGCCGTCGCGGGAGGTGTCGTCGCCGTCGTGACGGCAACACCGGTGGCCACCGGACCCGGTGCCGACGGGGACGGCGCCGGAGCGACCACCTCGCCGGGACGGGTCGGCAGGTCGTACCCGAGCCGCTGCCAGAGCTGCTCCGCCGCCGCGAGGGTGCGCGCGGTGAAGTCCTCGTCGACGTCGAAGTCGCCGGGGACCACGGCCTTCAGCGCGGTCTCGAACGCCCGCACGTCCTTCCCCTCGTCGCCCACGCGGAGGTCGCGGTACAGGGGCGAGGCGACGTGCAGCGCGATCCGGGGCCGGTCGGCGACGGCGAGCAGGAGCCCTCCGTTGACGAGCGCCGCTCCCGCCGCGGTGCCGACCTCGGTCACGTACGGCAGCACGTCTTCGCCGCCCGCGTCGCCGAAGACCACCGTCGTCGTGTCCCCCGCGTCGACGGCCCCCTGCAGCATCCGGGCCGGATCGATGGAGCGCCTCTCGACCGCCGCGTCGACCGGCGGAGGAGCCAGGAGCGCCTCGTCGTCGACGTCCGACGTCGAGCGCATCGAGGCCCCGAGCGCAACTCCCGCGGCACCGACCAGCAGCACCGCGACCGCGAACACCGCCAGAGCGCGCGGACGCACGACGGCGGGCAGGCGGACACGGGAGGGCGGCTCGTCGCTCACCGGCCGCTCCCCGCGATGATCCGGTCGGCCCGCTCGACGATCTCCCGCTCCTTCTCGGCGACCTCGTCCAGAGCCGCTCGCTCCCGATCGATGAGGGCCGCCTGGTACTGCGCCTCGAGCGAGCTCAGCGTCTCGACCAGCTCGGTCCTCGCCTTGCACTCGACGTCGAGGACGGCCGTCCTGATCGCCGCCTCGGGATCCTCGGGCACCTCGGGGGACCAGGGCGACGTCTCGCCCTCGCGCAGGCGGAGTCCCTCCGCGACGAGGCAGTCGCTCCACCTGGCCCGGGCCTCGTCCCAGCGCGGGTCCGTCATCGCGAGCATCTTCGCGTCGTCGGCGACCTGCTTGGCCGGGCCGGAGATCGCCAGCTCGTCGTCACCGCTGAACCAGCGCCCGGGCTCCGGGATCCGGGGTGTCGACTCGAGGCAGACGTCGAACGCGGGATCCCAACCGGGATCCGCCGCCGCGGCCGCCATCAGGGCCTCGTTCGCCGCCTCCATCACCGCGTCATTCGCGGGGTCGAGCCCGTACCCCCACTGCCGGGCGTTCTCCGGGCTCCAGATCCCGTACAGCGTGTCGGGCAGCATGCCCGACGTCGTGAGGTCGAAAGCGGCCGGAGGGTAGGTCCGCCCGCCCTCCCGCATGCACGCGTCCCAGAGCAGCGCGTTCGCCTGGCCGACCCGGCCGAGCGCGGCGGGAGACAGGAAGAACGCGTCGATCGGGAACGTCATCGTCTCGTTCGCCGCGTCCAGGCCGGCCCTGACGTCCGCGTATTCGCTGATGTCGACGCGCTCCGGCATCGTGGCGCCGGTCGGTTCGGGGCCCGGCCCGGTGCACGCGCAGAGCGCGAGCACCGGGACCAGGACGAGCGGCGGGAGCAGGCGGACTCCCGCCATCAGTCGACGCTCGAGATGAAGTCGTTCCAGTCCGCGTGGTACCAGAGACCCGTGTGGCGGTCCTGGAGGTTCGAGATCTTCTCGAACGCCTCGATCTGCAGGCGTGCGCCACCTCGATCGATGTGCTCGAACCAGTTCTTCTTCCCGGGGTACCGGTTCTTGATGCTCGAGATGGAGTCGTTGAAGATGCGGCCGCCGACGGCGTAGTACTCGTGGTAGTTGGCGTTGCCGCGGCCGGAGTAGCTGCTCGAGTAGTCCTTGTCGGTCCAGACGCAGCTGAAGCCGGTGGGGCACTGACTCTCCGCCGCGGTGGCGACGGGAGCAGCGAGGGTCGCTGCGGCGACCGCTACGAGGGCGAAAGCGCTTGCGCGCCGGGAGGGGGACATGTGATCTCCTTCGGATCGGTGAGGTTTCCTCGGAGAGTAGGGATAACACCGGTATGGCGCAACGGTGCCGCCCTGTGGAGGAAGCCCTCGGCCTCTCAGCGACCGGCACCGAGGAGAGCGGACGGGCCGCGTCGCCGCACCGAGGCCGCGCTCTCCCGAGCAGCCCCTGTATGACACCCGCTCGCCGTCTCCCTGTGATTCTTCTCAGGCAATCACCAGCTCGTCGCGCCCGAGCATCCCCGACCCACGGAGCCCTCTGCGCACGCACCGACCGCCCGGCCGCCTCCGCCCCGCGTCCCAGCCCCCTTTCAGGCCTCGGACCGGGCCTTCGTCTTCCGGAGGTCTCGGGTTAGTCTGTCGAGGTTGACCTGTCGCAGAGCGCGTCAGGGCGTCGGTGGCGGCCGTCGCGAGACCGGGGGTACCCGAAGGAGACGGATTGGCGACGGACAGACGGACCACCGGCGGCGTGATCAAGGCGATCGTCGGCTTCCTGGGCATGAGCGTCGTGGCCGGAGTCCTCGTGACCGCCACGGTGACGCCCGCCGTGGCGATCGCCGGCGTCGCCGCGAACCAGTCCATCGGCGTCTTCGACGGCCTCCCCGAGTACCTCGAGGTCGACAAGCTCTCCGAGAAGAGCAACATCTTCGCCACGCGCGCCGACGGCACGCCCCAGCTGCTCGCCTCCTTCTACGTCGAGAACCGCGTCGAGGTCCCTCTCGATCAGATCTCGCAGTTCGCCAAGGACGCCGCGGTCTCGGGCGAGGACCCCCGCTTCTACGAGCACGGCGGAGTCGACCTCCCGGGCACCCTCCGCGCGGTCGCCCAGACCTACGTGCTCGGCAACGAGGTGCAGGGCGGCTCCTCCATCACGCAGCAGTACGTGAAGAACGTGCTCATCGAGAAGGCCGTCCGCAACATCACCGACGAGGCCGAGCGCGCCGCGGCGATCGAGAGCGCGACGAAGACCACTCCCGAGCGCAAGCTCCGCGAGATGAAGCTCGCGATCGGTCTCGAGAAGGAGTACACGAAGGACCAGATCCTCCAGGGATACCTGAACATCGCGTTCTTCGGCGGCACCACCTACGGCCTCGAGACGGCCGCCAACTACTACTTCAACACCACTGCCGCGAACCTCACGATCGCCCAGGCCGCGAGCCTCATCGCGATCGTGAACAACCCGGCGAACCTGCGCCTGGACCAGCCCGACGACCCCGACAACGGCGCCGCGAACGGCTACGCCCGCAACAAGGACCGGCGCGACTACATCATCGACAAGATGCTGGAGGAGGGGAAGGTCACGCAGGCGGACCACGACGCGGCCCTCGCCACGCCGGTCCAGCCTGCGATCACCGAGCCCAGCACCGGCTGCTCGACCGCCGGCAACGCGGGCTTCTTCTGCGACTACGTCACGAACGTCCTGAAGAACTCCGACACCTTCGGCGACAACGAGGACGCGCGCTGGACGAACTTCCGCCGCGGCGGCCTCGACGTCTACACGACGCTCGACGTCTCCCTCCAGGACACGGCGGTGAACGCCGTGAACGCGCAGGTCCCCGAGACGTGGAACTTCGACGTCGGCGCCGTCTCCGTCAGCGTCGAGGTCGGCACCGGCCGGGTGCTCGCGATGACGCAGAACAAGAAGTACTCGCAGGACCCCGACGTCCTGAACGCCGACGCCTCCTACAGCGCGATCAACTTCAGCACCGACAAGGCGTACGGCGGCTCCTCCGGCATCCAGCCGGGCTCCACCTACAAGCTCTTCACCCTGATCGAGTGGCTGAAGGAGGGGCACAGCATCAACGAGCGCGTCGACGGCACGCGCAAGTCGACCTGGGGCACCTTCACCGACTCGTGCGTGGCCGGGGGGACCGACACGAGCAACGAGACGAGCGCCAAGAACGACGAGGGCGGCACCGGAGAGGTGGGCACTCCCGTCTCCTTCACGAAGACGTCGCTGAACACCGGCTTCGTGGGCATGGCGCGCAAGCTCGACCTCTGCGGCATCCGCGACACCGCGCTCGACATGGGCGTGAAGCAGGGCAGCGGCGCCGAGCTCGAACACAACCCGTCCTCGGTTCTCGGCACCAACTACGTCTCGCCGCTCTCGATGGCGGGCGCGTACGCGACCGTCGCCTCGGGCGGCATCACCTGCGACCCGATCGCGATCGACCGCATCACCGACACCGCCGGGGCGGAGCAGCCGGTCCCGCCGGCCAACTGCCGCCAGTCGATCGACGCGAACGTCGCGGCCACCGCCGCCGTCGCCCTGCAGTCGACCTTCACCGCGGGCGGCACGGCGACCGCGTCGCGCACCCGCGACAGCATCCCGCTGATCGGCAAGACCGGCACGACCGACAGCGCCGCAGCCACCTGGATGAGCGGAGCGAGCACCCGGGTCGCGACCGTCGTCGGCGTCTTCAACGTGAAGGGCGCCGCCAACCTGCGCCTCCGGCAGTTCAACTTCGACTCCGGGCCCGCGGCGACCGCCCGTCACCGCATCTGGCCGGTCGTGATGGCGGCGGCGAACGCCGAGTACGGCGGAGCGGCCTTCCCGAAGGCGAACGGCTCGCTCCAGGTCGTGCCGCGCGTCGAGATCCCCGATGTGACAGGGCTCGCCCTCGCCGACGCGAAGGCCAAGCTGTCCGCGGCGGGCTTCCCCCTCATCGAGGGCGGCACCGAGGCGTCCGACGCCCCGGTGGGCACCGTGACGCGCCAGGATCCGTCGGGCTCGGCTCAGGCGGGCACCGGCATCACGGTGTTCACCAGCAGCGGCAACCAGAAGACGGTGCCGGATGTGACGGGTCAGGACCTGGAGGCGGCGAAGGCCGCGTTCGGGGCCGCCGGATTCACGCAGATCACGCTGTCCTGCACCGAGGCCGGCGATGCGCCGGACACCGGGAAGGTGACCGGTCAGGAGCCGGCGGGCGGATCCTCCGTCGCTCCGGATGCCGAACTCAAGGTCTCGATCACTGCGAAGAAGTGCCCCTGATCGCCTGACGCCCAGGCACTGAGACCAGCTCGGGGGCGCGGACCTACTGTCCGCGCCCCCGGATCGCCCCGACGATCGCGACCACCGCGAAGTGCATGATGAGCGCCGCGATGCCGAAGCACGCCAGCGCCCCGCTCGCCTCGGCGTAGGGCCGTGCCGCGTCCGTCATCGACCCCGGAGTGACGACGTCGAGCGCGAAGAAGCCGACGGCCAGCCCGAAGCAGACGAGCGAGATCCAGAGCAGGGCGCGGATCGCGCGACCGACCGGGTCGTAGTAGCGCGGGTTCGACATCGGGCCTCCGGTTCTCGTGCTCTCCCGTGTCTATCCGGCCCCGCTCCCCCGCGCAAGCGGTCGCACGAGCGCCCGGTCCCGGACACGACGACGCCCCGGCTCCCGAGGTGAGGGAGCCGGGGCGCGGGTGGGCGGTGGACTACGCCGCCAGCGGCATCCGCGACGAGGACGTCACGACCAGCTCGCCGCCGACCGCGTCGACGTGCACCGCTCCGCCGTCCGTCACGTCGCCGCTCACGAACAGGTCCGCGATGCGGTCGTCGACCGAGCGCTGCACGAGGCGGCGGAGCGGACGGGCACCGTACTGCGGCTCGTAGCCGTGCTCGGCGAGCCAGTCGATCGCCGACTCCGTGACCTCGAGCGACACCTCGCGCGGCGCGAGTCGGGCCCGTGTCGCGTCGAGCACGATGCCCACGATCTCGCGGAGCTGCTCGCGGCCGAGCTTGCGGAACAGCACGATCTCGTCGATGCGGTTGAGGAACTCGGGACGCATCGCCTCGCGGAGCCGGCCCATGACGCGGTCGCGCAGGTCCTTCTCCGAGGCGAAGCCCTCGGCCGACGCGTCGCTCTGCGCGACGAAGCCGAGCGCGCCGGAGCGGGAGGCCAGGAACTCCGACCCCAGGTTCGAGGTCATGATGATCACCGTGTTGCGGAAGTCGACCGTGCGGCCCTGACCGTCGGTCAGACGCCCGTCGTCGAGCACCTGCAGGAGCAGGTTGAACACGTCGGGGTGCGCCTTCTCGATCTCGTCGAACAGCACGACGGAGTAAGGGTTCCGCCGCACGCGCTCGGTCAGCTGTCCGGCCTCGTCGTAGCCGACGTACCCGGGAGGGGCGCCGACCAGCCGCGAGACGGTGTGCCGCTCGCCGAACTCGCTCATGTCGAAGCGGATGACGGACTGCTCGTCGGCGAAGAGCGAGCCGGCCAGCGTGCGCGCCAGCTCGGTCTTGCCCACACCCGTGGGTCCGAGGAAAAGGAACGAGCCGACGGGACGCGAGGCGTCGCCGAGCCCGGTCCGGCTGCGGCGGACGGCGCGGGCGACCGCGGTCACGGCGTCGTCCTGCCCGATGACGCGCCGGTGCAGCTCGTCCTCGAGGTGCGCGAGCCGCTCGCGCTCCCCCTCCGTCAGTCGCGACACGGGAATGCCCGTGGCGCGGGCCACGACGGCCGCGATCTCGGTCTCGCCCACCTCGGCCCCGGTCGTCGCGCGTCCGGTCGAGGTCGCGGCGTCGAGCTGAGCCTGCACCGACGAGATCTCGTCGCGCAGTCGCGACGCCTCCTCGTAGTGCTCGGCCGAGACGGCCGCGTTCTTGTCGCCCTCGAGCACCGCGAGGCGCTCGAGCAGGGCCGCGGTGTCGACTCCGGCGCCCAGCGACAGGCGCAGGCGCGCACCGGCCTGGTCGATCAGGTCGATCGCCTTGTCGGGCAGCACGCGGTCGGGGAGGTAGCGGTCCGACAACTCCACGGCGGCGCGCAGGGCGTCGTCGGTGAAGGTCACGCGGTGGTGCTCCTCGTAGGCCTGCCGCAGTCCGTGCAGGATCGCGATCGCGTCCTCGACGGACGGCTCGCCCACGCGGACGGGCTGGAAGCGGCGCTCGAGCGCCGGGTCCTTCTCGATCGTGCGGTACTCCTTGAGCGTGGTCGCACCCACCAGGTGCAGCTCGCCGCGGGCCAGCCGCGGCTTGAGGATGTTGCCCGCGTCCATGCCGCCCTCGCCGGCACCACCGGCGCCGACGACGGTGTGCACCTCGTCGATGAAGACGATCAGCTCGCTGGAGCGGGCGGCGATCTCGTCCATCGTCTTCGTCAGGCGCTCCTCGAAGTCGCCGCGGTAGCGGGTGCCGGCGAGCATGCCGGGGAGGTCGAGGGAGACGACGCGCTTGTCGCGCAGCTGCTCCGGGACCTCGCCCGCGACGATCGCGCGGGCCAGGCCCTCAACGATCGCGGTCTTGCCGACGCCCGCCTCTCCGACGAGCACCGGGTTGTTCTTGGTGCGGCGGCTGAGGATCTCGATGGTCTGCTCGATCTCGTCGGCGCGGCCGATCACCGGGTCGAGCCTCCCGTCGCGGGCGAGCTGCGTGAGGTCGGTGCCGAACTGGTCGAGCATCGGCGTCTCGGAGGCGGGGGCGCCGGCCTCCTGCTGCTCCGGACCGGCGGTGACGGTCTCGCGCAGTCCCTGGGTGAGTGCCTCCGCGGTCACGCCGGCGCGCGCCAGGACCTGCCCGGCGGGCGCGTCCTGGCCGAGCACGAGCGCGAAGAAGAGGTGCTCGGGGTCGATGTAGGTTGATCCGCTCGAGCGGGCGACCTGGTAGCTGTGGAACAGGGCGCGCTGAGCGCTGGGCGTGATGGTGGCGGCGTTCGGCGACGCCTGCCCTTCGGCGGCCTGCGGCAGGCGCGCCTCCGTCGCGGTCGCGATCGCGCCGGGGTCGACGCCGATGCGCCGGACCGTCTGCGCGACGGCCTCGTCGTCGACGAGGACGCGCAGCACGTGCAGCGCGTCGAGCTCGGTCTGGCCGCGCTCGAGGGCGAAGCGTCCTGCGGACTGCAGGATGCTCTGGGTCCGGGCGGTGAGGAATCGGCTGAGGTCGATGGACCGCGCCGCGCGGGCGCGCTCACCGTCGAGGTAGCGGGCGAGGAAGTCGTCGAACGAGCTCGCTCCGGCCTCGTTGAAGTTGTCGGGCACCAGTCCTCCTGAAGAGTTGAGTCACTTGCACTCAAGTTCAACGCGGAGGGGCGGATCCTATTCCCGGGTCTCGCTGAGTCGTACTCTCTGCACGTGGAGATCGAGTTCGACGCCGTCGTCGTCTTCTGGCGCGGGCCGGCACCCTGGCATTTCGTGCGCGTCCCGGAGGAGCGCGTCCCTACGATCGCGGACGCCGCAGCGCATGTGTCGTACGGCTGGGGCATGATCCCCGCGACGGTCGTCCTCGGTTCGAGCACCTGGAGCACGTCGCTCTGGCCGAAGGACGGCGGCTACCTGGTGCCGCTCAAGACCGCGGTGCGGCGGGCGGAGGGCGTCGAGATCGACTCCGCCGTCACCGTGCGCCTGCGCATCTGACGACCCCCGGACGTGCGAGAGGGCACGACCGGAGTCGTGCCCTCTCTGTGCGCCGACGCGCATTTCCTCCGGGGTGGGAGCTCTAGGGGACCGTGTAGCCGGCGGCACGGAACATCTCGTACCACTCGGCCCGGGTCAGGGGGATGTCGGAGCCGAGCGCCGCGTCGTGCACGCGCTGCTCGTTGGTGGTGCCGAGCACGACCTGCATGTTCGCCGGGTGGCGCGTGATCCACGCCGTGGCGATCGCGATCGCGGGCACGTCGTACTGCATGGCGAGGCGGTCGATCACGGCGTTCAGCTCCGTGTACGCCGGGTTGTCGAGGAAGACGCCGGTGAAGAAGCCCGCCTGGAACGGCGACCACGCCTGGACGGTGATGCCATTGAGGCGGCAGTAGTCGACGATGCCGCCGTCGCGCATGATCGACTGGTCGAGCGCCGCCATGTTCGACGCGACTCCCTGCGCGATCAGCGGAGCGTGTGTCACCGAGAGCTGCAGCTGGTTCGCCACGATCGGCTGGTTCAGTGACTTCTTCAGCAACTCGATCTGGTACGGCGTGTGGTTCGAGACGCCGAAGTGCGTCACCTTGCCGGCGGCGTGCAACTCGTCGAAGGCGCGGGCGACCTCGTCCGGCTCGACCAGTGCGTCGGGGCGGTGCAGCAGGAGCACGTCGATGCGGTCGGTCTGCAGAGCCTTCAGCGACCCCTCCACCGACTCGATGATGTGCTCGTACGAGAAATCGAAGTACGGGCCGTCGCCGACGATGCCGCACTTGGTCTGCAGCACGATCTCGTCGCGCTGGGACGGGGTGAGCTGCATCGCCTCGGCGAAGCGCTCCTCGCAGTGGTGCACGGCGTCGCCGTAAACGTCGGCGTGGTCGAAGAAGTCGATGCCGGAGTCGCGCGCGGTGCGCACGAGATCGCGGATGGCGTCGTCGGTCATGTCGGGGATGCGCATGAGGCCGAGGACGACGTTCGGGGATTCGATGCCGGAGGCGCCGAGGGTGACGTGCTTCAAGGGGGGACTCCTTCGTCGGGTACTCCCCCACGCTAGGGGGGCCGGCTGAGTGGCGTCCAACAGCGGGTGCTGGTGCGATTCATGCGGCGGAGTGGTGAATGCGGATGCTTGCCCGCGCTTCTCCCTTAGTGCCAGGGTGCCCTCATGACGATCGAGGTGCGCCCGGCGTCCGTCTTCGACGACGTGGCGACGATGAACGGGCCGAAGCGGGCGGATGCGAGCGTGTGCTGGTGCCTGAGCTACCGCCTGCTCTCCTCCACCGAGAACACCTCCCTCCGCGGTCCTGCGCGGGGTGAGCGGATGCGCGAACTGGTCGCGCAGGATCCTCCGCCCGGCGTGCTCGCCTACGACGGCGACGAGGTGGCGGGCTGGGCCGCCGTGCACCGACGCGCCGACACGAGCTACGCGAAGAACCGCAGGATCCCGCACGTCGACGACCTCGACGTCTGGACCGTGTGGTGCATCCGGGTCCGCCCCGGCTTCCGCCGCCGCGGCATCTCGCACGCCCTGCTCGCCGGAGCCGTCGACTTCGCGCGCTCCTACGGCGCCCCGGCGATCGAGGGCTACCCGGTCGACAACCGCGGCGCCAAGGTCGAGCAGACGATGGCCTACGTCGGCACCCGCGCTCTGTTCGAGCGCGCCGGCTTCTCCTGGGCGGCCGACACGACCTCCGTGCTGAACGGCTTCCCGCGGGTGCTGATGCGCCTCCCGCTCTGACATACCACGGCGATATGATGCGATCGTGATCCTCGACCGCCTCCCCCTCGGTGCCGTCCTGCGTCGCGCCCGCGAGGACGTCGCGATGTCCCAGACGGCACTCGCTGCGGCCACCGGCCTGCGCCAGCCGAACATCGCCGCGATCGAAGCCGGAGCGCGCCGTCCGAGTCCGGAACTGCTCGAGCGACTCCTCCGGGCCGCCCGACTCCGCCCGTCGATCGTTCTGGAGTACCTGGCTGACGACGTCCGGCAGCTCGCGGTCGAGCACGGACTGAGCGACGTCCGGGTGTTCGGATCCGCCGCCCGGGGCTCGGACGACGAGCGGAGCGACATCGACCTGCTCGTCGCGGCGGATCCGTCCGTCGACTTCCTCCGCCTGGCCGCGTTCCGCGGTCGCGCCGAAGAGCTCCTCGGTTTCCCGGTGGACGTCGTGATCGACAGCCCGGACGACGACGTCGTGGCCGCGATCCGCCGCGAGGCAGTGCCGCTGTGACCGGGCCGGACGACGGCGAGACGACGCCCGGCCGCTTCACCGCCCGCCCCCGGCGCCCCGCCGACGACACCGACAAGCGCGCCCGGCTGATCCTCGAGGCGGACCGGCTCCTCTCCCGCCTCGATCGTGCCGCGCGAGACGGCGAGGACGAGTTCATCCGCCCCGTCTCGGACAGCAGGGACATCGGCGCGCTCGCCCTGATCACTCTCGCCGAGTTCGTGCACCGCGACCTGCCGGCCGCCGTCGTCGCACAGCTGCCCGGCGACGCGGTCGAAGGGCTGCGAGCGACGCGGAACATCGCCCCGCACAACTACTCCGCGCTCGACAACGAGCGCTTGTGGGCGACCGTCACCGTGCACGCCCCCGCGCTGCTCCGCACTATCCGGGCCGCGCTCCTCGACGGCTGACCAGCGCGCGGTCCCTGCGAACGAGGAACGGCCCCTCACCCGTGTCGGGGAGGGGCCGTTCGCCGTGGAGGACCGGACGTGGTGTCGACGCCTAGAAGTCCCAGTCCTCGTCCTCGGTGTTCACGGCCTTGCCGATCACGTAGGAGGAGCCGGAGCCCGAGAAGAAGTCGTGGTTCTCGTCCGCGTTGGGCGAGAGGGCCGACAGGATCGCGGGGTTCACATCGGTGACCTGCTTGGGGAACATCGGCTCGTAGCCGAGGTTCATCAGGGCCTTGTTGGCGTTGTAGTGGAGGAACTTCTTGACGTCCTCGGTCAGGCCGAGCTGGTCGTAGAGGTCCTGCGTGTACTGCGCTTCGTTGTCGTAGAGCTCGTAGAGCAGCGAGAACGTGTAGTCCTTGATCTCGTCGCGCTTGGCCTGGTCGACGCGCTCGAGGCCCTTCTGGAACTTGTAGCCGATGTAGTAGCCGTGCACGGCCTCGTCGCGGATGATGAGGCGCACGAGGTCGGCCGTGTTGGTGAGCTTGGCCCGCGAGGACCAGTACATCGGCAGGTAGAAGCCGGAGTAGAAGAGGAACGACTCGAGCAGAGTCGAGGCGACCTTGCGCTTCAGCGGGTCGTCGCCGCGGTAGTAGTCCATGACGATCTCGGCCTTCTTCTGAAGGTTCGGGTTCTCCACGGACCAGCGGAACGCCTCGTCGATGTCCTGGGTGTTGGACAGCGTCGAGAAGACCGACGAGTAGCTCTTCGCGTGCACCGACTCCATGAACGCGATGTTCGTGTAGACGGCCTCCTCGTGCGGAGTGATCGCATCGGGGATGAGCGACACCGCGCCGACCGTGCCCTGGATGGTGTCGAGCAGGGTCAGGCCCGTGAACACGCGCATCGTGAGCTGCTGCTCCTCGTGGGTCAGCGTGTTCCACGACTGGATGTCGTTGGACAGCGGGACCTTCTCGGGCAGCCAGAAGTTGCTCGTGAGGCGGTTCCAGACCTCCACGTCCTTGTCGTCCTGGATGCGGTTCCAGTTGATGGCGTTGACGTGGCTGACCAGCTTGAGCTTCTCAGGGGGAGTCATGATCTCTTCTTCGTGCGGGTCGGTGGTGCAGAGGTGTCGAGGGGAGCAGCGGCGATCGCTACAGCATGCAGCTGACGCAGCCGTCGACCTCCGTGCCCTCCAGCGCGAGCTGGCGGAGACGGATGTAGTAGATGGTCTTGATGCCCTTGCGCCAGGCGTAGATCTGCGCGCGGTTGATGTCGCGGGTGGTGGCGGTGTCCTTGAAGAACAGGGTCAGCGAGAGGCCCTGGTCGACGTGCTGCGTCGCCGCGGCGTAGGTGTCGATGATCTTCTCGTAGCCGATCTCGTACGCGTCCTGGTAGTACTCCAGGTTGTCGTTCGTCATGAACGGCGCCGGGTAGTAGACGCGGCCGAGCTTGCCCTCCTTGCGGATCTCGATCTTCGACGCGATCGGGTGGATCGAGGACGTCGAGTTGTTGATGTACGAGATCGAGCCGGTCGGCGGGACGGCCTGCAGGTTCTGGTTGTAGATGCCGTGCTCCATGACCGAGGCCTTGAGCGAGCGCCAGTCGTCCTGGGTGGGGACGGCGATGCCGGCGTCGGCGAAGAGGCGGGCGACGCGCTCGGTGGCGGGAGCCCACTCCTTCTCGGTGTAGGTGTCGAAGAACTCGCCCGAGGCGTACTTCGAGTCGGCGAAGCCCTCGAAGGTGGTGCCGCGCTCGATGGAGATGTTGTTGGAGGCGCGCAGGGCGTGGAACAGCACCGAGTAGAAGTAGATGTTGGTGAAGTCGATGCCCTCCTCGGATCCGTAGTGGATGCGCTCGCGGGCGAGGTAGCCGTGCAGGTTCATCTGGCCCAGGCCGATGGCGTGCGACTTGTCGTTGCCGTCCTCGATCGAGCGGACCGAGGTGATGTGCGACTGGTCGGACACCGAGGTGAGGCCGCGGATCGCGGTCTCGATGGTGCGGCCGAAGTCGGGCGAGTCCATGGTCAGCGCGATGTTCATCGAGCCGAGGTTGCAGGAGATGTCCTTGCCGATGGTGGCGTAGGAGAGGTCCTCGTTGTAGGTCGTCGGGGTGTTGACCTGCAGGATCTCGGAGCACAGGTTCGACATGTTGATGCGGCCCTTGATCGGGTTCGCCTTGTTCACCGTGTCCTCGAACACGATGTAGGGGTAGCCCGACTCGAACTGGATCTCGGCGATGGTCTGGAAGAACTCGCGCGCTGAGATCTTGGTCTTCTTGATGCGCGGGTCGTCGACCATCTCGCGGTACTTCTCGGAGATCGAGATGTCGCCGAAGGGCAGGCCGTAGACGCGCTCGACGTCGTAGGGCGAGAAGAGGTACATGTCCTCGTTGTTCTTCGCGAGCTCGAACGTGATGTCGGGCACGACGACGCCGAGGGACAGCGTCTTGATGCGGATCTTCTCGTCGGCGTTCTCGCGCTTGGTGTCGAGGAAGCGCAGGATGTCGGGGTGGTGCGCCGAGAGGTACACGGCTCCCGCACCCTGGCGGGCGCCGAGCTGGTTGGCGTAGCTGAAGCTGTCCTCGAGGAGCTTCATCACGGGGATGATGCCCGAGGACTGGTTCTCGATCTGCTTGATCGGGGCGCCGGCCTCGCGGATGTTGGAGAGCGAGAGCGCCACTCCGCCGCCGCGCTTGGAGAGCTGCAGCGCGGAGTTGATGCCGCGGGCGATCGACTCCATGTTGTCCTCGATGCGCAGCAGGAAGCACGAGACGAGCTCGCCGCGCTGGGCCTTGCCCGTGTTGAGGAACGTGGGGGTCGCGGGCTGGAAGCGGCCGGCGACGATCTCCTCGACGAGGGCGACGGCGAGCTTCTCGTCGCCCTGGGCGAGTCCGAGAGCGGTCATCACGACGCGGTCCTCGAAGCGCTCGAGGTAGCGCTTCCCGTCGAACGTCTTGAGCGTGTACGACGTGTAGTACTTGAAGGCGCCGAGGAAGGTCGCGAAGCGGAACTTCTTGGAGTACGCGAGGTCGTTCAGCTGCTGGATGAACTCGAACGAGTACTGATCGAGCACGGCCTGCTCGTAGTACTCCTTCTCGACCAGGTAGTCCAGGCGCTCCTTGAGGGAGTGGAAGAACACGGTGTTCTGGTTGACGTGCTGCAGGAAGTACTCGCGAGCGGCCTCGCGATCCTTGTCGAACTGGATCTCTCCGTTCGGGCCGTACAGGTTCAGCATCGCGTTGAGCGAGTGGTAGTCCATCTGCGCGGCGTCCCGGGGGGCGTCGATCACTGCTGCGTCCAAAACGTGTCCAATCCTTCGTCGACGGCGCGGACGTCGTCGGGGGTTCCGAATACTTCGAAGCGGTAGAGGTGCGGCACGGCGCACTTCCTCGCGATGATGTCGCCGGCGAGGCAGTAGGCCTCGCCGAAGTTCGTGTTGCCGGCGCCGATGACGCCGCGGAGCAGGGAGCGGTTGCGGGGCTGGTTGAGGAACCGGATGACCTGCTTGGGAACCGCTCCCCCGTCGATCCCGCCGCCGTAGGTCGGCAGGACGAGCACGTAGGGCTCGTCGACGTGGAGCGTGTCGGCCTTCGCCCCGTCGCGGTGCGAGTGCAGCGGGATGCGCTGCGCGGGCCGCCCCAGCTTCTCGATGAAGCGGTGCGTGTTGCCCGAGCTGCTGGAGAAGTAGACGAGCTCACTCATCGTGTGCTCCCCCTCCGGGTGCCCTGCGGGGCGTCGTGGCGGTCGTTCCGGTGAGGACCCGAGCCTCGCGACTCGGATCCTCCGCCGGTCCGGGGCAGAACCTGCCCACCCGGACCGGCGGAGCGTGGGGCCGCCGGTCCGGGGAGGGACGCGGCGGCGAGGGGTCTCAGGCCCCGAGCGTCGCGATCTTGTCGGGGCGGAAGCCGCTCCAGTGATCGTCGTCGGTGATGACGACGGGCGCCTGCAGGTAGCCGAGCGCCTTGACGGCCTCGAGGGCCTTCTCGTCGACGGAGAGGTCGAACACCTCGTAGTCGATGCCCTTGCTGTCGAGGGCGCGGTAGGTCGCCGTGCACTGAACGCAGGAGGGCTTGGTGTAGACCGTCACGGCCATGCGTGTCGTCCTTTCCGGGAGGGTGTCCTGGGCCGGCTCCGAGGCGTTCCGTCGGCGTGCCGATCGGGGTGGGAGACGGTCGTGAATGGTACGTCTGGGGTGGTGCTGGGCGCCGGAGGGGCGCTCGCCCCGACCTGCTCAGCAATACTACATATAGGGGGGCGCCCGGCGGGAGCCCACTAGGGCTAGTAGTTACATTCGTGTAGTTATCCACCGGTTCGTCCCCCGTTCATCCACAGGCCGAGGCCCGCGGATCCGCGTGAGGACGCGGATCGCCCGGAGTTATCCACCGCTGTGGAGAGGCTCCCGGCGTTCCCTGTGTACAACGCTCGTCGGCGTGTCGCTGTTCCCGACATCCGGGGTCGGAGGCAGGGGCGGACCACCACATGTAGGGGTCGTCGCGCGTCCGTGATCATGCTCGAACGGTAGGCCGCACCACCGACACCGGGGGCGCGGCCGGAGGCTCTCAGGCCAGGCGCGCCAGGTCCCGCGCCACTGCCCGCAGGTACGGCAGCGGGTCCGCGATCGCGGTCGCGGCCGACCCCGCGGCCTCGACCAGCGAGCCCGCCGCGGCGAAGCCCGTGGTGGGCGCCTGGATCGCTCCGGCGACCAGCATCGCCCGCGCACCGGCCTCCTCCGCCAGCTCCAGGAGGTAGGACGGCACCTTCCCCGCCCTCGACTGGGCGTCGAAGCGCCCCTCCCCCGTGAGCACGACGTCCGCGCCGTCGATCAGCGCGGGGAGTCCGAGCGCCTCGCCCACCGCGGCCGAGCCGGGCGCGAGGCGGGCGCCCCACGCGAGCAGGCCGAACCCGGTGCCGCCGGCCGCCCCCGTGCCCGCCTCCTCCGGGTCGGCGTCGAGATGCGCGGCCAGGTGCCGCAGGCCGTCGTCGAGCCGCAGCACATCGTCGCGCGAGGCGCCCTTCTGCGGCCCGAACACGTGCGCTGCTCCGGAGTCGCCCAGCAGCGGGTTCGTCACGTCGCTGAGGATGAGCGCGCCGCCGGCCGGAACCCGCTGCAGCGCGTGCAGGTCGACGGCCGCGAGGTCGTGCAGGGCGCCTCCGCCGTCGCCGATCTCGTGCCCGGTCACGGTGAGGAAGCGCGCGCCCAGCTCGCGCAGGGCCCCGACTCCGCCGTCGGTGGAGGAGCTGCCGCCGATCGCCAGCAGGAGCGAGTGCGCCCCGGCGTCGAGAGCGGCCGCGATCGCCCGCCCGAAGCCGCGGGTGTGCGCGGTGAGGGGGCGCAGCGGGTCGAGCAGGGTGATGCCGCTGGCGGAGGCGAGCTCGACGACCGCCGCGCCGTCCGGCAGCAGCAGCCACGAGGTCTCGACCGGCCGATCGTCGGGCCCGGTCACGGTGAGCGTGTGCCGCGCCGCCTCGGGGACCGCGACCGCGAACGCGTCGACCGTCCCCTCCCCGCCGTCGGCCATCGGAGCGAGCACGATCGCGTCTCCGGGACGCTCCTCGCGCCAGCCCTCGGCGAGCGCCTCCGCGACCTCGACGGCCGTCGCGGACCCCTTGAAGGAGTCGGGGGCGATCACGACACGGAGGGCTGCGCTGCTCATGCGCCCCATTCTGGCAGCCGCGCCCGACCCGCCACTCGGCAGGAAACGGGCTCCGGGCGCCCCGCACAGCCCGGTTCGCGGCGGATCGACGCTGGCCTGTGGAGAACCTGCTCGCCGGAACGGGACATCGGGCACGATGACGCGATGCCCCGACCCGCACCCCTCCCGCTCGAACTGCGCGGACGCGCCTTCTCGGTGGAGGAGGCGCGGTCCGCCGGCGTGACGGAGGACCGCCTCCGCGCGTCCGACCTGGTGATCCCCTTCCGCGGAGTGCGGGCACCGGCCGGAGCGGTGACGAGCGTCCTCGAGCGCGCCACGGCGTACGCGACGATCATGCGGCGCTCCGTGTTCTGCGGGCTGACCGCGGCTCGGCTCTGGCCGCTGGATCTTCCGAGCGAGCCTCCGGACGAACCGCTGCACGTCGCGGTCCGGCATCCGGCGCGCGCCCCGCGGGGGCGCGGGCTCGTGGGCAGCTCGCTCGCGGACCCCGAGCTGACCGGAGTGCGGCGGGGCGGGCTGCTCCTGGCCGACGGCGCGAGCGTCTTCTGCCAGCTCGGCGACGCGCTGCGGTTGGAGGACCTGGTCGCGGTCGGGGATGCGCTCGTCCTTTCCCCAGCGAAGCCGCGAACGGACGATCCCCGACCGTGGGTCCCCCTGCACGAGCTGCAGCGCCGCGTCGAGCGCATCGAGGGCCGTGGATCGCGCGCCGTTCGTCGCGCGCTCGCCCTCGTCCGAGAGGGAGCGGAGTCGCGGCGCGAGACCCGGCTCCGCCTCGTCCTCGTGACGGCGGGACTCCCCGAGCCCGAACTGCAGGTCGAGCTGTTCGACGCGCTCGGGAGGATCGGCCGGGTCGATCTGCTGTACCGGAGGTGGCGTGTCGTCGTGGAGTACGAGGGCGACCACCACCGCACGGACCGCGAGCAGTGGGATCGCGATCTGATCCGCTACGAGAGGCTCGCGGCGGCCGGGTGGACGGTGGTGCGCATCGCCTCGGCCTCGTTCGACGCGGACCCGCTCGGCTGCGCCGCCCGCGTCCGTCGGGCGCTCCTCGCGGGCGGATGGCGTCCCTCGTCGTGACAGCGGCACGGACCCGAGCCGCGAGTGGACGCGCACCGGGCGCCTCGACCCATGCAGACCCCGCCTCGCGGCCACTCGTGAGCAGCGGGAAAGACGAGAAGACGCGAATCGGGCGCTCTACCCTGCGCAGACCCCGCCGCACGACCACTCACGATCGACGGCAGACGCGAGAGGACGCGAACCGGGTGCTGCACCTCGCGCTGACCCCGGTACGCGACCACTCGCCGGAGGCGCGAACGACGAGTGGACGCGAACCGGGCGCTCGATCGCCCGGAGACCCAGGTACGCGACCGGTCGCGGGGTGCGAGCGCAGACCGGAGAGCGCCCGGTCAGAGCGGGGTCGCGAGGCGGTAGCCGCGCTTGATGACGGTCGCGACGAGGCGGGGCTCCGGGAGGGACTGGCGCAGGCGGCTGATCGCGACGTCGACCGCGTGGTCGTCGAGCGCCTCGGGAGCGGAGGCGGCGAGCACGTTGCGCGCGACCGTCGCGCCCTCGGCGGCGACCAGGGTGCGGAACAGCGCCAGCGCCACCGGGGTCAGCGGCACCCGCTCCCCCGCGAGCACGGCGTGACGGCCGCGGAGCTCGAGGAGGCCGTACTCGGTCTCGATGCGCGGGGCGCTCTGCTCGAGGTGCTCGCAGAGCAGGCGGATGAGGGCGCCCATCCGGAACCGGTCGGGGACGATCGGCAGGATCTGCGCCTCGACGAGCGGCGCCGCAGTGACGGGGCCGACCGCCGCCGCGACGACCGTCTCGCGGAACGCGGCCTGCAGGGCGTCGAGCCGGCCGGCGGCCTCGGCGACGGTGAAGAGGGCCTCGACCGCGGGGGCGCTGGTGAAGGTGACGGCGTCGATCCCGCCGCAGCAGATCGCCTCGATCAGCCGGAGGACCCGCGCCGAGTCCTCGTGCACGCTCCAGCGGTAGGGGGCGGCGGTGAGGACCGTCGCGCCCGCGTCGGTCAGGCGCTCGAGCTGGTGGGGGTCGGTGAACCCGTGCAGCTGCACCGCGATCGTGCGGCCGTCCACTCCCTCGCGCAGGGCCAGATCGACGAGGGAGGTGGTCGTCTCGCGCTCGCTCATGCCGTGGTCGTCGAGGCCGGCGGCGCGAACGGCTCCGCGGGCCTTCGGACCCCGGACGAGGATCCGCGCGGCCGAGAGAGCGTCGGTCAGCTCGTCGCCCAGGCCCGCGGCGTCGGCCGCCTCGAGCCAGCGGCGCATGCCGTAGGAGGTCGTCGCGAGCAGCACGTCGGGGCGCGCGGCCACGATCGCGCGGGTCTCGTCCTCGAGGACGCCCTCGGTGTCGATGCCGCGCATCCGGATGGTGGGCGCGTGCGTGACGTCGGCGCCACGGCGCTCGAAGGCGGCGATGAGGTCCTCGGAGCGGCGGTCGGAGGTCACGCCGATGCGGAAGCCCACGAGCTGGTCGGGCCGGAAGCCCGGTGAGGAGGCGTCGGAGTCGGGTGCGTCGGTGGTGCTCATCGGCGGCCCCCTCGGGCTCTCACGTCGTCAGCGCATCGACCGCGCGGGCGATGCTCTCGGGATCCTGAGAATCATCGCACGAGGCCTGGCGCACGACCTCGCCGATGACGATGACCGCGGGAGAGCGCGGAGCGAGGTCGGCCAGCAGCCCCATCACCTCGCCGACGGAGGTGATCGTGGTGCGCTGGGCGTGCGACCAGCCGCGCTCGACGATCGCGAGCGGCATCCCGGCGGTCATGCCCGCGCGCTGCAGCCCGGCGACCAGGTGCGGGAGGGTGTTCACGCCCATGAGGACGACGAGCGTGCCGCCCAGCCCGGCCAGGTGCCCGAGTTCCTCCTCGCTGAAGGGGGCGTGGCCCGAGACCACGGTGAACGCGCGGCTGACCTCGCGGTGCGTGACCGGGATGCCCGCGGCGGCCGGCACCGAGATCGCGCTCGTCACTCCGGGCACGACCGTGACGGGCACACCGGCGACGCGGCAGGCGCGCACCTCCTCCGACCCGCGGCCGAACACGAACGGGTCGCCGCCCTTCAGCCGGACCACGTCGAGGCCGTCGAGGGCGCGGGCGACCATCAGCCGCTCGATCTCGTGCTGGGGCACCGCGTGGTGGCCGGGCGTCTTGCCCACGTCGATGAGCTCGGCGCCGGGCGCCCACTCGGCGAGGCCGTCGTGCGGGCCGAGGCGGTCGTAGAGCACGACGTCCGCCTCGCGGAGCGCGCGGTGCGCGGCGAGCGTCATCAGGTCGGAGTCGCCGGGACCTCCGCCGACGATGCTCACGTGCCCGAGGGGCCGGTGGGGCGCGCCGGCCTCGTCGACGGTCCAGATCCCGTGCCGACCGGCCTCGGCGGAGGCGGCGGCGCGCAGCTCGGCGGCCCCCTCGACCCAGACGAGGAGTGCGGGGCATCCGGCGGCCAGGAGCGACGCGGAGGCGAGCCGGACCGGCAGCGCGTCGTCGGCCTCGCGCCGCTCGACGAGCGCGCCCGCGGCGCGGTAGCGGGCGAGCACGCGGCGCGTCCCGGAGGCGGTGCCCACGACGAGCACGCGCCGGCCGGTCAGATCGAGCGAGAGCTGCATCAGGACTCCTTCACGGAATAGGAAGCGGACGCGGACACCGACGCCGCCAGCGACGCCGGCGGCCCCACCACGCTCACCGGCCCGACCGGGATCGTCGTCCCCGCGACCAGCACCGGCCCGTCCGAGCGCTCGTCGCTCCCCGCCGGCCGGCTCTGCCCGCGCTCGCGCACCGTCGAGACCCGCGGATCCGCGGTGTCGGGGGCGTTCACGAACGAGCGGAAGCGCCGTAGCCGGTCGGGGTCGGCCAGGGTCGCCGCCCACTCGTCGACGTAGGTGTCCACGTGGGTCGCCATGGCGGCCTCCAGTTCGGCGGCGATCCCGAGCGAGTCCTCGCAGACCACCTCGCGCACGTGGTCGAGGCCGCCGGGCAGGTCCTCCTGCCAGCGGGCCGTGCGCTGGAGGCGCTCGGCCGTGCGGACGTAGTACATCACGTAGCGGTCGATGTACTGCACGAGCGTGGCGTCGTCGAGGTCCTGCGCGAGCAGCTGCGCGTGGGCGGGCTGGTAGCCGCCGTTCCCGCCGACGTAGAGGTTCCAGCCGGTGTCGGTCGCGATCACGCCGATGTCCTTGCCGCGCGCCTCCGCGCACTCGCGCGCGCATCCGCTGACGCCGAGCTTGAACTTGTGCGGGGAGCGCAGGCCGCGGTAGCGCTCCTCCAGGAAGATCGCCATGCCGACCGCGTCCTGCACGCCGTAGCGGCACCACGTCGATCCGACGCACGACTTCACCGTGCGCAGCGACTTGCCGTACGCCTGGCCCGACTCGAAGCCGGCGTCGACCAGCAGGGTCCAGATCTCGGGCAGCTGCTCGAGGCGGGCGCCGAACATGTCGATCCGCTGGCCGCCGGTGATCTTCGTGTAGAGGCCGTACTGCTCGGCCACCTCGGCGATGACCTTGAGCTTGGCGGGGGTGATCTCGCCGCCCGGGATGCGCGGGACGACCGAGTACGTGCCGTCCTTCTGCATGTTGGCGAGCGCCCGGTCGTTGGTGTCCTGCAGGGGCGCCTGGCCCTTGTCGAGGATGTAGGCGTTGGTCTGCGTGGCGAGGACCGAGGCGATCACGGGCTTGCAGACGTCGCAGCCGAGCCCCGAGCCGAACCGCTCCATGACCTGCTCGGCCGAGTGCAGGCCCAGGATCCGCACCGACTCGAACAGCTCGCTGCGGCTGAGCGAGACGTGCTCGCAGAGGGCGCGCGACACCTCCACGCCGGCGCGGGTGAGCTCGGTGTCGAGCAGCTTCTTGACCAGGGGGACGCAGGAGCCGCACTGGGTGCCCGCGCGGGTGCAGGCCTTCAGCGGCCCGAGCTCGGTGCAGCCCTCGCCGATGGCGTGGCGCACCTCGCCCACCGAGACGTTGTTGCAGGAGCAGAGCTGCACGTCGTCGGGCAGGTCGCCGCTCGGCGCCTCCGCCCCGGCGGCCGCGAGGTAGGCGCTGGGCTCGGCGGGCAGCTCGCGGCCCAGCAGCGGGCGGAGGGAGGAGTAGGGTCCGGCGTCGCCGACGAACATGCCGCCCAGCAGGGTCTTCGCATCGTCCGAGACGACGATCTTCTGGTACAGCCCGCGGGCCGGGTCGGCGTACACGACCTCGAGGGCGCCCTCGCCCGCCCCGAGCGCGTCGCCGAAGCTGGCCACCTCGACGCCCGAGAGCTTGAGCTTGGTGGCGTCGTCCACTCCGGGGAACGTCGCGTCGCCGCCGAGCAGCCGGTCGGCGACGACCTCGGCCATCGCGTTCGCGGGGGCGACGAGGCCGACGGTGCGGCCCTGGATCGCGGCGACCTCGCCGATGGCCCAGACGTGCTCGCGGCTGGTGCGGCAGGCGTCGTCGACCACCACTCCCCCGCGCGGAGCGACGTCGATGCCGACCGCGCGCGCCAGCTCGTCGCGGGCTGTGATGCCGATCGAGAAGACGACGAGGTCGGCGCCGATGCTCGAGCCGTCGGTCAGGGTGACGCCGAGCACGGTGCCGGTGGGCGAGGTGAGGATCTCGGTGGGCCGGTTGCCGAGGTGCAGCGCGATGCCCTGCGCCGAGATGATGCGGCCGAGCGCCTGGCCGGCGCCCTCGTCGAGCTGCGCGCTCATCAGCCAGCGGCCGGAGTGGATGAGCGCGGTGCGCGCGCCGAGCCGGTGCGCGCCGCCCGCGGCCTCGAGGCCGAGCAGTCCTCCTCCGACCACGACCACGTTCGCCGGGCGGCCCTTGCGCTCCTGGAAGGCGGCGAGGTCGGCGACGAGCGAGTCGACGTCCTCGAGCGTGCGGTACACGCGGCCGTGCTCGGCACCGGCGATCGGGGGCACCGTGGCGGAGGAGCCCGTCGCCAGCACGATCTCGTCGCCCTCGAACCAGCGGCCGTCCGCCAGCTCGACCCGCGGGTGCTCCGGATCGATCGCGACCACGCGGGAGGAGGTGATCAGCCGCGCCGACTCCCACAGGGCTCCGTCGCCGAGGGTCAGGTCCACGCGCCCCTCGAGACGCTTCGAGAGCGCGACGCGGTCGTAGGGGTGGTGCACCTCCTCGCCGAAGACGGTGATGTCGAGAGCGGAGTCGGCCCGCGCGACGAGCGCGTCGACCAGGCGGTGCGCGGCGGGGCCGGCGCCGACGACGAGCACGCGTCGGGGGGCGTCGGCGGCGGGGTTCGCTCCTGCGGTTGTCATGGGGTCCACCGTAGGCAGACGCCGTTTCCCCGCCGTTGCCCGGACGTAACGCTCTGTGACGGGCGTCTCACGGTGCCGGTGGGCGGTCGTGAGAGCTTCGTTACGCCCGGGACACCGCAGGCGTCATCGGCTGAAACGCGGGGTCCCTACCGTGTCCTTCACCGCCTCCGACCGGGTGCGGCACCCTCGATCGAGAAGGCGGGACCATGACACTCCTCGACCTGACCCGCTCCCCCTCGTCGACCACGACCTGGGTCCCCGTCTGCAACCGCCTCGAGCTCGAGCCGCTCTGGGGCGAGGCCGCGCTCGTCGGCGGCGTCCAGCTCGCCCTCTTCCTCCTCCCCGACGGACGCGTCTTCGCCGTCTCGAACCTCGACCCCGCGACGGGGGCCGCCGTGCTCTCCCGCGGCATCGTCGGCTCGCGGAACGTCGACGGCGTGCAACGCGCCACCATCGCCTCGCCGCTGCACAAGGACGTCTTCGACCTCGAGACCGGCCGCTGCTACACCTCCGAGTCGCTGCACCTCGCGACGTGGAGCGTGCGGGAGTCGGACGGCGTGATCGAGGTGGCCCAGCGGACCGCCCTCGTCGCCGCCTCGCACGGCACCTCGGACGACGACGGCCGCCGCGCCGTCGCCGCGCTGGTCGACGCGGTGCGGACCGCGAACCCGGCGCTCGACGTGCTCGACTCCTTCGTGGACGTGCAGCAGCCGGACGTGCCCGAGACCCTCGCAACGCTCGAGCCCGGCCGCCCCGCGGTCGTCGTGCCGCTGCTGCTCAGCGCCGGCTACCACGTGCACGTCGACCTCGCCGAGGCCGCGGCCGAGGCGGAGCGACCCGTGCGGGTCACCGGCGCGCTCGGGCCGGATCCGCGGCTCGCGACGGTCCTCGCCCGCCGCCTGCACGAAGCGGGCCTGGGCGAGGGCGACCGGATCGTGCTCGCCGCCGCCGGCTCCAGCGATGCCGGGGCGGTCGCCGACTGCTGGACCACCGGGCGCCTGCTCGCCGCCGAGCTCGGCCGCGAGGTGAGCGTCTCGTTCATCTCGGCCGCCGAGCCGCGCGTCGCGGACGCGGTCACCGCCGAGCGCTCGGCGCACCCCGGGGCGCGCGTCGTCGTCTCGACCTACCTCCTGGCCCCCGGCTACTTCGCCGGTCTGGCCGCCTCCGCGGGCGCCGACGTCGCGTCCGCTCCTCTTCTCACCGCCGTCGATCCGCCCGCGCGCGAGCTCGTCGACATCGTCTCGGAGCTGTTCGGGCGCCACGCCTGAGCGCTCCGCTCTCCCCGCACCACCACCGCTCCACCTCCCCTTCCCGAGCGCGCCCCCGCGCGCGCCGACCCTTCCCCGGAGGACCACGATGACTGCTGCACCGCCGACCACCGCCCCCGCCACCGCCGCTCCCGGCTCCGGCATCACCCGCCGACCCGGCCGCTGGATCGACGGCTGGAACCCCGAGGACCCCGCGCAGTGGGAGGCGGAGGGGCGCTCGGTCGCCGGCCGCAACCTGCGCTGGTCGATCTTCGCCGAGTTCCTCGGCTTCGTCGTCTGGCAGCTCTGGTCGGTCGTCGTGGTGCAGCTGCCCGCGGCGGGCTTCGACTTCACCACCGGCGAGATCTTCTGGCTCATCTCGATGCCGAGCCTGGTCGGGGCGACGCTCCGGATCCCCTACACCTTCATGGTCCCCCGCTTCGGCGGGCGCAACTGGACCATCGTCTCGGCCGGCCTCCTCCTCATCCCGAGCATCGGGCTCGCGCTCGCGGTCGGGAACCCCGAGACGCCGTTCGGAGTGATGCTGCTCATCGCGGCGCTCGCCGGCTTCGGCGGCGGCAACTTCGCCAGCTCCATGGCGAACATCACCTTCTTCTACCCGCACGCCCAGAAGGGCTACGCACTCGGGCTCAACGCCGCGGGAGGCAACCTGGGCGCGGCCGTCGCGCAGCTGATCGTGCCGATCGCCATCACGATCGGCGCCGCGGCGACCGTCAACCTGCCGCTCGCGGGCTGGATCTGGGTGCCCCTGATCGTCGTCGCCATGATCGGCGCGTACAAGCGGATGGACAACCTCGGGGCCGCCAAGGCCGACGTCGCCGCCTCCCTCGCCGCTCTGCGCGAGCCGCACCTGTGGATCCTGGCCGTGCTCTACATCGGCACCTTCGGCTCCTTCATCGGCTTCGCCGGGGTGTTCCCCAAGCTCATCGCCGACACGTTCCCCGAGTACTCGACCTTCGCCGTCGGCTCCGCGACCCTCACGCTCGCGTTCCTCGGCGCCCTCGTCGGCTCGCTCTCCCGCCCCTACGGCGGCCGCCTCGCCGACCGCTTCGGCGGGGCGCCGGTCACGATCGTCGCGTTCATCGCGATGGGCGCCGGCATCGTCGGAGTCATCGCGACGCTCCCGCTGGGCAGCTTCTGGCTGTTCCTCCTCGGCTTCCTCGTGCTGTTCGCCGCGGCGGGCATCGGCAACGGGGCGACCTACCGGATGATCCCCACCGTGTTCGCGCTCCGTGCCCGGCAGTCGGGCAGCGACGGCGTCGGCGCCCAGCGCAAGGCGGCCGCCGCCCTCGGGCTCATCTCGGCCATCGGCGCCTACGGCGGCTTCGTCATCCCGCAGCTCCTGGGCTTCTCGAAGACCGAGTTCGGCGACTACACGACGGCCCTGGGCTGGTTCGTGGGCGCCTACGCGGTGATGCTCGCGATCACGGCGGGCGTCTACCTCCGCCTCGCCGCGACGACGGGGACCAGGATCTAGGCATGGAGACCGCCGCCGCACCGTCCGCCCCCGCGGGCGTCGACTCCCACTGCCCCTACTGCGCGCTGCAGTGCGCGATGACGCTGACGCCGGTCGACGCACCGACGCCGATCGCCGTCGCCGGGCGGGAGTTCCCGACCAACCGGGGCGGGCTGTGCGCCAAGGGCTGGACGTCGGCCGAGCTGCTCGCGAGCGGGCAGCGGCTGCGGGCACCGCTGATGCGCGGCGCGGACGGCTCCTTCGCCGAGGTGACGTGGGAGCGGGCGCTGGACGCCGTGGCGGAGGCGGTCGTGTCGACCCGCGTCCGCGACGGCGCCGACGCGGTCGCGGTCTTCGGCGGCGGCGGTCTCACCAACGAGAAGGCGTACCAGCTGGGCAAGTTCGCCCGCATCGCCCTCGGCACCTCGCGGATCGACTACAACGGCCGGTTCTGCATGTCCTCGGCCGCGGCGGCCGGCAACCGGGCGTTCGGAGTCGATCGCGGACTCCCGTTCCCGGTGGCCGATCTCGACGAGGCCGACACGATCCTCCTGCTCGGCTCGAACGTCGCGGCGACCATGCCGCCGTTCCTCGCGCACCTCGCCGGAGCGCGCTCGCGCGGCGGGCTCGTGGTCGTCGATCCGCGCCGCTCCGCCACCGCCCGCCTCACCGAGGACGGTGCGGGAACGCACCTGCAGCCGGCTCCCGGAACCGACCTGGCCCTGCTGCTGGGGCTCACCCACCTCGTGCTCGCGGAGGGGCTCGCCGACGCGGAGTACCTCGACACGCGGACGACCGGCTTCGACGCGGTCCGCCGCAGCGTCGCGTCGTGGTGGCCGGAGCGCACCTCCTCCGTCACCGGCGTGCCGGTCGAGCTGCTGCTCCGTACCGCGCGGCGACTCGCCGAGGGCCGCTCCTACGTGCTCACCGGCCGCGGAGTCGAGCAGCACGTCGACGGCACCGACACCGCCACCGCGGCGATCAATCTGGCCCTGATCCTGGGCCTCGTCGGCCGCCCCGGCTCGGGCTACGGCACCCTCACCGGTCAGGGCAACGGGCAGGGTGGCCGCGAGCACGGCCAGAAGGCCGACCAGCTGCCCGGCTACCGCTCGATCCGCGACCCGGAGGCGCGCCGCCACGTCGCCGGCGTCTGGGGAGTCGACGAGGCGTCGATCCCGGGGCCCGGACTGCCGGCCGTCGCGCTGCTGGGCGAGCTCGGCCGCTCCGTCCGCTGCCTTCTCGTGCACGGCTCGAACGTGGTCGTCTCGGCGCCCGACGTCGACGCGGTGCGGGCGGGGCTCGAGGCGCTCGACACCCTCGTGGTCTGCGACTTCTTCCTCTCCGAGACGGCGGCGCTCGCCGACATCGTCCTCCCCGTGCCGCAGTGGGCGGAGGAGGAGGGCACCATGACCTCGCTCGAGGGCCGTGTGCTGCGCCGCCGCCGCGCCCTCGAGCCGCCGTCGGGCGTCCGCAGCGAGCTCTGGATCCTGAGCGAGCTCGCCCGCCGCCTCGACGCGCCCTCGACCTGGTCGACCGTGCCGTCGGAGGTGTTCGACGAGCTGGCGCGCGCCTCCGCCGGCGGCCCGGCCGACTACTCCGGGCTCTCGCACGCCCTGCTCGACACGGGGGCGGAGGCCTACTGGCCCTACCCCGTCGGCAGCACCGGCACGCCCCGCCTCTTCGGCGAGCGCTTCGGACACCCCGACGGCCGCGCGCGGATGGTCGCGGTCTCGGCCGCCGATCGCTCCGTCGTCGACCGCGGCGACGAGCTGACGCTGATCACCGGTCGCTATCTGCAGCAGTACCAGTCGGGCACGCAGACCCGCCGGGTCGCCGAGCTCGACGCCGCGCGGCCGGAGGCGCGGCTCGAGATCCACCCGGCCACCGCCTCGCGACTCGGCGTGCGCGACGGCGCCCCCGTCTCGATCGGCAACGCGCGCGGAGTCGTCACCGCCCGCGCGAGCGTCACCGCCGACATCCGCCACGACACGGTGTTCCTGCCCTTCCACTACGCGGGGCGCCAGTGCGCCAATCTGCTGACGGAAGCGGTCGTCGATCCGATCTCGTCCATGCCGGAGTTCAAGCGCACCCGCGTCTGGGTCCGCGCGGAAGGAGTGGCCGATGCCGTCTGAGACCCCCGAGCGCGTGGTGCTCCTGGGCTACGGCCCCGTCGGCGCGCGCTTCGTCGAGGAGCTGCTGCCCGCCGTCCGCGCCGGATCCGTCGCCCTGACGGTCGTCGGCGCCGAGCCCGAGGACGCGTACAACCGGGTGCTGCTCGCCGAGTACGCCGTCGGCCGGGCTGCGCGCGAGCGCCTCGACCTCGGCGACCGGGCGACGGCGGAGGAGGCGGGCGTCGTCTTCCACCTCGGAGCGGCCGCCGTCGGCCTCGACCGGGCGCGGAACGTCGTGCGCCTCCACGACGACGAGCGGCTCGCCTACGACCGGCTCGTCTTCGCGACCGGCGCGCGCGCGAACGTGCCCACCCTCGCCGGAATGGAGCGCTCGCGCCGCGACCGCCGGGTGCGCTCCGCCTCCCCCGAGACCCTCGATCAGGGCGCGAGTCCGCTGCCCGACCGCGTCGTCGCGCTCCGCGACCTCGCCGACGCGCACGTCGTCCGCGAGGCGGTCCGTACCGGCTCGCGCATCGTCGTGCTGGGCGCGGGGGTGCTGGGAGTGGAGTTCGCGCTCGCCGCCGCCGAGCAGGGCGCAGAGGTCGTCGTGGTCTACCACGGCGACATCCCCATGGGGCGCAACCTCGATCACGGCGGCGGGCGGATGCTCGCCTCGGCGGCTCGCGCAGCCGGCGTCGACATGGTGTCGCACGCCCGCTCCGAGAGCATCCTGCTCGCGCACGACGACCTCGGCCGCGCGCACTTCCAGGCGCTCGTCTGCGCCGACGGCAAGCAGATCGAGGGCGACCTGCTCGTGCTGTCCTGCGGAGTCGGCGCGCGCACCGAGCTCGCGGCGAGCGCCGACCTCGCGGTCTCCACCGGGATCCTCGTCGACGAGCACCAGCGCAGCTGGAGCGACCCGGACGTCTACGCGATCGGCGACTGCGCGCACGTCGCTCCGCGCGGCTCCGCTCTGCCCGACGGCCGCGTCGAGGGCGGGCCCAGCGGACTGATCGGACCCGGGTGGCAGCAGGCCGACCGCCTCGCCGCCCGCATCACCGCCGAGGCGTCCGGGCGCGCGGCCGACGAGCGCGTGCCCGAGGCCCGCCAGGCCGTGGTCATGCTGAAGGCCGAGGGCGTCGACCTCGTGGCGGGCGGCGACCCGACCCCCGAGCCGTGGGACGCGGCACCCCACTCCGCCTCGTGCGGCGACCACGCCGAGGTGACCGTCTGGGCCGACCCCGCTCGCGGCGGCTACGCGAAGCTCGTGACGGTCGGCGGCGTGCTGCGCGGCTTCGTCTCGGTCGGCCTGCCGCGCGTGGGCGCCGAGCTGACCCTGCTGTTCGAGCGCGGCTCCGAGCTGCCCGCCGACCGCTCGAGCCTGCTGCGGCTCGACGCCCCGGATGCGGGAGCCGCCCCGACCGGCGACCCGTTCGCTCCGGACGCCACCGTCTGCTGGTGCAACGGCGTCTCGGCCGGCACCATCACGGAGGCGGCGGCCGCCGGCCACGACACGGTCGCGTGCATCGGCACGGCGACCCGGGCCGGCACCGGCTGCGGCGGCTGCACCGGCCGCATCGCCGAGCTGCTCGCGCGCACGGCCGTGCCGGCCTGAGGGCTCAGAGCCCCGCGTCGACCGCCTCGGCCAGGCGGCGGGTGACGGCCCGCAACTCCAGCTCCGCACCGCGCAGCCGCTCCTCGATCTCGGCCGCGCCGCGCTCGCTCGCATCGTGGCGCCGAGCCTGCTCCTCGGCCGCCTCGTCCGCCGAGCTCCGCGCCTCGGCGAGAGCACCGCGGAGATCGTCGGAGGAGGCCCGCAGCGCCGCGAGCTCGTCGCGGAGCCCGCCGAGCTCGCTCCGGACCGCCGCCAGCTCGTCGCGCAGTGCGGCCGTCTCGGCGCGGACCTCCTCGGTGCGCAGCCGCGCCTGCTCGAAGTACGGCGCCACGAGGCGGTGCACGGCCTCGCGCAGGGCGAGTCCGCCCCGGCCGAGCTTCGTCGGGACGGAGCCGGGGGCCTCCCGGTACTGGTCGTCACTGGTCATCGTCGTCGTCCCGTCCGGAGAGCCGGCGGTGGAGCAGATCCATCGCCCGGCGGTCCTTGTCCATGATGGCGGCCTCGAGGCCGGTGTCGGCGGTGCGCTCCGCGAGGTCGCCCGGTCTCGTGCGGCGCACGAGCGAGCGCTCGATCAGCTCGACCGACCGCTCGAACGAGAGCGGACCGCGCGCCGTCGCCCGTCCGCGGCGGCCCAGGGCCTCCAGATCGACCGCTCCCGTGACCACGTCGCGCATCGCGGCGAGCAGGGAGTCGGCCGAGCGGGTGATCTTCAGGCAGTCCACGCCGTCGATCAGGAACTCGGCCACTCCGCTCGTCCCGGTCACGATCGGCACGCAGCCCGCGGCGGCCGCCTCGACGGGAGCGACGCCGAACGCCTCGCCCGACCAGGTCGGGAACAGGAACGCGTCGGCCCGCCCGTGCGCGGCGAGCACCTCCTCGCGCGGGCGGGCGCCGTGGAACTCGACGAGGCCGTCGAGTCCCGCCTCGGCGGCCCGGGCTCGGTAGCCCTCGACGTCGCCGTCGCCGTACAGGTCGACCCGGAAGTCGCGCGTCTCAGCGGCCAGCGCCGCGGCCGCCTCGAGCACCAGGTCGACGCCCTTGTGCTCGCCGAGCGACGCGGCGAAGGTGAAGCGCGTGATCCCGCCGTCGCGGTAGGTGCGCTCGGCGCCAGTGTCCGGCGGCACACTCACTCCGCGGCCGATCACCTCGACGTCGCCGAGCGGCCGTCCGCCGGCCTCGATCGCCTCGACCAGGGCCGAGCTGACCGCCACGATCTCGCCGCGCGCGAAGTGCAGCGGATCATCTGCTCCGTAGACGGCGAGCACCCGCTCGGGCAGTCCGTCGACGAGCTGGTTCGGCACCCGGTCGCCCAGGTTCCACATCCAGCTCGCGTCGACCGCGCGCAGCAGGTCGATCAGCGCGAGCCCGCCCAGTCCGATCAGGTTGAAGGCGACGACGTGCGTCGGAGCGAAGTCGCGCAGCTCCTCGAGCAGGATCCGCGTGTTCTCGAACCGCGACACCGCGCTCTCGTGGTGCATCAGCTGGGCGATCTCGCCGCCCGTCCGCGGTAGCGGGAAGTACGTGCGCAGGCTCAGCGTGCGGTGCACCTCGACGCCGGAGGGCTCGGGCGGGAGGTAGGTGGGCGTGGTCAGGACCCGCACGGTGTGGCCGCGCGCCGCCATCGCCTCGGCGACCCGCGCGCAGGTCATCTCGTAGCCGCCGAGCACCTGCGGCGGGTAGAGGTTGCTGATGAAGAGGAGCCGCAGGGGCGGAGTCTCGGTGGTCATGCGGAGGGCACCTGCCGATCGGGAGTCGCGTCCCCGCGGATCCGGGCGGTGACCGCCTCCGTGTAGCTCGCACGGGCCTGACGGTCGTTGCCGCCGTCCCAGTAGTTCACGAGGTAGAGGCCGGTCTGCTGGGTGCGCGGGACGAAGGGGAACAGCTGAGCGCGGGGCTCGATCTGGGCGATGCGGTAGCCGGCGTCGACGGAGCGCACGTGCAGCCAGATGTCGTCGGCGTCGGGAGCGATCTCGCGGAACGCGTCGCCGTGCCGCGCGACCTCCTCCATCAGCGCGCGCGGGAACAGCTGCCCCGAGACGGAGGTGCCGAAGACGTCGAAGGACGCGCGGGTGTCGTCGACCGGGCGCCAGCTCGTGTACGGGGCGACCGCTCCGTCGACGAGGCCGACTCGGTGCGCGCGGTAGCAGAGCACCGTCTCGCGCGGGTAGCGGGAGCGGGCGTCGAGCAGGCCCCGCAGCCACGTGCGCGGGTAGACGATGTCGTCGTCCGAGGTGACGAGGTCCCGCTCGCCCGCGCGGCCCGACAGCAGGTGCGGGTAGTACTTGGTGTGCACCCGGTATCCCTCCACCAGCCGCACCTCGAGGCCCCGTCGGCGCAGCCGTTCGAGCGCCGGTGGCAGGTCGGCGGCGAGCGCCGGGTCGTCGAGCCACAGCACCAGCCGGGCGGGCCTGGCGTCGCCGCGGGCGATCGACTCGAGGGCCACATGCACGCGCCGGATGCGCTCGCCGTGCGTGGTCATGGTGACCACGACCTCGCCGTCCGGGTCGACGACGGATCGGCGCGAGAAGCGGTTCGCGAGGTCCAGCGCCAGCAGCTCGAGCCGGAACGCGAGCGACGCGGGGTGGTCGATCGGACGCGCGGCGACGGCCGCCGCTCGGCGCTCGCGGAGCCCGCGCGGCACGGCCCGGACCCGGCGGGAGAGCGCCAGGAGGCGGGTCCTCGGGCGCACCCTCCGACCCAGCGCGGCGAGCCGGGTGCGAGGTCGTACTCGGCGGCCGAGCGCGGCGAGGGCGGGATGCATCGCTCCAGGATAACGGGAGCCGTCGGCAGGCCCCGGGGCGCTCAGTGCTCGTCGACCACGGCGAACGCGCGCACCGGGAAGGTCCCGAATCCGCTCACCTTCGGCGGCACCGCGGTGAAGCGCGCCCCGGAGGCGGGCAGCTCGTCGAGGCCCGTGAGGTGCTCGACGACGTGCACGCCGGCCCCCAGGAGGAGGGAGTGGGCCGGGCGCGTCCCGGTGCCCTGGGTGTCGTCGATGTTCAGCGAGTCGATGCCGACGAGCACCGCGCCGCCGTCCACGAGCGCCCGCGCACCGTCCTCGGTGAGGAACGGAGCGTCGCGCGCGTACTCCGCGGTGGCGAAGCGCGCGTCCCAGCCGGTCGACAGCAGCACGGCCGCACCGCGCACGTCGAGTCCGGCGAACGCCTCCGGCCCGATGGCCCGATCGCCGCGCGCGGTCACCACGAGCGCCGGGAGGTCGACGAGCGTGGCGAGATCGAGGCCCGCGAGGTCCGTGCCCCCGTCGTAGCGGTGGAAGGGGCTGTCGAGGTAGGTGCCGGTGTTGCCGATCATCTCGATGACGTCCAGCGCGAACTCGGTGCCCGGGGCGTAGGAGGCGCGCGAGGCCTCGCGGGTCAGGTGCGGCCGGATGCGCGGCGCGGGCAGCCCCGGGTAGGTGACGAGGCCGTCCGAGACGGTGTGGCTGAGGTCGACGAAGCGGCGCGGGGAGGAGGTCATACGCCGATCCTCGCAGTGGCCGGATCTCACCGTCCCACTACTTCCTGCCACTCCCCCGCGCCTTCGGGCCAGAGGCCGGGCGCCCCGGCGTCAGCGCTTGGGCAGCGCCGCCGACAGGTCCGCGATCAGGTCGTCCGCGTCCTCGATGCCCACCGAGAGCCGCACCAGCGACTCCGACACTTCGAGCGGCGTGCCTTTGACCGACGCGTGCGTCATCTCGCTCGGGTAGCCGATCAGCGACTCCACGCCTCCCAGCGACTCGGCGAGCTGGAACAGCTCCGTCGACTCGGCGAACTTCCGCGCGGCGCGGGGCGTCGCGAGCACGACCGACAGCATGCCGCCGAACCCCGACATCTGGCGCTTCGCCAGCTCGTGGCCCGGGTGCGTCGGCAGCCCCGGGTAGTGCACGGCCGTCACCGCGGAGTGCTCCGCGAGGAACTCCGCGACCTTCTGCGCGTTGGCCGAGTGCCGCTCCATCCGGATCGCGAGCGTCTTGATGCCGCGCACGGTGAGCCAGGCGTCCATGGGGCTCGAGATCGCTCCGACCGCGAACTGCAGGAACCCGATCTTCTCGGCGAGGGGTCCCGAGCGCAGTGCGAGCGCGCCGCCCACGACGTCCGAGTGGCCGCCGAGGTACTTCGTGGTCGAGTGCACGACCACGTCGGCGCCCAGCGCCAGCGGCTGCTGCAGAGCGGAGGAGGCGAAGGTGTTGTCGACGACGACGATCAGGTCGTGCGCGTGGGCCAGGTCGGCCAGCTCCGCGATGTCGCTGATGGTCATCAGCGGGTTCGACGGGGTCTCGACCCACAGCATCTTCGTCTCACCGGGGACGATCGCGCGCTGCACCTCGCGCAGGTTCGACATGTCGACGGCCGTGTTGCGGATGCCCCACGCAGCGTGCACGCGGTCGATCAGCCGGTGGCTCCCGCCGTACGCGTCGTTGCCGAGCACGATGTGGTCGCCCGGGGCGAGCGCGGCGCGCAGCAGGGTGTCCTCGGCCGCGAGGCCCGACGCGAACGAGTAGGCGACGTCCGCGCCCTCGATCGAGGCGATGAGCTCCTGCAGGGAGTCGCGCGTCGGGTTCGCCGAGCGGGCGTACTCGTAGCCGCCGCGGAATCCTCCGATGCCGTCCTGGACGAAGGTCGACGTCATGTAGACGGGCGGCACGACGGCGCCGGTGGTGGGGTCGAACTCCTGTCCGGCGTGGATGGCGCGGGTGTCGAAGTGCTGCTTCTTGGGCATGAGCGTGCTTTCCGGGTCGAGAGGAGTCGGGGAGGGGGGTGCGCCGGTCACGCGCTGGCGAACGAGAGGAGGTCCTGCCGCGTGATGACCGCGACGGGCTTGCCCTCGTCGGTGACGAGGAGGGCGCTGCGGTCGGTGAGCGCGGCCCGGGCGGCCGAGACGCTCTCGCCGAGGCCGATCAGGGTCAGCGGGTCGCCGGCGGAGGGGCCGAGCGGGTCGGTCATGGAGGCGGCGCCGCTGAAGACGCGGTCGAGCAGCTCTCGCTCGTCGACCGCTCCGACGACCTCGCCCATCACGACGGGCGGCTCGGCCGAGAGCACCGGCAGCTGCGAGACGCCGTACGTCGTCATGATCTCGATCGCGTCGCGCACGGTGTCGCTCGGATGCGCGTGCACGAGGTCGGGCAGCTCGCCGGTCTGCGGATTCGCGGCGCGGGCGCGCAGGACGTCGCGGACGGTGCTCTCCTCGCGGTGCTCGAGGAAGCCGTAGGAGCGCATCCACCGGTCGTTGAAGATCTTGCCGAGGTAGCCGCGGCCGCCGTCGGGCAGCAGCACGACGACCACGTCGTCGGGGCCGAGGTCGGCGGCCGCCTTGAGCGCGACCGACACGGCCAGCCCGCTCGAGCCGCCCACGAGCAGTCCCTCCTCGCGGGCGAGCCGGCGGGTCATCGCGAACGACTCGGCGTCGCTGGAGGCGATGATGCCGTCGACCACGCTCGGGTCGTAGGCGCTGGGCCAGAAGTCCTCGCCGACGCCCTCGGTGAGGTAGGGGCGCCCGCCGCCGCCCGAGTAGACCGAGCCCTCGGGGTCGGCGCCGATGATCTGCACGCGGCCGTCCGACACCTCCTTGAGGTACCGGCCGGTGCCGCTGATGGTGCCGCCCGTGCCCACTCCGGCGACGAAGTGGGTGATGCGGCCGGCGGTGTCGCGCCAGATCTCGGGGCCGGTGGTCTCGTAGTGGCTGAGCGGCCCGTTGAGGTTCGCGTACTGGTTGGGCTTGAAGGCGCCGGGGATCTCGCGGGCGAGGCGGTCCGAGACGGAGTAGTAGGAGTCGGGGTCGTCCGGCTCGACGGCCGTCGGAGTGACGACGATCTCGGCCCCGTAGGCCGTGAGCACGTTGCGCTTGTCCTCGCCGACCTTGTCGGGCAGGACGAAGACGCAGCGGTAGCCGCGCTGCTGGGCGACGAGCGCCAGGCCGACGCCCGTGTTGCCGCTCGTGGGCTCGACGATCGTGCCGCCGGGCTTCAGCAGGCCGTCGCGCTCGGCCGCATCGATGATGCGGGTGGCGATGCGGTCCTTCGAGGACCCGCCGGGGTTGAGGTACTCCACCTTCACGAGCACGGTGGCCCGCACTCCGGACGCGACCGGTCCGAGCTTCACGAGGGGGGTGTCCCCGATGAGGTCCAGCACCGAGTCGGCGTAGGCCATCCCGGTGTCCGGGCGTGCTGGCAGGGCTCGATCGAGGGTCATGGGAAAAGCGTAGCAACCGCTGTTCGGCATGTGACGGGAGCGCCTGAACCGCCGCCGGGAACCCGCGCGTGCCCCGTGACGCGGGTGCTCGGGGTGCCCTATCGTGGGGCTCCGCGGCCGTCTCGACGCCCGCTCGAGACACCCCCCGAGACGCGCGGAACGGACCAGCATGACCACTCCGATCGCCGCCGTTCCGCGGGGCGGCACCGACGGCCGACTCCTGCGCCTGCTCGGACCCGCCATGGTCGCCGGAGTCGCCTACCTCGATCCCGGCAACGTCGCCAGCAACATGACGGCCGGCGCCCGCTTCGGCTACCTGCTCGTCTGGGTGGTGGTCCTGGGCAACCTGATGGCGTGGCTGATCCAGTACCTCTCGGCCAAGCTCGGCCTGATGACCGGCCGGAGCCTCCCCGAGCTGCTCGGCGACCGGCTCCGCGGCCGCTGGGGCCGCCGCGCCTACTGGGTGCAGGCCGAGGTCGTCGCGATGGCGACCGACCTGGCCGAGGTGATCGGCGGCGCGATCGCGCTGAACCTGCTGTTCGGGCTGCCGCTGCTCGTCGGCGGCCTGGTGACCGGAGCGGTGTCGCTGGCGCTCCTGCTCATCCAGACCCGCGGAGGCGCGCGCCCGTTCGAGCGCGTCATCACGGCACTCATGGTCGTCATCGCCGTCGGCTTCACGATCGGAGTCGTCGTCGATCCGCCCGACGCGGGCTCGGCCGTCGCGGGGCTCGTGCCGCGCTTCGAGGGCTCGGAGTCGGTGCTGCTCGCCGCGTCGATCCTCGGCGCGACCGTCATGCCGCACGCCATCTACGCCCACTCGGCCCTCGCCCGCGACCGCTTCGGCCGGGTCGACGGCGTCGGCGCCCGCCGGAGGATCCTCACGGCCACCCGGATCGACGTCACCGTCGCGCTCGCGATCGCCGGCACCGTGAACCTCGCGATCCTCCTCCTCGCCGCCCACTCGCTCGCGGGCGTCGCCGGCACCGACAGCCTCGAGGGCGCGCACGCGGCCATCGGAGCGGCGCTGGGCCCCGTGATCGCGACCCTGTTCGCGGTCGGCCTCCTCGCCTCCGGACTCGCCTCGACGTCGGTCGGCGCCTACGCCGGAGCCGAGATCATGCACGGACTGCTGCACGTGCGGGTGCCGCTCGTCACCCGGCGGCTCGTGACGCTGATCCCGGCGCTCGTCGTGCTCGCCGTGGGCTTCGACCCGACCCGCGCGCTCGTGCTCAGCCAGGTGGTGCTGTCGTTCGGCATCCCCTTCGCGCTGGTGCCGCTGGTGATCCTGACGCGCGACCGCCGGCTGATGGGCGACCAGGCGAACCGCTGGTTCACGACACTGGGGGCGGTCCTCGCAGCCGTGTTCCTCATCGTGCTCAACGCGCTGCTGCTCTGGCTCACCTTCGCAGGCTGAATCGCCCGGCCGAACCCGGTGCCGATCGCGTTGATCCGATCCGGAGCCTGTCTCGTTATCCTCTGAGAGCGCCTCTCAGGGCGCCTGCGCCGCGCGACGGCGCGACCGCCCCCGGATGGAACGAGAGAACGCCGCCGTGCCCAAAGACACGATGTCCGCCAAGAACCGCGCCCGCCAGGAGAAGGTCGAGGCCTACAAGCGCGAGCAGGCGCGCAAGAAGAAGAGCGGCCGCATCTGGATCGTCTCGCTCTCGGCCCTCGCGATCCTCGCGATCGGCGGCATCGTGGCGGTCACCGTGATCGGCAACCAGCAGATCGTCGAGGCGCGCAACATCGACGGCCTGCAGACCTTCGAGAACGAGGCCGACCACGTCACGGGCGCCGTCGAGTACCCGCAGACTCCCCCGGCCGGAGGCCAGCACAACGCCGTCTGGATGAACTGCGGCGTCTACGACCAGCCCGTCCCGAACGAGAACGCGGTGCACGACCTCGAGCACGGCGCCGTGTGGGCGACCTACGACCCCTCCCTCCCCCAGAGCGAGGTCGACTCGCTGATCGCGGCGCTGCCCGACACCTACACGGTCGTCTCGCCGTACGAGGGCCTCGAGTCGCCCATCGTGCTGAGCGCCTGGGACGCTCAGGTCGCGATCGACTCCCCCGAGGACCCGCGCATCGACGCCTTCGTCGAGCGCTTCTGGCAGGCGTCGACCGCCCCCGAGCCCGGAGCACCCTGCACCGGGGGCATCGACGCCCCCGGCAAGCAGTGATGGCGGCGGGCAGCACCCGGGGCCGCGTCCTCGTCGCCGCGGTCGCCGTCGTCGCCCTCCTCCTGGGCGTCGCCGGCGGCTACGTCGTCGGAGCGCTCGCCCCGTTCGCGCCGACGGCGACCCCGTCCTCGACGAGCGCCGAGGCCGGCTTCGCCCGCGACATGCAGGTGCACCACCTCCAGGGCGCCGAGCTGGCGCTGATCGCGCACGAGCGGAGCACCGACAGCGAGGTCCTGACGATCTCGACCGACATCCTGCTCACTCAGCAGCAGCAGGCCGGCCAGCTCTTCGGCTGGCTCGTCTCGTGGGACCTGCCCCAGGCCTCCCCCGAGCCGTCGATGACCTGGATGGGCCGGCCGACCCTCGAGGGTGCCGCCGACGAGCACTCGTCGATGGGCATGGGCACCGAGGAGGGCGTCGTGCCGTCGAGCATGCCCGGCCTCGCGACCCCCGATCAGATCCGCGCGCTCACCGCGTCGTCGGGCCGCGACCTCGATCGCATGTTCCTCGAGCTGATGATCGCGCACCACCGCGGAGCGATCGACATGGCCGAGGCGCTGCTCGCCCGCAGCCGCGACCGCGTCGCGACCGACTTCGCCACCTCCGTCGTGAAGGCCCAGGAGGCCGAGATCACGCTGATGGAGCAGATGCTCGAGGACCGCCCGGCCGCCTGACGCCGGGTCCCCCGCACGACGGGACCGCCCACTAGGCAGAACCACCATCTTGTCGTCGGCAGTGGCGCGAATTACCGTGAGCAGGCCCCGCTTCCCGGGGACACACGACCAGCCGCACGGGGGCCCTGCCATGACGACCAGCACGACCAACGGCGACCAGTGGCCAGCGCCAGTGCCCTCGACCCGCCGCCCTGCGGAGAAGAAGCGCCGGACGGTCCCGCTCCAGGCGTTGGTCTGGTCGTCGGTCGGCGCCCTCACCGTGGGCTCCCTGCTGGGCACCGGCACCACGGGCGCCGGTCGCGGAGACCTCCAGGACCAGCTCGACTCGACCGCCGAGCAGCTCGTCGAGTCTCAGGATGTGCTCGCCGAGCAGCAGGAGCAGCTCGCCTCCGCCGTGTCCGATCTCGCCGAAGCGACCTCCTCCTCGGCCGGTCTGCAGTCGAGGATCGACGCGCTCACCACTGAGGCGTCGACCTCCGCGGCGACGATCGCCTCCCGCGACACGCGCATCGCCGAGCTGGAGTCCGCGGCAGCGGCGGCGACCGCAGCAGCAGTCGAGGCCGCGCAGGTGGTCGCCGTCCCCGCCCCGGCCCCTGCAGCGCCGGCGGCCGCTGCGCCCGCTCCCGCCGCAGCATCGGCCTACTACGAGAACTGCACGGCGGTCCGTGCCGCCGGGGCGGCTCCCATCCGCACCGGCGACCCCGGCTACAGCCGGAAGCTCGACCGCGACGGCGACGGGATCGCCTGCGAGTGACCGGCCCCGGAGCCTGATCCCGGCGGTGGTTCGACGCGAGTGGACTCGGAACGGGGGCCGCACCACGGGCAGCACCCGGTTCGCGTCTGCTCACACGCGCAGGCTGCGTCGAGTGGACGCGGAACGGGGCCCGCAGCCCGCGCAGTGGCCGATTCGCGGCACCTCGGCGGGCCGACTTCCACGCTCAGGCGGTGACCGACGACTCGGCCTGCTGGGCGTAGAGGGAGGCGTAGAGCCCGTCGAGCGCCAGCAGCTCGCGGTGCGTGCCCGACTCGACGATGGTGCCGGCCGCGACCACGTGGATGACGTCGGCCGAGACGACCGTCGAGAGGCGGTGGGCGATCGCGATGGTGGTCCGGCCGCGCGAGGCGTCGTCGAGGGCGGCCTGCACGATCCGCTCCGAGACGGTGTCGAGGGCGCTCGTCGCCTCGTCGAGGATGAGGACGGCCGGGTCCTTCAGCAGGACGCGCGCGATGGCGAGCCGCTGCTTCTCGCCGCCTGAGAGGCGGTAGCCGCGCTCGCCCACGAGGGTGTCGTAGCCGTCGGGGAACGAGACGATCGTGTCGTGGATGTTGGCGGCGCGCGCGGCCGACTCGAGCTCCTCCTGCGTCGCGTCGGGGCGGGCGTAGCGCAGGTTGTCGCCGATCGTCGCGTGGAAGAGGTAGGTCTCCTGGCTGACGATGCCGATGTGCGAGACGAGCGACTCCTGGCGCAGCTCGCGTACGTCGGTGCCGGCGAAGCGCACGGCGCCGCCGGTCACGTCGTACAGGCGGGGCACGAGGTACGAGATCGTCGTCTTGCCCGCTCCGGAGGGGCCGACGAACGCGACGAACTGACCCGGGGCGATCGAGACGGAGACGTGGTCGAGGGTCGGCCGCACCTCCTCGGTCTGGTCGGGGTAGCGGAACACGACGTCGTCGAGCTCGACGCGGCCGAGCTCCCCGTCGACGTCGCGGGCGTTCGCGCGGTCGGTGATCGCGGGCCGCAGGTCGAGGTACTCGAAGATGCGGGCGAAGAGCGCACCGGCCGTCTGGAGGTCGAGGGCGACGCGCATGAGTCCCAGGAGCGGCCACATGAGCCGGGCCTGCACGGTGGTGAACGCGACGACCGTGCCCGCGGTGACCGTGGTGCCGCCGAGGATCAGCCAGGCGGCGGCGAGGTACACGACCACGGGGATCACCGAGAGGAAGATCTGCACCGTCGCGAAGAACCACTGGCCGGACATCTGCTGGCGCACCTGCAGATCGATCTGCCGGCCGTTCTCGTCGGCGTAGCGCGACACCTCCGACTCCTGCCGCCCGAAGCTCTTCGCCAGCAGGATGCCGGAGACGCTCAGCGTCTCCTGCGTGATCGCGGTCATCTCGGACAGCGACTCCTGCGTCTTCGTCGCGATGCGCGCACGCACCTGGCCGACGCGGCGCTGGGCGACCACGAGGACGGGCATGAGCACGAGAGCGACGATCGTCATCTGCCACGACAGCAGCAGCATCGCCACGACGGCCGCGATCACGGTGACGGTGTTGCCGAGCACGCTGGACACCGTGTTGGTCAGCACGGAGGCGACTCCGCCGACGTCGTTCGCGAGGCGCGACTGGATCACTCCGGTGCGCGTGCGGGTGAAGAAGCCGAGCTCCATCGCCTGCAGGTGGCGGAACAGGCGGATGCGCAGCTCGCCCATCACGGAGTTGCCGACCGTGGCGGTGAGGAGCGTCTGCCAGACGCCGAGGACCGCCGAGAGCACCCAGACCAGCACCATGATGCCGACGAGCTCGAGCAGGACAGGCAGGTTCGGCGTGCCCTCGGGCGGGAACAGGCCGCGATCGAAGGCGAGCTGGGTGAGCAGCGGCGGCACGACCGTGAGAGCGGCGCCGACGAGGACGAGCGCGACCGTGAGTGTCAACTTGGCGCGGTGCGCGCGGAACAGATCCGCGATGCGCCGCAGCAGGTGCTCGACCCGCGGGGCCTCCTCGTTCTGCCGCCGCTGGCGGTCGGGATCGCTGCTCGAGATCCTGCCCCGCACCGCTCCCGGGCGCATGCCGCCGCTCGCCGCCACGTCGCCCATCCTGCTCATCGCTCGACCATAACCCCGGCCGCCGACACCTTCTCCCGCTTCCGCCCAGGGCGGATCCGTGCTTTTGGATCCGCCCGATCAGCGGGGAACGTCGAACGGCCCGGGCCCCCTGCTGAGCAGGAGTCCCGGGCCGTGGAGCGACGCGCGGTGCCGCGAGGCGCAAGGCGGAGGAGGAGAGCTGTAGCGGAGCTACTGCCGACGACGACAACGCCGCGGATCGCGGTGCCGCGGGTCGCTCAGCCCTTCGTGGCGCCGGCGAGGAGGCCGCGGACGAAGAACCGCTGGAGGGCGAAGAACACGATGAGCGGCACGATGATCGAGATGAACGCGCCCGCCGTGAGCAGCTCCCACGACTGGCCGTAGGAGCCCGAGAGGTCCTGCAGCGCCTTCGTGATCGGCAGCCCCTGCCCTGAGGTGAAGACGGTCGCGACCAGCAGGTCGTTCCAGACCCAGAGGAACTGGAAGATGCCGAAGGAGGCGATCGCCGGGACCGAGAGCGGGAGGACGATGCGGAAGAAGATCTGGCCGTGGCCGGCTCCGTCCACGCGCGCCGCCTCGATGACCTCGCCCGGGATCTCCGAGATGAAGTTGTGGAGCATGAAGATCGCGAGCGGCAACGCGAAGATCGTGTGCGCGATCCACACCTTCGCGTACGAGCCGTCCAACCCGTTCACCCCGAGCCCGGGGAGGATGTAGAGGTTGCCGATGCGCAGGCCGTCCGAGAACAGCTGCAGCAGCGGGACGAGCGCCATCTGGATCGGCACGATCTGCAGCGAGAACACGAGCACGAAGAGCGTGTTGCGGCCCTTGAAGTCGATCCAGGCGAACGCGTAGGCCGCAAGGCTCGCGATCGTGATCGGGATCAGCGCCGCGGGCAGCGTGATGACGAGCGAGTTCACGAACGCCTTGCCCAGCGTCAGGCTGTCGCCCGAGTTGATGGCGTTCGCGTAGTTGTCGAGCGTGAAGCCCGGGTTGGCGAAGATCGTCCACCAGCCGGTCGTCTTGATGTCGTTCGCGGGGCGGAACGACGAGATGAACAGCCCGAGGGTCGGGATCGTCCAGATCGCCGCGATGATCGCGGCCGCGAGGGTCGCTCCGCGCGAGGTGGTCGCCTTGCGGACCTTCCCGCTGGCCGTCTCGATCATCGACTCCCCGCGGGCGAGGCGCCGTTCGGTGGTGCGGTCGACCGGGACCTGGATCGGAGTGGGCGTGACGCTCATCGGATCTCCCTCTGCTTGGCGAGCTGGCGGGCGTTGTAGACGACGATCGGCAGCACGAGCAGGAACAGGATGACCGCGAGGGCCGCGCTGTAGCCGCTGCGGGCTCCGAGCTGGAACTGGCGCACCATCTCGAAGGCCAGGACCGTCGTGTCGGAGCGGCCGCCGGTCATCGCCGAGACGATGTCGAAGACCTTCAGGGACGCGATCGAGATGGTCGTCAGGACCACGACGATCGAGGAGCGGATGCCCGGCACCGTGACGTTCCAGAAGGACTGCCAGGCGTTGGTGCCGTCGAGCGACGCCGCTTCGAGCTGCTCGGACGGGACGCCCTTGATGGCGGCGGAGAGCACCGTCATCGCGAAGCCGGCCTGCGTCCAGATGAGCACGACGACGAGGAACAGCGTGTTCCACGGCTCCAGGCCCAGCCAGTCGACCGGAGTGGCGCCGAACGCGGTCAGGATGCCGTTCAGCACACCGATCTGCTCGCCCTGGCGCACGTCGTAGAAGAACTTGAAGATGATCGAGGCGCCGACGAACGAGATCGCCATCGGCATGAAGACCAGCAGCTTGAAGAACTTCTCGCCGCGGCTCTTGTCGATGAACACGGCGTAGGCGAGGCCGATGGCCGTCGCGGTGATCGGGGCGAGGAGCACCCAGACGACCGTGTTGAGGAAGGCGGTGACGCCGTCGGGGCTCGTGAAGACCCAGATGAAGTTGTCGAGACCGGCGAAGCCGGATCCGTCGTTCTTCATGAACGCGTTGAGCGCGGTCGTGATCGTCGGGTAGATCAGGCCGATCAGGATGAAGAACGCGGCCGGAGCCATGAACGCGACCAGCTGGAGCCCGTAGCCCGCGCCTTTGCGGGATCGGAAGTCGAGCAGGAACAGGATCCCGCCCAGCACCGCGGCGACGACCGCGACCCACATGACCGAGTTGTAGAGACCGAACGCCAGGAGGAGTACCACCGGCAGGAGCACGGTGACCGCGAGACGCAGGACCGTGTAGCCGGTGCCGCGCCGGGGCGCGATCTCGACGAAGAACAGGATGATCGCGACGACTGCCGCGAACGCGAGGAGGATGATCGGGATCTGCGCGAGCGGGGGGATGCTCGCGAGCCACTGGAAGAATGCGGACATGGACGCCCTTTCGAGTGCGACTCTGAACTCAGCTGAAGCCTAGCGAGGACGAGGGCCGCCGCCCAGGGAGCGGCGGCCCTCGTCCTCGGTGCCGCTAGGAGGTGTATCCGGCCTGGATCTCCTCGAGGACCTGATCGGTGCTCGAGCCGTCGATCCAGTCGACCATGCCCTTCCAGAAGCTGTCGGCACCCACGGACTTCGGCATGAGGTCCGAGCCGTCGAAGCGGAACGTGGTGTCCTCGCTCTGCAGGATGGCGATCGAGTCCTTCAGGATCGCGCTGCCCGCGTTCTCGGCGTCGAGGCCCTTGTTGGCAGAGATGACTCCGCCGAGCGAGACGCGGCTGTTGGCCCAGTCGGCGCTGGCCAGGTACTCCTGGACCTTCGCGGTGTCCTCGTCGTTCGAGAACGCGGCGACCATCTCGCCACCACCGGTGACGGCCTGGGGGTCGTCGGCGTTGGTCGGCGGGGTCAGGAAGGCCCAGACGTCGCCGTCCTCGGACACGTCGGCGCCGGCCGAGATCAGGAAGCCCTCGAAGAAGGACGCCTGGTGGGTCAGCGCGCAGGTGCCGTTGGCGATGTTCTGCGCGACGTCGCCGAACGCGGTCGAGTTGATCGACGAGACGTCGCCGTAGCCCGCGTTGACGAGGGTCGGGTCGAGGAGGATCGAGCCGACGGAGTCGAACGCCGCCTTGATCTCGGGGTCGGTGAACGGGGTGTCGCCCGCGACCCAGGAGTCGTACACGTCAGGGCCGGCCTCGCGGAGGACGGCGTCCTCGATCCAGTCGGTGCCGGGCCAGCCCGACGCCTCACCGGAGTTGAAGCCCGCGCACCAGGACGGTCCGCCGGTCTTCTCGGCGATCGTCTTGCCGAGCGCCTCCATCTCGTCCCACGTGGTGGGAACGGAGACGCCCCACTCGGCGAACTTCGCCGGGGAGTACCAGATGTAGCCCTTGACGCTCGCCATCAGCGGAGCGCCGTACTGGGTGCCGTCCACCTGGCCGTACTTCTGCCAGTCCTCGGACCAGTTGTTCTGCACGTTGGTCAGGGCGCCCTCGGGCAGCTCCTGGACCTTGCCGGAGGCGACGGTGTCGGCGAGCAGTCCCGGCTGGGGGAAGATCGCGAGGTCGGGGGTGTCGCCACCCTGGACCTTGATGCCGATCTGCTTCTCGAACTCCTTGTCGCCCGTGTACTTGATGTCGATGCCCGACTCCTCCTCCCAGTCCGCCCAGGACTGCTCGAGGAGGGTGGCCTCGTCACCGTTGATGGTGCCGTAGACGTTGACGACGCCGTCGGCCGTGCCGACGGAGTTGCCGGTGCCGCCACCGGCGTTCGGGTCGTTGGGGTCGCTGGCGCCGGAACAGCCGGCGAGCGCGATTCCGGCTGCCGCGAGAACGGCGACCGGAAGGGTGATACGGCGGTGCAGGGATGACCGCATGGTTCCTCCTCATTGAGTGGTGGTTCAGCCGAGGGCGAGGCCCGTCAGACTCGAGTGCCGCAGGGAGGTCCTCCGTGCGGATCACCGGTTTCACGTGGGCAGGGCTCCCACGGAGGGAAACCTTTCCACAACTTCGATGAAACCACAACGCCCACGGTAGAGCGCTCTCTCAGATAACGATTTGGCGTCGAACCGCGGATCACGCCGCGGAACGACGGCGCTCGACGTCGATGCGGAATGGTGATGACCCCACGGAAGGGGTATAACTTCCTGGAACCGTTTCCAGCATCGACGCCGGACGGGACGGGAGGTACGCCGTGACGGGCATCGAAGAGGTCGCCGAGCTCGCCGGGGTCTCGAAGGCGACGGTCTCGCGTGCCCTGAGCGGTCGCGGCTACGTCTCGGCGGGGACGAAGCAGCGGGTCGAGAAGGCCGCCGCGAGCCTGGGCTACGTGGTCTCGGCGAACGCCTCGAGCCTGGTCACCGGGCGCAGCAACAACGTCGCGGTGATCATCCCGGTGATCAACCAGTGGTTCTTCGGCGGCATCATCGACGGCATCGAGCACGCCCTCCTGGCGGCCGGCTACGACCTGCTGCTCTACAACATCGACAAGCACCGCGACGCGCGGCGCAGCGTCTTCGAGTACTACCTCGTCCGCAAGCGCGTCGACGCGATCGTCGCCGTGACCCTCGAGATCTCGCCCGGCGAGACGGAGGCGCTCCTCGCGCTGGGGAAGCCCGTGGTCGGCATCGGCGGCGAGCTCCCCGGCATCCCCACCTTCAGCATCGACGACGTCGCGGCCGCGCGCCTCGCCACCGAGCACCTGCTCTCGCTCGGGCACGAGCGCATCGTGCACATCGGCGGGCTCGCGGAGGAGGAGATGGACTTCCGCGTGCACACCAAGCGACTCGTCGGCTTCCGCCAGGCCCTCGAGGCGGCGTCTCTCGAGTTCGACGAGAGCACGTTCTCCCCCACCACCTTCGACATCCCCGGCGGCCACCGCGCCGGGCGCCAGGTGCTGGGCGACCCGCGCACCCGCCCGACCGCGATCTTCGCCGCGTCCGACGAGATCGCGATCGGCATCGTGCTGGCCGCGCGGGAGCTCGGGCTGTCGATCCCGGAGGACGTCTCGATCATCGGCATCGACGACCATCCGCTCGCCGACCTCTTCGGCCTCACCTCGATCCGCCAGGACCCGCGGCAGCAGGGCGAGCTGGCCGTCGAGCTGATCCTCGAGGCCCTGGCCGCGCTGGCCCGCGGGGAGGCTCCTCCCCCGGCCCGCCACACCACGATCCCGGCGTCGCTCGTGATCCGCACCAGCACCTCGGCGCCGCGAGGGGCCCGGATCGGAGCGTGAGGGGCAGAATCGGAGCATGAGCGACTCCGACTCCCCCACCGTCCGCGACGTCCCCGAGCGGTCCAGGTTCGAGATCTCGATCGGAGGCGAGACGGCGGGCTACGCCGTGTACTCCCTCCGCGGCGACCGCGTCGTCTTCACCCACACCGTCGTCGAGGACGCCTGGGAGGGCCACGGCCTCGGCAGCGCCCTCGCCCGCGCGGCGGTCGCCGCCGTGACGGACGCGGGTGGCACGGTCGTCCCCCGCTGCCCGTTCATCGCCGCGTGGCTCCGCAAGCACCCCGAGGTGCAGGCCCGCGTGGATTGGCCCGAGGGCTGAGCACCGTTCAGGCCGGAGGGCGGGCGCCGGCGCCGATCTGCTGCAGCGCCCACGAGTTGCCGTCCGGATCGGCGAAGTACGCGTAGAGCACGCCGCCCATGTCGTGCACCTCGCTGACGTCGAGCCCGCGGGACACGAGCTCGGCGCGGACCTGGGCGAGGTCGTCCACCACGAGGTGGAGGTTGCGGACCACGCCGTCCGCCGGGTCCAGGCCCATGCCGGTGCCGAGGACGACCGAGCAGGCCGAGCCGGGCGGAGTCAGCTGCACGATGCGCATCCCCTCGGTCGGCCGGACGTCGTGGTCGACCTCGAACCCGACGACGCCGCTGTAGAACGCCACCGCCCGATCGACATCGGCGACGGGCAGGGGGACGAGCTCGAGTCGCATGCGCATCCGCTCAGTGTGCCGCGCGCGCCGCCCGGCGGCCAGAGTCGGGGGCGGGGAGGACCGACGCGCGAGGATCTCACCTTCCGTACGGCGGCATGGTCTCAGCGAGTCGGCTCACCATCTCGACGATGCTCCCGGCAGCGGAGATCGCGTCATCCACTTCGTCGGGGTCGACTCCGGGCGCATCCATCCGCGGATACTCCACGTCGTTGCGCGTGCGACTCATCCACTCGAACGGCTTGATGGTGCCGCCCAGCGGAGGGTCGAACTGCGCGAGTGCCGCTCGGTAGACCACCACGTGCCCGCCGGAGGATGTGGGACGAAGACCTTGCACGGCCAGGAGCGCGGTGAGGGCCTTCCGCGCGGAGTCGTACGCCGCGCAGAAGGCGAGTTCGCTGTCGGAGGAGCGGAGCGCCGACGCCGACGCGATGTGCGTGCGGGCCTGAGCGAGGAGCCGCTGCGCGTGGTCGGCATTGGACGGCACCTGCTCGAGGTGCCGACGGGCCAGCATGGCGTCGATCGCCTCACGGCCCTTGTCCCAGTGCAGCATCCGCGTCATCGCGCCTCTCCGGCAGGGAGCTCGAGACGGACGAGAGGCCTGCGCCGGACGCCGTGCAGGAACGGATCGTCGTCGGCCTCCCACCGCTCAGGATTCACCGTCCGGGTGTTCACTTCTCGGCGGAGCCGTGCCTCGGCAGCGGTCGCGGCGTCGAGCAGGCCGGCGCGATCGGGTCGACCGATCACCAGGACGTCGATGTCACGAGGATCCGGGCCCGACTCGCCTGAATGGCGCGCAGCCCAGGACCCGTAGATGTACGCCTGATCGATCCCGGAGACGGAGCCGAACTCTCGCGCGAGGACGATTCGCGGCCCGTACGCGTACTCGACTATCTCCGTGACGGGTGCAGCGAGCGGATGGTCGGGGTTGGACCGCACGTACCGGTTCCGTCCGGATCGGCGCTCGAGAACGAAGCCGCTCGCGACGAGTCGGTCGATCTCGCGGAGCACCGAGGGGACGGACGTGCCTATCCGGCCGGCGAGCTCGGTGAGTGTGCTCTCGCGGTCAGCGTCGAGCAGCACTTCGGCGAGCAGATCGCCCTGGAGATCGGATCGCAGGATCGGCGACAGGGAAGGGATCGTGGATTTCACAAAGTTGACGATATCGCTCGAAATGCGAAAGCGATGAGGATTGCTCTGGAAAGGCTCTCGATGGCGCGAGACGCTCGATCGCCGTCGAGTCAGAGGCGGGGGCCGACCACCAGGCGCTCGTGCATGATCTCGACGGCGCGCTCGAGGACACGGCGGTCCTCGGGGGCGAGGTCGGCGAAGATCGGCGTGAGGGCGTCGCCCAGCTGGGAGCGCCAGGCCGCGAGGGCGCCGGCGCCGACCTCGGTGAGCTGGATCTGCCAGGCGCGGGCGTCGGCCGGATCGGCGATGCGGGCGAGCCAGCCGCTGTCGACGAGGTTCTTGACGATCTTGGTCATCGTGGGCTGCGAGACGCGGCTCTGCGAGGCGAGCTCGCCCAGGCGCATCGGGCCCATCGACAGCAGGACCGAGAGCGTGCGCCAGACGGCCTGCGACTCCTGGTTGTCGGTGGCCTGGGCGGCGAGGCGGGTGATGCGGTGAGTGACCGAGACGAAGTCGCTCAGCAGCTCGCTGAGCGAGACCTCGCTCGGCGGCACGTCGCGGGCGGGCAGGCCTGCGAGCGGATCAGGAGCGGACACGCCCCGATTCTAGAGCCCGGCCGGATCCCGGCCCGCGGAGACACGGCCCGGGAACGGCGAAGGGCGCCGCCTCCGAGGAGACGGCGCCCTGCGCGCATGCGCCGACCGGGG